>NZ_KB849239.1:1972755-1973666 GCF_000368085.1 Acinetobacter nosocomialis NIPH 2119
GTATAGGTCGGTGAGCTTACCGCACCTGTTGTACTGTCATAGCTTGCCCCACCACCCAGATTATTGGCAGTGCTGTTGCCCAAGGCATCGGTCTTGTTGTTGCTTGAGGTGCTTAACGCATCAAGCTGGCCTTTGTTTACTGCATCGGTAGCATTCGTGCCCGCACCAACATTGGTAATTTTCTCGCCATTTGCATCCAGTCCGTTTGCAGTCAACTTCCCTGCAAACACCGGAGCATCTGCAAGTTGAATATCAACCGTATTGCCACTGATAACCGTCTTCACATTCGAGTTCGAGCCAGATGCTGTCAGGCCACCTGTGATATTCAGGGTTTCACCCAATTTACGGTCAACACTGCCACTATTACCTGCAAAGGTAATTGGTTTAACCACTTCATTGTTCAGGTTAGTTAAGGCATCACCGACATTATTGGCATTAACGGTCGTACCATCAGTTTTAGTGGTGACATAGGTTGGTGCACTTACAGCGCCTGTAGTGCTGTCATAGCTTGCCCCACCACCCAGATTATTGGCGGTGCTGTTACCCAAGGCATCGGTCTTGTTATTGCTTGAGGTGCTTAATGCATCAAGCTGACTAACATTGACAGCATCAGTCGCATTGGTTCCAGCTGCAACGTTAGTAATCTTCTGGTTGCCCGCATTAATACCTACAGTCGTTACACTTGGACCGCCGGTAATGGTTAATCCACTGTTATCAACTTTAGTGTTACCTACCGTTAAGCTACCGGCATTGGTTAATGCAATGTTGTCATTTACATTGTATTTATAGGTATTGGTTGCTGGGTCATAGACTGCTGTGGTGTTGGTGCCATCTGCAAAGTTAACCGTTTCACCTAACTTCACGTTGTCTGCCGTGCCACCATTGACACTAAAGTTCAGGCCTTTGTCTGC
>NZ_KB849239.1:1973676-1980777 GCF_000368085.1 Acinetobacter nosocomialis NIPH 2119
TGGTGTTGGTGCCATCTGCAAAGTTAACCGTTTCACCTAACTTCACGTTGTCTGCCGTGCCACCATTGACACTAAAGTTCAGGCCTTTGTCTGCCGTTGCTTGTGCAGTTGCTGCATTGGTAACTGCCGTGTTTGCAGTATTTTGAGCTGCTGCCGCATTCGTTACTGCTGTGTTTGCAGTGTTTTGGGCAGTGGTTACATTCTGGTTCGTGGTATTTAACTGGCTACCATTTACTGCATCTGTAGAACTCGCAGAAATAGTTCCTGCTGCTACATTGGTAATCTTCTGGTTACCCGCATTAATACCTGCAGTCGTTACACTTGGACCGCCGGTAATGGTTAATCCACTGTTATCAACTTTAGTGTTACCTACCGTTAAGCTACCCGCATTGGTTAATGCAATGTTGTCATTCACATTGTATTTATAGGTGTTAGTGGCAGGGTCATAAACTGCTGTGGTGTTGGTGCCATTGGCAAAGTTAACCGTTTCACCCAGCTTCACATTGTCAGCCGTACCGCCATTCACACTAAAGTTCAGGCCTTTGTCCGCTGTCGCCTGAGCAGCAGCTGCATTGGTGACTGCTGTGTTTGCAGTAGTTTGTGCTGCTGCCGCATTCGTTACCGCTGTATTAGCAGTATTTTGAGCAGTGGTTACATTCTGGTTCGTGGTATTTAACTGGCTACCATTCACTGCGTCTGTAGAACTCGCAGAAATAGTTCCAGCAGCCACATTGGTAATCTTCTGGTTGCCCGCGTTAATACCAGCAGTCGTTACACTTGGACCACCAGTAATGGTTAATCCACTGTTATCAACCTTGCTATTCCCAACCGTTAAACTGCCTGCATTCGTTAAGCTAATATTGTCATTTACATTGTATTTATAGGTATTTGTTGCTGGGTCATATACTGCTGTGGTGTTGGTGCCATTGGCAAAGTTAACCGTTTCACCTAACTTCACATTGTCTGCTGTGCCACCATTGACACTAAAGTTCAGGCCTTTGTCTGCTGTCGCCTGGGCAGCAGCTGCATTGGTGACTGCCGTGTTTGCAGTATTTTGAGCTGCTGCCGCATTCGTTACTGCTGTATTTGCGGTATTCTGAGCAGTCGTTACATTCTGATTAGTCGTATTTAACTGGCTACCATTCACTGCATCTGTAGAGGTAGAAGAAATCGTACCGGCTGCTAAATTGGTAATTTTTTGATTATTAAGGTTAGCGCCGCCATTTAGGTTACTTGCGCCAGTAACATTTAATGAGCCGCCAGTCGTTAAGTTGCCCGCTGTGACAGTACCAGAAAAAACAGGCGCATCCGCCATCTGAATATTAACTGTGTTACCAGTCACAGCCGTTTTTAAGTTATTTCCAGAATAGGTTCCAGCAGTTGAGCCTGCTCCAGTGATATTAAGTGTTGTACCTAAATTATTTGCTGAACTTCCTGTATTACCAGCGAAAGTAATAGGTTTTACAACTTCATTATTTAGATTAGTTAAGGCCCCTGACACTGTATTAACAGGAGTATAAGTTGTTCCATCTGTTTTAGTGATCGTATAACTTGGGGCCGTATATACATCTGTTGCAGGATTATATACTGCACCACCCCCCAATGCGGTCGTATTGCCTACAGCACGATTATTTACATCCTTTAACTGAGCAACCGTAACCGCATCTGAATCGGCAGCACCATCGGCTACGTTTTGAATACGTCGAGTATTTGTTGCTGAACCCACCGAAACAACACCATTGGTTGTAGATGCTGCAACATTCGTTATATATGAATTACCACTTTGTACCGTAGTTGTAGAACCCGCGCCTAAAGCCACTGAATTCGTTACACTTGCGGTTGATCTAGGCCCAAGGGATACACTATTTGCTGCTGAGGTTAAGCTATTAGTACCTATAGCAACACCATCAACGGCGTTTGTATCTACCGTCGCTGTATTACCAATTGCAGTAGCATTATTTGCCCCACTATTAACTTGAGCATTTTTTCCTATCGCCATTGCTGCTGTTGAACCAACAACTTGGCTCATCGCACCAATTGCGACACTGTAACTAGAAGCACTATCAACTGCTGTAAAAGATGATCCCGTTGCCAAGCCTTCTGCAACAAGATCTGCATCACTGTTATTTTGAAGTGCAATTGATTGCGCGCCAGCAGCACTTGCTTGTCCCCCAACTACTGTTGAGTTTACCCCTGTCGCATTTACATAATTTCCTAATGCAGTTGAATCTGCTGCGCTGGCATTTGCTCTTGAACCAACGGCTAATCCGTTAGAATCATTTGCAGTAGCCGGAGTACCGGTGTTTGCACCTATGGCAATACCATTACTGATGGTTGGGCTTGTATCAATAATTGAACCATACAAATTTGTGTAGTCAGCCCACACATGTGAAGCGGCTAAACAGGAGATGATAGATAATACAAGGGCCTTAGGTCTAAATTTCTTTTCTCTAGAAATGATCTCATTTTGTGAACTAGTTATTTCAGAAGATGATGAAACAGAACCAGTTCTCGTTTTACTTTTAGCCAATTCTGATACAACAGTCCATGTACCAATAGAAGCATTCCATACAACTTTGTATATCTTATTCATAATCCCACCCGTAAACTTGACGCCTACATTTGTAAAGTTTTGCAATCAAAATAGTTAAATTGCTTATTTTTTGTGAAAATATCTTTTTTTATTTTGAGAAGTAAATCACATTTTAAAATATCAAAATCAAACAAAGTCACAACAATTGTCAAATTTTGTTAACTTTTTTTATACTTAGAAAAAAATAGTAATTTAATCAATTTTTTAATTTTTCTTAACGTTAAAAATTAAAAACGCTTTTGTTACATTTTTTTACGATTAAGGTGTTTTTTGTCATTTAAATTCATTAATTATTTCATAAAAAATTTAAGCTATTGATATTTATATTTTTATTCTACTTTTACGTAGGTATAAGATATATTTAGACAATTTTTTATGATTAAATTCTAATATTTTCAATGCATTAATATCTTTCATATAAATATTGGCAGAGTTGTAAATAAGAAAATTCAAATAAAAATAGTTAAAAATTCAAATAGATAAAAATATTAATTATAATTTTTCTTAGTTTTTTATAATCTATAAAAGTAATCCTTTTTAATAGGATTACTTTTATGTGGTAGATCATTTACCAGCTTATATTGACACGTCTATTTGGCGCTAAACATTCAATAAGCTGTGAATTATTTTTTCCTGAACATTGTTTGTATAGATCAGTTTGGCTATTCGCCTGTATCTGTATCCGTGTAGGATCAATACCTTGTTGAACCAATAACTTGGCAACTGTATTAGCACGCTGTGAAGACAATTCTTGATTATAGCTAAATTTACCCAATCGATCGGTAAAACCTGAAACAATAACTGGTGTTGTTGTCTGGCTTTTTTTGATCTGTTCAGCAATTTCCTGCACACTATGAACACCTTGTTCAATAGCATTATTATCAAATCTATCAAAGGTGAATAACACACTTGCTGCCCGCTCAAAAATTAAATTAGTATGCTCTGGCGACTGATTATAACCTCCCCAAGTAGCCAAACCTTCGCATGCCTCACCTTTCCAAAATAAATTTTCTGCCAAATATTTTTTATTAAAATCAATGCGTAATTGACAGCGTTGATATTGATTACTATTTGGTATACGTATATCTAATACATAATTCCAGACTTTTACTCCAAATAGTCCTTCACTAAATTGTGGATTGCCTAGTAAAGCTCGAATTTGATCTTTATCTAATCCTTTATCCAAACGTGCAACGTCATCATATTCATAACGTTTTATTTGTTTAAGATAACTCTTTTCAATTGCTGGGAATTTTACTTCATTTCTTTGAATTGCTACTTCAGTATCCGTAAATCCAGTAGTACTTAAACTTACCAAGATGCCCATTACCAAAATTTGAATATTTTGCTTCATTTTCATACTCACAATATTATTTTAAAGGAGAGATAAACTCTCCTTAGCTAGGCAATCAGTCAATTACTGTACTTACGCCAACACGAACTAATGGGCTACCCTGACTTCCAAGCGATGCACCTGTTGTAAGTGACCAACGTCCATTATCAGCAGTTTTACGTAAGGTCACACCTACAGCATTTTGCTCATTGTAATAAGCAGCACCAACCGCCATCGTTACTTTTCCTGGAATAAATGGCGCATTTTCAAGTGCCGCATTTGCAGCAATACCCGCAGACATTTTTTCTTCTAATTTGTCGATACGTTGGTTTGTCGAATAGAATGCTTGCTCAAGCTTATTCGTTACACTGTCAATTTTGGTATTTAATGTTTGATCAGCCTGATTCAATGCACCTATCGCATCACCAACATTGTTGTAAGATTTATCACCTACGTTATATGTCGGATTTGAGAAGCTTTGGGTAATATTGTCATAACCTGCCCCACCACCTAGGTAGTTTACAAGTGCCTGATTCGTAGTATTAAGCTGAGAACCATTTACTGCATCTTTTGAAGTCGTTGTAACTGCTCCCGCTTTAACACCAGTTACCGTACGGTCACCTGCTGTTCCTGCAACATTAACCTGGGTGCCGCCAGTATCTTTACCAACAGTAATCGCAGCATCTTTATTAGCTTGCTGAACTAAACCTGATTTACCATTGTTAATATTGCTGATGTCAGTCTGAAGGTTCGAGATATCACCTGTATTTTTGTCGACCTGTTGTTGAACAGTCCATAACTGACCTCCATTCACTGCATCTTTAGAACCTGCTGCTACAGTACCATCCGCTACATTCTTAAGTGCAGTACCATTTGCCCCACCAGCGAATGTCACTGAATCTTTATTCACAGTGCCATCTGCATTTTTGTCATACTGAACTGCACTATTAGCCAAAGCACCAACATTGTTATTAATGTTCGTGATTGCGCTATCTAGTTGTCCTTTGTTTACGGCATCTGTAGAAGAAACACCTGCCGCTACATTACTTATCGTTTTATTACCAGCACTAATTCCAGAAGTAGTCATACTCGGACCACCAGCAATGATTAAGCCTGTTGATCCTAACTGAATGTTATCGCCAACTTTTACGCCAGTCGTATCGATAACCGTATTACCAGTCGTGACACTATCAACTTTCAAGTTTTTGTTCAGTGCAACTTTAATATTACCTTCATTATCTGTCTCACTAGTCTGAGCAACAGTTAAGTTATCATCACCAGTAAAGTTGACTTTGCCATTTGGTTTGATCTTTTTAGCAGTAGCTGCATCACCATTGGCTAAAACTGTCCAGCCCGTATTTGCTGCTGTACCTGCATCAGTGACTGCTTTATCAAGTGCTGTTAAAGCATCACCAACATTGTTTGCACTTGTACCTGCAACTTTATAACTCGGGTTAGAAATCGAACCATCTGGATTAGCTTTAGCACCACCACCAAAAATATTGGCTATAGAATCACCATTCTTAGTCACACGACTATCGAGAGTATGTAACTGACTACCATTCACTGCATCTGTTGATGTAGCAGAAACAGTACCTGCTGCTACGTTAGTAATCTTCTGACTAGCTGCATCAATGCCAGACTTGGTCACGCTTGGGCCACCAGCAATGGTGAGACCATTGGTGTCTAGCTTGCTTTCACCTGCAGTTACATTATCAATATTTAGATCACGGTTCAGTCCATACTGGATCTTGTTACCAGTCTTGGTTACTTTTAGGTTGCTTTCACCTGCAACCGTACCAATGTCAACTGTATCACCAGCTTTCACTGCACCTGCATTGGCACCATTGCTTTGTAGTGTCCAGCCTTTATCCAGTGCTGTGATCGCGTCACCAACGTTGTTCACGTTGTTGCCATTCACGCTATAGATCGGTGAACTGACTGCACCTGTAACCGGATTATAAACTGCTCCGCCGCCCAGATTACTTGCCGTACTTGTACCTAAAGCATCTGTCTTGGTATTCGCTGCTGTAGTTACTGCACCAAGTTGACTTACATTAACAGCATCAGTTGCATTGGTTCCTGCTGCTACATTGGTAATCTTCTGGTTACCCGCATTAATACCTGCAGTCGTTACACTTGGACCACCTGTAATGGTTAAACCACTGTTATCAACCTTGGTGTTACCTACCGTTAAGCTACCTGCATTGGTTAATGCAATGCTGTCATTTACATTGTATTTATAGGTATTGGTTGCCGGGTCATATACTGCAGTGATGTTGGTGCCATCTGCAAAGTTAACTGTTTCACCTAATTTTACATTGTCTGCCGTACCACCATTAACACTAAAGTTCAGGCCTTTGTCTGCTGTTGCTTGGGCTGCTGCTGCATTCGTCACTGCCGTGTTTGCAGTATTTTGAGCATTGGTTACATTTTGGTTCGTGGTATTTAACTGACTACCATTCACTGCATCTGTTGATGTAGATGAAATCGTACCTGCCGCAACGTTAGTAACCTTCTGGTTACCCGCATTAATACCTACAGTCGTTACACTTGGACCACCAGCAATGGATAGACCACTGTTATCAACCTTGCTATTCCCAACCGTTAAGCTACCCGCATTGGTTAATGCAATGCTGTCATTTACATTGTATTTGTAGGTATTGGTGACAGGGTCATAGACTGCTGTGGTGTTGGTGCCATTAGCAAAGTTAACCGTTTCACCTAACTTCACATTGTCTGCCGTCCCACCATTGACACTAAAGTTCAGGCCTTTGTCTGCCGTTGCTTGGGCTGCTGCAGCATTGATCACCGCTGTGTTTGCAGTGTTTTGGGCAGTGGTTACGTTCTGGTTGGTCGCATCTAACTGGCTACCATTTACTGCATCTGTAGAGGTCGCAGAAATAGTTCCAACCGCTACATTAGTAATCTTTTGGTTACCCGCATTAATACCTGCAGTCGTTACACTTGGGCCGCCGGTAATTGTTAAACCAGTGGTGTCTAGCTTGCTGTCGCCTGCCATTACACTATCAATATTTAGATCACGGTTCAGTCCATACTGGATCTTGTTACCAGTCTTAGTTACTTTAAGGTTGGTTTCGCCTGCTACCGTACCAATGTCAACTGTATCACCAGCTTTTACTGCAGCGGCATTGGCACCATTGCTTTGTAGTGT
>NZ_KB849239.1:1991512-1992208 GCF_000368085.1 Acinetobacter nosocomialis NIPH 2119
ATCAGTTGCATTAGTGCCTGCTGCTACATTGGTAATCTTCTGATTGCCTGCATTAATCCCTGCAGTCGTTACACTTGGGCCGCCGGTAATGGTTAGGCCACTGTTATCAACCTTGCTATTCCCAACTGTTAGGCTACCGGCATTGGTTAATGCAATGTTGTCATTTACATTGTATTTATAGGTATTGGTAGCAGGGTCATACACTGCTGTGGTGTTGATGCCATCTGCAAAATTAACCGTTTCACCTAACTTCACATTGTCAGCCGTGCCACCATTGACACTAAAGTTCAGGCCTTTGTCTGCCGTCGCTTGTGCTGCTGCTGCATTCGTTACTGCTGTGTTTGCGGTGTTCTGAGCAGTGGTTACGTTCTGATTAGCCGTATTTAACTGGCTACCATTTACTGCATCTGTAGAACTCGCAGAAATAGTTCCAGCTGCAACATTAGTAATCTTCTGGTTACCTGCATTAATACCTGCAGTCGTTACACTTGGACCACCTGTAATGGTTAGGCCATTGGTGTCTAGCTTGCTATTACCTGCCGTTACACTGTCAACATTTAGATCACGGTTTAAACCATACTGGATCTTGTTACCACTCTTGGTTACTTTAAGGTTGGTTTCGCCTGCTACCGTACCAATGTCAACTGTATCACCAGCTTTTACTGCAGCGGCATTGGCACCATTGCTTTGTAGTGT
>NZ_KB849239.1:1998388-2225358 GCF_000368085.1 Acinetobacter nosocomialis NIPH 2119
ATCAGTTGCATTAGTGCCTGCTGCTACATTGGTAATCTTCTGATTGCCTGCATTAATCCCTGCAGTCGTTACACTTGGGCCGCCGGTAATGGTTAATCCACTGTTATCAACCTTGGTGTTACCTACCGTTAAGCTACCGGAATTGGTTAATGCAATGTTGTCATTCACATTGTATTTATAGGTATTGGTTGCAGGGTCATATACTGCTGTGGTGTTGATGCCATCTGCAAAGTTAACTGTTTCACCTAACTTCACATTGTCTGCCGTACCACCATTCACACTAAAGTTCAGGCCTTTGTCTGCCGTCGTTTGGGCTGCTGCTGCATTCTTCACTGCCGTGTTTGCAGTATTTTGAGCAGTGGTTACATTTTGGTTCGTGGTATTTAACTGGCTACCATTTACTGCATCTGTAGAACTCGCTGAAATAGTTCCAGCTGCAACATTGGTAATTTTCTGATTGCCTGCATTAATCCCTGCAGTCGTTACACTTGGGCCGCCGGTAATGGTTAATCCACTGTTATCAACCTTGGTGTTACCGACCGTTAAACTACCCGCATTGGTTAATGCAATGTTGTCATTTACATTGTATTTATAGGTATTGGTAGCAGGGTCATACACTGCTGTGGTGTTAGTGCCATCTGCAAAATTAACCGTTTCACCCAGCTTCACATTGTCAGCTGTACCACCATTGACACTAAAGTTCAGGCCTTTGTCTGCCGTCGCTTGTGCTGCAGCAGCATTGGTCACCGCTGTGTTTGCTGTGTTTTGAGCAGTCGTTACATTCTGGTTGGTCGCATCTAACTGGCTACCATTTACTGCATCTGTAGAGGTCGCAGAAATAGTTCCAGCTGCAACATTGGTAATCTTCTGGTTACCCGCATTAATACCTGCGGTCGTTACACTTGGACCACCTGTAATAGTTAAACCACTGTTATCAACTTTGCTGTTGCCTACCGTTAAGCTACCCGCATTGGTTAATGCGATATTGTCATTCACATTGTATTTATAGGTATTGGTGGCAGGGTCATAGACTGCTGTGGTGTTAGTGCCATCTGCAAAGTTAACCGTTTCACCCAGCTTCACGTTGTCTGCTGTACCACCATTGACACTGAAGTTCAGGCCTTTGTCTGCCGTTGCTTGGGCTGTAGCAGCATTGGTCACTGCCGTGTTTGCAGTGTTCTGGGCAGTTGTTACGTTCTGGTTCGTGGTATTTAACTGACCACCATTCACTGCATCTGTAGAACTCGCTGAAATAGTTCCTGCTGCAACATTGGTAATTTTATTTCCGCCATTGTCTAGCCCAGTATTCGTTAATTTTACTGGACCATTAGCTCCGCCATTAACTGTAACCCCTGAACTATTCAGGGTCGTATTACCAGTTATTACACTATTTAATGAAATATCATCTGCTAAATCAAAAGTAACATCAGTATTGCTATTTAATTCATCCGCTACTTTAGCAACAGTATTTTTACCATTGATAAAGCTGACTTTATCAGTAGTACTATCACCAATAGTTGCTTTATTTGTTGTTCCTTGACGTACCGTAAATGTATTCGCATTTACAGTATAAGTCGTTATACCGTTACTATCAGTTCCCTGAGCAACTGTCGTACCTGTTCCGGCTAAAACTTTAGAAGTTGCTTTCTTTAACTGTGCAACATTGGCTGCATCTGTATCATTCGTTCCAGCCGCAACGCTAGTAATCTGACGAGTTCGTGTAGTTCCATTTCCAACTGAAACAGCAGCATCTGTCGCCTTCCAAGTACTATTCGTATTTGTCGTGCTCGTTTCAGTTAAAGGGTCATATCCGAGTGACCCCGAAGCTCGATCAGCCACTGAATCACTACCTAGAGCAACAGAGTTAGTTTGTAAGGTTTGTGCTCTTACACCAATTGCTACAGATGTTTGAGAGGAAGCCGCACTATTTGAACCAATAGAAACGCTTTGGTCTCCAGCTGTAGCAACCGAACCAACCGCTACAGCCAAATTTGAAGCGGTTGATTGCGTACCTACAACTACTGCATTTGTGCCAGTCGCCGCAGTGTTAGTACCTATTGATATCGAATTTGCCCCAGACGCACTGGCACCCTTTTTACTCGCTGATGCACCTGATTGAACATAAGGAGTGCCTTTTAAGTCACTTCCAGCACCAATAGCAATCGAATCACCTCCTGTAGCAGCAGAGTTAATACCTACAGCAACATCACCTGTATTTGCGGTATAAGCTAGTGAACCAATAGATAAACTACCTTGTCCACGTGCTTCTGCTTTTACGCCTACCGCAACTGAAGCGATTGACCCAGCTGTCGCTACAGGACCCAAAGCTGTACCCAAATCAGTAGCTGTAGCCTTAGGGCCTACCGCAACTGCAGCTTCACCTGTTTGTACTCTGGTATAACGATTTCCTACCCCAGATGCACCGCCATTTGTTTTTTCAAAGTCAACTAAGTAATCGCCTGTCAAATTTTTATATGCAGCCGCTGTAGCAGTATTATTATATAGAGCGTTATCTCCGGCAGTTGGTGTGTAGTTATAAGCTGGTGGGTTTGTACTAGCAACTTTATCCATATCGTCAGCACCGATCGCTACAGATGAATTACCTGTTGCTGTCGCCTGACCACCTATTGCAAGAGCCTGAGATCCGCTTGCTCTAGATTCAGCACCAATAGCTATCGACTCATTATAAGTTCCTGTAGCATTTG
Organism: Acinetobacter nosocomialis NIPH 2119; assembly: GCF_000368085.1. Taxonomy (GTDB): domain Bacteria; phylum Pseudomonadota; class Gammaproteobacteria; order Pseudomonadales; family Moraxellaceae; genus Acinetobacter; species Acinetobacter nosocomialis. The sequence continues at coordinate 2,001,094 of NZ_KB849239.1, forward strand.
CTGGATTTGCAGTAGATGCTTGACTACCTATTGCAATATCTCTATCTGAATCTGTTACTGCACCACAACCTATTGCTAATGCACGTTCTCCTCCTGCAGTAGCTCGGTCTCCAGTTCCCCCCACTCCTGTTCCAGTACATGCAGAAATTGCCGTGGCATTATTTCCAGTAGCAAAACCTCCTGACACTCCAACTTCACCAAAAGTAATAGACGGAACGAGTACAGTTAATATGCCCCAAGTAAGTAGTTTAATTTTAAAATTAATTGAAGTTGAGGACTGTAGAAAATCGGTGGCTTCAGTAGAAGGCATCAAAGCATTATTTGTTCTTTGACTACGAGTTTTTGAATGACCCTTTGCAATTTCTGAAACAGCAACCCAAATTCCTAATGAAGCATTCCAAATTACTTTGTATATCTTATTCATATACTTACTCGCATTTTACAAAAAACAGACAATACTTACCTAAAGCTACACAAAGTTTCAAAAAACTAAAGGTATGAAAAATTTCGCGAAATATATCAAAGAAAAAATGAGAGGTAAATCACAGAAATTTAATGTAATGCGATGAAAAACAAGAAAAAAGAACAATATATAATCAAATAAATATAAAAAATATATTATGATTTTTTACTACAAATTTAACTTTGTAATTAAGTTCTGTATTTTTTAGGCTAGAAAGATAATAAAAATAAAATATTGAGTTTAAATTTATATTTAAAAACTATCGTTTTACTTCATTAAAAAAATTTTAATTATTTCGATAAATAATTTTTTTAATAACTCATTGGTAAAGATATTCTTTGAAACATGAAGGGTAGATTCAAAAATTAAATGACTTACTAACCTCACCACACTTTTATAATTTTGAAAGATGATTTTTATATAAAAATTTAAGTATATCCTTTTTTGGTTTTTTAGCCTCTTAAAAACGAAAAAGTAACCACCCTATGGATGATTACTTTGCCGTGACAGACCGTTTTACCAACTTATATTAACACGTCTATTTGGTGCTAAACATTGAATAAGTTGTGAACTATTATTACCGCTACATTGCTTGTATAAATCGGTCTGGCTATTTGCCTGTATTTGTATTCGGCTTGCTTCAATACCTTGTTGTACCAATAATTTAGCAACCGTATTAGCACGTTGTGATGACAATTGCTGATTGTAACTAAATTTGCCTAACCGATCTGTAAAGCCTGAAACAATAATAGGATTTGTTGTTTGGCTTTTCTTAATCTGCTCAGCAATTTTGATAATGCTATCATCACCCTCTTCAATAGCATTAACATCAAATCGATCAAAAGCGAATAATACGCTTGATGTACGATCTGCAATTACAGTGCTATATGCTGATGCCTGATTATTTTCACCCCAAGCAATTAAACCTTCACATGCTTCACCTTTCCAAGATAAGCGGTCTGCTAAGTATTGCTTATTAAAATCAACACGTAACTGGCAACGTTGGTACTGGTGTGTGTTAGGAACACGGACATCTAGTACATAATTCCAAACTTTTACTGCAAAAAGTCCTTCACTAAACTGAGGGTTTCCCAGTAAAGCTCGAATTTGGTCTTTATTTAGTCCTTGGTCTAAACGAGCAACATCTTGGTATTCATAGCGTTTTACTTGTTTCAAATAACTTTTTTCAATCGCTGGAAAATGAACTTCCTGTGGCTGAGCTGGTTCATTTGCATAAGTCGTTACCGCGAAACCAGCAAAAGCTGCTACGACCAAGCTTTGGATTGTTTTATTCATTTCTATAATCTCTTTAATCTGTCGAGCAAGGAGAGCATTGCTACTCTCCTAACCAGTTTCTTAGTTAATAACACCACTAATACCAATACGAACACTTGGCTCACCTTGAGATGCAGCTGCTACACCACCGGTGATTGACCAACGACCATTGTCAGATGTTTTACGTAAGGTCACACCGACTGCGTTCTCACCACCATGATATGCAGCACCTACAGCATAGGTATATTTACCTGCTACAAACGGCGCATTTTCCATGGCCATCGCAGCAGCAATACCCGCATTGGCTTTTTTCTCAACATCATCAATACGTTTATTGGTGTCATAGAACACTTGTTGTAACTGATCACCCAGATTGGTAATTTTATTACCCAATTCTTGGTTCGACTGATTTAAGGTACCAATGGCATCGTTAATATTGTCTTTGCCCGTTCCACCAATGTTTTTAGTCGTGATTGAACCATCACTATTAACAGTTGTATTTCCACCAATACTGTTTTTAATACTGTTTGAAATATTGTGAATCTGACCACCATTTACGGCTTGGTTTGAACCAGCTTTAATCTCGCCATCTTTGACACCTTGAACAACTCGATCACCGTCTTTACCAGCCATATTTACGCTAGTACCACCTGTGTCTTTACCGACCGTGATTTCACCATTTGTTTTTTGCTGTTGAACTAAACCGGCTTTACCATTAGAAATGTTGTCGATGTTGTTTTGAATGTTCTTAATATCATTCGAGTTCTTATCGACTTGATTTTGAACATTCCATAATTGTCCGCCATTTACGGCGTCTTTAGAGCCTTCAGCAACTTTACCATCAGCTACATTTTTCAGATTGGTACCTTTATCTCCACCACCTAAAGTGACTGAGTTTTTGTCAACATTGCCATTTTTATCTTTGTCATACTGCACCGCATGATCAGAAAGTTTGCCAATATCTTTACCAATTTGATCTTTAACTTCATTAATTTGCTTATCTAACTGGCCTTTGTTCACTGCATCTTTTGCATTAACACCATCTGCAACATTGGTAATTTGTTTACCACCTGCATTAATGCCGTTTACTGTGATACTTGGACCGCCTTTAATGATAAGACCTTGCTGATTCAAAACATGACCACCAACATTTACACTGTCGAACTTCACATCTTTTAGCATCTCGATTTTGATGCCATCTTGTGTAGTACGAGTAATAATGTTTTCACCGCTGGTTCTATCTTCAGCAGTTTCTGGATTAGCCCCACCCACAATATTAATGGTGTCACCAAGCTTACGATGGACAGCTTTACCCTGAGTTGCTTTCTGGGCATTTGCACCAAAATTTAGCCCTTTTTGGGTCAAGTCATTTACACCATTTGTGACTTTGTCATCTACAGACTTGATTGCGTCATTGATGTTGTTTTTACCTGTTCCACCAATGTTGTTAGTGGTCAGACTACCGTCTGGATTAACAATAGTATTTCCACCAATACTATTTTTAATACTTGTTGAGATGTTATGTACCTGACCACCATTTACAGCATCTTTAGAGTTTTGTGCAATCACACCGTTCGCAACATCAGTAATTTTCTTACCGCCAGCATTAATACCATCTTTAGTCATGCTTGGACCATCTTTAATGGTTAAGCCATTATTAGTAAGTATGCTATCGCCTGTAGTAACACTATCTAAAGTTAGATCTTTCTTGGTCGCCACCTCGTAGTTAGTACTACCATCTTTATTAACAGTTTGTTTTACAACAATGTTGTCGCCTTCAGTTACGGTCGTTTTTGCTTTAGTCGCAGTATTTTTTACTTCACTAATTGCATCATTAATATTATTTTTACCTGTTCCACCAATGTTATTGGTCGTCAGGCTGCCGTCTGGATTTACAACTGTATTGCCACCAATGCTGTTTTTAATACTGTTTGAAATATTATGAATCTGACTACCATTTACCGCTTCTTTTGAAGTCGCTGAAATGTTGCCAGCTTTCACGTTATCTAAGACCGTACCGTCCTTACCTTTTAAGGTAACTTTATCTTTGGTTTTGGCATCATCGTATTTCACTGCAGCATCATCAGTTGCATTTTGCTTGGCAGCAAGATCATCTAACTGACCTTTATTCACTGCATCTTTAGCATTTACGCCATCGGCAACATTGGTAATTTGTTTGCCGCCAGCATTAATACCTTCTTTAGTAATGCTTGGACCTTCTTTAATAGTTAAACCATTTGTGTTTATAGTCGTGTTACCGGTAGTGACACTATCAAACTTCGAGTCTTTTAACAGTTCAATCTGAATGCCATCTTGGGTAGTACGGGTAATGACATTTTCACCGCTTGTTTTTGAAGCCGGAGTTGCAGCATCCGCACCGCCTACGATATTAAACTTGTCACCAAGTTTACGGTGGACATCTGCTCCACTGTTGCCAGCAAAGTTCAGGCCTTTGTTTTCAAGCTCAACCTTGGTATTGTCGATTTTGCTATTCAGCTCAGTTTTTGTGTTACCAATCGTGTTGTTTAACTCAGTTTTCGTGTTGTTAATCTGAGTCGTTAACTGATCTTTGGTGTTATTTAACTTGGTGTTGGTATCAGTAATCTGGTCACCCAGGTCTTTCTTGGCATCATTCAGATTCTTGTTGGTATCTGCGATCTGATTACCTAAATCTTTTTTCGCATCATTTAACTGATTATTCGTGTCAGTAATTTTGCCATTTAAGTTCTCTTTGACTTTGGTGAGCTGATCAACATTCACCGCATCTTTGGCATTTACGCCATCAGCAACATTGCTAATTTGTTTGCCACCCGCATTAATACCTTCTTTAGTAATGCTTGGACCGTCTTTAATAGTCAAACCATTGTTGTTCAAAGTGGTATTGCCAGTAGTCACACTATCAAACTTCGAGTCTTTTAACAGTTCAATCTGAATACCATCTTGTGTGGTACGGGTAATGACATTTTCACCGCTCGTTTTTGAAGCTGGCGTTGAAGCGTCCGCGCCACCTACGATATTAAGCTTCTCACCAAGTTTACGGTGTACATCCGCACCGCTATTACCGGCAAAGTTCAAGCCTTTGTTTTCAAGCTCAACCTTGGTATTGTCAATTTTGCTATTTAGCTCAGTTTTCGTGTTACCAATCGTGTTGTTTAACTCGGTCTTGGTATCGTTAATCTGAGTCGTTAACTGATCTTTGGTGTTATTTAACTTGGTGTTTGTATCAGTAATCTGGTTACCAAAGTCAGTTTTTGTATCATCTAACTTTTGATTAAGATTAGTAATATTCTGCGCATTCTTACTAATATTGCTCGCGTTTTGACTCACACGCCCATCAACATTTTTAAGTTGACGTACTGTTACCGCGTCTGAGTCGGCTGAGCCATCTTCTACATTGGTAATACGGCGTTCTTTTCCAGCTGATCCAACAGAAATAACACCATTAGATTTAGAAGCATCGCGATTAGTCAGGAAAGAACTTCCTGTCGCTTCAGTTGCTACAGCATCTTGGCCTAAAGCAACACTATTTTTAGCTTCTACTTTACTGCGTGCACCTAAAGCTACACCACCTTCAACCAAAGACTGGGCACCTTGACCAACTGCAACTGCATTTTCTTGGTCAGCAATTGCGCCACCACCAATGGCTGCAGCATTTTTACCCTTGGCTTTTGCACCGCCACCTACAGCAGCAGCATTTTCATTTGCAGCTTCAGCCCCTTTACCAATTGCAGCCGAGTTATCGCCTGTTGCTTGGGCACCACTACCAATTGCAGCAGCGCTGTTCCCAGTCGCTTTTGCACCTTCACCTGGTTTATTACCAGAACCAATTGCCGTTGAATTTGTACCTGATGCCAATGAGTTAATACCCATTGCAGATGCACCATCACCTGTTGCTTGTGCAACAGCACCGAATGCAGCAGCACCTTTACCTGAAGCATTAGACATGACGCCAAAAGCAGATGAAGCATCACCAGTTGCTTTAGATGTCATACCAAAAGCCGAAGAAAAGGCGCCTGTACCTACTGCTTGAACACCAACAGCCGTTGAGCCGTGATTTGCTTCAGTTGTTGGATAGCTGCCTGCTTTAAGCACACCACCAGTAATTTCTGTATAGGTTTTACTCAGCTCAGCATCTTGGGCAATTTTATCAACATCATCTCCACCAATTGCGACAGAAGAGTTTCCTTTTGCAATAACATCTGCACCAATTGCAATCGACTGATCTCCAATTGCTTTAGTTTGATCACCAATCGCAATTGACTGATTGCTATAGCCAGATGGCGTTCCTTCTGCCCCTTTAGTCGATGCATTACGTCCAATAGCAACGTCACCACGACCAATTGTTTGACTGCTACTTCCCATTGAAATTGCGCCAGAACCTGCTGCTTGTGCATATGCACCAATCGCCATTGCCTCACGAGCAGTAGCCGAAGTATTCACCCCAACAGCAATTGCATTACGTCCAGTTGCTCCATCATTTTCAAAATTACCACCTTGCTGGCCATTATCATTGATACTGACATAGTGAGTACGAGCTGCTTTTAACTGACGTATAGTGGCAGCATCAGAATCTGCTGCACCATCTGCTACATTTTGAATACGGCGCTCACTTCCCACATCGCCAATTGATAAAACGCCAGTTGGAGCGGATTGTTTAGTTAAGAAACTTTCACCAGTAGCTTGGACTGCTTTTGAATCTTTACCTAATGCAATACTATTTTCTGCTTCTGAACGGGCACCTTTACCAATTGCTACACCACCATCAAAAGTAGCCTCAGCTTGGTCTCCAATTACAACCGCATTATCTTTTTGTGCTTTTGCGCCTGTACCAATTGCAACAGATTTTTTACCTTTAGACTCTGAAAATGCACCAATCGCTAAAGCATTTTCTTCCGTTGCTACTGCACCACCACCAAAAGCAATCGAGTCTTTACCCGTTGCTTTTGTTGCCATTTTAGGTTGGTAAGCAGCACCTGCTTGCCCCGCAACTGGGTCAGCATTTTCAATATCTGGCGAACCAATTGCAATTGAACGGTAACCTTCTGCAGTTGCCGAGTGACCAATTGCTAAAGAGCCTTTACCGGTAGCAGCTGCAACATTACCAATGGCTTGAGAAAAATCGGCAGTCGCGGCAGATTGACGCCCAAGTGCGAGAGCAGTATTTCCAGAAGACAAAGCTCCAGTCCCAATTGCTACGCCTGAAATACCTTGAGTTGTCGCATAAGAACCAATTGCGGTACCTAAACCTTTCTCAACTACGGCGCCAGTACCCACACTGATCGCACCGCCCTGTTTCATTGCACCAGCATAAGCACCAGTAGAATTATTATAAGGATTATTACGGTTTGCGATGTTAGAGCCCATTCTGTCTTGTGTTTGAGCTCCACAACCAATAGCAACATCTTTTTCATTGGCTGTACTCGCATTCCCCTCACGACATGAAGTTGTACCTGAAATAGAGGTCCCTTGACCTACTCCCCCTTCGGTATTTGTCCCTGCGAAAGCATTTGGAGCAAAACTAATTACACTTGTTAAAACTACCGCTGATACATTTAAAGTTTTTGATTTAGTCTTTGTTTTACCTTTTGCAATTTCAGATGTTGCAACCCATGCTCCAATTGAAGCATTCCAAATGACCTTATAAACTTTATTCATAAAACTTCTCAGACAAATACCAAAATTAAAGGTCAATAAAAATGTAGAAATACATTTTTAAAAAAATTTGACCAAAAAAAAGAGGCGGCATCCTAATTGAATAAATTTAAGGGGTAAACATTAGATCCTTTAAATTTATGAAAAAGTGAGACAAAATTCACAAAACAAAAATATTGATTAATTTTTAATTATTTGAATTTATTGATATATTTTAAAAGCAAATCATATTATCTCTATTGTGTTAATAATTTGTAAATTTATTTTAAAATAGAATAATAACTCTAAATATATGGTTATTTTTTATGAAATTAATAAAATAATAAACTCTTTAAAATACACTTGTACTCCATTAAAAATAGAATATTAACTCTAAAATAAATACCATTATTAATATAATTATTCTGTAATAATTACCTATTTAAAATACATATGTATATTATAAATAATAGTGCCTTTATACTACTAATAATAAATAATAAAATAAATAAAATTTTAAATATACTTAATAAAAATACCTATTATAAAATAAAATTAAAGAAAGTATTTTTTGAAAGCTGACCGCCTTACTTGTACGGCAAAGAATAATTATTAAGTAAAAATGCTCAGCTTCACTACAAAATTTCATTCTTCTTAAGAATTAATCTATTGATTCATAACATTTTTAAAAAAAAGTTGACTAAATTAGTCCTTTTTTCAACATTTTCTATTGTCATGCCCTTGTAATTTTTAAAATACACATCACTATAAAAAACATGGCAACCTCGTTGTCACTCATTAGGAGTGCCCATGTCTGAACTTATTATGAATGAAAAAACTGACTTAGAGCCTCAGGTTCCAAGTGTATTACCACTATTAGCCTTACGTGATGTGGTGGTTTATCCACACATGCAAATTGCGCTATTCGTGGGTCGTGAAAAATCGATCAATGCAGTTGATGTGGCTCGTAACAGTGACAATTTAGTATTTGTAGTTGCGCAAAAAGATTCGCTTACAGAAGAAATTGATCACGACAATTTATACCAGTACGGTACAGTCGCTAAGATTGTACAAGTAGTTAATCATGAAAATGATGAAAACTGCATTAAAGTGCTTATTGAAGGCTTACATCGTTCTAAGCTCACAAAAATTATCGATGAAGATAGTTATTTGACTGCTGAACATGATTTAAGCCCAATGACTATTAATGTAGATAAGGCAACTCAAGAAACTCGTTTACAAGAGTTACGTAACCTATTTGCTCAATATGCAGAAGCAAAATTACGTAATGCACGTGAACTGGTAGCTGCTGCCAATAAAATCGAAGACTTATTGCAATTGATGTTCTTCGTAGCAACTCGTGTACCTCTAAATATTGAAATTAAACAGAAATTTTTAGAGTACGATGAGTTTGAAGCTCATTTGCAAGAGTTGATGAACTACTTGATGAATCAATCTGCTGAACAGCAAATTGAGCAAACTTTACATGACAGCGTAAAACGCCAAATGGAAAAGAACCAACGTGAATACTTTCTAAATGAAAAAATGAAAGTCATTCAACGTGAGCTTTCCGATATGAATGGCGGCGCTGAAGATGACGTTGCTGAAATTGAGAAACGTCTTGCTGAAGCTGATTTACCTGAACACGTACGTAAAAAAGCCGAAGCTGAGTTCCGCAAACTTAAAGCAATGCAGCCTGCATCTAGTGAAGCTGCTGTGGTACGTAACTATCTAGAAGTGATTTTAGATACGCCGTGGAACAAAGCAAGTAAAGTCAGTATTAACTTAAATAAAGCTCAAGAAATTCTTGATGCTGACCACTATGGTCTTGATGATGTTAAAGACCGTATTGTTGAGTACTTAGCTGTTCAATCACGTGTGAAAAAACTCAAAGGTCCTATCCTTTGTTTAGTAGGTCCTCCTGGGGTTGGTAAAACTTCACTCGGTGAATCAGTAGCTAAAGCAACAGGTCGTGAATTTGTTCGCATGGCGCTTGGTGGCGTACGTGACGAAGCAGAAATTCGTGGACACCGTCGTACTTATATTGGTGCGATGCCAGGTAAAATTGTGCAGTCTTTAACAAAAGTTGGCGTGAAGAACCCATTGTTCTTACTCGACGAAATTGACAAGATGGCACAAGATTACCGTGGTGATCCAGCTTCTGCATTGCTTGAAGTACTTGATCCATCACAAAACAGTAAGTTCAACGATCATTATTTAGATCTTGATCTTGACCTTTCTGAAGTAATGTTTATTTGTACTGCGAACAGTATGAATATTCCAGAAGCATTACTTGACCGTATGGAAGTCATTCGTCTACCGGGTTATACCGAAGATGAAAAAGTAAACATTGCTGAACGCTACCTTGTTCCTAAAGCAATTAAGAACAATGGATTACGTCCAAAAGAGTTAACAATTCATGAAGAAGCGATTCGTGACATTGTTCAACGTTATACACGTGAAGCTGGTGTTCGTAGTTTAGAACGTGAAGTTTCTAAAATTGCGCGTAAAGTGGTAAAAGAAGCCGTAAGTAAAAAATCTAAAAACTTACAGCTTGATGTTACCTCTGCCAATCTTCCTGAATACCTAGGTCCACATAAATTTGACTTTGGTATTGCTGAAGATGAAGCACAAGTAGGCCGTGTAAATGGTTTGGCATGGACTTCTGTAGGCGGCGAGTTACTTACTATTGAAGTTGCAGCTGTTAAAGGTAAAGGTAAATTTATTACAACCGGTTCACTCGGTGACGTAATGAAAGAATCAATTACCGCAGCAATGACTGTAGTACGTACACGTGCTGATGAACTTGGTATTGAAGCATCTCGTTTTGAAGAAACTGATGTACACGTTCACTTACCTGAAGGTGCAACTCCAAAAGATGGACCATCTGCTGGTTTGGCATTAACAACTGCACTTGTATCAGCATTTACTGGTATTGCGATTCGTCCAGACATCGCGATGACAGGTGAAACAAGTCTTGGTGGTCGTGCGATGCGTATTGGTGGCTTGAAAGAGAAACTTCTTGCTGCACATCGTGGTGGAATTAAGCTTGTCTTTATTCCTCAAGATAACGTTCGTGATTTGGCAGAGATCCCTGACAATGTGAAAGAAGGATTAGAAATCAAAGCTGTGAAAAGTATTGATGAGATCTTGCCTTTAGCATTAACTTCAATGCCAAAGCCTTTACCAAAAACACCGATTGTAAAACCGGTGGAAGGCTCAAAAGCAGCACGTCACTAATTAAAAAATAAAAAAGAGAGCTTCGGCTCTCTTTTTTTTGTTACATAATTTGATTGAAAAATATCCAACCATCCTCATAATAAGAAGTAAGAGTGATTAATTTTATTATTTACTCTTATCTATCTTATGTTACAGATAGCCTTGTTTTTATTCTCTATGATCATCTGAACTCCAGACAGATGATCATTTGATCGCAGTCCAACACTGTTTTTTGGACTGCGTTTTTTATGCTCACTTACTCCCCCGCAGTTATTGTCTCCTCAGGTATAATACGTCAGCTGTTTTGACTGAATAGACCACATGAAAATTCGTATTCTGACCATTGGTCAAAAAATGCCTGCTTGGGTACTTACTGGTTTTGAAGATTATTTCAAACGCATCCAACCTTTCGTTCAGACTCAAGTGATTGAACTTCCAATGGCAAAACGCGGCAAAAATGACTCAGAAGCAGATATTTTAAAATACTGCCAAATTGAAGGTGAAAGTATTTTAAATGCTTTAAAGCCCAACGAGACACTTATTGCTTTAGAAGTTGGCGGACGCGAACTTAGTACAGAAAAGCTGGCTGACACCATGAAACAATGGATGCTTGAAGGTAATGATGTTGCACTGGCTATTGGTGGCCCAGATGGCTTGTCTGATCAGGTACGTAAAGCTGCTGCCTGGCATTGGTCACTCTCAAAACTTACCATGCCTCATCCTTTAGTTCGTGTTTTATTAATCGAACAACTTTACCGAGCGATGTCTATTAATCATAATCATCCTTATCACCGTGCATAAAAAGAACAAACGTTTCATTTTAAGAACAATCCGTTGAAATCAGGATACTTTTAACATGTCCTGATTTTGGCATAATGACTATTATTCTGCTTTTCAACTCAGGTGTAATGAAATGGAACTACAAACCCTTCCCGGACTGTTTATTTCACATGGTTCACCCATGCTTGCACTTGATCCAGAACAAGTGGGTCCTGCCTTACATCGTCTTAGTGTGAATCTACCTAACCCAAAGGCAATCATCGTGATGTCTGCTCACTGGGAAAGTAAAGCACTTGAAGTAAGTAGTTCAACACGTCCAGAAACATGGCATGACTTCCGTGGTTTCCCACCAGAGTTGTATGAGATTCGCTATAGCGCACCAGGTCAACCAGAACTTGCCGAAGAAATCTTAAAGTTGTTGGCAGACGCTCATTTTATTGCTCATGCCAATAGTACCCGCCCTCGCGACCATGGTGTATGGATGCCTCTTTTACATATGTATCCAGATGCAGACATTCCTGTTGTTGAAATTTCTTTACCAATGAGCTTAAGCGCACAAGAAATTTATAGAATTGGGCAAACACTTGCGCCTTTACGTGAAAAGCAAATTTTACTGATTGGTTCTGGAAGTATTACCCATAATCTTGCTGAATTGTCATGGCAAGGTGATAGTTCAAAAGTTCCTGAATGGGCTTCAACGTTTAGAAATACTGTTGTTAATAAACTTTCACATCAAGATTACGATGGCGTGTTGGAATGGCAGTCATTGCCTTATATAAAACGTAATCATCCAACTCTTGAACATTTTGCGCCGTTGTTTTTCGCTATGGGAACTGGCCATCGTTTTACGATTGTTCATAGCAGCTTCACAATGGGCTCTTTAGGTATGGATATATACCGTTTTGATTAATTTTTAGGAAATACCCCGTTTTTGCGGGGTATACCACTATTTTTATTAAAAATTCGAATAATTTACAAACTTATACATTTTAAAAACCGAAACAATCATATGTTTACATTTTATTTTTTTAAGAATGTTTTAAGCTTAGTGCTGTTGTTTTTTTACTTGAAGTTTTTTAAATGAAAATTAAATATTTAATTCTTGCGTTGTTACCTTTTTCTTTGATGGCGTGTCAAACAGTTTCAAATACTCAAGCTCCTATTGTATCTGAGCAACAACAAAATCTTGCAGCAACTTTAAGTGAATATGCTTGGACTTATCAAAATGTAAAAGCTTCTAAGCCACTTGTTCTTAATTTTAATGCAGATGGTAAATTAGCAATTAACACAGGTTGTAATGGTCAAGGTGGTACTTGGAAAGTTGAAGGCAACCAACTTGTAACCTCTCCTCTCGCATCGACAATGATGGCTTGCCAAGACGATTTAATGAAACAAGAACAATTGTCTAATAGCATCTTTAGTGAAGCAAAATTGCCAATCGAAATTAGTAATAGCAATGGTCAGGTAATCTTAAGCGTGACAGATAAAGCAGGTCAAAAGCATATTTTCCAAGGCGTAAAAGCAACTAATACTCAAGCTTTAACTGATTATTCATGGTCATACCAACCTGAAAATACTAAAAAGCCGATCGTTCTTAACTTCACAAACGACCGTTTGTCTATCGCAACAGGTTGTAACCGTCAAGGTACAACTTGGAAAGTTGAAAACAATACCATCGTAACTGCTGATGTCATGTCGACAATGATGGCGTGTGAACCTGCTTTAATGAAACAGGAACAATTCTCTAGCAGCCTGTTCCAAAAACGTGCGATTCCATTTGAACTTAATACGACAAATGCTGATCAACCAACATTAACAATCCTTGATGCTCAAGGTCAGAAATATACTTTCACAGGTAAAATGACACCTGAAGCAAAATACCAGTCTGAAGGTAAAACTGTTTTCCTTGAAGTAGCACCAGAAACTAAATCTTGTACGGGTGTTGCGCCACAAACTTGCTTGCAAGTTCGTGAAGTTAAATATGATGACAAAGGCGTAAAAACTTATGCCGACAAAAACTGGTCATTATATTATGGTCAAATCGAAGGTTTTGAACACAATCCAAACCAACGCGTAATCTTACGTGTAAAACGTTTTGAAGTGAAAAACCCAGCAGCTGATCAATCTAGCCAAGCAGATGTGTTAGATATGATTGTAGAGCAAGAAATGGTTAAAAAGCCTAAAAAATAATTTTTAGACTAAAAAAATCCGATGCAAAAGCATCGGATTTTTTATTTCTATATTTTAATAAATACCTTGTGCAAGCATGGCATCAGCAACTTTTACAAAGCCCGCAATATTGGCACCATCTACATAGTTCACAGTACCGTCTTCTTTTGTACCGTATCTTACACAATTGGCATGAATGTCTTTCATGATTGCATGTAAACGTTCATCGACTTCAGCATGTGTCCAACCCAAACGAATTGCATTTTGGGACATTTCTAAGCCAGAAGTTGCCACACCACCTGCATTAGATGCTTTACCAGGAGCATATAAAATCTTAGCTTCAATAAATTGTTCAACAGCTTCAAGTGTAGATGGCATGTTAGCGCCTTCAGCTACACAAATGACACCATTAGCAATAAGTGTTTTAGCATCTTCGCCTGTTAATTCATTTTGTGTAGCACATGGTAAAGCAATATCTACAGGAATATGCCAAGGGGTTTTACCTTCAAAATATTCAAAACCATGCTTAGAAGCAAACTCCGAAATACGCCCACGCTTAACGTTTTTCAGCTCCATGACCTCAGCAAGCAACTCATCTGTAAAGCCATTTTTTAGATAAACAGTACCGTTCGAGTCTGACAAGGTAACCACTTTTGCGCCCAAGAACATTGCCTTTTCCGCAGCATATTGAGCAACGTTACCAGAACCAGATACTGAAACAGTTTTACCAGCAAAAGATAGCCCACGTGTTTTTAGCATTTCTTCTGCAAAATAAACCGTACCATAACCTGTTGCTTCCGGGCGCATTAAGCTACCGCCAAATGAAATTCCTTTACCAGTAAATACACATGCCGTGTCATTACTGAGCTTTTTCATCATGCCAGCCATGTAACCTACTTCACGCGCACCCACGCCAATATCTCCAGCTGGAATATCGGTATTGGGACCTAAATGACGGTAAAGCTCAATCATGAGTGCCTGACAGAATCTCATAATTTCAGCATCAGATTTACCTTTAGGGTCAAAATCTGAACCTCCTTTTCCTCCACCCATCGGCAAAGTAGTCAGTGAGTTTTTAAAAGTTTGCTCAAATCCTAAAAATTTTAAAATAGATAGGTTGACCGACGGATGGAAACGCATACCCCCCTTGAATGGACCAATTGCTGAATTGTATTGAACACGGAAAGCACGGTTTACTTGAGTCTGTCCTTGATCATCCATCCATGAAACACGAAATTGAATCACACGCTCAGGTTCAACCAAACGCTCTAACAATCCCTGCTCTGCATATTCCGGATTTTTTTCAATGAATGGCCACAAACTTGTCATGACTTCTTCGACAGCTTGTAAAAACTCAGGTTGATGCGGATCACGCGCTTGCACGTAATTCAGGAATTCATTTAGATTGTTATATTTCAATGCACGGTCCTCAGCATAGTAATGAATTAAATTGGTGCAATACATTTTAAAATGCATCATTTAGCAGCAAAATATTAAATCTCTTTCCATCAATTTTAACAATAGTTATTTTAAATTATTTTATTTTACTTAATTATCATAAACTTAATTTTAGAAAAACTATCTAAAAATCAGAAATAGTCATTTATCTTCTCAGTTTTATTGATCTATTATTGTGCAATATTAGCTACATTTTAGGTCAATCAAAAAGCCAATAAATTCGTTAAAATCCATTGACCTTACTTAGGTTTTTCTTCATTATCGCATCGTTTTAAGCAAGCTATTTTCCTCTATGAATCCATCTATTTCTCTCATACGCGAGATTGATGCGTTATTACCACAAACGCAATGTGGTTTATGTGGACACCGTGACGGTTGTCTACCTTACGCAAAGTCCATTGCTGAAGGTGAAGAAGCAAATAAATGTGTTCCTGGTGGACAGCCAGTGGCAGATGCGCTCGCAAAATTATTAAATCGCTCATCGTTACCTGCTGAAACAAGTGTCTGGCCTGTACAAGCCGATGGGCGCCCGCAACGCATGAAAGCGATTATTCGCGAAGACGAATGTATCGGATGTACAAAATGTATTAATGCTTGTCCTGTAGATGCCATTATTGGTAGTGGTAAGCTCATGCATACCATCTTGACTGATTTGTGTACAGGTTGTGAGTTATGTATTCCACCCTGCCCAGTTGACTGTATTGATCTGGTCGAAGACACTCAAGCTTTACCAAACGAACAACAGCGCATTGCAGAGCAAGATGATTTAAGACAACGTTACTACGCGCATATTCAACGCGAAGAAAAACGTCGTATACATCGTAAAGGGCCTGTTGTACGCGCTGAAATTGATACACAACTTTTTGCACAGTTTTCCCAAGCACTTGATGATTTACCTTCAATTCAAATCATTGAGAAGCCAAAAGAAGCGGTTGTAAATGATGCAAAAACTACGATTGAATTAGCTAAAATTCGCACACAAATTAAAAAGTTGGAAAAGCAGCTCAGTGTTCGAGAAGATGCAAAAAAACGTCTTCAACTTGATGAACTACAACAGCAACTCATTCAATTACAGGAGGTCTGAATGGCCGTCAAAAACATGACGAAAAAGCAGATTCAAATTTTCTTTGAACGCCTTCGTGAACAAAGACCTTCTCCAGAAACCGAATTAAAATATTCATCACCTTTTGAATTATTAATTGCCGTCATGTTATCGGCACAAGCAACCGATGTTAGCGTAAACAAAGCAACAGATAAGCTTTATCCTGTCGCCAATACTGCTGAAAAAATCTATAACTTAGGTGTAGACGGCTTAAAAGAATATATAAAGACCATCGGCCTTTATAACGCGAAAGCTGAAAATGTTATTAAGACCTGTAAGATTCTAATGGAGCAATTTAACGGCGAAGTTCCAAGTAATCGAAAAGACTTGGAAGCTTTACCGGGTGTAGGTCGTAAAACAGCCAATGTGGTTTTAAATACAGCATTCGGGCAACCCACTATGGCTGTCGACACACACATTTTCCGTGTGGGAAATCGTACTGGATTAGCAGTAGGTAAAAATGTTCTTGAAGTTGAACACCGTTTAGTTAAGGTAATTCCAAAAGAATTTATTATAGATGCACACCACTGGCTGATATTACACGGCCGTTATTGCTGTATCGCTCGTAAACCGAAATGTTTCGAGTGTGTTGTTGCTGATGTATGTAACTGGCCAGACCGCTTTGAATTTGGCGCCACAAAAGCAATTCCAACAAAAAACCTCAGTTAATCCTGAGGTTTTTTAAGCTGCTGCAATTTGGGATGTAGTTGACGTTCTCGTCCGTTCTTTTTATTTTCCAAAGCCTGTTGTTTCTGCACATGACGCAACATTTTTTGACTTTGATATAGTAAAAATAACAATAGTGCCAGACTCAGCAATACCACTAAAATCAAAATGATTTTCATATCGTTCTCCCGCACTCAATGAAAGAAAAGAGCCCTCATAAAGAGGGCTCTTTATCACAAATAATATTAAATTATTTGTCTAAGATGTTGAACAAATCTTTTTGTACATCTTCAATAGTGCGCAAGCCATCAAGCTTGTCATAAGTTGGCGCATTTTCACCAGAAGCAGCACGGCCTTGATAGAAACCAACTAATTGCTCTGTTTCAGTATGATAAGACGCTAGACGCTTACGGATGGTTTCTTCTTGGTCATCTGGACGTTGAACCAGATCTTCACCAGTTTCGTCATCTTTACCTTCCACTTTAGGTGGATTGTATACAGTGTGGTAAACACGGCCAGAAGCTGGGTGCTGACGGCGACCAGAAAGACGTTTTACGATTTCTTCGTCAGGTACATCAATTTCAATCACGTGATCAATGCTGATGCCTTCTTTTTCCAATGCTTCTGCTTGAGGAATCGTGCGTGGGAAGCCGTCAAAAATACAACCATTCACACAGTCCGGTTGAGCAATACGTTCTTTTACTAAACCAATAATGAGTTCATCTGAAACTAAACCGCCAGATTCCATTACACTTTTAGCTTTTAAACCTAATTCAGTACCTTCACGAATTGCAGCACGGAGCATATCACCGGTTGAAATTTGTGGGATA
This sequence comes from Acinetobacter nosocomialis NIPH 2119, assembly GCF_000368085.1. Classification (GTDB taxonomy): domain Bacteria; phylum Pseudomonadota; class Gammaproteobacteria; order Pseudomonadales; family Moraxellaceae; genus Acinetobacter; species Acinetobacter nosocomialis. The sequence goes on from NZ_KB849239.1 coordinate 2,018,687, forward strand.
TTGTAGCGCTTACAGATCAACTGAGCCTGAGTACCTTTGCCTGCCCCAGGTGGTCCGAGTAAGATAATGCGCATAAAAAACATCCTCATTTAAAACAATGAATGTGAGGTCTGGCAGATTTAATTTCGTTGATCCTGATAGATCCTGCCCGACTTCGAATTATAAGAAAGCCACAAACAAATGTATTGTACCAGCAATAAATCCGGTTACCCCACCTAGTACAATAAGAATCCACTCGTCCTCTTGGAATGCTGGACGTAACAAATTCTGAAACTCTTTTGGTGTCAGTTCACGAATACGCTCTTTAAACATTTGAAAAATCTTCTGTGCCCGGCTTGCATTCAGTGCAGGGTCACATACGGGTCCCATCGTAATTTCAATTGAACGATCAATCAAGTCCGTCTTTAATCTTGCGTACTCTCTTGGGCCCAAAGAAAGCTGTAAAGATGTACGAACAAGTGGTGTTTCCATAATTTCGTTAATATGACGTTTAACAATACGACGTGTTTTGTCCTTGCGTGAACCGTACATCATTTCTGTCATAATCGATTTTAACGTAATTAGGTCTTCTGTCACTACACTAGAAAAGACTTCAGAGACTTCTTCTTGACGCTTCATGAAAGCACCTTGGAAATTATAGGTACCGATTCGTAAAACAGGCACAATCCAAGGGAACTTGCGATCTTTGGTTAATCTAAATATTTGCGGATAACGAACGTAATGTGGCTCAATTGGGTTAAATACCATCCAGATTGCAATCCAGTTGGTTAAAAAGCCCCAAATAGATGCCCAAAATGGTACCGTCCAATGCCAAGGTACAACAAACCAGACAACCATCTGGAAAATACCGAAGAACATCCCGATTAGAGCACTAATATGCCAAATAAAGTTGATTTCTTTTTGCCCAACTTTTAAAAACATACGTACCATTAAACGGCGGTCACCTTCCATTTGGCTCACCACCATTTCACGCATATCAACCAGTGACTCGACATTCATGGTCAGTTCAGTCACTAATTCTCTTAGCACACCTGGTAACTGTTTATGTGCTTGAGCATAAATACGGCGTTTAATCGAATAAGGTAAATTTTCCCAAAGCACTGCATTACGATCGATCATCACTTCATCAATCAAATGCTCAAGTTCAAATCCGACTTGTTCACCAATAATACGTGCCATGTCTTCAGGGTCCATTGCCTCTAAAAACTCACGTAAAGAGCCTAACTTAGATAGAGTATTATCGGTAATAATTCCTGAGATACGCCCTGCTTTACGTGGCACAATACCTTGCCAGCCGACTGGTAAAGGACCTAAATGGAATCCCCAAAACTTGATTGGGTAAAACACCATTTTTAAAGCCATCCACACATGTGCCCATGTGACAAAGGCAGTGACCGGAATGATACTCAAAACGGCCCAAAAATCAGGTCTGTGTAAAAAGGTCTGCCACAATCCGCTGACGTACTCTAACATGTAAGACTCTCGTATTTATTTGTGCTCTGCTTATGGCGAGTTAACGATAAGCTGCTTTGTTTTATAAACCAAAACTTAGAGAATAAGAAAATTGTATTTGCGGTTTTGTATTGGCAGCAACGGCTCCATTTTGATCAGTTAATTTTTCAGCTGCTCCAATACCCACACTAAAGGTACTAATCCTTTCTGAATTCAACAATACATATGCCAAATCGACGCCAGCACCTAAACGAGATTTATAATCTCCGTCTACAGATTTGCTATCAAGATGTCCAGCATAAAAGCCAATATAGTAACCATTCTTATCAGTTCCGGTAAGGTAGTAAGGATAGCGAAATCCGACTTGTCCACCGGCAGTTTTATCACCATTTAAAAATGCACCAACTTTTGCATAAGCAATCCCATAAGGATTTACCCACTCACCATTGAGATGTAACAATTTTTGAGTAAAACCTGCGCCTACATTCCAAGTCGCTGCTTTATGATCTGCTAATTTTGCTTCTGGAAGAAATGAATAATCTTGAGCATGAGCCCAACTACTTACTGTCAAAACTGCAAGTAAGGGATAAATTTTTCTCATTATTTTCTCCATTTTCCCTAATCGTATGGTGAGAACAACCCTATTCTATTGAATGAGAGACTTTAACAGAATTATTTTGCTTCTTATATACAAGACTCTACAATTTTGTTGTCTACAAAGTCAAAAAAGCCAATTTGTTTCTTCACTGAAACTTTGAAAATTATGCAATATTTTAACTGCGCTTGCGTTAGAATAAGCAGCTATTTTTCTCATCCTATGTCATTAAGTCGATCCGTATGAAACAGCACTTTCCTTTAAAAGATATCCAGCAAGAAAAGCGCATTTATCGAGGTCGTATATTTTTTGCCGTAGGTCTTGTGATTATTTGTCTATTAGTATTAGCAAGCCGATACGCCTATCTACAAATTTTTCATTACGATGAGTTCTCGACCGCATCGGATAAAAACCGTATTCGCTTACAACCTCTCCCCCCTGCTCGTGGTTATATTTATGACCGTAATGGTGTTTTATTAGCAGATAACTATCCTGTTTTTACCGCAACATTAAGTAAGGCTGATGTTGAAGATCCGGATGCGGTTATTGAACAATTACAACCAATTCTAGAGCTTACTCAAGAAGATGTAGACCGCTTTAAAAGCCGTATTAAAACGGCGCGTAAAACTGAACGCGTAGCAATTAAGCTGAACTTAACCGAGACAAATATTGCCAAGTTTAGTGAAGTTAAATACAAATTCCCTGGGGTGAGAATTGAAACCCAAATGACGCGCTATTATCCGCATGGTGAGTTGTTTGCTCATGTGATTGGATATGTGGGCCGTATTAACGATAAAGAATTAAAAAGTATTGATAAAGATTTATACGCTGGAACAAACCTGATTGGTAAAATCGGCGTAGAGAAAAGTTACGAAGATTTACTTCATGGAACACCGGGTTATGAATCTGTAGAAGCAGATGCTCATAGTAATGTATTGCGCCATTTAGGACGTAAAGACCCAACTCGCGGTAATGACCTGTACTTATCATTAGATTATGGTTTACAAGTCGTAGCATCACAGCAACTTGCTGGACGCCGTGGTGCAATTGTTGCGATAGACCCACGTACAGGTGAAATTCTTGCGTTGGTTTCAAGTCCAAGCTTTAACCCAAACTTATTTGTGACGGGTATTAATCATAAAGATTATAGCTCGCTACGTGACAACATCGATCAACCTCTTTATAACCGTGCTGTTCAAGGGGCATACCCTCCTGGTTCGACCATTAAACCAATGGAAGCGATGGGCGGTTTACATTATGGTATTGTGGACTGGTCTACTGCTATTTCCGATCCGGGCTACTTCCATTTACCTGGAGACTCTCATAAATTCCGTGACTGGAAAAAAACTGGTCATGGCATCGTGAACATGCACAAAGCCATTATCATGTCTTGCGATACCTATTTTTATATTTTGGCAAATCAAATGGGCATCGACCAGATGAACCAATGGATGCGCCAATTTGGCTTTGGTCAAAAAACAGGTGTCGACTTACCAAGTGAAAGTGAAGGTTTATACCCAAGTCCAGAATGGAAAATGCGTACACGCAAAACTAAATGGATGAAAGGTGAAACAATTTCCGTCAGTATTGGTCAAGGTGCATTTACTGCAACTCCATTACAACTTGCAATGGCAACTGCTATTACAGCGAATCACGGCTCTCATGTAGTTCCACATGTTTTACGTGCATCGCATGGTGCAAAACCTTTTACAGTCCGTAATGCGCCTGATGGAAAAATTAATTTCAACGGTACAGACGAAGACTGGGTAAAAATGCGAGAAGCCATGATTGATGTAATTCAATCAGGTACTGGACGTGGTATCCGTACATCGCTCTATCAAATTGCCGGAAAAACAGGTACGGCACAGGTTAAGAGTATTGCGCAAGGTAAACGCTACAACGAAGCTGCGCTTAGTGAACGCCAACTTGACCATGGTCTTTTTGTTGGGTTTGCACCTGCCGATAAACCAGAAATTGCTATTGCGGTCATTTGGGAAAATGGTCGTCATGGTGGTTCCGCAGCTCAACTTGCTAAGCCAATATTTGATTACTGGTTATTAACCCGCAATAAAAATCCAATTCGTCCAGCCAACCATCAAGTTAATGGTGGCCTTATGACAGCCGGAATTAAACCGGGCGAGCTTCCAAGTGGCGGCGAAACTGCTAGCTCTACTCCAGCAGCTGCTACAACTACCGCAGCAGCAACATCTGCTCCACAAGCTGCTCCTGCTCGCCCTGCTACAAATGAGATCGATGAATAATGAAAAATCAGTTGCGCATTATTGGGGGCGAATGGAAAAGACGAGTTTTGCCATTTGCCAGTATTGAGGGTTTAAGACCAACCCCAGATCGTGTCCGTGAAACGTTATTTAATTGGCTCATGTGGGACATTCAAAATGCTCAGGTTCTCGACATCTGTACAGGTTCTGGTGCATTAGGCTTTGAAGCACTTTCGCGCGGTGCCGCATTTGTTTATATGATTGAACCTGATAAGACTCAAGCACGATTTTTAAAAGAGAATATCCAGCTTTTAAAAGCGCAAAATTGTCATTTAGTTAATGCAACTGCTCAACAAGCATTACCGCACCTAAAAGAACAATTTGATGTAGTTTTTTTAGATCCGCCTTATAGTCTCGATCTATGGCAAGAGCTCGCTCACTTGGCAGATTCACATATTAAAAAGAATGGATACATTTATGTTGAAGCTGACCGAGATTTATCTCAGCTTCAACTTCCTGCAACATGGCAACAAGTTAAAACCACTAAAGCTGGTACAGTCCACGCAGGTCTTTATCAGAAAATTTAATCATGTAGAATCTTTATAAAGAATTACTTTAACTGATCTATTTATCTGAATTAGATTATTTTAATTTTGCATTTCAGAATAAATAGATCGTAAAAAATCGTATGAGTTGACCTCGATCATAAGGAAAACTCGAAATATATTCATAACCAATTTTCAGTCTTGGATTAACACTATAGTTAACTCCATACCCAACTGAAATGGATAAATCCTGAATATTAATATGATTCGTTAAACCAGCGATGCTTTTGCTGTGAAGTTGCCCTGTATCATAGGCTGTATAATTATAAATTACCCAACGTTCATTTGAATAAAATTCGTTTTTAAGCACATTATAGTTATTAATTTCATCATCATGCTCAATTGCCAACCGCCTTTGTTCCAAGTTTAAATCTGATTGATCTAACAACTGATCTGTATTTAATAAAGCAGATTCATCGCTTTCTGGTTGAAAAAAATCATAAGCCTGAACATATCCACTATAAAACATAGTGATCACTGTAAAAAAAGTATAAAAAATTTTCTCTACACACATTTTATTTTGCAAATTCAAAAAGGTAGCTTAAAGCTACCTTTTTTTGCAAGGTTTTAATTAACTTAAACCAATGACTGCTACAATTGCTGCGCAGGTACCCATAATTTTTTTTCCATAAGGTACATATCGTGTAAATACTGCGCCTAATGCAAGTCCAGCACAATAGATAAGTGCCATACTGGTAACCATACCAGTTACTAATGCAACAATATGCCCTGCATGTGCTAACTCAACACCATGAGCTACTCCATGAAAACTTGCGAGTAAAGCAGCAGCCATAGGCCATATCCGATTTGATTTTGTCCATAATGCAATCGCTGTAACAATCAAAGAAGCAATAATCCCATATTCAGCGATACTCTCCGGTATTAGACCTTGGGCACCTACTAAAAAGCCTACAATCAAAGCAATACTTAGAGTAATGATACCGGCAATTTTCCATTGTTTAGCTGCTGACCATAATAAGATCCCAAAACCTAAAGCCATCACTAAATGATCGAGACCAGTAAAAGGGTGAATAAAACCTGCTACAAATCCAGAATGCGCATGATCATGACCCGGGTGTGCCATAGCTAACACAGGTAACATGCTAAGGAGCCCGACACTACATTTTTTAATGAAATTCATAGTTACTCCTTAAGCTTTAAACAGCCCTTGCTTCTCAATAAATTGAATAATTTCTTCAAGCCCATCTTGTGTTTTCATGTTTGAAAATAAAAATGGTTTTTCACCACGCATGCGTTTTGCATCTTGGTCCATCACATCAAGATTTGCACCAACCATAGGTGCAAGGTCAGTTTTATTAATAATCAGTAAATCTGACTTGGTAATACCCGGACCTCCTTTACGAGGAATTTTTTCACCACCTGCCACGTCAATAACATACAAGGTTAAATCAGAAAGCTCAGGGCTAAATGTTGCGGCCAAATTATCGCCACCGCTTTCAATAATAATGAGTTCTAAGCCATCAAATTTCTCACACAAATCATCAATCGCGGCCAAGTTAATTGAGGCATCTTCACGAATTGCTGTATGAGGGCAACCACCTGTTTCCACACCCACAATACGATCTGGTGACATCGCTTCATTACGGGTTAAAAAGTTTGAGTCTTCTTTGGTATAAATATCATTTGTCACTACAGCCATATTGTATTTATCACGTAAGGCACGGCATAAGTTAAGCGTAAGTGCTGTTTTACCTGAACCGACTGGTCCGCCAATTCCGACTCGTAATGGACTACGTTCTGTCATGATTTTTATCCTTTTATTTCCTAATTTTAAGATCTGAATAACCGTGAATATTGTGTTTCGTGTTTCATACTCAGCATGGCATAGCGAGGTAAAGCACTACTCAGTTGCTCATCTTTAAGTTTTAAAGCCTTCTCTACAGCGTGTGGTACTCGCCCATGCAAATGCCACAAAATTCTTTGTCCTGCCATTTGTCCCAATGGGACTGTTTTTACGGCCGCTAAAACCTGATTTTCTAAAACAGTAAAGGTATACGCCGTGAGTACATCAATATCTTTAAGCTCTAAACGACCGCAAAGCTGTGCATAGACAGGTACAAAACCAAAGTGCTTTTTCACCTCAACTGGCTTTTTCAAAACATCTTTAATCCATGCATTTAAAGAAAACGCAAGCTGTTGAGATTCAGCAAGTAACTCTTTACTTTCTCGGCTTGCCTTATACAAATGTGCCCAAGTCAAGAACTCGTCTGAGTCATCATAATGTTGCATAAGACGCTTAAGTACAGGTAACTCAAAGCGTACCAGCAACATTTCAAGCACTTCTTCAAAGTAAGCAATGGCAGAGCTTTCATCGTGTATTAAGCCAATATCAATCGCTGTTTCTACACCTTGTGAATAACAATACGCTCCAACTGGCAATGCCGTCGAAGACAGTGTCAGCAGTTGAAGTAATTGCGCTGCGTTATGAATGGACATGGTGCAAAGCTTTGATTGGGCTTAAACGATGATCATGGCTATGCTGTGCATAGGCACCACTTTCAGGCTCGAACGGATGATCGGTTTCTGTCACAGTAAGCCCCAAACCTTCTACCATTTCAGCAAGTACATGATCAGGCTCAAAATATAAAGCTGTTGGTGTCAGCATTAATGGCACATGTCGGTTACCTAAATGATAGGCCGCTTTAAGCAAATCAAATTCAGTCTGAGCAGTAACTTGCATTAACCGTTCAGGTTTTGCATCAACTCGCAATACATCGCCCTCTTGCGTTGCAATATATGAACCACTACGCAAAATGCCAGTACGAGGCAAATCCGCACCGATATCTACGCCACTTGCTAAAGCCGCTCGAAAACGTGATTTCTGACGGGTATCAAACGTTAGCTCAACCGTTTCAAATGTCTGATCAGGAGAAATATCTTCAAGACGTTGGGTGTAAATTTTCATTTAGCTTTTCTCTCCTTACTTATTTCTTTCACATATAAGGTAGTGAGGCAAATCACCTCTATAAATTCATTAAAACAAGAAATAACGCTGTGCCATTGGTAACACTTCAGCAGGCTCACACGTTAGTAATTCACCATCGGCTCGTACCTCGTAAGTTTCGGGATGCACATGCATAACTGGACAATATGTATTATGTTTCATATCAGCTTTGGTAATTGAACGCGTATTTTTACATGGGCTAATTAACTTTTTCAGATTTAGTTTCTCAGCAACTTTTTCATCAATTGCTGCTTGAGATAAAAAGGTAATACAAGTGTTATGCACACCACGCGGATAAGCCCCAAACATTGGACGGTAATGCACAGGTTGAGGGGTTGGAATGGAAGCATTAATGTCACCCATCGGTGCAGCTGCAATCATGCCACCTTTAATAATCATGGAAGGTTTCACGCCAAAAAACGCAGGCTTCCACAACACTAAATCAGCAAGTTTTCCGACTTCAACCGAACCGATTTCATGGCTTAAACCATGGGTAATTGCTGGGTTAATTGTATATTTGGCAATGTAGCGTTTAACCCGATTGTTATCATGGAACTCATTGTCACCCTCTAATGGGCCACGTTGTACTTTCATTTTGTGGGCAGTTTGCCAAGTTCGTAAAATCACTTCACCCACGCGCCCCATCGCCTGCGAGTCTGATGACATCATGGCAATTGCACCTAAGTCTTGTAAAATATCTTCAGCAGCAATGGTTTCACGGCGAATACGACTTTCTGCAAAAGCAATATCTTCAGCAATTGCAGGGTCTAAATGATGGCAAACCATGAGCATATCTAAATGCTCGTCAATGGTATTAATGGTATAAGGTCGTGTTGGGTTGGTCGAAGATGGCAAGACATTACTTTGCCCAATTGCTTTTAAAATGTCGGGAGCATGCCCGCCGCCCGCACCTTCGGTATGGTACGTATGAATCGTACGGTCTTTAAATGCCGCTAGTGTTTCTTCTAAAAAACCACCTTCATTTAAAGTATCCGTGTGAATTGCGACCTGTACATCATACTCATCTGCAACGCTCAAACAGTTATCAATTGCTGCTGGTGTTGAGCCCCAATCTTCATGTAATTTTAACCCAATTACTCCTGCCTTAATTTGTTCACGAATAGGGTCAGGTAAACTCAAATTCCCTTTGCCTAATAGACCAATATTCATAGGTAAATCATCAATCGCCTGCAACATGGTCGCAATATGCCAAGGCCCTGGAGTCACTGTCGTTGCAGAAGTACCTGCCGCAGGTCCTGTCCCACCACCCACCATTGTCGTTGTCCCAGACATCAGCGCGGTTTCAACTTGCTGAGGACAGATCCAGTGAATATGAGTATCAATACCACCAGCTGTTAAAATTTGTCCTTCACCTGCAATTACTTCTGTCGCAGCACCTAAAGGAATAGTAATGTCGGGTTGAATATCAGGGTTTCCAGCTTTCCCTATTTTCCAGATTCGACCATTTTTTAAGCCCACATCGGCTTTAACAATTCCCCACCAATCTACAATTAAAGCATTGGTTATGACTGTATCGGCAACTTCATCAGCTAGAAGCTGAGATTGTCCCATCCCGTCACGAATAACTTTTCCGCCACCAAATTTAACTTCTTCACCATATGTCGTTAAGTCTTGCTCAACTTCAATAAAAAGCTCTGTATCAGCCAAACGAATACGGTCACCAACCGTTGGACCAAACATTTCTGCGTATGCACGACGCGACATTTTCATAATTTTTTACTCATATCTTTCATTATGGTTGTTATGTTTAATCCAACTTGCCCATGACTCGGCCTGCAAAACCATATACTTCTCGCTTACCAGCTAAAGCAACAAGCTCTACTTCTCGACTTTGTCCCGGTTCAAAACGTATCGCAGTACCCGCCGCAATATTTAAGCGAAAACCCTTTGCTATCTCACGATCAAACTCTAAGGCATCGTTTGCTTCATAAAAATGAAAATGTGAACCCACCTGAATAGGCCTGTCGCCAAGATTAGCCACTACAACTTTTAAAGTTTCTCGTCCGACATTCAGTTCAATATCAGCATCTGGAGTAATGATTTCACCGGGGATCATAAGCGTTCCTTTTATACTATTGGCTGATGAACAGTGACTAATTTCGAACCGTCAGGAAAAGTTGCTTCGACCTGAACCTCAGCAATCATTTCCGCTACGCCATCCATAACATCTTCACGCTTTAACAAGGTCGTTCCAAAGTGCATAAGTTCACTCACCGTCATGCCATCTCGAGCACCTTCAAGTAAGGCTGCCGAAATAAACGCAACAGCTTCCGGATAATTCAGCTTTAAACCTCGTGCTTTACGACGCTCAGCCACCAAACCTGCGGTAAAAATGAGTAACTTATCTTTTTCTGTTGGATTGAGTTCCATATCTCTTTCCTAATAGCATCTAGTTTTCTTTAAGCAAAATGCGTGCTCAAAAGCAGCATACTTGTTTTAATCGTTTTTAAAATACGCAATTTAACGTAAATTAGGTTTTCCAAATTCTTGGGAATTCCTCATCTAAATCAAACCAATACCGTCTTAATCTTGCTCTTATAGCCGCGAAAGCATCATGGCAATGTCGCACATCATTTCCTAAAAACCGAGCACACAGCACATCTTCTAGTAACGTCAAAGTCACAGGCACATCCATACGCATAATGAGTTCACGAATGAGTTCAATATGTTGCTCTAAATAAAATGAAGAACGGAATTTTGCTGGCGGTACAGCCCAGAAACTTGCCATTACAGCCAGATTATTCATTCCTAAACATGAGCTTAACCAGCGATCTCCCCCCTCAAAATATAAAGTATCGGCAACTAGTAATTTATTCTCACGCCATAACTTAAATTGATTGTGATAACTTCCCTGAACAAAATTCTCAGCTCGAGCCTGTCGGCCCAAAACCAGCATATCCCATCCAATAAAACTTGCTGTTTGTTCAAGGTGAATATGTGTTTCCGAATGTGCTACAGCACCATCAAATAACATCGTTTCTTGTGGCATCCACTCTAAAATAGAGTCATTTTTTACAGTCAGATAAATATGCTGAAAAGCCTGTTTACCATTGGTTCTATACCATTTCCCAGCTCCAGGTGTGGTAATAACTGCATGTGCCTGCTCTGCTGTTTCAATTTGGAAAGTAAGATGATCTCCTCCTGCAATTCCTGCTGGTGGATGAACAATAATAGCGTGGCAAACTCCAGTTTTTTCGGGCCAGAGCATTTTTTGCACCCGAACAGGGCCATGATGTTTCCTATGACTCATTATGGTGCGAGAATTTTTAAAACTAAAACCAAGCTCTAATTGTGCATACCAAAATGGTGCTAAAGAAGTCTGAGAAAATTGCTGAATCCGATTCATTTTGGCTCATTTTTAATAATGGCTTTTTTAATAAGCAAAATATGCACCAAATACAAAAAGAGGTCATTACAAACTTAGAAACAATTTTTTTATTTTAATGAGTTAAAAAATAGTCAATGTCTAACATAAAACCACAGTAAAGCATGGAATTATTTATACAATAGCGCCCATCCTCGCTCTTATAAATTTTTTCCATGAAAATCTTTTTCGTGTTAGTACCTTTTGTATTTTTAACTGGGTGTATTTTTGGCCAATCTAGTGAGCTCAAACGTGCAGAAAAACTATTAAATAATTTTCAATGTAAAAATGTTGAAACCAGTGAAATGCCTACAAGCTCTATCAATTCTTATTACCAACAAACTTTAGCCGTGAGTAAAGATAAAGCGACCTCTTATGTAGAAAGTTATAAAGAGGGTGAAGAATTATTCGCTATGCCTTTAGATGAAGTGGTAAAGAAGCAATATGAACTTTATAAAGCAGCATGCGACTCTCTAGGTGGAGTTTCTGCACAGCCATAATTAAAAACAGGTATCCATTAAATCACTCGAATGGATACCTCTACCCACCAACTTAATTTTAAAAATTACTATTAAAAGGTTCCTAATAAGCATTCACTTTACCTTTTGATAAAATTAAGCAACATAGTAACGCTTTTATTTTATTTTCTTTTTTTCTAGGCTTTAAATACTTTTTATTTTTTATTTTGAGGTTTTGGTCATTATGAAAAAATCATTATTAGCAATTGCACTTATGAGCACTCTTCTTGTCGCATGTAATAAACACGAAAATAAAACAGAGACAACTTCTGATGCATCTACCCCTGTACAAACTACTGAAGCAAGTAATGCTGTTGCCGTAGATACTGAACATACAGCAGAGAACTCTCTCGACTGGAATGGTAAATACAAAGGAACACTTCCTTGCGCAGACTGTGAAGGCATCAAAACTGAATTAAAATTAAAAGATGATAAAACTTATGAGTTGACTGAAACTTATTTAGGTAAAGGTGATACAAACCCATTTGAAACACACGGTAAGTTTGCTTTCGATAAAGACAACACTTCTATTATTACCTTAGATGATAAAGCTCAAAACCGTAAATTCTTTATTGGTGAGAATACTGCTACTGCATTAGACATGGAAGGTAAAAAAGTTGAAGGTTCTTTGGCTGAACATTATGTGTTGAAAAAAGAAGACTAATAAATTTTTCAATATAAATAAAAAAACCGCTCATTTGAGCGGTTTTTTATGAAGTCAATTCTTAGTGAGCTGAGAATTGGTTCATTGTGTTTTTAGAGTCATCACCAGCTTTAAGTGCGTTTTCACCAGCGAAGATTTCTTTGTGATCATCACCGATGTCTGAACCAGCCATTGCTTGGTGTTTCACACATGCGATACCGCCACGGATTTCTTTACGTTGTACGCCAGCAACATAAGCTAACATACCTTGATCACCGAAGTAACCTTGTGCCAATTCGTGAGTAGAAAGAGCAGCAGTGTGGTATGTAGGAAGTGTGATCAAGTGATGGAACACACCAGCTTCACGCGCAGCGTCTGCTTGGAAAGTACGGATTTTTTCATCAGCATCAGCAGCTAATTCAGTGTTGTCGTACTCAGCGCTCATTAATTTAGCACGGTCGTAAGCAGATACATCTTTACCTTCAGCAACCCAACGGTCATACGCTTGTTGACGGAAGTTTAAAGTCCAGTTGAATGATGGGCTGTTGTTGTAAACAAGCTTCGCATTTGGAACTACTTCTTTAACACGGTTAACCATGTGAGCAATTTCTTTTACGTTTGGAGTCGGAGTTTCGATCCAAAGTAAGTCAGCACCGTTTTGAAGGCTAGTGATACAGTCAAGTACAACACGGTCAATCTGAGTGCCTTCACGGAATTGATATAAACCAGAAGCTAAACGAGTTGGACGGTGTAACTTGCCATCACGTTTAATTAAGATTTCATCATCAGTTGCTTCAGAGATATCAATTTCTTGAGTGTCTAAGTAGCTAATATATTTAGATGCGATATCGCCTGGTTCTTTAACTACTGGGATGCTTTGAGTAAGGTCAGCACCTTCAGAGTCAGTACGAGCAACAATAACGCCTTCTTCTACACCTAATTCTAAGAATGCATAACGAAGAGCATGGATCTTAGCGATGAAGTCAGCATGTGGAACAGTTACTTTACCAGCTTGGTGACCACATTGTTTTGCATCAGATACTTGGTTTTCGATTTGAAGCGCACAAGCACCAGCTTCAATCATTTTCTTAGCAAGTAAGTAAGTTGCTTCTTCGTTACCGAAACCAGCATCGATGTCCGCAATAATTGGCACAACGTGAGTTTCGAAGTTGTCGATTTGAGCTGTGATTTCAGCTACTTTCGCAGAGTCACCAGCTTCTTTTGCTTTGTTTAAAGCACGGAACAAGTCATTTAATTCTTTTGCATCAGCTTGACGTAAGAAAGTGTAGATTTCTTCGATTAAAGCAGGTACTGAAGTTTTTTCGTGCATAGATTGATCAGGAAGTGGACCAAATTCTGAACGAAGTGCAGCAACCATCCAACCAGAAAGGTAGATATAACGTTTGCTAGTAGTACCGAAGTATTTTTTGTTAGCAATCATTTTTTGTTGAGCGATGAAACCATGCCAGCAACCTAATGATTGAGTATATTTGCTTGAATCAGCATCGTATTCAGCCATATCACGACGCATAATCGCAGCTGTATACTTAGCAATATCTAAACCTGTTTTGAAACGGTTTTGAAGTTGCATACGAGCAGCATCTTCTGGGCTAATGTCTGCCCAAGTGTTGCCGAATTTTGATTTTAATTCACGTACTGCATCAATCGCTGTTTGATATGTAGTCATGATATTGTCCTGTATTCATTTTAGGATTTCATCGATCGAAGCCTAGAGTCATGTTACTTAAATTTCTTATGACACCAGCTGCTTCTTCATGTACACAGCTTAGACTTAGCCAATCAATTAATCCAATATCCTTCGTTAATCTTCAGTATTTATTTAAAAAATATACCAATAAATCGATATTATAAGTAAAACTAAAAAACATAACACTTTGTTTATAAAAACAAAATAATCCTAAAGGAGTATAGTATTTTGATCAAAAAACTCTCCAAGTTTTATTTTTATACAGTTCTTAAGATTTTTCCATTCATTTTTAGTGTTAAAAGTCAATTGTAAATTAGGCGACTTTTGCCAATGAAAAAAGTCAATCAACATGCTATAACAATACTAAATATTAATTAAAAATATTTCTTCCATAACTACAAATATAAAAACATATCAAAGATAACAAAATCGAGCATTTGAGGTGCTTTTCAGGCATACTTAATTTCAACAAAAAATGTCGTTTTTCTCATCATTTTTTCACACAATGTTCTTTAAATATGGCATAATTTGAAACAATTTTAGGGTTTTATTTTCGGTATTTTTTTTATGAATCTGGAGCGGGTAGATCTTAATCTATTAATATATCTTGATGTTCTTCTTCGTGAAAAAAATGTTACTCGCGCAGCCGAACAACTTGGTGTTACTCAACCTGCCATGAGTAATATTTTACGCCGTTTGCGTAATTTATTTAATGACCCTCTCCTGATCCGTTCATCTGAAGGGATGACGCCGACAGAACGTGCGCTTGAATTACAACCACGTATTCGCGATGCCCTTTCTGATCTTTCCATGATTTTGGAACCGCGTACCGAATTTCGCCCTTATACCAGTAATCGCGTTTTCCGTATTATGACTTCTGACTATGCAGAAGCAACCCTAGTTCCTCGTCTTGTTAAAGCTCTACGCTCTGAAGCACCAAACGTTGTACTCGATTTTCTCACTCCAAGTGACGTGTCATATAGAGATATGGAGCAAGGTAAAGTTGATCTAGCAATTAATCGCTTCAATGAAATTCCACAAAGCTTCCACCAAGTTTTAGTTTGGCGTGATAGCTTTAGCTGTATTTTAAATGACAAACACCCTGCTGTTACTCATTTAAACTTAAAAAGCTATTTAGATGCTCAACATATTTGGGTATCTAAAACTGGTATGGGTGTAGGTTTTGGGGTAAACCCTGACAAACAAGGTGGCCTAGGCTGGATTGATCAGGCATTAGAACGTATTGGTCAACGTCGTAAAATTTCTGTGTTTACGCGCCACTATCAAATGCCAGCATTACTTGCTCAAAATGTTGATTTGATTGCAACGCTTCCAACTCGAATGGCTCGTTTGCAAGCACAAAATCCAAAATTAGTCATTAAGGATCCACCGTTTTATATTCCTGAGTTCGAACTCAAGATGGCATGGTGTCCATTATTACATCATCATCCAGCTCATCGCTGGTTACGCCAACTTATCTTATTCGTTGCTCGCCAAATGATCGAAGAGGAAAATCGTGAATTCCTAACCAATAATTCACAATTTTCCCACTATTAAATAAATTTTAATTTAATTGTCTCTTTCAAACATTATCTTAAGCGCTGAGCAATCAATCTGATTACCTCAGCGCTTTTTTGTGTTAAAACATAGTCATAATAATGATGATCCTCGGGTGATTTGTGAGTCTCTTTCAAAATATCATTATCATCGTACTGCTCATCATCGCAGCAGGCTTTTTATCTTTAACTGAAATTGCTCTAGCTGGTGCCAGAAAAGTAAAGTTAAAAATTTTGGCCGAAGCTGGCGAAGAACGTGCTCAACAGGTACTTGATTTACAAGAACAATCTGCAGACTTTTTTGCAGCATCCCAAATTGGCCTAAATGCTGTCGCAATCTTAGGCGGTATCTTGGGTGAAGCTGCATTTCGTCCTTTCTTTGTCAACTTAGTTGACCGCTTTTACCAAGGTCCGTGGACGCAAACCATTGGTTTTGCCCTATCTTTCACCTTGGTAACTTCTTTATTTATTTTATTTGCCGATCTCATGCCAAAACGATTGGCAATGATTGCACCTGAAAAAATCGCAATTAGCGTGATTAATCCTATTCAGATTTTTATTAAAATCTGTAAGCCCTTAGCATGGGGCATCAACGCAATCGCAAATTTGTTATTTCGCTTATTTAAAGTAAATACAACACGTGAAGACAATATAACTTTTGATGATATTTCAGCAGTTATGGATGCTGGTGCTCAAGCAGGTGTACTGCAAAAACAAGAACATCATTTTATTGAAAATGTATTTGAGCTTGAAGAACGCACAGTGCCGTCAAGTATGACAACGCGTGAAAATGTTGTGTATTTTACTTTAAATGAACATGAAGACAGCATTCGACAAAAACTAGCAGAATATCCTTATTCTAAATTTTTAGTTTGTAATGAAAATATTGATCAGGTTATTGGTTATGTAGATGCCAAAGATTTTTTAGTTCGTATTTTAAATAATCAATCGCCTACACAGTTAAATGAATCTACTATTCGCAATGTTCTCATTATTCCTGACACTTTAACACTTTCTGAATTACTTGATCGCTTCCGCTCAACAAAAGAAAAATTTGCCGTTGTAATTAACGAATACGCGCTTGTGGTCGGTGTTATTACCTTAAGCGATATTATGATTACCGTTATGGGCGATTGGGTTACCCCAATTGAAGAAGAGCAGCAAATTATTAAACGTGATAATAATTCTTGGTTAATTGATGGAAGTACACCAATTGATGACCTAAGGCATGCTCTAGAAATTGATGAAATGCCTGATGAAGAAAATTATGAAACATTAGCCGGATTTATGATGTACCGTTTACGCAAAATTCCTCGCCCCGCAGATTTTGTTGAATTCGGTGGTTATAAATTCGAAGTTGTCGATGTGGACCATTTTAAAATTGATCAGTTACTGGTAACACGTGTATTAGAAAAATCTGACCTCCCCTCAACACCAGATGAAAATTGATTTATTTTGGTGCAAAATATCCTGCTAATTAAAGCGGGATATTTTTTTAATAAAATAATTTTTAAACTCATACTTATTTTAAGATAGTGTTATTTTAAAAGTTTAATTTATTATCTTAATCATATTTTTAAATATATAAATTAACTCTTTAATTAAAATAAAAATTTTTAATTAAAGAGAAATAAAAATTTGCACATAAAGCATTTACAGCTTCCTCTTACTTATGTAACGTAGCTATAGCAAGCAATGTAAATGGGTATACTTCTCATTTCAGCATTCAAAAACAAATATAATTGTTAAAAATATATGATAATTCCAAATATGATAAAGGTTTTATATGCTCTAATAATAACTACTATATATTATAAATAGACTATACCAATAATATATATATTCAGTATTTTCCTAGAATATACCTTTCCAAGTGAATATATATTAACCAAATAAACTAAATATATTATTTGTCTTTTTAATAAAAATTCATAAGAATAATCAAAGTCAGAGTTTTGAATAAACTTGTTCAGTAAAACTAAAGGCAAAGGATTGATTGTATGCTGACATTACTTGGTGTTGGCATGATTTTATGCTTCATGTATTTAATCATGTCCAAACGTTTAAGCCCTATTATTGCTTTAATTCTTATCCCATTTATTTTTTCTCTTATCGCCTGGGGCCTTGGTCATTATTTTGAAAGCTTAAGTCATATTGAGCTCAAGGGTCTTAGCGAAATGATGCTAGAAGGCATCAAAAAACTTGCGCCTACTGGCGTAATGCTATTATTCGCGATTTTATATTTTGCCTTAATGATCGATGCAGGTCTTTTCGATCCTCCGGTTAAATGGATTTTGAAAAAAGTTAAAGGTGACCCTCTAAAAATTACATTAGGGACAGTTTTTTTAACTACATTGGTTTCTCTTGATGGTGATGGCTCGACCACATATATGATATGTGTTGCAGCAATGCTTCCTCTCTATCAACGCCTAGGTATGAATACACTTATCATGACAGCACTTATGTTGTTATGTAGTGGTGTCATGAATTTAACACCATGGGGAGGCCCTACTGCTCGTGCAGCGAGTGCGCTTCAAGTCGACCCAAGCCATATTTTTGTACCAATGATCATTCCAATGGTGATTAGTATTGGCTGGTTATTCTTCTTGGCATATTTATATGGTCGTTATGAGCAAAAACGTCTAGGCGTAATTGAGCTTGAAAGTCACCATGGTGACAACATTACCGTTTCAAAAGATCCGGAAGCGACTCGTCCACATTTACGTAAAGTAAATATGGTACTTACCATTATTCTTATGATTGCGTTGATCAAAGGTATTTTACCAATGTCAGTGTTATTCATGCTGGCGTTCTGTATTGCGATGCTTATTAACTATCCAGATGTTGATATGCAGAAGAAACGTATCGCTATGCATGCAGATAGTATCTTGGCTGTTGTCGGTTTAATTTTTGCGGCAGGTATTTTTACAGGTATTTTATCTGGCACAGGCATGGTTGAAGCGATGTCTAAAGAATTTGTCGCAATGATCCCTGCAAGCATGGGTCCATATCTTGCACCAATTACAGCGTTGGTAAGCATGCCTTTGACGTTCTTTATGTCAAACGATGCATTCTTCTATGGTGTATTGCCTATTCTTGCCGAAGCTGCTTCACATTATGGCATTAGTCCAGAAGCGATTGCTCGTGCTTCAATTGTAGGTCAACCTGTACACTTATTATCACCTCTTGTTCCATCAACTTACTTATTATGTGGTCTTGCTAAAGTCGATTTTGCAGATCATCAAAAGTTTACTTTTAAATGGGCATTTATTACTTGTATGGTGTTAATGGGTACAGCTTTAGTGATTGGTGTTTTCCCACTTTTTAGTGCAATCTAAGCATATTCTGCTATAAAAAAATAAAAGCCCCAATTGGGGCTTTTTTTATTTATTCACATACTCAATCATGGCATCTAAGAACGCATGAAAGTGCAAGGTAATATCTTCTTCTAAAATTTTATAGGCATTATCAAATTGCACCATTGGCCAACCTTCTTTCCAAAATGGGAAGATATCATGTAAGTCATGGGTAACTATGCCATCTTCACGAACAATTGCTTGTGAAATTTGTGCCAAAACTTGCGCTGTTTCTGCCCCATCAATAGCTAAATAATCAATACCACGTGCTTTTAAAATACGAATTCGATCTTTTTTATAGCGAATTTTTTTAGCTTGAGCTGCATTTAAACCTAGTGCAAGAGTAACTGCCTCTACAAATTTCTCTTCAAAATTTGTATTTAGTGCTACCAAAGCCTGTTTATGCGCTTCCTGACGTCCTGCTTTCCCCCCGCTACGGATGATCTCATGTGCTTCCGTATCTAGCTTATCTTTTTTCATCGACTGTAAAATGTCTAAAATTTCGATATCGCTTAAAGATTCAGGAGATTGCTCAAACATAGGAGTCCTTATACATACAACTAAAGACACATTCTCTCATAAAAGCAATATTAAAGCAGAACAAAATTTTAAATGGTCGATTATCTTGACTATTTTTATAGTCCTAATCTCAGAGACTACATTCATAAAACCTGATAATTCTTTGGTTATGAATTTTACTATTTGCTAAACTAGTTTTACCCTGATAATATTATTTTACCCTGATAAAAATATGCGGCTAAAATGAATACTAAAATCACCTATACTGCTTTCACTGGAAGCACGCTTATTGCGAGTGACTCCCTTATTGAACTTGCAAAGAAACTCAAAGAACTTCCGAAAACAACGGAAAATATTCTGATTTTTAATGATCAAACAGGTCAACAAATTGATCTTGACCTTTCTGGTTCGGAACAAGAATTTCAACAACGTTATGCTGAGCCGGAAGAAATTAAAAAAGTTGGACGACCTAAACTTGGCGTAATTTCGCGTGAAATCACTTTACAGAAAAAACATTGGGATTGGTTAGACCAACAAAGTGCGAGTGCATCAGCAGTGATTCGCAAGTTAATTGATAAAGAGTTAAGTAACCCAAATTCTGAAGGCAATATTATGCTCGCCAAACAAGCCATCGATCGTTTTATGTCGGCCATGTTAGGTAATATGCCAAATTATGAGGAAGCAACACGTGCCTTATATCAAGGTGATCGAAATACATTTTTAAAGATGATTCAGAACTATCCTAAAGATTTAAGAGAATATTTAACTTTAAAAGCCCAAAATATTTTCTAAACTCAATAAAAAAACCCGCTTACGCGGGTTTTTTAGAATTCATTTTCAATCTATTAAAGACGAACCAATTCCACGATTTTTTCTACTGCTTCTTCCACAGTTTCAGCAGTTATCTCTGTATCTATACCTTCCACAGAAGTTGTGATAATTACAACACCCGTCTCACGTAATAGAACCAATTGCTCAGCTGTTAAGCTTGCTTTTGCAATTGCAACTACACCTTGCTGAATCAGTAAACTTTCTAAAGCTTGAGCTTTTTCAATTAATTGTGCAGAAACACCAATAGCGGCAGGTTTTTGACCTAAACGAGCAGCACGGTCTTCGGCAGTAACAGCATTGCTATGAGCAGTCCATTCTACAGCCGCCTCTACCATGCCCGCACCAACAGTCACGTTACTTAAACGGTCAATAAATATAAATGAACCTGTGTAACGCGAATCTTGATAACGGTCAAACACGACTGGAGCATCGAACTCAACCACAACTTCCGCAATTGCATTTAACTCAAGCTCTTCGACCTGAGTATGCTCAAGTGTATTCACATTTACACGGTAGTGAATGTTCGTCACTTTTGCTGGAACGGTTTGTGTACCAATCTTAATATTGTACAACTTACCTTTTACAAGTGGATGCTCATTCATCCATACCACAGAAGCACGAACGCTACGTGAAATTAATGGTTGCTCACCTGCACGTACCAACACGTTTCCGCGGCTAATATCAATTTCATCGTTCAACGTTAATGTAACTGCTTGGCCTGCAACTGCTTGCTCAAGGTTACCATCAAAAGTAACAATTTCTTTAACTGTAGAACGCTTACCAGAAGGTAACGCTACAATTTCATCACCAACTTTAATTTCACCTAATGCAACTGTACCCGCAAAGCCACGGAAATCGAGGTTTGGACGGTTCACATATTGAACAGGGAAACGGAATTCGTGTTTATTTGTCTCACGGCTAATTTCCACAGACTCAAGAATACTCATCAAAGTCTGACCTTTATACCAAGGAGTATGAGCCGATGGATTTACAACGTTATCGCCATTCAAAGCAGAAATTGGAACAAATAAAATATTAGCTGGGCGACGGTCACCTAACTGGCTCACGAACGCATCATATTCAATCTGAATTTCATTAAAGCGCTCAGGTGAATATTCAACCAAGTCCATTTTATTAATGGCAACTACAATATTCTTAATACCAAGCAAACTTGCAATAAATGTATGGCGACGAGTCTGAGTTTGCACACCATAGCGCGCATCAATCAAAATGATTGCAAGATCAGCAGTCGATGCACCAGTTGCCATGTTACGGGTATATTGTTCATGTCCCGGTGTATCAGCAATAATAAATTTACGCTTTTCAGTCGAGAAATAGCGATAAGCTACATCAATAGTAATACCCTGCTCACGCTCGGCCTGCAAACCATCTACAAGTAATGCCAAGTCCGGTGCATCACCTGTTGTACCCACTTTCTTACTGTCACGTGTTACAGCTTGCAATTGATCTTCATAAATCAATTTTGAATCGTAAAGTAAACGGCCAATTAAAGTACTTTTACCATCATCTACGTTACCGCAAGTCAAAAAGCGTAAAAGGTCTTTTTGTTCATGCTGTTTTAAATAAGCCAGAATGTCTTGGCTGATTAAGTCTGATTGATGAGACATTGCTCAAACTCCACAAATTTAGAAACTGTCTTAGAAATAGCCTTCTTGCTTTTTCTTTTCCATTGAGCCTGCTTCATCATGGTCAATCATACGACCTTGACGCTCAGAACTTGTTGCCAATAACATTTCCTGAATAATTTCTGGCAATGTATCAGCTTCAGACTCGACTGCACCTGTTAATGGATAACAGCCTAGCGTACGGAAACGTACAGACTTCATTTGCGGAACTTCACCCTCTTTTAAACGCATGCGTTCATCATCCACCATAATGAGCGTACCACTACGCTCAACAACAGGACGAACAGCAGAGAAATAAAGAGGAACAATTTGAATATTTTCTAAATAGATATATTGCCAAATATCTAACTCAGTCCAGTTTGATAATGGGAATACACGAATACTTTCGCCTTTGTTCACTTTACCATTGTAAAGATTCCAAAGTTCAGGACGTTGGTTTTTAGGATCCCAACGGTGCTTACTATCACGGAATGAATACACACGCTCTTTCGCACGTGATTTTTCTTCATCACGGCGCGCACCACCAAAAGCAGCATCAAATTGATATTTGTCCAGAGCCTGTTTTAAAGCTTGGGTTTTCATAATATCTGTATATTTTGAGCTACCATGATCAAATGGATTGATACCTGCTTCACGGCCTTCTTTGTTCTGATGAACAATTAAATCAAAGCCATGGGTTTTTGCCATGTTATCGCGAAACGCGATCATGTCTTTAAACTTCCAACCAGTATCTACATGTAATAAAGGAAAAGGAAGCTTCGCAGGATAAAATGCTTTTAATGCAAGATGGAGCATTACAGCCGAGTCTTTACCAATTGAGTAAAGCATGACTGGGTTTTCAAATTCTGCCGCAACTTCACGAATAATATGAATACTTTCGGCTTCAAGTTGCTTGAGATGTGTAAGTCTTGATTCAGTCATGAACACGTCCTTCTCTATCCATTTTGCCCATAAAATCTAGAAGTGGTATTAAACCACCACTTAGAAGACCATGTGGAGGAACGAGTGCCATAACAACTCCAATTTTTTGTGATAAATAATCCAACCACAAGCCTTTATGAGGCTTATAGCATTAGTTATGCATTATAGTGATTTAAAACTGTTTTCTTTTGCTTGTTTTTTCATATTGATATTCAAATTCATCATATAAATGTAAAATACTGATTCGCATAGATAACATGTCCATCCTAGCTCGCATCGTTAACCGAAGCAAATCACGATCTCATCTTTAAATTTCTTTAAATACAATAAAAAAAGAGAAGCCATTTTAGCTTCTCTCTTTCTATAACATTATTTAATTCTTAGAAACCAAACATTTTACGTTCTAACGGAATTTCAATACCAATAGATGCACCTGAATCATTACCCTCTAAATCAGAGTCACTAATCCAACCATTAATTTTTAATGGAAGATCTGGTTTGATGTAATGCGTCCAAGTTAAATCAAGCGCTTTAATTTTATCTTCTTTAGGAAAAGCTTTATTGATTGCCAAGTTAGATTCATTCACCTTAACAACCATTGCACGACCACTTAAGCGATTCATCGTGTCAAATCGAATATCGCCACCAACAGAATACATTTGACCATCACCACCAATTGCATGCCCTAAAGGGAAACCATGCTGGTAATAACCATCAGTATATTGATGATGACTATATGAAATGCCTTTTACATCGCCATTAGTACGTGTATCTGCCCACTCAGCATAAAGTTGATAAGGCATGTTCTTAACTATTGAAGAATAATCTGCACCAGCTAAATACATTTTTTTCGATGGTAAGTAACCTGCTTCATCTTCACCAATATATTGTCCATACACGCTGACTGGAATATTGAACAAAGGTTGTAAGTGTAAACGAGCATCAAAACCAGCTAACTGGTTAGATGGATTATCTACACCAATACAGTCCGTATTTGTACATCCATTGTCTTTACCAATAATTGCATTCCAATACGCCTTAAAGCTATTTGGTTGCCCATCACCACCAATCTGTAGTGTTCGTGAAGCACCTATTTCTAAAGCTGGAACAGGACGTGCGGTTACACGCATACCCAATAATTTAGCATGTGGAACAGCTTTATAATCATCTAGCTGACCTGCAAATAATTGATATTGCCAAGGTCCAATCCAAGACAACCATTTATTTTCAAAAGCGTCTTGTACAGCACGCTGCATGGTTACCCCATAAACGGGACGGCTCGCATCGCCTCGGATTAAACTACCATCATGCCCAGGCCCCCACCATGTTGGAATTTGACCAGCAACAACCCATTGGTTCCAGAGCTTACCAGCTACATAAGAACCTTCTACATTAACATCGTGTCCACTATCAATTTGCGGATCTTTTTCTGCGTTCACACGGATTTTTGCATCCCAGTTTTCACCACCTGCATTAAACTCTACAGAACCTTGATACTGTGATTTTTGGTTATCGCCAAATGCTTGTGGAAGATTTTTAATATCAGATTCAGCGAAAGCACCCACTTTAACCGTATCATTATCTGCTTTTAATGCATTGAGAACTGAGTTAATAACTTTTTGTTGAGCTGGATGCGTTACTTTAGCCTGTGAGAGTGCATGTTGAATTTCATCCCCACTTAAAGGCCAAGTAGAAGTGCTGATGTTAATAACACCTTGTTGATTCAACCAATTTAAATCTGTACGTAAATCATCATTATTAAGCACCAAACCTTGGGCAAAAACAGCTGATGAGGCAGTAGCTAATAATGCAATTGAAAGTGTTTTTCTTAAAAACATGTCAGCACAATTCTCAAAGTTATTTATGAGCAACACATTAATTTTTTTATCGCAAATTTGCAATTGTTAAACTGTGCAATTACATTTTTTAACGAGGTCTTAAGTTTTCTATAATTTAAGTATTTTTTATATATAAATAGTTAATAAAAAAGGCAGTTTACACTGCCTTTTTTATTAAAGATTAAATTAACCTTCTTTACGACGCATATGCGGGAATAAAATTACATCACGAATACTTGGCGCATCTGCAAAAAGCATAACCAAACGGTCAATACCAATACCTTCACCCGCTGTTGGAGGTAAACCATATTCAAGCGCTTCAACAAACTCTGCATCGTAATGCATTGCTTCATCATCACCTGCATCTTTTTCCGCAACCTGAGCTTGGAAACGTTCAGCCTGATCAATCGGATCATTTAACTCGCTAAAGCCATTTGCCAATTCACGTCCGCCGATGAAAAATTCAAAACGATCGGTAATGTGTGGATTGTCATCATTACGGCGAGCGAGTGGAGAAGTTTCCGCTGGATATTCAGTAATAAAAGTAGGTTGACGAAGTTTAGTCTCAACTGTTTCTTCAAATACAATCGTTTGAAGTTTGCCTAAACCAAAACCAGGTTTAACTTCTTCTTTCAGCTCTTCACGCACAAATTTTGCAAGGAACTCACGATCACCTACATTTTCAGGTGTGAACTGAGGGTTATTCTCTAAAATCGCATCGAACATAGAGATTTTCTTGAATGGCCCTTTAAAGCTAAACACTTCACCTTGGTAAGGCACATCAGTCGTACCTAAAATATCAAGAGCTAGCTTTTCAAGCATGTTTTCAGTTAAAGCCATCAAGTCTTTATAATCAGCATAAGCTTGATAAAACTCGATCATTGTAAATTCAGGGTTGTGACGCGTTGACACCCCTTCATTACGGAAGTTACGGTTAATTTCAAACACGCGCTCAAAACCACCAACAACCAAACGCTTTAAGTAAAGCTCAGGTGCAATACGTAAGAATAATGGCATATCTAGAGCATTGTGATGCGTTTCAAACGGACGTGCAGACGCACCACCTGGAATCACATGCATCATTGGCGTTTCAACTTCCATGAAACGTTCATTTGTTAAAAATGCGCGAATACCTGCAACGACTTTGGCACGAATTTCAAAAGTCTTACGAGTTTCTTCATTCACGATTAAGTCGAGGTAACGTTTACGGTATTTAACTTCTGTATCGTTCAAACCATGAAATTTATCTGGTAACGGACGAAGTGATTTTGTAAGAAGTTCAAAACCTTCAAGGTGTACATACAAGTCACCTTTGCCTGAACGACCAATATAACCTTCAGCAGCAATAATGTCGCCTAGGTCTAAACCTTTAATAGTTTCAAGCGTATCTTTTGGTAAACCTTTACGGTCAACATATAACTGAATGCGACCAGTCATATCTTGAATCACCATAAAAGAACCACGGTTTAACATGACACGGCCAGCGACTTTTACATATACATGTTCAGCGCTTTCAATTTGTTCTTTCGACTGATCTTTAAATTGTTCTTGTAAATCAGCAGCGTAATGTTCACGTTTGAATGTATTTGGCCAAGGACTCTTTCCAGTATCCTTTGCAACATCTTGGATTTGCTTTAATTTGGCATGACGCTGTGCAATTAAATCGTTTTCGGAAATAGTTGGTTCAGAAGTCGATTGAGCGTTTTGTTGCGTCATCTCTGCCTCGATTAAGTAAAAATGAAGTGGCATAGCTTAACAGATTGCTGAGGTTTTTCGAATGATTTCAATCAAACAAAAATGAAAAAAGTCAAAGTCATCAAATTAAAGGCGGTTTGAATGATGAAAATTAGTTAGACCAATCGCTAAGATCATTTTTTTTAGCTTTAAGTAAAATATAAAAAAATCCAAATAACCTCGATTTTTAAAAGGCCTATTTTGCCTTTTATTTTATCTATGAGATTGTGTAGCAAATAATGAAAATTCTATTTTTACATGGCTTGGATTCTTCTCGTGAATCAACAAAATTCCATGCCATTTTACATCCTGAAAAATTTTGTATTGATGTTGACTATCGTAACTTGAGTTATGCCTCAGTGAAGGACTTTTATCATCAAGCAATTGAAACGATTAAACCAGATTTATTAGTCGGTCATAGCCTTGGTGGCTATTGGGCTTTAAAAACAGCTGCTCAACATAAATTAGCTGTTGTTGTTGCCAACCCAAGTCTTAACCCTAGTTTTCGTAACGATTATCCTCATCTTTGTGATGAAGATCTTGATCACTCCAATCCTAAAATGGCTTATTTAGAGTTAGGAGACGAACAACTTGATATGTATCAAGTACAGGAAAAGCTTTCACCTTATATGACAGTAGAAACATATGACGGAGGCCATCATCGTCTTGCTTATCCTTCTCGTCTCAATGATCTTATTTCTAAAATTCATAAAAAATACTTTGCCTAAACAATTAACTGAATAAGATAAATTAACTTCCTTCAGCAATATGTTTTACAACTTCAAAACCTTGAACAAAGCCACTTTTTAACATACCGATATATTCAGGTAAGGTGGCCAATTCAACTTTTAAAGTTGTAGTATTCCCATTTTGGCTTAAAAAATATTTTTCTAACGAACCACTCCAGCTTTTCACCTCTTCACTTTCTAAGTCTTCTTTTCCTTCTTTAATCATTCCTAAATGTTTAAAAATTAATACTTCAGGCTTTTTCATTTCTTCAATGGTTGAAACCATTCCATTTCCTTCTCCGTCTAGAAAATATGTATTACCGCCAACTTTCCAGTCCGTCTTCATTGAAGAATCCGGTGCAAAGAATTTTGTCCATGCATTATATGTTTCACTATTCCAGAGTATGTCCCATACTTTTTCTATAGGCGCATTAATTTCTACTTCATATACTAGAACTTCCATATTCGACTTCCTTATCTCTGTTACTAAGTGTTCAATAAACTTTCTCGTTTTATATAAACATCATTTTATTTGTCCATTTATTAACCAGATTACGTTTTTAAGAACTTTATTTATATAAATGCTTTGCTCTTTTTGTAACCCTTCATATCACGTAAGGTCTTATTACATTAGTGAGTGAATAAAAACATATGATTTATTATGCGTTTAAGTGGAAGTTTTGCCTAAATAACCACTTATTTGTCTCGATATGCCATTCATCTTTGCTTACGAATGATTAAACTCCCTTATGTGCTTTACTTTAAATGTAGAACTGCGTAAAAATTTGATACCCGATCAAAGCTACATTAGTTATTATTGAACGGATCGTAGTTACATTATTAATAGATGGAATAGTTTTACTGAAAGGCAGCTTTGAGCAAACTTATCAGTGCGGAGAGTCTCATGAAAAAATATCAATGTATCGTTTGTGGATGGATTTACGATGAAGCAGAAGGTTGGCCACAAGACGGCATTGCAGCTGGAACAAAATGGGAAGATATCCCTGATGATTGGACTTGCCCTGATTGTGGCGTTTCAAAAGCTGACTTTGAAATGATCGAGATCTAATGTCTTAAATTAAAAGGCCATGATTTACATGGTCTTTTTTATATATCACCAATCACCGTATTAAATGAACAATTCTAATTCTGGAGAAAAAAATGCATCCAATCGTCATTATCGGATCAGGCATGGCGGGTTATACCTTAGCACGTGAGTTCCGTAAGCTTAACCCAGAGCAAGAACTTGTGATGATTTGTGCGGATGATGCAGTGAACTATGCAAAACCAACGTTATCTAACGCTTTTGCAGGTAAAAAGGCTCCAGAACAGATTCCTTTAGGTGATGCCGCAAAAATGAGTGCGCAGCTCAATATGCGTATTGAACCTTTTACATGGGTAAAAGAAATTTTAGCTGAGCGTCATGAGCTTGTTCTGGAAAAAGATGGGGTAACTTCAAATCAGCCGTATTCAAAACTGATTTTAGCCGTTGGTGCTAACCCGATTCGTCTTGCAATTGCAGGTGATGGCAGTGATGACATTCATGTGGTGAACTCTCTTATTGATTATCGTTCTTTCCGTGAAAATCTAGCTCAGCGCAAAGATAAACGTGTTGTGATTTTGGGTGCTGGTTTGATTGGTTGTGAATTTGCCAATGACTTACTTCATAGCGAATATGATGTAACGGTAATTGATTTAGCGCCTCAACCGTTAGGCCGTTTATTACCTTCACACATTGCTTCAGCTTTCCAAGAAAATCTTGAAGAAGCTGGGGTTAAATTTGCTTTAGGCACAACCGTTGAAAAAGTAAATAAAATTAATAACGGTGAAGATTACGCGGTTACATTGGCAAATGGTCAGACTTTGGTCGCTGATATTGTGCTTTCAGCCATTGGCTTACAACCGAATATTTCTCTTGCTCAAAGCGCAAATATTCAAACTAGCCGTGGTGTAATTACCAATAGCTTGCTTGAAACCAATCAAGCCGATATTTATGCAATTGGTGACTGTGCAGAAGTGAACGGTACCCTGCTTCCTTATGTAATGCCAATTATGCAACAAGCGCGTGCTTTAGCAAAAACATTAAGCGGTCAACAGACAAATGTACATTACCCCGCTATGCCAGTTGCGGTAAAAACTCCGGCTGCACCGCTTACAGTTTTACCGGCTCCGGTTGATGTGGATGTAAATTGGGAAACTGAAGAATTCGACGATGGTATGCTTGCCAAAGCAATTGACAATGAAGGAACATTGCGTGGTTTCGTATTGTTAGGTGCAACAGCAGGCAAGCAACGTTTAACGTTAACTAAGCTTGTTCCAGATCTTATTCCTGCCCAAGCATAAGGTTTAAATTGGGAATGCTCGCTCGAGAGTATTCCCTTCAAGGAATGCATAACATGAATAGCGCCTTACAATTTAGTATTTCACCCTACACTCCTTTTATGCAAGAAACCAAAGTCAACTTAGGCAATGGTATTGAATTGCATGTAGAAGTAGGAGGAAAAGCAGAACATCCCACCATTTTGCTTATTATGGGTCTAGGTGCCCAAATGCTATTTTGGCCGGACTTTTTCTGTAAATCGCTCATTGATCAAGGTTTTCGTGTTATTCGTTTTGATAACCGTGATATTGGCCTTTCTTCGAAAGTACGTCATCAGGGTAAACGTTTAAATACCATGAAATTGATGGGACGCTTTGCTTTAGGGTTAAGTAATCAAGGTGCACCTTATACGCTCTATGATATGGCAGATGATGTATCGATGCTTCTCGACCGTTTAGGCGTAAGTAAAGCGCATGTGATCGGTGCCTCAATGGGCGGCATGATTGCTCAGATACTTGCTGCAAAATATCCGGAAAAAGTAGAAAAATTAGGTTTGATGTTTACAAGTAACAACCAACCGTTTTTACCACCACCTTTTCCTAAACAACTTTTAAGCTTAATTGGCAAGCCAGAATCACGTGATGAAGAAGGGATTGTTAACCACAGCTTAAAATTATTCCAATTGATTGGTTCTCCTGGTTATATTAACCATATTGAAGCCGTACAAACTGCACGAAAACTTTATCAACGTAGCTATTATCCTGCTGGTGTACTTCAACAGTTTTTAGCAATATTATGTACAGGTTCCTTACTGCAACTGGACCGTGAAATTAAGCAACCCACCATAGTCTTACATGGCTCTCGTGACCGCTTACTTCCACCAAGCCACGGTAAGGCTGTAGCAAAAGCAATTTCCGGTGCTAAGTTTGAATTAATTGATGGAATGGGGCATGATATCCCTGCCCATTTTATTCCACAGCTTAGCGGTTTATTTGCGCATCATTTTAAATCATCATACTAGGACACTATGGCTGCATTACCCTCACTAAGACAGCTATCATATTTAGTTACGTTGTCGGAAACTTTGCATTTTACTGAAGCAGCACGACGCTCTTTTGTTACCCAATCGACTTTATCGGGCGGTATCATGGAGCTGGAAAGGCTATTAGGTGGCGTTCTGGTTGAGCGTGACCGTCAAAATGTGCGTTTAACGCCATTAGGTGAACAAGTCGTTGCTCGAGCCCGTGTATTGCTAGCAGATGCTCAGGATTTAATGCGTTTAAGCCGTGAAATGAGTGAACCATTAACTGGTGATCTTCATTTAGGTGTTATTCCAACCATTGCACCTTTTATCCTGACACGGTTACTTGATGAAGTGCATCAACAATTACCGAAGATTCAGTTGCATTTACATGAAGCTCAAAGTGAGAAAATTGTAGAACGCTTAGAACACGGTAATTTGGACATGATCGTCCTTGCCCTACCTTTTGACACAAGAAGTCTAAAAGTAGCTGAAATTTCAAAAGAAAATTTATATCTTGTTTGTAGTAAGCAAGATACAAATGCACTTCAAGCAAACTCTCTCGATGACCTTGATTTGTCACGCCTTATTTTGCTTGAAGAAGGCCACTGTTTACGTGACCATGTGTTAAGTGCTTGTCCAATTGGTGAACGTAAAAACGATAACCGTTTAAAAGCAAGTTCATTACCAACATTAGTCGAAATGGTTTCTTCTAATTTAGGTTTTACGCTTTTACCAGAAATCGCAATTGAAAATAGTATGATCAAGTTTAATGATCAGATTACTGCAAAACCAATTGAAGATGCACCAAGTCGTACTCTAGCACTCGTTACGCGTAAAAGTACGCCATTGCAAAGCGAGTTTGACGTACTACTGCAAATCATGCAGAAGATCACAACAAATTTACATGAATAAAAAAAAGGAGTCTTCAGACTCCTTTTTCTTTTACTGTGCTGTTAAAGAAGCCCATTTAAAAACCCAAGCCGATTTTAAATCTAAACTCTCATCTGAAATTATTTTTTCTCGAATAATTTGTGCAATCGCAAAATCATTAGCGGGGTCTACCATAACCCGTATTCCTTTTGTAGTTGGGCTAGTCACAATCTTATATCCTTTCGCCTGCAATTGTGACTGGATCATATTTGCTTTATTTTGATTAGGTGCCAACGCTACCTGTACCATCCATTTTTTTTCGCCATTTTCTAAAATTTCTTTAGCGACTGCTGCATCAAGCTGTTTTTTATTCTCAAGATTTTTCTTTTCATCTATTTTTTTTAATTGAGTATCTTCAACTTTCTTTTGTGCTACCAGTTCATCTTGAGTAGGTTTTCTTTTCTGGACCGTTATTACCTTGGTTTGTGATTCATTTTTCTTATTTTTTTCCTTAGAGGGTTGTATAAAGTAGGGATATATCATTTGATCATCATATTTATGAAAAACAATAATATCTCCATAGCACTTTTGATCTGCATATGCAGTCACTGGCATTACCCCTAAAAATATTCTAATAAATAAACTTTTAATAAAGCCTTGCATATTATTCACTTACCAAAGTTAAGTATATTTAATGCCGCGTATTAAAGTAGATTTCACGTAATTTGTATATTTTTAAAATTCAATGTTTTATGTAAAGAATCACATATTTTTAAAACATATTGCGGTGTTTCAAATTATTATCGTATATCCTGCAACCATTTAAGAAATCATATTAAATTACTATGAATTTCAAATAATTAAAAAGCCGACACGAAGTCGGCTTTTTAATATTAAGTTTTATTTAAATGTTTCTAATAATTCTCTTTGAGCATTATGTAATTTTTCACCTTCAGCAGGCTGCGCACGTACCCAAGTACCATCCCCTTGTAATAACCAAGCTTGCTGGTTATCTTGCAAATAATTAAGAAGACCTTGCTGATAAATACGTTTTTTCAACGCAGGATCTTCAATTGGGAAACATGCTTCAACACGATTAAATAAGTTACGGTCCATCCAGTCAGCACTTGAACAATAAATGCGGGCATCACCATTATTACTAAAGTAATAAACACGTGTATGTTCAAGGAAACGTCCTACAATTGAACGTACCCGAATATTCTCCGATAAATTTGGTAAACCTGGACGTAAGCAACAAATCGAACGAATAATGAGATCTACCTGCACGCCAGCTTGAGAAGCTTCGTATAATTTATTAATGAGTTGAACTTCAGTTAATGCATTTACTTTCACAATAATTTGGGCTTTACGACCAGCCTTTGCATTGGCAATTTCTTCATCAATGAAATTGATGAGCTGAGCATGCAAAGTAAAAGGAGCATGGAGTAACTTTTTCAGTTTTGCCATTTTGCCCATACCAGTCAGCTCTTGGAAAATGCGGTGTACATCTTCACACAAGTCTTTATCGGTCGTCATGAGACCATAATCGGTATAGATACGGGCATTCATAGCATGGTAGTTACCTGTTCCTAAATGAACATAACGTACCAGTTTATTGTTTTCACGGCGTACCACCATAATCATTTTGGCATGTGTTTTATAACCCACAATACCGTAAACAACTACCGCCCCTGCTTCTTGAAGTACATTTGCCACTTCAATATTTGATTCCTCATCAAAACGGGCACGTAATTCAATGACTGCTGTTACTTCTTTTCCATTACGTGCAGCTTCGGCCAAGACTTGAACAATTTCAGAGTCCGCTCCACTGCGGTAAAGCGTCTGTTTAATTGCGAGCACCTGTGGGTCACGTGCTGCTTCACGAAGTAACTGAATAACAGGAGCAAATGATTCAAAAGGATGATGCAGTAAAATATCCTGCTTTTGCATAGCCGAGAAAATACTCTCGGTCTTTTTAAACACTTTCGGTACGACTGGCGTGTGTGAGTCGTAACGTAAATGAGGACGTTTAAAGTTTGAAACCAGACGGGCTAAGTTTACAGGGCCATCAACTTTGTATAGTTGTTCTTCGTTTAAGTCGAATTCTTCAAGCAAATATTCATAAATATGTTGTGGACAGTTGTGAGTTACTTCCAAACGAACTGCACGACCAAATCGACGTGAACTTAATTCACCTTTTAAAGCTTTAGCTAAATCTTCAACGTCTTCATTAAGCGCCAAGTCCGCATTACGAGTTACGCGGAATTGATAGCATCCAGTTGCAGTCATGCCAGGGAACAAGTCTGATACGTGTTCATGAATAATTGCGGACAGCATAACATGATGCTCTTTGCCACCCGTTAGTTCGTCTGGTAATCGTACAACACGTGGCAATGAACGCGGCGCTGGCACAACAGCTAAATCAATTTGACGACCAAACGCATCTTTACCTTCTAAGGTCACAATAAAGTTTAAGCTTTTATTGACTAAGCGTGGAAATGGATGGGCTGGATCTAAGCTAATTGGTGTCAAAACAGGTGCGACCTGTTCCTGAAAATACTTTTTCACCCACGCCGATTGAGCTGGTGTTAACTCCCCACGACGCAAGAAGCAAATATCTTCCTCACGAAGTTTAGGTAAAATTTCTTCGTTTAAAATACGATATTGACGTTCAATTGCAGCATGAGCAGTTTCAGAGATTTTTTGTAAGACTTGTCTTGGTGTTAAGCCATCTGGACTTCGACTTTCATTACCTAGAGCATATTGCTCCATGACTCCCGCCACACGAATTTCAAAAAACTCATCTAAATTACGCGAAAAAATCAGTAAGAAATTCATTCGCTCTAATAGAGGATGTAAAGGGTCGACTGCCTGTTCCAATACACGCAAATGAAAGTCAAGAATAGACAACTCACGATTAATATAACGGTCGTTATAACTATATTCTGTTGGGGTCGTTGCTGTAATCGCTGTATTCATGTCTAAATCTATCTCTTTCCAACCAAAATCTCTGCAAAACAGTATGCTGCAAAATTATGTCAATTTTATAAAAATTAAAAAAATAACACATCTTTAAGACAGTGTTATTCAGGAATTGGGGTGCTATTCATATAACGTAAAATTACGCGTTTTCGATATTGTAGTTTACGATCATTGCGGTGATCTTGATAATATTTCGGATCAGGCAATAAGGCTGCTAAAAAAGCTGCTTGTTCGCGCGTTAAGCTTTTAGCACTTTTACCATAATAATATTGAGCAGCTGCTTCAACCCCATATAAATGTTTACCAAATTCAACCGAGTTCATATACACCTCAAGAATTCGGCGTTTTGACCACATGCGCTCCATCATCCACGTTGCTATCGTTTCTTGGCCTTTACGAATAAATGAGCGCTGATTATATAAGAACAAGTTCTTTGCAAGTTGTTGAGACACGGTAGAACCACCTGCAACAACTTCACCTTCTTCATTATTACGCTCTAGAGCAAAACGGATACCATCCCAGTCAAAGCCATGATGATGAATAAATTTTGCATCTTCGCCTGCCAAAATCGCATGTTTGAAATTGTCGCTAATATCATCATAGTCGAGCCATTCATGAACAATCGGCCGAGATGTATCCGACCAATAATCAATTCGCATAAACATGGTGGTATCAACTTCATGTGTACGCCACCAAACCAAACTTGAAAAGATCCAAAGCTGAATAAGGAGAATTGCCCCAATAAAAATTAACAACACGCGAACAATAAAAGCTTTCATGTTCGTCTTGATCTCCTGTATTCAACTTTTTTCATGTTAAGCTGTAAAGCATGTTCATATATAACAAAAGCATAGCATGACTCAAACTCAGCCTCCGCACATTAATCGTAAACTCAATGTACAAGCTTGGTGGCTGACCGCCCTACTGATCTCGATCAATGTAGGTTTGTTCATCTGGCAAATTGTATCTGGGGTGGACATAAGTGACCCAGCTATAAAAGATGCACTTCGCTGGGGAGCAGATTTTACACCACTTACTTTCTCTGGACAGCCAGAACGTTTATTTACCAGCATGTTTTTTCACTTTGGTATTATTCACCTTATGCTCAACATGTGGGCCCTATATATTTTTGGTAATGTCGCTGAAGCTTTATTTGGTCGCTTATATTTTATTGGTCTATATTTACTTGCAGGTTTGTTTGGTAGTCTTTTGAGTAGTTATATCAATATTCAAAATGGACATGAATTACTACAACATTTTGATCAAAGCTTACTTCCTCACGTAAGTGCAGGTGCATCGGGTGCTGTGATGGGATTAGGTGCAGCGTTGACCGTTCTTTCTTTATTTCCACCCTTGCCACATCAAGCCTATATACTTGATAAAAAAGCATTATTAATGATTATGGCCATTAACCTTATATTTGGTCTAGTTGCCACAGGTATTAATAATGCTGCACATGTCGGCGGTATGATTATGGGTGCCTTACTCGCACTCATTTGGTATTTAAGCTACCGCACTCAATTTAAAAGCCTCCTAAAATTCTTAGGGTTAGTGGGAGGACTTTTCATGACTGTCGGTTTCTATATTTACTGTAATCAGCTTAACTCACCATTACTTCCACTTTGGCATGAAGTTTTAATTCAGAATCCAGAAATACTGCCCTAACTTAAATCTGGTTCAACTCTCTTAAACTTTGTAGTGGCGGTAAATTACAAAGATAACCTAGTCTATATCGACCAATAAGAGCACAAAGTAACATCATGGCAAGCGGTAAAATTAACCATATTTCAATATGCCCCTGTAAAGCCATCTTCATTTT
Organism: Acinetobacter nosocomialis NIPH 2119; assembly: GCF_000368085.1. Taxonomy (GTDB): domain Bacteria; phylum Pseudomonadota; class Gammaproteobacteria; order Pseudomonadales; family Moraxellaceae; genus Acinetobacter; species Acinetobacter nosocomialis. Next base: position 2,054,921 of record NZ_KB849239.1, read on the forward strand.
ATAACTTGCAATTGCACTAATTACCTCGGCAAAACAGCAGGCAACAATGCCTGCTAACAGCCCTAAAAAACCAATTTCTAAACTGAGCATTTGCTTCATTTTATTTTTAGACAAACCAAATGAACGTAACAAAGCCACTTCCCGACGGCGTTCATCCATTAATAGATTTAAACAAGCAATTAAAACGAGTATTCCAGAGAAGCCAACTAAAGCTGCAAGCACAGTCACAATTTTAACCAAGACATTCATTAAGCGCTTTACTTCATCCAAAATACGGTCAACATCAATAAAAACCGTATTTGAAAATTGCTGAATCATATGGATCATTTTAGGTTGATCTTGTTTTGGCACATAAAAACTGCCCAAGTAACTACCAGCATTTTCATCTAAAGTTTTAGGTGAAAATATAAAGAAGAAGTTTGGGCTAAAACTTTCCCATTCAACATTTCTAAAATTCACAACTTTAGCCTGTAAAGTACCGTCTGGCAGGCTAAAAGTAAGCTTATCGCCAAGCTGGATACCTAGACTTTCAGCAGTTTTTGCCTCGACCGAAACTTGCCCTACAGCATTAAAAGTGGCCTGCCCCTTTGTAATGACATTGTCATTTGGCAATGTACTTGACTGAGTTAAATTTAATTCACGTCTTAAAGAATTATTTTGCTTGATCGCATCTTCAGAAAAAGGAATATCATTCTTTGCGAGTAATCGCCCCCGAACATTGGGATATAACGGTGTGCTTTGCCAACCATTTTGTTTTAATTGTTGCTCAAAAGCTTTTAAATCAAATGGAGGCAACCCGTATACAAACTGGTTTGGTGTACCCTCAGGTAACTGCTGTTGCCAGCGTTCTAGTAAATCTGTTCTGAGCACGCTTAACACTGTAATAAGACTTAACCCTAAAGCCAAAGCAGTAATTTGTAAGGCACTTTGCGATGGTGAACGAATATAAAAAGACAAACGAGTTTTCATCTTTTTTAAACTACGAAGCACACCCCAAACAACGGTGTATAGCAAAATACAAAGAACGAAAATGGTAGCCAAAACTATAATGCTGAGCATTAAGTTTTCACTTAAAACTAAGCTAAAAATAACAAGACTGGTGATGCCTGCAAAAAACATAAAGAATAATGATTTTCGGGATTTTGCCTGTTCGCGAATAACTCGAATAGGTGGCGTATTTAACAATTCCCAAATGCTTGGCAAAATAAACCCAAGTAGCACAATTACACTGGTAAAAATGGCAATTGGTAAGGGACCAAGTAAAAATCCAACCACAGAAAAACTTAATTCCAGTTGTGGAATCAGTTGTAACATGAGCTCAAGTAAACCATAGCCCATCATTATTCCTAATAGACTACCAATCACAATTGAAATTACGCTGACTACGCAAAGTAGCCCAATATAGGCCCATAAAATTTGAAACTTGCTAGCACCAAAGCAACGTATTACAGCAATATGATCTTGGTTTTGCTGAACATAACGTTGGCTTGTTAAAGCAATGGCGATACCACACAATAAAATCGTTAAAATATTGGCCAATTGCAAAAAGGTATCTAGGTTTTCTAACGGACGTAATAATCTGCTATTTGATTCACTAGCATCGCGTAAACGCAACCCTATGGTTTCTTCCTGATCGTTTGCAGGTTGATGTTGTTGCTTAAATAGTTTACTAAAGTTCTGAACCTGTTCAGGCTGACCAGACATTAACAGTCGATAATCAATTCTACTGCCTGTTTGAATTGCATGGGTTCTAGCAATATCGGCTTGATGAATAATAACTGTGGGCGAAAAACCTGAAAAACCGAGTTCTTGATTTGAATCTCGCACAATTACGCCGCTAAAGCGAAATTGGGCATCTGCAATAGATACCGTATCGCCAAGTTTAACTTTAAGTAAATCAGCTGCTCTTTGACTTAGCCACACTTGACCAGGTTGAATACTCTGTGCACTAGGCTCAATCTCAAGTTTTCCTCTTAATGGGAACGCATGTTCTATAGCTTTCACATTGACCATGACAAACTGATCTTGAGTATGTGCCATTGAACTAAACATAGTCACATGAGTCTGCTTTAAGCCAATCTGTTCCGCCTTTTTTTGCCATTTAGTGTCTAGAGGTTCATTATTCGACAGAACCAAATCAGCTGCTAACATTTGCGAGGCTTGTAGGCTAACCGCATTTTTAACTTGGTCATTACTAAACTTAAGAGCCGTGGTCGCACTAATCGCAAGTGAAAGCGCAATGATGAGTAAATATAACCCTCCAGTGCGAAAGCTTTGTAGCAAAAGTGGCTTAAGTAGATTACGCATAGTCTAACCACCCTGTACTGTCTTTAGTCGGCCATCATTTAATTCAACATGACGTTGGCAAAGTCCAGCCAAATTACGGTCATGTGTGACCAAAATAAGCGTTGTACCGAGCTCTTTATTTAAATCAAAAAGTAGTCGTTCAATTTCTTGGGCTGTTTGACCATCTAGGTTTCCAGTAGGTTCATCTGCAAAAATAATTTGTGGTTCTGCAATAAGTGCCCGTGCAATTGCCACACGTTGCTGCTCACCACCAGATAAGACTTTAGGCGTTTGTTCCGCTTGACGACTTAAACCTACCCGATGCAACCAGTCTAAGGCCTTCTGCTCAGCAATTTTATAATCAAAATCTTTACGTAACCGAAGCGGCAACATCACATTTTCAAGCGCACTTAACTGCGGTAAAAGTTGGAAAGACTGAAATACAAAGCCAACATACTGCATTCTGATCTGGGCGCGCTGTTCCTCCGTCAACTCATGAACAGGCTGACCACATAACCATACTTCGCCTTCAGACGGCTGGTCTAAAGTCGCTAAGATACCAAGTAAAGTCGATTTTCCTGAACCGGAACGTCCCGTAATGGCTACCTGCTCCCCTTCATAAATATCTAAATCGATATTTTTTAAAATCGTAAATTGATTTTGGTTAATCTGAATAGTTTGTGTAACTTGATGGGCAGCAATGATAGGTTGTGGCATGATGGGGACAGTCCTATATATTTAGTATTCGGGTCGAAACACAAATGTATAAATCTTATTTGTCTGGTTCTAAAAGTCTCTTGCTCATCGCATTGAGCATGTTGCCTATGTTGGTCTCGGCCAAAACTATTTTAATTTTAGGAGATAGTATTAGTGCCGGTTACGGAATAGACCCTAAACAAGGTTGGGTACAATTACTACAAAAACGTCTAGACCAACAGTATCCCAAACAACATAAAGTGGTCAATGCAAGTATGAGTGGTGAAACCACAAGTGGCGCTTTGGCCAGATTACCTAAGCTTTTACAAACGTATAAACCCGAAGTCGTAGTTATTGAATTAGGTGGGAATGATGGTTTACGAGGTCAACCACCACAAATGATTCAACAAAATCTGTCGCAGCTCGTCCATTTAAGCCAACAACAAAAGGCGCAGGTTATTCTTTTTGGTATGAAGATTCCGCCTAATTATGGCACAGCTTATAGCAAAGCATTTGAAACCAATTATAAAACTGTAAGCCAAAAATATCAGGTGAAACTGCTACCGTTTTTCCTTGATGGCGTCGCTGGACAAAAACAACTAATGCAAAATGACTTGATTCATCCAAATGCCCAAGCGCAGTCAAAATTACTTAATTTAGCTTATCCATACATAAAAGGTGCCCTATAGGCACCTTTTAGTTTTAAATCTTTATAGACTGATTAGAAGTCAAAAAAAGTAACTTCACCAGTTTCTAATGAATACTCAGCACCAACAACAATCAACTCGCCTTTTGCAATCAGGTTCTCTAACACAGCCGAACCATGACGTAATTGGTTGACCGAAGCAAAAACGTTTGAACGTACTGCATGACATGAAAGTTTTTTCAAATCATTTTTCAGATCAGTTTGCATTAAAATTTCAACTGATGGGCGAACACGGTTCACAATCGACATTAAGTTAGATGAAGGCGGATGATCAGGGTTCATCAACGTATCAATAGTCGCTTGAATCGCACCGCAATGACTATGTCCTAATACAACTACAACCGGACAATCATAACGTTCTGCCGCAAACTCAACACTACCAACTTGTGAAGGCGCAACAACATTACCAGCAACACGGATTACGAATAAGTCACCAAGACCTTGATCAAATACCATTTCTGCTGGTACACGAGAATCTGAACAGCCTAATACAATTGCAAACGGATTTTGATCCTTTGCCATTTCAGCGCGTTCATGATGCGATAAGGTTTTTGCAAGGGAAGTATTTCCATTTACAAATCGTTGATTACCTGCTTTCAAACGATCTAAAACTTCTTGCGCAGTAGGCATTTTATATTTCCATTGTTTTTTCAAGGTTAGAAATCATTTTAATGTGTCAAAATTTGAATGTCACTGACAAAAAATGAATCCTTTTCTAAGAAAATATTTTTAAAGCTGTAATCAGTTTTATAAGAAGAATAACCGCATAATTCCCTACTGTTTAGTGAAAAAATAGACATACTTTAGTTTATAGATTGACTATAATTTTCTTCATTCCAAACGTTTGGCAAATGACTCATTGGCAAAGTTTTTCAATAATTTTTCAAACTCGTTTAAGCTTCAAGGATGAAATGTATGATAAGGCTGTCCGCTCCAATTAAAGCCTCTATGAAAAAAACTGCTACTACATTGACTCTAGCTTGTAGTTTGTTCTCAGTAACTAGTATTTCTCAAACGCAGGCAGCCGATAACATTGATGTCAGTTTTCAAACAATATTACAGCAAGAACGTAGCTGGGCCGGACTGCAAAGTAAAAAATTAAAAGTAGGTGATATTACTTGGTCATATAGTGAAGGTGGTTCAACCACAAAACCGACCTTGTTACTTATTCATGGTTTAGGTGGCAGCCGCGACAATTGGAATCGCATGGCGCATTACTTAACTACGAATTACCACGTGATTATTCCGGACTTACCAGGTAGTGGCGAAACTATCGTTACGCAAGACTTCGATTATTCGGTTCCGAACCTTGCTGAAAAATTACGCCGCTTTGTTGAAGCTGCAAATTTGAAGGGGCCTATTCATATTGCGGGGCACTCACTTGGCGGCTCAATTGCCCTACTTTATGCGGGACAATATCCATTTGAAACTAAAAGTCTATTTTTAGTTGATAGCGGTGGTATTTTCCGTTCTGCCAACACAATTTATCTCAAAGATCCTACCTATCTAAAACAACTGTTAGTCTCTAAAAAAGGTGACTTTAACTATTTGTTAAAACAAACCATGTTTAATCCTCCGTTTATTCCTAAAGAGTTCTTACAAGCTCAAGAAAAATTGATGATTAATCAGGCACCTCAAACACAAAAACTAGTCGACCAACTAATTGCACTCAATAAAGTCTATACTCCAGATTCATTTGCTGTACTTACCAAAACGATCGATGCGCCTACACTTATTTTATGGGGCAAACAAGATAAGATTATTAATGTAGAAGTGGCGAGTGAACTCAAACGACTTTTAAAAAATGCACAACCGCCAGTTATTTTAGAAAATGTAGGTCATATGCCGATTTTGGAAGCTGAACAACTGGTTATTCAACAATACGTACCATTTTTACTTAAAGTAGAATCGAATCAGTCAGTAAAAACGGCAACACCTTAAATAAAACTTCGGACTTGTGAGACCTTATGTCTACCCAACCAATTATTGAAAAACTTATTGAAGCTCATCTAGATTTTTTAGATGAGCAATTTGTTCAGGCTCAGGTGATTCAACAAGAGTTTGAACAGTTTTACCATTGGTTGGGGAGTTGGCAATTACAACACCTTTGGACTTTTGAACAGATTCAACATCTCATTCAAAAGCAGATTTTAGATACCCCCGCTTCTGATTTTCTGATCGAACAAATTGCAGAGCATATTCGCTTCGCCCTGATTCATCCTGCAAATGAGACGGCAACAGTTGAAGATGTTATTCCTGTTTTAACGATTGACCGCATTGCACAGTATGTTGCAAGTAAAGAAGAGCATCGTAAAAAACTGATTAAAACAATTGTAAATAATCCAGCTTTTTCAGCTCTTTTGTCTCAGTTGATTCAACAAACAATGCATGATTATTTAGATGAATCAATGTCAAAACGCGTGCCAGGTGTAGGACGCTTCATGAAAATGGGTAAATCAGTATTAGAAACAGTGACCGATTCTAATCTGGACGATACCATTAACCATTATTTGCAAAAGAATATTTTAAAACTTAGCCAAATGAGTGAGCGCGTTTTAAACCAACATTTTGACAATGATAAGCTCTATCATTTTCAGGCAAATGTTTGGCACAAAGTTAAAACTATGCCACTTTCTGTTTTAAAAAATTATGTAGAAGTTCAAGATTTAACAAAAACTGTAGGTCTAGGGCATGAAATCTGGGACCACATTCGTCAAACCGATTATCTAAAACAGCAAGTCCACGATGGTATCTATACTTGGTATGTCCGTAATCAGGAACGTAGTTTTGACTTACTACTCCGTGACCTCAATATTGATGAAAGTTTGGTGAAGCATGAACTCACCGACTTGCTTGTACCCGTATTACAACAACTCGTTACAACAGGACATTTAAGACGCCGTGCCCGTGTGTATTTAGAGAAGTTTTATTATTCTGAAAAAGCTTTAGATATTTTAAATAACAAAGGCGCTTGAAGCGCCTTTGTTACTTTTATTGATTAGAAAGAATATTTTAAAGAAGCGTAATAAGCTCGACCTGGCTCATTATAAGTTTGGCTAATAGAATTACTGTCTCTTAAAATTTGTTTATCAAATAGATTACTTACACCAACGCGTGTACTTATATTGTCTGAAAATTTATAACCGACATTAATTCCAGCAATACTATAGCTTTTTACAGTACTTGGCTTAAGCGCAGAATTCGCACCTCCTGAACCTATACCAGATTCAAGTCTATTTTCTGCAAACTGGCGTGATTTTTGACGACCATATTGAGTAAATACAAAATTTACATCTAACTGATCCGTAATGTCATAATCAAAAATTGAGTTAATCGTATAGTTTGGTACTAAAGATAATGGGTTCCCTGTTTGTTTATCTTTCGAATCCATCATATAAGTAAAGTTGTTAGTCCAGCGGATATCACCAAAGTCTAATCCTAAGCTTCCCTCAAAACCTTGAATTAGAGCTTTAGGCGTATTTTCCCAACGCAGAATATTCCACTTCGTATTCGTCACAGCTCCTGTATTTGCATTCGTACTTGAACCATCAACTGTTCCGACAACATTTGTACCAGCCACAATTTTATCTTTATAGTCATTACGGAACCAAGTTAAGCTCGCATTCACGATATCTTTGTGAAACTGAATACCGAGCTCTTTGTTTACCGATGTTTCAGGTTTTAAATCGCCATTACCTTGTAACAAACAACGTGAATCAATATTGGCTGGACAACCATTACCATTTGTACTTAATAAATACCCTTCGGCATTTTGATACATATTTGGTGCTTTATAAGCTTTTGCTACCCCACCTTTTAAAGTGAAATAATCGTTAAGTCTTTGGGTAATATTTAAGCTTGGACTCCAGTTAGAACCAGATTTACTATGGTCATCAAAACGTAAGCCTAATACAACATCTGTGCTGTCTGTAACTTTCAGGTTATCTTCAATATATGCAGAAGCAATACGTGATTCCATTTTACTACGATCACCTTTCGCCAATTGATCGCCATAACCTGAACCACTGCTGTCTTTACCTTGCGTTGTCGAGACATTATCTTTAAATTTGTCTTCAACCCATTCGGTACCTACAGTTAATACTTGGGGTACATAGTATTCGAAAGGAATATTAGCCTCACCGTTAAAGCGAAGAGTTTCTAAACGTGAGGTGGCTTTATCATCAAGGTTATTAATTTTTCCTTCTACACTCCCCGCTAAACCTTCAGGTAGACGTTTGTTATGCGTTTTATCATATTGAGCAACGAGTTTACTTTTACCCCAAGACCAATCGCCCTCGTGCGTTACCGCATAGCTATCACGATACATGGTATTGGTTTCTTTACCGATGAGCTGCGAAAGAATTGCATCTGCTTCTGCGTTTGCATTTAACTGAGAGTCGCCAGAATAAATATTACCTTGTTTGCTAGAAGAAACATCGAACAAGACAGTTTGTTGGTCTGTTGCCTGCCAAGCTAAACGGCCTGAAATATCTTTATTTTTAACACCTTCACGGCCAGCTGCTGTACTACCAATAGATTTATTAATATCAACATCGTCAGCTTCCGTTTTATTGTAATTACCATATAAACGATAAGACAAAACGTCTTTAATTAATGGCCCACTTACATTAAAACCAACACGATTTGATGAACCTTCTTTGGAGTCTTCAGGCTGTGAAGTATAGAACTCTACTGAACCATGAGTTTCATTAGTTACTTTTTTAGTAATGATGTTAACCACACCACCAGCAGCACCTGAGCCATATCGAGCAGCTGCTGGTCCGCGTAAAACTTCGATCGACTCGATTGCTTCTGCTGGTACCCAGTTTGAGTCGCCTCGTGTATCACGCTCTCCTTTCCAGCCATAACGGACTGAGTTACGAGAGTTAATTGGTTTACCGTCCACTAAAATAAGTGTGTTTTCAGGCCCCATTCCACGAATATCAATTTGTCTATTATTACCACGCTGCCCTGTTGCGCTATTGCCTGTCAGGTTGACACCTGGCATACGACGTACATAGTCAGAAATATCATTACGAACTGGTAGTTTTTCTAAATCTTCTTTGGTAATAACCGATACACCAAGCGATTGCTTCACTTGCTCTTCCGCTGTTACGAAAATTGTTTCCAATTTCACAGGTTCAGCAGGCTTTTCTAATGTTTGTTCAGCTTGTTCTTGCTCATTTTGTGCGGCAAAAGCCATAGACATCATACTTGCCAGTACTGAAACAGAAAGCACTGACTGGATAATACGCTTCGACATAAGTATTCCCAATATATTGATTTATTAAACATCTCTCATTTTCTGTTTCGCATTGTAACAAAGATAAATAAAATTACAAATGATATTGATAATAATTATCATTATTCATATTGAGTAATAAAAAAACCTCATTTCGAGGCTTTTTTATTTCACTTTTCAAATAATTTAATTATTTGAAATAAGCACCTTCTGCTTGCGTATGGTCTGTTTGGTCAACTACACGTTGTAGTTCAGGAATGTGTTCTCTTAACGTTGTTTCTACACCTTGTTTCAAGGTTACATCAATTGCAGAACAACCTTGGCAACCACCACCGAACTTCAATACAGCAGTTAAGCCATGTTCAGGATCATCTTGCACTTCAACTAAGCTACAGTTACCGCCGTGTCCTGCAAGACCTGGATTAATTTCCGCTTGAAGTACATAAGTAATACGCTCTTCAATTGATGCATCTGGCCCTACACGCGGCACTTTAGAGTTTGGTGCACGGAAAGTTAGCTGACCACCGAAACGATCTTTGTTGTAGTCAATAACAGCGTCTAAAAGATATGGAATAGACGGCGCATCAATGTATGCAGGGAAATCAGGATAGTCCTGTTTATAGTCCGTTGGCACCACTTCTTCTGGTGCACTATATGCCATACAGCACTCTGCACGTGGTGTACCCGGATGTTCAACAAAAATTCGAACGCCAATTCCCGGAGTATTTTGCTTCGCCAATAATTCGTGCAAATACTCTTGTGCAGATGGTGTAATCAAAAGGTTCGGAATTTCTTCTGCAACAGCAGTGTTGGTGTTCTCAGTCGACATAACAATATTCCTCAAGCTGATGCCTTTATATTAACCGAAGATGAGGTGGATTTAAAAAAAATCAACTAAATTTGTCGGATTTATACACAACGGGGTTTCAAGTTGTATTTTTAATGGCATTATTGACCTCAGTATTGATCATTTTTTAAATATTTCTTATGTTGCATTTGCCGTTTAACCATACCATTACCCTTATTATTATTACGGTCATTATCTCTTTACTTGCTTTTAGCAATCAAAACGTTATGAACCGCCTAATCTTTTGGCCGCCTGCGATGCAACGTGGACAATTTGATCGCTTCATCACACATGGCTTTATTCACGCAGATGGTACTCATTTACTCTTTAATATGATTACCCTGTTTTTCTTTGGCAGCATCATTGAAAGTTTTTATCGCCAATATTTTTATGACATGGGTTTTGTGTTGTTCTATTTGGGCGGGTTAATTTTTGCGATTTTACCAAGCTATTTACAACATAAAAATGATGCAAATTGGGCAAGTCTTGGAGCTTCAGGAGCCGTATCTGCGGTTTTATTTGCCTATATCCTGTTTCAGCCATGGAAACTGATTTTTGTATTTTTTATTCCAGTACCCGCTATTATTTTTGCAGTTCTTTATGTTGCTTATAGCATTTGGGCAGGTAAACGTGGCAATACACATATCAATCATAGTGCCCATTTATGGGGTGCAGCTTACGGCGTAATTGTAACAATTTTGATTGAACCGCGAGTGATTCCACATTTCTTAGATCAACTTACCCGCTTACCGTTTTAAACTTAATATTTTTGAAAAGCCCGATATGGGCTTTTCTTTTTTTCTCATTTATTTATCACGATAAATTCTCAGATATTTTTCTGATTTTCTTTGATCAATTCCTTGTTTTGATTGCAAAAACCATCTGATTAAACTCAAGCACAATTCTTTTAATAATTCAGATGATACAATGAAGTACAAAGCACTTTTATCTAGTCTTTCCATTGCTTTATTTAGCTTATCTTTAGCTGGTTGTAACGATAATGATTCACAAGAAACCACGGTAAGTACTCCAAAGCAGCCCAATATTTTATTTATTATGGCTGATGACTTAGGCTATTCAGATTTAGGAGCATTTGGTGGTGAAATTCATACGCCTAATATTGATAGTTTGGCGCAAGAAGGTCGACTTTTAACGGACTATCATACTGCACCCACTTGTTCCCCTACTCGCTCACAACTTATTTCAGGAACTGATCATCACCTAGCAGGCATAGGTGCTATGGCAGAGCTTACACCAGACCATTTAAAAGGCCAGCCAGGTTACGAAGGCTATTTAAATGAACGCTCTTTATCAATTGCGCAGGTGCTCAAAGACAATGGTTATCGGACATATATTAGTGGTAAATGGCATTTGGGGCTAACTCCTGAAACCAATGCTCATGCCAAAGGTTTTGACCATTCATTTACCTTATTACAAGGTTTAGACCATCACTTTAAACAAGCTCCAAGCGCGTTTAAACGAAATTCAACCTATACCGAAGATGGGCAAATTATTCCAATTTCAGCATTACCTGATGACTTTTTCTCGACCAATTATTTTACCGATAAATTGCTGAGCTATTTAGAATCAGGTAAAAATAGCGGTAAGCCATTCTTTGCTTATGCTGCCTATACAGCACCTCACTGGCCTATACAGGCTCCAGCAGAATACCGTGACAAATATCGTGGCGTTTACGATGTCGGTTATGACGCCATTAGAAAAGCACGTATAGCACGCCAAAAACAGCTTGGAATTATTCCAGCAAACTTTGAAGCAGCAGAACCAATCGCCACTCAAAATGCACCACAAAAATATGGAAAATGGGAAGAGTTAACAGCTGAGCAGAAAGCACTTGAAGCCCGTAAAATGGAAATCTACGCAGGTATGGTAGAAAATCTTGATGCAAATGTAGGCCGAATTATCCAATACCTAAAACAAAATAATCTTTATGAAAATACTTTAATTTTCTTTGTTTCTGACAATGGTGCAGAAGGTTTCATTCGTGGTGGGTATGGCAGTGAATCTGGTTTTGATAATTCTGTAGCAAACGTAGGCACCCCTACTTCTTACCACTATATTGGACCACGTTGGGCTGAAGTCAGCGCGGCACCTTTTCATTTATGGAAAGATACAGCTGGCGAAGGTGCAACTACAGCTCCTGCTATTGTGAAATTACCAAATCAGAAAAAAGCTGAAGAAACCAATCATAGCTTCGCATCTGTACTCGATGTTTTTCCAACATTATTAGATTATGCCCATATTCCGGTACCTCAAGGACAATATAAAGGCCGAACCATTAATACACCAAGTGGTTACTCTTGGAAGTCTGTACTTGAAAATAAATCACAAACTATCCGTCCAGCTAATTTCAGCTTTGCCGATGAATTACACGGTAGTAAATATGCTAAACAAGGTGAATGGAAAATTGCACTTCAAGGACGCCCTGAATTAGGATCAGGTTCTTGGGAACTCTATAACATTGCTACTGATCGTGGTGAAAATCATAATGTTGCGCAGCTTTACCCTGCAAAAGTTCAAGAGCTATTAGCGGTTTATCAGAAATATACTGAGCAAAATGGCGTACAGGAATATAACGCCAAATGAAATTAAAACTGTTTTTGAGTACTACACTCAGCCTGTTATTCATCACAGGCTGTAGTAAGTCTGAACATAAAGCTGACCTGAAAACAGTTTTACCAAAGCAAGCCATCTCATCGGCTGCTTTGGGTTCTATCGAACAGTGTAAAAGCTATACAGGGCTTCCTACAAACTGGCTTAAAAATACAACCGCAGGTATGGTATTCATACCAGATGGACAATTTAATTTTGGTTCTGAAAAAGCTTATCCAGATGAACTTAACTTTGGGAAAAAACAACGGGAAGTTAAAGGTTTCTGGATTGATCAAACTGAAGTCACTGTTGCTCAATTCGCCAGTTTTGTGAAGGCAACTGGTTATATTACCGATGCTGAAAAACAAAAACAGGCTGCTGTTTTTACTCCAGATCCACGTCATCCCCAACAATGGTGGCAACTCAAATCAGGATATACATGGAAAACTCCAAATGGCAAAAATGGAGCTCTCCCTCCCCCTCACGAACCTGTAAGGTACGTGACGAAAAATGATGCTGAACATTATGCAGTTTGGCTAGGACGTGATTTACCAACAGAATTAGAATGGGAATACGCCGCTAAAGCAAACTCAAAAACTGACACACCTTTACACCAAGCACCTACCGATGAACATCAGCATCCACAAGCAAATTACTGGCAAGGCACATTCCCTTTTGAAAATTTGAATCACGACCATTTTACTGGTGTTGCTCCTGTCGGCTGTTTTAAATCCAACGGCTTTAAGCTATTCGATATGATTGGAAATGTTTGGGAATGGACATCCTCTCCCTATCAAGGTGCGCATGATCAACATATGGGTAATTATTCTGATTTAAGACAAAAAGAAATGAGCAGCACTCAATATGTGATTAAAGGGGGCTCATTTTTGTGTGCTGAAAATTACTGTTCACGTTACCGTAATAGTAGTCGCTACCCACAAGATTTTGATTTAGCCGCTACTCATGTAGGTTTTCGTACAATTTTACGTACGCCTTAATCGCTAAAAAAACTAGTTTAGAGTGTTGATATTTCTTAACCAAAAATAGATCGAAAAACAATCTAATAATTTCTATAGTAAATAATAAAAGGGAGAATGATAAAAAGAGAGAACAATATGAAAAAATTTCTAGTTTGTGCAGCAGCAATTTTCACACTATCACTATCAGCTTGTGCAGTTTATACCCCTGCTGGCAGTGTAGTAGTTGATCCGGATTCGCCTTATCACAATCATCCAGGAGATTTTTGTCCACCAGGTCAGGCCAAGAAAGGTCGTTGTTAAAAGTTTAGATAGACTATAAGCAAATTAATCTGACTGTTTAGAAAGATGATTTACAGCTTATGTATAGGGCTTCACCCAAAATTAGATGGGGCGAAACTAGAAAATTATGGTGTAAAAAAATCACCATATCCCCAAGATTTTTAAAAGACAATCTTACGTTGTCTTCCATCTAGTTTCACCCCAATTCTTTCTTATTCCGTTTGACTTTTCTTATCGTTTAATAAAAAAGTCTAGTTTTTTACTCATCATCGTATCTTTTTTATTGATACATTTTGAACATTTTATCTTCAGCTTAGATCTGATGAATTCGCTCTATACAAAATAATCATTTATGTAACGTAAGTCTATAAAAATGTTCTAGAAATGTGAAAAAAAATGAAGTTAAAATGAGATCAAATTATCATAAAAATTCACTCAAACCACCTTCATCACAAAAATAATTTAATTTTCATTTTGTCAGTTATTGCCACTCGTTTCTTTTAATTGGCATAGATAATGTATACACCTGTATATTAATACTACCGTCCAAGTGAGATATTTTATGTCCAGCCAGAGTCCAGACGAAGGTCTACAATTTCCGATACACGCTTCAACAAAAAAACAAAGTACTTCTCGCACAGGCCAAGAGATTTTGTCAGAAGCTTTATCTATTGTAGATAATAAAACTGCTCAACAGATTTTGACTGAAAAAAACTGGCGGAAAAACTATCCAAGATACTTTAAATCACTTGTTCAACATGGGCTTTCTAATAGCAATAACCCGATTACCATCGCCAAACAGGGCTTACATAAGGCTCATCATCTTTTTGACTATTTCCGCGATGGTAAACACTATCTTTTAAAAGATGCTCTGCACATCCCTACCACTAAGCCTTTAAATACAGTTAAATTTAAAGGTGAAAGTGAAGCTGCACCAGAATGGTATGTTCCATATAAAGGCCAAAAACTTAGCGGGCAAAGCTTACTTGATCAAATTCAAAAATGGGAAAATGCAGGTATTATTGAACCAAGCCATGCCAAGGCTTTACGTGAAGCTGCCGCTCATCCAGAATGGTTTGATTTATCTGATCGAACCATGGTTCTGTTTGGTGCAGCTTCAGAAGCTGGCCCTTTACCTTGGTTAGCAAAGTGGAAAGCGAATATTGTTGCAATTGATTTACCGAACCCACGAGTTTGGGGGAAAATTTTAAATACAATTCAGCAAGGAAACGCAACGCTGATTGCACCTACAATTGAATCAGTTGACTCAACAGCAAAAGCTTCTGAATTAAGAGATAAATTAGGTGCCAATTTACTGACTCAAATACCAGAAATTGCACAGTGGTTAGTTCAATTTCCTCAAAAATTAGATTTAGCTGCTATTGCTTATCTAGATGGTGAAAAACATGTCCGCGTCTCAATGGCTATGGATAGTATTATGCAATATGTGAGTGAACATAAAGCCGATACAAGCTTAATGTTTATGTGTACTCCAACCGATGTTTACGCAGTACCTAAAGAAGTTGCAGAGGCAGCTCAAGAGAAATTTAAATCTCGTTCACAACTACAAAAAATGGCTGCAAAAGGTGTCTCTACACTATCGCTCAAACGTTTTTTCCAAGCACCTTATCAAGACTTGATTACCAGCGAAAATGGCAAAACTTATGGTATTGCAGACTGCTTGGTAGTTGAACAAGGGCCAAACTACGCATTAGCTAAACGTATTCAACAATGGCGAGCAACACTTGCCCGTCATCAAGGCCAACGCGTGAGTATTAATATTGCTCCATCTACGACAACTCATTCAGTCACAAAAAATCCACTCCTTAAAGCCGCTTTTAACGGTGCGGAACTTTTTGATGTAGAAGCGTTTAGTCCAGAAACCACAAATGCCATTATGGCGGCACTCTGGATCCATGACTTAAGAAATGAATCTTCTGTCGCAAATCCTGAAACTGTGCTTGACCATCCTCTAGAGTTGATGATGGAAGGTGCCAACCATGGCGGTCTATGGCGTGTGGCTTATTTAGCCCGTACAGCCCTTCCTTTTGCTGCAATCTATGGTTTTGCGGCCGAAAAGCTTCCAGTTAAGAAATTTTCTAAAAAATAATGAAGTTAAAAGCCCAATTCTAAAATTGGGCTTTTTTGTGCAATTATTTGTTTTGACTATGTGTTAAATACTTTTGCATTTCATCAGGTGGAACCATACCACCACCAGTCGCCCATACCACATGTGCCGCATGCTGTAACTTTTCAGCTGACAATTGATGCAAGGCCAAATAATCACGAGTAGTTTGCACATAATATGGCCCCATCATGCCTGCCGCTGCTGAGGGCTCAACTTGAATATTCTCAGTTTGATTTAAAAGCGCAATCAGCTCATATAAACATTCATCATGAATGGTGTAGTAACCGTCAATTAACTGCTGCATAGCACGGCCGACAAAACCAGAAGCACGGCCAACAGCCAATCCATCTGCAGCAGTAATGTTATCTAAACCAATATCGTTTACTGAAATCTGATCATGCAGCCCTGTATAAACACCTAGTAACATACATGGAGAGTGAGTCGGTTCTGCAAATATACAATGTACATGCTCACCAAAAGCGAGTTTTAACCCAAAACTCACTCCACCAGGGCCACCACCGACACCACATGGCAAATAAACAAATAATGGGTGTTCTGCATCGACTTTAATCTGTTTTTGCTCACACTGTTGTTTTAAGCGTATTCCTGCTACTGCATAACCTAAAAATAAAGTCGTCGAATTCTCATCATCAATAAAAAAACAATTTGGATCTTGTTCTGCTGCTTTACGTCCCTGCTCTACAGCGACACCATAATCACTGGCGTATTCCACAACATTGACACCTAATGAACGCAGTTTATCTTTCTTCCACTGTCTTGCATCAGCAGACATATGCACGGTCACTCTAAAACCGAGCTTCGCGCTCATAATACCGATCGATAAACCAAGATTACCTGTAGAACCTACCGCAATTTGATAATTGGAAAAAAATGCTCGAAATGCATCTTGGTCAAGTTTACTGTAATCATCATCTAACTTGAGAAGCCCTGCCTTAATTGCTAACTTTTCAGCATGAGCCAAGACTTCATAAATTCCACCACGTGCCTTGATTGAACCCGAAATAGGTAAATGACTATCTTTTTTAAGCCAAAGCTTTCCAGTAAGCTTCTGTTGTTTTTCTACAGATAAGGCTTGTTGCATATCTGCAATTTCAACTAGTTCTGATTCAATTTTTCCATGTAGTGCTTGAGTTTCTGGAAATACTTTTGCTAAGTAAGGTGCAAAACGTTCTAGCCTTGCTTCGGCATCTTTTACATCTTGCTCTGTAAGTGCTACTTTCGCGAGAGCTTCTTTTAAAGGATAACGGCTCGGATTAAACCAAAATGTTTCTTGGTAATCTTGTAATGTTTGAATGAGTGGGAATTGTTGTTTGAGTTGATCGAGTTGATCCGTTTTCATTTTATATCCTTTCATCAATTTTTGAGCTAGTCACCTAGCAATAAGTATTTGCAGTAATCATTCATTCTTTACTGAGTTTATTTGAAAAAAGCGATCTTTTTTTAATGTGACAATAAAAAAGCCACTAATAATAGTGGCTTTTTAGATTTAAGCAGACAACTTAAATGAACTTTAAGAACAACCAATATAAACCACCTGACAAACAGATGGTCGCAGGTAAAGTAAATATCCAAGCTGATAAAATTGTCTTAATGGTATTAAAGTTTAGACCTGATTTATTTGCAACCATGGTACCCGCAACAGCACTGTTTAAAACATGAGTAGTTGAAACTGGCATACCTAAACCATCTGCTGCTGCAATAGTACTCATTGCAATAAGCTCAGCAGACATACCTTGACCATAAGTCATATGGTTCTTACCAATACGCTCACCTACAGTCACCACAATACGTTTCCAACCAACCATAGTGCCAAGACCAAGCGCTAATGCAACCGCAACTTTCACCCAGTTTGGAATGTACTGTAAGAATGAATCCAAGCTACCGCGATAATCTTTCACAAGCTTTTTCTGTGAATCATCCATTTTTGGTAAAGCATCTGCTTTGTCCAAACGTTTAAACGTGGTTGTGCTTAAATACATATCATTACGAATTTCACTAATCGCAGCTTCAGGAATATCTTTTAAGTCGCTATAGCTAGAAACACGAGCACCTAAATGATCAGTCATACTTGCCAATGCAGGTACAACTTCAGGTGTCTGTTGCTTGGTTTGAATATATTTAGTTAAAACTTCACGCGCTTTTTCATCAGTCAATTCTTGCTGATTATGGTTTAACAAAACAGCAGTTTGAGAAGAAAGCTGGTGGAATGATTGAACCTGTTGTGTATCTAGGTTTTTATTTATTGAATAAGCTAACGGTACTAAACCAACCAAAATGAGCATGATGAGACCCATACCTTTTTGGCCGTCATTTGAACCGTGTGCAAAACTTACACCTGTACAGGTAAAGATTAAAATTGCACGAATGATTGCTGGTGGTGGCTTATTACCTTCAGGTGGCTGGAATAATTCTAATTGGCGTTTGAAAATAGTTTTAACCAACAAGAATAAGATTGCTGCAAAAGCAAAACCAATTAAAGGTGAAAATAATAATGCCTTACCTACTTTAATCACCTGGTCCATATCTACACCACTGGTCGTTACGCCAGTCGATGCACTCAATAGATGGTTCATAATACCCACACCCAAGATTGAACCAATCAAGGTGTGAGAGCTAGAAGCTGGGATTCCTAAGAACCAAGTACCAAGGTTCCAAAGAATTGCAGCGATTAACAATGCAAAAACCATTGCAAAGCCAGCACCGCTACCCATGTTCATGATAAGTTCAACAGGAAGCAATGCAATAATGCCATAAGCAACAGCACCACTTGCGACCATTACCCCAAGAAAATTACAAAAACCAGCCCACATGACTGCAACTGGTGCAGGCAATGCATTTGTATAAATGACCGTTGCAACTGCATTAGCAGTATCATGGAAACCGTTTACAAATTCAAAGCCCAATGCAATGAAAAGTGCAGTAGATAAAAGAATAACCGAATAAAGGCTCAAAGGTGGAACATGCGCTAAATCAGCACTAACCTGAAACCCAATATAAATAAGTGTTGCAACAATAATCGTCAGAAACACCGGCATAAAAAATTTCGGTGTTGGGACGTGTACATTCGTCGATTTTGCTTGCAGGTTTGCCGCAAGTTTTGAATCCGAAACAGGGGGTAGATTAGAATTCATGCAGACGGTAAGAGGATAATAAAATCCTCTGTATTCTTAAATTAAATTATGACAATTATATGACAAAGAGCCGCCTGATGAAGTCAATTTTTTATATTTTGACCTCATTTGATGCACCTTTCCCCGATCATTTTTATTTTATTTTTAAAATACAATAACTTAATTCATTATTTATGAGCTCCTTTTGTGCTTATTTTTACAGCAAAAAAATAAATAAAATGACCTATATGTCTATTTTTCATACAGAACAACTGTAATATTTCGGCATATTGAGCATGAAATATTTCAATATCATGATCATTTGATGAATATTTCATGAAAATTCTTTCGTTTTTGTCATAAAACACCCTCTTTTTTATTTTTTTACTTATTGTCTCATGACCTTCGTAGGTCATCATTTGTGCTGCTATTCTGTTACAATAGCGCCGCATTTTTAAATTCATATAAAAGATCGGGGTTTTCTATGTCTACGCTTGCCACCCTAAAAGCGCTTCTTGCTAAACGCATTCTGATTATTGATGGTGCTATGGGAACTATGATCCAGCGCCATAAATTAGAAGAAGCCGACTACCGTGGTGAGCGTTTTGCCGATTGGGCACATGACTTAAAAGGGAATAATGACCTTTTAGTTTTGACACAACCTCAAATTATTCAAGGCATTCATGAAGCTTATCTTGATGCTGGTGCGGATATTATTGAAACCAACAGCTTTAATGGCACGCGTGTTTCAATGTCTGACTATCACATGGAAGATCTTGTTCCAGAGATTAACCGTGAAGCAGCACGTTTAGCCAAAGCAGCTTGCGAAAAGTATTCAACTCCAGAAAAACCACGTTTTGTTGCTGGTGTACTTGGACCGACATCGCGCACTTGTTCAATTTCACCGAATGTAAATGACCCTGCTTTTCGTAACATTACCTTTGATGAGTTAAAAGAAAACTACATTGAAGCGACTCATGCACTGATTGAAGGCGGTGTAGATATCATTTTGATTGAAACCGTATTTGATACATTAAACTGTAAAGCAGCGATTTTTGCAGTCAAAGAAGTCTTTAAACAAATTGGTCGTGAATTACCAATTATGATTTCAGGGACAATTACCGATGCATCAGGTCGTACTTTAACAGGTCAGACTGCGGAAGCTTTCTGGAATTCTGTGCGCCATGGTGATTTGCTTTCAATTGGTTTTAACTGTGCCCTTGGTGCAGATGCCATGCGTCCTCACGTAAAAACCATTTCCGATGTCGCAGATACTTTCGTTTCAGCACACCCTAATGCAGGCTTACCAAACGCATTTGGTGGATATGACGAAACACCTGAGCAAACTGCAGCTTTCTTAAAAGAATTTGCTGAAAGCGGTTTAATTAATATTACTGGTGGTTGCTGTGGTACGACACCAGACCATATTCGAGCCATTGCTAATGCAGTCAAAGACATTGCGCCTCGCCAAGTACCTGAAACCGTACCTGCTTGTCGCCTAAGTGGTTTAGAACCATTTAATATTTATGATGACTCTCTCTTTGTAAACGTTGGTGAACGTACTAACGTTACCGGTTCTAAGAAATTCTTACGTCTCATTCGCGAAGAAAACTTTGCAGAAGCTTTAGAGGTTGCACAGCAACAAGTGGAAGCTGGCGCGCAAATTATTGACATTAACATGGATGAAGGAATGCTCGATTCGCAAAATGCGATGGTGCATTTCTTAAACCTTGTAGCATCAGAACCTGATATTTCACGTGTGCCAATCATGATTGACTCATCAAAATGGGAAATCATTGAAGCTGGCTTAAAATGCGTACAAGGTAAACCTGTTGTTAACTCCATTTCCTTAAAAGAAGGTTATGACGAGTTTGTCGAAAAAGCCCGCCTCTGCCGTCAATATGGTGCCGCAATTATTGTGATGGCCTTTGATGAAGCTGGACAGGCTGACACTGCTGAACGTAAACGCGAAATCTGTAAACGCTCATACGATATTTTAGTGAATGAAGTGGGCTTCCCTGCTGAAGATATTATTTTTGACCCGAACGTGTTCGCAGTAGCAACAGGTATTGAAGAACACAACAACTACGCGGTCGATTTTATCGAGGCTACAGGTTGGATTAAACAGAACTTACCACATGCCATGATTTCTGGTGGTGTATCGAACGTTTCGTTCTCGTTCCGTGGTAATGAGCCAGTTCGTGAAGCCATTCACTCGGTGTTCTTATACCATGCTATCAAGCAAGGCATGACCATGGGTATTGTGAACGCAGGTCAAATGGCAATTTATGATGATATTCCAGCCGAGCTAAAAGAAGCTGTTGAAGATGTCATCTTAAACCAAAACCAAGGTGAATCTGGTCAAGCTGCGACTGAGAAACTGCTTGAAGTAGCAGAAAAATACCGCGGACAAGGCGGTGCTGCCAAAGAAGCCGAGAACCTTGAATGGCGTAATGAGTCGGTTGAAAAACGTCTTGAATATGCACTAGTTAAAGGTATTACGACTTATATTGACCAAGACACCGAAGAAGCGCGCTTAAAATCTAAACGTCCTTTAGATGTGATTGAAGGACCGCTGATGGACGGTATGAACGTGGTTGGTGACTTGTTTGGTTCAGGCAAAATGTTCTTACCGCAGGTTGTGAAATCTGCCCGTGTAATGAAACAAGCTGTAGCATGGCTCAACCCCTACATTGAAGCTGAAAAGTCTGAAGGACAATCTAAAGGTAAAGTCCTCATGGCAACGGTAAAAGGCGACGTACACGATATTGGTAAGAATATTGTAGGCGTGGTACTTGGCTGTAATGGTTATGACATTGTTGACCTTGGTGTAATGGTACCTTGCGAGAAAATCTTACAAACCGCAATTGATGAAAAATGTGACATCATCGGGTTGTCTGGTCTGATCACTCCATCTTTAGATGAAATGGTATTTGTTGCGAAAGAAATGCAACGCAAAGGCTTTAACATTCCTCTATTAATTGGTGGTGCGACGACATCTAAAGCCCACACGGCAGTAAAAATTGACCCTCAGTATCAGAATGATGCAGTAATTTATGTTGCCGATGCTTCACGTGCTGTAGGTGTTGCTACAACCTTGCTTTCTAAAGACATGCGAGGTGCATTTATTGAAGAGCACCGTGCTGAATATGCCAAAATTCGTGAACGTTTAGCCAACAAACAACCAAAAGCGGCCAAACTGACTTATAAAGAGTCGGTTGAAAATGGTTTTAAAATTGATGAAAGCTACGTGCCACCAAAACCAAATCTTTTAGGAACACAAGTTTTAAAGAATTATCCGCTTGCAACACTCGTGGATTATTTTGACTGGACACCATTCTTTATTTCTTGGAGCTTGGCAGGTAAATTCCCGAAAATTTTAGAAGATGAAGTGGTTGGTGAAGCTGCAACAGATTTGTACAATCAAGCTCAAGCGATGTTGAAAGATATTATCGACAACAACCGTTTTGATGCTCGTGCCGTATTCGGTATGTTCCCTGCTCAGCGCACTGATGCAGACACCGTCAGCGTATTTGATGAAGCGGGTCAAAATGTTACGCATACTTTTGAGCATTTACGTCAGCAATCTGACAAAGTGACAGGTAAACCAAACTTGTCTTTGGCAGATTACATTCGTAATGACCGTGAGCAGCAGGACTACTTAGGCGGATTCACTGTATCGATTTTTGGTGCAGAAGAATTGGCAAATGAATACAAAGCCAAAGGTGATGACTACTCTGCAATTTTAGTTCAGTCATTAGCTGACCGCTTTGCTGAAGCTTTTGCCGAACACTTACATGAACGCATTCGTAAAGAATTCTGGGGCTATAAAGCTGATGAACAGCTCAGCAATGAAGATCTGATTAAAGAGAAATATGTCGGTATTCGCCCTGCACCAGGTTACCCTGCTTGCCCTGAGCACTCTGAAAAGGCAGTGTTGTTTGACTGGTTAGGCTCTACAGATAAAATTGGTACTAAACTGACTGAACACTTTGCAATGATGCCACCATCTTCGGTGAGTGGTTTCTATTATTCTCATCCACAAAGTGAATACTTTAACGTGGGCAAAATCTCTCAAGACCAACTTGAAGATTATGCAAAACGTAAAGGTTGGACACTAGATGAAGCGAAGCGTTGGTTAGCGCCTAATTTAGACGACTCGATTGTTTAAGTTTAAATAGTAATAAAAAATCCCCTCTAGTGAGGGGATTTTTTTATCATATTTAATCAATAATTCCTGGAATATAAATCATTCCATTGAAAACATCTTCACCTAATTTAACATTATTAAATCTAAAAGTTTTTTTATCATTATCCATAGATAAACCTGAACAAGATTTATAGCGATCTCCACAAACTATTTTTTCATTTTCTTTCGTAGTTTCAATTGAAATATGACCATTGAATTCTTGAATTACTTCCAATGGATAAGCTCCTGTTTGCCCTATTAAACTAATAGAATATTTTTTCTGATCATTTACGACATAAGCGAAACCATAATTTTGCCGCAATATAGGATATATTTCTTTATTAATTAAAATATTAGAAGTATTCCTAGGAATATTATATTCCAAATCTAACACTCTAAATTTATTTCGTTCTTTATCAAATAAATTCAAGTTCTGTATATTAATAGATAGTATCTTTTCATTATCTCCCCACGAGATCGACGAAGCAGGAACTAAGCCATAAAAGGAAAAACCTGGTTCATAATTTGTTAAATTATAATTTCGAACTTTAAGTTGTATATCTTTAGAATATTGATTATTATTACTTTCTTTAAATATTTCAATATTCACAATATCATCATCTTTTTTAAAAACAAGTTCATCTACACTACCAATGTTTTTATTATTTCCATCTTTATAAATAATAATATCTGAATTCATATCAGATAATTTATATACTTGATTATCTAATTCGAGGATACCTATCCCACTTTTTCTTGGAAATCTATCTTTATTAAAACCCACCCAGTTAGAGGGTATTTTTAATTCTAAGTTACCTGTAATTTTTGCCGTTAAATCTTTTTTTTCTATCCAGTCAACTAAATAATTTTTCCATAATTTATTAAAATTATTTTTAAATCTTATATTTAATTGTCTACTATCATTATCAAAACTATATTCCGTATTATCTGAACAGTCTTCATAATTTATACAAAATAAAACACTCATATCATTATATTTATTTATCCAAGCAAGCGAGGCAAAACGTGCCTTATTACTTTCAGCCAAAAGCTGTAATTCACCATAAATAGGAAGGTCCGTTTTATCGGGTTTGTTAAAATAGAGAGTTACATCTGAGCTATTTCCTTGGGCTATTAAGCTATATTCCTCTTCTTTTACATTCAAGTTAACTTTATCATTAAAATTTTCAGCTTCGATTGTAAGCATATTTTTTTCATACTCATTTTCTTCTCTTTTGGACTCCTCCCCACAACCAATTAAAAAAATAGTACTTAATACACTTATTTTGATTAGTTTATAACTCATAAGATCCTCATATTAATTTTTTGTTTTTTAAATCCCTACAGATATTATCATCAATTACAAATATTAATACCATTAAATTCAATTATTTATTTTGAAAAAATGATAAAATCAACCTTCCAAGTCTCTATCATAATTTTTAGTTTTAAAAAAATTCGATATTTGAAGCAGCTATGCATGGACTAGGATTTGTTTTGGAAAGTAATTTACTCACTCAAAATTATTTGGACTCAGGAAAATTGGTTAGAGTTTTTGCAGATGAATTATCAATTCCTATTTCTACTCATCATTTGGTGTATTCACAAACGCATCAATTTATTCCTAAAATTGAGCTATTTTTAAACTGGATTCATGATGAGTTAGCAGATTGAGAAAGTGATTTCTTAAATGATCTGAATTTCCTCAACTCTTAAGTGATGCATCATCTCTCGAACAAATACAAAGTAGGTAAAAACATAAAGCTGATCTGGAGACACTTGGTTTATGTAATAGCTCAAACGCTCAATAAAATCATTGAATCCATGCTCAAGCTCAATACGGCTGATTTGCTTTTTAGCACTAAAAAATAACTGACTGAGGTGTGTCATAGCAGCATCAGACGTAACAGCTACCCCACTTATATTCAGATTTCTGAGGGGCTGAGACTCTATTATTTCTTCAATAAAATAAATCATCTTTTCGATAGCAAGCTCATCAATAATACCATGACGAATACTGTTCGACTCAACAAAACCCAAACCCTGTTCAAGTTGAATGTGCTGGTTGTCTAAATCAAATGACAAGCCATTAAGAGCAAGTGAAAATTTTAAAACTGAGACAGAATGAGTCATAAAAATAGCTTACCGCTGAGTTTTATTAATAGGACTAGGGCCAGTTTGTTCAATAGTTAGAGTTAACAGCGCTAATCATCATTAACACTATATATAATAAAAAACTCTTTAAAAAGATGAAAAATCAATCTTATATTCATCCAGTCCAACTATTTACAAAATAGAGTATAAGCATGAAAAAATTAGCAATTTTAGGTGTTACGGTTTATAGCTTTGCACAACTTACCAATGCAGCCACATTAAATTTAAAACCATATGGTACGACTCAAGACGGTCAAAAAGTTGATCTATATACCATGAGCAATAACAAAGGAGTCTCGGTATCTTTTATTAGTTACGGGGGTGTAATTACACAAATCTTGACTCCCGATGCCCAAGGTAAACAAAATAATATCGTTTTGGGCTTCGATGATCTAAAAGGTTATGAAGTCACTGATACCAAGGCAGGCATTCATTTTGGCGGATTAATTGGTCGTTATGCGAACCGTATTGGCAATGCTAAATTTAGCTTAGATGGGAAAACGTATAACCTCGAAAAAAATAATGGCCCGAATTCATTACATAGCGGGAATCCCGGTTTTGATAAACGTGTTTGGCAAGTTAAACCCCTCGTTTCTACAGGTGAAACCGTTAAAGCTTCTCTGAAGTTAACCAGTCCAAATGGTGATCAAGGTTTTCCCGGAAAATTAGATGTAGAAGTAATCTACAGTCTTTCAGATCAAAATGAATTCAAGATTGAATATAAAGCCAAAACTGATCAGCCTACAGTCGTCAACCTCACCAATCATAGTTACTTCAACTTGTCAGGAGCTGGGAACAATCCTTATGGTGTACTAGATCATGTGGTACAACTCAATGCAGACCGTATATTAGTAACCGATCAAAACTCTTTACCAACAGGTGAAATTGCTTCAGTTGCAGGTACACCTTTTGACTTTCGGAAGCCTAAAGCAATTGTGAAAGATATTCGAGCAAATAATCAGCAATTGGCCTATGGATATGGCTATGACCAAACTTGGGTAATTAATCAAAAGTCTCAAGGGAAATTAAATCTTGCAGCGATTGTGGTTGACCCAAAATCTAAACGGACCATGCAAGTCTTAACCACTGAACCAAGTGTCCAAATGTATACAGCCAATCATTTACTCGGAAATATTGTTGGCGCAAATGGCGTGCTCTATCGACAAGCAGACGCGCTAGCATTAGAAACGCAGCATTTTCCAGACAGCCCGAATCAACCCTCTTTCCCTTCTACACGTTTGAACCCAAACCAAACTTATAACAGTGTCACCGTATTTAAGTTTGGTGTTCAAAAATAGTCTTTTAATTAGAGATATGTTTGGCTAAAAAAGACTCTCAGCTGAATATGACTGAGAGTCTTTTCATTTATTTAACCTTTGTGTTTGGTAAAAGTGCTGTTGCAAAACCAAGTAATGGCAACAATGAACATAAACTAAATACCCATTCAATGCCATTAATATCCGCTAAATGCCCTAGCCCAGCTGCGGCAATACCACTTACCCCAAACATAAGGCCAAACATTAAACCCGCAATCATACCCACACGGCCCGGAACAGCTTCTTGCGCATACACCACCATCGCTGCAAAAGCCGATGACAACACCAAACCAGCAATAATTGAAAAAACTGTTGTCCAAAATAAGTTTGCATACGGCATCATTAATGCAAATGGCGCCATACCAACAAATGAAACCCAAATCACAGCTTTACGGCCAATCTTATCGCCAATTGGACCACCAGCAAATGTACCTACAGCCACAGCCGCCAAAAAAGCAAATAGGTGTAATTGAGCTGTTTGAATACTGATATGGAACTTTTGAATTAAGTAAAAGGTAAAGTAGTTACTAATGCTCGCAATGTAGGTAAATTTGGCAAACATCAACACACTAATTGTGCCCAAGGCGATAATGAGCTTACGGCCATGCAATTTAGTATGTGCTTGGGTAGCACGCGCAACTACCTGACTTTTAGCATGACTCACGGTCCAACGGCTTACGCCAAATAAAACCCAAATTGCTAAAAGTGCAAATATCACCAAACCCGCAACTGCATGCTGCCCAAATGGAACAATTAATAACGCTGCTAATAATGGGCCAATCGCAGTACCTGTGTTTCCGCCCACTTGGAAAGTCGACTGAGCTGTACCGAAGCGCCCGCCTGATGCCATTCGTGCTACCCGTGAAGCTTCTGGATGAAAGGTTGCGGACCCGACTCCAATCAGTGCAGATGCACATAACAACACGGCAAAACTTGGCGAAAAAGCTAACAAGATAATGCCGCAGAATGTGACGACCATTCCGAGTGGGAGAAGATACGGTTTTGGATGTTTATCGGTATAAAGTCCAATCCAAGGCTGTAGTAGCGAACCTGTAATTTGATATACAAACGAGATCAGGCCAACCTCCGCAAAACTCAGCGAAAAGTTTGCTTTTAACATTGGATAGATGGCTGGTAACACCGCCTGAATTAAATCATTTAGTAAATGTGCAACCGCCACGGCGCCTACAATTTTAATAATCATTCCTTGAGGCTGATCATTTGCAACGGTATTGGCAATACCATCTTTCAATTGTATTGAAGACGTCATACCTGAAAAACTCCAATATTTTTAAATGAGATGCTTATTGTAAATTGTCGCTTATAAAGTTATCTTCCAATAATCATCGTATAAGTGACAATTCCTAGGATAATTTATGTCCGATTCTCTTATTCAGTCCGATTTGTCTGAACTGGTGATTGGGCTATCTTCCGAGCATTCTTACCGAGAAATCACCCCAACCCATACGCATACACGTGCGCAGTTTTTATATGCATCTACTGGAACTATTCAGGTTTTCACACCGAATAATGTGTGGATTGTGCCACCCATGTGTGCGTTATGGATTCCAGCACATGTAGAGCACAGTGTGATTTCACTGAGTCACGTGAAGTTAAATACGGCATTGGTTGAAGTAAATGCAGCCGCTCTAATGGGACAACATTGCTTTATTATTCGGGTGAGTAACCTGTTGCATGAACTTTTAATACGTTTAAATGAAATTGAACGAGAGAAAATTCCAAATACAGCGACCTCTCAAGAGCTTTCCCGTTCTTTACAAATTTTGATTTTTGAAGAAATACATCGGGCCAATTTGTTGCCTATCCAGATTCCGTGGCCGAAAGACAAAAGACTCTTAAAAATTTGCCAAGAGTTATTACATATACCTGACAGTTCAAAAGATTTAACAGATTGGGCTGATGATATTGGCACGAGTTCTAGAACTTTAATGCGTATGTTCCAGAAAGAAACCGGGCTATCTTATCGGGCATGGATACAGCAAATGCATATTGCACTTGCCTTGAGTAAAATCGCGAATGGTGAATCTATTTCTCAAATTTCAGAGTCACTGGGGTATACAAACCCCAGCGCGTTCAGTGCGATGTTTAAGCGACATCTAGGAAAAACACCTCAGCAATTTAGAAGTGCCGCGATGTCGCTATAAGTCTTTTTTTTTGCAGGGAGGTCATGCTTTTCGAGCAAATCATCGAAATCGTGATAAACATGAAGTTCTCTGTCTTTACCAGTTCTCGCATGATCTAGGCGCTGTTCTGGATCGACTAGAACAAGTGTATGTCCATCATCAATTAAACGATCTAAGCCTTCTAAAAACATACGTTTACCCACATCGTGGATAAGTGAAATCTGGGTTAAATCAATGACGATTGTGCTTTGATCAATTGTCTCGTCTTGTAAAATACGCAATAACATTTCAGCTTCAGTAAACTTCAACACACCACGCAGCACATACACACTCAATGATGCATCTTTTCCAGTGCGATAATGGCTTTGTACAATGGTTTGTGCAGAAGGTGTTCCTTCCATGAGGTGTAACCCCATGTCACGAGATAATCGTTCTAAAATATCGATACCTCGAACACTATGACCATGCTCATCTAGTCGAGGTGAAAAAGCAGCCATACTGACCTGACCAGGTAGCACGCCCAAGATACCACCTGCTACACCACTTTTAGCAGGAATACCTACAGTTGAAAGCCAGTCACCCGCAGCATCATACATACCGCAGCTCATCATGACACTAAGTACTTGTCTAACCACAGAGCGGTTTAATAAGCGCTTTCCAGTTTTAGGATCGACCCCACCATTGGCAAGCACACTGCCCATGCGTACCAAGTCTTTCACTGTAACCATAATTGCACATTGGCGAATGTACCCATTCACAATATCGACTGGGTCAGTTTCTAAAATCCCCACCGTTCGCAACATATAACCGATCGAAAGATTACGGTAGGCTGTTTTGACTTCTGAATCATAAACAGACTCATCAAAACTTAATTCGCGGCCTGCAAGCTCGCTCATAAAACGGCGTAGAATTTCTGCGCTATGCAAACCATGTTTGACCTGAATCAAGGAATGTACAGTAATTGCGCCAGAGTTAATCATTGGATTTTTTGGTCGGCCGTCTTTACCCAATGAAATTTCATTAAAGGCTTCCCCTGAAGGCTCCACCCCTACTTTCGCGAGTACTGCATCAATGCCAAGTTGTTGCAAAACGTAGGCATATACAAAAGGTTTAGAAATCGATTGTATGGTGAACTCAACATCATCATCGCCGACCGAATAAATTTCCCCATCTACCGTAGACATTGCTAAAGCTAATCGATTTGGGTTTGCATTTGCCAACTCAGGAATATAATCGGCGAGATGACCACTGTTATCGACGTCACAGGCTTCTATAACATTTGCCAAATAATCTGGGAGAGGGGTTTTCATGGTCAGTAACCTTAAATGAGGAGATTTACAACATCGCGCAAAATTTCAGCACAGCCTGCTGATAATATTAAAATTATATCTTTTGTAATGATTTAAATATCACGCTATAAGTATTGTAATTCCTATAACTTCCCCATTTCAAGCTCATTATAGGTTTTTCAAAACTTTAAAGAGATGGTTAGCTTATTCTTTCTACAAACAAGATCCCATTTAAATGATCAATTTCATGTTGAACAATACGAGCAGGAAAACCATGAAAAACGCTTTCAATCGTCTCACCCTGAAGTGTTAAGTATTTCACCTTAACCATTTCTGCGCGTTCAACTTGTCCACGTTCGTCTGGCACACTTAAGCAGCCTTCTTCACCTAAACAAACTTCGTTTGAGAACTCTAAAATTTCAGGATTTACCATAACCACAGCATCCATTTCAGGTGCATCCGGATAGCGTGGATTTGGTCGAGATGCCACAATAATGACGCGTTTAGAGATATAAACTTGCGGTGCTGCAATCCCAACCCCATTACGCTCAAGCATTGTTGCATGCATAGCGTCAGCAAGCTGATAAAGCCAATTACTGTTTAGCTCATTTGCCGAAACAGGAGCCGCGATTAATTTCAAAATATCTTCACCGCGCTTCGCGACAGGTAAAACTACGCTCATCCTTTGAATCTCTCATTAAACTGGCTATGACAAGTTTTATTGTGTCGCTGAATAGCTCAAAAGAAAAGCCATTCCTACATCTGTTTTTGTTTTATCTAAAGCGTTTTTTGTTTTAAAGCTTTTTTAGCTTACTAAGTAAAATCCACATATCCCTATAGAACAAATTTCCTCCATTTACTTTTATTTCACTTTTCCATTAATATCCTAACTTCAATTACAACAATTAAGTAAAAAATGGATCAGGAATTAACTTTGCAGGACGCGAACTACCTCACTAAAGAAGATAAACGAACCCTCGCCCTTTCTTCACTAGGTGGCGCTTTAGAGTTTTACGATTTTGTGATTTATGTATTTTACGCAAAAATCATTTCCGACCTCTTTTTTCCAAGTACGCTTAGTCCGTTTTGGGCCATGCTCAACACTTACGGCATTTTTGCAGCAGGTTACTTTTTCCGCCCTTTAGGTGGAGTTGTCATGGCCCATTTTGGTGACTTGGTTGGGCGTAAGAAGCTCTTTTCGCTTTCAATTTTGCTGATGGCACTGCCTACCCTGTTTATCGGGATTTTGCCCACCTTTGAAAATATCGGATATTTGGCACCGCTACTTTTATTGCTTATGCGTGTGGTGCAAGGGATTGCGATTGGGGGGGAAATTCCAGCTGCATGGACCTTTGTATCGGAACACGTCCCTGAGAGAAAAATCGGACTGGCAAATGGGTTACTCACCGCTGGGCTTTCTCTAGGAATTTTACTGGGTGCACTGATGTCTTTATGGATTTCACTGAATTTTAGTGAAGCACAAATCCATGACTGGGCTTGGCGTATACCTTTTATTGCAGGTGGTATTTTTGGTCTAGTTGCACTTTATTTAAGAACGTATTTAAAAGAAACACCTGTATTTAAAGCCATGCAGGCACGTAAAGAAATTTCAAAAGAAATGCCTGTAAAACAAGTCTTAAAAACGCATAAAACAGCCGTTGCGATTGGCATGTTATTTACATGGTTTTTAACGGGCTGTGTGGTGGTAGTGATTTTAGCCATGCCAAATTTGTTGATTGGTTCATTTGGTTTTGATCGTGCACAGACGTTTGAAATGCAAAGTGCAGCCATTATCATGCAAATGGTCGGCTGTATTTTGGCAGGTTATTTTGCTGACCGTTTTGGTTGTGGCAAAGTCATGATGATCGGTGCGCTTGCTGTGGCACTTACAGCGGCAGTTTTTTATAACAGTTTAGGCCATGCCGCACATTCAACCATTTTTGGTTTATATATGTTGCTGGGTCTATGCTCAGGTACTGTCGGCATGGTGTCGAGCAGTATGGTTAAAATGTTCCCCGCGCCTGTTCGCTTCTCTGGCATTTCGTTTTCTTATAATTTGTCTTATGCAATTGTTGGTGGTATGACCCTGCCTTTAGTTCATTGGCTCAGCCAATATAGTGATATTGGTGCGATGTATTATATTTTCGCGCTAACTATTTTGGCCTTTGTAACTGCCTTTGTGTTTTGGAATAAGTTTGAAAAAAACAGGTATTAAAAATTTTCACTTATTAAATAAAAAAACCACGCCGATTGCGTGGTTTTTTAATACTGCTTACTTTAGAAAGTAAACCCGATATTAAAGTTAATACGGTATAGCCATTTATCACTGTTGGGTGAAGTGGCAGAGGTATACCCTGTTGAGTTGGTCGAGCCACCAATAATGTTAGAGTTTTTACCCCACGTATAGTCTGCCCAAACCATAAATGGCGAAGCAATAAACATCATGCCTGTAGTGTTCATTTGCGAGTCTGACCAATCATCACGTTTTTTATCGAGATAACTATAGTCATTATAAAACTTAATGGCTTTTAGCTTGCCCATATTGGTCACAGGTAACGTATAAGCAAGGTTTAAACTGGCAATCGTACCTTCTGAAGCAATGAAATAAGCAGGTGTAAAGCCATTATTGCCCATTAAAGTCATGTCATTATTTACACCATCTGGGTTTTTAGCATCATATTGATAGTGAATGACAGAACTTTGTAAATTAAAGCGATTGTAGTTGTTTTCGGTATGCAAACCGACTGCATAATATTTGCCGTCTTTATCGGTCACTTTGTTATGTAACTGTGCAATCGCGCCAGAAACACCAAACTCCTGCTTACCAAAATCGGTTTCTAACTTGCGAACAATGCGGGTATTGATTTGATTGCGCTTTTCATTTTGATAGGCTTTTTGAGATGGAAATGCATTTCCTGCCAAATCATCATAAGTTGCACTCTCAGGTGAATAACGCAAGTTGGTCTCTAACATTTGCGGGTAGTAACCGAGTTTTACATCCCAATCTTTGTCGTGATAATTCCAGTTAAGTCCCGGCGCAATGTTATTTCCATACCCTAAAAAGAATGGAATGTGATAGGTCCAGCCATTTTGCGGATAGGGATAAATTGTAAAAGGTTTATAAACCAGACCTGCTTCAATGCTGTTATTGGCATTTAAGTTATAGCCAACGTATGCCTTTTCAATAGATGTTTTCTGCTGATCTTGAAATAGATAGCTGGCGTTGATGTAAGCATCATCAAACTTACCTTTTAGATCGACTCTGAAAATATCAAAATAGAGCTTACCGAAACCGCGGTTTGGGCCTTCCCAATCTTCATAGCGCTGATTTAACCGAACCACCCCACCTAACTTTAATGAGTCGGTACCGTCATCACTTTTCCATTCAAGCAATGAGTCTTTTGCAAATGCATTGACGCTTACCCCCAACGTAAGCTGCGCAATGAATGCCATGATCAATGAAGTCTTTTTCATCTCTACATCCTTGATTGAGTTCCAGCGTCCTGCTGGAACTTTATTTGTTTTACCTGTAAAACTTCGTTTTTATTGTTTTTTAGACAAAAAAATTTATCTAAAAAAAAGGATGGCTTAGCAGCTCCCATCGCATATGTACTAAACCATCCAAACTGGTTAATACAGTTTCTTTTGCGGTGGACCCGCGAAGTTTAATGGTCCAATCGAGTTCATATCGAGCTCGATCACGGTTGGCCCTTCAAAAGCAACAGCCTCTTGAATAACCGTTTTAAACTCATCTGCACTACCGACTTTCCAGCTTTTCACACCCATTGATTCACCAAGAAGTTTGTAGTCTGGAGTATGCAGTTCATTGAAATACTGGCGACCACCGAAGTAGTTATTTTGAATGCCACGCATTACGCCATAACCACCGTCATTCATAATCATTAGGACCATATTGGTGTTTTCTTGTACCATAGTTGCAATTTCACCAATACCAAGCATTAAGCCGCCATCGCCGACTAAACCAATTACTTTTTTGTCAGGGTTAGCAACCGAAGCACCAATTGCTGTTGCAAGACCTAAACCAATTGCACCCGCAAGTGAGTGGATGTTTTGGTTTGGCGCTTGTACCGGGAATAAACGACTACCCCATGTACTACCCGACATAGTGATGTCACGTACAAAAATGCCGTCTTGAGGTAAAGCTGCACGTAAGTGATCACAAATTAATGCGTACTGATCGATTTGCTTGCGCAGTGCATCAATGGCAGCTTGTTTAGCCGCCACTACAGCAGCATCGTAATCGGCATCAACTTTTGAAGTACCTTGAAGTTGTTCTAACACACGTGTTAAGACATCTTTGGCATCGCCACAAATGAAGTTACGAATTTTATAATTACGTTGCTGAGCCACTGGGTTGGCATCTACCTGAATAATGTTTTCAGGGAATTCAACCGAATAAGTTTTGGTTTCATTACTACGTAAACGAGAA
The DNA here is from genome assembly GCF_000368085.1 of Acinetobacter nosocomialis NIPH 2119. Classification (GTDB taxonomy): domain Bacteria; phylum Pseudomonadota; class Gammaproteobacteria; order Pseudomonadales; family Moraxellaceae; genus Acinetobacter; species Acinetobacter nosocomialis. Next base: position 2,089,368 of record NZ_KB849239.1, read on the forward strand.
CCCACCACAACCATTAAGTCAGCATCTTTTAATAATTGCTCAACACCTGCCGAGTTATGGAACGCACCTAAACTACGTGGATGATCATCTGGCAAAACCCCACGAGCATGAGTCGATGAAACAACCGGAATACCTAAATCTGCAATTGCTTTAACTTCTGCAACGCTATTTAAAGTTCCACCACCAATCCAGAAAATCGGACGTTTTGCTTTTTTGATTTCGCTTACAAGAAGATCAATTTCAGCTTGCTCTGCCTGTGGCAACTCAAGTGCTTTCACTGGCCCAAGATTAAGTGGCAAATCAATCTCTGCTGCTTGTACATCAATGGGTAGCTCAACACTTACCGGTCCCATTGGAACAGTGGTTGCGACACGAATGGCTTCACGAATCACACCAACAGCATTGTCTGGGCTGGTAATACGGAACGCCGCTTTGCTTGATGCACGTAAGAATGTAAGTTGGTCTTTGGTTTCATGGATGAAGCTTGCATCACGGTCAAGATATTCACGCTCAACCTGACCAGTTAAATGCAATACAGGGCTACTCGCATTCATTGCCTCAATCAGTGAACCCACCGCATTACCTGCCCCAGCACCCGTACTGGTCAGCGCTACACCTAAGCCTTTAAAACGTGAGTGTGCATCTGCCATGGTGACTGCACCCGCCTCACCACGGGCTGCGACAAAGCGCATTTTTTCACGGCGCCCTACTGCATCGGCAATAGGTAAATTGTGGATGGAAATAACACCATAAATACTATCAACTTGGTGCGCTTCTAAAACTCTTGCGATTGCTTCGCCTACATTTACACGTTCAGTCATGTCTGTTCCTCAAAATTTGTTTTCAGTCCTTGAATTTATTAATCGCACCAAGGGTTAGGCTGTTCATTCAGCCCCATATAAATACTCTTTTGTTGCATGTACGATAAAATGCCCAAACGGCCTTTTTCGCGCCCAATCCCACTGTCTTTAAAGCCACCAAACGGCGCACTAATCGAGAATTTTTTGTAGGTATTAATCCATACCGTTCCTACTTCTAATGCACGTGCAATGCGCCAAGCTTTACGATAGCTTTCAGTCCAGATGCCTGCGGCAAGACCAAAACAACTGTCATTGGCTTGAGCAATTAAATCTTGCTCATTGTCATATTTCATAACGACTAAAACAGGGCCAAAAATTTCTTCCTGACAGGTTTGAGCACTGTTATTTAAGCCCGTGATAATGGTGGGTAAGTAATAGCTTCCTTTGGCATAGTCACCAGTCGTAAGTGCCTCACCACCAATCAGAACCTGACCACCTTCGCTTTTGGCAAGTTGCACATAGCGATCAACTGACTGCAAATGTTTGTCATTAACCAGTGGCCCTAAATGCACACCAGCTTGTTCCGGATGGCCCACACGTAAGCCTTTGGTTATTTCAACCAAACGTGTTAAAAACTGATCGTAAAGACTGCTATGAATAAATAAGCGAGAACCTGCGATACACGCTTGGCCTGCCGAGCTAAAAATACCGTAAGCCACACCTTTAGCTGCCAGTTCGACATCTGCATCCGGTAAAACGATGGTTGGTGACTTTCCACCTAACTCAAGCGAAGTGGTAATCAGTTTATCTGCAGCAATGTGTGCCAAATGACGACCCGTGGTTGTGCCACCTGTAAAAGAAATTTTACGAACCAATGGATGTTGAGCAATGGCATCACCAATGATAGAACCACGCCCAACTAACACACTGAGTAAGCCTTTTGGTAAACCTGCTTCTTCAAAAATTTTGGCAAGCTCTAAAGCAATGAGTGAAGTTGCTTCTGCTGGTTTTAACACCACGGCATTTCCTGCTGCCAAAGCTGGAGCAAGCTTTTGAACCTCACTCGCAATTGGAGAGTTCCAAGGAGTAATAGCTGCCACAACGCCTACAGGTTCATGCACACTCATGGTCATAAAGTCTGGAGCACGTTGAGTGGTGAGCTCATCGTTCAGCGTTTCACATGCCGCAGCAACATAACGTGCAGTTGCCGCCGCGCTCATCACCAAGCCACGAGTTTCGGTTAAAGGCTTTCCATTATCACGGGTTTGCAGTTTCGATAATTCATCTACACGCGCTTCAATAATGTCTGCAACTTTATAGAGAATACGTGCACGCTCATGCGGCAAGCTGTTTCTCCAGCTCGGTTCACGCCAAGCCTGATCTGCTTTTTCAATTGCTTCATTTACATCTTCAAGCGTTGCTGTTGAAAGCTCAGCGTTAACCGACTGATCTGCCGGAAACAGGCTTTGAATGACTGCACCACGGCCTAATCGCCATTCACCCGCAATATAAATTTCCTTTGCCATGATCAAATCCTTCTTAAATCTGTATTGCTTCTACACTATTGCGACAAGCACGAATCACGCTAAGCGCAGCCAAAGTTGATGTTTTCGGGTTACTTGGCAACGGTACTCCCACCAGTTCAATGGTCATTTGCCCAAAGCCACCTTCTGCTACAATGGTGTGTTTATTTTTGTTGATGGTTGGATCAACAGTTAACTCAACCATGGTTTCATCCATTCCAAGCCCTGCAAGTGCAATGGTTGCTGCAACATTGGCGTTGGCAGGAAATTTCATGGCAGCTTCACGGGCAGTTCCTGTAAAAAAGACCGTAGGTTCTGAAACATGGTCTAAATCGACTAATTGCTCTGCATAACTGCCCTTCCAACTTTTTGGACTTTTACAGCCTTTATAAGTGACCTTTTGCAAACCACCTTCTTTAGCAGCAGAAATACCGTCAATACCTGCGATAGCCCCTGCAAGTAAATGCAGATGGGCATCATTTTTTTCGGCAGTTTGCTTAAGCTGAACCAAAAATTCACTATCAGCCAAAGTACCCACCGAAATCAGACCAATGGTCCAGCCTTTCGCTAAAACTTTTTGAGCATGCTCTTTCACTGCTGCTTGACCTGCCACCTCAATGACATAGTCTGGTGTACCATCACATTGCTCAATATCTGAAATCACCTGAATGTCAGATGAGACTTGTGATTGAACTTTCTCAATGCTGCGAGATGGCACTACAATCCATTTGAGTTGCAGATCTTGAGGCAAATGGGCATACACTTCTGCTGCCATTGCGCCAAAACCTATCATCATCAACTTTTTCATGACAGCACCTAATATTTATAAATGTTTGTTAAAACCACCTGAGACATCTATTGCCGAACCTGTGGTGTAAGATGCCAATGGTGATGCCAAGAAAACTAAAGCACGTGCAGGCTCTTCTGGACGGCCTAAGCGCTGCATAGGAATACCACGATTTTTTGCGATATTGCCGGTCCATTCTTCCCATGACAGATTTAAATCTGAACGGGTTTCATAACGGCGTTTCCACTGCGCAGATTCAACCATACCGAGTAAAATCGAGTTCACACGAACGCCATATTGAGTAAATTCATGTGCCAAAGAATGGGTTAAATTCAACAGTGCAGCGCGTGCAGATGAAGTCGCAATCATGTGCGGTTCTGGTTGCAATGCCAGTAACGAGTTCACATTGGTAATTGAGGCATTTGCAGACTGTTTTAAGTCGTCAAGAAAAGCACGTACCGGATGTAAAACACTGAAATATTTCAGCTCAATTTCTTTCATCCAGTCTTCATCTTGCGTATTTTCAAAATTTGAAACACGGCCTTGCCCAGCATTGTTAATGAGCATATCCACGTTGCCCAAATTGAGTTTGACCTCTTTGGCAAATTGCTGAACATCTTCTTTTTTCAACACATTACATGCTTTGGTAAAAATATTGGCATGTGGAAATTTTTCTAAAATATAGTGCTTAGAAGCGTTTAAACGTTCTTCATCGCGACCACACCACGCAACTTTTGCACCCTCTGCAACCAGTATTTCAACAGCAGCCAGCCCAATCCCAGATGAGCCACCGGTAACAACTGCAACTTTTCCTTCAACTTGGAAGCTCATAATCCTTAATCTCTCTTACGATTGTTCCTGAATCGTCAACATAATTTGGTTAAATGCTTGCGGTTGGTCGACATAACTTAAATGTCCTGCATCTTCTATGACGAAGCGCTGTTCCAACTGCAATTCCTGAGCAAGCTCTTGTATACCTAACGCAGGAGTGATTTGATCTTGCTGCCCTGCAATCACTGTGCATGGGACTTTTAAATCGGTTAAGTAATTACGTATTTCGTCATATGCCAGTAAGTACGATGCATGGGTGAAACCCTGTAGAGTCAACTGCTGCATCACCTCTGAAACTAAAGCTAAGGCTTGCGGCTCTTGTTTATAAATCAAATGAGGTCCACGGCTTTGGGCCATGCCTTTAGCACCGAGTTCTTTCAACATTTTTGGTCTTTTTTCAAAAACCTGAATTTGTGTCTGTTCATCGTGGCGTTGGTAGCCTTGCGCCAAGTTAGCGACCACCAAGTGTTTCACTCGCTCTGGGTAAAGTGCAGCAAATGCACTGGCTTGTAAGGCACCTAAGGAGTGTCCCACTACAATTGCTTTTTCAATTTTTAAAGCGTCGAATAACGCTGCCAAACGCTTTGCGTAGTCGGTTGCATTCGGTTGATCCGTTAAAAGTTCATCTGATTTGCCATAGCCTGGTGCGTCCCAGGCAATGACATGAAAATGATGAGACAACACTTCAAGTTGGTTTACCCATGAAGCAGAACCTGAACTAATGCCATGCAACAGCACAAGGTATTCGCCCTGACCAGCTTCCCGATAAGCTTGCTGCTGGCCTTGAACATTGACCGTTTTCACCGGAAATTCTGCTAACTTTTCAATGAGTGTCATCATTTTTAATTCTTTCCCTTCATTCACTTCATCAAACAATTAACGTTTGATTTGAGACAATGGATGCTCTGGTGGATAGTTAGGAATTGTTGGTTTACCTGTTCCCAACATCACACACATCAAGGCATCTTCTTGACCTGGGTTAAACAAACCACGGTAGATCCCCGGTGGAATTGAAATCAGGTCACGCTCTTTTAAACGGGTCTGGAATTTCTCGCCGTTGTGCTCAATAAACAAATCAATTTCGCCGCGGAGCATAAAGAAAACTTCTTCAACATCGTGGTGAATGTGCAAAGGACCTTCACACTGTGGTGGTAGCACCATAGTCGAAAACGTAAAGTTCTCTGCAGGTACAGTATTGCTGTCATTTGCAACACCAGTTGCACCCGTACCCATATAACGCATTTGAGCACGACGATATTTCGGGTCGTAATCGGCTTGGAACTTCAAAGCCTCAAAGTCATATTTACGAGTCTCAAAGCGAGCAATACGTGTGTTTAACCAATCTTCTAAAGAAGCGCCTTCCGGCTGTTTCCACGTTTCGAATTGTTGTGTAGTCATTTTTTAAACTCCTATACAGTGAATTAATAACGTTTTAAAAGAGGAACCAAGAACAACGACCCAATGACAGCGACTGCAGCCAAGAAGGTAATTCCCAAATTAAAACTATGTGTTTGCATCACGATGTAACCGATAAGAACAGGCGCAATTGCACTTGCAAAATTGCCTAAACCGTTAAATATTCCACCCGCAGTCGCCCCTACATTTGAGGTAGTTACTCGGGCAAGCAGAGCAAATACCGCAGCTACTCCAAAGCCCCACGCCATCGCACTTAAAGACATGGCAGCAATAATCAATAATGGCTGGGTCATAATGACCATCACATACATGAAGATGCCCGCCAGTAATAAACCGCTAAATACCTGAATAGCGCGGCGGCCTAACTTGTCAGATAAAAACGCACCCACCACCTCGCCAATTAACATGGCGATGAATGGAAAGCTTGAATACATCCCAAACTCTTTGAGATTGAATCCTTTGTCTTGCATAAGATAAGAAGGAACCCAACTGTTTAAGCCCCACAAATAAGTCATCAATGCAATGTTAAAGAGGCAAACCAACCAGAATGCGCTGTTGCTGAGCAGCAATTTAGTATTGGCAATGTGACCCTTGAAGTTGGTGCCTTTACTCTCGCCCTCAATTTCGACAGTTTTCTTGAGCTGTAAGTTACGTAAACCAAAAACAATGCTAAAAATAGCGATCAGTGTTAAACCAGCCATCACAAAAAAAGTGGAGTGCCAGTCGTGATGAGCTAAAACATTTGCAGTGATCGGGAAACCAAGGAATGCACCAATCGGTGTACCCAGTAAGAACATGGTTGAGGCACGTGCCTGCTGACGGTCTGTGTAAGTCTGTTTAACAATGGTGTATGCCAAAGCAAATAGCGGACCTTCTGCCAAACCAAGTAAAACCCGTAAAATCAACATGCCTGAGTAGCTGGTGGTAAAGCCCATGCAAAGCATGAGTAAACCCCAAGAGGTCACACTCCAGAACAGCATTTTCTTTGGGTTAAAAATGTCGCCTAAAAAGCTTAGAAAGACTGATGAAAACCCATAAGCAAGTAAAAAGCTTGTCATGAGCCATCCGAGCTTGGCTTTATCTTCAGCAATTCCCATCGAGCTTTGAAAATGGGGGTCTGAAAATAAAACCGCAATACTGATCTTGTCGAAAAAGGCCAGTACTACACACACCATAAGGACAAAAGCAGGCACCCAATGCTTTAATCCACTTTTTTCTTCATTACTCATGTGTCATTCCTTCGATTTGGTAATGAGAACCAGATTTAATGTTTACGGTTTTAACTTCATGACATTAAATTCAGCATCTGCTAATAATTTTGGATCTAAAACGGTATTGGCTTGCATCCAACGCTTTGCCAGCTTGATTAACTTCGAGTCATTAATGGCAATCATATTCAGCAAGCGATTTTCATGGTCCAGATATAAATAGCTCACCTGATCTTCACCGCCTTGGCGAATCACCATTTCTTTGGTTTTTTCAGGTTGATACGTTCCTAAAATCTGGATATTAAAGTGGTATTGATCAGACCAGAGCCAAGGAATATCGGTATATTCAGTTTCAATTCCGAGCATTGATTTCGCAGCTGCAATCGCCTGATTTTGTGCATTTGCCCAAGACTGAATGCAATAGCCCAAGCCTGGATGAATCGCGACATCACCTGCGGCATAAATGTCTTGATCTGAGGTCTGTCCAAAACAATTCACCACAATGCCATCTTTCACATCGAGCCCAGCATGCACGCCTAACTCTTTAGCAATTTCGGCACCTGCACCCACTACAACACAATCAAATAACTGGCTATGTTGAGGATGGTTCACCACTTCAACTTTTTGATCTGGTGCTTCCACCAAATGAAGGCTCTTGCTGTCTAAATGAATTTTTGTACCTTGGGTCTCATGCATATTTTTTAAAAATGCAGAAACTTCCGGACTCACACTTCTTGCACACAAACGGTCGCCATATTCAAAAATATGAACCTCTTTGCCTTGCTTACGTGCGGTTGCAGCGATTTCCAAACCAATCCAGCCGCCGCCAATCACAGCAACATTTTTTGCATTCTTTAAAATTTCAGCCAGACGTTCACAGTCACGTACATTTCGTAAAGTCACAACATTAGGAATGAACTGCCATGTATTGACGGGTACACGTGCACGGCTTCCAGTTGCAATCAGCAATTTGTCATACGGCAAAATCTGACCACTTTCTAAATGAACCTGCTTTTGCTCGCGATCGACTTTTGTTGCAATTTCTGGTTTATGCCATTGAATGTTGAACTCTTGGACCTGTTCTGGGGAGAACAGATTCAAACTTTCATACGTTGCTTCTTTTGAAAGTACTTGCTTAGACAGAGGCGGACGCTCATAAAACACCTGATTTTCATTTGAGACCACATGAATTTCACCCACATAACCATTTTGACGTAAGGTGCTGACTGCCCAACCTGCAGCTTGCCCCGCCCCTACAATTACAATCTTTTCCATAGCCTTTCTTCCTTGTAAAGCAATACCTGTTACACAGGCTTTACCTGACGGCGGGTTTTGTCATCAAGACCACCTTCAATCGCCCACTCAGTGAAAAGCTCTAGACGATGTTCTTCTACACGTGGCTGCCATTCTTCAGTCAAATAATCATCGTTGGTGTAATATTCAAATGCACCACCCAATGGTGAGTTGACGTACCAGAAATAAGCAGAAGAAATTGGATGACGTCCTGGTCCAATAAAGGTTGACCACTCTGAACGGTTCATATGTAATCCGCCTCCAATCACCTCATGAATATCACGAACAACAAACGCAACGTGATTTAGACCAGCAGGTTTATTTGGAACGCTAAGTAAGAATAAATCGTGGTGATAACCTTCACCGCGGCAACGTAAGAATGCACCGCGATTTTTGTAAGCATCAGATAAATGAAAGCCTACTTTTTCAATATAGAAGTTTTCAGTAGTTGCTAAATCCGGAGTGAAAAACACCACATGTCCAATCGCAACAGGTTGACCTTTTTCATAAACAGGACTTGCTGCATTAACACGTTGAATGTTGCCGTATTGGTTAATGCCTTCCGTTTTAAGTTCTGGTACTTCTTTTACAAAACTTTGTTCAAAACGAATAGTCATGCCATTTGGGTCAAGACACTGAACTGTATTTTCAGTACGTTTAAAACCGTCTACATCGGCCAAACGAGCTGCCAAGTCTTCAAGGTCTTGAAGACTATCAACACCCCAAGTGACTTCACGTAAAGTTGAACCTTGCTCAATAGCAGGTGGCAAACGGTTATCATCACAATTAAATAGATAAATCTTGCTGCCGTTTTGAGTCTGGTATAAATCTGCACCTTCAATATCAGAAGTACTTTGGCTTAAACCAAAATCTGCCAAAAATTTGTTTGAAGCGGCTCTATCTTCAACTCCAAACTTTAAAATCTCGATCCCTGTAATCATTTGACTACTCCTTAGTTAAAGACAAAACCGCCATTGACCAGAATATTTTGACCTGTCACAAAAGAGGACAAATCCGACAGTAGATACAATGCTGTTCCATTTAAATCTTGTGGAAGTTGCTGGCGTTGAATCGCTCTTCCGTTGACATATAAATCATGACGTTCCTGTGGCACATACTCGGTTGCTTCAACCAGAGTCAGCCCCGGAGACAAGGTGTTAACACAGATATTGAACTGCCCCAACTCTCTTGCCATTGAACGTGTCATAGCAACAATTGCACCTTTACTTGCAACATAAGCCATCAGGTTTGGCGCACCCCAAAGTGCTGTATCTGACGCAACATTAATAATCTTACCGGCAGCCGATTGTTTTAAATGTGGAATACACGCTTTTGTAATTAACCATGTACCTTTCACATTAATATTCATGACCCGATCCCAAAGTTCAGGATCGTAATCAATCATATTTTTTCCACCGACATTGGTCGCAAGCGCTGCGCAGTTCACAAGACCATCCAAACCATTTAACAGTTCAACGCTTTTTGCGACAGCATTTTCAATAGAGTCTGCATTGGCAAGGTCAACAGTGACTGCATGGACCTTGAGTCCTTGTTTTTGTAAGGCTTGTGCTTCTTGTTGCACGAGGTCAGATAAAATATCTGCCATTACAACTTCACCACCGGCCTCAGCAATGGCTTGAGCGAAATCTCGCCCTAAACCACGTGCAGCACCAGTCACTAAAACTTTTTTGCCTTGCAACAACGCTACATTAGCCATGAGCTTCTTCCTGCATCTCGATACGGTTTGATGCATTTAGTGCAGCAATTTTCTTTAATTGCTTCTCAGCTTCTTTCTTCATTAAACGGCGTAAACGTGCAAGCCCAACATCGTGTTGATATAAGAATTCTCGTGCACGTGCATTTGGCGCAAGGTTTTCTAAAATAATTCGGTCTTGTTCCAATACATCCCAATGCAATTGTTCTAAGTGATTGCGATATAAGAAGCGCCATACATTACGCTGCCAACCACTCACCTTACGGCAGCGCCAGAAAAATACACGGGTATTGTTGGCATCAATTGGTGTTGCATAACCCACAATCCAGAATTCACCACCCGGACCAAATTGTTTACGGTAAGGAATTGAAAGACGTAACCAACTTGCACCTGTCGAACCGTACTCAACCCAGTCAAAGTTCACACCTGTTTGGCCTTCTTTTTCAAAAACAAAACCATTTTCAGTTGTGCGGTGTTTCATCTCTGCGGTACGTTCACCTTCTGCCATTGAGTGTGAAGTACAGTGCAAATATGTACCGTGCATTGGGTCCATCACGTTATCAATGGCATATTGATGGTTTACTTTCCAGTCTGCTTGGCAAAGGAATGAACTCCACTCTTCGCTTGCAAGTTGCTCTGGAAACTCAAGCGCTGCGGGTTGTTCATTTGCATCGATACCAAACCAGATGAAGATAGCACCATGCTGTTCAATGACCGGATAGCTCTTTAAACATTTGGTTCCAGTCATTGGACATTCATGAACGGCTGGCACATCAGCAACCACACCATCAGCACGAACTTCAACACCGTGATACCAGCAAGCAACTCGATCACCCAAGTTCCAGCCGAGTGAAAGACGAGCACCGCGGTGTGGACAGCGATCTTCAAGCGCATGAACCTGACCTTCGGCGTCACGCCAAACCACAATGTTTTCACCTAAACGGGTAATTCCAACCGGATTAGCAGCGACTTCCCAACTTGCTAAAACCGGATGCCATTGGTCACGTAAACCAAGTTCTAAATATTCTTCAGCGCTTTGTGAAGTTGATACGATTGCGTTCATTTTATTCTTCCCTGAATCAATAACCTAAACGTTGCATTTCTTCTGTAAAGCTCTCAGAAGTCCATTCATCACCAGATTCACAACGGAAACCTTGCTGATTAAGTGCAGAAACAACCTCATCTAATTCTGTTGCGCCCGCAGAAAATGCCTGAATCAAGTTCTTTACAAAGTCTTGTTCGTAGAGAGTCGGTTCTTTATAACGTGTTTGCCAAACCAACAATTCAGATTGACCTGGAACTTGAATATTGTTGATACCTGCTTCGGTTGCTGGCGTTGCATGAATCCAGCTTGCCAACTTTTCATTAAATGTCTTCATTGTTCTGCTTCCTTGTACATGTGAGGACTAGAGTTGAATTTGAATATCCTGTCCTTCAACACGAACTGGGTACGTACATAGGTTTCTACACCCGGGTCCACTTTTTAGCTCACCTGTCTGAATGTCAAAAATTGCTTCGTGCAATGGACATTCCACAGTTTGATCTTCGATAAATCCTTCCGTTAATAAGGCATACGCATGAGGGCAAACATTTTCGATAGCGAAGTAATTTTCATCGACAAAAAAAACACCAATTTTTTTCCCTTCAACTTCGACGGCTTTCGGCTCATCTTCGCTAACGTCACCCTGCTGACAAACTGAGATCCAACTCATACCTTGCGTCCTCATTTTGTTTTATATACAAAACATAATTTGATTTTCAAAACACAAGCTAAGCATAATCCTCTTGATTAATTTTTGTCAAAGTAAAAATAAACATTAAAATCAATTGATTAATAAATTTTAAATAATTTGTTACGTTTAAGAATAGAAACAATGTTTTAAATATAAAAATTGTTTTATGTAATCTTTATAATTACAATAGTTCTAAAATAAAGCATAATGCCCCAATTCGAACCCTGTTTTATTTATAGGAAAACGACACGAATGAGCCTAGAGATTGAAGAAGATTTGCAAGAATCAGAAACAACAAAAAATGATGATCGGTATTTAGTACCAGGGCTTGTGCGTGGTTTAGCCATCTTGCAAGCATTTAATCAACAAGCACAAGAAATGACGATTACAGAAATTGCCGAAATTTTGGAAGTGAATCGTTCTAGTGCATTTCGGCTTATCTATACACTTGAAGCTTGCGGTTACTTAAGAAAAGCTTCACAAAAAACGTATGCTTTGGATTCAAAAGTTATGGAGCTTGGTTTTAACAGTTTATCAAAGCTTTCATTACTTGATTTATCGACTCCTTTAATGAAAGAACTACGTGACCAGACCAAACTTGCAGTACACCTGACCGTTTTAGAAGGTACACACATTGTTTTTGTAAATAACGTTCAATCTATGGGTACGTTTACCAGCAATATTAGTTTAGGTACTCGCTGGCCTGCCCATGCGACAGTTATTGGTCAAATGTTATTATCAGATTTACCAGAGGCAGAAGTACGCCAACGCTATCGTAATTTCAATGACTGGGATAGTTACTCAGAACTGACCCCAACCAGTTTAAAAGCGTTATTGCAAAAATTGAATTATGTAAAAACTCAAAAGTCGATGGTGAGCTGGGGTCATTATAACCATGATATGGCTGCTTGTGCTGCCCCTATTTTCAAACAATCAAATGGAAAAATGGTGGCTGTCCTTTCGGTAAGTTGCCCAATTACCACCTATGATGAAAAGACCTTTAAAGAAGATATTGCCGCTCTGGTCATCGCAACGGCAGATAAAATTTCAAAATTTATCTATTAAAAAAAGCGACGTTAAGTCGCTTTTTTTGTGCTTTGATTTCATCAACTAAAAATTACACTTAAAAGTTTCACCATTCATATCCTGAAAACTCAGTGTTGAATGATTTTCTTTAATATCAAACTTTAAGTATTGCTGTTTAAACTGTACTACTGCATAAAACTCTTCAGCCCCATCATCTAAACCTGTCGCAGAAACTTGGGTCCCTTGGGGAAAGTCCTTGAGCCAAGCAACCTTATAGAAATCTGACACTGAATTAAAATCTATATATTTTGCAGGCTCAGCCATAATTTTTTGGGCCATCGCATCAAACTGTTGCTGTTTATATATGACTAAATTCAGGATCATGGCTATTCTTAAAGGTTAATCATTAACAGTCATCAATAGAGTACGTATAGTAATGTAGTTTTCCATTACGGAAATGAAAGTGCAAGCCATCATTACTACCTTCCCAAGGAAATATAGAGTAAGTATGATTTTCAGATATAACTATTTGTTTACCAAAAAACTTTTTAAAATCATTCTCGGTAGTTAAATGATTAAATAATCGAGAACCATACTTTAGACCATTTTGCTGGCTTACATATACCTTATCTAAAGATCCCGTAGAGAGTATCACTCCATCTTCATATACCCATTGATCTGGAAAATAACCGCCATTGCATTCATCAGCCTCACCTTTAATAACCTGCTTTGGCTTTTTCAGGTTATTTAAAGGAATATCAAAACTGTTCAATACTTTACCATGCCATAAAGGTTTAATATTTACTTGCGCATAAGAGGTAGTTGCTACTAAAAAGCCAATACAAAATAAAAATATATGAGTTAAATTTTTCATAAAAATCCAGAAATTAATGATTTAAAAGTTTTGTGCCTTACTCTTATTTATGATCAAACCTTTTTGTTTGTCTTTCATAATGATTAAAGGAGATCCAACTTTTTTAGTTTTGGTATTATCCAAATATTTTTTCTTCTGTAAATAAATCTGTCTGTCTTTAATAAAACTATCTATGGAAGTTTCATCATCCGTATAGTAAGAAATATCTTGTGTATAAATATTTGACCAGTCCGCTATCCAAAAAATAATAAAATTTCCACCACGCTCCTGATAATTGTCTATTGCAAAGGTTTCAGAATCAATTTTATGTATAGTCTGACCTGCTATTGAGGATATATCCTGAGTTTGCGCTTTAAAATAATAGGTTTTATTTTTATCTAAATTGATAGCAAATACGTTATAGCCTAGCGCATCAGCTATATCAGGCTTAAAGCAAGAATAGCTTTGTATTTTTACCTGTGCCGTCTGTATAGCTAATTTATTATTTTCAACAGCTTCATCTTTCTGACATGAATCCGGTAATTTACTAAGCTGCTTTAAAGGAACAGCATTAATCTGAGCATTTGCATAACCAGAACAAAGAAATAAACAAAATAAAAGTTTTTTTAAAGTATGAGTCATCAAATAATTTCCAAACAGGATTATTGTTTTAATATTTTCTCATACATTAAATAGTTTTTTTTAAATCTATATGATCAACCTGCTTTCTTTTAACCTTTTCCCATTGATACCAACCATAAGCTGCCATTAATACAAAGGCTGCATATAAAGCAGAAGTTAAAAACAGATCTTTATAAATAAACATTCCCACATAAATAATGTCGACAAATACCCAAAGTATCCATGTCGCAATATGCTTTCGGCTGGTCCAGTAAGTGGCAAGCAAACTAAATGCCGCAAGCTGTGAGTCGAGCATCGGCACCGCTGCATCGGTAAAGTTTTTAAGTATCAGACCAAAGAGCAAGCCACCTACCGCGGCAATGATCATTTGAAAAATTGCCACCTTAGGAGCTATTGGTTCTATACGAATGTCATGATCTTGCTGCTTTCCTTTGAGCCAATAGTAAAAACCATAAAAATTTACAGCCATAAAAAAGAACTGCAAAATCGTTTCACCATAAAGCTTAAATTCGTAAAACAAATAAGCGTATAAAACAAAGGCGAAGAAATTAAACAGCCAGCACCACATATTACGGATTACCGTTAACCCGACACCAATGAGGCTAATTAAGACCGCGAAAATTTCTAGAGGTGACATAAGAGAAGCTGCTTATTGAGATCAATTTAACAGCGTATTATGAGAAAAATATAAGACTAAGCAAACTGCTAATTTAAATAAATCATGAAAATTGACATTATCTTAGGATCTGTCTTTTCGTATGAAATTGATTTACTTCAATACATAGACAAAAGAAATACTGATCAAGTCACTAACAATTTCTATTTGCTAGTTTTTAAATGATTGTTTAAAAGATAATGAGAGACAAATAAAAGAGCTTGAAAATATGTCAAATCAAGAAGGAAAAGTCAGCCGTGAAACTCGCGGACATATTTTTTTAATTGGCTTAGATCGCGCAGCAAAACGTAATGCCTTTGATAGTCACATGATTAAAGACTTATCACTAGCGCTCACCGAATATGAAAATAATGACGCCCTGCGCTGTGCGATTGTTTTTGCTCACGGTGACCATTTTACAGCTGGCTTAGATTTGGTTGAGTTACAACCTAAGCTTGCTACAGGTGTTTTTGATTTTAGTGAAAATGAAATTAACCCGTGGGGCACAATAGGTCGAAAGCTGAGTAAACCTTTGATTGTGGCAGTACAGGGTTATTGCTATACCGCTGGCATAGAACTCTTTCTCAATGCAGATATTGCGATTGCAAGTGAAAATACTCAGTTTGCTCAAATGGAGGTTCAACGTGGCATCTTACCTTTTGGCGGAGCAACTGCACGTTTCACTCAAGCCGCGGGTTGGGCCAAAGCCATGCGCTATTTGCTTACAGGTGACTCTTTTGATGCCAAAGCAGCCTTGGATATGAACCTGATTACAGAAGTTTGCCTAGAAGGTACGGAGCTTAACCGTGCCATAGAACTCGCTGAACATATTGCTCAAGCAGCGCCCCTTGCCGTAAAAGCCACTCTTGCCTCTGCACGTGAAGCTATTAATGAAGGTTACGAGGTTGCTTTTCATCAATTGCAAAATCATCTACAACCTTTACTAACTACAGAAGATGTTCAAGAGGGTGTTTTTGCTATGCTACAAAAAAGACCACCAGTGTTTAGAGGCAAATAAAACCGATTCAAACACTACGCTTCGGGGTCTAAAATTTATGACTCACTAAGAGTAAATATGCAAAAAAAGAAAGCCCACATGATGTGGGCTTTCTTTTATTTATTAGATTTATTCAACTCTAATGATTTTACCAAATTCATCATGGTGAACGACCGTAATTTTTTGGCTACGGCCCTGTTCAATTTCTTGTTCTGGCAAATCAAAGTAACGTGCATAATCATCTGTCTGTTTCATGTTAAGTGCACTACCCCCAACACGGCGTTCAGGCAACACATGACTCCAGAGCAGCAAGCCAATTGCACAAGCAATCAGAGCAGTAATGCCATGTTCAATTCCTACACCAAAAGCACTAAACACACGATGTACTAAATGAGTTTTTTGGAGCTCTGCCAATACCCAAATAAATACAAACGGACGCCACAACAACAACCAACCGCCCCACATCATGGCTGTGCTTGTTGTAGAAACATAGCGTTTGTGCCATGGTAGTTGACGACGTAAATCAATAATCAACGAATTTGTCTTCATTTCTCTTTACCTAACGAAGTGCTGCGGTTTTTCCCCAGACATCAATACAGCACGATCTTTAAAATCTCATGACTCTTGCATTTCATCTAACGAATGCCCCGATCCGGGCTCACCCAACGTGCTCGTTTCTCATCTCCACGTCGTAAGACCTTTGGAAATGCCACAATGGTTGCCGAAATGGTGATTAGCCAAAAGACCAATGGATACCAGATCATCCAGAAATAATTTTTTCCTAGATGCGGTTCATAGCGACTATCCATCCATTTGCTTAAAGCAAACTGAATTAGACAGGTTGCCCCCAATAAAATACCGCTACCATACGGTAAAAATGGGGAACTCACAACGGCTAAAGCAGGGATTGGTAAAATAAAATGTACCAACCACAATAAAGCCATTGCCAGCATTAAATATGACCATACTAAAGTTAAGCAAAGCTCAAACATTAGAGGCCATAAAAAATTCAATTTTGGTTTGGTGAACACATCAATGTTTTTAATTAAAACCTGTGCTCCACCCATTGCCCAACGTAAACGCTGTTTCCATAAACCATTTAAAGTTTCAGGCATCAAAATCCAAACCAAGGCATTCGGTTCAAAACGAATGTCCCAGCCTGCACGCTGCAACTTCCAAGTAATGTCGATGTCTTCAGTCAACATATTTGGTGACCAATAATCGACTTGATGAACAGCACTTTTACGGAAAGCTGTAATTACACCAGACACTGTAAATAAACGACCAAATGTACGCTGTGCACGTTTAATCATTCCCACAATCGAAGAAAACTCACCGACTTGAATACGGCCTAACAAAGTTGAACGCGTACGTATACGTGGGTTTCCAGTTACAGCTGCAACCGTTGGGTTCTGAAGAAAATGACGAATCATCCATTTTGCTGCATGTGGGTCAAGCAAAGCATCACCATCGATACCAATTAAAAATTCGGCATCGGTCATCAGGCTACCCGCCTGTAGTCCCATCGCTTTTCCTTGGTTTTGTGCAAGGTGAACAACACGAAGTTTTTCGTATTGTTCAGCTAAACGATCGAGCACTTCACCCGTATTATCCGAACTGCCATCATTAATCGCAATGACTTCAAAATTTGGATAATCCAGTTTTAAAGCATGGCTAATGGTTTCCTCTGCATTATCACCTTCGTTAAAGCAAGGGATGAGTACAGCAACTTTCGGATAGTTTTCTAATGGAGCGGGTTGATCATAAGGTGGAGCCTTACGTTCCTTCCAATAGAAAATGATCGCACCAATCATCCATAGATATGACATAAACAATGGATAATAAAAAACGAATTTTAGGGCGTGCGACCATATTGCAGCAAAGATTGTCATGTTTCAGCCTCGTCTATGGCACAAGACGAGATGACTTTTCAGCAAATGCTTTATGCATTACGTTCACGTCCGGATGATCTTTAATTGGGTCATCTGGATAGTATGCAACATGCATTGCACCTTGTTCATAGAGAGAATGAATCGTCGCAGCCATTTCAGTTGAAGGTACCTTTTCGTTATTACGCCAGTTTGTTGCCTGTAGCTCAAAAACTGTTTTCTTAATGCCATTTGGATATTTTTTCACGCGATCAACCATATCTTTATAGAATTGATCTGGATTTTTCACTTGCTCCATATAAGGCATCGCCATAATAGCAGTAAAATCATAACGGTTTAATGACTCTTCAAGTGACTGAGAGTACCAATTTTCCGCATATGGTTTTAAAGCCACTTGCGCATATAAATTACGTGCTGTTAACAGGAACGGTTCATATTGACGAACCTCATCAACAAGCTGCATTGCAAAATCATCTAAATATCTTGTTTTAAATGCAGTCCACTTTTGCAAATCTTCGTCATTCGCACGAATTTTTGCCAAGTCTGTTGGTAAGCCTTGTTTTGCATAAGCTTTTAAAGCATCTGGACTTGCATCTTCATAATCAGACAAGGTCACATCGTCATGGAATAAAATTCCATTAAAAGACGATGATTTTGCTAAATCTTCATATATTTCACGGATAGTTTGACGCGCTTCTGGTGAAAAAGGACTTAAACGAATGTATCCCATATTGAGGTGTCCACTCGTCTTATCCTGTTGGGTCACAACCAAGTCTTTTGATACTGGATCAGTTTTTGGTAGTTCCCATGCCAATAATGGCATCCACGCATAAATACGGCTTACAGGAGTACGTGTTTGAATTTGCCATGCAACACGGTTGAATAAATCAGCACGCATAGGAATATGTCGATTTGGGAAGTATACCATATCGGCAGAACCATTCGCATCTGCATCAGAGAAAGCCTGCAAATAAACTGTATTTACACCCATTGCATTAATACGGTCGAGTAAATTACCTAAATTACGCTCTTGCTGTTGCGGATCTGGATCATAAATATAGTCGAGATCCACATGCATGATTTTTTGCGGTCGATTATTATCCGTTAAATTTAACTCACGATTTTTAATTTCTTGAGCTAAATCATTCGTGCTCATTCCACCCTCTACCAAAATACGACTCATATTTTGTAGAGACTGTTTTGCATGATCTGCCCCATCATCAAGTGTGATAGTAATTGGCATACCAAGCTTTTTAGCAATTTGAACAGTTTGCATATTATAGCGACCATATGGCCACACCATAATACGTGGTGAACGTATACCATGTTCTTTAAGCAACTGATTATTCTTTTTTAAATCATTATAAATTCGGGCCTGATATTGGCTGTCATTTTCATACGTTTTAGTTTTTACATCATAAAAACGAGTTGTCGCCGCAGGTTCAGAGTTGCCTTGAGGGTTACCAGTAATACCACGGTGTAAATGATAGCTGTGGCTTGCAATTTCAACAAAACCGCTGTCTTGCATTTCTTTAAGTTCAGGCCAGCTTAAGATTTTATCACGTGAAATTTCTTCGCCAGAAAAATCTACTTTTTGATTTGCTTTTGGCTCTAGCCATGAACCGACAACAGCAAGCACTACCGGGATTTTTTTAGCCTTAATAACTGGATAGGCATTTTGATAAAAAGACTGATAACCATCATCTACGGTTAATAAAACTGGTTTGGTCGGCAGTGCAGCTTTGCCCTGATGAGCACGAATCAACTGATCTACAGTAATAAAATGGAAACCATTTTTTTGCAGCCAATCGATATGCTCACCAAATTGTTTTGTGGTCACTGCATATTGAGGAATTAAGGCATTTTTAGTATCGGTAATTTCATGATAGCCAATAACAGTAAGTTCTGAAGCATCTATTTTAGGAGGCTTAGCTAGTGCCATACCTGACAAGCCTGCTAAAGCTAAGCCAAGCGTTAGATTCAACAAAGGAGATGCAAAACGGGTAATCATGAAATAGCGTCTCAATAGCAATATAGATTATTTATGTGAAATTTAAACTTAAGAACTAAAACTCTTATTTATTTAGTTCTTAAGCTCAAACTGCCCCAAAAGAACAGTTTTTCAGTTCACCTTTATAATGAAATAAACTGAAAATAATCTTAAATATTCAAAAAGCTAAAATATAAATAACGAATATATTCATATTTAAAGCTTATATAAAAAAATCAAACGGTAAAATTTTGATTTCATTCATCACGAGTTTTTACATCAAACAATTCAATTTTAAAAATCAAGTTTGAGTTTGCCGGAATAATTTTACCCATTTTGCGTTCGCCATAAGCCAAATGCGCAGGAACAATAAGTTTACGTTTACCACCAACTTTCATTCCCATGATGCCTTGGTCCCAACCTTTAATCACACGGCCTGTACCAATGACACATTCGAAATAATTTCCGCGATCAATAGAAGAGTCAAATTTAGTACCATCTTCTAACCACCCTGTATAGTGAGTGGTAATCAAGGCACCTTTAACAGCTTCTTTACCTTCGCCTACTTTTAAATCGATAATTTCTAATTCAGTGATCATAACATTTCCGTTTCATTTAATTTCACAGCTCAGACTCAATCTTTAGTCTAGCAAGTGAAGTTGTAAAATTTGTTGCGCTTTTCAGTTTTACTGTAATTGTGTCCACACCACATTTGCTTGGCCCTTGTCACTTAACAAAGTCCATTCGTTATCCATAACATTTAACTGTAGCTGCATCGTACGTTCACAAAGTTGTTCTAACTCTGCTGTACTTTCAGGCGCGATTTGCCATACCTGAACATTACCCAGTGTTTTAATTTTACTGTTTCTCTTCCACCAGTCTTCGACTTGGGAACCATAGGCAACAATTGCCACAGTTTTACAACGGGCACTCGCTTTTCTGACTTTATCTTCAGATGGTAAACCAACTTCAATCCAGGTTTCTAACTGCCCTGTTAAGTCTTTTTGCCAAAGTGCCGGCTCATCGGTTTCAAAAAGGTCTTTGGTGAATTCAAGACTATCGCTGGCAAAGCGTGCAAATGCCATAACACGAACCATTAATCGTTCTAAAGTTTCTGAAGGATGCAAGGCAAGAGTCAATTGATAATCGCCATAAATATGGTCATCCATATTGGCAATATTCAAGTCTGCCTTATAAATTGTTGCTTTAAGCGCCATAGTTGAGATGTCCAAAAATTTGGCGCTAAGAATACTCGATTTTAATTAAAAAATTATAGAAAAAACTCAGTAATACAAAACTTCTTTCATGCTTCATTTGCATCTTATTCCAAAACAGCCGAGTACTTACAAAGTTGGCGGGCTTTTTGCTTTAAAGGGGTGTATTCCTCTCTTTTGATTTGATGACTTATGTGGCAAAAACTTAAACGTAGTTTATTTCTACAAGTCCTTTGCGCTCTCTTCCTTGGTATTGCAGTGGGTCTTGCTTTTCATGATTTCTCCCTAGCTTTAAAACCTCTTGGTGATGGTTTTATTTCTCTCATTAAAATGTTGATTGCTCCAATTGTATTCTGTGTAGTAGTACTGGGAATCTATGGTGCAAACGATATTAAAAAAATGGGCAAAGTCGGTGCAAAAACCATTCTTTATTTTGAAGTAGTCACCAGTATTGCTTTAATTTTGGGAATTATTGTTGCTTATGTCTTTAAACCGGGCGTCGGCATGAATATTGATATTAGCCATTTAGACGCTAAAGATTTAAGTACCTATACCGACCGTGCTCACGACATGCATACGGGTTCGGACTTTCTGCTTAATATTATTCCTAAAACATTTACGGCTGCTTTTGCCAACGGCGATATTTTACAGATTTTACTCATTGCGATTTTGTTTGGTGTTTCTCTCCTTTTAATTCCTAAACATTTAGCAGAACTGGTACGTCAGGCACTTGAAGCTTTTTCTGAAGTTTTCTTTAAAATTATGGGACTGATTATTCGCCTAGCTCCAATTGGTGTATTCGGTTCAGTTGCCTATACCACTGCAAAATTTGGATCAGATTCACTCCTGCAACTCGGTTATCTGGTTTTACTCTTTTATGCAACCTGCATTTTATTTGTTGTGATTGTTTTAGGTTCAATTCTAAAGCTTACCGGCCTGAACATTTTCAAGTTTGTGGGTTATTTTAAGGATGAGCTCGCGATTGTTTTAGGTACTGCTTCTTCTGACTCGGTACTTCCTCAAGTCATGAAAAAGCTTAAAAACCTAGGTATTAAAGATTCAACAGTCGGTCTGGTCATCCCAACCGGTTATTCTTTTAATTTAGATGGCTTTTCAATTTACTTAACTCTAGGGGTGATCTTTATTGCACAGGCCTGCAATATCGATCTTTCTATGCATGACTTGTTGGCTATTTTGCTGGTTTCACTCATTACCTCTAAAGGCGCACACGGTATTCCGGGATCTGCCTTAGTGATTCTTGCTGCAACACTTTCAGTCATTCCAAGCTTACCTGCAATTGGTTTAGTACTTTTACTGTCTGTAGACTGGTTTATCGGAATTATCCGTGCCTGTACCAACCTCATTGGTAACTGTGTTGCGACCGTAGTCATTGCCCATTGGGAAAAAGACATCGACCATGCACAAGCAAAACAAGTACTTGATATAAAAAATTGAATTTCTTATGGAGAATATTGAAGTATCTTTTCAATATTCTCTATTCAGCAATTCTGCAGTCTAATAATTCAGATTCAAAGGCCAGCCAGTCGTGGTCATGTTGACTAATCATTTCAATACGATTATCAATCCCTTCTTCACCAGACTTATAGTTAAACTGTTCAGGATTAAAGTTAAAGGTCTTCCATCCCTGATCTGTATTAAAAATTCCTTTAATACGTAGCCAGTCTTTCTGTGCACATAACACATCGAGCAGAGCATAAAATTCAAATTTCCAACGTTTAGGTAATTTCCAACCCGCCACAATATAACCTTGTGCCGACTCAACATAGTGATATGGCAATTGATGAATTTCTTTACCAACTTCAGCTTCGGTCATTTGTTTTTGAAGCTTCAGTAAAGGTTGTATAGAGCGTGCAGTTAAACGAGCAGGCACATCAATTTGTGCTAGTTCAAGTAGACCATGCTCGGTCTTTAGCCATTGCTGCTGATAAGGCTGGTATTCTTCTTTAAGCTCAACCAGTGCCTGTTCATCTTCAAAAGTCATGGTGTCAGCATGAGAGACCACTACAATTTGTGCAGCCTTTAACTGATCTTCATACAGATTTTGTTTAACCCAATTGGTGTCATGCAAACGGCTACCATCGACAACTGTAACCAATGCACGCATAGCCAAGCTGTTTTGCCAATGCGGTTCGGTTAACTGATCAAATAATTGCGAAGGGTGCCCAAGCCCAGTAGGTTCAATAAAAAGTCGGTCTGGCTTTTGTTCACTTAACAAGCGAGCCAAAGCAATATGCATTGGGAGTTGACTACTACAGCATAAACAGCCGCCCAATAATTCCTTTACTGCATAGCCCTGATCTTGTGGTAAGAGCTGTTGATCAACTCCAATTTGCCCAAACTCATTCATTAAGACCGCCCACACTTCATTTTTGGGTTTTTGACTTAACAAATGCTGCAATAACGTCGTTTTCCCTGCCCCTAAAAACCCTGAAATAATATGGGTAGGAACAGTTTTTTGGGCAAAAATTTTCACAGGTGGCTCAAATCAACAAGGTTTAAAAACTAAAAAAGGTATATCACTGTTTAACTACTATGAAAATGTTTTTTCATTTTGAAGCTATAGTTTTCAATTATCCGGCTAAAACAACCTTTATGTGACATAAATCTCATCAATTATTTAAATTAACTTTAGATAAAAAAGAATTAAACGGAATATTCTATTTATAGGCATTCATAATTCATGCCAGAGTGTTTTGTTTACGTAAACAATTTGGCTTTTTTTTACTCAACAAGAAATATTCTTTCACATTTTTAGCGTTCAACTAGCGCTTTAATTTTACAGTAGACGCACATAAACGGCCCGTATATTTCATATTGTTAAGATAGGCGTAATAGATTGTTAAGTTAATTGATGTAATCCAAAGCTCGGCTTAGCATGTGTCCTAGCTTAGTCATTCAGCCATACATGTTTTATCTCCGTTAGGTTGAACGATTAGGTTTGATTTATTTTTTAATGAATTTAAGGATGCCATAAAATGAAATTAGCTAAAACTTTACTCGCTACTACCCTAGCTTTAACTGCTGCTTCAACTTTTGCTGCTTCTAAACATGATAAAGTTCATGCTCCAGCAGAAGATAAAGTTGTAGTTTCAACTCAAGAACAAGCAAACACTGCAAATGCTGCATCTGAAGCGGTAGGTTCTGCTTCTGAAGCTGCTCCTGCTGCTCAATAATTATCTCTGTACTCTCCTCCAAGCTCAGAGATAATTTTGCTGAAACGAAACAGGAAGTTGAATTTCAGTGAATAAAAAAAGATCGAACCATGCTGCGGTTCGATCTTTTTTATTTTAGTCGTTTTTCTTTTTAAGAAGTTTTCTTATACATGCTACAAGAAGGATTATGATTTTCTTGTAGGCGTAATACCTTGCGGTGTTCTGCCGCTTCAAATCGACAGCGTTTCCACTCTGTATCGAGTTTTAATTGAGGCACTTCACGAGGTTTACCATTCTCATCAACCGAAACCATCGTGAAATAACAGCTATTGGTGTGGCGCACGGTACGCTTTTGAATATTCTGTGCTTCTACACGAATACCCACTTCCATTGAAGTACGGCCCACATGGTTGACACTCGCTAAAAATGTAACGAGTTCGCCCACATAAATCGGTTCTTTAAAATTTACTTTATCTACAGACAACGTTACGACGTAGCTGCCTGAATAACGACTTGCACAAGCATAGGCCACTTGGTCTAGCAGCTTTAGAATTGTTCCACCATGAACATTACCTGAAAAATTTGCCATGTCCGGCGTCATTAAAACTGACATGGTTAATTCTGACTGATCATCAGTTACGGTTGTCATTTCATCTAATGTAGGCATGACTCAACTCTGTCTCAAACAAGCTCAGAAAACATTATGGTTGATAATTCACAAAAAAAACATGCTTAAATCCACTACATAGCATCGTATTTTTTAATATTGTTAATTCTTTTTTTGAACGAATATTTTTTAAACTATTATTTTTAATAATTTTTTAGTTTTTCTTAAATAAAAAGTTATTGAGCGGTCAAAAATAATCAAAAGATGCTATGCCATTTTGTTCCATTTTAAATGACATAGCATCGTTTTATATGAGCCTGACTATACTTTATGGATCAGTCCGGTAATACCATTAATAATCATATCAACAGCAATCGTACCGATTAATAAAGCAGATAAACGCCCGACTATATCAAAATAGCGATCGATGTATTTTGCATGTTTGTAGCGTAAATGATCATGTGAAAATTTCATCAAAATCAAAATACTGCATGTTAAAAACATGGTAAATCCGATCACAAGTGCCGCAGCACCAATCGACATTTCAATACCTGTCACCACAGCCGCACTAATGGTACCCGGCCCAATCATAAAAGGCATCGCGATGGTTCCAGCTAAATGCTCAGGAGCACCGCGCATTTCACCAATGGTGTCGGCTCCCTGAAACACGTAGCGATAGCCAATCACCAAAAAGATAAGACCACCAAAAATCTGGAAAGCCTCAAAGCGTACATTCAGGTATTTACTAAAGATTGCTTCACCGCCCCATGCAAATAACATAAAGACGATATAAGCAATCAAGCTCCCCTGAATTAAGGCTTTGTTAAATACCTTGGTTTCTGAATGGCGGATGAGGCCAATCATATAAATGCTCATTAAAAAAGGATTGAGCAAAGAGAAAAATAAAGCAAAAGAATGCAGATATGGTGAAACCATGCATATTCCCCTTAAGCTTGTGGATCTGGGAATAATGGACGATTCCCAGGGCTAATACGATTAATATGCAAGAACGTCATATGTCTTTCATACTTATCTAAAATGTCATTAATAACCTGTTCTTTACTGTAACCCACAAGGTCGTTGTCTTGAGAACCTTCATAAAGATAGGTTTCGAGACGGTAATAGAACTGTTTGCCTCGTTTTACACGCTGACTAAAGTTAGGCGCGCTATAACGGACTGGCCAAATCTGATACACGAAGTTTTGCTCTTCTTCCAAATGAATGGTGATATCGAGGTGATATAGCGCCTCTTCATCTTCAAGTGGGGTTTGCTGCACATCTACGTTCATACCTTGTTTAATGAGTTCGTCAGCTACGGCCTGAACAGCAGGTTTGCAAACTGTATCGAGCATACGTCTGGTTTCGGAGGTTCCCGGATGATGCATAACCCGAGTCAAACGCTGTTTCCAATTGAGAATGTCGACGTTACCCACCACAGGTGCTGCGTTCATACTTCGGCTTGCATGCCTGTAGTCTTCAAGTCTAAGTGACTTATAAAGCCCCGCCATCACTAAGAACATCACGAAACTAAACGGCAGTCCCATAATAATGGTCGCATTTTGCAAAGCGGTAATCCCGTTGGTCATCAGCATAGCAAGCGTTAATAACCCAATCGCAATTGCCCAAAACACGCTTAACCAACGCGGCGCATCATTATCAATATGGGTAAGCTTGGTCGTGAAGTTACCTAAAACAAGTGCCCCCGAATCGGCAGAAGTTACATAGAATAAAAGGCCAGTCACTGTTGCGACTGAAGCAATGAAGGTAAAGCCCGGGTACTGC
This sequence comes from Acinetobacter nosocomialis NIPH 2119, assembly GCF_000368085.1. Classification (GTDB taxonomy): domain Bacteria; phylum Pseudomonadota; class Gammaproteobacteria; order Pseudomonadales; family Moraxellaceae; genus Acinetobacter; species Acinetobacter nosocomialis. Next base: position 2,115,501 of record NZ_KB849239.1, read on the forward strand.
GCTAACAGGTCATAAAAACCATGTGCCGGATTAGATAATACCGTTGCAGCTAAAGTTTGGTTGCCTTCAAAAATAACGCTGTGCAATGCGCTATTACCAAAAATGGATAACCACGTTAAGGTAAATAGCAGAGGAATAATTAAAGTCCCGCACACGAACTCGCGAATAGTACGGCCTCTAGAAATACGAGCCAAAAACAACCCTACAAATGGCGACCAAGCAATCCACCATGCCCAGAAGAACAAAGTCCAACTGCTCATCCAATCTTTAGGTTGCTCAAAAGCAAAACTTTGTAAGGCTAAGGTTGGGAAGCGAGTTAAATAATCACCAATATTTTGTACCAGCGCATTGAGTAAAAACTCGGTATTGCCCAAGAACAAAATAAACAGTAAAAGACCAATCGATACATAAATGTTGATTTCAGACAAAATCCGAAGGCCTTTATTCACCCCGGATGTCACTGAAATAATACTAATACCGACCGCAATGGCAATCAGTGCAAACTGCATCCAGATATTCTCTGGCAGTCCTAATAAAACATGTAAACCATAATTCAGCTGTACCACGCCAATCCCACAGGTGGTCGCAATACCAAAAATTGTCCCAATGACGGCAGCAGTATCTACACTATGGCCAATTGCCCCATTAATTCTGTTCCCGAAAATTGGGTAAAGTGCAGAACGAATGGTAAGCGGTAAGTTATAGCGATAACTGAAATAACCGAGTGCCATACCAATCAAGGCATACATACACCATCCGGTCAAACCATAGTGAAACAGCGTCCACACCATACTTTGGCGTGCCGCTTCATAGGTCTGGCCTACGCCAACAGGTGGCTGCATATAATGAGATAATGGCTCGGCCACCGAGAAGAACATTAAATCGATACCAATACCTGCCGAAAACAGCATGGCAGACCAACTCAGTAAACTAAACTCAGGCTTTGAGTGTTTAGGGCCAAGTTTAATCTCACCATACCGTGAGCAGGCAATGAAAATTACAAACACCATATACAGCGTAGCAGCCAGTAAATAATACCAGCCAAAGGTTGACGTTACCCACGCAAGAACGGTGTTAATGGTTCGATTTGCGAAATCGTTAAATAAAAAAGTAACGAGAGAAAAGATTAAAATGATTAGAGCTGAAATATAAAAAACCACACGGTTAAGCGGGTCTTTTTTAGATTTAGATAATGTTAAATCATCAACTGCTCTTGGATTATCTGTTGCCATACAATCCTCAAGGAATAGAAGAAAAATAAAATATTCAATTTAGTCTTTTCACTATTTAACAATAATGAAAAGACTGCTTTGAACGCAAAAAATATAAATAAATGTGATGAACCAAGGTTATAAAACCTCGGTCACTTTGTTCTGGTCACAATTCGATGGAATAGAAATGTCTTTTGAAATAGCTAACTGCTTTTTCGCAACATTCGGGTCAAAATCATCTTGCTTTAGGGCTTTGGCTAGGCCAAACATATAAAGCAAAATAATCACAGAAAATGGTAAGCCACATAACACCACTGCACTTTGCATGGAGTTAAAACTACCTGCTAATAATAAGCCGATACTTACAATGGTAATGACCACAGACCAAAAGATGCGTAACCAGATCGGTGAATCACTATCACTGGTGCCCCCTTTCGAGGACAAATTGGCGATCATTAGTGTACCAGACCCAACCGGTGTCAAAAATAAAACGAAACAAATTACAACAACAATCCCGGCAATATACGGATTAAACGGGAGATATTCGAGTAATTTGAATAATGACAACGCAGGGTCACTTAAAACCATATCACCTAAAACTTTCTGTTTCTGGTTAAGAATAAAATGAATTGCAGTATTTCCAAAAATCGAGATCCAAGCCAAGGTAAAACCTAATGGAATGAGGCATACACCTAAAACCACTTCACGAATGGTTCGACCTTTGGAAATTCGGGCAATAAACATTCCTACAAAAGGTGCCCAAGCAATCCACCATGCCCAATAAAACACAGTCCATGAACCCAACCAGCCACTGGCTTTTTGATTGTATAAATACATATCAAAACTTTTACCCATAAAATTATTAAGGTAATCGCCCGTATTTTGTACAAGACCATTTAACAAATGGTTAGTCGGTCCGGTTAAAAATACAAATAAAAGCAAAGCATAGAGTAAACGTAAATTAATACGCGATAACCATGCCAAGCCTTTTTCAATCCCGATCACTGTAGTGACTGTCGCCACAAACATCATGATTAAAACTGCAGTGATTAAAGTTGCAGAGCTATGCGGTATTTCAGGAATTAAATAACAAATACCTGAAACCAACACCAAAGCACCAATACCTAAGTTGGTCACTAATGAAATGACAGTTGCTAAAATACCAAAGCCATCAACAAAATCGCCAACTAGACCATGTACTCGCTCTCCAAAAATTGGATAGAGCGCCGAGCGTAGTGCGAGTGGTAAATCTTGTCTAAAGGCAAAATAACCTAATGTCACACCTAGCAAGGCATAAAGTACCCAGCCATGAATTCCCCAGTGCAAAAAGCTATAGGTCATAGCATTACGGGCGGCCTGAACAGTACCTGCCTCACCTTCTGGTGGTCTTAGAAAATGGTCAACAGGTTCAGCAACACCATAATAAAGTAGCGCGATACCAATACCTGCCGAAAACAGCATTGAGGTCCAAGCCAAATAGCCAAACTCAGGTTTGTCGTGGTCTTTTCCTAAAGGAATCTGTCCCACTTTTGAGAAGGCGAGCCAAGCCACAAAGCCTAAACACAGCACAATCACCAACATGTAATACCACCCGAAAAAGTGGTTTACCTGCTCTTGCACATAGGTCAGCCAAAACTGACTTTTTTCTGGAAACAGTACAAATAATAGGCCAAAAATGCCGATACTGACTGCCGAACTCCAAAATACAAAACGATTTAACCGAATATGGTCTGAAGAATATCCATCACTTTTCAACACCATCTTATTGCTCCTTGCAATCGGTGTATTTTTTCCAAAATAACGTGATAAGTACCGGACTTATGCGCATCATCCTATCCGTAAGAACTTCTGATTCTACCTCTTCTTCCCCGAAGTCAGATTCAAAAATTCATTGATTTTTACACATCATACTTGTTATTGATTGAACGTTCAATCAATAACAAGTATGATAAAAAAGTGCTATGATGCTCTGCAAGTTAACATGCTGAATTTAAAGCACCCCTAAAAGTGCTGATGTGGAAAATCATGACAAAACGCAGAGTAAAACCAGAGCATGTGCGCCGTGAAGAGATTATGAACGCTGCACTCGACGTAATTTATGAAGTGGGGTTATCCAATACCACCATTGCACAAATTGCAAAAAAAGCCGAGTTGTCGACCGGTATTGTCAGCCATTATTTTGGCGACAAACAAGGGTTAATAAATACCTGTATGCAAGAAATGCTCAATGTGTTGCGTCGGAAAACCGAACAGTACAGAGCAGAAGCAGATTCGCATCCGGAAAGCCAGATTAAGGCAATTATTGACTCTAACTTTGACATTAGTCAGGTAAATGAAAAAGCAATGCGGGTCTGGTTAGACTTTTGGTCTGCAAGTATGCATGTACCGGACCTGAGCCGTTTGCAAAAGATTAATGATCAACGCCTGTATTCCAACTTGAAGTTTTATTTTCTCAAGTTAATGGATGAACAACAGGCCAGTGTTGCCGCAAGAGGTCTGGCAGCATTGATTGATGGATTATGGCTACGTGGCAGTTTAAGCCGTCACAACGAATTTGACAGCGAACTGGCCCGTTCCATTGCTTACGATTATGTAAAAACGCAATTGCAATTTGCGAACAAGCCTTTGCAGGAGAGACAAAATGAGTGATGTACAAGTTTATCAACTGTATATCCATGGACGCTACGTTGAAGCAACCAGTGGTAAAACATTTAATAGTATTAACCCTGCCAACGGCGAAACAATCGCGACTCTTCAACAGGCATCTGAACAAGATATTGAAGCTGCTGTAAAAAGTGCTCAACAAGGACAAAAAATCTGGGCAGCCATGACCGCTATGGAGCGTTCACGTATTTTACGCCGTGCTGTCGATATTCTCCGTGAACGTAATGATGAGCTTGCCCGTCTTGAAACACTCGACACCGGTAAAGCCTATAGCGAAACATCTACCGTCGATATTGTGACTGGTGCAGATGTACTCGAATACTACGCCGGACTTGCAACAGCTATTCAGGGTGAACAAGTCCCACTTCGCGAATCAAGTTTCTTTTATACACGCCGTGAACCTTTAGGCGTGGTTGCAGGTATTGGTGCGTGGAACTATCCAATCCAAATCGCTTTATGGAAATCTGCCCCTGCTCTTGCTGCCGGCAATGCCATGATTTTCAAGCCAAGCGAAACAACTCCACTTACTGCATTAAAACTTGCAGAAATCTATACAGAAGCTGGCTTACCAGACGGCGTATTCAACGTGGTACAAGGTGCTGGTCGTGAAATTGGTCAATGGCTCACTGAACATCCTGTGATTGAAAAAATCTCATTCACGGGTGGCGTAGAAACTGGCAAAAAAGTGATGGCAAGCGCTGCTGGCTCTACCCTTAAAGAAGTGACTATGGAGCTTGGTGGTAAGTCACCACTCATTATTTGTGAAGATGCTGACCTTAACCGTGCCGCAGACATTGCGGTTATGGCGAACTTCTTTAGCTCAGGTCAAGTATGTACCAACGGTACACGTGTATTTGTTCCAAAATCACGTTTAGCCGACTTTGAAAAAGCGGTTGTAGAGCGTGTAAAACGCATTCGCATTGGTGATCCAATGGCTGAAGACACAAACTTCGGCCCGCTCACTAGCTTCCCTCATATGGAAAAAGTGTTGTCTTTCATTGAGTCGGGCAAACAACAAGGCGCTAAAGTATTAATTGGTGGTGGTCGTGCGACCGAAGGCGAACTTGCCAAAGGCGCTTATGTACTACCAACGGTATTTAGCGACTGCACTGACCAGATGGCGATTGTTCAAGAAGAAATTTTTGGACCGGTTATGAGCATCTTAAGCTATGAAACCGAAGAAGAAGTGATTCAACGTGCCAACGACACGACCTTTGGTTTAGCTGCTGGCGTAGTCACTCAAGATATTAGCCGCGCTCATCGCATTATTCACCAAATTGAAGCTGGTATTTGCTGGATTAACACTTGGGGTGAATCACCTGCCGAAATGCCAGTCGGTGGCTACAAGCAATCTGGTGTAGGCCGCGAAAATGGCTTAACCACGCTTGGGCACTATACCCGTATCAAATCTATTCAAGTTGAACTTGGCGATTATCAAAGCATTTTTTAATGCCTCAATCGCTCTAAACACTTCAACCTAAATCACATATGCCGAGCAGTCTTTATAGATTGCTCAGGCAAACTGTTAGTAAAAAAAGGATAGTTATGAATATTAAAGAATATGATTACATTATTATTGGCGCAGGATCTGCCGGAAATGTACTCGCTGCGCGTCTTACTGAAGACAAAGATACCACCGTTTTACTGCTAGAAGCAGGTGGACCAGATTATCGCTTGGATTTCCGTACACAAATGCCGGCAGCTTTGGCCTACCCTCTTCAAGGTCGTCGCTATAACTGGGCTTATTTAACTGATCCAGAGCCACATATGAATAACCGTCGTATGGAATGTGGTCGTGGTAAAGGCTTAGGTGGCTCATCTTTAATTAATGGTATGTGCTATATCCGCGGTAACGCAATGGATTTAGAACAATGGGCGACCCATAAAGGCCTTGAAAACTGGACTTATGCCGATTGTTTACCTTACTACAAAAAAGCCGAAACTCGTGACATTGGTGGCAATGACTACCATGGTGATAGCGGTCCTGTATCAGTGGCTACACCAAAAAATGGCAACAACGTGCTGTTCCATGCCATGGTTGAAGCAGGTGTACAGGCAGGTTACCCACGTACTGATGACTTAAATGGTTATCAGCAAGAAGGTTTTGGTCCAATGGACCGTACGGTTACGCCTAACGGCCGTCGTTCAAGTACCGCACGTGGTTATTTGGATATGGCGAAAGGTCGCCCAAACCTGACTATTTTAACTCATGCAACGACCAACAAAATCTTGTTTAATCAAAAGCAAGCGATTGGTGTTGAATATATTATTGGTGCCGACCAAAACAACTTGCAACGCGCCTTGGTTAAACGCGAAGTATTACTTTGTGCAGGCGCAATTGCGTCACCGCAAATTTTACAGCGCTCAGGCGTAGGTCAAAGTACCTTCTTAAAATCAATGGACATTGATGTGGTTCATGATTTGCCGGGCGTGGGTGAAAACTTGCAAGATCACTTGGAAATGTACTTACAGTATAAATGTAAGCAACCCATTTCTTTATACCCTGCTTTAAAATGGTATAACCAACCTGCCATTGGTGCCGAGTGGTTATTTAATGGTACAGGTATTGGCGCAAGTAACCAGTTTGAAGCGGGTGGATTTATCCGTAGTTCGGATGAGTTTAAGTGGCCAAACATTCAATACCATTTCTTACCCGTAGCTATTAACTACAACGGTAGTAATGCTGTAAAAGAACATGGCTTCCAAGCACACGTGGGTTCAATGCGTTCGCCTTCACGCGGTCGTATCAAACTTAAATCGAAAGACCCATTTGCGCACCCAAGTATCTTGTTTAACTACATGTCGACTGAACAAGACTGGCGTGAGTTCCGTGATGCAATCCGTATTACGCGTGAAATCATGCAGCAACCTGCGCTTGATCCATATCGTGGTGATGAAATTAGTCCGGGCAAACATTTGCAGACAGATGCAGAGCTTGATGACTTTGTTCGTAACCATGCAGAAACAGCTTACCACCCGTCTTGTAGCTGTAAGATGGGCGAAGACGAAATGGCTGTTGTAGATGGTCAAGGCCGCGTACACGGTATGAATGGTTTGCGTGTGGTTGATGCCTCAATCATGCCGCTCATTATTACCGGTAACTTAAATGCAACCACCATTATGATAGCTGAGAAAATTGCAGACCAAATTCGTGGACGTGAAGCATTACCACGTTCAACTGCACCTTTCTATGTAGCTTCATAAAACCATTTAGGGCATATTTCTTATATAGGAATATGCCCTAAATTTAATACGTAACGCAGAAGCATTAATAAGAACTATGTATGACAAAAAATAATCGACTATAAGGTGAACATTTACATAAATCGGGTATGAAATAAAAATTAATTTATTTTTATAGGCATATTACTATTAAGTGATTTAAGTTTAATCAATATTATTTTATTTATTAAATTTCAATTATTTAAATTAAAATAAAATCTAAAAATAATCTTATAAAAGCCTAATTTGATCAAATATAAATCATATTTATGATTTTAATAGAACCCATTTATTATAAAAATTGTCTTGTCAATGCAAAATTAGTCTAAAATATAGAGTGTTTGCGATAATCCCAAGTAATTTTTCTTTTTTCAAAGTTCTCTGTTTTGGAGAATTTTATTTTCGCATTTATATCCGTTTTGTCTGGATACGCTGTCTAGGTTTCCTCACACCTTAAGTGACTCAAATAACTTATTTTAAGGTTCCCCTTGCATGAAAAAGTTTTTGAAATACCTTCTGGTATTAATCATTCTTATTTTAATTGCAGGTATTGTTTTCTTGTTTAGACCAATTGCGTCAAAACAGGTACAAACTGCAAAAGATGAGCCAGTTGTTGATGCCGTTCTTGTTGGCGGCGGCATCATGAGTGCCACTCTCGGTACTTATTTCACTGAGCTTGAACCGAATTGGCAAATTCGTATGTATGAACGTCTTGACCAAGTTGCTCAAGAAAGTTCAAACGGCTTTAACAATGCCGGAACAGGCCACTCTGGCTTTATGGAAATGAACTATACCGAAGAGAAAAACGGTAAGATGGAAATTGCCAAAGCTGAAAAAGTTGCTTCTCAGTTTGAAGTCGCTAAACAGTTCTGGTCATATCAGGTAAAACAAGGTGTTTTAGCTGAACCGAAAACATTCATTAACCCAGTTCCACACATTGCTTTTGTTTGGGGCGATAACGTTCAGTTCTTAGAAAAACGTTATGCTGCCATGATTCAAAGCCCGCTTTTCAAAGGTATGAAATTTACTGAAGACCCAGCTGTAATTAAACAATGGGCACCTTTAGTGATGAACGATCGTGATCCAACTCAAAAAGTTGCAGCGACGCGTATGGAAGTTGGTTCAGACGTAAACTACGGTTCAATCACGAATCAGTTAGTGAAACACTTAAGCCAAAACCCGAACTTCAAATTACAGACTTCAACTGAAGTGACTGGCATCAGCCAAAATGATGACAAAACTTGGACGGTGTCTTTCAAAGATTTGAAAACTGGTAAAACAGACCACGTTAAAACACGTTTTGTGTTTATCGGTGCAGGCGGTGCAGCAGTTAAATTATTGCAACTTACTGGTTTACCAGAAGCAAAACAATATGCTGGCTTCCCTGTAGGTGGTGAGTTCTTAATTACTGACAACCCTGCAATTACTTCTCAGCACACTGCGAAAGTATATGGCCGTGCTGAACTTGGTGCGCCTCCAATGTCTGTACCACATATTGATACACGTTATATCGATGGTAAAAAATATGTATTGTTTGGTCCATTTGCAACGTATTCAAATAAGTTCCTGAAAAATGGTTCTCAGCTTGACTTGCTTGCATCAACAAACAAAAACAACGTCTTACCAATGACGACTGTTGGTTTAGAAAACCTTGATCTTGTTAAGTACTTGGTAAGCCAAGTGATGATGTCGGACAAGGACCGCCTAAATGAACTTCGTAAGTACTACCCAGATGCGAAAGCTGAAGACTGGCGCTTAAGCCAAGGTGGTCAACGTGTTCAGATCATCAAGAAAGAACCAGGTAAACCTGCAACACTTCAATTCGGTACAGAAATCTTTGCCTCTAAAGATGGTGCTGTAACTGCATTGTTAGGTGCATCTCCGGGTGCTTCGACTTCTCCATACATCATGCTTAACTTACTTGAAAAAGCTTTCCCAGAGCAAACTGAAGGTAAGTGGAACCAGAAGCTTCATGAAATTGTGGTTTCTTATAAGCAAGACTTGAGCAAAGATCCTGTGTTACTCGACAAAGTTCGTCAGTACACAAGCTCTACGCTTGGCTTGAACTATACATCTCCGTTCAAAGCTGCAAACGATGAAACTGCTGCTGCCCCTGTTGCAAAAGCAAACTAAGTTTGATGATGTATAAGTAAAATATCAAAAGGATGAATTTCGATTCGTCCTTTTGTTTTTTTAGACCTCAGTTGAGATATTTAGACTTGCCATGACGCTTTTAAAATCATCACCTCGCCTCTTAACGTTTTGTTTTAAGCTCGTACTTGTTTGGCTACTGGCTTATCTTTTGTTAAGCGGGTTTTATATGTGGATGATTGGCGGTACAGCAATTTATGTCAGCTCAGCCGTGTTACTTGCCATAACAGCTTATGCATTTAAGCTCGGTAAATATCAAAAACTATGTGCTGTTCTAAATGTGTTCGTGAGCGCAGTCGCGTTATATTTCAGCACCGCTCATCTATTTTTCTCCCCTATTCAGTTCTTTATATTTTTACCTGCCTTATTTTTTGTTGTGTTGGCTTTTACTCGCCTAAGTAAAGCTCGCAGTTTATCTAAAGTACTTATATTCATTAGTTTATTGGTGTGGTCAGGCGTACATTTTACGCAGCTCGAACAACTTCAAGCCTATTATAAAACACAGCATACTGGTGAAAGTTGGCAGCAATACGGCGCGTTATAAGATTATTTGGTTCTATATTTCTAAATGAAAATATTTCCATTTTCACATGAAGTTCATCAGTAAAACTGAACAGCATTTACAGAATTCCTTTTAAGAAAAAATATTCATAACAATCTAATTTATTTAGAAATATAACGAGCATATTAGCGATTGAATAGCATTCATCTACACGCTAGATTAGCTGAATTATTTTTCTCCCTTTACGTTATATTTATGAAAATTTTAGATGGCGGTTTAGGCCGTGAATTGGCCCGCCGTGGCGCTCCGTTTCGTCAACCAGAATGGTCTGCTCTTGCACTCATTGAAGCACCTGAAACAGTAAAAGAAGTCCATCTCGACTTTATCAACGCTGGTGCAGAAGTCATTACCACCAATAACTATGCAGTTGTGCCATTTCATATTGGGCAAGAACGCTTTGAAACTGACGGCGTACGTTTAATTAAAGTTGCCATCGAACAAGCAAAAAACGCAGTTAAAGAAAGCGGCAAAAATGTCAAAATTGCAGGCTGCTTACCACCGTTATTTGGTTCTTATCGCGCTGACTTGTTCCAACCTGAACAGGCTAAAAACCTTGCTGAGCCAATCATTAACACATTGGCACCAGAAGTTGATTTTTGGCTCGCTGAAACTCAATCTTGCTTAAAAGAAGTTGAAACAGTACACGCGTTATTGCCACAAGATGGTAAAGACTATTGGGTGTCATTTACGCTGCAAGATGAAATTAAACAAGAACAAGCACTCCTTCGTTCAGGCGAAAATATGCAGCAAGTGGCTGACTTTATAAAGCAGTCAAATGCTAAAGCGGTGTTATTTAACTGCTGCCAACCTGAAGTGATCTTGCAAGCGATTAATGAAATTAAAGAACTCATACCTGAGTCTGTGCAAATTGGTGCTTATGCCAACGCTTTCCCACCGCAAGATGAAAGCGCTACTGCTAACGATGGTCTGGATGAAATTCGTAAAGACCTAGATGCGCCTGCTTATTTAGGTTTTGCCAAGCAATGGCAGCAAGCAGGTGCAAGTTTAGTGGGCGGTTGCTGCGGTATTGGACCAGAACACATTGCTGAACTTTCTCAATTTTTTAAAGAATAAATACCATGTCTGCTGCCAAAATTGGATTGTTGTCTCTTACAGCGCTGGTATTTAGCTCTATGGTGGGGTCAGGCGTATTTAGCCTTCCCCAAAATATGGCTCAAGTCGCCAACGGCTCTGCCCTTCTTATTGCATGGCTCATTACCGGAGTCGGCATTATTTTCTTGGCTCTCTCATTGTTGCACTTAACCCGTCAACGACCAGACCTAGATGGTGGTATTTATAACTATGCACGCGAAGGCTTTGGAGACCTCATCGGTTTTTGCTCGGCGTGGGGCTATTGGTTATGTACCACCATTGGTATTGTCGGTTATGTGGTGATTGCCTTTTCAGGCGTTGGCATGTTTACCGACAGCAAAGACCACATTATTTTTGGTGAAGGTAATACACTCTACTCTCTGATTGGCTCAAGCATTTTTGTATGGCTGGTGCACTGGTTAGTAAGCCGAGGTATTAAAGAAGCTGCGATTGTGAATTTACTGGCAACCATTGCCAAAATTATTCCAATGGTGGTGTTCATCTTCTTTACCTTCATTGCCTTTAAGTTTGATTTATTCAAACTCAACTTAAATGACTTCTCTTTAAAAGTTCCGCTTTGGCAGCAAGTCAAAGACCTAATGCTGATTACCCTTTGGGTATTTACCGGTATTGAAGGTGCGGTGGTTTTATCATCACGTGCCAAAAACCGTCATGACATTGGCAAAGCAACCATTTTAGGTGTGTTACTGGCATTAAGTTTTTACGTGATGGTCACAGTATTGGCTTATGGTGTGGTGAGCCGTGAAGCCCTTGCTGGCATGCATAACCCATCTATGGCGACCATTTTGCAGCAACTCATCGGTCTACCAGGTACCATCATTATTACTATCGGCTTGATTATTTCAGTTTCTTCGTCTTATTTAAGCTGGACGTTATTTGCGACCGAAATTCCATATCTAGCTGCAAAAAATGGTGCATTCCCTAAATTATTTTTAAAAAATAATCAGAACAATGTACCGATTTCATCACTATGGCTGACCACTATTGTGGTGCAAGGCTCCCTCATTGCCGTGTATTTTTTCAATAAAAACTACACCCAGCTTTTATTGATTTCATCTGTGATGATTTTGCTGCCTTATTTTCTGGTATCGGCGTTTTATCTTAAAGAATCCATTCGCCATAAACGCACGCCGCATATTGCCATTGCAAGTGTCGCTTCAATCTATGCACTTTGGTTGCTCTATGCAGCAGGTTTAGACTTACTTCTGTTGTCTGGTGTGCTGTATTTGGTCGGCTTGGTTATTTTTTCAATCAGCTACTTTGACCATAAAAAATCGCTCAAACAAAACCAGCTTAATTAATCACTTCAACCACTGTTGAGCTATTTCAGCAGTGGTTTCTAAAAAAAAATTCTATTTTGAAGGCTGCGACTGCTTTAAATGCAATCTTAAAATACGACGTAATTCTAAAATTGCCTCAGGGCTAGTTTGAATCGAATGCCCACCTTTAATAATCAGCTCCGACTGCTCCCCACCTAAATGTGAACTTTGATAAGGCACAATTCCATCACTCATTTTTGACTTATCTGTGGTGCCATTTATGTTGCCCATAATCGAGTGATAGACCACGTTGGACGATGGCTGAATGGCTTGGGTCAACTGCATAAAGTTAGAAGAACGACTTAAATTACTTGCTCCGTTTTCAATTAAGCCTTTTCTGAGTTTTGTATTTTTCTCATCTCTCATTTCAACCGCAATAAAAAAGTCGGCAGGTAAACGAATAATACGGCGAGCAATTTGGGTAAACCATCGGTCAGCGTAGTCAGTACCATGATGCGGCGCCGAAACAAAAACAACCCGCTTAAAATAAGGCAAGGCTTTGAACTGAAAACGCTCTCGAATAACCGGATTTTCTTTTAAACGCTTTAGCTGTGCTTCATTCATTTTTTGCATGGCTTGCTCTGAAACATCAGCATCGCTTACCAATAGGCGGCTAATCACTCCGCCCATACTATGCCCAACCAACACTGCATCGTGCGCAGCGTAACTGTCTTTAGCAACGTTTTGAAAAGCTTGATTCAGCAAAGAGTAAATCTGAAAACGACTTTCAAAAATTGGCATATTGGTTGAATAAAACACCTGCCAAACTTGGTAGTTTTGTCTTAATTCGGCATCGCCCATAATGTCATTGGTTAGGCTCACCCACGCCTCTGGGCTGCTTGCCAGACCATGTATAAACACAATAATTTTCTTATTGGGGTTAAAGGGTTCCAGCATATATAAATGCGGCATGATTAAATTGGCTTCTTTATTAATTAAAGACCAATAGCCTGCTGCACCTAGATTATATTTTGATAGCCAAAGCCCATAAGGTGCCGAATAGTTGGCAGTGAGCGGATAGTCCACGCCTTCAACTTTTACGCGGTCCTGTCGGTATGGGTCAAACATGGCAATTTCCAAATCTGCCCCAGCAATGACCTGATCGGCTGTGGCCTTTTGTTTTGGGTAAGCAATAGCCGTGACTGGAAAGAAGCGTGGTAAATGTATATTCGGATTACTCTGGTGAGCATAAAAAGCGTCGGGGTCTAAAATAAAACCATGATTTACATCATGCTCCTTACGCCCCACAATAAATTCAGCACCTAAACCATCCTTACGGTTGACGGTATTAAACCCTGAAAAGTTCATGTTATAGCTAGAGCGAAAGGTATCGACTTCAATATTTTGTACATCTACGGCATGATCAAAGTTGACTTGGTACTCATGCCCATCTGCTTTTAGTAAAGGTGGAAAATGAAGCGTATTTAAATGATTAAAATACGTGGTCATGAGTTTTGATAAAGCCACGTTATAAAAAATACGCACTTGATTTTGTCGATGGTCAAATACCCGATCAAAAGGTGACTCTTCAGAATCAAACAAATAGACATAGCTATAGCGCAAGCTTTTATCAAACAATGCCAGCTCTTGCTCGACACAACTGTTACTTTTAAGAGTGACATTACACTGGCTACTACGCCCAACATCTAAAGCTTTTGCCAAATAAATTTCACTGAGCGCAGCATAGCGTTCTTCTCGGCTGCTATTTTCAGACAACCCCTGAATTTTATTTAAACAGACATTAAAATTTTGCAGGCAAGACGTCTCATTTTCTTTGACCAAATACAGCAGGTTTTGGGTTTGATGACTTAAAGTATTGTCAGTCAAAATACTTTCATTTTTACTTTTTAAAGCACTGCTTAAATTACTTTCTTTTAAATGAATGACCTGACAACCGCTCAGCAGTCCCATTATAGTAAGCACTAAATAATGGCCGGATTTTGTCATTGTGCATTCCTTTCGCGAATGTATTTCCCCACTCATCATTATGCCCGTAAAGCAGTGCCCGAACAATTTCAGCTCAGCTCCAATGGTGCTTTATTGAAATAATAAAAGCCTGAATTTATTTAAATTCAGGCTCTTTCAATCGCACTGTTTAAGCTTGTTTAAACTTCTGCTGTGAAGCCAAATAAGAAAAATAAAGGATAGGTAAAATAAACGGCGCTACACTCCAAAAGTCAAAATAGACATACAGTACCGCCCCCATCAAAGCGCCTATAACAAAGCCAATGACAATACTGGCACTTTTAAACAGACTTGTCCGATTGGCCTCATTATTATTTTTAAGCAAGTTGGCAATATCAATCCCAAGCTGGGTGGTGTTGCCTGTCATCATGGTACTTGGGCTAATATTTTTAATGAGTGTTTTACTTGAAGTATTACGAATAGCTAAGGCAATTAAACCGAGACCACCTGTGATTGCAACCGTAATCGCATCGGCATTTTTAAATGGCTCGAAATAAAGCCCAGCAACCATAAAGGCAAAGAGAAAAATAGCCTCAAATAAAAATAAATAAGACAGCGTTTTGTGTTTAGCCTGACTACGGTCAATTAACAGTTTGGTAATCACCACCGTCACAATAAACAATGGAATAGCCGCAAGTTTAATCCAGACACCTGTACCGCCCTTCACTAAAGCCGCTCCTGCCAGTACCAAGTTACCCGTTACGTGCGCGGTAAAAAAACCAAATAACGCAATAAAGCCAATGGTATCAATTGCCCCACCGACCATAGTCAGTAAAACAGGATCTCGACATAGCGCCCATGTACTTTGTGTTTCTTGTTGAATTGAAGTCTCTGGCATAAGCAGCATCCTGTTATTTTAAAGTCATTAAATTCAGTACAAAGATGTTTTAAATATTTAAAAACAAATCAAAGCTAAAGTATTTATCAAAACAAAAAAGCATGTAAAAACATAGACTGTTTAATGTCGCAACACTGTCTTCAAAATAGCAACAATGCAATTTGTCTCTTTTTAGGCCACAAAATGTTTTTCATTTTCAAATCAATTTGACCTCTAAAATCGTTCTCACTATGATGGGGCCGCGAGTTTCGCCAATATTTTGCACAAGTAGCTGTTGTGGTGGTGAATAAAGAAAACAACAACGACGAGAAGGAATATGTCTTTTTATAATTTTTTAGTTTTTTTAGGTGGATTATTATTTGTATCGTTTGCCTCTGCTGGCTATAAAAATTATGCGCACCGTGACTTTTACTCAAAGTGTGTCGCAGCCGGACATAGCCGTGCAGCTTGTTCATGTATTTATCATCGTTTAGAACGTCAATACTCCCCAAAACTCATGCAGAAGCTTGGAAGTTTAAGTCTACAAAGCCCAGAAGTACCACGTGATTTTGTAAAAACCATGCTGCGTACCATGCAGCAGTGCCAGTCATAAAGTTATAAGTTCTTCAAAGCAAATCAGCCAAATTTCTAATTTCTTCCATCACTGCCTTACACGCAGGCGTTAAATAGCCATGTTTAGAAATAGACAAAGAAATATAGCGCTTGAGCGCGGGATTAATAATTTTTGCTGCTTGAATTGGAGTGTATTGGCTGGCTTTTTTTAAAGCTTGAGGCCCCAGCATGGTATACATGCGAGACTCGGAAACCAAATGAGTTTGTAAACTAATCGAGTCGGCTTCAAAAACAATATTCAGCTCTACCCCATTTTCATAAGCCATGTGGTCTAAAAAATTGCGCCAGTTACTTGGCCTGCAAAACGTGACCAGCGGTAACTCACTTACTGCTTTAAATTCGACTTCATTTGCCTGAGTGAGTGCATCTCCTTCACAGCCGACCAAATAGGTATCGGCTTGGGTAAGGTAAACATCGCCCTGTTTAGGCGTTGGGTTAAAGCTATAGAGTATGGCTAAATCGACGCTGCCATCTTCTAGCCATTTTTCTAAATGCACGCCTTGCCCTTCACGTACTGAAAGTTTAATTAGGGGATATTTCTCTTGAAGCACTTTATACAAAGTCGATAACAACGGATGTGCTGTAGACGGTAAGCTGGCTATGCGCACCGTACCAATTGGGGTGTCGGTCGAGTGCAAAATTTCATTATTCAGTTGGTCGGTCACGTTCAGCCAGGAACGAATTTTAGGAAGTAAATGCTGACCTAAGTCGGTGAGTTCGACGCCGCGTCCAGTTCGGTTAAACAAACGTCCACCACATTGCGCTTCAAGCTCGTTCATTTGCCGACTGATTTGCGGTTGGTTGGTATTATGCAGCATCGCGACTTTACTTAAGCTACCGAGTTCCACCGCGTCTAAAAATATTTTCCATAATTCATAATTCATCGATTCTTCCTAAATCGTAAATAGGCATTTTTGAGCCATACATTTTCAGTATAACTGAAATTCAAGAATTG
Organism: Acinetobacter nosocomialis NIPH 2119; assembly: GCF_000368085.1. GTDB lineage: Bacteria > Pseudomonadota > Gammaproteobacteria > Pseudomonadales > Moraxellaceae > Acinetobacter > Acinetobacter nosocomialis. The sequence continues at coordinate 2,132,113 of NZ_KB849239.1, forward strand.
GTAATTCCTACATAGCTCACCTATTTCTATACTCCAATCATGTTCTCTACAACACGATTTAAGTCAGATTAAGAACCAGAGAATATTTAATTACACTGTATAGGAAGTACGATTATGAGTTTAGATTTACGTGGATTAACCCCAGCACCTGTGACTCCTTTTACCCGTGACGGACAAGTAGACCATGATGCAATTCAACGTTTAGGTTCATGGTTAGGCAGTATTGATGGTGTGAAAGGCTTGGTTGTTCTTGGGCATGCAGGTGAAGGAACATTCTTGTCGCAAAAAGAACAGATGCAGGTCATCGAAAGCTTTGTTAAATCTGTAGATGACAAAATTCCGGTAATCGCAGGGATTACACTCGAAGGTACTTCGGTTGCAGCAGAAGAAGCAAAACGTGCAGTCAGCGCGGGTGCTTCGGCAGGTTTAATTTACCCTTCACATGGCTGGTTGCGTTTTGGCTATCAAAAAGGCGCACCACAAGATCGCTATAAAGCAATTTACGAAGAAAGTGGTTTGCCATCTATTCTATTCCAATATCCAGATGCAACGAAGGCCACTTACGACCTAGACACTCTACTCGATATTTCTGCACAGCCAGGCGTGTTTGCCATGAAAAATGGTGTGCGTAATATGCGCCGCTGGGATGTCGAAATTCCGATTATTCGCCGTGAACGTCCAGACTTACAGGTGTTGACGTGCCACGATGAATATTTGCTTCACACCATGTTTGATGTAGACGGCGCTTTAGTGGGCTATGGCAATATTGCCCCTGAACTTTTAATTGAAATGATTAAAGCAGGTAAAGCCAAAGATTACGCTAAAGCACGAGCGATTCACGACCAATTATTACCAGTGACTCGCAATGTTTATCACCGCGGTTCACACATGGAAGGCACGGTCGCGCTTAAACATGCATTGGTTGCTCGCGGAATTTTGGACCATGCCACTGTGCGTTCGCCTCTGCTTCCACTCGCTGATGGTGCTGAGCAAGAAATTCATGATGCAATGCGTCAAGCCGGAATTGGCAAGGTCGATTTAACCCAAGCCGTTGCTTAAATTCCATTCGGGCTAGCATATACGCTAGCCTTTTTTTCCTGTACGCTGCCTGAGGCCAAACATCGGGCATGTCTCTTAAAAACAATAATAAAAAGCATGCAAACTGTGGTGAACAGGTAGTGCGAAATAGAACAACAAAACTACGAGGAATGTAGTGATAAGGAGATATAAGATGACAAATCTAGCGGATGTAGAACAAATTAGTCATCATCAAAAAAATGCGGAAATTATTGCAAGACTCGAACGGCTACCCGTCACTGGTCGATTGCAATTTATGCGAATTACCATCGGTATCGCGACCTTTTTTGACGCTTATACTGTTCTTGCGATTGCCTTTGCTTTACCCCAACTCATTACCGAATGGCACCTAACGCCTGCCTATGTCGGCGCAATCATTGCCGCGGGCTATGTCGGGCAACTGGTTGGTGCGATCTTCTTTGGTTCTCTTGCCGAAAAAGTCGGTCGTTTAAAAGTGCTGTCTTTTACCATTTTACTGTTTGTGGCAATGGACATTTCTTGTCTGTTTGCTTGGAGCGGAATGTCGCTGTTAATTTTCCGTTTCTTGCAAGGTGTTGGAACAGGTGGTGAAGTGCCTGTTGCAAGTGCCTATATTAATGAGTTTATTGGTGCAGAAAAGCGCGGTAAGTTTTTCTTGCTCTATGAAGTTTTGTTCCCGCTCGGTCTTATGTTTGCAGGCATGGCTGCATTTTTCCTGATGCCAATTTACGGCTGGAAAGTCATGTTTATTGTAGGCTTAATTCCATCTTTACTGGTGATTCCTTTACGGTTTTTCTTGCCTGAATCACCACGCTGGCTTGCTTCAAAAGGCCGTTTTAAAGAAGCAGATCAAGTGGTTAAAAGCTTTGAAGATGGTGCCATTAAAAGCGGTAAAACTTTGGCTGAACCTATGGTTAAAGAAATTAACCCGCAAGGCATGGCAAAAACCGACTGGCGCGAGCTGTTCCGTGGCATTTACCGTAAACGTACCTTTACCCTGTGGGGCATGTGGTTTTGCGTGTATATGGTGAACAATGCCATGGTGACTTGGCTGCCATCTCTTTACAAACAACATTTTGGTCTGTCGCTGCAAACCAGTTTAGGTTATGGCTGGATTACTTCAGGTGTGGGTGTGATTGCCTCTATTATCTGTGCCTTAATGATTGATAAAGTCGGCCGCCGTCCTTGGTACAGTGCAGCGTTTTTCTTGGCGATTATTCCACTCATGAGCCTCTCGATTTTAGGTGCAAAATCGGCGATGCAAGTTGTGATTTTAGCAACGCTGAGCTATGCCATTTTGCAAACCATTTCATTCTCTTTATACCTTTACGCTGCCGAACTTTACCCTACTCGCCTACGTGCGATGGGCATTGGGTTTAGTACTGCTTGGCTACGTGCCGGCTCTGCAATTGGGCCTGTGATGGTGGGTCTGGTTGTTGGTGGCTATGGCATTCAATATGTGTTTAGTGTGCTTGCCGTTGTGGCGCTCATTGGTGGGCTTGTGACCTTCTTGTTCGCCATTGAAACCAAAGGCCAAGTGCTCGAAAAACTCTCTCCTTAATTCATCCATTTCATAAAAAGCTTGCCTAACCCAGCGTTAGGCAAAGGGCTTATTCATGCTTAAAAAAGGAATTTAAAATGAATAAATATTTGCTATGGGGCTGTATTGGTTTAGGCAGCGTGAGCAATGCTTATGCAGAGCTTCCTCAACAATTTGGCAAGTTAGAATTAAAACTTAACACCCGTTACTGGAACGATGAAGGCACTGCCCACCCCACGCTTGCCAACCCTTCGCCTTCGTCGAGTGAATATGAACAAAGTGCTTTAGGGCTTGAGTTAAATTATCAGTCACCTTACTTGTGGGACTGGCTTGGAGTAGATAGTTCACTCTATGCAGTCACCAAGTTATTTGACTCAGGTAAGCCAAGCGCTCAGCTTTTAGAGGTCGAAAATAACGGCAAGCTTGATCAAAACTTTGCCACTTTAGGTCAGCTCTATATCAAGGCAAAACTCGGCGACAAAGGCGAAATTAAATTAGGTCGCCAATTGCACGATTCACTCTTGCTTAAAAGCACCAATAACCGCGCGGTGCCCGACACTTTTTCGGGTGCGAGTGGGCAGTTTCAACTGAATGATCAGCTACAGACTTACATGGCCTACTATGACCGCTGGAAACCGCGCAGCATGGACTCATTTGAAAAACTGGTGACTGAAAATGACGAGCGCATTGATTATGTCGGTTTGCTCGGTGCCAAGTATCAATACAAAAACTGGAGTGTGAATGCCGAGTATTTAAACAGCAAAGATTATTTAAAAAAGTACGGGGCGATTGCTCAATATAAATTTCCCTTGCATGGCTTGGTGTGGACATTTAACACAGGTGCTTTTTTCTCGCGTGATGATGGCAAGCTGTTTAAATGCGGTGCCGAAACCGAGCTGGATTGTGTCAAAGGCCAAGACATTAACAACCGCGGTAATGGTTATTTTGTCGATGTAAATGTGGCCAAGAATAATCTCGAAGGTGGCATTGCCGTTTCAAAGTTTGATGGTTTTTGGATTGAAGATAACTTTGCCGTGCACTCTGCCCGCAACTCGATTTTAACGCAAGATCACGGCACCAACCCGTTTCCGACCTCTGCAACCATTGGCCCCGACTTTACCAATAATGATGAAACCGCCGTTGCCCTTCGGTTGAAATATAACTGGAAAGACTATGTGAAAGGTTTAAAAACCGAGGCGAAGTATATTTATGGCTTTGGCGCTCACCAAAGTAACATTAGCAGTGATATTGAAGGTAAAGAACGTTACTTTGACTTTACGGTGAGTTATGCCTTGCCGTGGGTAAAAAACTTAGATGTGCGCTATTCATTTTTGCATTATGAGTCAAAGTTTGAAAATGCAAACCTAGGTGAAAAAATAAATGGAATGACGCGTAAAGATTGGGACCAGCACCGAGTATTTATTAATTACCGTTATACATTTTAAGAGCAGGCTAAACGTTTAGTTTAGCTTTATTATTTTTATTAATTTTACGATTTAAATCGATTAACTTTTGAGTTTAATTAAAATATAAATTTATATTTAAAATTTTTATAATATTTTATTTAAATTGAATTGACCTGTTAAAAACTTATGATTATTATGGTCCCGCTGGCCTACATTGCCAGTCGGTTTTGACAGACCGCTATACATACAGCGCATCAGATTTGCTCCTTCTGAGGGGAAGATCTGTGTGTAAAAACCACCGTCCCCCTCACGTTGCGGTAGGGCGGAAGGGGGACACCTTCGGGTGTGCTGGTTCTGTATGTCCGGTCTGTCAACCCTCTTTCGTTCTACCACCCTAATCAATTGACGGTGATTTTTGGTGGTAGAACTCCATATATTTTAAGGAGTTGACCATGCCACTATATATAGTTATCCCCTCTCCCTTATAAAATTTTTATTTATTTAAAATTTAGATTTTCTATTATCTAAAGTTTTAAATCTATAAATTATTTTTATTTTAAAATTTAAGTCATTTTATTTTATTGCTTTTATAGGCGGGTTAACTATTGCCTTTAAAAATGATTTTAAAACTTAAAATATAGCGGTTTATTTTTTCTCATTGAGATATCCCCAAATCATCACGAGAATAATATGAAATTTTATAAAACTATTTTAGTTTTAGGCCTCGTTGTCGGCGATTACAGCGTTTCGGGTTGTGACATACACACTCAGCAGGAGTTTGAAAAAATTTGCCTGTCGGGTGGGCACACTCAAGCCAGTTGCGACTGTATTTACCAACGGCTCGAACAAGTGTATTCGCCTCAGCTTATGCAACGTCTAGAACATGTCAGTTTGCAAAGTCCTGCTCTCCCACAGGACTTTGCCCCTACTTTTTTTAGTGTAATGCGGCGGTGCGATAAAAATGACATGGGCTAAGCATTTGGCTTAGCTCCCTTATCTCTGTGTCGCAATGGTGGATGACTTTAAATCAGCGCAAAAAATTAAAGTTCTGTTGTGGCACGGGGGCCTTGCGCGGTAGAACTCTTGTAGGCCAATAAACTTAGTTATTTTAAATTTTTAATAATTTATTTAAGTTATCTCTTAACTGATTACAACATATGTCCTTATTTACCCCCCAAACCTCACTTAAATAAGGAATTATTTTCTCGGTGTCCCAAGGATATGTAAAATTGTTATCAAGACTGACAAAAGGACCATCCGTTTCTAAAAGAATCAATTCTTTAGGAATATTATTTATAATTTCTATTCCTTTTTTAGTTTTTAACATTTGTAATCCAATACTAAATCTACACCCTAATTTAATAGCAATTTGAAGGTCTTTTAAACTACCAGTATACCAATGTAAAATTGGCTTACCACATTTAGGGTATTTCAGTAAGATATTTAAAACTTCTTTGACTGCTCCTCTAGAATGGATGCTAATAACTTTATTGCCGTGTAAATTACATTCAGCCATAACTTTATCAAAAATCTGAGCTTGCAATTCAAAAGTATCTTTATATTTTGGACTACCATCTAAACCAATCTCGCCAATAAAACGAGTATTTTTGATGTTATCAAGAAATAGAGATAATTCATCATACTTTAGATGAGCAATTTCAGGATGAAGCCCTAAAGCTACCTTAATATTATTAAAGATTTTCATTCTTTTCGAAGTTGCAATCCAAGCTCTGGGACTAGTTGTAACTAGTAAAGTAAACTCACATCGTTCATTAACTTTGTGAGCTAACTCTAAAGAATTGGGATACAAATCTAAGTGACAATGCAAATCCATATTATGAAATCACTTTATGTTGTTGTAGTAGAGCCTGTAATTCAAGGATACCTGTATCTACAACTTTTTCATATCGAGTATAATTTTCTGCATCAGCAAATGCTAAAGCCCCACTAAAGTATTTTACCCCTTTCTTCTGTCTCATTAAGCAAGCCATTGCAACAGCTGCAATATCATTAGCATCTTTTTCAATACCGCCTTTTGCAATTTTTTTGATAGAGTATTCTTTAGTTTTGTCTGGAATTCCTCCAGCTTTAAATGCTGCGCGTCTAACAAGACATGGTACACAGCGACCACAATGCTTATAACCATAAGTCAGATAACGACTACAACTTGTAGTTGTTGATATATGCCTTTTTAAGAGCGCAAGATTCTTACAATTTTTAATCATTTCACCTTTTGTCATAAACTGATATGGATTGACTAGTTGCACATCTAATCCAACTTTTTTCCATATATTTTCTAATATTTCCAATACAATTGGATGTGTTGTTTTCGTACTCAAACTACCAAAACGGCCTAGATTGAGAGGGATATTTAAACTAATAAACCCATTTTCAGGTACGATAATTTTTTTTGTTGTATTAGAGTTTAATAATTCAGAAGCAACCAATGCAAATGCATAAAATACTATTGACCTAGCTCTTGAAGATCGTTCACCTCTTGATCTTAAACCAGTTGCATGACTCCATTGAAAATGTTGATTTGAGGATTTAAGTACTTTTGCGTATTGAATTTGTTTTTGTCTATCCCCTTTAACTACTTGTGAGACAAAGAGAGGTTTTTCTCCTTCCTCACACAGATCAATTCCACCAATTAAACTATCCATCCCCCCTGATAATAAGGATACACAGGTGGCATCTTGATACAGTTTTAATTTGGATGGATGTGGTGTATCCCATTTAAATTCTTTAGTAGATTGAATGAAATTTAGAGTCCAAAAATCACCTGTAAGCTTTCTTAAAAGCTTAATCAAATCTTCCTTATTATCTTCCCATTTCTGCGGATCACACAAAGAAACTTCTAAATCTATTTGTCTAGTCCATCCATCAGGACTATGTGATCTATCACACACTTGATCAGCTGCATTAATAGCTAAACCAATTCTGAGAAAGTCAAAAACTACAGTACTAGGCGTAATTCCTTTTTTCTTGAAATCTTTTAACAGCTTTAAACCAATCGTACCTATATTAGAATGACCACTATTGTCAAAAAAACAAAAATTAAAAGTATTATTTTCTAACTGTGTCAGAAAATCACATTTATCTTTACATATAACTTTCATTAAATTTCACCCTCATAAAGAGAGAAAGTATTTTCTAAACTTTTTTCAAGAACTTTTTTAATTTCTCTATTTGAGGGATTAACTAAATGAGTTTTCAAAACCTCTAAGTTACTTTTTAAATCTGCTTCAAGATAGCTTCTCATCTCATCCATTCTGTGCACAATAACTTCAGGTTTAAATTCTGAGCTTTCCATAACTTGACCAATATCATGACATAAACGATTTAGACACTCACTTGCTAAAAAACGTTCAATTAAAAACCATATTTCATTTTGTTGAATATTTTGTAAGTCTATATCTGGGTTAGTCTCATAAAGTTCACTCATTGCTTTAGATAAAGAATCTCTGCATGAATCCTCATCAACGCTTCCACCATCAGGTATAAGTATATTAATGATTTGGTTTTCTAACTCTCTAAAATTAGGAGTTGCACCATTTAAACTCGATAACCACTTTTGAATACTGGGTATGTTTTCTATATTTTGTATTAGACCAAATAAATTTGAGCCAACTGTGGTAGCAACTCTCATTCTAGAAGAAAGTTGTTTTGCTCCACCCATTCCAGTTTTAGAATAGTTTCCGGCAACTTTTCTAAAATTTTGTTGACCACCGTGTTTTAGAAACTCTCTCATAGGAGTTCTGGAGGGAGCAAAACGTCTAGGTGGAGAAATTCCGCCTACTTGAGTATTTTGTTCATCATTAGCATCTTGATTAACATTATTATTAGTATCTATATCAGGCCCTCCACTGGTTGGAATTTGATCCAACCATGGAGGATCAAACGAAATTCCACCTTGTGGCCCTTTACTAGAAGTTGAAGTACCCATTTAATTATTCATCCATTTTGTGCTATTGCAGTTTTGACTCGTTGTTCTACGTCTGGATTTTTATTCCAAGCATCAAATACTTCTTTAATCCAATTTTCATTTCTAAACGTAGGTACTAATGGCGCTACAATTTTTTGGCTAGGTAAATTTTTAAGAAAATTTGCCAAATCTGGTGAAAGCTCAGGAAAATGACGAGTTATATTTAAACAGCAAGCTAAACTTTCTTTAGTAAATTGCGCTAATTTTGCATTTCTTATTAATCTTTTAAGAATTGCTTTGGCATCATAAGCATTTAAACTTTTTATTTGTGTCTTTAAAGGATCCATATAACTTTTTGCACCAATAATTGCTGCCAATATTTGAAGGCTTTCATTTGATAACTCTTGACCTTGGACAATATCTATAGATCGATCTTGGCTTAAATATAAATATGGCTTTAGATTTACACCTCCAAGTTTAGGATTAATTTCAAACCATTTTTTACAAAAGTCACTATTAAATTCAGTCGGATACTTAACTTCCCCACCACTTGCTATCTGGTCTTCAATTTCTATAATTATTTCTGAAATACCATCATCCGAACTAAGAACAATTTTATTTAAATATTCAAACTCATTTGGTAATGCACATCTTTCAAACAATTGAATTTTTACTAATAATTCGAAATCTATTCCTATCCCTTGTGCTGATGCTATTTTTTCTCTAATAATTAAATTATTCATGAATCGTTTAATTAAACGTGGATTCCCTGCTATTTCATCTTCACTTGTTAAGAATTTAGAAATATCCTCAGCAAGATTTAGCCTTGATAACAATTCCTCTTTATTAGCATATGCAGTTTTAAGATCTTCATAACTTAAGCCTCCTTCCCATGGTTTCTTTAACTTACTGAGAATGAAATCTTTTGCGTTGTTATATTCTGTTGACGTTAACTGTCCTTTTCTTTTGGATAAATCTCCAAATAGAAGAGCGAGATAGGCTTTCACTTCATTGGTACCAAGCCTAGGGACTCTTAAAGGTACTTGAATAAGTTTGTCAAAATAACTAGTTACCAAGCTATTTGTAATTTCAAGCCCTTCGAAATGAACTCTCACAGCACTTCTAATCATCTCTTCATCAGCTGCAATAATAAATGAAGATCGTGGCATAAATAGTAATAGACGCATTGCTTCTAAAGTTGAAATTGCGGTGTGTGGTAAACATCTATCTAAATCATCTACAAAAACTACTAACCTAATATCTAAATCAGTCAAAATTTCAGAAAAAGTCTTTCTCAAAGTATCAATTTCTTTTGGTAAAGTTGATTCTTCGGTTTGAGAAACTAAATTGCCTAACTCTTTACCCAATGCTTCTATATTTCCTGTAGCTTCTTTAAATCCTTCAGCAGATGGAAGCTCCCTAGTTTCAAAAACACCTATACCAGCACCAATCAATGCTCCTGCTGGTCCACCAACAGCTGCTCCAATAGCAGCATTACGCCCCATTGGATATAAATATTGAATTGCTTTCAGCCACTTTATTCTTTTAAAAAAGTCTACTGCTTTATCTACAACAGTTTGTCTCTTTTTAGCTTCCTCTAAGAGTTTATCTGCCACAACTTGAAGTAATGCTATTTTGGCTTCTTCGTATCCCTGATACAACCAAGCATTAAAATCAATAAAAATATATTTTTTATGTTTATCATCAATATCTTTTTCGGCCTCTAAAAGCGAGGCCTTAATCATTTTGACTAAAGATGATTTACCGACCCCCACCCACCAGAAACCCCTATAGAAAGCGGCTCATCATTTGATTCTTTAATTAATTCCGCCGCAGTATTTGCCACCACAGCAAAGTTCAACATATCAACTTCAGTTTCAGTATCGGCCCACATTATTTCACCCTAAGCAATAATTCAAAGTATTAAAAAATTGTTTATTTTTAATTCATTAATATAAAAATACTAAAAATCATATTATATCGCAATATAAATTAATTTGAACTTCGATTTTTACAACCCCATTCCTTCAAACGTCCCTCAAACTCAGGAACTAAAAATTCTATAAAATCATTTAAGTCATGATTATAAATTTTCAAACTATCAGGCTGTTGAATATACTCAGAATACCTACTACTCCATTTTTCAAATTTAACTAAATTATTTTCGAGTAAATTTAACTTTCCAGTTACTTTCAAAGTAAGTAAAAAATGTTTTATATACTCAGGATGATGTTCCATTAAATTTTGAGCAACACCAACCAAGTCTGTTATATGATAACCTATAACATATCCTAATTTTGCACTTAAAATCGAGTTAACCACTGTTTTAAAAGGAGACCTTAAGATATTTTTTGGCACATTAATATTTAACTTTTCCAAGTCACTATAAATTAAAAACCATTTAGCATTAAATTGTGCTTCTGAAAGATATCGAGTATTACACCATAAATCAATAAAATCTCTAAGCAATTCGTTTTTATCTTTTAAATTTATTTCTCTATCTTCTTCTAAATAATCTATCCGTAAACCTAGTTTTTTCTTAAGCGCAAAGTATTCTGACTCATAGTCAAAGTAATAAATTTGACTAGTTTCCTTATTTAAGGTTAAATCTTTAAAACTAATAAATTTCTTTTCCCATTTATTTACTATTTTATTATTTTTTACTTCCGGCTTTAAATAATTACACTCTAATATAAACTTTTTTTCTTTAATTGATTCCAATAATGTGAAATTATCCACCACAAATGCGTTAGCATTATTATTATAATAAATATCTTGAATAGACTGTTTCATAACTTTTTCAGTAGGTTTAAATTGATCAAAAACCCATATCAGACAAGCATTATTATCCTGATAAAAAACTTTCCTATCTATTATAACGTTTAAAAAAGTAGTTGAAAGCTGCCCTTCAAATACTATTAGCTTATTTAAATATAAAGCAGAAACATCGGGTTTACGCCATTCAGATAAGTCAATACTCTTACATACACTTTCAACTCTGATATTATCAAAATCTTTATCGGCTTTAAGACTATTTTCAATATTATATTTAAGTGATTTATGTTCTTGGCTCTCCTTAGCCATTTTATACTTTAAAATATTTTTTTCTTGTGCTGACAACTTATTTATATCTTTAACTGGACAAAAAAATTGTGGATTATTCTCAAATTCTGGAAAATGTTTAAAGAAGAATGTTGGTGAGTTCTGCAAACTCATATGATCCATACGACGAGCAAGAGTTACTGGAGATTCACAAAACAAGCAAGTAAAACGAGGATTATTTTTATCACGTTTATATATCTCTCTAATTTGGGTTCTCCATTTTGTTAATTCCATCTCTGACTGTTGAAAAAAGAGATCTATATCAATCCTTATTTTTTTAACATTATCAAAAATATATTCCAATTTCATTGCATACCCCACAAGTAATTTATTACATCTTTAATTAAAAAATAAGTTTCTTTAAATTATATTTCTTCTATTTATAATATAGAAAAATTTAGATTTTTATTAATTTCTATACTAAAGAATTAGATTTTTATTATTTAATTTAAATCTTAAAAAGAAAAAACCCCGAAACTTTCGTTTCAGGGCTTTTCACGAATCTTGGTGGAGATGGCGGGAGTTGAACCCGCGTCCGCCAGCACTACGCTCGAGAATACTACATGCTTAGATATCGTCTATTGTTTTAACACCAAGTGACCCGACGAACAGGGTACAAGGTGCGATCCTCTAAGTTTGGTATAAAGCCCCGAGGCTTGACTCTATACGGACTTGTGTGCGTGCGCTTCAGTCGGGTTCCCAGACCACAAGTATTCTAGGAAGCGGACAAGCGGCCCTTAGGCAGCTAGAGCGTAAGTTTCGTCGTTTGCGACTATTTAAATGCAAATTTTATTTACGAGAGAAAATGCGCTCTCGGCATGCATCTATGAGTTTCATCACCGGCGTCGAAGCCAATAACATCCCCATGAATGTCTGCACATCATAGCATAACTAAAATAAAATGCTGTGCATTTTATCAACAGTCTGCCACTGATGAACATACTTACATAATTGAGTGCCTTTTGTTTTTTTCAAGGCCCCTTATAAAAAAAGCTGCCAAAAATGACAGCTTTTTTTAAAGTTTGGCCTATAAAGCACCATTGCCTAACACAATCCCTTCACGGCGTGGGTCTACCCCACCTGCGTATTTGCTTTGATTATTTATATTTACTTTCATAATCGTTGAAATACCACTGGTTTGCGCAGTGTTAGAAATGCCATGCCCTTTTGCTTTTAAGCCTTCAATTAGGTCAACTAAGGAAAGCTGTACATTCGAGCTATCAATATTGGTGTTTTTGCTATTGGTTGCGCCAAAGTTTACAAGCGAAGTGGCCTGCTGTGCATTTAAGTTCCAGTCCAATGCACCCACCAAGGTTTTAACTACATATTGAATGATGGTACCGCCACCTGGTGAACCTGTTGCCATATAAAATTCATCTGGCGTGATGCCCTTAAACACTAAGGTGGGCGCCATAGTACTACGTGGGCGTTTGCCGCCTTCTACGCGGTTGGCAACTGGTGCCCCAGTGCTGTCATAAGGGTTTGCGCTAAAGTCAGTTAACTGGTTTGACAGCAAGAAACCATCCACCATGTGGAATGAACCCATGCTCGATTCAACTGTCGATGTCATTGAAACCACATTGCCATAGGCATCTACAATGGTGAACTGAGTTGTGCCATGTTCAACAGTGGTATCTACACCTGCCGCTGTATTGAAATTACCTGCTGGTGCTACGCCCATACTTTGGTTCGGGTTAATCAGTGCTGCACGCTGCTTCAAGTAGTTTTTATCAATAAAACTTGGAATACCCTGTGCCGGCAAACGAACAAAGTCGGTATCTGCCACGTATTTGTCGCGGTCGGCATAGGCCAAACGCTCTGCCTCAGACACTAAATGCACGCCCATGACATCGGGCACACCGCCTTCATTTTCAGGGTTTTTAGGTGGGTAAAGCGACATATCAAAGTTTTCTAAAATACCCAGCGTTTGCGCAACCGCAATCCCTCCCGAAGATGGAGGTGGCATGGTACAAACATAGTAACGGTCACGATACGTCGTACAAATCGGGTCGCGTTTTTTAACCTGATAGTTCGATAAATCCTGCAAGGTCATTAAGCTTGGGGTAATTGGAGTTTTTGCTGGGTCATCCCCTAGTGTTTGGCCTGCTTTTGCCACAATCGCTTGAGCAATTGGGCCCGTATGCAGCGCATTTGCGCCTTGCGTGGCAAGTGCTTCTAGGGTTTTTGCATAGGCTTTATTGGTCATGGTCTCACCGACTTTGCGTGGTGATCCATCTGGGTAGAAATAGGTTGCCATTGCATTTGCATCGAGTGCTAAATTGCTTGCATTACTTGCAATGGCATCTGCCAAACGCCCCGGTATGCGGAAACCATTGTCAGCCAAACCAATCGCTTCACCAAAAAGTTGGTTCCACTTAAGTTTGCCATGCTCTTTTTGTGCTTGTTCCAATAAACGCATCACACCCGGCACACCAATCGAGCGACCACTACGGCGCGCACTTGGTACAGGTGCAGGTGAATTTGGGTCATATATATTTTGGCGAATTAAATAATATTCGTTGGCTGCCGCTGGAGCGGTTTCACGGCCATCATAGGCAGTGACTTGCTTGGTTTTGGCATCGTAATACATCATAAAACCACTACCGGCGATGGTACTCGACTGTGGCTCGACCAAACCAAGCACGGCTTGTACTGCTACGGCTGCATCGACTGCACTACCGCCTGCTTTTAACACATCGCAACCTGCTTTTACCGCAAGTGGCGTGTTTGCCACCACCATATATTTATCTGCGTATTTAACCGTGTTACCGAGTCTATAACCCGATGCACCCTCTGGCGCGGCGGGGTCACCATTTTGGTTTGAACCGACCACCACGCTTGAACCGTCTTGGGCCAGCTTGCTACAACTGGTCGGGTCATTATCAACAATTAAATTGGGCGGGGTTGTATTTGAATCATCCTTGGGCTGATCTGACGAGGAGTCATCTCCACATCCTTGTAATAAACCGACTGCTAATAAACTACTGAACAAAAATGAATATCTTTTATTCACGTGATAACTCCAATATATACGCCTGCCTATCCATGCAATTGCCATGCAAGCTTCTTTGTTTTCAGGTCTTCAGTTTTTTAATCTTTGATAAAAATAAAGTTTTAATAATATTAAATGATTAAGGGCATTAATCCTGTGCCCTGTGTTATGCCTCCTCGCTTGATATCACACTCTTTTATAACTGATTTGCTCAACTCTGGCATGTTTTATTTCTTTAAATACAGGCAAAATCTGCTATTCATAAACTCGCTCATTTTGTAGCAGGCCTAAAAAAAGCACCTCCGAAGAGATGCTTTTTGATGTTTAGTGAGAAGGCATACCACTGACCTGTTTGGGTTTTGGACACAGCCAAATGACCAGCCCCGCAAAGACAAACACAATCGCAAATAACAAAAACACATGGTTTGCCGACATGGTAATGGCTTCTTTATCGACAAGGTTAGAAATAATTCCTAAGGTCGAGTCAGTCGTAAAACCATTTTGCAGAAGGTTATTTTGTACTTCGGTTGGGTTCAGGTTTGATACCATTTCACTACGGGCAACTTTGGCATGGTCGTCCCATACCGTTACAGCAATTGAAGCACCAATCGCCCCTGCCATAGTTCTTAGAAAGTTCATGAGACCCGCAGCAGATGCAATCTCTTGCTGGAGCACTGAACCAAGTGCAATGTTAGACAGTGGAATAAAGAAGAACGGTACTGCAAAACCTTGCAGGATTTGTGGCCAAGCCAATGCCATAAAGTCGGCATCTGTGGTCCAAAATGCCCGCATTAAAGTCACAATGCCCAGCAAAATTAAACCAAAGCTCGCCAGCGCACGCGGGTCATGTTTGGTCGAAAGTTTTGCCACAATCGGTGACATGGTCAAACTACCAAAGCCCATGGTTGCAGTTAAATATCCGGCCCACGTCGCGGTATAGGAAAGGTTCATTTGCAGCCATTGCGGTATCAATACAATACTGCCAAAGAATGCGCCAAAGCCAAGCGACAAGGCCAGTACCGAAATTGCAAAGCCCCTATGCCTAAAGACTTTGACATCCACCACGGGATGTTTATCGGTGAGTTCCCATATCAGGAACACCACAAAGCCAATAGCGGCAGTTAAGCCTAAAACCACAATGCTCGTGCTATTAAACCAGTCGCGTTCATGCCCCAAGTCGAGCATAAGCTGTAACGCACCAATCCAGAGAATTAACAGGCCTAAACCAACCGTGTCGATTCGTAAAGAAATAGTTTCTGTTTCGGCTACTCTTAACAAGCGCATTGCTGCTAATACACAGACAATACCAACCGGTAAGTTAATAAAGAAAATCCAGTGCCAAGACAGGTTATCACTAATCAGACCACCTAAAATTGGCCCTAAAATTGGTCCAACGACTGTGGTCATTGCCCATAGGCCCATTGCCTGCGCATGCTTTTCTTGAGGGAAAATACGCATAAGCAAGGTTTGGCTGAGTGGCATAAGTGGACCACCACAAAGGCCCTGCCCAATACGGAAAAACACCAACATTTCTAACGATGTTGCCAAACCGCACAGGAAAGAAAAAATCGTAAAGCCAATTAAACCAAAGATAAAGACCCGCACCGTTCCAAAGCGACCTGCCAGCCAGCCCGTTAAAGGTACACAAATCGCTTCTGCAACTGCATATGAAGTAACGACCCATGTTCCTTGTGTGCTTGAAACAGCAAGGTTACCGGTAATATGCGGTACAGAGACGTTGGCAATGGTCGTATCAAGTACGACCATAAAGTTCGACAAGGCAATAACAAACGCTGCCAGTAGTAAACGTCCACCGCTTAACTCGGCAAAAGGTGTTTGCGTTTTCATAAGCGTTTACTTCGCAGATAAGTCGACTTTTGCTTCCATCGACAAGCCAACACGTAGTGGGTGTTCAGCAAGTTCTTTCGGGTCAAGTGCAATACGAACTGGTAAGCGTTGAACTACTTTAATCCAGTTACCTGTTGCATTTTGAGCCGGAATTAAGGCAAAGGCAGAGCCTGTACCACCAGAGAAGCCCACCACTTTGCCGTGGTATTCAACATCATCGCCATATAAATCTGACGTTAATGTCACTGGCTGACCTGGGCGAACTTTTTTCAACTGACTTTCTTTGAAGTTAGCGTCTACATATAACTCGTTCAGCGGCACAATCATCATCATACTGCTACCCGGTGCCACACGTTGTCCAACCTGAATATTACGACGTGTAATGACACCATCAACTGGTGCACGAATCACGGTACGTTCCAAGTCAAGCTGAGCTTGTTCCACATGTGCTTGTGCAACTTGTACATCCGGAGTCGATGTTTCGCTTACACCCTGAATTAACGCTTCGTTAGCAGCTAAAGTACTTTCGGCAGCTTTACGGCTAGAAGTCGCTTGTGCCAAGCCAGCTTTAGCAAGCTCTAACCCTGCTTTAGCAGTTTCAACCGCACTTTGTGCTTTGGTGAGTTCTTCTTTAGATACCGCACCAGAAGCAGCAAGCTGCGCACGGCGATTAAGCTCTAAAGCAGCTTTGTCATAGTCGGCCTGTGCTTGGGCAACTTGTGCTTTGGCACTGTTAATTTCGTCAGCACGAACCACAACTTGAGAGTTTAATGAGCTACTGTTTGCCGCAGTCTGTTTGTATTGGCGTTTTGCTTTGGCAAGTTCTGCCTCGGCTTGTGCCAATGCAATTTTGGCATCACGGTCATCAATACGAACCAGCACATCACCCCGATGTACTGTTTGAGTATCATTTACCAAAACCTGAGCGACCTGACCACTCACCATTGAGGTAATTTGCGCGGTTTCTGCACCGACATAAGCATTATCTGTACTCACCGAGTGATTTAAAAATAATGCCCAAATTGCATATAAAATAGCGGCGATCAATAAAATCAGCGCAAAAAAACCAAGAAATTTTTTGCGCTTGTTTTGGTTGTTGTCATCCGAGGCAGATGTTGTTGGCACTGTTTCTTGTACATTGCTTTGTGCATCAGTCATGGTATGTTCCTAAAGATGAGTTGGCTTTGCCATCAATCTTGCACTACACCTTGTTATAGAGTTTTTATTATTCTATAAACAAGACATATCGCATTGTCAAAGCAGTCAATTTTAACGCTAAAACCTCATGATGTGAGAATAAAAAAATATAACTCATGCGTTCGTTCTAATTAAATTAATGTTTATCTCAAGATTTTTATGAAAATTCTAGCTTTTCAAGCACTAAAAAAAGCGCACATGGCGCTTTTAAAGTGTTCAATTCATCGCCTAATAGGCATATGAAGCGATCCCCGCAGCGATGGGTTTATCTTCATCATTCACCATCGTCATACGCATAGTGCAGCCTTTACGACCTAAACGTAACACTTCTGCACGCGCAATAAAATACTTACCGCGTCCCGGCGCCAAATAATCTACACGCATATCGACGGTTGCCAAGCGTGTAACTTGTTTAATGGTTTCAGGCAGGGTTTCCGGCGTTGAGCGGCGATAGAGATGTTCCATTGCCACAATTCCACCAATGCTATCGAGCAAAGTTGCAGCCACACCACCATGCAAAACCTGAAAAGCCAAATTGCCAATGAGATCAGGTTTCATTTCAACATAGCCTTCAATATGCCCATCTACCACACGCATAATCATTCCACTATGCTTAAAAAAAGGACAATTATTAAACGCTTTACACAATTGGTTGAGAACCACATTTAGGTCAGTTTTAGCGCCTAATTGTATGTTCCCCGTCCAATTTTTCTTTTCATCACTCATACGTTGCCTAAATTTAAAAGCATGATAAATACCCATAATTTTGTACAAATCTAGCATTATGGGTCTACAATACAGCAGTCGGTTGACAGTAATGGAATATCCGCCAACCTATCCTAGTGTAATACCGAACATCGAGATTGTTATGACTTATACGTTCAATCGTCCTGCATTTCCAGCTACTCGCATGCGCCGTATCCGTAAAAATGACCAGTTGCGTGCGATGGTCAGCGAAACACAGCTCACTACCAATCACTTGATTTATCCAGTATTTGTATTACCAGGACAAAATCAGACCCAAGATATTCCAAGTATGCCAAACATTCAGCGTTTGTCGGCAGATTTATTACTGAAAAAAGCTGAAAGACTTCTGGAATTAGGTGTATCAAAACTGGCTCTTTTCCCTGTAACACCTCAAGAAGATAAAAGCCTTACCGCAGAAGCTGCATGGCGTGCAGATGGTTTAGTTCAAACCACTTGTCGTTTGCTTAAAAAAGAATTGCCAGAAATGGTATTAATCACTGATGGTGCACTCGACCCGTACACCACTCATGGTCAAGACGGCATTATTGATGAAACAGGCTATGTGCTCAATGACGAGACTGTAGAATGCTTGATTAAACAAGCATTGAGTCACGCTGAAGCAGGCGCCGATGTCGTTGCACCAAGTGACATGATGGATGGCCGCATTGGCGCAATTCGTCAAGCTTTAGAAGCCAATGGTCACATCTATACCAATATCATGGCCTACTCTGCGAAATATGCATCTAGCTTCTATGGTCCGTTCCGTGATGCTGTTGGCTCTGCAACCAACCTAAAAGGTGGTAATAAATATAACTACCAGATGGACTTTGGTAACCGTGCCGAAGCATTACACGAAGTTGCGCTTGATATTCAAGAAGGCGCCGACATGGTGATTGTAAAACCGGGCATGCCATATCTGGATGTGGTACGTGAAGTGAAAGATACCTTTGGTATTCCAACATTCATTTATCAAGTGAGTGGCGAATATGCCATGTTAGCGGGCGCAATTCAAAATGGCTGGTTATCAGACTCAGTGATTTTAGAATCACTCATGTGCTGCCGCCGCGCTGGTGCAGACGGAATCTGGACTTACTTTGCAGAAACCGCTGCTGAAAAACTCAAGGAAATGAACTAAGTTCGCAGAGAAAGGATAACACTGCATGCATATTGCAATCATTGGCGCGGGCATAAGTGGATTAATGTCTGCGCTGGAGTTGGTTGAACAAGGCTGTACCATCAGTATTTTTGATCAACAACAAGCGGGACAAGCAGCCTCTTGGGCTGGCGGAGGTATTCTCTCTCCGATGTACCCGTGGCGCTATGTGCATGCAGTGAACCAACTCGCCCAATTTGGCAAAGCCTCTTATCAAGCATGGAACCAAAAGCTCTACCCTATTACAGGGATTGATTTTGAAATTCATGACACAGGCATGCTGATTTTTGATGAAGAAGATTTTGACGTCGGGCTTTCCTACGCCGAGCAGCATCAAGAGCCAATGCAGCGCTGTGAATATTTACAGCGAGATGCGCTAGAGCAAGTCAATCCGCATATTTCCGATCAGTTTCAAGAAGCGATTTATTTCCCTGAACTATCTAATATTCGCAACCCACGCGTATTACAGTCGCTGATTCGCTATTTAAAACAACATCCAAATGTTGAGTTTTTTGAACACACTCCTGTTAAAAAACTGATTCAACAAGGTGATGCCATACAAGCGCTCCAAACTGAAGATGGCCGCAAACATACAGCAGACCATTTTGTAATAACTTCGGGCGCTTGGAGCCATTACTGGAACTCTCAATTACAGCTCGAAATTCCAGTCGAACCTGTGCAAGGTCAAATGCTGTTATTTAAAACCCCTGCTCACTGGCTACCGACCATGTGTATGAATCGAGTCATGTATTTGATTCCACGTATGGACGGTCATATTGTGTGTGGGTCTAGCATGGCACATCGTGGCTTTGACACCTCTACCGACGAAACCACCCAGCACAATATTTTAGAAGCTTGTTTAGAAATGGTGCCTGAACTAGCCAATTTCCCGATTGTACATCGCTGGGCAGGACTCAGACCAAGTTCACCAAACGGTGTTCCATATATTGGCAAAATGCCTGAAATGGATAACCTGTGGGCAAACTTTGGTCATTTTAGAAATGGTTTGTGTATGGGCGCAGGTTCTGCACAATTGCTTCGTCAGCTTATGCTGGGTCAACCAACATTAGTTGATGCCAAAGCATATTCACCAGAGCGTTTGCAAAATAAAATCTTAGCCTGACGCCAATATATTCTCTAAAGCCATTTTTAATTGAGGATAAGCAAACTCAAATCCTTCTGCTTGTAAAGCAGCGGGTTTAACGTATTGACCATTCAAAATCAATTGCGACTGCTCTCCTAACAAACAGCGGAAAACTGTGCTCGGCGCCGACAACATTGGTTTCTTATTTAAAACTTGTGCAGCTTGTTCAACAAAAGCTTGTTGGGTCACATTTTCTGGTGCCACGACATTGTGAATTTGAGCAGATTGAGGATGCTGAAATATAAACTCGATGGCATTTAACACATCTTCAATATGTACCCAAACCACAGGCTGGCGCCCGTGACCAATTTGACCGACTAAATTAAGTCGTATAGGAAATAACATTTTAGGCAAGATACCACCACCCTGCCCGAACACTACGCCTAAACGAATAATTTTAGTATTTTGCTGAGCGTCTGCTAACGCTGCGCGCTCCCACTCTTGGCAAAGCTCGGACATAAAAATAGGTTGTGGCGAGCTTTGTTCAGTGCATACCTCTGTCCACTTTTCTTGAGCATCTATGCCGTAATAACCAATTGCAGAACCAGAGACAATCACTTCGGGAAAAATTTGAGATTGCTTGAGCCACGCATAAAGTTTTCGGGTCGTATTTACCCGGCTTTCAATGAGTTGTTTTTTACGTGACTCGGTCCAGCGTTTCTCACCAATATTGGCACCTGCCAAATTCACCACATAATCAATTTGACGGGTCGAGATATCTTCGAACTTTTGTACCCACTGCAAGGCAAGATGGTCAGATTCCCTTCCAGCCTGCCGTGTCACCGCAATCACGTTATAATTTTTTTGTAATAGGAACCTAATTAAATGCGTTCCGATAAAACCACTGGCACCAGTGATTAATACATTCTTATTCATATTTCCTCCTAAGCTGAGGATTCAAGTTTTATTTTATTGTATAAGACTCATTTATATTTAATCGTATGAGTTTTCGTAGTGATCTATTGCACATTGAACATTTTGTCTGCCATACGCTGTGCCTGTTTGCCATAAAACCAGTAAGTAATTAAATACAGCGGAATAGCCAACATTAAAATCATAATGACCATAATACTTAAGAACTGAGGCTGCTTGAGGTAAAGCATAAAGTTTTGCAAAATCTCAGGGTCTTTTCTTGAAAATAAAAACAGACCGAACAAAACACCACACAAGTTATAGCCCCAAAATATGAGGGTAAAGCCTAAAGTAAATTTCTTTTTTTCTGGTACAGTCGGTGCACGGCGTTCTTTCTTTAAAAATCTAAATAAGACAAAAATCATTGCGCCTAAATATGGAACGGCTGTTAAAATACCGCCTACACTCGCTGGTAATAGTGCTGCAATCACGCCTACAATTAAGGTAAGCACGAGGCACAAAGCAAAAAACCAGAGAAAGTAAGAGCGTAATTTGGTCATGTTTTTGCCTAATTTATGGGTTCAAAAAATAATTATAAATTTTTTTCGATTTTTTTTCATTTTTCTGTCAACCAATCCTGATCTCTTGACGTTATATAGGGTAACAAGGTCGCAGCAACCGAATACTTCCTTTGCACGGCATCCGCAAAATTGTTTCGGTGACCTTTCATTACGACTCTTTCTTCCTTCGGATTAGGTTTTGTTAGCAGCCAAAACCCTTGATGAAGTCTTTGACCGACGATTCTCTCATCACTCGAATCGTCGGTTTTTATTTTCTAGCACTTTCATTTATTTTACGCTCACCATACACAATAGTGCTTTCGTGGCTATAAGGGCTATGCGTATACTTTTTACACCATAAAAATACGATTTAAATAATATGAACAATATTGCCTATTTTGAAATCCAGTCTTCAAACCCTGCCCGCGATGCGCAGTTTTATCAAGCTGTGTTTGGCTGGCAATTTAAACTCGATGAAAGCTTACCTATTGAATATTACCGCATAGAGACACCTTCAATTATGGGTGGTCTATTAAAACGCCCTGCTCAAACACCGCCAATGGAATATGGCACTAATGCATTTACTTGTTCGGTTCAGGTGGAAAATTTCGATGAGGTAGCTGCAAAAATTTTAGCGCAAGGTGGTATTGTCGCAATGGATAAATTCGCTATTCCGGGCCGCGCTTGGCATGGCTATTTTGTCGATTTAGACCACAACGTTTTTGGTATTTTCCAAGTCGATGAAAATGCAGCTTAAAGATTTTATTTAACAACTCTAATTTATTTTTAATGTATAGCCACCGCTTTTTATCGGTGGCTATTTTATTTTAATTATTCAACAAAGCTAAAGCTGGCTTCACATGTAATTGGAAAATTTACCGAATTGGCAATCATGCATTCGTGATGTGCTTCTTCATGCAATTTTGCTGCAAGCTCTGGGTCAGCACCTTTTTCTAACACAACCTCGGGCCTTAAAATAATTTGAGTAAAGTGACCACGTTTGACCGGATCTGTATCTTCCATAAACCCAAGTGCATGGTCAACATAACTCACGACATGAATATGATTGACTGCACAAAGGTGTAAATACCAAAGCTTATGACAAGCAGAAGCTGACGCGACTAATAAATCTTCTGGGTTCCATCTAGTCACATCGCCTAAATAGGCAGGGTCTGATGAACCAAGAATAGTCGTCTTTTGAGGATGCTGAATACTAAAGTCTCGTTTATATGAACGATAAGATGAAGTGCCTGTACCCGTATTGCCTTCCCACTGTATTTTTACTTCGTATTTATGAATAGTCATTTTATTCTCAAAGTTCATGGTTTGACCTGATAGTAACAAAGCAGAGTTTAAAGTGAAAAATTTAATTCAAGTTTTACTATGGGCTTAAATAACGAGCACTTTAAAATGTCTTGATAAAATCTGCTGCCAATTTATGCTAACGTATCTGTGTTTATTTTGGCTTGATGTCTGTTTCTATGTCCGTACATTTTCTACATACTTCTGACTGGCATTTGGGGCAGTTTTTTTATAATCACTCACGACATTACGAACACCAACAATTTTTAAGCTGGTTGCTCACTCAAATTCAAGAAAAACAACCGCATGCTCTGCTTATTGCTGGCGATATTTTTGATGTTATTAATCCGGGTTCTCAGGCACAAAAACAACTCTACCAATTTTTAGCAGATGCGCACCGCATTGCACCACACATGCAAACACTCATGATTGCGGGTAACCATGACTCAGGCTACCGTATTGAACAGGTCGAACCACTTTTAGAAAAATACAATGCAAAAACCGTGGGCGTAGTTCGCTGGAATGAAGATAAAACTCTAGATCTCGATCGACTACTTTTACCTATTTATAATCAAAATCAAGATATTGTGGCGTGGTGCCTTGCCCTGCCTTTTTTACGCTCAGCCGAAATTACGGGCTTTAACGAATATACCACCAATAGCAAAAATGCGATTGCCTATTTGCACCAGCAACTCATTGCCGAAGCCAAACGTCGCAAGACACCGGATCAAGCGCTTATTTTGATGTCACATGCCCATATGCAAGGTGGCGAGACATCCGACTCTGAACGCCCAATTATTATTGGTAATGAAGAGGCGCTTTCAACGACATTATTTGAAGATGCGGTCGACTATGTCGCTTTAGGGCACTTACATAAACCACAAAAAGTAGGCCAGCCGCACATTCGTTATAGTGGTTCACCCATTCCACTTTCTTTTAGTGAAATTAACTATAAACACCAAGTAGTTGAGGTCAAAATTGACCCTTCTCAAGAGACAGATAGCCGTTTGCAATTTGAAGCTATCGAAATTCCGCGCTGCATACAATTGCACCGTATTCGTGGTGAGCTAAACGAAGTACTGCAACAACTCAAAGCCTTACCACACGGCGTGATTGAAAATATTGACCACCGTGAATATGTCGATATTGAATATTATAGTTTAACGCCGCCACAACCCAATTTACGTCAGCAGTTTGAAGCAGCCCTGCCACCTGACCGCTATCGTTTAGTGCGTATTTCACGTCAATATGTCAATAAAGACACCACTAATTCAAATACTACCCAGCACATTGCACTTGAACCGCCAACACCAGAAAAACTCTTTCAAAACATCTGGGAAAAACAAGGTTACAGCGCCGATGATGCGGTCTTAAAAGATTTTCTGAGCCTAGTACAAGAAGCACAAAAACATCTTGAAAATGATGCAAGCCATTAAGGATATGTCATGAAAATTTTATCCATTCGAATAAAAAATCTGGCATCGCTTGCTGATGAACATTTTATTGATTTTGAAAGCGCACCTCTGGCCCATGCAGGTCTTATTGCAATTGTGGGGAAAACTGGCGCAGGTAAATCGACCATTTTAGACGCGATGTGTCTAGCCTTATTTAATCGGGTTCCACGTCTTAAAGACAGCGACGGTAAATTAAAAGATGTTGATGGTTCCGAGTTACTCACTAACTCACCTTTAACTGTCTTACGTCGTGGTACAGGACATGGTTTTGCTGAGCTTTGCTTTATTGCTCAAGATCAAAAACGTTATTTGGCTCGTTGGGAAATTAAACGTGCACGTGAAAACCCAAATGGCAAATTACAAAGTGTGCAGCGTCACTTAAAATGTCTAACCGATGGGGTGGTACTTGCTGACAAAGCCAAAGCGGTTGATGAAAAAGTTAAACAAATTACTCAGCTTTCTTTTGAACAGTTTACGCGTGCCGTATTACTTGCTCAGTCAGAAGTCACTGCATTTTTAAAAGCACGAGACAGCGAACGCGGTGAATTACTTGAGTACCTAACCAACTCCAGTATTTTTGCTAAAATTGGTGAACTGGCTTTTCGTAAAACAGCCGATATTGCAAAACAGCGTAAACAACTGGAAGAATTTTTAGGTCATATTGAAATTTTGTCTGATGAAGAGATTGCTGCATTTACCGAGCAATACCAGCAAGCCGAACAAAACTATCAACAGTTAGAACAACAAAAACATGTCTTAGACAAACAGCAACAATGGTTTGAACGCAAAGCAAAACTTGAACAAGAAGTTCAAGCGAAACAGCAACAGTTTCAAACTCAGCAAAATCACTATCAACAACTGGCTAGTGAGCGTGAGCAATTAAAACGTCTTGAAGTTTTCTCCGAAATACGCCCACAAGTTTTTCAACAAGCTCAAAATTTACAAACACTACAACAACTTGAGCCGCAAATTCAGCAAGCTCAAACTAAGTTTAATGACCTGCTACAAATTTTTGAAACGGAACAAAAACAATATCAATTTGCAGAACAACAGCTCAAACAAACCCTCGATTTTGAGCAACAGCATCAACAAGCTTTAAATCAAGTTCGACAGTCCATTCAAGAACGCGCTTTTATTGCCGATGAATATAAAAAGTGCAAAGAAAAAAGACATGTACTTGAGCAAAAGCTAAGCCCATTGCAACAACAGCAAAACGCTGTACAACAGCAGATTGCACAGCTTGAGCAGAACAAAATTCATTTACAACAGCAGCTGATCCAGACTCAGCAATATGCTGTATTAGATAAGGGTCTTTCAGCACATCTACATCAGCTTGGGCAATTTATTCAAAATTACCAAACGATTGAACAACAGATTGGAAACCCTACCCTTGCTCGCCAAAAGCTATCGGAAGCTAAAAGTGAACTCGAACAACTCACAGATTCACTAGGCACCGTTGAACAGATTGAGTTAGAGCTTGAACAACAGCGAAAAGATAAAGATCAGAAACTTGCTCAAGTCACGCAGTTAGATCTGATTCAACAGAAAATAAAAATTTATCATGAGCTATATGCTGAGCTTCAGCAATTTTCTGAAAAACATACTCAAGCCTCCGCGCAAGAAGAGCAGCTTAAAACCGTTTACCAGTTAGCTGAACAAGACTACCAAACAGCAAAAACTGAACGTGAAAAGCTACAACATATCCTGCAACAGCAGCGTTTACTACACACCGAAAATATTGAGCAGTTACGGGCCAATCTTAAAGAAGGTGAAGCATGTTTAGTGTGTGGAAGTACCCATCACCCCTACCGTGTTGATGACAGTGCGGTCTCCAAAGCCTTGTTCGATTTGCAGCAACAGCAAGAGCAACAAGCTATTGCACTCGAGCAAACTAAGTTTAATGCATGGCAAACCCAGCAACATGTACTTACTCAGTGCCGTGCCGAGCTTGAACAAGTTCAGAAATACCTAGCTCAACTGCAAGTAAAACAAACGCACTTACAGCAAGAACTTGAGCAAGGGTTTAACCTCAATCAATTACACATTGAGCTTAATCAAGCACCTGAACAAATCTTACAAACACTTAATGAGCTGAGACAAGCGACACAAACTGCCATAAGTTCATTTGATTCAGAAAATGTGCGTTTAACCCAAGCCATTAAACAACACAATCAGCTTGTTCAAACGATTCAGCGTAATGAAAGCTTGCTCAATACGGCACAGCAATGGCAACAACAAGTTCAACATATTGTCGAGTGTTTGTCGGAAACCGAACAGCAGGCATGGCAGCAAGCAAGTAGCCAAACAGCTAAGCAGACTTGGGCTATTCTGGATGCACGTGCTAAGCAACTTGAACAACAAGAACAGTTTTCACAGCGTTTTGAACAACAGCAGCAAGAACTTAAAATGTTGACTGCTAGTCTTGAACAAATGGTCAAGCAAATTGATGAGATCGATCAAAACCTCCAAGAGATTACGCTTAAAGGTCAACAAAATAATGAAAAAGCAGTATCGCTCATTCAGCAAATGACGGGCCGCACAGACATTAAACCGCATGAATGGTTAATTGAGCATGATGCTAAACGTCAGCACCAACAAACAGCGTATCATGAGGCTAAACAGCGTTTCGAACAAACCAGACAACACTTTGAACAGCAAAAACAGGTGCTCGATCAACTTAAACATCAGTATCAACACACTGCACAACATCAACAGCAAATTGATGGGCAAATTCAAAACTGGTTAAAAGCCCATACTGATTTTCAGGCATCTGATCTTACGGCGCTCATACAGATTAATTCTGCACAAGAGCAAGACATTCGTAACCGTCTTAATCATGCCGAACGTTTATTAAGTGAAGCCTCTTCTGCCCTTAAAACGATGCAAGAGCAATTAAGCGAGCACTTACAAACTCAGCCAGATATTGAATATGAAAAACTCGTTATACTCATTCAAGACAATATTGCAAAGCTCAAAGCACAGCTTGAAGTACGTGACGGGCTAAAGCTGAAACTTGAATTACATCAGCAAAACCTTGCCAAACAGCAAAAATACGCTGAGCAAATTCAAAATATTCAGCAAGAAGAACACCGCTGGAGTAAAATTTCAGGCTTGATCGGTGATGCCAAAGGTAAAGAGTTCCGCGACTACGCTCAGCAATATCACCTAGATATTTTAGTTGAACATGCCAACCAACAACTGGCGATGCTTTCTCAGCGTTATACGCTAAAACGCCTAGATCAGTCCTTAAGCCTTGCCATTATTGATCATGACATGGATGGAGAAACCCGCTCAGTTGCTTCTTTATCTGGTGGAGAGTCATTCTTAACTGCACTGGCCTTGTCTTTAGCAATTGCCAATATGGCGTCGGGTTCAATGAAAATTGAATCACTGTTTATTGATGAAGGCTTTGGTACTTTAGATGCTTCTTCTTTGCACATGGTGATGAATGCTTTGGACCAACTGCAAAATCAGGGACGTCAGGTCATTCTCATCTCACACATTCAAGAAATGCATGAACGTATTCCAGTACAAATTCAGGTGAAACCACTTGGCGCTGGCGCGAGCACTATTGAAGTCGTAGGTTAATTTAATCTAGATAGTTATCTTAAATTTGATTGAATCTTATATAACAAAGGGGCGTATGAATTACGCCCCTCTTTTATTGTATGGTCTTGTACTAATTTTTTATTTTTTAAACATCAAAAAATTAATTCACGCAGAGTACGACAATTGCGAAAC
The DNA here is from genome assembly GCF_000368085.1 of Acinetobacter nosocomialis NIPH 2119. GTDB lineage: Bacteria > Pseudomonadota > Gammaproteobacteria > Pseudomonadales > Moraxellaceae > Acinetobacter > Acinetobacter nosocomialis. The sequence goes on from NZ_KB849239.1 coordinate 2,160,132, forward strand.
CAATACAGTACAGACCGAACAAATGCCAACGGCCATGTTCTAACCATGAAGACAACCATTTTAATGCCAAAAGGCCAGCACCAAAGCTAAAGCACATCCCTAATAAGCTTGGAACTATCGAATGGAATACTTGTCCATGAGCTACGGTTTGTAAGCCTTGAGCGTGAACTAAACGATATAATTCTTTTAGGATTACTGCTGGCGTTAATACCACAGCCAATGCAAAACTGAACTCTTCAGCTTTTTGGCGAGATACCCCTAAAAATAATCCTGTAGAAATTGTAGCGCCAGAACGTGAAAAGCCACGGAAAGGTAAACATAACGCCTGTACTGCCCCAATAATAGAAGCACTACGCAAACTGATTTCACCTGATTGTCCGCGATCTAAACGCGAAGATAAAATAATCAGGACACCTGCCGAAATCAGTGCAGCCGCCATTAATTTCGAGTTACTAAACAAATGCTCAATTTCGAAACTGCTCGCGCCGCCGAAGAATACATGTTTAATAATAGATTGGAGCGCTAAACCGAGCACGCCTGTAATGAAGGTTGCCAAAATAATATAGAAGGCTTGTTTTTTAAAACTTTCCCAAGAAGAAAAATAAGTCTTTTTCCAAGATTTCCAAAAGTAAACGATCACGGCAAACATCGTACCTGTGTGCAACATCACAAGTAAGAAGGTCATGTCAGGTGCAGATGGATCATACCCCATTAACTTTTCAGCTAAAATAACGTGTGCGGAACTAGAAACCGGCAATAATTCAGCAAAGCCCTGAATAATTGCCAGAATGAAAACATGCAACAAATCCATACATTACACACTCAAATATTAAAATATCTGGTTTATAAATGAGGAAAATTAAATTTAAATTAACCGATTACAGTTTCGCCACAAAATATTTAACTAAACCTTAAAAGTTATTTTTTTACAACAGGATCACGTTTTCCAAACAAAGCAGTTCCCACACGAACCATAGTTGAACCTGCAACAATTGCAGCATCCAAATCGCCTGACATCCCCATACTTAACGTGTCCCAGTCTTGCGCGTGGGCATGTTGCTCTTTCACCTCATCAAATAGTTTTTTAGCATCTGCAAAAGCAGCAATATTGTCTGGTGCCGGAATTACCATTAAGCCACGCAGCTTGATTTTCGGCAGTTGACTTATTTGAGCAACCAATTCGGCAACTTCTTCTGGTGCGCAGCCATCTTTAGTGTCTTGCCCATCAATATTGACTTGCAAACAAATATTAAGTGCAGCTTGATCATCACCACGTTGGTTAGACAAGCGCTCTGCAATAATTAAACGATCTACTCCATGTACCCAGTCAAACTTTTCAGCCAAATGCTTGGTTTTATTACGTTGAACATGTCCAATAAAATGCCATTCAATATCCAAGTCATACAGAGCTTCTATTTTATCCAAAGCTTCTTGTAAATAATTTTCGCCGAATGCTCTTTGTCCCGCTGCATACATTTCACGCAACCTTTCACTCGGATGTGTTTTAGATACGGCTAAAAGTTGCACAGTTTCAGGCGCACGCTGAGCATGTTCACAAGCAGTTCTGATTTGCTGTAATACGTGCTGCCGCGCATCTTGCAGGTAATTCATTGACAAGGTTCTCATTTTCAAAAAACTTTTTTGCTTTTCACCTAAAGCGAGGTGTTGGTAAGCCTCGGTGAAAGCCGTATATTATTCTACAAAATAATGACATATTTTGATTTACTTGGGGAAATTATGGATATTACAGAGCTACTCGCCTTCTCTGTGAAAAATGGCGCATCCGATTTGCACTTATCAGCTGGTATGCCACCAATGATTCGTGTCGATGGTGAAGTTCGTCGTATTAACTTGCCAGCCTTAGAACATAAAGATGTCCACCGCCTCGTTTATGACATCATGAATGATAAACAGCGCCGTGACTATGAAGAAAAACTCGAAACTGACTTTTCTTTTGAAGTACCGAATGTTGCGCGTTTCCGTGTAAACGCATTTAACCAAAACCGTGGTGCTGGTGCAGTATTTCGTACCATTCCATCTAAAGTCCTCACCATGGAAGATTTAGGCTTAGGTCAAATCTTTAAAGATATTTGCGACTATCCTCGCGGGATTGTACTGGTCACAGGTCCAACAGGTTCGGGTAAATCAACTACGCTTGCAGCAATGCTCGATTATATTAATGAAAACCGCTATGACCATATTTTAACGGTGGAAGATCCAATCGAATTTGTACATCAGTCCAAGAAATGTCTGATTAACCAACGTGAAGTGCATCGTGATACACATGGCTTTAATGAAGCCCTTCGCTCAGCACTACGTGAAGACCCAGATATTATTTTAGTCGGTGAGATGCGTGACCTTGAAACGATTCGATTAGCACTTACTGCTGCCGAAACAGGTCACTTAGTATTTGGTACGCTTCACACCACATCGGCTGCAAAAACCATTGACCGTGTGATTGACGTATTCCCTGCCGAAGAAAAAGACATGGTTCGTGCCATGCTGTCTGAATCTTTACAAGCCGTTATTTCACAAACCCTGCTTAAAAAGAATGGTGGTGGTCGTGTTGCGGCACATGAAATTATGATTGGTATTCCGGCTATTCGTAACTTAATTCGTGAAAACAAAGTCGCACAAATGTATTCAGCTATTCAGACTGGTGCTAACCATGGTATGACAACCCTCGACCAAAGCCTAAAAGGTTTGGTTTCACGTGGTGTAATTAGTCCACAAACAGCCCGTACAGCGGCGAAACAGCCTGAATCATTCCTATAAAAACAATAAAATAGCGAGAGTACAATTATGGATTTTAATGACTTGCTCAATCTGATGGTTGAAAAAAAATCATCCGATCTGTTTATTACAGATGGTGTTGCACCATCAATGAAGATTAATGGGCAAATTGTTCCAATTTCAAAAAATAGCCTTTCAGGTGAAGTAATTGGTCAACTCTTACATTCCATCATGAGTGAAAAACAGCGTAAAGAATTTGCAGAGACTCGTGAATGTAACTTTGCCATCATGAACCGCGATAAAACGGCGCGTTTTCGTGTCAGTGCTTTTCAGCAACGTGACATGCCGGGTATGGTACTACGTCGAATTGAAACGAAAATTCCTTCAATTGATGACTTACAGTTGCCGACTGTGCTTAAAGATTTATCGATGACCAAACGCGGCATTATTATTTTCGTAGGTGCAACAGGTACAGGTAAATCGACTTCATTGGCTTCAATGATCAGCCATCGTAACCATAACTCTAAAGGCCATATCATTACCATTGAGGACCCGATTGAGTTTATTCACGAACATGCGGGCTGCATTATTACTCAACGTGAAGTCGGTATTGATACGGACTCATTCGAAATTGCGTTAAAAAACACGTTACGACAAGCGCCAGATGTGATCTTAATTGGTGAAATCCGCTCTCGTGAAGTCATGGACTACGCAATTGGCTTTGCTGAAACAGGACACCTTGTATTAGCTACAATGCATGCCAACAATGCCAACCAAGCACTCGACCGTATTATTCACTTCTTTGAAAGTGACCGTCATAGCCAGCTCTACATGGACTTGTCTCTTAACTTAAAAGCCATGATTGCACAACAGCTTATTCCAACACCAGATGGTAATTCACGCCGTGCAGCGATTGAGATCTTAATTAACTCACCATTAATTTCAGACTATATCCGTAAAGGTGAAATTCATGAAATTAAGGACTTGATGAAACGCTCACGTGAGCTTGGTATGCAGACCTTTGACCAAGCTTTATTCGACTTATACAAAGCCGGCCAAATTACTTATAAAGATGCGCTTAAACATGCCGACTCACCAAACGATTTACGTTTAACGATTAAACTTGCAAATGAAGGTCCTGATCAAATAACAGACGAAAAACAGCATTTAACTTTTGATCGTCAGTAATTTCTTCATAAAAAAAGGAAGGTTAAACGTAACCTTCCTTTTTTATTTGTTTTCTTTGTGTGAAAACGATTATTTCTTGCGCAATGCATCCTGACATTCAGGTTCATTACAGTAACCATAGAGATTTAATGAGTGACCCGTTAAGGTAAACCCATGTTGTTCTGCTACAGAATGCTGTTCTTTCTCGATAACATCATTAGTAAATTCAATAACTTTATTGCAGTTTTGGCAAACCAAGTGATCATGGTGGTCTTCTTGCATAATTTCGAAAACAGAATGATTATTTTCAAAATGATGACGTTGAATAATACCCGCAGCTTCAAATTGTGTTAACACACGGTAAACTGTCGCAAGTCCGACATCTTCCCCTTGCTCTAACAAAGTCTTGTAAATATCTTCAGCGCTAAGATGATGTTGTTTTGAATTTTCTAATAATTCCAAAATCTTAATTCGTGGAAGGGTAACTTTAAGTCCAGCTTTGCGCAAATCTTGATTGGAAATAGGCATGAAAAAAGGTCTCTCAACAAATCTCAAGTTGGAATAGGCAATAGAATTTATATGAAGTATGATCTATCCTTTGATCAAATGCATCATAATTTATTGGGATAGTGTAGCAAAATGCAAAAACTCGTGCTGACGTTATTCGTCACTTCACTCCTAGCTGGTTGTTCAATCTTTGGTGTATATAAGGTTGATATTCCTCAAGGGACTCCATTGACTAAAGCTCAAGCCTCTCAAGTACAGGTCGGCATGAATTTCCAGCAAGTGCGCTTTTTGCTTGGTAGCCCAACAGTGACTGATCCCCTCAATCCACAACGTTGGGACTATATCTACAACTATATCCCGGGAACATATGCTAAAAAAGCGAAAATCCCCGCAGCACATGGTCAGCATTTAAAAATTTACTTTGATGGAACTGGAACTGTAACTAAAATTGAAGGTTTAGAGACTATTCCAGAATCGCAACCAGGTTTACCTGCTTCTAAAGAAGCAATTTTAACTGCCCCACCACTATAATCGTTTTTTCTAATAAAAAGAAACCCCTCAAGTGAAAAAACTTGAGGGGTTTTGCTTATTGAGCTGATTGCTTAAAGCGATTGCCTTTAATGTATCTGCCTACAGGGTTCTTCGCGGCACGTTTTCTACGAATATCTTTTGGATTAATCGTTAAAGGTCTATAAACCTCAACTCGATCACCTGCATGTAGTACGGCATCAGCTTCTACTTTTACTCCAAAAACGCCGAGCTGAAGTGGTTCAGGCAAGTCAACTTGACTTGATAAACCACTGACTTGAACTGCCTGTGAAGCAGTCATTCCCTCTTCAAATGGAACAGAGATTAGAAACTGTTGCTCTGGCGCTGCAAACGCAACCCAAACTTGTTGAATGCGTTCCATTAGATACTTTGCCCAATTACAGCAATCATTGCCACAATAATTGAAAGTGGCAACACAATACGTACAGCAATACGCCATAGGTTATAAAAAAGCTCATTGCTAAAATTCATCGATTTACGTAAGTGACTAATTTTCATAATCCAACCTGCAAAAATTGCATAGATCAAACTAATGAGTAAGCCCCAAAGCATAAGAATCAGCGTAAATAAGTTATGAAGTTCAGGCACAGCCCAAACTGCAATCGCAACAATAAGAATCACCCATTGTAAAACAGGCATAAGCTGACGCTGAGCAAGTTGTTCTCTTGCTAACTGCACAAATAATGCTGATGTCATCACGCCAGTAAATATCCACGTAAGGACGGGTAATTGAGCTTGAAGCGAGAAGAAACCAAAAGCAATTACAGCAATGAGCTGAGCCAACCAAATTGGAAGAACAGTTTTAGTTGCACCTTCTTGAGTCTGAACAGTACCAACACTATTTTGCCAGTAAAGTCCTAAACCTAACCCGCTCGCTACAAGTGCAAGTACGGTTGCATTACCCCACTCTTTAAACTCTACATTAGTCCAATGCCAAGGCTGTAACGTGGTACCCATCATATTTGCCAACACAATAGAAGCGATTACCCCTATGGTCATTAACAAAACAAGAATTTGACGAGGAATAAATGATAAGACCAAGGCAGCAACTGCAAGGCCCGCAAAAATGATTTGACCGGAAACGCCTGGGGCAAACTGCGCAACTAATATATTGCTTGCAGTACTCAGCACATTACCCGCCAAGAAAGGAATAAAAACAACAGCAAGCCAGCCAACCACGCGCCATTTAGGTGAACTATCTGCTTCACGAGTTAAACTCGATAACGCATTTAAAGCGGTTGTTTTAGATCGTTTTGCTAAAGCAATTTCCAAATAACAAACTGGTAATGCCAATAACAACATTGTGCCAAACCACAATAACCAGAAATCGAGCTGACGATCAATCTGGATGCCCATGGTTGGTGCCAAAGTGGCCATGATGACAAAAGATAAGCAAAACGCCATAAGAGGCGATAACCAACGTGACATAGGTATGTCCTGCATTATGCATTCCTTGAAAAAGTCTTTAGATATTTTGCCCGTCTCATGCATGAAAATCAAAGTCTGCACAATAAAAAAAGCAAACCACCGAAACGATAGTTTGCCGCGCTAACTGTATATTAGAGTTTTTCGAGTTAAATTTATGAGAAAAAACGGGCGAACCAGTTCTTTCCTTTCTTCTTTTCTTTTTCTCTAATAATCCCCATCATATTTTCTTTTACTGCCCCTACATAATCAGCATCATCATGTTGAATATGATTAATTAACCATTTAGCCAAAATTTCTTGTAATTCAGCTTCTATAGTATGCCCCATTTCAAAACGCTCACGATATAACTCTATTTTTTTAATAAACAAATCATGTACGCGTTTATGAGGTATTCTATATTTATAATCAGCTTCTTCTTGCAAACTTTCTTCAAAGGTAAAATGTGACTGTGTATAATCGATAATATTGTCTAAAACATCTTTAATACGACGTCTATCTTCATCATCTTTTACATCATCAATCTCATTAATATAATCGAGTATTCGTTTATGTTGCTCATCAATAACATCAATACCCGTATTATATTCTGAAGCCCATTTCATTTTCATACACCACCCCCAATGATGTTCAATGACTGTTGCATAAAACGCATCTTATCTTTAAAGGGTATAAATAAAAACAAACCTATTTTGTCGGCTTTATATAAATAAAAATAAATAATTAATTAAGTTTTTGATTTATAAAATATTTAATAATATTAACCAACTAAAACAATAAAGTATTTTTTAAACAAAATACTTTATTGTTAATTAAGTGAAATATATATTAGTCAAGCAATTACATTTATTTTTACTAAAAATTTAATATTGATCTGCACGAGTAATACGTTTAAGTTCAGGATTTTTTTCTTCACGTATTAATCTTTCAACATGTGTTATTGCTTTTTTTATAGGCTGGCCATGTTGAAATAAAATCATTTCACCAGGTTGATATGCTGTCCAAGTCTCATTATGTGTTAAAGGCTCAGTAGTTATTACTGCAACTCGATCTTCAGGAGTCGTTACTTGACTAAAATCGACTTCGACATCTAAATCGATTAAATGCGCATTATTAAATGGATATTCACGAACGAGCCAATGCAATTTAGTAATTGCATAACTAAATAAAGCTTTGCCATTAGATAAACAGAAATTAAATGTGCCATATTCTGCAATTTGTGGAGAAATTTTCTCTAGCACTTCAAATATCTGTTCAAGACTTGGTTCTTCATAGCCAAATACTTCTACAAGCTGGTCTAATAAATAACAAAATGCTCTTTCACTATCAGTATTTCCTACTGGTGTAAAACGCCCACTCAAGGGTGGATTAAAATCATGTAAATCGCCATTATGAGCAAAAATCCAGTGACGTCCCCATAGCTCACGAATAAAAGGATGTGAGTTCTCAAGTGTAATTTTGCCTTGGGTTGCCTTACGAATATGCGCGATTACATTACGTGATTTGATAGGATAATTACGTATAAGATCAGCAATTGGTGATTCAACTGCAGACTGGTTGTCTACAAATAATCGGCATGCCTTGTCTTCAAAAAAGGCTATACCAAAACCATCACTATGGTCAGAGGTAATTCCTGCGCGCTGTGAAAAACCACGGAAAGAAAAAGTGATATCCGTTGGTGTTGCACAATTCATTCCTAATAGCTGGCACATATTGTTTTAAACTTTTCGCTTCATTACCTCATACATACTATTGTGCATGAGAGTAAAATAGCTTGTAAATCCCAATATGCGCTCGCTATTACAAAATATAAGATATCTTTATCGCTGAGCCATTTTGTTCATTACAAAAGAAGTTGCGATTTTATTCACTTCCAAAAATACAAAATAGTCGAGACAGTTAAATTCAGCATCAAAAAAGGCATCTTTAGATAGTTTAGACTGCATACTCAAATACATTTGAAACAGTTTTGGCATGCGCTCATCTTGAGGAAAGCTAAACTCAGGATATTCAGGTTCATAAATTTTTTTAGAACGAATATCGATGGTTTTACTGTCTGGTAATTGCTGAATCTGACGGTGCGTATAGTACGCTCTGGCCAAGTTATCTTGCAGATGAATACTGACACAGCCCATTAAATATTTAGCGCGCATTGACCACAACACTTTAGGTGCAAGATTCAACCATAATGTTGAAAGGGCCTTTCCATTACGGAAACGTGGATGTACACAGGTACGCCCTATTTCTAATACATTTGGCAAATGTGATAAGTGGGGAACAATATCAAATTCATGAGCACTATAGCTTTGTGCAATTTCATGGCCCTGAAAGAGTTTGAGGCGTGTATAAGCTACAATCTCTCCCGTCCATTTCTCACGTAATACTGCATGCTCACAGCTAAAGTCGTAAATATCTTGATCTAAGTTATCTTCAAAATGAATACCGAATTGTTTACTAAATTGTTGTGCACGAAACCGTTGTACATCTTGTAATTCTTTTAAATTATCAACCCATTCAAAGCGAAATTGTGTTTGATTCGTAGCCTTATGGCGATTTAGAGGTAAAGTCCACGTTTGGCGATATTGATTAAATTTTTCCAGCATAATGAACGCTCCTAGTGACACCCCCTACACTAGTCAAAGCTCATGACAAAAAAATGACTAAAATTAAATGGCATAAAAAAAGACCACTTAGCGTGATCTTTTAATGAAAATAATAATATTAGTGGGCTGAATGAGTACGGTTAGAAATAAGCGTACCTACACCATGATCTGTAAAGATTTCAAGCAATGTCGCGTGCGGTACACGGCCATCAACAATATGAGCGCTCACGACACCGCCTTTTACAGCGTCTAGTGCACAACCTACTTTAGGAATCATTCCACCGTAAATCACACCTGTCTCAATTAAACGGTCAACTTCTTGTGTTGTTAATCCGGTTAAGAGATTTTTATTTTCATCTAATACACCGGTAATATTCGTAAGCAGAATTAATTTTTCTGCGCCCAGTGCTTCAGCAACCTTACCAGCTACTAAGTCAGCATTAATGTTGTAAGTATTACCTTTTTCATCAACGCCTAAAGGAGCAATAACAGGAATAAAGTCACTTTGAGTAAACATCTCCAATACGTCTGTTTTTACCCCAGTCACTTCACCCACCATACCTAAGTCGATATGTTTGATAGAACCGTCTTCTTCGTGCTTTTCCATTAATAATTTACGGGCACGTAAAAGATTGCCGTCTTGACCCGTGAGGCCAATCGCACGTCCACCATGTTTATTAATTAAATTGACAATGGATTTGTTTACGCTACCGCCTAATACCATTTCAACCACTTCCATAGTGGCTTCATCGGTTACACGCATACCGTCAATACGGTCAGATTCACGACCTAATTGTTTCAAGAAGGAGTCAACTTGTGGGCCACCACCATGTACAACAACCGGGTTTAAGCCCACAGTTTTAAGTAAAACGATATCGCGAGCAAATGAACTTTCCAATTCCGGATCAGTCATCGCATTACCACCGTATTTCACCACCAGCGTCTTACCAGAAAAACGTTGAATATATGGCAAAGCTTCAATCAAGATTTTTGCTTTGTCGACGCCGAGATGCTGATCTTGTGGCATTGCGCCTCTCCTTATTAGGCTTCAGAAAGTTCTTGTGCAATTTGCGGGTAACGCTCTTGCAACATATCAATAAATTTTTGCTGGATTTCCTTTAAACGCAAAGGACTATCAGCGTCAAATCTTACGGTAAAATACTCACCCGTATTTGATGCTCGAATAATGCCAAAACCATCATCAAAATCAAGACGTACGCCATCAATTTTACTAATATGAGCGCCTAAACGATGGCTCAAAATTTCAATGTCTTGCAGTACATGCTTAGGATCTGATTGGTGAGTACTGATATAGGTATCTTCGGTACAGCATCTTTCAGGATAAATAGAAAATAAATCCGAAACTGTTGCGGCACTAGACTCGGTGAAATATTCCATTACACGCAGTGCAGCATATATACCATCGTCATACCCAAAACCACGTCCGTCATTAAACACATAGTGGCCAGCATATTCGCCACCAAAAATGGCTAGGCCTTTGGACTTAGACAAATATGAACGGAGGAAACTGCTACCCGTACGAATCATTTTCGGTTTACCACCGAGTCGCTCTACGGTTCTTTGAACCATAAGCGAACATTTCACATCAAATACAATTTCTTTATCGGACTGCTGTTCAAGACACATTTGTGCAAATAGCGACAGTAACCGATCAGCTGTAAGTATGTTGGCTTTTTCATCGAGTAATACGACGCGGTCACCATCACCATCAAGCGCAATACCAATATCTGCACTTTGTTCGACAATTGTTTTACGCAACTCTTTCAAATGTGCAGCATGTGAAGGGTCTGGCGCATGATCAGGGAATTCACCATTTGGCGTCGTACGTAAGGCAATAACCTCACAGCCCATCTTTTCGAGTACCAGTTTCGCACAGTGCCCTGCCGAACCATGTAAACCATCCAGCACTACTTTTAATGGACGTTTCAGTTGGATGTCGTCAAAGATGGCTTGCTGATATTTTTTGCAAAATTCTGATTTAAATTGAGGGGTTGATAATTCTAATAATGAAATCGGATGAGTAGGAACATAAGTTTGCGCGAACTCACCTACTTGCTGAATCATTTCTGGAGATGGAGGTTCGCTTCTTAAAATCCACTTAATACCATTATCTGATTTTGGATTATGGCTAGCTGTCACCATAATTCCATTACCACCAAACTCACGTGCAATGTAATACATCATCGGAGTTGAGCAACAACCAATGTTTGTAACTGTGAGGCCCTGCTCTACTAATATCTCTTCAATTAAATGCGCATAAGCTGGGCTTGTGAGACGGGCATCATAACCAATGACCAGTTGAGTTTGTTCTGCTTGTTTATATTGTTGTGCCAATCCATAGGCAATTGAACGGACGACATCCGTAGTTAAATAAGAAAGTTTGCCTCTAATATCGTAAGCACGGAAAATATTTTTTGGGAATGAGTGTCTTACATTCATAGCGTATCTTCTATTTAAAGATCAATCTGATCTATCGCAAAAATATAGAGTATTCAAAAAGGTATTTGCTAAAAAAGTTAAAAGAGTATGAGTAAAGCGTGTTGTAATATAATTCATTGTAACATTCAAGGTATAAAAAGAAACACCTGTAAAACAGGCGTTTCTTTTCATTATTTTTTATAAGTTAATTATTGTTTACCAGTGTGACCAAAGCCACCAGCACCGCGTAAAGTTTCTTCAAATTCCTCTACTTGTTCAAACTCAGCCTGAACAACTGGGACTAAAACATATTGTGCTAAACGTTCACCTGGTTCTAAACGGAATGCGGTTTGACCACGGTTCCAAACTGAAACCATCAATTCGCCTTGATAGTCTGAGTCAATTAATCCGACCAGGTTACCCAGAACAATACCGTGTTTATGGCCTAAACCTGAACGCGGTAAAATTAAACCAGCAAAATTCACATCATGAATATAAATTGCCATACCTGTTTTAACTAATACAGTTTGGCCTGGTTCAATATCAATTGCTTCATCTAAACAGGCACGTAAATCTAAACCTGCTGATCCTGCTGTTGCATACGAAGGTAAAGGCCATTCTTTACCTAAACGTGGATCGAGCAATTTAACTTGAACTTTCATGGGATTTCCTAAAAATTAAAAAAATTAACGCTTTAATAAAGCTTTTAAATTTGCCAAATATTGTTGAGCCTGTTCTTTAGGGTCAACATTTGCTGCAATTTTCTTTTTACGACCTAACCATTCGAGCTCGTCTTGTGGAAGCTCATCCAGGAAACGGCTTGGGGTCATTTGTTTCATTTGACCACCATTTTTACGCTGTTCTGCCAAAGTTAAAGTTAAGCCTTGACGCGCACGGGTAATTCCCACATACATAAGACGGCGTTCTTCTTCAATGGTTTCAGCTGCAATCGAGTTCTTATGCGGTAAAAGCTCTTCTTCAAGTCCCATAATATACACAAATGGGAACTCCAAACCTTTTGCTGCATGCAAAGTAAGTAGGTTTACTTTGTCAGTGTCCTCTTCTTCTTGCTGTTGTTCTAACAAATCGAGCAAGACCAGTTTTCGAATAACGCTTTCAATGTTCTTTTCATCAACATCTTCTGCACGATTAATCAGATTTTGAATACTGGTAAATAAATTCTCGATGTTATCGAGCTTACTTTTCTCTTGAGCAGGTGTTGCAGACTGCTCACGAATATAGTCGATATAACCTGCCTCATTCATCATTTGACGAACTTTAGGCACAGGCTCATCGTCTTCTAACAACTCACGAGTAAACGTTGCGATAAAGTCAGCAAACTCATGCAATTGAGTTTCTGCTTTTTTAGGAAGGACCATGCTTAAACGCTGGTCAGAAGAAGCACCAAGTAAAGACAAATTATTTTCTTGCGCAAATAAACCTAACTTCTCAAGAGTAACTGGGCCAATCGCACGTTTAGGCGTATTAATGATACGTAGGAAAGCACTGTCATCTTCAGGGTTAATAATAAGACGCAAGTAGCTCATTACGTCTTTAATTTCTGCACGAGCGAAGAATGATGTACCGCCAGAGAGCTTATACGGAATCTGCATTTGGCGAAGCTGGGTTTCTAATACACGCGCCTGAAAGTTTCCACGGTATAACACAGCGTAATCTTTCCAGTTCTTACCATTCATCAGTTTATGAGTCAGTAAGTCTTTAACTACACGTTCAGCTTCATCGTCATCATTACGACAAGTAATAATTCTAATGACCTCGCCATGGCCTTTATCACTCCACAATTTCTTATCAAAAATATGCGGGTTATTTTGAATCACACAGTTTGCAGCTTTCAAAATACGGCTGGTCGAACGGTAATTTTGCTCAAGCTTAATAATATGTAAATTTGGGAAATCCTGTTTAAGCAAAGCCATGTTTTCAGGCTTCGCCCCTCGCCATGCATAAATCGACTGGTCATCATCACCAACGGCAGTAAACTGCCCCATTACACCAACCAATAGTTTCACTAAAATATATTGTGCAGTGTTGGTATCTTGATATTCATCGACCAATAAATAACGAACACGGTTTTGCCATTTATCACGTACCTCTGCATTTTCTTGCAGTAATCGTGTTGGCATAACAATTAGATCATCAAAGTCGACTGCATTGTAGGCACGTAAATTACGCTCATAAAGTTGGTAAAGATGGGCAAATTGAACATCTTCGGGTGTTTCACACGTCGAATGTGCTTGTTCTGGCAAAATCAGATCATTTTTCCAATCTGAGATTTTCTTCATTGCCTTGGCAATTAACTCTTTACTCTCTGCACCTGATAAATTATCGCGATGCATCAGATCCATCAAAATACGTTTACAGTCATCTGCATCCAAAATCGAAAAATTGGCTTTTAAAGGTAAATTTTTAAGTTCTAAACGTAAAAGATTTAAACCAAAAGTATGGAAAGTCGAGACTGATAAACCTTTTGCTTCTTCGCGTGATAAAAGCTTGGTTACACGCTCTTTCATTTCACGTGCAGCTTTATTGGTAAAGGTCATCGCTGTAATACGATGCGCTGGAATACGGCAATGTTGCACCAAATAGGCAATTTTACGAGTAATTACCGATGTTTTACCTGAACCAGCACCAGCAAGCACCAATAAAGGGCCTTGAGTATATTTCATGGCTTCTTCTTGCTTGTCGTTCAATTGACTGGCAGATGACATCGTGTATTACCTCTTAATTTTTCGAGCATGATTATAGTCATCTCTTTTTTAGAATCCCAATAGTAAATCTACGGATATGTATAAATGATGTCTAATAATGCAATTTATGCGCCGCAGAATGTCGTGATTATTTCTTGTACTGCACCCATAAAAAAACCACCCGAAGGTGGTTTTTGAAACAATAAATTAAATCTTATTGTTTAGCATAAATGCTGATTTCTACACGACGGTTTTGTTCACGACCAGAAGCAGTTGAGTTGTCTGCGATTGGGTTAGAAGAACCATAACCTTGTGCATCGATACGGCTTGAAGAAACGCCTTTACCAGCTAAATAGATTTTAACTGATTGAGCACGTGCTTGAGATAATGGAATATTGATAGAGTCATTACCTGTGTTATCTGTGTAACCAGTAACTAAAATCGCACTCTTGTTATCTTCAGCCAATGTTTGCGCTACTTTGTCCAAAGTTGCATAGAAGTTTGGCTTGATATTTGATTTGTTCGTATCAAAAGTGATGCTACCAGGCATGATCAATTGAACAGAACCATCTGGGTTACGGCCTACTTCTACACCAGTACCCGCCATTTGTTCACGTAATTTTTTCTCTTTTTGGTCAAGATATAAACCACCAGCTGCACCAAGAACTGCACCGATTGCCGCAGCACGGTTGTTTTGACGGCTAGAGTTTGCACTTGATTTAGAAATACCATAACCTGCTGCTGCGCCGATTAATGTACCTAATGCGGCTTTATCGTATTCAATTCCACCAAGGTTGTTACCTGTTGTCTGACAACCAGAAAGTACTACTGCTGCCCCTACGACTGTTGAAATAACTAATGCACGCATTGCATGCCTCCTCACTTTGTGTGTTTTGTTGTCTGGATGAATAATGAAACAAAAAGGAAGTATAAAACATTGATATTTTGTTAATAATAAACAGTTTAGTTAGTTTTTTGTAATATTTTGATGCACTTTAAGACGTGCACTCATCACAATTTCTTCATTGTTGTCTAAGATACCGTTGTATTTCATTTCATGATAGTTATAGTTGAACAACTTTCTATGGATTTTGGATATTCGGGGCCATTTATATGTCAACTGCACCCAATAAGCAATCTGCGCTAAAAAAAATTACACGTGGACTCACTGTCGGTACAGTCATTACAGGTAGCACCTTTTTTCATGGACCACCTGTATTGGCTTTGGGTTTAACCAAGTTATTTAAAAAATCATCCAAAGTAGATGAAACCAACATTCAAATTACAAATAGCTGGCTCAGTGTCAACAATTGGCTCATTGACCATGTTCTACCTAATTTAAAATGGGACATTACGATCGATGAAGGTCTTGATTTAAGTATGCAAGGCCGTTACTTAATGACTTGTAACCATCAAAGTTGGGTTGATACGACTGTAAACCAGTATTTCGGCTTAACCCGTATGCCACTTACCCGTTTTTTTACCAAGTGGGAACTCATCTTTATTCCATTCGTTGGTCAAGCCTTTAAAATTTTAGGCTTCCCAATGATGAAACGTCATACCAAAGAGCAAATCGCGAAAAACCCTGAATTAAAAGACCGCGATATGATGGAAGCACGTAAAGCATGCGAACAGCTCTTAAGCCAACCTTTTACATTATTAAACTATTTGGAAGGTACACGCTTTACTCAGGAAAAACATGATCAACAAAATTCGCCATATAAACACTTACTAAAACCTAAAGCAGGTGGTTTGGCACTGGCTTTAAATATTTTAGGCGACAAAATTGATGCTTTAGTTGATATGACGATTGTTTACCCTGACGGTGTACCAGGTTATGGCGATTTCTGGTTAGGTGATGTTTCACAAATTGCGGTAAATCTTCGTAAAATTGAAATACCAGCTTGGGTACTCGGCGGTAACTACGAAGATGACCCAGTTTACCGTGAGCGTTTTCAACAATGGGTACATGAACTCTGGACTGAAAAAGATCAACTCATCGAACAAATGAAAGCTCGATATACTACTTCAACTCATTAAAAGCATTTATAGCTATGCAAAACAGTTCCAGAAAACAAGCACAATATTACCATATGGACCCAAACAGCATTTCATTTAAGCTGTTTTTGGTTTATGACATCTTTATGGTGTTTATTATTATTTTCAATCTGTTCTGTCTTGCAGCAAATTTCTTTTTAATGAGCAGTATTGGGGCATGGTTTTTCGAACATATTCACTTGCCCCAAGTACTCAGCTTTTATAAAACCTATTTACACCCATGGGTAATTACGACAGAAGCTTGGTTTATTGGCTTTTTAATTACTGAATTTTTTGTCCGTTGGGGCATTTCTATTGTTTATAAACACCATAAACGTTGGTTCTTCTTTCCATTTATTCACTGGTATGAAATTTTAGCCATCATTCCGCAATTGCGTTTTTTACGTTTGTTTCGTGCCGGCATTATTGCCTATCGCTTATATGAGTTAGGCTATCCGGTTATTCCTGAAAGCTGGAGAAAAAACGGTTTATTTTATTATCGTGTCGTTATGGAAGAGCTATCTGATCGCGTGGTTATTACGGTTATTGATGGCATTCGTAATGAGCTTCAAACAAGCTCAACACATAAGCAAATTATTCATGAGCTGGTTAACCATCATCGTGAACAATTTACGGTTACCCTGACCTCCATATTACAAGAATCCTTAGCTACAGCATTAAAAGAACAAAAGCCCGCAATTACAAAAGGTGTTGGACAAATTGTTGATCAAGCCATAGAAGATACGCCAGAATTAACCCAATTATTACGCTTAATTCCTTTAGTCGGAGGCCGTATTGAACAGCAAATACAAAGTATTGGTCAAAGACTTGGGGAAAATATCAGTGCAGGTTTAATTGAACCTTTAATTGAAGGGTCAAAAGAACAGCCCAATGCAACTTATCAATTAATTTCAGAAAAAATAAGTAACGTGAATATTAATAACCGTGAGCTTGAACAACTTGTAGAGTCTGTAGTGTTTGAAAGTCTCGAAGCAATTCGCAAACAAGTTAAAGTCAAACAGTGGCAACAAACCCTTGCGGAGCATGATCGAATCAAAGAATAAGCATTTACTTAATTTTTTATGAAACACGCTAGAGAATTGGCACGATTTGTTCTAGCATTTGCTCTATTTACAATAAACTTAACGATATTACAGCTCGTTTTAACGCCTTGAAGGAAGACTTATGGCTGATATCCGGATTACCGGCAGAATGGTTAACTTTAGCAGGATAACCTTCGATACGAATGATCATGATGTGATCCGCCAGCAATTATCAAATATTCTAAATGAAGGTTCCTATCAGGGAACTGTCGTTATTATAGATAGTACTGTTGAGCAAGAGCTCATTGCTTTAATTCAGTTGTTAGTCAGCTTAGGTTTACAGCCTATGGCGGTTATTGACGGTATTTTAGGTGATGAAGCACGCGCCATTCAGTTCCCTGTATTACCGGCAGACCAGCCATTACAACGCATTAAAGCAACTGCGGAGCAAGTTGCAATTGTAGAGAAAGCTGCCCCTGCACAAGCTTCAACAGAAACAAAAAAACCACTAAATAATAATGCAGTTGCCCATATTACCTCTTATCATGATGAAATTTTGCGTACAGGCCAATCTCTTGTACAAGACCAAGGCGATATTATTTTAAAAGCTGGCATGAATAGTGGATCTGAAGTGATTGCTTCAGGAAATATACATATTTATGGCACGGTTCGTGGTAGAGTCATTGCTGGTGCGGGTGGGCACGCTGCTGCACGCATTTTTTGCCAATCTTTAGAGGCTGAACTCGTTTCCATTGCCGGAACATATTGTGTCGCAGATGATATCCCTAAACATGTGGTAAAAAAGCCAGTACATATTTATTTAAATGAAAAGCAAGAGCTTGAATTTGAAGCTCTAGAACTTTAGTTTATTAAGCAAATCACCAAAAAACAGCCCTTTTAAGGGTGTATGTATGACCATAATAGGAGTGGATTCGGTGGCCAAAATTGTTGTCGTAACATCAGGCAAAGGTGGTGTAGGTAAAACTACAACGAGTGCATCTTTTGCAACAGGTTTAGCCCTTCGTGGTCATAAAACTGTTGTGATTGACTTTGATGTAGGCTTACGTAACCTTGATTTAATTATGGGGTGTGAGCGTCGTGTTGTTTATGATTTCGTCAATGTAATTAATAATGAAGCACGTCTGCAACAAGCCCTTATTCGCGATAAAGATATCGAAAACCTTTACATTTTGCCGGCTTCACAAACCCGTGATAAAGATGCTTTGAGCGACGAAGGTGTTGCTCGTGTAATTGATGAGCTTTCTCAAGAATTTGATTACATTATTTGTGACTCACCTGCGGGGATCGAGCGTGGTGCGATTTTAGCAATGTACCATGCAGATGAAGCAATCATTGTGACAAACCCTGAAATTTCTTCAGTACGTGACTCTGACCGCATCATCGGAATGTTAGACAGCAAAACTAAAAAAGTTGAACACAACGAAGGACGTATACGTAAGCATTTATGTATTACACGTTTTAACCCTGAACGTGCTGACCGTCAGGAAATGCTGACGATTGATGATATTTCTAAAGATATTTTACGCGTACCGACATTAGGTGTTATTCCTGAATGTCCAAGTGTATTACAAGCATCAAACGAAGGTAAGCCAGTTATTCTGTACTCAGAAACTAAAGCTGGCCAAGCGTATGATGACTTGGTTGCTCGCTTTCTTGGCGAAGACCGCCCTTATCGACACATCACAGCTCAACCTAAAGGCTGGTTAGCACGACTATTTGGAGCGTAGATATGGCAGGATTCTGGAGTAAATTATTTAGCAGTGAAGAAAAACCATCAAGTGCTCAAACTGCCAAAGATCGTTTAAAAGTTATTGTTGCATCAGAACAAGGTTTAGGCCGTCGTTTAAGCCAAGACAAGATTGACCAAATGAAGAAAGAAATCATGCAGGTGGTCAGTCGTTATGTAAGTGGTGTAGGCGAACAGCATATCCAAATGCAAGTTCGTTCTGAAGCAAATATCGAAATGTTAGAAATGAATATCAATTTACCTGAAGAACGATAATTCTATTTCTGACTATTCAATAAATCAGAATCAAGGCAAAATAACGCAAGTTATTTTGCCTTTTTTAAAATGAGGAGATTGTCATGGCATTATCACAGCCAGCAACTTTCAATGAAGAATGGTCCGATGAGCGTGTTTTTGCCTACCTCAACCAACTTCCTCCAAATGGTGTGAACGCAGACTTTCATGTGCTCTACCATGCTTTCAAACATATGCGTCCAAATGACTATGAACGTCTTTTGACTAAATTCGTTGCAGATGGGCGAGATATCAATGCAACAAATCCTGAAGGCGAACGCATTCACGACGTGATTGCTAAGTTTCCGCGTCAATCAGCGCCGTTTTTAGAAGTTTTAGCAAAATTTGCTTAAGCTTTTTTTATTTGAATAAGACTACATAATCTATCTTGGTAAAACTTAGTAGATAGATTATGTGGTTTATTCAAGTATTTAAATTATTTACTTTTATAAAAAATAATCTTAAAGTCATCAGCACTATTTCATTCCAAATACAAATTCATGAATCCAGAACCTATTAATTTAAATCAAACACAATCTATCCAATCAAATCATATAGAAAATTTAAAAGTTATTAGCCTTAATAAGTTTATCGTTCTATCCATAATTTCCTTTGGCCTATACCAAATTTGGTGGATATTTAAAGCATGGCGATTTTTTCTAATCAAAGATAAATTAAATATTATGCCTGCTGCCCGTGCAGTTTTTTCTATATTCTTTTTATATTCACTATTTAGTCGAATAAAAACCTATTCAAAAGAACAAGAATATCCTCATGACTTCTCGTCAGGCTGGATGTATTTAGCATATCTAATTACGAATTTACTGGTTTACTTACCAGAGCCCTATTGGCTCATCTCTCTCTGCGATATTATATTCTTAATACCAGCATTTAAAGCACTGAACTATGCACAAAAACAAATAGAAACGACAATTGAGCAAGAGAAATTCAATACATCTCAAATCACTTTAATTATTATAGGTTCTATTATGTGGCTACTGATTCTTATCAGTTTTATTATATGATTCCTGTATAAGTGATCTAAAATTTAACTTATTGATATTTTAAAAATACTAAAATTTAGTGATTTAAAAAGCCTCTTTAAGAGGCTTTTTTATTATCTGGATTTAGCGATTTCCAATCAGAAAAATACCGAATACGGTAAAAATACCACCGGAAATACCATCAATCCATTTTGAAAAATTACGGTAAGCCACTCTGAAACTCGGTAACGAGAAAATAAAAGTCACAAAGCAAAACCATAAAATCGTTTCAACCGACACAATAATAAAAAGCAACCAATGAACTTGATCAAGCTGAGGGTTAGCTAAAAATAAAGAGAATACACTACCAAAATAAATCACGGCTTTAGGATTCGATAAATTGGTGAGTAATCCCTTCATAAAAAATAAGTAAGGTGCTTTAGGCAACTCAACAGCTGTAACCTCTTGCTGCTGATCTTTTGAAAATGCTGAACGCAACATTTGATAGCCTAACCAACATAGGTATAAACCACCTGCGATGAGTAACCCTTGCTTTAACCAAGCCATTTTCTCAAAAATAATATTTAAGCCCATCAATGCTAAAGAAGCCCAAAACATAACACCTGCTGTTATTCCTGCCACAACCAACATGGCTTCTTTACGAGAGCGGCTCACTGCGGTCTGTGATACCAGAAAAAAATCAGGCCCTGGAGTAATAAGCGCACAAAAATGAATAAAAGCTAACGTAATTAATGCAACTAACATGTTGTCCTCCTGATTTGTTTCATTGTTTTTTATTTAGAAGCACACATTAGCATTTTTTACTATTTGATAAAATCTCAAACTACCACTGAATAATGATTATTTTTAACCATAAAAAAGCCTCCGAAGAGGCTTAATTTTAAATGTAGATATTAAACTAAAATATCTCGCTTACCATTGGCGCCCATAGCACTGACAATACCGTTCTCTTCCATTTGGTCGATAATACGTGCAGCACGGTTATAACCTAAGCTAAACTTACGCTGTAATGATGATGTAGAGGCCTTACGAGTTTCTAGGACAAACGATACACATTGATCATAAAGTGCATCACGGTCTGAAGCACCATCCCCCTCTTCAAAGCCACGCGAAGCTGGCTCTTCATCAAATGGTGTTAAGATCTCATCTACGTAGTCTGGTTCACCACGTTCACGCCATGCATCACAGATTCGGTTAACTTCATCATCACTAATAAATGCACCATGTACACGTTCTGGCTCAATCTTACCTGGCCCTAAGAACAGCATATCACCATGACCTAACAAGTCTTCTGCACCACCTGCATCCAAAATAGTACGTGAGTCGATTTTACTGTTTACACGTAAAGCTACACGCGTTGGAATATTGGCTTTAATAAGACCTGTAATGACATCTACCGATGGACGTTGAGTTGCAAGCAATAGGTGAATACCAGCAGCACGAGATTTTTGCGCCAAACGCGTAATCATTTCTTCTGCTTTCTTGCCTACCTGCATGATCATGTCGGCAAACTCATCTGCCACAATCACAATTGATGGTAATGGCGTTAAACGAGGTGCACGCTCTTGTGTCGCTGAATCACTTGGTTTCCATGTTGGATCAATCAAGTCTTCTCCATTCGCAATTGCTTCTTCAACTTTTCGGTTGTAGTCACTTAACTTACGAATTTTAAGGAACGACATAAGCTTATAACGGCGTTCCATTTCATTTACACACCAGTTTAATGCACTAACTGCATCTTTCATGTCAGTGACTACAGGCGTTAATAAATGCGGAATATCGTTATAGTTAGCCAATTCAAGCTGTTTCGGGTCAATTAAAATTAAACGTAATTGATCTGGCGTATATTTAAGTAACATCGACAAAATCATCGAGTTAACGGCAACAGATTTACCCGAGCCAGTTGTACCCGCAACTAACATATGCGGTGCTTTTGCCAAGTCTGTTAGTACCGGATTACCCGAAATATCTTTACCCATTGCCATACTAATCAGAGCACTTGGGTCACGATATGCTGGTGTTTCCAACAGCTCAATTAAACGTACCATTTCACGGGCACTATTTGGTACTTCAATACCAATATATGGTTTACCCGGAATAACCTCCACAACACGTACTGATGCCATAGACATTGAGCGCGCCAAGTCACGGGAAATATTAGTCACTTTAGATGCTTTCACACCCGGTGCTAAATCTAATTCAAAACGTGTAACAACTGGACCCGGCTGAGCTTCAACAACCTGCGCCTTCACATTAAATTCTTGTAATTTAATCTCAAGCAATTCAGACAAACGCGAAAGCTGCTCTTCGGTAAAGTTAACTTTCTTATTTGGGTCAACCTTATCAAGTAATTCAAAGCCCGGTAATGTTGGTAAATCTAAACGCTTTTTGGCTACCTGCATTGCACGCGACATTGGTCGACCTGATGCATCTGTTAATGGCGCATCAAAATCGAATTCATCCTCAAGATTGTCTTCTGGCTTTCCAGCAGTTTCTTGCCAAGCTTCAATAAATTCTTCTTTTGAAAGCTTCTCTGCACCAATCGTAGTTTGAATAGGAGCTTTTACAAATGCTGAAGATTGCGCATAGCTACTTGCTTTGACCGATTGAGGTGCTGGAGCAATATCTTCATCAATTAATAAATCATCGAAATCATCAAATACTTGTTCATTTGATAAGTTTTTAGGTGACTGATTTAAATTCGATACAGGTACAGATGTTTCAACTGATGTATGAGGTGCTTGCGGTGCTACTGCTGATTCAACATGATGATCTTGAACGAACGGAGTATGTACATCAGTAGCAGTTTTACTATTTGGAACTGCTGCAAGCAATTCATCAAAAATCTCATCATCATTCCAATCTAAGCCTTGATGAATATTCGATGCTTGAGGTTGTGCTTGTTTAGCCTGATAAGCCGTTTCTTGGAATTGCTCATGACTTGGATGTTCATTTGAATCATCCGCAGCTCTTAACAGTGCATCAATTTCTTGCTTATGACTTGCATCATCGCGCTGTAGGGCACGCCAAACCTCACCTGTCGCTACTAAACGCTCACTGTCTTTTTTAAGCTGTTGAGCTTGTTCAAGCGTACGCTCAAAGTTTTCTGGCTGAGGCGCTGGTTTTTCTTCAACAGTTTCAGACTGACTTTGCTCTTTCGCTAACACATCGGCAAATAAACGCTCCGCCATTTCATCGTGTCGTGTAGAGCTAGCTTTGGCTTGAGTTTTTTCTGGCTGAACATTTAGCTCTGCTTCATCATTAACTTCAGCTTTAGGCATCTCGGCAACTTTTACCGTTGCTGTTTTATTTGCAGGCTGTGTAGTTAAATCATAAGCAGATTCATTTGGCGATACATTCTTATAGAATAAATCTTGTAAATAACTCGGCATTGCTTTGAGCGTAACCCATGTTTTGCTCCACTGCACCCCAAATGCCAAAGTGAACAATACCACTCCGAAAACCAATAAAAATAAGGTCGCACCATAAATTGTTAACAGTTGAGATAAGCTCTGCCCTAATTCATAACCAATAATCCCACCTGCCGCATTATCTAAAGTATCTGCAGGTACATTCCAGTGTAAGTAAAGCAAACTAGACACAACAAGAATTAAGAAGAACTGAGCAGCATAACGGAATGGACGGTTTAGAAAACTATGCGGCCACCAGACTTGAATAGCTTCAACAAATAAGAAAATTGGAATAAGTAAACTTGCCCAACCTAAAAAGCCAAACAGCAAATCTGCAATCCATGCACCGGCAATACCACTTGCATTGGATACTTGCTGAGTATCACTTGAAATATGCATCCAGCCCGGATCAAATGGCGTATACGTTACTGTCGCCAGAAACATATAAATACCAAAAGAGACCAAGAATAATGTCATCAATAAGCGCTGTGCATAAACACTTGACACCGCAGTCATATACTGTCCTGTAACCCATTTAATTATTGGTTTAGAGATGTGAAGACCTACATTTCAGATCTTCAACGAATGAACTTTATATTATGCACCTGTTCTTACAAAAAAGGTGCATGATTCTTTACAGTTGTTGTTAACATAAGGCTCTTCTATATTGTTATATAACTTAATTCGATTGTCCTGATCAATATTATCCACATTGATTTCACGCTATTGGTCGGCAATTTCACGTATAATTTTCAAAATTCTCGAAATAAATAAGGATACCCTCAATGAGTGCTCGTCATTCTCGGTTAATTATTCTCGGTTCTGGTCCTGCGGGTTATAGTGCAGCTGTATATGCAGCACGTGCAAATCTTAAACCAACACTTATTGCTGGTTTACAACTTGGCGGCCAACTTACAACGACAACCGAAGTTGACAACTGGCCGGGCGATCCTGAAGGTTTGACTGGTCCTGCTTTAATGGACCGTATGCAAGCACATGCTGAACGCTTCGGTACTGAACTCGTCTATGACCATATTAATGAAGTGGACTTAAATGTACGTCCTTTTGTTCTTAAAGGTGATATGGATGAGTACACTTGTGATGCATTAATTATTGCAACTGGTGCGACAGCTCAATATCTTGGTTTAGAGTCTGAACAAAAGTTTATGGGCCAAGGCGTGAGCGCATGTGCAACATGTGATGGCTTCTTCTATAAAAACCAAAAAGTAATGGTTGTAGGTGGTGGTAACACCGCTGTTGAAGAAGCGCTTTATTTATCAAATATTGCTGAACATGTAACACTGGTTCATCGCCGCGATTCTTTACGCTCTGAGAAGATTTTACAAGATCACTTATTTGCTAAAGAAAAAGAAGGCAAGATCAGTATTATCTGGAATCATGAAGTTGAAGAAGTCCTTGGTGACAATACTGGCGTAACAGGTGTTCGCTTAAAATCTACAAAAGATGAAAGCAAACAAGATGTACAAGTTCAAGGCTTATTCGTTGCCATTGGTCATAAGCCAAACACTGGAATGTTTGAAGGCCAGTTGAACTTACGTGATGGCTATATTCAAGTACAAAGCGGTACTTCAGGTAATGCAACAGCAACTTCTGTAGCAGGTGTTTTCGCTGCGGGTGATGTTGCTGACAGTATCTACCGTCAAGCCATTACTTCAGCTGGTTCAGGCTGTATGGCAGCATTAGATGCAGAAAAATATCTAGATAATCTTTAAGTTTAGATATTTCAAACAGCCGTTATAAAACGGCTGTTTTTTTATCATTTATAATAATTGCTGGCTGCCTCAAATTAATTTTTATAGCATAACCCTTAAGCACACATTATTTTAGTTTTATGAACATACTACCTCTATCTCAATATATTTTTCCAGATCCAGAGGAAGCCGATCCAGATGGTCATGGTCTAATTTGCATTGGTGCTGACCTCTCCCCTTCTACCCTCTATGAAGCATATACTCACGGACTTTTTCCTTGGTTTAATGAAGATGAACCTATTTGTTGGTGGAGTCCTGAACCACGCTGTGTGATTTACCCTCAAAACTATAAACCAAGTAAATCGCTCATTCGGAACATGAAAAAGCACGATTACACCATTACGGTAAACCGTGCTTTTGAACAAGTCATTCGTTCATGTTCACTACCTCGAAGTTATGCTAACGAAACTTGGATTAGCGAAGATATTATTCAAGGTTACTGCGCGTTGTTTAATTCAGGTTATGGCTACAGCATAGAAGTTTGGCAAGACAAACAGCTGGTAGGCGGTTTATATGGAGTTACGATTGGTAAGGGTTGTTTTGGCGAGTCTATGTTTAGTACTCAAACCGATGTTTCTAAAATGGCTTTTTATACTTTAATGTTAATCGGTCAAGAAAATCAGCTTCCTTGGGTCGACTGCCAACTGGTAAATAGTCACTTAATTAGCTTGGGGGCTTGTACACTTTCTCGGCAGGAATATCTTAAATCGTTACAAGATGTAATTATTCACCCCTCTATCAATTGGAAAAAGTATCAAGAACGTGTATTTTCAAGTAAAACAATAGCATTAAATGCAAAATTAATGGAATGATAACAGGAGGGACCAATCATGAAATCATATCACCCGAAGTCCCTTTTAAATGATCTGCAGTACTATATTACTCCACCTCACGATTGCAGCTATTTAGAAAATAAGTCAGCACGTATGGTCTTTTTAGACCCGATTCATCGCATTGATGTGGTGACTCTTTCAGAGTTATCGCGATTAGGTTTTCGTCGTAGTGGTGACTTTGTATATCGTCCTGAATGTCATTTATGCAGACAGTGTTTGTCTTGTCGTGTTCCAGTTGCCGACTTCCAAATGAACAGTATGCAAAAAAAAGCATGGAAGCGGAATCAAGACCTTACCATGACTGTTCTGCCAACACGGCAAGCTGCACAAATTCATTATGATTTATATGAACGTTACATTAACGAACGCCATGCCGATGGTGATATGTTTCCGCCAAGTTTAGATCAATTTGAAAAATTCCTAGTTCATAGTTGTACAGATAGTTTCTTCTTAGAGCTATGGAAAGACAATCGTCTTATTAGCGTTTCTACATGTGATTTAATGGATGATGGATTATCTGCGGTCTATACATTTTTCGACCCAGACGAGCACCGCAGATCTTTAGGTGTTTATTCAATTTTGAATCAGATCGAATATGTAAAATCACTTGGTTTAGAATATCTTTATTTAGGCTATTGGGTACCTCACTCAGCCAAAATGAATTATAAATCTCAATATACTCCACTAGAACTTTTATTAGATGGGCAATGGCGCCGCTTAAATAGATCATTATCGCCAGAGGAGATTAATCAGTTAGGTAACTCTCTCATGACAACGTTACCTTCTGAATGGAATAATTTAATTATTAAATAATGTGATTTTGTCTTGTTGTTAAAACAACAAGACAGCCATTTTAGAATAAAGACGCAAAATCGTCGGTACAGCTTTTTACCATAATAACGGCATTTTCACGCCCACCCTCTTGAGTTGGGTAATAATTGCGACGCACATCAATTTGATGAAAACCTGTTTTTTCGTATAAACCAATGGCTGCTTTATTACTTTCACGAACCTCTAGAAAAATTTGTACAGGTTGATTTTCTAACCGCTCAATCGAGGTTTCCAACAATTGATATCCTAAACCTTTACCTTGCATTTGAGGATCAATTGCCATAAGCAATAAGTTCGCTTCATCTAACACAGGTTGTAAAATACAAAAACCGACGACCTTATTATTTAACTCAATTACCGTACACTGATAAGAGTTCACAGATTCTACAAATTGCTGCCTAGACCATGGATGTGTTTGAACAAGCTTCTCAATTTGGGCAACACTATCAATATCGGAGGCTTGCATAGTACGGATCATGAGTTTCAGCACATTTTTAGATTTCAAAGTAAACGTATTATAGAAACTTAAATAGAAAAAACGAGTAAAAAAAAGAGCAATTAAATTGCTCTTTTTCCGAACAGTTTTTTTAAAGCCCTAACTTTTCACGCCAAGTGGCCAATAAAGCTGTCGTATCTGAATCATTTGGATGGAATTTTGGTCTTAAGAAATCAAGTAACTCAGGAATTTGACGGGTCATAAAACCTTTACGACCGTACATAAACTTGAGCATGTACTTCGTATCTTTCCAAGTTAGCTTGTCATCAGTCTTAAGTAACTTAGCAGTAAAATAAGATTGTGTAGCGAAGATTAATGCCATCGCAATAATTAAAGCGGTTGAGCGCATAAAATAAGCTTTTGGCCCTTGCCCATACATACTTGTATACACATCAAACGCAACAGCTTTATGTTCATTTTCTTCTACTGCGTGCCACATCCATAAGTGATACATGGTGTCATCTTGGAACATGGCCTGAATTTCAGGATTTTGTAAAAGTTCAGCGGCAATCGTCGATGTAAAATGTTCTAAAGCACAAGTACCTGTCAAATCAATCATTTCTTTAGTATAGCCAAAAGGTTTCATTAACTTGGTTACAACTGCTGTACCCATTTTAATAACTGTACCAGTTTGCTTTTCCATTTTGCGAACATCATACCCATACGCTTGCGCAGAAGCGTTAAATGCTAAATGTTCTTTAGAATGCATAGCTTCTTGACCAATAAAAGCACTTATTTCTTTTTGAAGAGCCGGGTCAGCAAGCTTTGGATCATTTCGTACTGCACGTGTACTATTTACAAAGAACTGCTCGCCTTCAGGAAAAAGAGCCGATAATGCTGTCATAAAGTGAGTTAATCCTGCATCGTAATTTGCCCAATAACGTGGGACTTGAGCAAATTCAAAGTCCATACGACGTACAGGGAAACTTGCTCCAGCACGATTAGAAATATTTACTTTAGCATTCATGTCAGACTCCTTTAAGTGAATCATCAATTCACTTATATCCTTATTTATTTTCTTAATATTTATAATAATACGCCTTTGAAAGCGCTATTTAAGTGCAGATGAGGACAGCAAATTATCAGATGAGGTCATCACTAGCCCCTTTCTGGAGCAAAATGAACATATATCAATTTTAAAAATGAGCAGTGGTTTCAAGACAATAAAAAAGGACTGCTAACAGTCCTTTTCACTTTATTTTTAATTTAAAGTCCAAGTTTGGCTTTCCATGATTTTAATAGGCTAACTGTATCTAAATCATTAGGATGAAAGCCTGGTTTAAAATAAGCCAACATCTCTTTAGCCATACCCGTAATAATGCCTTTCGACGGGCTATAACCATATTTATAAATCACAGACAATTCATCTAAGTTTAATTTTTTATCTTCTCTTAAAAGACGGAGTACAAACGAAGATTGAATTGCGAAAATAAGCGCCATCGCAAATACAAGTGAACTTGTACGTAATGCATAAGCTTTAACACCTTTGCCAAATACGCCTTCGTATACATCAAAAGCTACGGCTTTATGTTCATTTTCTTCTATTGCATGCCAATACCACATAGTTGACATTGTTTTGTCTGTCATAAGCTCTTGAATATGAGTATTAACTAAAAGCTGAGATGCAATCGTTGCAGTAAAATGCTCAAGAGCCGTAGTCGCAGTTAAATCTACCATTTCTTGCGTCATACCAAATGGTTTTACGATCTTTGCAAAAGTTTTACGCGCAGTCTGAATAGCTGTATCAGTAAATTTTTCCAACGACTCTACATCATGACCGAACTTTTGTGCAGATGCATTAAAGTTCACATGTTCTTGAGTATGCATCGCCTCTTGACCAATGAAAGCACTAATTTCTTTTTGTAGCTCTTCATTGTTTTTAATCGCTGGGTGATAACGCACCGCACGTACACTATCAATAAAGAACTTTTCACCAGCAGGAAATAGTGCTGATAATGCTGTCATAAAATGTGTAAGGCCAGCAGAACCATTCATCCAGTATTCTGGTACATCATTAAAGTCAAAGTTCATACGACGTACAGGAAAGCTTGCTCCGGCACGATTCGTAATATTTACTTTAGCGTTCATAGTGAAAGCTCCTTGCTAGTAACCGTAGTTACTTAAACTTTATTGTTCGTTTTCTTGATTCTTATCATACAAAGTTAATAAAAAGGCTTAAGTGCAAATAGGGACATTGAAGTATCAGTTAAGGCCAGCTTTCTATTGAATTGTCGAACAATTAAACATAAAAAAAGCGCCCCAAAAGGAGCGCTTTTTTCACTGAAAAGTGATTATGCAGTTACTTTCGCAACAACACCAGCACCTACAGTACGACCACCTTCACGGATCGCAAAACGTAGACCTGGGTCCATTGCGATTGGGTGGATTAATTCTACTGACATTTCAACGTTGTCACCTGGCATTACCATTTCAACGCCTTCTTTCAACTGGATCGCACCAGTTACGTCAGTTGTACGGAAGTAGAACTGTGGACGGTAACCATTTAAGAATGGAGTGTGACGACCACCTTCTTCTTTAGAAAGTACGTATACTTCTGCGTCGAATTTAGTGTGCGGCTTGATTGTACCTGGTTTAGCAAGTACTTGACCACGTTGTACGTCTTCACGCTTAGTACCACGAAGTAATACACCACAGTTCTCGCCTGCACGGCCTTCGTCAAGAAGTTTACGGAACATTTCTACGCCAGTTACAGTTGTTTTAACTGTATCTTTAATACCAACGATCTCTACTTCTTCACCAACTTTAACGATACCAGATTCTACACGGCCTGTTACTACTGTACCACGACCAGAAATTGAGAATACGTCTTCGATTGGCATTAAGAATGCTTTGTCGATAGCACGTTCTGGTTCTGGGATGTAAGAGTCAAGAGCTGCTACAAGAGCAAGAACTGATTCTTCACCGTAAGGACCTGCTTCACCGTTAAGAGCAGCAAGAGCTGAACCACGGATTACTGGAGTGTCATCACCTGGGAAGTCGTAAGTAGAAAGAAGTTCACGAACTTCCATTTCTACTAATTCAAGTAATTCTTCGTCGTCAACAAGGTCGCATTTGTTTAAGAATACGATGATGTAAGGTACACCAACCTGACGAGAAAGAAGGATGTGTTCACGAGTTTGTGGCATTGGACCGTCAGTCGCAGCACATACAAGGATCGCGCCGTCCATCTGAGCAGCACCAGTGATCATGTTTTTAACGTAATCGGCGTGGCCCGGGCAGTCAACGTGTGCGTAGTGACGAATTGGAGAATCGTATTCTACGTGTGAAGTATTAATTGTAATACCACGTGCTTTTTCTTCAGGTGCTGAGTCGATTTGCGAGTAATCTTTCGCTTCACCGCCGTAAGTTTTTGCACAAATAGTTGCAATCGCAGCAGTTAAAGTTGTTTTACCATGGTCAACGTGACCGATTGTACCCACGTTTACGTGTGGTTTATTACGTTCAAACTTGGCTTTAGCCATGATGATCTTCCTTTATTAACTACTCATGGAGGGTCACCCCATGAGCACTTGGTTTTCAACTAAGAATTAGTTAGGGCTTATAGTAATCGAAAGATTACTCGTCGTCACCTTTTTTACCGCCAGCTTGGAATTTAGCAATGATGCCTTCAGCCACGTTACGTGGAGTTTCAGCATATTTAGCAAATTCCATTGAGTAAGTCGCACGACCTTGAGACATAGAACGCATTTGAGTCGCGTAACCAAACATCTCAGCAAGAGGAACTTCTGCTTTAATTGCTTTTGTTCCACCAGGAAGATCGTCCATACCTTGAACCATACCACGACGACGGTTTAAGTCACCCATGATATCGCCCATGTAGTCTTCTGGAGTTTCTACTTCAACTTTCATGATAGGTTCAAGAAGGATAGGATCCGCTTTCATGAAACCATCACGGAAGGCATAAGAACCAGCCATTTTGAACGATAATTCGTCAGAGTCGACATCGTGGTAAGAACCGTCGAAAAGAACAGCTTTAACGCCTACAACTGGGTAACCAGCCAAGACACCATTCTTCATACGTTCTTGAATACCTTTATCAACTGCACCGAAGAATTCTTTAGGTACTACACCACCAACAACTTCTTCAGCGAATTCGTATTCTTTACCAGCAGTTTCAACGTCAAGCGGTTCTAAACGAACATATACGTGACCGAACTTACCTTTACCACCTGTTTGACGTACGAATTTACCTTCTTGCTCAACAGTTTTCTTAATCGTTTCACGATAAGCAACCATTGGTTTACCGATATTCGCTTCAACACCGAATTCACGCTTCATACGGTCAACGATGATGTCAAGGTGAAGCTCACCCATACCAGCAATAATTGTTTGACCAGATTCTTCATCAGTACGAACACGGAACGATGGATCTTCTTTCGCCAAACGGCCTAAAGCGATAGACATTTTTTCTTGGTCTGCTTTAGTTTTTGGTTCTACAGCCAATGAAATTACTGGCTCTGGGAATTCCATACGCTCAAGAGTAATGATGTTTTTCTCATCACATAATGTATCACCAGTTGTAACGTCTTTAAGACCTACACACGCTGCGATATCACCTGCACGGATTTCATCAAGATCTTGACGCTCGTTCGCGTGCATTTGCACGATACGACCGATACGTTCACGCTTAGCTTTAACTGGGTTATAAACCGGATCACCTTGTTTAAGAACACCAGAGTAAACACGTACGAATGTTAAGTTACCTACGAATTTGTCGTTCATGATTTTGAACGCAAGTGCAGAGAACGGAGCTTCGTCAGATGCTTCACGAGACGCTTTAGTTTCGTCTTTATCGTCAAGGATACCTTCGATCGCTTTAACTTCTGTAGGTGATGGTAAGAATTCAATTACAGCGTCCAACATACGTTGAACACCTTTGTTTTTGAACGCAGAACCACAAAGCATTACTTGAATTTCAGAAGCTAATGTACGAGCACGTAAACCAGCGATGATGTCTTCTTTAGAAAGATCACCTTCTTCTAGGTACTTGTCCATTAATTCTTCAGAAGCTTCAGCAGCTGCTTCAACCATGTTAGTACGCCATTCTTGAGCAGTATCAACTAGGTCAGCAGGAATATCACCGTATTCAAACTTCATACCTTGAGAAGCTTCATCCCAGATGATTGCCTTCATTTCGATAAGGTCAACAACACCTTGGAATGTGTCTTCAGCACCGATTGGCACAACGATTGGCACAGGGTTACCGCCCAAACGTGTTTTCATTTGTTCAACAACACGGAAGAAGTTTGCACCAGTACGGTCCATCTTGTTCACGAATGCTAAACGAGGCACTTTATATTTGTTTGCTTGACGCCATACAGTTTCAGACTGAGGCTGTACACCACCAACTGCACAGTAAACCATGCACGCACCGTCAAGAACACGCATAGAACGTTCAACTTCAATTGTGAAGTCTACGTGTCCCGGTGTATCAATTACGTTGATACGGTGTTGTTGGAATTGGTTAGCCATACCAGACCAGAAACAAGTTGTAGCAGCAGAGGTAATTGTAATACCACGCTCTTGCTCTTGTTCCATCCAGTCCATTGTTGCTGCACCGTCGTGTACTTCACCAATTTTGTGAGATACACCTGTGTAGAACAAAATACGTTCAGTTGTAGTTGTTTTACCTGCGTCAATGTGCGCAGAGATACCGATGTTACGGTAACGAGTAATTGGGGTTTGGCGAGCCATGATGTCTACATTCCTAAATGTTATCTTTAAAACAGGGCGCATCAATTAAATTGATGCGCACGAATACTCAAACGGGGCAACTTAAATACCCGCAAAGCCCCCACTTTGGTAGAGAGCAATGTTGAATCTAGCTACTGTATGCATGAGTATTCTCCTGATTAGGGACTGTTTTATCCGCTTAGAAACGGTAGTGAGAGAAGGCTTTGTTAGCTTCTGCCATACGATGCACGTCTTCACGTTTTTTGATCGCGGCACCTTTGCCTTCAGCTGCATCAAGCAACTCGCCAGCAAGACGTAAAGCCATAGTTTTTTCAGAACGCTTAGCAGCAGCATCTACTAACCAACGCATTGCTAAGGCAGTACGACGGGATGGGCGTACTTCCATAGGTACTTGATAAGTAGCACCACCAACACGGCGTGCTTTTACTTCGACCATAGGACGAACTTTCTCAAGAGTAGTCTCGAAAAATTCAACTGGGTCTACTTTGTTTTTTTCTTGAACGCGTTCTAAAGCACCGTAAACGATACTTTCAGCAATAGATTTTTTACCATCTTGCATTACGTGGTTCATGAATTTAGCGATTGTTTGGCTGCTAAATTTTGGATCTGGAAGGATCTCACGAGCAGCGACTACGCGACGTCTTGGCATTTTAATACACCTAATAATATGACACTTCAGGATAATCCAGCAGTTTGTACAAGTGTCATGTACACGACGCTGGCCTTACTATACGTCGCTTGAATTACAAATCTATGAAGAATTCAAACAAGCGAAACGCTAAAGGGCTTTTGGACTAGTTTCCTAGAATTACTTCTTAGGACGCTTAGTACCGTATTTAGAACGTGATTGATTACGATCTTTAACGCCGGCACAGTCTAAAGAACCACGAACGGTATGGTAACGTACACCTGGTAAGTCTTTAACACGACCACCACGGATAAGAACAACACTGTGCTCTTGTAAGTTATGACCTTCACCACCGATGTAGCTAGATACTTCAAAACCTGAAGTCAAGCGAACACGGCAAACCTTACGCATAGCTGAGTTAGGTTTTTTAGGTGTAGTTGTATAAACACGTGTACAAACACCACGACGTTGTGGACAAGCCTTCAACGCAGGAACTTTGGATTTTTCAACCAAAGTCGTACGACCCTTACGGATCAACTGATTCGTTGTTGCCATATGGCAATTCTCCCGTTATTAAAAAACCTTAAAAAGAAAATACCTCTTTTTAAGGGCACATAATTGTAAGCCAAGATGCAAAAATGGTCAACATGGCAATACTTACCAAATGTTGACCATATCAATGTTTGACAGGATGATTTACAAATTTAAATAAGGCTGAAACTTAATTTTCAAACCCTGTCTTTGTAATTGTATTGTTAAGAGTACTTTTGATCCTCTACAACCTCATCATTTTCAATTTCTAGTGCTGGTTTTTGTTCACTGTGTTCATGCTCAACCACATGTTTTTCTGCAAGCTGCTCAATACCGTTATGAACATTTTCTTGCACTTTTTGTTCACTTTTTTCAGAAGTATTGGATTTGACTACAACAGATACTTTTGAAATTACATCATGATTTTCAATTTTATGATGTTGTGCTGCATGTACACTGCCATTTTCTCCAACATTTAAAAGACGTGGACTTGCCTTTTGAATAAGAGTTACTGCAGCATAGTAAGCTTGTAATGGTGATAAATGCTCACTTGGGTGTTCATTTAAATAATGTCGTGCTGCACCAAAAATAGCTTGTGCTTTATGGCCTACATCTTCTTGTAACTTCCAGCTATAAACAGCACTAAGTACTGCACCAGCAACTGGAGTAAACTTGCCAACCGCAGCAAGTTGAGGAACTTTATTTAACCAGCTCCATTTGAACTCACCATTTTCATCGACTAACCAGCTTTTTAAGGTCTCAATATCATTTGAAGACCCAAGTACTTGCTGAAACTGTTGAATGTCTTGTGTCTCTAACATATTACGTAAAGCTTTAAGTGCTAAAAGCACTGTCTGCTTCTCTGCAATCAGGCTAATATCAACTTCTTTAAAAATAAATTCAACGACATCTTGATCAGTGGCTTCAGTCAAATCAAAACCGTGTGATCGTCCTGTTTGATAAATTGTTCTTAAAACCAATACTAAAGAAACTGGAATATCTACGGCTGCACCGACCATACCCGATACACCCGTAATTGCACCTTGAATACTTGCAATTAGTTTATTTTGTTCAATTAAAGCCTGACTTAAACGTTGTGAACGTGAAGTATCTTTAGTCAGCTCAAATAGGTCTTTTGCTCCTGCCTCTTCTAAGATTTTTTCAGTCAGCGTACTTTTTGAACTAAAGTCATTCAGCCAATCAAATAAATAGCTAGATATTTTTTCATTCCAGTCAGGTGAAATAAATGTCGCAATACCATTGACCTTTCTAAAATGACGACCAAACACCTGACGCGTAACTTTAGGTAAATGTTCACGTAACATTTGTTGTGGACTTTCATACTGTTCCACTTCAAACGGACTTTTACTTCTAGCATTACCTTCTACTGTTTTACCACTTGCAAGTGGCTCAGCCAACTTACTAACCTCACCTATTTGGCTTTGCTGCAAGATGTTTAAACCAGTAGAACTGAGCTTTTTAGCCACTCCGAAGACCTGAGAAAACAAATTGTCAGATTGATTATTATTAAATTTTGTCATCCAGTACCTCGATTTTTTAATTTATCTAATTAGAGATAAATACTAGGTGGAATGTGGATTTATCTCAACTTGAATGTGTGTATTTTAGTTAACCCTAAATGCAACATACTGTGTATTTGGTTATTTTTTTTAAATGCAAAATTGACATAAAGATTTGCCATAAGAAATAAAAAACCTTTCTGCTATCATGGTAACAACGAAAACATATGTCTAATGTTCTTACAGCTATATTCTCCTATCATTTAATAGCTGCTCATGTTCATAGACTTTAAATATCACCATAAAGGGACCTGTAGATGAAACGTGTTGTAATCACTGGTATGGGTATTAACTCATGTATCGGTAACTCTTTAGAAGCAGTTACTCATTCACTTCAAAATGGAATCTCCGGGACACGTTTTAACCCAACTTATGCTGAGCTCAATTTTAAGAGTCATGTCAGCGCTGCTGCAGAACAAGATTTTGACAATATTGATCGTAAATTAAAACGATTCATGGGCGTATGTGCAATGTACGCTTATAACTCTGCTGTTGCCGCTGTTGAACATGCTGGCTTAAAAGCAGAAGATTTAGCAGATAATCCACGTTATGGTATTGCTGGCGGTTCAGGTGGTGGTTCAACTGCTTCTGTTGTAGAAATGACTGAGCTTTTAGAAACTAAAGGTGCTCGTAAAGTTGGTCCTTTCTTCGTGCCACGTAACATGACAAACACAATTACTGCAAACGTGGGTGTTGCATTTAAACTTCAAGGTATTGCTCACTCAATCGCAAGTGCTTGTGCAACTTCTGCAGATGCAATTGGTTATGCATATAACCTTATTCAACTTGGTAAACAAGACCTTATGCTTGCTGGTGGTGGTGAAGAAGATCACTGGTCTCAAAGCTTATTGTTTGATGCTATGGGTGCTTTATGTTCTAAATACAACGACACACCTGAAACAGCATCTCGTCCATATTCAAAAGACCGTGACGGTTTCGTTATTGCTGGTGGTGGCGGTTTCGTTGTTCTTGAATCTCTTGAACATGCTCAAGCACGTGGTGCAAAAATTCTTGCTGAAGTTGTTGCTTATGCTGCGAACAGTGACGGTGCAGACATGGTTGCTCCAAGCGGTGAAGGTGCGACTCGTTGTATCTTGATGGCTCTTGAAGAAGCAAAACAACACGGCGTAGAAAAAATTGACTATGTAAATACCCATGGTACTTCTACACCAGCTGGTGATGTTACTGAACTTAAAGCAATGGAACGTGCTTTTGGTGAAGGTAAAGTTCCACCTTTAAGCTCAACTAAATCTATGACTGGTCATAGCTTGGGTGCTGCTGGTGTTCATGAAGCAATTTACTCTGTATTAATGCTTCAAAATGACTTTATTGCTCCAAACATTAACGTGACTGAACTTGATGATGGCACTGAAGGTTTTGATATTGTGCTTGAAAAACGTGATGCAAAATTGAATACTGTAATGAGTAACAGTTTTGGCTTTGGCGGTGTAAACGCTTGCCTAATTTTCAAGAAGTGGGATGCATAATCCCACCTAGGATTAACGATGGATGCACCTTCTGATGCTTTTTTGTGGGTAAAAGCATTACATATTATTGCTGTGGTTTGTTGGTTCGCTGCTTTGTTCTACTTACCACGTCTTTATGTTTACCATGCAATGAGTGAGGATGCGGCAAGTCATCAACGCTTTGAAGTGATGGAACGTAAGTTGTATCGAGGTATTATGTGGCCATCTATGATTGCCACATTAATTACCGCCCATTTTCTTGTAGACTGGGGCGATGCAACTCGACATTACCATGAAGCCACATGGTTCTATTTAAAAGTTGGATTAGTGGCTTTATTAGTGATTTATCATTTAGTTTGTGGTTACTATCGCAAAAAGCTTATTGGAAATGCTCACTATAAATCACATAAGTTCTGGCGTTTTTTCAATGAAATGCCAACCTTAATTTTATTTGCTGTTGTGATTTTAGTTGTCGTAAAACCTCAGTTTTAACTGGGGTTTTTTATTATCTAAGATTTTTAACTGAATTCTTTTATTCATTTCACTGGCTTAACCTATTCATAATTTATTTTTCCGAGCAAAAGACTTTTACAGCAATCTTGATACATTCTTATAAAAACACCTCATCTATTTTATAAATTCAATAAACAGTAAGGATAAAGCATGAAAAGTCTGGCTTTTATTCATCGTAACGATACTCGTTTTGCAGTCGGCGATTTTTATCCAGTTCTTTCTGTTTTTTCCTACCATGAGTTAGGTAATACACTCTCCCCCTTTTTACTACTCGACCATTTAGGCCCCGGAAAAATTGCACCGTCTATAAAACGTAGAGGAGTCAATGATCATCCCCATCGTGGGTTCGAAACGGTAACACTTGTTTATGCAGGTGAACTCGAACACAAAGATTCATCTGGCGGAGGTGGGTCTATAAGTGCTGGCGATGTGCAATGGATGACAGCAGGCGCTGGTGTAATTCATCGGGAATTGTTTAGTGAAGAATTTTCTAAATCTGGCGGTGCTTTTGAAATGATCCAGCTTTGGGTCAATTTACCAGTAGCAGATAAAATGAATTCTCCACACTATCAAAGTTTAAAGAAAGCTGAAATACCAGTGGTAAAACTGGAAAATGAGGCTGGATTTGTACGTATTATTGCCGGGCGGTTTAATCATGTTATAGGACCCGCGCTTACTCACACACCTATTACCTTATTAGATGTAGAGCTCCGCGCAGGTCAGCAAGCCATTTTCCCTGCTCAATCTGGTGAAACAGCTTTAGTTTATTTACGTTCAGGCCGAGTACAATTTCAAAAAGATGAAGAAGTCCTAGAGGAACAAGGTTTAGCAGTGATGTCAAACCAAGGAGAGCATTTCTCTATTACGGCTTTACAAAGTTGTAAGTTACTTATTTTGACAGGACAACCCATTACAGAACCGATTAATGGTCATGGTCCATTTGTAATGAATACTTATGATGAGATTTTACAAGCCTATGATGATATTAAAAATGGAAGATTTGCCAAGTAAAACAGCCTAACTACCGCATGCGAAACAAATGACAGTTATTTGCGTCTGTCTTTCAACATAGTTGATGTATGTTATGCTACAAATTAACAGATGAACTTATTTACTAGCAAAACTATGTTCACTCTCAACGCTTTTAAACTTGTCACATATCGACAATTTATTATTTTCACCCTTTTCATTTTTCGTCACTTAAAAAGCTATCCGATTCGATTTCTTACACCAGAAGAAAAAGCTTTAGCGCAAAAGGTTTTTGGAGATTTTTTAGATTGTGACCGCCCTAAAATTATTGCTACTCGTTACTTACCTTGGCAAGCCCATGGAATTTTGATGGCTCCAAATGGAAATATTTATGTCAATCTTTCTGACTACAGTAGTAATTACGCGCTAGAGTCTAAATTCATACAAGGCATTTTTATTCATGAGTTGGCTCATGTCATGCAATACCAACGAGGTATTCATGTACTACTAAAAGGCGCTTTACTACAAACGGCCTACTATCTGAGTTTTAAATATTACAACCCATATAAATACACTTACCATCCTCAGAAAGCTTTTAGCTCTTACAATATTGAGCAGCAAGGAGAAATTGCTAGAGATATCTGTTCAGGTAAGCTACCAAATATTATTTGTTCACCTCACTTTGATTTGTAACTAAATAATCAAGATCGTCTTCAACGTAACTTTTTTGCTAACTTATAATCAGAAAATTTATAAACAAAAAAATATGAAAATAAAGTTGAGATCTGAGTTTATTAATGTCAAATTATTGAAAATAAGTATAAAAACTTATTCCAAAATTTGGAGTGTTAAGGCAGTATACAAACAATAAAAATAATGAAGCTTGTTTCTATTGTATACAGAAAATCTCGTTATTTTTACGCAGAAAATATGTGATTGGTATATATTATTGATCTTGACATTTTTGTTTACTATTTTACTTGTTTATTATCGTGCTATACACATCGTTGAAAAATTATATTCATAAAAATCAACACTATGTGTATTTATATTCGTTATGATCTAGGATTAGGTTTGAATGAAAAGTTTTAAAGTTGCCCTTGCTCAGTTTTCTCCGCATATTGGCAATATTGACTCAAACACCCAAAAGATGATTGAGCAAGCAAATCAGGCGAAAAAACAAGATGCTGACCTGATTATTTTTCCTGAGCTTTCTGTGATTGGTTATCCAGCTGAAGACTTATTGTTACGTCCAAATTTAAATAAACGTATGCAAAAGGCTTTTGCTCAACTTAGCGAAGTTAAAGATATTGTGATGGTTTTCGGCTTCGTAAACCAGACAGAAGATGGTCAACGTTATAATTCAGCTGCTGTCATGAAAGACGGTCAGGTTTTAGGTGTCTTCAATAAACATAACTTGCCAAACTATGGCGTTTTTGATGAAAAACGTTATTTCCAAAAAGGCCATCAGCACTTGGTATTTGAGTACTTAGGTCATAAGTTTGGTGTACTCATTTGTGAAGATATCTGGTCAATCAATACAGTAAAACAATTAAGCCAATTAAATGTTGATACTGTACTTGTGCTTAATTCATCTCCATATGAAGTGGGTAAACCACAGCATCGTAAACAGACATTAAGTGAGCTTGCAAAGCAGCTTCATTTAAACATTGTTTATGTCAACCAAGTTGGTGGGCAAGATGATTTAATTTTTGATGGCACAAGTTTTGTCAGCAACCAAAATGGTGAAATTGCTTTACAAGCGCCAAGCTTTAAAGAAGACCTGTATATAGCTGAATTTGACCGCGATACAAAATTATATAAGGTCACCGAGTCTGCTCCTGCATTGGAAACTTTTGCAGAGATCTATCAAGGCTTAGTCATGGCAACACGTGACTATGTAGAGCGCTCAGGTTTTCCTGGAGTAATTTTAGGTCTTTCTGGCGGTATTGACTCTGCCCTTACGCTCGCTATTGCAGTTGATGCAATCGGTGCTGAAAGAGTTCAAGCTGTGATGATGCCTTATACCTACACTTCTCAAATTAGTGTAGAAGATGCAGCTGAACAAGCTCGCCGTATGGGCGTGACTTTCGGTATTGCTGAAATCCACTCAATCGTAAATAGCTTCATGCAAACTTTATATCCGTTCTTTGGTAATTCACCAGCCGATGCGACTGAAGAAAATTTACAAGCGCGCGCTCGTGGTACATTGCTTATGGGCTTATCTAACAAGTTTGGTAATTTAGTCCTTTCTACAGGTAATAAATCTGAACTTTCAGTTGGCTATTGCACACTTTATGGTGACATGGTGGGTGGCTTTGCTGTTCTCAAAGATGTTTATAAAACAATCGTGTTTGAATTAGCAAAATACCGTAATAGCTTAAGTGAAACTCCGGTTATTCCTGAGCGTGTGATTACTCGCCCACCTTCAGCAGAACTTCG
Organism: Acinetobacter nosocomialis NIPH 2119; assembly: GCF_000368085.1. Taxonomy (GTDB): domain Bacteria; phylum Pseudomonadota; class Gammaproteobacteria; order Pseudomonadales; family Moraxellaceae; genus Acinetobacter; species Acinetobacter nosocomialis. Next base: position 2,201,571 of record NZ_KB849239.1, read on the forward strand.
TCCAGATCAAAAAGACCAAGATTCTTTACCAGCGTATGATGTATTGGATGCTATCCTTTATGCATACATTGAAGAAGATTTAGGTCAGGCAGACATTATTGCCAAAGGTTTTGATAAAGAAGTTGTTGAAAAAGTCATCCGTTTAGTTGATCGTAATGAATACAAACGTCGTCAAGGTGCGATTGGTCCGAGAATTACTTCTCGTGCATTTAGTCGCGAACGACGTTATCCGATTGTCAACGGTTGGACAGCGAATGACTGAGCAGAAAAACTCATCAAAAACCACAGCACTTGCTCAAGCACTTTTGCTTGAGCAGGTGGAATTTTTCAAAAAACAATTATCGATAGAAAACTCACCTATTTATTTCCAGCAGTTCATTCAACTGTTTATGCAACATGCTGACGAAATTAAACTTTATGAAGTTGTAGATTTAGAACAATTACAAGCCGTTGTGAAACGCTATGCTTTTGAAATGCAGCTGGGTGCAGGCTTACTTGAGTTTATTGGGGAAATTGCACAGCGTATTTATTTATCTGCCATGAAATCTCCAATTCAGCTACAAGACTTGGTATCCGATCACCAGTTTGAAATGTGGCTTTCCAAGTTTTTGGAAATGGAGCATATCCCTCAATATCTAAATGAGTTTTTAAGAACCAGCCCTTCTGTTCAACAACTTTGCCAATATATTGCTACTTCAACCTTAGAACAAAAATTACCTAAATTTCTAACTGCCACTACAGTGAATGACTACCATTTTGAATGGCAGCATAAACTTAAAAAATTCTCGTTTTTACAGCAACAACGTCTCGAGCACAAACTTGAAACTTGGATTGCTAGTTTTATTCATGAACAACTTACAGAATTAAGTCTTTTGTCGGCTGAAGATTTAGAAAGCTTGGTGCGTCATATCTGGGAAGATATTAGACATAAAAAAATGTATGAGTTTATGAAACAGCTCACTCCTCTCGATGTGGAAGAGTTCTTTGTTTTAATTTATGAATACTGGAAAGAATTACGTCAATCGCAATTTATGCAAGATCTTATTTTGTATGGCGTCGAAGTTTTTTATGATTTTTATAAAGACCAAAGCCTATTTGAAGTGTTAAGTGAGATTGGTTTAACCGAAACCGATTTACAAACTGAAGCTTTACGTTTTTATCCGAAGGTTATGGATGCCTTTAATGAGCATGGTATTTTGGAACCGTTACTTCAAGCGCTCTTAGCTCCTTTTTATCAAAGCTCAAAAACACTCGATATGATTGAAAAACATTTTAATGAGTAAAAAATAGATAAAAAGAAACCACGCAGGAGCGTGGTTTTTAAAATGGTGGCTATGACGAGACTTGAACTTGTGACCCCCGCATTATGAGTGCGGTGCTCTAACCAACTGAGCTACATAGCCGTAAACTGTGTGCGCATTATCTATAGTTCTGTATAGCAGGTCAATACTTCAAAACTCTTAATGCCCACCAAATGAACAAATATGATTCAGATCATCATTATTTGTTCATTTTTTAGCAAATTCATACTTTAAACAATTGATCGGCCACAGAAATATATTAAAGATCTAATACTAGTTTTTTACCTTTTGCTCTTGATACACAAATCATCATGCTCTTCTGTGAAGCCTTTTCGGCATCACTTAAGTATTGATCGAAGTGTTCTGCTTCACCTTCTAAAATAGCCGTTTCACATGTACCACAAACCCCTTCTCGGCATAGACATTCCACATCAATATTTAATGTCTCAATGGCTTGTAAAATAGTCTGATTACTTTGTATTTCAATTTCCTGATTAGATTTGGCAAGTACCACCGTAAATGCCTCACCATCTTCAGGAACTGTTGAGGCAAATTGTTCCCAGTGAATGTATTCATCGCGGTAACGGTGCTTGTTACAACAATCAATCACCGCATCAATCATAGGTTTAGGTCCACATACATATACATGTGTGCCTTTTGGTTGCGATGAAATTAATTCGTCTAAGTTAAGCATGCTGCCTTCTGAATCAACATAACTAAATACGTGCTCTGGATGTTTTTGCTTTAATTCATCAAGTAAAGCCGCGTGTTCAGGTGAACGGTAAGCATAATGTAGCTCAAAGTCAGCACCACGTGCCACAAGCTCATCCATTTGCGGTAAAAACGGTGTAATACCAATACCACCTGCAATTAAGATATGTTTAGTACCTGTTTCAGCTAGCGGGAATAAATTTTTTGGTTCTGATATCTGGATTTCACAGCCTTCATTGCACTGATCATGCATGAAAACTGATCCCCCCTTACCTTCAACATCCTTACGAACACAGACTTGATAAGTTGATAAGTCTTGCGTACAGCCCATCAATGAGTAAGCATTGGAAAGTTGATCATTCATTTTGACAATAATATGGCTTCCCCCACTAAATCGAGGAAAGTTCTGCCCATCTTGACGTTTGAACGTAAACCGTTTGATTAAAGGGGTTAGCTGTTCCACACGAGTAACAACTGCTGGGAACATTTCATAATGACTAGCCATATTAGAATCCTTCTTTTACCGCATATTCTTGTTGTTAGGGCTTATCCTTAAAGCCCTAAACACATGTATTTAATAGTCATGAATTCTTCAAGACCATATTTTGAACCTTCACGTCCAACGCCTGATTGCTTCACACCACCAAATGGTACAACTTCATTTGAAATTGCTGTGGCATTCATACCGACCATTCCATATTCAAGCTGTTCCGACACTCGCCATAAACGTGAAATATTTTCGCTATACACATACGCTGCCAAACCGAAAATCGTGTCATTTGCTTGAGCAACCACATCTGCTTCATCTGTAAAACGAATAAGCGGCGCAACTGGACCAAAAATTTCTTCTTGGACAATTTCCATTGTACGGTCGACATTAGTTAAAACTGATGGTTCATAAAAGGTTTGACCTAAAGCATGCTGCTTACCACCACAGGCAACCTTAGCACCTTTACTCACCGCATCATCAATTAACTGCTGTGCTTTCAAAACTGCTTTTTCATTAATTAATGGGCCAATTTGTACGCCATCTTCAAGTCCATTACCGACTTTAAATTTTTGTACTTCTTGTACAAACTTCTCGGCAAAAGCTTGATAAATATTGTCATGTACATAAATGCGGTTAGCACAAACACAGGTCTGGCCTGCATTACGGAACTTGGCAAAAATCGCGCCTTGTACAGCTTTATCTAAATCGGCATCATCAAACACAATCAGAGGAGCATTTCCGCCTAACTCAAGCGCCAATTTTTTAATGGTGCTTGAACACTGCTGCATTAGTAAACGGCCCACTGGCGTTGAACCAGTAAAAGTTAACTTCTTCACTTTTTCATGTGAAGTAAATACCGAGCCAATTTCTTGAGATTTACCAGTAACAACATTAATCACACCAGCTGGTATACCCGCCTTTTCTGCAAGCTTTGCAATCGCTAATGCACAGTAAGGTGTTTCATTGGCTGGCTTAATCACGACCGTACAACCCGCTGCTAAAGCTGGCGCTGCTTTACGGGTAATCATGGCAATTGGGAAATTCCACGGCGTAATCGCAGCCACGACACCCACAGGTTCTTTACTAATAATAAAACGCTGCTGTTTATTTACGGTTGGAATCACATCACCATAAATACGCTTGCCTTCTTCGGCAAACCATTGAATAAATGATGCAGCATAGCGAACCTCACCTTTTGCTTCTGCTAAAGGCTTGCCTTGCTCAATGGTCATGATTAAAGCAAGTTCATCGGTATGATCGAGAACCAGTTTATGCCAAGCCAACAAGATATCAGCACGATTTTGGGCAGTTAAAGCTTTCCAACTTTGTAAAGCCATATAGGCAGCTTCAACTGCTTGCGTTGCCTCTGCCGCTCCCATATTCGGAATTGTGCCAATTTCTTCCCCTGTAGCTGGGTTACTCACCGGAACAGTCGCATTCGACTGTGCAGCTAGCCATTGCCCATTAATATAGGCTTGTTGCTGAAATAGTTCAGTACTTTGTAAACTCGACATATCATCTTCCTAACTGAAGAATCAGGTGTAAGTGATCTTTACACCTGAATAAATCCATTTGTTTTATTTATGATGCTGCGCCACTAAATGTTGGAAGTAGGCAATACCATGCTCACTAATCCCTGAGCGTTGCTTGTCAGTCATAATACGACCTTGGCCACGATAACCACGTGATTTCAAACCACGTTGCACACTTTCAACCAAGTTCAAATCTTCAGGACGGAATACATTGCGATACCACTCAATCAAATCTTTTTGATCTTGAGTAAGCTCTTCATTTGTAAAGTAAATATCGTAATGCTGCAAAGTTGTTTCTGCATCAACTGGAAACTCATAGATCACAGTCATGAAGTTGCTGCCCGGTGGTACGTTGAACATGGTACAAGGCCAAGTCCAGAACCCATGAAACTCAGGATCTGTTACTGATGGATCAAGCTTAAATGACTTCTCAGATGAACGCGCAAAACCGTACTGTAATGTCCAGTTTTGATGTGTGGTGTGCCAATATTTGTCGACTTGTACTGAGTCAGCAAAGCCCGGATGTGCAGGCCCACAGTGATAACATTCTAAGTAGTTATCGACAATAACTTTCCAGTTTGCTGGCGTTTCTGTTACAAAACGAGCCGCCAATTTCAAATCTTTAATTACGCTACATGCTTGATTTAAACGCTCAGCAAAGCCTGGAAGCTGGTCTTCTACACAAGTCGCATTTTCATCCATATTAATGAAAACAAAACCTGCATATTCCTCGACTTTTAAAGGCACCATACTTGAGTTTTCTTTATCGAAAGATTCAACATGGTCACAATTACGTGCCAATGCCAAGCTACCGTCTAGCTTGAAAGTCCATGCATGATATGGACAAGTAATGACATTTTTTGCTTTACCACTGCCACTTAAAAGCTCATGGCCTCGGTGTGGACACACATTATAAAACGCACGTAGAACACTATCTTTACCGCGAATGATGACAATATTTTCACCAATTACTTTACGGGTAATATAGTCATTTGGCTGAGCCAACTCACTGCCATGTGCAACACAAATCCAGCTTTTAGCAAAGATTGATTCTTTTTCATGCTCATAAACTTGAGATGAAGTATAGAAAACTTTAGGGAAAGTCCATGCAACATCTGGGTTTGCGCAAAAATCTTCAGGTAATTTTTCAACTGCACTCATGTTTTTACTCCATTAAATTCTTTTCGTCCAAATGACTCGATATTAAATTGATGTCTTTTCGGCACTACTCAACATGCGGCTTATTGCACTTAGCATGTTTTGATATAAATGTTGAACTTCCGGACAGTCACGCATCAGACGTAAACTGCCATGTAATAAACCTTTACCTAAATGAAATTCGTTAGGGATGCCTGCTTGTTCCAGTTTTTGGGTAAAGAGATAACCGTCATCACTTAAAGGGTCATACTCTGCAACTGCCACAAAACTTGTAGGCATATCTGAAAAATCAGTTGCCAATAAAGGTGCTAGACGTAAATCCTGCCACTCTTGTGAATTCGGTGCATATTCCTTTAAATAAAAATGCATATCTTCAGCCGTTAACAACGGTGCATGGGCGTGCTTTTGCACGGCTGGGGTATCAAATGCTGTCGTTAAACATGGATAAACCAATGCCAGCCCTTGAGCTTGCAAACCACTATGTTGTAGATCTACTGCAAGAGCGGCTGCTAAATTACCGCCTGCGCTATCACCTGCTAGAACGATATTTTCGCTATCGATTTGCCAAGCTGAACCATGCTGTTTAAGCCATTGATATACCGCTAAACAATCTTCAAAAGCTGCAGGAAAATGATGTTCTGGTGCTAAGCGGTAATCTACACCAATGACAACTGCATTTAAGTCCTGACATAAATAACTGGTAATAAACTCATGTGAATCGAGTCCACCGACCATCCAACCACCGCCATGTAAATACAACACACTTGGCCAACCAGCTTCAGGTCGATTTGTTTTTGGTAAATACACACGAACAGGAACTTGATGCTCATCATTTGCAACAACTCGGTCTTCTACTTCAATCTTGCCATCACGTGGCAAAGTGTAGTGTCGGCACATCGCGTCATATGCTGCACGAATTGAGTCAATATTTGCATCTGCTGGTGAATAAATGCTGCTCCAGTACACTAGGCTTTGCATTTCTTCACTTAAGACATAAGTAGTCTGTTCACGTGTCGTCATTACCGTTCCCTCTAGCTGGTTTTTCTATCCAGTTTGATTGAGCTTGCAAGCTCAAGCTGCATCCGTTTTGCATGTTCATCTTGAGACTGGTTTAAACCAATTTCCGCATCATCATAACCTTGTTGCTCAATTAAATGCGATGGGACTTTGGCATAATCCTGAATTAGCCATTTCACTAAGCCATAGGTTTGAATCAGAATAATCACGATGAATGGTAAAGCCGTCACAATAGTTGCCGTTTTCATGGTGTCTAATGGTGCTTTACTAAAAATCATAGCAATTGGAACTAAAGTCAGCATGACACACCAGAACAGACGAGCGTTTGGCGATGGATCTTGTCCTTCACTTAAACCGCGTGTACATGTTGCTGAAACCGCATATCCGACCGCATCCATATGCGCTGCCAAGAACACCACCATGATGCCGAGGAAAATCCACATCATTAATTTTCCGGCAGGTAACAGACTGAGCAATTGACCAATCGCAACCTCACCACCCTGTTGACTTAAGATTTGCGGTACATTGACAGCCCCATGAATAAAGCTATAAACGCTGTAGTTTTCAAACACACCAAAGATGAACCAAAGACCGACACTGCCGCCAATTACCATGGCAAAGATCACTTCTTTAATGGTACGACCTTTAGAAACACGCGTTACAAAGAGTGCCACACCCGGTGCATATGAAATCCACCATAACCAGTAGAAAACAGTCCATTCTCGAGTAAACTTGCCGTCACCCATTGGGTCGGTAAACAAACTCATATCGACAAAGTTGGTTGCCATTAACCCAAAACTCATTAATGAGTTATTCAAAATGAACTGAGTCGGACCAAAGCAAAGTACATAAATTGCAAATAACACTACACCCAAACACACCATATGGCTTAAACGCTGCATGCCCTTGTCCATACCTACATAAGAACTTAGTGCGAACAGAACTGAAACTGCCAAAATAATGATAACCTTGGTCATAAAGGTATTTGGAATACCTGTGAGCTGAGACAAAATATTGGTAAATGTCACGGCAGTGAGTACCAATGAGATCGTCAATGCGCCAAACATGCAAAGCAAGAACATTAAGTCGACTAAACGACCAACCACGCCAGTTGATTTAAAACCTGTCACAGCCTCAATTACTGAAGCTAAGCTTAATCCCTTGTTTTTTCTCACATGATAGCTGTAGCACAAAGAAATTGATGCCAAAGCATAAATTGCCCAAGCACTTAAGCCAGAATGAAAAAACGAGTAAGCCACGCTATATTTCAATGCTTCTGCTGACTCAGGCGGTAAGCTCAAACCCGGAGTTTGATAATAGTAAGCCCAGTCCAAAAAGCCCCAGTACAGTGTGGAAGAACCAATACCTGACAAGATGAACATAAAAATCCATGACATTGTGCTGTATTGAGGTTTTCCTTCTCCAAGCTTAATTTTTCCGTATTTACTAAAGGCAAGACCAAAAGTAAAAATGATGGCTAAAAAAGCAAACAGTAATACTGGGGTTGTAAATACCGATGTCGTCCATTGCATCCACGTTGCAGCAATCTTGATCGACTCTTGCGAATAAATCGCCAAACCAGCAACTGAAATAAATACAAACAGTAAGCTAGTTACGGCAAGAACTTTATCCGTATAAATTTTTGTGTTTTGATTATCCATATCCATACATCCATTTTTGGATGGCGTTATTCCATAGCGAATACGTCCATTTTAGTTTGGGCTACACATGATGCAATTGCATCTCCTACCTCATAAGTTTTCGCCTGACCGCCGATATCGGCTGTCTTTGGCCCATTAATTAAGACATTCTCAATCGCGTGCATAATATCCTGACCTGCTTGGATACAACGCTCGTCTTCTTCACCAAAGAACTCGAACATCATGGCACCCGACCAAATCGCAGCGATTGGGTTGGCAATTTGTTTACCGTAAATATCTGGTGCTGAACCATGTACAGGTTCAAACAGTGATGGGAATTTTCTTTCTGGGTTTAAATTTGCTGAAGCAGCCAAACCAATGGTTCCCGTACATGCAGGACCTAAATCGGAAAGAATGTCGCCAAATAAATTCGATGCCACAACCACATCAAAACGCTCAGGTTGCAACACAAAACGAGCCGCCAAAATATCAACATGCTGTTTATCAGCCTGAATTTGTGGATATTGTTTTGCCATCGCATCAACGCGCTCATCCCAGTACGGCATGCTGACAGCAATACCATTTGATTTAGTCGCTGCAGTAATTTTTTTCGCATCACGTTGATTTGCAAATTCAAATGCATAACGCAAAATGCGATCTACACCATGACGTGTAAATACAGCCTCTTGTAAAACAAACTCTCGGTCTGTTCCTTCAAAAGCTTTGCCACCAATGGCTGAGTACTCACCTTCACTGTTTTCACGAACCACATAAAAATCGATGTCGCCCGGTTTTTTACCCACTAATGGACATTTCACCCCAGGCATTAAGCGTACTGGACGTAAATTCACATACTGGTCAAAACCCCGACGAAACTGGAGCAGTGAACCCCAAAGCGAAATATGGTCAGGCACTTTATCTGGCCAGCCTACAGCGCCAAAATAAATTGCATCGTAGCCCTGCAAAGTTTCAAACCAGTCATCCGGCATCATTTTGCCGTGCTCAAGGTAATAATCGCAGCTTGCCCAATCGAAAGCATCTAACTGAAGCTCAATGCCATGCTTCTCTGCTGCTGCCTTTACAACCTTAATGCCTTCTGGTAGAACTTCTAAACCAATGCCATCGCCTGCAATCGTGGCAACTTTATATCTTTTTGCCATAAGCTTCCTTCACACCTTCGACTAATATCCTTGTATGGCTTAAACATGATGTTTTAAGCAAAAATGATCAACAACGGAACTATCAATCCAATGGACACGGATCGTGAATAATCTACCTAACCTATCGGATTTAAAGGTTTTTTGCACAGTCGCCAAACTAAAAAGTTTTGTCGAATCTGCTGAGGAACTTGGGACATCGCCAGCTTTTATTAGCAAGCGAATTAATATTTTAGAAAACACGTTAAGCTGCAAACTTTTTCATCGCAGTACACGTCACGTTAGCCTGACGGAAGATGGCAAACTTATTCTTGAGAGAGTTTCAAATATTCTTGAGGAATTTGATGAAGTTTGTGAACTGGTCAATAACCCACTCAGTACACCTACGGGTCGTATGGATATTATTAGTAGCTTTGGTTTTGGCAGAAAACATATCGCACCAATTTTGTCTAAATTAATGATGCTTTATCCAAAGCTTCAAATACATTTTGACACCATCGACAATACCAAGGACTTGATTCAACACAGTATTGATTTAGACATCAGAATTGGTAATGAAATTGCGCCAAACATGATTGCAAAGAAGTTAGCTTCTAATTTTCGAATTTTATGTGCAGCACCTAGCTATTTACTTAAACACGGCGTACCTGACAGTATTGAAGATTTGCAAACACATGACTGTTTAACGATTAGTGAACGTGATCAATCATCTGTACTATGGAAATTTAGACATGCTTCTGAAGATGTTTCAGTGCATATCAAACCACGTTTTGTTTCTAATAACGGCGAGATTATTCATCAGCTTGCCATAGAAGGCCACGGTATTATTTTCCGTTCGATTTGGGATGTTGCAGATGAATTGATTACCGGCCAACTTCAGCATATTTTGCCTGAATATTGGCAAGACGCAGATGTATGGGCGGTTTATCCATCCCGTCTGAAAAGCTCTTCCAAACTGCAAACCTGTATTTTGTTTATTCAAAATGAATTACTGAATCGTTTACAGCATGTACAAAACCTAAACCGCGGACAACTCATTTCACCAGCCGTCAAACGAGAACCACCGCCTGAAAAAGTCTTTCTATAAAAAAACCCTAAGTGAGCCTATTCACTTAGGGTAATCGTTTGCTTTTAAATATTAGAAATAATATCCAATTGAAAGATAAAACAGTTTATCCCAGTCATTACTACTACCTTGTGCAAGGCCATTTGCCCCACCACCTACCATTGGATCATTTTTACTCATAATATATTCACCTTGAATACCAATAGCTTTGTAATTAAAATAAACGCCTGCAATTAAACGCTCAGAGTCTTTATAGCCATCCTCATCTTTGAAAAAGCGACTATGAGAAATATAAGGCTTAATATTGGTAAGTTGATGAAATGGCTGAGCGAAGGTGTAATTAATTTCATTAACCAAATACTTACCCTTATTCGCTACTTGATATGGATAGTCGAAAGCACCAATAGTTGAACTATTTGGAAATAAATCATCTCCATTCGTGACATCTTGCTTACCTGCTAAGAACATCCATTGCCAAGCTTGGTATTGTGTTTGAGCAAACACATTCCATGACTTACGATGTCCATCTATGTTTGTTCTTTTATTTTCTAAATCAGAATACCAAAACGAACCACCCAATTCTGTTGAAAAATTTTGAGCTTTATCAATTTCAAATTTTCTAGATGCGCGGCCAATCCACATATTTTTTTCTTCAATATTAGTGCCATTGGACAAGTCATCAGCTTCAACAAAATTACCACTATATCGGCTTGAGTCCTTTGAAGTACCCTTATAATTTCCACCATCAGATGGATAAAAACCTAAGGTCAAATTATATTTATCATCTGCAAATTTATATTTAATTCCTAAATTATCAATATCTTCTAAACCAACGGTATTTAAAAGTGTCTCGTAATAACTGCTGCCCCAAAATTCTCCAAAGCCAAAATCAACAGGTTGTAAACCTACTGTAACTCTTTGTTGGTCAGACAGTTTATAACCTGCCCATGCTTTTTTTAGAAAAATTGCATCACACAGGCGATTATATTGGTAACAACGAGCATCTAAGCCCGCAATCCAATCTGGATTTTCGTAACCCAACACTAATTTAATATCTGTGAGTCGCCAGTCATCATTTTGAGAGCCTTCATTGGCCCCAACCACATAGTCCTTATGTAAATAACGGGAACGTACCGCACCAGACACTTTAAATTGACCCGAATCTAAAGTTGGATCACCCCAACTCAAATCAGCCGCAGAAACTTGTGCTCCAGCAGTTAAGCTTAGAATTCCTAAAAATAATAATGACCTTTTCATGTCTTCAACATCCTTGTTAAGTGTTATAAGAACATGAAGAAATTGGGTTAGACAAACAATGCCAGAACTATAAAGTCGGTCTTTACAAACTGTGTTTAATCAAAAAATAAGCATAAAAAAAGACCACGCAGGAGCGTGGTCTGTAAAATGGTGGCTATGACGAGACTTGAACTTGTGACCCCCGCATTATGAGTGCGGTGCTCTAACCAACTGAGCTACATAGCCGTAAACTGTGCGCGCATTATCTTAGCTTCTTTACCGCGCGTCAAGAAAAATTTTAAATAAAATGAGGTGAAGTGAGCCTATAAGCCGGGTTCTGTCGAGGATGGTCATTCCTCTAGGCGTACAATCACTCATACGCTCAAGCGACCTACCCGAATCCAGTACGGGCCGCACCTAGGATTCCTATTTGGTCTTGCTTCTGGTGGGGTTTGCCATGCCGTGAACTGTTACCAGACACGCGGTGCGCTCTTACCGCACCCTTTCACCCTTACCTCACGAATGAGGCGGTCTACTCTCTGCTGCACTTTCCGTCGGCTTTCACCGCCCAGGCGTTACCTGGCACCCTGCCCTATGAAGCCCGGACTTTCCTCTCCTGCTTCAGTCACGGAGACCTCCACAGCAGCGACCATCCGGCTCACTTCGAGGGCGCATATTAACAAATTTATTCACTAATTGCTTGTGCTTTTTTGAGCAATTAATCTTTTATATTTGTCTAATAGCTGTTCTTCCGTTTCCTCATGCTGCGGATCTTTAGGAATACAGTCGACTGGACAAAATAATTGACATTGTGGCTGATCATGGTGACCAACGCACTCGGTACATAAATCTGGATTAATTTCATAAATCACTTCACCCATAAAAATAGCTTCATTTGGGCAAACTGGTTCACAAACATCACAGTTTATGCACTCATCGGTGATATATAACGACACTTTACCAACCTTGTTGATGTTTACGTTCAAAAGCTTCAACCACAGCTTGCGGAACAAACTTGGTTACATCACCTTTTAAGCGTGCAATTTCTCGAATCAACGTCGAAGAAATAAAAGAATACTGTTCAGAAGGTGTTAAAAACACGGCTTCAAAATGTGGGTCCAACTGGCGATTCATATTAGCCAATTGAAACTCATATTCAAAATCAGATACTGCTCTTAAACCGCGAAGTACTGCTGTAGCCTTTTGTTCTTTGAAAAAATTAACCAATAAACCATCAAAACCTACAAATTCAACATTTGATAGATGGCCTAATGATGACTGTGCCAGTGCAACTCTCTCTTCTAGACTGAACAAAGGATTTTTATGATGTCCAATTGCAATCGCTACTACGACCTCATCAAACATTCTTGATGCTCTAGTAACTAAATCAACGTGCCCATTTGTGATAGGGTCAAATGTTCCAGGATAAATTACACGCGTTTTAGACATCCGCTAGTACTCTAATTGTATTGTGCACCTATTTTAGCAAAAGTTATACATGAGGCGAAATATTGATATGTGGGAAAAAACTTCACCTTGGCATCAGTTTACGGCACAATAGGGGCAATTGTGGAAGTTTGAATTATGGCGAAAGCAACTGTAGTAAAGAAACATAATGGCGGAACCATCGCACAAAATAAACGTGCCCGTCATGATTATTTTATCGAAGAAAAATTTGAAGCTGGCATGTCTTTACTCGGCTGGGAAGTAAAGTCTTTACGTGCTGGTCGTATGAGTTTGACAGAAAGTTATGTCATTTTTAAAAACGGTGAAGCATTTTTATTTGGTGCACAAATTCAACCGCTCCTTTCTGCATCTACACATATCGTGCCGGAAGCTACACGTACACGTAAATTATTATTATCTCGTCGTGAACTTGAAAAGCTTATGGGTGCAGTGAACCAAAAAGGTTATTCGTGCGTTCCATTAGCATGTTACTGGAAAGGTCATCTGGTCAAGCTTGAAATTGCACTCGTGAAAGGTAAACAACTCCACGATAAACGTGCGACTGAAAAAGAACGTGACTGGCAACGTGATAAAGCCCGTATATTTCATAAATAATAGACTAAAAAGCCTCTATAAAGAGGCTTTTTTATTTTTTACTAATTTAATCTATATAAAAGTCCAGCAATATATTCACCAAACCATTTAGCAGTATCTAAATCACCTTGTGGCGGTGTAATTTCAACTGGTGCATTATCTGATTGAGTCATCAACCCTAAACAGCTCGATAAACGGTTTAAATCAGTTTCGGTATGGCCTGTTGTCATTAAAGGCAAACCAGACCAGAGCATGCCATGCTGCATCGCAAAAATATTAAGTTGTTGCAAAACCGCTAGCTTATCACCACTCAGGCCACCTGAATTTGCAAAACCCGCTGCTAATTTGCCTTGCCATAAACGATTTTTCCAGCGTTTGGAGGTACTATCCATAAACTTTTTAAAGTCGGCAGTTACACTCCCCATATATGTTGGAGAACCAAAAATAATACCCTGTGAGGCATCTAAAACATCCCAGTCAATGTGCTCAATATTCATCACATGTACTTTAACACCCATCACTTGTGCACCAGCAGCAATAGCAGATGCTACCTTTGCGGTATGACCATATGGACTGTGATAGACAATAGAAAGATGTTTTTCAGGCAAAGACATAAGCTTAATATTTTGAGCGATTTTTTGTATTTTATCATTTTATTAAAAGTTGCTAAACCGTGATCTAAGAATATCAAAAATTAGCTTTTAAGCAGTTTATTTAAGTAAATACTGAAAATACAAAAAATAAAAAACTCCCTTATATTATTTTTAAATTTAAATAACATAAGAGAGTAATATCACAACAATCGTACTTCTAAAATTAAATACGATTTTTATAAATTACATAAAAACAAAAGTTGCCATACGGCCAGTTTTAGCATCACGGCGGTAAGAGAAATACTCTTCTTGCTGTTGATATGAGCATTGATCGCCGCCTAAAACTTGCTTAACACCAAGGCCTTGCAAAATAAAACGAGCAATCGCGTATAAATCTGCATGAAATTTATCTGGAGCTGCTCCATCAATAAATGCAGTTTCCAATTCAGGATATTTACTACAAAAAGCAGTTTTTACTTCGGCTCCAATTTCAAAGCAAGGTTGACTAATCGCAGCTCCTAACCACGCCCAAGTTGGAGGGCTTTGCATTGCAGCAACTGTATTTTCAATAATACCGCCCGCCAAACCTCGCCACCCTGCATGTAAGTTGGCAACTTCAGTGCCCTCTGCGTTACCAAGTACTACAGGCAAACAATCGGCTGTCATCATCATTAACGCATGACCTTTGGTTTGAGTAATCAATCCATCGCCAATTAAGGCTGTAAAGGGAATTTGTTCATTTACCGTATGACAAATCGTACTATGCGTTTGGGTCATCCATGTCATTTTCTTAACACCAAACTGAGCAAATTCGTCTAAAAGCATCATTCGATGCTGCTGAACGCGTGCAGCTTCATCTTTAACGTGTAAAGCAAGATTAAACCCAGTTAATTCGGTTTGGTCCGTTGGCAAAGCCAAAGGATGTTGAACACGTGTCTGCCCTACAAATACGCCTTGCGGTAAACCTTGAACAAATTCCATATGCATGTCCTTAATATGCAGCGTTTTCTGAACGTAGCACATTAACCAACTGAGTAAAATCTTCAGGCCAAGGTGCTTCAAATAACATTTCTTCACCAGTACGCGGATGTTTTAAACCCAACTTAGCTGCATGCAATGCTTGACGTTTGAAACCACGTAAAGTTTCAATGAGTAATTCAGATGCACCAGCAGGTACACGTACACGGTTCATATAAACCTGATCACCAATCAAGCCGTAACCAATATAACTAAAATGCACACGAATCTGATGAGTTCGGCCTGTTTCAAGACGAGCTTGCACACGAGTAAAATCTTTAAAACGCTCTTTTACGTTGTAATGCGTCACTGCATCACGCCCACCCGGTAAAATCGCCATTTTCACACGGTCAACTGGGTGGCGTTTAATTGGCTCATCAATCGTACCGCCAGCAATAATATTTCCATAAACAACTAAGTCATATACACGATAAACCGACTTATTTGCCAACTGTTTACTTAAAGAAAATTGCGCTTCTAGTGTTTTAGCAACAACTAATAGTCCACTGGTGTCTTTATCAATACGATGTACTAAACCAGCACGAGAAAGTTCTGCCAATTTTGGAAAATGATAAAGCAAGGCATTCACTAAAGTTCCAGAGGTATTACCTGCTCCTGGATGCACTACCATCCCTACTGGTTTATTAATGACTAAAATATCATCATCTTCATAAACAATATTAAGTGGAATGTTTTCAGGTTGACTCGTCGTCTGAGCTTCAAGCTCAACTTCGAGCGTAAGTAGCTCTGTCCCTTCACAACGATGCTTAGGTTTAACAATGTTACCATTCACCAACAGATGGCCATCCTTCAACCATTGCTTGAGCTTTTCACGCGAAAACTCACTCCACACCATGGCTGCAACTTGGTCGATACGTTGCCCTAAGTAGCTTTCATCTAACTGAACTTGCAACGATAAACGTGTTGCAGTTGTATCAGAAGTATGGTTATCTGCATCCTCAGAATCTTCAAGTAAATTGAAGTCGGTTTCAGAGAAGTTTGTGTTTGAAGATTGTGCTGAAGTCATTTGATCATTGAGATAAAAGTGGTTTAATAGCGCAATTGTAGCTCATTGCCCAACATAACAGAGGAGTTTTTATGTCGCTACCACGTTATAAAATTACGATGCTTGCCTTATCTCTAGGTGTAGCGTCTGCATTTGTGGGCTGTAGCAGCAATCCAAGTAAAAAAGAAGTGGTCGATACTGGCCCGCAATCTAGTGAACAAGCATATTTTGAAAAGGCCCAAAAATCTCTTGATCGTGGTCAATATCTTGAAGCTACTAAATCTTTAGAAGCGATTGACACCTATTATCCAACTGGACAATACGCGCAACAAGCACAACTCGAACTTCTCTATTCAAAATTTAAACAAAAAGATTATGAAGGGGCGATTGCTCTAGCTGAACGCTTTATTCGTTTAAATCCTCAGCATCCAAATGTAGATTATGCCTACTATGTACGTGGCGTATCTAACATGGAGCTGAACTATGACAGTTTATTGCGCTACACATCTTTGCAACAATCACACCGTGACATCAGTTATTTAAAAGTTGCTTATCAAAACTTTGTTGATCTGATTCGCCGCTTCCCAAGCAGCCAATATTCTGTCGATGCAGCACAGCGTATGAAATTTATTGGTCAAGAGCTTGCTGAAAGCGAAATGAATGCTGCACGCTTTAACGTTAAACGTAAAGCATGGGTTGCAGCAGCTGAGCGTTCACAATGGGTTATTGAACACTATCCACAAACACCTCAAATACCAGAAGCATTAGCAACTTTGGCATATAGCTATGACCAGTTGGGTGACAAAGCAACTTCACAACAATACATTGAAGTTTTAAAGCTTAATTATCCTAGCCTTGTTAATAAAAATGGCACAGTAAACATGCGTGCTGCCCGTAAAGAAGGCAACTGGATTAACCGTGCTACCTTGGGTATTCTCGGCCGTGAATCTAAGTCTACAACACCTGATACTACGACTACTGAAACAGAACCTAAACGTAGTCTACTGAACCGTGTAAGCTTTGGTTTAATGGGTAATTCTGGCAAAGAAGAAACTCAAGAAACAACAAAAGCACCGGTTGAGACTCCAAAAACTGAACGTAGCTGGACTAACCGTTTAAGCTTCGGTTTACTTGATAAGCCTGAAAAAGCAGCAGAAGGTGCAACCACTGCACCTGCAGCATCTTCAACTGAACCGGACGACGCTGCTCAATAAGTCATAACAGCTTAAAAATAACCAACAAACAGGCAAGTGATATGACTTGCCTGTTTGTTTTTATAAAATAGTAAAATATTTATCGGGCATATCTCGTTTCATCATGTCAGAATAATCTGACCTATCGCATCATTAGTTTAAACACGGTTATCTGAATTATGGCAATTCCACAGCATACGATTGATCAGATTCTAGATCGGACAGATATTGTCGATCTGATTGGTCAACGTGTGAAATTGAAAAAGACCGGACGAACATATTCTGGTTGTTGCCCTTTTCATCAAGAGAAAACCCCTTCTTTCCATGTTTATCGCGATAAACAGTACTATCATTGCTTCGGTTGCCAAGCAAACGGCAATGCCATCCGTTTCCTAATGGATATTGATAACCGAAACTTTATCGATGTAATGAAAGAGTTATCGAGCAATGCAGGTGTCGAATTACCCAAAGATAATACCGATAATAAAAAACTGTCTTATACACGCCAGGTTACCAAACCACCAGTTCCAGCAAAAACAGTTGTTGAACCCAGTACTCAAGCACCTGTAGATGATCAGTACAATACACTTGAACCAGTGTATTTTGATGATCCTTTTGCCCAGTTCGAACAGCCATTTAATTTTGAGGAACCTGTACAAGAAGGTAATTTATACGACCTTCTAGAAAATGTTGCCCAGTTTTATGAGCATCAATTACCGACTAGTCAAAAAGCCAAAAATTACTTTAAGCAACGTGGTTTAAGTGACCAGACTATTCAGTTCTGGCGTTTAGGTTATGCACCAGAAGACTGGCAGCATCTAGAAAAAGCTTTTCCTTATGATATTGAGGGCTTAAAGCAACTTGGCCTCATCCGTTCAAGCGATAGTGGTCGTGACTTTGACCTTTTACGTGATCGTGTCATTTTTCCAATTCGAGACCCGAAGGGTCGTGTAGTTGGTTTTGGTGGTCGTGCACTCAATGACGAAATTAAACCTAAATACATCAACTCACCAGACTCAGAAGTTTTCCATAAAAACCAATTACTTTATGGTTTATATGAAGGTAGAAAATTAAAGTCTAACGACTGGTTAATGGTTGAAGGATATATGGATGTTATTGCTTTACAGCAATATGGTATTACAGGCGCTGTCGCGACTTTAGGAACGGCAAGTAATACAGAACACCTTAATATTTTATTTAAACAAAATAATCGAATTACAATTGCCTTTGACGGCGATATAGCAGGTCAAAAAGCAGCACGTCGAACTTTAGAAATTGCGTTACCACTTCTAAATGATGGACGTGAGCTTAAGTTCTTTGTATTACCAAATGATCACGATCCAGACTCATTAATTCGACGTGAAGGCCTCGAAAACTTCCAAAGACTTTTACAGCAAGCGCCCCTGCTCTCTGACTTTGTTTTTGCCCATCTTACTGGCCAACATGACATTAGTACGCCTGAAGGCAAAAGTCTTGTCATGGGCGAACTAAGAGAACTTACCGAGTTATTACCCAAACAGGGATCTTTCCGTTATCTATTAACCCAATCTTTCCGTGAAAAGTTAGGGTTAGGTAAACGCCTTACCCCACAAATTAGTCATGATGCATCGTTATCTTTTAATATTCAGACAAAAGATGAAGACTTTGCTGTCGCAATTTTAATGCACCATCCGTTTCTTTATATTCATTTTGAAGGATTACGGGCTTATATTCCACAAGATGAGTTATTGGCTAAAATATTAGCAATTCTAAATCGTATATTTGATGAATTGCCTGATGACCAAGAGTTAGCGACATATTATGTGTTAGGTGCATGTAGCAGTTATTGCCATGAAATTGCAGATATTATGCAAAGAACTAATATTCAGGCATTAACTCAAGCACCAGAAGTAGCAGATAAACTCGCTAAAGAATATGCCTTAGGCTTACAAGAAAGATATTTACGTCAAAAGCTAAAATCTAAAATTTCTTTAGTTGAGTCAAGAAACCTAAGACAACAACTCAATGAGCTCACCAAACAAATTAGCTTAAGATTATTGTCTTAACGTTTCGGTTTTCGCTCATGATCAAATACATCCTGTAGATGCTGTTGGAGCCACTCGAAATAATCAGGACTTTCTGCTTTAGCAGCTTCACGTAACAACATAGACATTGGATGCATTAACTTTTGTGTTAAGCGGTGAGCAAATTCTTTGAGTACTTGCTCTGGATTGCCGCCATGGTGCAATGCATCTAAAGCATGAGCAAGTTCTTGCTGACTAAATTCTTCACTATGGTGGCGGTAAGCATGGATTGTGCTGCCTGCTTCTTTGACTTTTTGATGTGTAATCAATTGGGTTGCTAATTGATTCACCATCACCTCAGCTTCAACAGCTGCTTGACGGCGTTGGGCTAGGTTTTCATCAATTACACTTTGTAAGTCATCAACTCCATATAGATATACGCCATCAAGTGATTCCACTTTAGGGTCAATATCGCGCGGTACAGCTAAATCAACCATTAACATTTGTTGATAACGGCGCTTTTTTAATGCCGTTTTGACATCTGCATATGCAATAACTTGATGCAAACTACCTGTGCAACTTGAAACAACATCTGCACGGTATAAATTTTCTGATAAAGCTGAAAAATCAATAATCTCAACTTCAACTTGATGGGCAATTTCTTGAGCTAGCAGGTCAGCACGTTCACGGCTACGATTACAGATAATAATCTTGGCAACACCCATTTCCGCTAAGTGCTTGGCCACCAGACTATTCATTTCACCTGCTGCAACCACCATAACAGTGAGTTTTTCAGGTTTACTAAAGACTTGTAAGGCTAATTGTGCAACAGCATAACCCATTGAAACTGCATGACTACCTACAGCTGTTTCTGTACGCACACGTTTTGCCGCATAAAAAGCGTATTCAAATACACTGTTTAACTCAGGAGAAACCGTCTGCGCTTCTTTAGACAATGCTAGAGCATTTTTTACCTGCCCTAAAATTTGTGGTTCACCTAACATTAAGGAATCTAAACCACTTGCAACACGCATTAAATGTGTGATCGCTTGAGCATTCTCGTAACGATAAACATGATGAATTAACTGCTTTACATCAATATTATTGGCATCGGCTAACCATTTCAGAAGGCTTTCGGCATCTTCCGCCATGGCGTAGACTTCTGTACGGTTACAGGTTGAGACAACCACTAAGTCTTTTAAAGACTCATGATGGCGTTGCTCGGCAAGCAAATTACTTAATCGCTCTGCATTGAAAGCAATTTGCTCGCGGAGTTCTACAGAAGCTGTTTGATGGTTGACACCCAATGCAAAGAAAGACATATCAGATCATCATTTCGCTAAATTTATGCTATTGTGCAACATCGGTGTCATAAAAAGCATTACTTTGGATCAATAAAAATTGCGTCAAATGAATAGCCGTATTAATTTTAACGGTGCTTCGATAAGACAGTATTCTACCACATTCTTATTGTTAGGTAGCATGTCCTCATATGTCTATGCACGTCCGTTGCAAGAGACCTATGCCGTGCATTCATTTGATCAGGCTCTGCAACAGAGTATGGTCGCTGAATTTGCCTTAGCTTATGACGATATTCCTACGGCACTGCATAATTACACCGTACTTGCAATTAGAAGTAACTCAACAACCATTAAACAGCGCGCTTTAGATGTTGCACTTGAATACAACGACTTACAAGCTGCACTAAATATTGCAACACACTGGGTAGTTCAAGAGCCTAAAGACGTCCCTGCTTTATTTTATTTATCGCATATTGCATTAAAAACACATGAATATCAGCTTGCTGCTGAAACTTTGGATAAAATTTTAAAAATAGATCCAACTGCCGATCTTGAACAAATTTTGGCAAGTATTGCACCCGAAAATGCACAAGATCGAGAAGTTTTATTAACCGCTTTACGTTCAAGTGCAGAAAAGGAAAATCCTTCTATTTTAGCGCTTATCGCTAATCTGGAAGCACAAAATGGCCAATTAGAACCAGCACTAAACACCATTAATCGTGCACTACGCCGTCGTCCTAAAGTAACCAGTTTTATCTTAATGAAAGCCAACCTGTTGATTGCCCTAAGTGATCAAGAAAGTGCTTTAAAATGGTATGCAAAATCCAGCCGTAAATATAAGAAAAATCTAGATATACGATTAGCTGAAGTACGATATCTCATTCAGATTAATCAGCCCCAGCTTGCTCTTGAAAAATTAGAAAAAATTATTGAGAGTAATCCTCGTGCTGAAGAAGCATTATTTATTGCGGGCTTAACCAGTATTGACCTGAAGCAATATGATAAAGCTGAACAATATTTGGTTGATTTACGCAACTCTGCAAAGTATCAAAATGAAGCGTATTACTACCTAGCAATCAATGCTGAACGAAAACAGCACTATGAGACTGCTAAAGCCTATTACCGTTTAGTAGATGGTAGTCTTTACATTGTTTCCAGACGTAATCTTATTGCGATTTATGATAAGCAAGAAAATTTACATGATGCATTACGTTTTTTAACTCAAGAGCGAGTCAATTATCCGCAGCATGCAAGCTTTCTCTATCAAGCTCAAGCTGAAATTTTAAAGAAGATGGGTAATAAAAAAGCTGCATTAAATTTATTAGATGAAGCGATCAAAAACTTACCAGATGATCCAGAACTCATCTATGCAGAAGTTTTATTATTAGACCCTTATACCGACCGCGACAAACTTGATAAAACACTTAAGCAATTATTACAGTTAGAACCGAATAGCCCGACTTATCTAAATGCTTATGCGTATACGTTGGCTTTACAAAACCGTAGATTAAAAGAAGCACGACAGTATGCTGAACAAGCATTGGAATATGCACCTGAACAAGCCTCAATTCTTGATACGCTAGGCTATATTGCATTTTTACAAAATGATTATGAAGCAGCAGCGGAAGCTTTAGGCAAAGCATATGAACTCAGCCATAACATAAATATTGGCATTCGTTACGCTAAAGCATTGTATATGCAAGGATCGTTAACTCAATTTAGTACCGTGTTACAACAACTGAAACAAAAGCACGCGAATGATCCACAATTGCATCAGCTTGATGCGTTAATTTTACCTACATCTGTAAAAAAGAGTTAAATTTATGAGCAAACTTGCCCAACTGTGCACAGCGATCTGTGGATCAAGTGTATTATTCTTAACCGGTTGTCAGCATTTTACTCAGCCTAAACCCGCAGTTACCCACCAAGTACAAGATGAAAAACACTTCAATTTGCAAGGTAAAATTGGAGTACGTACTCCCCAACAAAGTGGTAGTGCTTTTTTCACATGGGTTCAACAGCAAGATAATTTTGATATCGAGTTAAGTGGAATTTTAGGTGTTGGAAAAACACAAATTCAAGGAAAACCGGGTGAAGTCACTCTAAACAGCGCTAAAACTGGCGTTATTACAGCAGCATCTCCTGAAGAGCTTTTAGAGCGTGCTACTGGTTGGCAAGCACCAATTACTCATTTAACCAGCTGGATTTTAGCGAAACCTGCAACTTTAAATGCCCAAATTAGCAAAGATAATGCAAACCGTGTGAGCCAACTCATTGAAGATGGTTGGACGGTTAATTTTAGTTATGATGGTGAACAAACTTTACCAAATAAACTGGTTTTAAAGCAGGCGCTTGCTGAAGATAAAGAAAACCGTATTACAATGGTTATCCAAAACCGTTAAGTCTAACTATATAAATCTATGATTCGAGTTCCTTCTCCAGCCAAGCTCAACCTGTTTTTACATATAACGGGACGTCGTGAAAATGGTTACCATGAATTACAAACCATTTTTCAACTCATTGATTTATATGACTGGATGACTTTTTCCCCTATTGAGAAAGATGAAATCCAGATTGAAGGTTTAGGTGAGGTTCAACTTGAGCAGAATCTGATTTATCGGGCTGCTCAAATATTAAAACCGCATGCAAAAAAATTGTGTGGCCTACACATTAGCATTGAAAAAAATATTCCAATGGGTGCAGGTCTAGGCGGAGGTTCTTCGAATGCCGCCACAACGCTCATTGTTTTAAATCAATTATGGCAATGTGGCCTAACTCAGACAGAGCTTGCTGACTATGGTGTAAAACTTGGTGCTGATGTTCCTATTTTTATTTATGGTAAAAATGCATGGGCTGAAGGTATTGGTGAACATTTAACATTCATAGACTTAGATCAAAAACAGTTCATTATTTTAAAACCTGATTGTTTTATCAGCACTCAATTGCTTTTTTCACAAAAAACATTGACAAGAGACACTAAGACCACTAAATTTTGCGCCTATCAGTTAGAACCTTCTAATTTTGGAAATAACTTTGAGCCTTTGGCTAGAAAGTTATACCCTGAAGTTGAAGAAGCAATGCAATATCTTGATCAATTTGGTCATGCAAAGCTTACAGGTACAGGTGCTTGTGTTTTTACTGAAGTAACCGATGAAATGAATGTTGATGACATTCTTAAACGTGCACCATGTAAAGCTTACTTGGTACATAGTTTAAAAGAATCTCCTTTACATCATTTTAAAGTTGCAAGTTAGGGGCGTCGCCAAGTGGTAAGGCAGCGGGTTTTGATCTCGCCATCCGTTGGTTCGAATCCAGCCGCCCCTGCCA
>NZ_KB849239.1:2225748-2394159 GCF_000368085.1 Acinetobacter nosocomialis NIPH 2119
TTAGGGGCGTCGCCAAGTGGTAAGGCAGCGGGTTTTGATCTCGCCATCCGTTGGTTCGAATCCAGCCGCCCCTGCCATCTATTTCATTACATACCAACCGCCAAGGGTGCTTCATGCCCAATCTTGTCGTTTTTAGTGGAAATGCTCATCCACAGTTCGCTCAAAAAGTCGTAAGTCACTTACATATCCCTCTAGGTGCTGCATCAGTCGGTCACTTTTCTGATGGAGAAATTTCAGTAGAAATTACTGAAAATGTTCGTGGTAAAGACGTATTTATCGTTCAGCCTACTTGTGCGCCTACCAATGATAACCTTATGGAAATCTTGGTTATGGCAGATGCTTTGCGTCGTGCAAGTGCTGGTCGTATTACCGCTGTTATTCCTTATTTTGGTTATGCTCGCCAAGACCGTCGTCCACGTTCTGCACGTGTGCCGATTACAGCTAAAGTTGTTGCAGACATGCTTACCACTGTTGGTATTGATCGTGTCGTAATGATTGATTTACATGCTGACCAAATCCAAGGTTTCTTCGATATTCCAGTCGACAACATCTACGGTACTCCTGCTTTGCTTGCTGACTTACGTCAACAACAACATGATAACCTTATGGTGGTTTCTCCTGACGTTGGTGGTGTAGTACGTGCTCGTGCTGTTGCCAAACAGATGGGTGACATCGATTTAGCAATTATCGACAAACGTCGTCAAAAAGCCAACGAATCGCAAGTTATGCATTTGATTGGTGATGTAAAAGATCGTGATTGCGTTATTGTAGATGACATGGTTGATACTGCTGGTACATTGTGTAAAGCAGCTGATGCACTTAAGCAATTCGGTGCACGTCGTGTTGTTGCATATGCAACTCACCCTGTACTTTCAGGTAAAGCAATTGAGAACTTACGTAACTCAGTAATTGATGAGTTAGTCGTAACTGACACAATTCCTCTTTCTGAAGAAGCATTGAACTTGGGCAAAATCCGTCAAGTTTCTGTTGCTAGCATGGTTGCTGAAACGATTCGTCGTATTAATAACGAAGAGTCTATCAGCGCGATGTTCGATAGTTTATAATATTGCAGCTTTTTCTTAACCCTGGCCTTGGCTGGGGTTTTCTATCACTAAACTGGTCGCAAGTTTAGTTTATTTAATCTTTAATGAGGATTTATCTCATGGCAAACTTCGTATTCAACGCTCAAGCGCGTGCTGAAGACAAACAAGGGAAAGGTGCGAGCCGCCGCCTTCGTCGCGAATCTTTAGTTCCAGCTATCATCTACGGTGGTAACGCTGAACCTGTAAGTGTTACTTTAGAACTTCGTGAGCTTGTAAAAGCTTTAGAAAGCAATGCTTTCTTTGAAGAAGTTGTAGAAATCAAAGTGGGCGATAAAGTTGAAAACGTTAAAATCCAAGCGTTACAACGTCATCCATCTAAAAACACTCCTATGCACGCTGACTTCAAACGCGCATAAGTGTTTAAAGGCGTAAATTAGTGTCAAATATTTCGCTAATTGTTGGTTTGGGCAATCCTGGTTCAGAATATGCCCAAACCCGCCATAATGCAGGTTTTTGGTTCGTTGAACAGCTTGCAGATAAATATGGCATTACATTAAAAAATGATCCAAAATTTCACGGAATTAGTGGTCGTGGTAATATAGAAGGGCACGATGTTCGTTTACTTCTACCAACGACTTATATGAATCGTTCCGGACAAAGTGTTGTTCCTTTCTCAAAGTTCTATCAAATTGCTCCTGAAGCAATTCTGATTGCTCATGATGAACTTGATATGAACCCTGGTGTAATTCGTCTTAAAACAGGCGGTGGGCACGGCGGTCATAACGGTTTACGTGATATTGTCCCACATATTGGTCCAAATTTTCATCGTTTACGAATTGGTATTGGACATCCAGGTTCAAAAGAAAGAGTTTCTGGGCATGTACTCGGAAAAGCGCCAAGTAGTGAACAAAGCCTGATGGATGGAGCAATTGATCACGCTCTTTCTAAAGTGAAGTTACTTGTTCAAGGACAAGTATCACAGGCCATGAACCAAATTAATGCGTATAAACCAGCTTAAATTGTTGAACAATCAAGCTTGCTATCTTGCTTTTTTAGGAGCAAAATGCGCATCAGCCACATTGCCAGAACGGCAAGGGCAAAAGATTTCACTATAAGATCTTCTTAGGTCTACTCAGGAGACGCTAGCCATGCTATCTCGTTTATTAAAATGCAAAATTCACCGTGCAGTTGTAACCCATGCTGAACTTCACTATGAAGGTTCTTGTGCAATTGATGGCGTATTAATGGATTTAGCTGGTATTCGTGAATACGAAGAAATCCACGTTTGGAACGTAACTAATGGCAAGCGCTTCACAACTTACGCGATTCGTGGTGAAGATAACTCTGGCATTATTTCAGTAAATGGTGGTGCTGCTCACCAAGCAGATGTTGGCGATCTTGTAATTATTGCTACTTTTGGTGATTTCACCGAAGCTGAAGCAAATGCTCACAAACCACGTTTGGTATATGCAAACCCAGACAATACAGTCAACCACACAGCGAACTGCATTCCTGTGCAAGTTGCCTAATTAAAGATTTAAAAGTAAAAAAGCCCGTAAATACGGGCTTTTTTATACGCCTTTATAAACTTCTAGCAGTCCCCTTCCACCAACTGTGCTGTTGCTTACAGTTTAAAGGCTGTAGCTCTTCTCCACGTAAATCAAATAAAATCGCCTCTCCTTTTGTATTTACTTTAAATTCAGCATACTTTGCTTTCCCATAGCATTGAGCTAGACCTTCGGCAAATAAGAAGCTTCGAGAAGCTGGATATAAAGCCTGTAAACGATTTTCAGGATTTTTTAAAATTAAACGCTGCCCAGCAAATGAATTGTGAGTATCTAAAATGGTACGAACTACTCGATTTTGTGAATCTAAAATAACTTTTGCTGGAACAGAAGCATGATTAAAAATCACTTGATCTAAAGCCTCACTTTCACTTCCCGAAAGCGCTTTGAGAGATTGTAAATTTAATTCATATGCCAACGCCATATAGTCCCCCTGTAAAATAGAGCGAGGGTCAACCGGCTTAAGCTTAATAAAAATATTTTTACTCTGATGCAGGTGCCATTCATTTTTCGCAACCAAACCTGCAAAAAATAATACAGTGGCTACTGCAAGCATAAGGGAGAAATACTTTTTCATTACTTTTCCCCCTCAATAAAATTCATTTTAGCTTCTTTTATAAGTAGCCCATATAGAGCCAGCAATATAATGCCCGACACCAAGATTGATGCACTTTTAGCTAAAAAACTTAATTGTAAACTGTAATAAAGTTGCCAAAGCACAAAGGTAAATACTATGAGCGTAACACCATAAACAATGCGATCTTGATTTTTTAAAGCCCATGTCAAAATTACAAATAGAATGAATACATCAAAATAGCCGAGTGCAATAAGTGCTATGCCAAAAATTAAAAAAGCAACGAAAGTGAGAGCTTGAAGCTGCCTATATAAATAGAAAAGGCTAAAGCACAATAACCATAGACTTGGAAAAATATAGATAAACCATAATGGCTGATCAGCAGAATCAATCAACGCAAGCCCCATAAAATTGTCAAAGAATGAGCTCACAAAAATGACACTAAGTACACATAAAAAAATACTCCGCTCATACGATATAACCGCTTTACTCCCTATCAGTAGTATCAAGCTAAAAATCAAATAGTTAAGTAAAGTTAAATTGAAATAAGTTTGAGTAGAATGTACCGACCACAATGAATGGTCTAGTTGCAGTATGTAGATAAATGCTATGCCATAAGTTGCGAGCATTTGAATTAAAACAAAGAACCAATGAGGCTTAAGAAAATAACTGACGCATAGAATAAAAATCTGGGCAATCAATACCCATAAAATTTGATTTGTTTCAGAACCAAGATGAAATAAAAAAGCAGTCTGTCCACTCACAAATAAACAATATGCAAATTGCCGAATGAAATAGCTTTGCGATTTTGTTAGTAAAGTTATAGCTATAGCAACAAAGATGATTCCAATAACTAAGGAAATAGTTTCCCAAAATACTAAAGTAAATGCTGCAAGTGCTAAGCCAGCAAGCCAAGCACCAATTGCTAAAGGAATGATATAAAAACGGCTTTGGCGAAAAATTCTTATTAAGAAATAACTAATGAGTGCAAACCAAATAAAAATAATGCCCGCAATCAATAAGAAAATGAATTCATTAGAATCTTTAAATAGATGATTAATACCATCAACAAGCCATATTGTAGCTGTCACGCCAAGAACAGCAGCCATTAAACTGGCACATAGCTGATCATTCTTTTTGAAGAAATAATAAAAAGCAATAATTCCTAGTAAGAACGCCGAGATCAGATAGGGTAAATTTTCACTTGATAAGAATTGAATCATCCCTGTTATTGAAATAACAGCAAACCAAGCAATAAAAACAAAACGTAAGGCTGTATATTTCTTTTGACAGATCCAGAACTGTACAAGACTTAATAAATTTAGAGCAAAAAGATAAAGATAAGGAAACTTTTCTGCCCAGAAAGTCTGTTTAAAAAATAAAAATAGGGCGAGTTGGCTTGTAATACAAATTAAAGCAAAGATTCCAATATTTGGTCGATATAGCCACGGCAATAAAAGCAAAGTCCAAATCAAGAAAAGTAAATAACTGTCTGCACCAGTTTGATAAACTTGTCCAATTACAGCCAAACTCAAACCGATCATTAAGCCGCAAGTACCATGTAAAGTCTGCCGTATTCCCTCGCTTAAGGTATCGTTTATGCTCATCCAAGCTGTGATAAGCAATATAACAGGTGGAATAATGAGTTGAATGCTATCAGGAAGCATCAACCAATTAGCAGCAATTAAATAAAGAATACTGAGCGCCATAAATACATAACTGAAAATATGGAGATGCTGAATAAATAAAGTATTCCTAAATGGATAATAGTCTCTTATCTGCATGAAACACCTGTTTTATTTATAATTTTCTATAAAAAACATAGCATTCCCTTTTAAAGCCAACAAGTAAGCGCTTGTTAAAAAACCTATTTCATTTTATGAAAATGCTTATTCATAATGAGACTTAGCATTCTACAAAAGCATCTAGCCAATTTTCCCAAGCGCGCTATAATAAAACTCATCGCTTCAGGGCGGGGTGTAATTCCCCACCGGTGGTAAAGTTAATTTTCATATATAAATTAACAAGCCCACGAGCTTAAATTATTTAATTTGAGCAGATTTGGTGAAACTCCAAAGCCGACGGTATAGTCCGGATGAAAGAAGACGACGAACTGGGATAAATCCGTTTTATTTCAGCGCCAGCCTGTTTTTACATCAGTCCTGAAATGTTCAACCGTATTTTTACGAGAGCGTTTCATTATGTCTAGCTTAATTCAACCAGAACTTTTTTTCTCAGCCCTCTCTCCTGCAGAACAGCGCATTCAACAAGCATTAGAAGATATCCGTCAAGGTAAACCTGTATTGGTGATGGATGACTTTGATCGTGAAAATGAAGCAGATTTAATTGTTGCAGCCGAAACCCTAACTGTTGAGACCATGGCACGTATGATTCGTGATGGCTCAGGTATTGTATGTTTATGCCTGACAGAAGAATTAGCAGATCATTTAGATCTTCCACCAATGGTTTCTCAAAACTCAAGTCAGTTTCACACTGCATTTACAGTGACCATTGAAGCTGCTCAAGGTGTTACCACTGGTGTTTCTGCAAAAGACCGTGTAACAACGATTAAAACTGCTATTAAAGATGGTGCTGTTGCAAGTGACTTAAATCGTCCTGGTCACGTTTTCCCATTACGTGCACGTAATGGCGGCGTGCTTACTCGACGTGGTCATACTGAGGGAACAATTGATTTAGCAAGATTAGCGGGTTTAAAACCTGCTGGTGTGTTATGTGAATTAACTAATCCGGATGGCACTATGGCATCCGGCATTCAAGTTTTGGCTTATGCACAAACTCATCACTTAACAGTGATTACAATTGAAGAACTTGTTCAATACCGTCAACAACACGGTATTTAAATAAAAAAGGTTTGGCTTTAGATCAGATCAGAGCCAAACCTATAAATTAAAACTTACTTATATTTAAGAAACTTTCTTTTGTGCTGCCAGTTCTTCAACATAGTCCAAAAGTTCAGAGAATTGATTAATCATTGCTTTTGGCTGTGCTTGAGCAAGTTCCTCTGCTGTTCCATAACCATAAGTCACAGCTACCGCCTCAATACCATTGTGGCGAGCACCTAAAATATCATATTGACGATCACCCACCATTAAACACTCTTCTGGATTTAATTGCTCACGTTCAAGAATATAATGGATAAGCTCAGCTTTATTGGTGCGTTCACCCGTTAATTCACTGCCATAAATATGTACAAAATACTGGCTTAATTCAAAATGGTCTAAAATTCGTTTTGCATAAATCGTTGGTTTAGCAGTAGCAACGAACAAACGATATCCTTCTGCTTTTAAAGCTTTAAGGGTTTCTGCAACAGATGGATATACTTCATTTTCAAATAAGCCAATCACCGAAAAACGCTCACGGTAAGCAAGTAAAGCTTGCTCAGCTAGAGCATCATCTTGGGTAGCTAATAATTTTGCTAATGATGCTTTTAATGGCGGTCCAATTGTCCAATCAATATTTAAATCGGCAGCTAAAGGATAACCAAGCTTCTCCATTGCATAACGAATTGATGTATGGATGCCAACTTTAGGGTCTGTTAAGGTTCCATCTAAATCAATCAAAATATGTTTTATAGCCATTCAATCACTAACCCAGTAAAGTATTTAATTCAATTGGTCGAGAGTTTAATTAAACTCTCTTATACTAACGTAAATTTAAATTGAAAAGGAAATAACCGTGCGTCCAACCGTACTTTGTTTCTCGGGTTTAGACCCTTCAGGTGGTGCAGGTTTACAAGCCGATATTGAAGCGATTGGACAAAGTGGTGCCCATGCAGCAATTGCGTGTACAGCTCTTACCATTCAAAACTCACAACAAGTATTTGGCTTTGAAGCAACCTCAAAAGAACTATTATTAGCCCAAGCAAATGCTGTTGTAGGCGATTTACCGATTAAATGTGTTAAGTCCGGCATGCTTGGCACAACAGATAATATTGCGGCTCTAGCCGAATTTTTACGTGCCCATCCTGACTATCAGTATGTATTAGACCCAGTATTAGTTGCTAATAGCGGTGGTTCTTTAGGAGATCAGGCAACTTTAGTTAAAGCATTTGTTGAGCTGATTCCCCTAGCGACACTTATTACGCCAAATACAGTTGAATTACGTGCATTAACAGGTATTGATGACTTAGAAGAAGCGACTCATAAGCTCTTTGAAATGGGTGCTAAAGCTGTATTAGTAAAGGGGGGACATGAAGATACCCCTAACTTCATTAAAAATAGTTTATATATTGATGGTGAACTTGCAGCGAGTAGTACTTGCCCTCGCCTTGAAGGTGAATATCATGGCTCAGGGTGTTCATTAGCAAGTTTTATTGCAGGTCGCTTAGCTTTAGGTGATTCTCTAAAAATTGCAGTACAGCATGCAGAAACATGGTTATTTGGTGTTTTAAAAAATGCCGAAACACCTGTACCTCATGGACAAAAGATTCCAAAACGATTTTAACAACCAAATAAAAAGGCGCTTAAAGCGCCTTTTTATTTATTCCAATTACTGTGGAATACGTAAAACTTGCCCAGGGAAAATCTCATCCGGATCTTTGAGCATTGGTTTATTTGCTTCAAAGATTTTCGGATACTGGTTGGCATCACCATAAAACTCTTTCGCAATTTTTGAAAGATTATCACCAGATTTTACCGTATAAAATTTGCTTTCCGGTTCAGGCGTAGCAACGGTCATCTGGTCATCTACATGTGCAACATGATCGACGTTACCAACAATAAGAATAATCTTTTCTTTATCCGCTTGGCTTTGTACTTGACCATTAATAGTCGCAGTATCAGTTGAACCATTATATGTTACAGATAAACCTTCCACCCCGAGGCCTAAACTTTTAATTAATCCTAATAATTTATTCGCTACTTCTTGTGCAGAAGGTTCTGCTGGCGTTGCTGGAGCTGGTTGTGGTTCTGCTGGTGCGGTATTTTTCTTACCAATACCTTTTACAAAATCAAAAAGACCCATTTTTAGTCCTCATCTTATTGTTTATAGTAAAGTCATTAAACTGACCCTTATTGTTATACTTGAAAAAAGAGATACCTCTGCTATCAATTGAGGTTGATCTTGTAAAAATATGTATCTCTCTCAATTATTTTACTCAAATAAAAAAAGCCACCTTACGGTGGCCTTCTTTTTAATCAGCAATATGCGAATTAACCAAGTTTTTTAGTTACATAGTCAATTGCAGATTGAACTGTAGTGATTTCGTTTGAATCTTCATCAGGGATAGTGATGTCGAAGTCATTTTCGAAAGACATAACAAGTTCAACTAAATCTAAAGAGTCAGCACCCAAGTCATCCATGAAAGATGCTTCGTTTTTAATCTCTTCAGCTTTAAGACCAAGTTGTTCTGCAACCGCTTGTTTAACGCGTTGTTCGATATCGCTCACAGGAATTCTCCTCATTGCTTGTGGCGTTTGATTTGCCACTAGTTTAATTGAATATAAAAATTTTTAAAAGTTTATACATCGGCGTTAGGCCATGTATAAACCACCATTTACATGTAATACCGTACCGGTAATGTAACCTGCTTTATCACTTGCAAGGAAACTCACCGCATTTGCGATATCTTGTGGCTCGCCTAAGCGATTTAAAGCCACTTGATCACTCATTTTTTTGCGAATGTCTTCACTAAGTGCATCTGTCATTTCTGTTGCAATAAAACCTGGTGCCACACTATTTACAGTAATTTGGCGGCTACCCATCTCTTTTGCAAGGCTGCGGCTAAATGCTTCAATACCTGCTTTAGCAGCAGAGTAGTTTGCTTGGCCTGGGTTTGCAAAATGAGCAACAACAGAACTGATATTAATAATTCGACCAAAACGTGCTTTTGTCATACCCTTAAGTACGCGTTTAGATAAACGATAAACGGCTTTAAGGTGGATATTGAGAATGTCATCCCAATCATCTTCAGACATACGAAGCAACAAATTGTCTTTCGTAATACCTGCATTGTTAACGAGAACAAGTACAGGACCATAGTTCTGTTCAATATGAGACACGACTGCTTCAATCTCATCGAGATTACGCACATCGAGAGCCAAACCTGCACCTTGTTCACCAAAGCTATCAGTTAGCTTTTGTGCACCAGATTCAGAAGTCGCAGTACCTACGACAAAATAACCGTCTTGAATAAGTTGCTGGGCAATTGCAGCGCCAATGCCCCGACTCGCGCCCGTTACTAATGCAACTTTGCGTTCTTGTGTCATGCAATTTTTCCTTCTGCCACTAAAACAGCATTTAGGGCATCTTCCATTTTGCTCTTACTATCAATAGAAAAAGCTTTTTCAATATTTGGTAAACGCTTTGCGAGATTACTCAATACTGTACCTGGGCCACACTCAACAATGTACTGAATACCTTGGTCTTGTAGAGACTGCATGGTACGTGTCCATTGTACAGACTGGTACAATTGTGCTGTTAAAGCCTGACGTAATTGAGCAACATCGGTAGCAATTCCCGCGTTGACATTTTGTATTACAGGAATGGTAGGTAGCTCAATGGCAGTTTGTTCCAAAGCTTCTGCAAATTTTTCTGCTGCCGGCTTCATCAATGAACAATGTGATGGAACAGAAACCGGTAAAGCAATTGCTTTAGCAGATTGTTCTTTTGCCAATGCCATAACTTGCTGTACAGATGCAGTACTACCCGCAATTACAACCTGACCTTGTGAATTATAGTTTGCTGCTTCAACTGAACCTTGACCTGATGCACTCACGCTCTGGCACAATTCAACTACTTTATCATCAGCTAAACCAAGAATAGCAGCCATAGCGCCTTCCCCTTGAGGAACAGCATTTTGCATGAGTTTTCCACGCAAATTAACTAATTTAACTGCATCCGCCAAACTCATTGAACCTGCTGCAACTAAAGCGCTGTATTCACCTAAAGAGTGACCTGCAAGGTATTTAGGGGCTAAACCACCTAAATCTAACCATAAACGCCATAAAGCAATACTGGCAGTTAATAATACAGGTTGGGTATTTTCTGTTTGGTCTAAACCTTCACCACTTTGTGCAATGTGCCAAAGATCAAATCCTAGCGCGTCTGAAGCTTCGGCAAAAGTTTGCCCAACTCCACTAAACTGTTCTGCGAGTTCAGCGAGCATACCAACTTTTTGTGAACCTTGACCTGGAAACACAAATGCAGTTTTTGTGGCTAAAGCTACTTGTTCAAGACGTTTAGCAGACATAAGAAATCCTTTTTGGGTTTTCACTCATTTCTCTGGAGCGGAAATTTAACATTTAATTTGTATATTTATAATTGCGAAAAACAACAAAAAAAGGGAGCTTTCGCTCCCATTTTTTCTATACTTAAGCATCACGCTTAATGCATATCATGCAATTATTCAGCATCAGCTGCTTTAGCGAATAATTGGCGACCACGGTAGAAACCGTCTTTAGTCACGTGGTGACGACGATGAGTTTCACCAGTTGCTTGGTCTACTGTTAATGCATTCTCGGTTAAAGCGTCATGTGAACGGCGCATGTCACGGCGAGAGCGACTTTTACGGTTTTGCTGAACGGCCATGATGGCTCCTTACAAAGATCGAAAAAATGGATCAGAACAAATTCAGTTGTCTTATCTCATAATCATAACACAAATTATGAGTTAAGTTTACCCTTCAAACCTGCCAAAACATCAAACGGGTTATCCCGTTTCTCTTCGACAACGTTCTGAATGGTAGGTTGATGTTTATGTTCACAAGCATCATGCTTGGGAGATAAAGGCATCAACAATAACAGTTCATCTTCTAGTAATGCGAGTAAGTTAATCGAAGCAGGTGTATCAAAATCACCTTTTGTCGAAGACTCACTTTCACCTAAAACGATGAAATCAGCATCCTCATCCAAGCGCTCTATCAGTGACTCATCATCTACAAGTGCAATATGAAAGTCAGAAACAATTGGCATTTCAACAGGTTCCAAACAACGTTGGCACTCCATTGGAACTTTTGTTTCCATGTGACCATCTAACCACACAATGCGATGATAGGCATCCATTGATAGCTTACAGTCTATGTTGATCAATTGGTTATCAATTGACCCAACAGCTTCACGAGCAATACGAGCAAGACGAGACAATGGCAGTTGACCTGACCATGTAAAGCCTTGTTCAGCCCATTTAAACGGCTCAATCTGTGCCGGAAAGGTATTTGCTGACATAATTAAGGCGGCAATTCTACAAATTCATCGGTACTCTGTCAAAGATTAAGATACAATTTTGTACTTCTTTAGACAGAACTCGGGGTAAATTAAGCAATGCACCTGTTGCAGCCGCAACCTGAAGTTAACACTTCATTACTCGTTTGCACCCATTCAACTCACCAAAACACTCTTTTACCTGACGTGGTGCAACTCTCACCATGGCCAAGCTCAAAATTAGAGTCTGAGCAAGTTGATTGGCTTATTTTACACTTTAATCACTGGTTTTCCCACCATAATGTGACATTAGTTCGTGGAGAATTTGAACCAGAATATTTCCCAGCAAATGAACATGAACCAGCTAAAATCCAATTTGCTCATGGTTTTTTCAATAGCGCTTTGCATGAAATTAGCCATTGGACAATTGCAGGTGCAAAACGACGTCTGTTGCCCGATTTAGGTTATTGGTATGCGCCAGATGGCCGAACTAAAGAACAGCAGGATTTATTTGAACAAGTAGAAATCAAACCTCAAGCCATTGAATGGTTATTTGCCCAATCTTTTGGCAGAAAATTTAGAGTATCTCTAGATAACCTGACAGGTGATGGCGGAGATGGCAAAAAGTTTAAAGATAATGTTTATATCCAAGTTCAACGTTACTTTTCTGGTGAAGCTAAACTACCTGTTGATGCAGCAAGATTCATTGAATGTATTTGCCAATGTACACGAGCAGGTACAGCGTTACAATTAGATGAATTTAAACGTGAACTCCTTGATTAAATGACAAAAAAACTACGTAAGTTACTTGCTTCCGAAGTTTGAAAAGTCTAATACTATTTTTAATACTGGCGTGATGGAGTCTCTAAAATATGTTGCATTTACATGTACATCCTGAAAATCCACAGCAACGCCTCATTGATCAAGCAGTTGAGCGTATTCGTGCAGGCGATGTTGTGGTCTACCCGACCGATGCTGCCTATGCAATCGGATGTCAGATTGGTAATAAGAATGCGATGGAACGCATTGCCCAGATTCGTGATTTAGGCCCTAAGCATCAATACGCAATTATGTGTTGTGATTTATCAGATATCGCGACTTATGCAAAAGTTGATAATGCGACGTATCGGTTATTAAAAGCAAATACACCTGCCATTACGACTTTCATTTTACCTGCAACAAGTGAAGTTCCACGCAGGTTAATGCATCCTAAAAAGAAAACGATTGGTTTACGCATTCCAAGTAACCCGATTTGTCAGGCTTTATTAAAAGAACTTGGTGAGCCTTTACTTACAAGTACATTAATTTTACCCGGACAAGAAGACCCACTTGATGATCCTTACGATATTGAAAGTCAGTTGTCTAAACGTATTGATGTCTTTATCGATGGGGGTTTTGGTACTTTAACAACAACTAGTATTGTTGATTTATCGGGTGAACATCCGGAAATTATACGTCACGGTGCTGGAGATGTAAGTGCTTTCGAATAAGCACTTATTCTCCTTTTTACCAATAGTTAAAAAAAAAGTATTATCAAGAAAAAAAATACTCTTTATTTAGTTTGGATTTTTTATACACTTTAGTCGTTAAGCAATTTATTAAAAGTCACAATTCCTTTAGAATGTTTTTCACTATCTGCTGTTCTTCTGCTACAGCTCTTATTGACTTGAAAAACAAGTCTCATGCTTTTGAAAATTCGCGTGGCTTATAATCGTAATGAACCAATCACTTCATCAATCCATGGAAGACGTTCCACACATCCGTGTTTTAGATGAGTGGCACGACACAATTCCTGAAGATCTTTATATTCCTCCGGCTGCTTTTGAGATTTTACTCGAACAGTTTGAAGGACCACTCGACTTTTTAATTTATCTGATTCAGAAAAACGGTTTTGATTTAATTCAGCTCGATATTGCACCTATTGCAACTCAATATTTAGCTTATATGGATAGCATGAAATCCTTAAATATTGAGTTGACTGCCGACTATATGGTTATGGCTGCTCTATTGGCTGATTTGAAATCTCGCTTACTCTTACCTAAACCTACAGTAGTGAGTATCGAAAAAGATCCTAAACAGGATCTTATTGATCGACTAGAAACTTATTTACGCATTAAACAAGCGGCTGAACGTTTAGGTCAAATGCCAGTTCTTGACCGTGATACATTTAGTGCCAATGTAAGCTTAGGTCATATCGCGCCTGTTTATGAAGGTTATGATGTTTCAGCATTACATGATGCTTTGTTTTGCGTATTTAATCGTCCTGAACCCGTAACACACACAATTGCGCAAGAGCCTGTACTGTTAGAAGAACGTATTGCTTATATTGAAGAGAAATTAGAGTCAGGCGACGTGTTAAGTTTTAAAGAATTACTTAATCCCCAACAAGGCCGTATGGGAATGGTTGTAACTTTTATGGCTGTTTTAGAATTGACCCGACAACAAAAGATTAAAATTATTGCTACAGGTGTTGAAGCTCCATTGGCTATTCAAGGGTCTGCAGCATGAGTTTTGAACAAAATAATAATGATTTGTCATTAGCTGACATTCATCACGAAGTTTTATTGCAACTTGAAGCGATTATTTTTGCCAGTGAAGCACCTGTTTCAATTGCTCGTTTAAAAGAAGCTTTTAATAATCAATATAACAAACAACAGCTTCGTCAGCTTTTACAACAACTTGCCCTCTTACAACATGGCCGCTCTATTGAGTTGATTGAAACCGCGCAAGGCTTCCGTTTTCAGGTAAGATCCAAATATCGCAATATTATTGCGCAGATTTGGCCAGAGCGACCAACAAAACTGTCGCCATCTTTACTAGAAACCTTGGCTGTCATTGCGTATCATCAACCAGTCACGCGTGCTGATATTGAACAAATTCGTGGTGTATCTAATAATAGTCAGATTCTCAGAACGCTATTTGACTGGAACTGGATTAAAGAAGCCGGTTTTAGAGATTTACCCGGAAGACCTGCGTTGCTAATTACAACGCCTCAATTTCTGAATGCTTTTGGTCTAGCCTCTTTAGGCCAATTGCCTCCCCTACAGAACGCCAAGGAAGCATTTATGGCTCTCGATGCGAATGCACCGAAATCATAAAGAGGTGGACTGTTGATCATTATGTCTAAGGTTGTGCTGTCATGAGTGAAAAATTGCAAAAAGTATTAGCGCGAATCGGATTAGGTTCTCGCCGATATATGGAAGAGGTTATTGCCGCAGGACGCGTGAGTGTAAACGGCCGCGTTGCCCAAGTGGGTGAGCGCATTGAACCAGGCGATGAATTACGCATTGATGGCCGTAAAGTTCAGTTCCAGATCGAAGATGAAATTCGTCGTCGTGTACTGATTTATTATAAACCAGAGGGTGAGATCTGTTCACGTAATGACCCAGAAAAACGCCCAACTGTATTTGATCATTTGCCACAAATTGCAAATGACCGTTGGGTAATGGTAGGTCGTCTGGATATTAACAGTACAGGTTTATTACTATTTACAAACGATGGTGAGCTTGCTAACCGCTTAATGCATCCATCTAATGAAATTGAACGTGAATACGCTGTACGTGTAATGGGTGAAGTAACACCACAATTACGCCAAAACATGGTCAATGGTGTAGAGCTTGAAGATGGCCCAGCCAAGTTCGAATCTTTCTCTGAAATTGGTGGTGAAGGTATTAACCGCTGGTATCAAGTTGTAGTGAAAGAAGGCCGTAACCGTGAGGTTCGCCGTATTTTCGAATCGCAAGGTCTTAAAGTAAGCCGCTTATTACGTACTCGCTACGGTACTGTTATTTTACCACGCGAATTACGTACTGGCCGTTGGATGGAACTCGATAAAACTGATATCGACAACTTAGCTAAATCTGTTGAGTTGAAACCACGTCAAGGTACAGGTTTATTTGGTATGGCAAAACGTCGTACTGATCGTATGACAGAAAAACCAATGGCAGCACGTCGTGGTGGTTATTTACGTCAACAACGTCGTGATGATGAAAAAGAAGCACCAGCTAACACAGGTAATCAGCGTAAATCGACTGGTTTTAACCGTGGATTTAAAAAGTTCTAAGTAAAACTTTTAAATCAAAAAAACCGCTCACTTTAGAGCGGTTTTTTATTATTTAATTTCAATTAATTCATTTTTGCTAGTTCAATCCACTCAGCTTCTGGAAAATGAATGGCTAAATAGTTCTTTAAATAATTTGAAGTATCCTGCGAAATTAATGGATCTTTTGATTCATCTTTTAAGTTATAAACCAAAGCTTTTAATTTCAGACCGCGTGACTTAAGTGCCTCGAGACTAAGCAAAGTATGATTAATACTTCCTAGACGACCAGATGTCACTAAAATAACAGGAAACTGATGCTGAGCAACATAATCAATGGTGAGTAAACTGGTGGTTAAGGGCACCATTAAGCCACCCGCCCCTTCTAATAATACAATTTCAAAACGCTCAGCTAATGTTTGAGTCGCATTTTCAATTTTTTGAAAATCGATTTCTCGATTATCAAGACGCGTTGCTAAATGAGGTGAAGCAGGATAACTAAAGATTTCGGGCATAGTCAGCTTATCGTGATCTTCTTGAAACCAACCTTGCCCCATAATTTCACGATGCTTTTCAATATCTTCAGAAATATCAACATTACCTGTTTGAATGAGTTTTTGGGTAATTACTTTTTTACCCTGCTCAGTCCATAATTTTGCTAAAAAACCTGTCGCGTAGGTTTTTCCAATTTCGGTATCAATCCCACTGACAAAATAGATCTGACCACTCATTTACTTCATTCTCCGGGCAATACAATAAATTGGGTGATATGTTAGGGCATATCCCTCGGCGTGCTTATACCGATCATAATCTTGATAAAACTGCTGTAAAGTTTGCTTGGTCCAACGGTGCTGCGCTGTCGCTGTTACACCAGTCGCTTTTAAATGTTGTAATACAGCTTTAGGTAAATCGAAATAGAGCTGAGTTTCTGACTCAGATAGATACAGAACTTCAAAACCAGCCTGAGTTAAGGCACTGTTCCAACTTTCAAGATTCCAATAATTTAAACCTTGTCCGGTTAGCTCTTTAATTTCAATTAGGTTCTTAGGACCAAATGTTGAAAAGCATAGCCAACCACTGTCAGTTAAAACATCATTACAACGCTTAAGCAAAAGTGGCAAATCCTGCATCCATTGCAAGGCAGAACCTGAAACAATCATATCGAGCTGCTGAGGGAGTTCTAAGGTTTCAACATCTCCAATTAACCATTTTAAATGCTCTTCATGATTGAAGTGCTCCTGCACCTCTGAGTACAGATCATTCAAAATTAAATCTTCAATTTGAAAAGCTTCAACAAGCAGACGAGTTAAATTACCAGAACCACAACCAATTTCAAAAACACGTCGTATCTTGCTTGGGCAAAACTGCTTGAGTAAGCTTGTTAAATTTTGACAAATTTGTTTTTGAACAACTGCGTGCTCTGAATAGCTTTGACCTGCTTTAGCAAAACGCTCGGCAACTAAATTTTTATTCAGACTCACAGAAAACTCACCAGTGCTTCAAGCTCGTGTTGCTCGACCATTGACGTTAAAGAAATACGTAAACGCGAACTATTTTTAGGTACTGTTGGTGGGCGTACAGGCATGGCATAAAAGCCGCTTTCCTGAACCTGTTTCGCCTTATCGATAGCAGCCTGACTTTCTCCCACAATCACTGGAATAATATGGCTGGTCGATGGACTCAGATAACCCTTTTGTACCACTGCTTGTTGAAGATATTGGCTAATATTTTTTAAGTGTTCACGCTGAGGTTGAGCCACTAATACTTTTTGAAAAATAAAATTTGCCCAAGCCATAACAATCGGAGGTTGAGCGGTACTAAAAATAAGCGGGCGCATTTTGTTAATGAGATAATCTTTAATAATTGGATGGCAAATAATATAACCACCGACAGCTGCTAATGCTTTACCTAAGGTACCAACTAGAAAATCAATTTCCTGAATTACATTATATTGTTCAGCACACCCCAAACCTTGCTGACCACGTACACCAATTGAGTGTGCCTCATCGACATAAAGCATGGTTTTAGCAAAACGTTTTTTAAGCTGGACTAATGCAGCTAAATCCGTTTCATCACCATCCATACTAAAAATACTTTCTGTGACCACAATGATTCGTTCAATCTTGTCATCATCATGATACTTTTGTAGAAGCTGTTCTAAGTGCTCTAAATCATTATGTCGATACCGCACATACTGGGCACCAGACAAACGGATCCCATCAATCATACTGGCATGAACTAACTTATCTGCCAAAATTAAAGTTTTACTATCAGCAACAGCAGGCAAAATACCAATATTCATATGGTAGCCACTATTGAATAACAGAGCTGCCCGCCCACCAAATGCTTGGCTTAGGCTATTTTCCAACTGTTCATATTCATCAAAATTACCCGTCAATAAACGAGCCGATGAAGAACTAAAATAGCTGCGTTCTAACGGTAAGCTATCTAAAAACTCTTGGCGAAGATTAAGATTAGCCGCCAGTCCAAGATAGTCATTTGAAGCTAAGTTGAGCATTGTTTTATTTTTAATTGTAATAAAACGACCATGCTGCACATTTTGGGTAAATTGTCTGAAGTTACCTTGTTGTTTTAACTCATCTAACTCGGTAGCAAAATGATCGAGCAATGACATTTTAATGTGCCCCCTGCATCGTTTTAACTACTTCAACCAACTGTTCAAGCAAGTCACTTAACTCTTGTTGAGTAATAACATAAGGTGGCATCACATAAACCAGTTTGCCAAAAGGACGAATCCAGATTCCACGCTCTACAAATTGTTGCTGTAAAGTTTTCATATCGACATTAAAGGTGAGTTCTACCACACCAATTGCACCGAGCACTCGTACATCAGCAACATAGTCAAGCTGATTTAAAGGCGTTAAATATTGGCTAAGTTGTTGCTCAATTCGCTTAATATTGGCCTGCCAATCTTGCTCAATTAATAATTGCGTACTTTTTAAAGCAACGGCACAAGCGAGTGGATTGGCCATAAAAGTTGGGCCGTGCATAAATACCCCAGCCTCACCGCGACTAATGGTTTCAGCAACATGCTTTGTCGTTAAAGTCGCAGACAAAGTCAAATAACCGCCCGTTAGCCCTTTACCTAGACACATAATATCTGGCTCGACTTGAGCATGTTCCCAAGCAAAAAGCTTACCTGTACGACCAAAACCGGTAGCAATTTCATCGAAAATTAACAACAGATGATATTTTTCACAAAGCGCTTTAGCCTGACGTAAATATTCAGGATGATAAAAGCGCATGCCCCCTGCACCTTGAACAATCGGCTCAATAATGAGTGCAGCAAGGTTTTCATGATTTTGCTGAATAGCTTGCTCTAGCTCGGCAATATCTTCTTGGTTCCATTCTTCATTAAATTTAGTTTTTGGTGCTGCTACAAAAAGACGATTCGGTAAGCTGGTACCAAAAATCTGATGCATACCTGTCACAGGATCACACACAGACATCGCATTCCATGTATCGCCGTGGTAACCGGACCGTGTGGTAATAAAGTTTGTTTTTTGTGGTTTTCCCTGTGCTGTCCAGAATTGCACAGCCATTTTTAAAGCAACCTCAACAGCGACCGAACCTGAATCTGCATAGAAAATTTTATCGAGACTTGGTGGGGTAATTTTTAAAAGAATTTTACCAAGCTCAATAGCAGGATCGTGAGTCAAACCACCGAACATGATATGTGACATGTTTTGTAGTTGATCGGTCACTGCTTGATTAAGTTCAGGGTGGTTATAACCATGTATTGCACACCACCAAGACGACATACCATCAATTAAAGTTCTACCATCATCAAGTTCAATCGTTGCCCCATAGGCACGCTTCACTTTAAATGTGGGTAAAGGTTGGGTCATTGAAGTATATGGATGCCAAATATGTTCCAAATCAAAATTATCGGTCATCCTCTATACCCTTTTACAGCAATCAAATCTTTCATTTAACACATGTTAAACCTGTTAAGAATGAAAGAAAATTGCGAGATCAACCAAAGCTTATGAACTTTGCTGATGAATTGTTAAAAATTGGCAGATTTCTTCAATTGTTCTTTCAGCCTGCAAGTAAGGAAAAGCGTGCGTAGTGTCTTTTAGCAACTTATAAGTCATGTTTTCTGTAGCGAAATCCTTAAAATTATCGATAATTTTGCAAGGAATGACATTATCTTGTTCAGCAAACAGGTGAAGCTGTAGACCTGGATAATTTTTCAAGTTATCTACCAAGTTTAACTGTTCTAGCATTTTTAAACCGTCTACCAGTATTTCCTGTGCGGGTGGATTTGCGATGTTTTGTACGCTCATCCAATCTTGTTTCGCTTGAGATGAGCCAAGTGTAATCAAATAATAAAAACGCTTTAAAGTGGCTTGTGGGTTCTGTAAAAAAGACCCTTTAAATTGACTAAATACATCAGCAGGCATTGCGGTTTGCCAATTATCATGAGCAACAAAACAAGGATTCGACGCGAGCGTAATTAATATTTTTGTTTGCCCTGTTTGCTTGTAAAAAATATCAACCAGTTGAGTTGCTAATTGCCCACCTAAGGACCAGCCTATTACCACATCAACTTCAGCCACTAAATCAAGCTGTGCTTGAAAGCTACTATCTAAAACATTAAAAATATTAATCAGTTGTGTGCCATAGCCAAATTTATTTAAACCCAATTTTAACGATTGCAAAGGTTCTATACCTACTCCCCACCCTGTAATCAATAAAATTTTATTTTGTAACTTCATGTGCCTATCCACAGTCAACTTTAGGAAGATTATATATGAAGTTCAATTCTAAATATCTTTTAAAATCAACAGAACGCTTGAATTTCAAAAAGTAAAATCAGTCATTTATAGTAGATAAATATTC
Organism: Acinetobacter nosocomialis NIPH 2119; assembly: GCF_000368085.1. Lineage (GTDB taxonomy): Bacteria > Pseudomonadota > Gammaproteobacteria > Pseudomonadales > Moraxellaceae > Acinetobacter > Acinetobacter nosocomialis. Next base: position 2,245,995 of record NZ_KB849239.1, read on the forward strand.
TGAAATATATTGATATACAAGAGCTAAAATATTTATATTAAATATACAAAATTTTAATTATCTAAACATTGAAGCAAATCAAAAAACAACATAATCCACACTTCCCCCATAAATCCATTGTGCAATGTAATTAATGTTAATACTTATGTTTTTTTATTAAAAAAAATGACTCATCAATTCATTTTAATGTTAGAAGATTAATTAATGATCAAAATAAGGGGCGGATTAATATGAATACTCAAAGTGAAATATCTGACGGGAGAGAAAAAGATACATATTTTGTTACACCCAACGATATTATAAACACCTTACCTATAGATAAAAATTATTGTTTATTTCTGGATATTGATGGAACATTAGCTCCATTTCAAATTCATCCTGAGCATAGTTTTATACCTAATACTACATTAGAAGTTATAAAAAAAATTATTGAATTAAATATACCAGTGATTGCTGTAACAGGACGTGATGTTGAAACAGCTAGTAAGCTATTTCAGTCTATTGAAATTCCTATAGCTGGCTTACATGGTTTAGATATTTATTTTGATTCCGACAATTATATTCGTCCAGATTTAAGCAATATTAATTTCAAAAAATTAAAAGAAGATATTATAAAATCTTGTGAAAAATATCCCGATTTATTAATTGAGGATAAAGGACATTCTATTGCTTTACATTATCGAAAAAAACCAGAATTAGAAGATAATGCAATTTATATTATGCAACAAATTAAATATTTCCATCCTCAATTAAAATTAAATAAAGGTAAATTTGTCATTGAGTTATTACCTAAACAGGCAGATAAAGGTAAAGCAATTCAAACAATATTAGACCATCTTGATTTACCATTAATTCACCCAATATTTATTGGAGATGATTTAACGGATGAATCGGGTTTCACTTTTATTAATCAACAATTTGGCACTTCAATTAAAGTAGGTTCTGGTGAAACAGAAGCTCACTATAGATTAAAAGATATTAACAGCGTTTCTAATTTTCTTTTTTTCTTTCTAGAAAAAATAAAAAAGTTATACGTCAAAAATAGTCAAGATCAGAATGGAGAACAAATATGTCTAAATTAATCGTGTTATCGAATCGAATAAGTATGCCATCAGGTAAGGCCTCCGCAGGTGGCCTTGCAGTAGCTGTACAAGATGCATTAAATGATAGTAACGGCATTTGGTTAGGCTGGAACGGTCAGCAAATTACCGATACTGAAGCGCCTGAATTCGATCAGGCATATTCTCATGGAATTGACTACATTACCTGCCCTCTTACACATCAGCAATATGCACAGTACTACTGCGGTTTTGCTAACAAAGTTTTATGGCCTGCCATGCATGATCGAGATGAACTGATCGAATATGATGCTGAAGAATATAATACTTACCAAAGGGTTAACCGTTTATTTGCTGAAAAATTAAAAGAGATTGCTCAGCCTGATGATCTGATTTGGGTACATGACTATCACTTTTTTAGTGTAGCTCGTCATTGTCGTGAATTAGGTATGCAAAATAAAATCGGTTTCTTTTTGCATATTCCTTTCGCAAGCTTAAACATTTGGCGCAAAATTCCAGTTGCACTGCAGTTGGTACAAGACCTTTGCCAATATGATGTAGTTGGCCTACAAACCCAAGCCGATCAAAACACCTGTATGCAAACGTGTATGGGCTTACTTGAAGCTCAAAAAATACTAAGTGACCGAATCAGCTATAAAAAACGTCAAGTACTCATAAAGTCCTACCCTATTGGCGTGCAACCAGAACTTATTCAGCGCCAAGCACAACAGGCATTTCATACTCCCTATGTATTTAACTTTGAAGATATACCACGTCAAAAAACCATTATTGGCGTTGACCGGATTGATTATTCAAAAGGTCTGCTTGAACGCTTCAATGCATTTGCGACCTTCTTGGAAACTAACCCCGAATATCATGGACTGGTACGCCACCTTCAAGTTGCAACACCTTCACGTACAGATATTCCGGCTTATCAACGCTTATACCAACGATTTAAAACCAAGTTAGAACTGATTAATGAAGAGTTTGCACACGAAGACTGGCGTCCAATTGATTGTTGCTACGACACTGTTCAACATGACAGTTTGATGCATATTTATCGTCGTTCTGACATTTGCTGGATTAGCTCATTACGGGATGGTATGAACTTGGTCGCAAAAGAATATATCGCGGCTCAAGATCCAGAGAACCCAGGTGTGCTGATCTTATCTAAATATGCCGGTGCTGCTGAGCAAATGACTCAGGCCTTAATTGTTGACCCATTAGATCGGGCAGCGATGATGGATACTCTAAAAACCGCTCTAGAGATGCCTAAAGCTGAACGTATTAATCGTTATGAACAGTTAATAGAAGGTCTGGCAGCCACTGACCTTAGCGATTGGAGAAATAATTTCTTGAAAGATCTTGAAAATGCTCCAACCTTTACGAAGACTAAGTTGTCATTACAAGACAAGTACCAACCCATCTATCATGTTTGGTAATGATTTAAGCTTATAGAACATCGAGAAGTTTTTCTCGATGTTCTATCGGTTGGTAAATTGACTTAAGTTATTTTGCCTTTACAAGAGTAAAGCGATTGAGTATGGCAATCATAGTTAATAAAACCGCTACCCCAGATAACACTGTGGTTAGACTGGTCCACTGGCCAATCAAGCCAATTAAGGCAGGACCACTTAATGAACCTGTATAAGCAATCGTTGACACTAAAGATAGTGCCGCAGCCTTCGGCATATCATTTTGGCGTCCAACACGAGAGAACATGACTGGTACAATATTAGAACAGCCTAAACCCAAAAGTGCATAACCCAATACGACAACTTGCCAAACAGGTGCCATCACAATAGTAACCATAGCAAGGGCTGCAACAATTGCACTATAAGTCACAATAGTTTTCTCACCCCATTGTTTTAACAAGAGATGCCCTGCAAAACGACCACTTGTCATACTAAGCGCGAAGAAAGTATAGGCCAGCCCAGCAAAAGCAGGGTTAAGATGATATTTACTGGTCAAATAAATACCACCCCAGTCCATTGCTGCACCTTCTGACAAGAAAGCAATAAAACACATCATTCCAATCAACAGGATCGCACCATTCGGGCGCGAAGTTTTTTTAGGTGCGTCAGTTATTTCAGCTGCACCTTGTTCATCTTGCTCAAATGTTGTTAAAGCAGATGGAATAGCAACAAAGCTCACGACCATTAAAATCATGACCACAGATAGCGTACTCATGAGTGGTGAAAGGCCAATTGCTAGTAGCGTGGTGATGAGCATGGCGCCTATTAAACCACCAAGGCTGCACATACCATGGAAACTAGACATAAGCGCACGTAAGCTGTGTTTTTCCACCACAACTGCCTGCAAATTAATAGCAACGCCAAGGCTGCCTGCTGCTGTACCAAAAATAAATAACGCCACAGCCATCGATACAAGACTATGCCAGATCGTTAAACTTGGTAGTAATACCATTAATAGTATGGTCGCCACAGCAATTAATGGACGACATCCCCAACGCTTAACTAAAGCCCCTGTCGCAGGCATAGCAATCATTGAGCCGATTCCCATACAAAGCAGCAATAAACCAAAATTTGCATGATTTAGGTTTAAACGTTGCTGTGCATAAGGAATGAGTGGTGCCCAAGCAGATATCGCAAAGCCCAAGCTAAAAAAGCTAAGACGAGTTGCTAATCGTTGTGTGCTTAAGAGAGTAGCTGTATCTAAAACAGCAGGTTTGGAAAATAACATATACGCGAAGCTCACCATAAAACCATTGGCGATCCATACCAACCGATTCCCCATAGAAAAACCCCTGCCTTATTAAGTTCCAGGCAAGGGTTTTTGTTGGCGAAATTATATCCAATTCCACAAAAAAAACATGGGGTCTGATACAAATTTTCTGACTTTTTTGTAACTGCCAAAGCCTTATATAGTAAGGCTTTGAATATATTCAATTTGACATTATTAACATCTAATCATTGACTTCATTTTATTAAAATAAGCAAATAAAAAACCCAGCTTAAGCTGGGTTTTTCACATCATTAAATTTGAGACTGAATATAATTTTGCAGGCCTATCAGTTCAATTAAACGCAACTGTTTTTCAAGCCAATAAGTATGGTCTTCTTCAGTATCTGATAATTGTTGACGTAACATGTCACGACTAATGTAGTCGCCTTTTTCTTCACAAAGTTTAATACCTGTCGCTAATTTTTCACGCACATGATATTCAAGTGCTAAATCAGCTTTTAAGCAAGATACAACGTCTGTACCAACATTGATATCTTCACGGTGCATATTTGGTTTAGCACCTAAAAACAATACACGACGAATGATTGCATCGGCGTGAGAAGCTTCTTCTTGCATCTCATGGTCAATACGCTCATAAATCTTGTTTAGACCCCAATCTTCATACATACGAGAATGGATTAAATATTGATCACGGGCAGCCAACTCTCCGCCAATGAGCATATTTAAATAGTCTATGACTTCTGGATTGCCACGCATAATAAATCTCCTATCGTATGAGTCTATTATGGGCAATCTTAAAAATGATTGCAAAATAAAAAATAGTTAAGTTTATGATTTTTATCAAATTAAAATGAGAAACATACGCATTTGCAGTTTAAGTTATTTAAATTTCCTTTGCAAAAAGAAACGCTTGTCGGATTTATAAGCTCAGACAAGCGTTCAAATATGGCATAAACCATCAATTTATAAATTTGTAACTAAAATCAATGGTTCTTATTTCTCTAAGTATTTTAGCTCAAAGTCTGCCCATAACTCGCCATGAGTGATAAGAAATCTGTTTCATTCATGACAGGAATACCTAATTTCGCAGCTTTTTCTAATTTTGAACCGGCCTTTTCACCTGCAACCACACACTTCGTTTTGCTTGATACGCTACCGCTTACGCGCGCCCCTAATGCTTGTAGCATTTGAGTGGCCTGATCACGGGTCATTTGCTCTAATGTGCCTGTAAGTACCCAGCTTTCACCATTTAAGGGCTGGCGTGTTGGTGCAGTTGGCGCATCCCAATGAATACCCGCGGCAATTAAACGATCAAGTACTTCAATGTTATGCGGTGCCAAGAAGAAATCAGCAATCCATTCAGCTGTAATATCACCAACATCTGGGGTTTTCTTTAAAGCTTCTACATTCGCAGCTTTAAGGGCCTCAAGCGTTTGGAAGGTATTTGCTAACATTCTAGCCGTTGTTTCACCTACTCCACGAATACCTAAGGCATAAATAAAACGTGCTAGAGTTGTTTTCTTACTTGCTTCGATCGCATCTATTAAGTTCTGTACTGACTTTTCTCCCATTTTTTCAATGCCCAACAGTGTTTCTCTGTGTTCATGCAAATGGTAAATATCAGCCACATCTTTAAGTAAATCGAGACGTAATAAAGATTCTACCCAACGATCTCCCAAGCCCTCGATATCCATCGCTTTACGCGATACGAAGTGGCGAATGGCTTCAATACGCTGTGCAGCACAATATAAACCGCCTGAACAACGTGCGAGAGCCTCACCTTCAGGCATCACTACAGGAGATGCACATACTGGGCAAGACTCTGGTAAATGAACAACTTCTGCTTCAACAGGACGGAACTCTGGCCAAACTTTTTCTACTTTAGGAATTACGTCACCCGTACGGTAAACACTTACAGTATCTCCAACGCGTACATCTAGACGGTGAATTTCTCCAATATTATGCAAAGTCACGTTAGAGACAGTCACACCACCCACAAAAACAGGGTTTAAGCGTGCTACAGGCGTTAAAGTCCCTGTACGCCCTACTTGCCAGTCAATTTGCTCAACAGTCGTAAGAGCGGCTTGTGCAGGGAATTTATAAGCGGTTGCCCAGCGTGGTTCTCGGCTTAAGAAACCAAGCTGCTGTTGTTGTTTTAAGTCATCGACCTTTACGACCATGCCATCAATTTCAACTTGGAGGCTTGGACGTTCTTGCTGAATTTGCTCATAACGCTGCTGTACTTCTTGAATTGAATTACACAAGTACTGACGCTCAGCAATTTGGAATCCAAGTTCCGTTAACCATTGCAAGCTATCATGCATAGTGGTGAGGCCATGATTTGGTTCACATTGTGCAATTCCATACGCGTAAAATGCCAAAGGTCGACCAGCAGCAATATTTGGATCAAGTTGTCTTAAACTTCCTGCAGCTGCGTTTCGAGGGTTAGCGAAAGTTTTTTCCCCTTTTGCTTCCTGATCGGCATTGAGTTTTTCAAAACCAGACTTCGGCATGAGTACTTCACCCCGTACTTCGAGCAAGCGCGGAATTTCGTATTTTTCTGAATGCAGAACTTTAGGTAAGTTACGAATGGTTTTAACGTTTTGAGTAATATCTTCGCCAGTTTCACCATCCCCACGAGTTACACCACGAACCAGTACGCCATTTTCATACCATAGTGAAATTGCAAGACCATCAAGTTTTAACTCAACTTCATATTGTACTTTCTGGTTTGGTAGTCGCTCTTCTACACGGCGTGCAAATGCAAATAAATCTTCTTGATTAAATACGTTACCAAGTGAAAGCATTGGCACCACATGCGTCACACTTTCGAATTTTGAAAGCGCTTGACCACCTACTTTCGTAGTTGGTGAATCGGTTTGTACAAGTTCCGGATATTGCTCTTCTAAAGCTTTTAACTGATGAAATAAATGATCATATTCACTGTCCGAGATTGTCGGCTGATCCATGACATAGTAGGCATGGTTATGCTTTGCAATCAGTTGAATAAGCTGACGCATCTGTTCGATCACGGAAGTTATTGCCATTATTTTATTCACCATAAAAAAGGGTGGAAATTTCTCCACCCTGAGCTGCGACTAGATATATTGCAATTATCGCAACCTATACCAAAAATTTAAACTAGGCTGTTGCCTGTGCTGGACGATAATCAATCACATGATGGCGCCAATGTTCTTTTAACTGTGGCGTAAATTCAAGGTTATTTTCATCATAAACCTTACCATCAATTTCACGAGCAATAAGGCCTGCAATACTGGTCATCATGTCAAAACCTGTCACGGCTTTACTGTTTGGAAGTGCAAGGAAAAATGCCAAACCTTGAACTTGTTCAGCAGATAAAGTTTCTAAATCGAAACCAGCAGGACCATTATCGGTCATACGAAGTACAGAGAACATGAGTGCACTTGGTTCATCTGTATTTTCATAACGATGGAAACAAGACATTTCACCGTAACGTAGACCATATTTTAAAAGTACTTTCAGTGCTTTATCACCCGATAATGCACGGCGCGGATTTGGATAAACATTTAATGCAATAATCTGTTCAGCCATTGCCAACGCACTTTCGTCGTCAAAACGTTGTTGCTCATGTAGATGTACATCCAGAATATTACTTTCACCTTCAAACTCAGCAATTTCAGCCGTTTCAATATTTGGGTTTAAGCTTAATTCCGGCTCAATTTTCGGTTGCTCTTCTGCAACTTTTTGTTCTGATGAGCCAACAACTTCTGGTTCAGCAGAAACGGTATCGACTAACTCAACTGAACTATTTTCACTTAGAGTTGGGCTAACAGTATTTTCTTCAGCTTTAACTTCTTCTACTTCTACTGGCGTATTTTCAACGGGTACTTGTGTCTGGACTGTTTGAGCTTGGGAAGCCTGTTCTACTTCTTTTGTTTCCTTTTCTTTTGGCTGTTCCTGATCGCTTAAAGTTGGTTCTACGCGTTCAGCAACGGCTGCTGACGTAACAGCAACTTCTGGCTGTTCAAGTTGATCTCGTACATGACGAGGGATAACTGGTTGATTACTTTCAGGATTAATATGTAAATCACTGTCTAGCGAGGGTTCAGCATGGTTCGGCTTTTTTAAAATCATTCTTAAGCCAATTAGCATGATAATAATGGCAACAACGATGCCAATAATCGTATTGATTTCCATTCTATGACTCCGAAACTAACCCGTATTCTTTTGCCTGTTCTAAATTGACAGTGACTAATTTTGATGTACCTGGTTCAGGCATGGTTACACCTAACAAGTCAGTTGCCATGGTCATCGCCAGCTTATTATGTGTAATGTAAATGAATTGTACATGTTCAGAAAGCTCTTTTACCAAATTACAATATCTCTGTACATTCGCATCGTCGAGTGGAGCGTCCACTTCATCGAGTACACAAAACGGTGCCGGATTTAACCTGAAAATAGCAAATACTAATGCTAACGCTGTTAACGCTTTTTCTCCACCGGAAAGTAATGCTAGAGAACTGTTTTTCTTACCCGGTGGTCTCGCCATGAGCTTAACCCCAGATTGCCAATCATCCTCAAGACTTAAGCTGGCTTCACCACCATTAAAAACTTTTGGAAATAGATTTTGTAACTCTTGATTAATCTGATCAAAAGTCGACATAAACAACTTACGGGTTTCTTGGTCAATGCTCTTCATTGCATCTTTTAACTGAGTTACCGTATTTTCCAAGTCTTGAATCTGGTGGCTCAACTCATCAAAACGCTGAGAAACTTCTTCAAACTCTTGTGAAGCAGCTAAGTTAACTGCACCGATTTTTTCAAACTGTTTCTGTACTTTTTCCAGTTTTTGCTGGTGTTCAGTTAAATCTATTTTCAAGCCCGTTTGAAGCTCGGCATTTAACTCTTTGAGCTGTTCTTGATAGTGCTCACGATCAGACTTAGCTGCTTGCCATGCTAAACGCTTGGCTTCAAGCTGCTCTCTAAGCTTTTCATCTTGCTGTTGGTATTGATGACGTTGGTCTGTAAGCGTTTGTTGCTTCTCTTGAACACTATTAAGCTCAATCTGCCATTCATTCCATGTCTTTTGCAACTTCTCGGTTTGAGCAAATTGTTGTTGAAACTCCGACTCAAGATTTGGCAACTCTAACTGAATAGGGTCAACAAACTTTTTCGCCTGTTCCATTTGCGCTGCAATTTGTTGATATTGGCTCTGCAAGAACGAAATATCTTTTTCAAGTAGTTCAATCTGTTGAGTTGTCTGCGTACTATTACGGCGTAAAATCTCACGTTCTTGTTGTTGCTGTTGTAAGACTTGTTGCTGTTCTTCAAGCTGCTCTGTTAATTCTTCTACCTGAAATTGCAAAGTTTTATAGTCAGGTAAAATGGTTTCAAGCTTCATTGCTAATGCATGCAAATCAATTTCAAGATCGTCTTTTTGCATTGCATCTTCTTCAAGCTGCATATCTAACTGAGCGAGTTGATCTTTCAATTGTTGTTTTTGTAATAAAAATGCTTGTGCTGCGGTTTGCTGTTTAGCAATTTGAACATCTAGCTGTTGCAAGTCTTTTTGCTTTTGTTTAATGGTTTGTTGTTTCTGCTGTAAGTCAGCTTGTAGCTGTGTAAGTTTTTCTTTTTCCTGAACTACCGTTTCATCTAATGCTTGTAGTTCAGGTTGCTGCTTGTGAAGAACTTGTTCAATTTCGTCTAGACGAATACGATGACTGAGCATACCTTGCGCACTTTGACTTTCGTCATCATACATAAGAGCAATTACCCAATCTTGCCCAACATGATAACCATCTAAAGTCAAAATAGACTGGCCATGTTGCAATTGCTTTTGTTCATTTAAAGCATGAGATAAATCTTGTGCAATCGCCACATTGGAAAATATTGAAAGCTGTGGTGACGCAATCCAATCATTCAAGCAAGTCAGGTTGCCCTTAAATTTGCTTGATTGCTCTGAAGGTTTTAACTGGCGAGCAATTCCTTCCTGAAAGGCTTGTTCAGTTTCAACAATATGTGCCTGCAACCATTTTGCTAAAAACTTTTCAATAATCTGTGCATGTGGCTTACCCTGCTCCGTTAACTCTAGAGCCTGCATTAAACGTAGCGTATCTTGGTTTTGCTTTGGACTTTGTTTAGCAACAAGCTGGCTTAAGTTTTTCTGCTCAGATAATAAAACCTGTATTTCTGTTTTTAACGTTTGCTGCTGGTTTTTATTTGCTTGATGCACTTGTTGAGCTTGTTCAATACGCTGCACATACTGCTCAATATCAGCCTCTAAGGTCGAGATTTCACGACTAAGCTGCTGTTGCAATTGCTCAAGCTCGCCTTGTTCATCTTCATGTACTTTCGATTGGATCTGGTTGGCTTGATGTTGCAGTGTTTCTTTTTGCTGTTCAATGCGCTGAACATTTTTGCCTAATTGCTCGATTTGAGCAGACATTTGCATTTTTTGCTGCTGTTGTTTTTCAACCTGAGCTTTTACTTGCTCAAATTGTTGCTGCGCTTGCCGCTGCTGTGATTGTAAACCGGCAAAATTTTGCTCTGCTTCAGCTGCTGTATGCTCAATTGCCGTTAAAGCTTCAGTTTGTTCTTCTAACTGACTATTCAGTGTTTCAAGCTGTAGTTCGGAAAGTTGTAAACGCTCTTTCGTCTGAGCTTTTTGTTGTTCTAATTGAACAAGAGTTGTACTGTTTTGCTGAAATAAACTCTGTTTTTGTTCTAGAGTCATTTTAAGTTCAGATAATTTTTTTTCAGCTTGCTGCCACTCTTGTTGTAGTGGTGAAGATTGCTGAATAAGTCGCTGAAATAAAGCACTGGTAGATTCTAAATCATGTTCAATCGTACTTAGCTCAGAGCGAACTAATTTAAAAGTTTCGCCCAGTTCATTCATTTGAACTGTATATTCTTCTTGTAGGCGTACACTTTTCTCTGCCTGGAAAGACAAAATTTCAATTTTGAGTGTACGAATCTGGCTTTCTAATGTTTTATATTGAACCGCAGCTTCTGACTGACGCTTAAGTGTTTTAAGCTGAGATTTTAACTCAAGCGCAATATCTTCCAAGCGTGAAAGGTTTTGCTCCGTATGTTCAAGGTGCTGCAAGGTTTCGCGGCGACGTGCCTGATAACGGGAAACACCCGCTGCCTCTTCAATGAAAATACGCATTTCTTCAGGCTTGGCATCAACCAAACGATTAATCATGCCCTGTTCAATGACTGCGTAAGAGCGTGGCCCTAAACCCGTTCCCAAGAAAATGTCAGTAATATCACGGCGACGGCAACGTGTACCATTTAAGAAATATTCAGATTTACCTTCTCGAGTCACCTGACGACGAACAGCGAGCTCATTATAAGCGTTATAAGCTCCGCCTAATTTGCCATAGGTATTGTCAAAACGCAGTTCTACACTGGCAACACCCACTGGCTTACGCTTGGATGTTCCGGTAAAAATAACATCTTGCATGCTACCACCACGCAGCTGACGAGCGTTTGACTCCCCCATCACCCAGCGGATCGCATCAATAACATTGGATTTGCCACAACCATTTGGACCAACCACTGCTGTGCGGTTCGCCTTAAAATTTAAAGTTGTACTATCTGCAAAAGATTTAAAGCCGGAAAGTTTTAAACTGCTTAAACGCATAATGCCCTAACTAACGGCGTGAGCGTCTCGCCCAAGCCAATTCAATCTGTTTCATTCGTGTCAGCGATTCCAACACAAGGTTACGTAAGTGTCGACAAAAATCTTCCATAAATAAAGCGGCTTGTTGTGATTTTCGGATCAAAATTGCATCAGTCACGAGTTTAAATAATGCAAACGCTTCTTGCAGTTCCCTTTTAGAGGTATTTAGCGTCAAAAAATAACTACGACGTAGCGAAGGTAATAATTCTTTATAAAATTTCATTAAATAAGGATTACCGACCATATCTTGCTGTTCAGCCAGATATTGGAAAATGGCATCGTAGAATTTTTCGATATCGCCTGCTTTTACATGCTCAAGAAGCTGTTCTAACAAGAGCTGTAATTGATCAGCTTCATGGGCGCGCCATGTTTCACTGATGCGTTGTACAATATGCCCCAATAACATCATATTTGTATCAAATAACGCTTTAACCTGTTGTGCCGACATTTCTGAAACAATTGCACCCCGACGTGGAAAAATTTCAATGAGATGCGTACGTTCAAGCAATAATAATGCTTCACGAACTGACCCCCTGCTTACATCAAGCTCTTTCGCAATACGAAGCTCTTGTATGCGTTCGCCTTCGACCAATTCGCCGCTAATAATCTGTTCGCTAATATATTTGACAATTTGCTCAGAAAGACTCTCTGTCTCTTCGAGATTCATAAATCACCCGCTACTTTTTATATGCATTAATCCATGCTTTTCTTTCGCATCCTTGTTTTTAACTGATCCCATCCATTAAAAACTATGTCATTGTCTGACAATTTTATTGCATTTTAAGCCAACCCGCCCAAAATCCATACAGAAATCGGATGAAAAACTCAGCTTTAGTCTGTTTAAATCTTCAAATAAAAAAAGCTTAAACTGTGAGAGTCTAAGCTTCCTTTTCTATATTTTTTAATAAAACGTTTTTAATTCATAAAACCTTTATAAATAAAATAACTGCCTACCACGACTAACAAACAAGCAAAGCATTTTTTTAGCATTTGTGGTGACAATGCGTGTGCAACCTTGGCCCCAAGTTTAGCGGTCACAAAACTCATGACACTAATACCAATAAAAGCATAGATGTGCACATACCCAATCGTATTAGGTACAGAAATGTGCTCTTTAGCACCAAACCACATAAAGCCAATTGCACCCGCTACAGCAATAGGTAAACCACAAGCGGCAGAAGTCGCGACTGCTTTTTGCATGACTACACCATGACGGTTTAAATATGGAACAGTTAAGCTACCGCCTCCAATACCAAAAATTGCAGAGGCAATACCAATACCACCACCTGCCATAAATTGCATAGGTGTTGAAGGAAGCTGACGTGTTGGGTCAACAACCACATTTGCGCCTTTAAACATGCGATAGGCCATCACAACTGCAAAAACACCAATCAGAAGCTGTAAATGCTGACCAGATAAAAGATCGGCAATGCCTGCGCCTAAAAATGAGCCTAGAACAAGACCGGGTGCTAGATTACGAAAAACAGGCCAAAGAACTGCACCTTTTTTATGATGGGCAGAAACAGAACTAAAAGACGTCACAATAATGGTTGCTAAGGAGGTTCCGACTGCAATATGCATGATTACTGCCGGATCATAGTGCAACTGGGTAAAAACGACATAGAGGATTGGTACAATAATTAGTCCACCGCCAACTCCAAACAATCCGGCAGTAAAACCAGCAATTGCGCCAATGAGTAAATATATGATTAACTCCATAAATGTTTTACCACTCTGCTCATATTCAACATGGATTTAGAGACTCGCCAACTACAACAACTTTTAAGCGCAAAAAACCAGCTTCCAGAAGTGGTTTTATTAAAAGCAACCACAACTTCGACCAATGATGATATTCGTGAAATTGCCCAAAAAGGCATTACAACAGGCTTGGTTTGCAGTGCTCAACAAACTCAAGGGCGAGGTCAACATCAACGGCAATGGATTTCACCTGAAGGAAACATTTATTTAAGCACATTGGTGCAAACTCGAACACCCTTAGATGGTCGCTTAGCACTTGAAGTTGCTCTAAATATTCTGCAAATTCCACAGTTACAGCCTTTAAGCTTACAAGTAAAATGGCCGAATGATTTGTACAGTACGCAAGGAAAATGGGGCGGAATTTTGGTCGAACCACTTTCCCAGCATCAGGCTATTGTGGGTGTAGGTATTAATTTAAAAACACCTCCAGTAACTGATAGCGATCAATCGATCACGTCTCTAGAAGATTTAGGTCTAGAACAAATGGGTCGTCTTGAGTTAATTTCAGAACTTTATGTTGCAATTCAAAATGCAGCTCGCTGGTTTGATCATGGTTGCTACAACTTGGCAGGCCGTTTTAACCACCATGCAGCATGGCTTAATCAGTTAGTTCAGTTCGAACATAGTCAAGGACTGATATATGGCCGTTTCGTTGGAATCTCTAATGAAGGTGCGGTGATTCTTGAAACTCCTGAACCACAGCAGTTTTATCAAGGTCGTCTAAGACCACAAACCACTCAGTAATCAGGTATTTTTCCCATGAAAAGTTTATGGCTTGATATCGGAAACACCCGTTTAAAATACTGGATTACTGAAAATCAGCAAATTATTGAGCATGCAGCTGAGTTACATTTGCAGTCGCCTGCCGATTTATTACTTGGATTAATCCAACACTTTAAGCATCAAGGTTTACATCGTATTGGGATTTCTTCGGTTCTCGATACCGAAAACAATCAGCGTATTCAGCAGATTTTAAAATGGCTTGAAATTCCTGTTGTTTTTGCCAAAGTTCATTCGGAATATGCAGGCTTACAATGTGGCTATGAAGTCCCGAGTCAGCTCGGGATTGACCGCTGGTTACAAGTATTGGCTGTTGCTGAGGAAAAAGAAAACTATTGTATTATTGGTTGCGGAACAGCGCTTACTATTGATTTAACCAAGGGCAAACAGCATTTAGGCGGTTATATTCTGCCAAACCTTTATTTGCAGCGCGATGCACTCATTCAAAATACTAAAGGTATTAAAATTCCCGATTCAGCTTTTGATAATCTAAACCCGGGCAATAACACAGTCGATGCAGTACACCACGGTATTTTGTTAGGCCTGATTAGTACAATTGAAAGCATCATGCAGCAATCTCCTAAAAAGCTGCTCCTCACAGGTGGAGATGCTCCTCTTTTTGCTAAATTTCTACAGAAGTACCAGCCAACTGTTGAAAAAGATCTTTTACTTAAAGGGCTACAACAATATATTGCTCATTATCCTAAAGACTAAAATACAGAACAAAATAAAAGGCGCTCTAAGCGCCTTTTATTTTATGGTTTTATTTCTTTTGGTCGTTGTTACCAAACAGTGGTCCCATACCGCCACCACCGCCAAATTGTTTTTGCATATTGCCTAATGAACGCATCATTTTGCTCATACCAGATGGATTCGCAAACTTCTTCATCATTTTAGCCATTTGCGCTTGTTGCTTAATAAGCTTATTCACTTCAGCAACATCCATACCACAACCTGCCGCAATACGTTTTTTACGACTTGGGTTCATCAAGTCTGGGTTACGGCGTTCTTTAACAGTCATCGACTGGATAATTGCTTCCATTTTTTTGACTTGTTTTTCAGGATTCGCTTGCTCAATCGCTTGCTGGATTCCTGCACCGCTCATGCCAGGCAACTTGTCTAAGAAGCCCATCATGCCGCCCATTTTTTTCATTTGCTCAAATTGCATCAGCATATCTTCAAAGTTGAAGCTACCGCCTTTTTGCAATTTTTTCGCCATTTTTTCGGCTTTTTCTTTGTCGATTTTACGTTCAACTTCTTCGACTAAAGAAAGTACGTCACCCATACCTAAAATACGTTGAGCAACACGATCCGGATGGAATGGCTCTAAGGCATCAAGCTTTTCGCCCATACCCAAGAACTTGATTGGCTTACCAGTAATAGCACGAACAGAAAGCGCTGCACCACCACGTGCATCACCATCAGTTTTAGTAAGAATCACGCCCGTAAGTGCCAAAGCATCGTTAAATGCTTTAGCAGTATTTGCAGCATCCTGACCTGTCATAGCATCAACCACGAACAGAGTTTCAGTCGGCTTAACTGCTGCATGCAATTCTTTAATTTCGTCCATCATGTCTTCATCGACATGTAAACGACCTGCTGTATCGACAATCAACACATCGGCAAACTGGATTTTTGCCTGTTCAATTGCACGGTTAACGATATCAATAGGCTTTTCAGAAGGATCTGAAGGAATAAAGCCTGCACCAACTTCTGCTGATACAGTTTCTAACTGTTTGATCGCTGCCGGACGGTAAACGTCGGCAGAAACGGTCATTACTTTTTTCTTTTGACGTTCTTTTAAAAAACGTGCCAGCTTGGCAGCAGTTGTAGTTTTACCTGCACCTTGTAAACCAGCAAGCAATACAACAACTGGAGGCTTAGCACTTAAATCCAGTGTTTCATTTGCCTCACCCATCATCTTGGTGAGTTCGTCATAGACAATTTTTACAAATGCCTGGCCTGGAGATAACTGGGTCATCACTTCTTGGCCCAATGCCTCTTCCTTAACTTTCGCGATAAATTCACGAGTTACAGGTAACGCGACATCGGCTTCAAGAAGAGCCATACGTACTTCACGTAAGGTATCTTTAATATTGTCTTCGGTCAGCTGCCCTGAGCCAGTAACATTTCTTAAACTCTGCGTGAGTCGTTCTGTTAAGGTATCAAACATTGCAAAATCCGCTTAAAATGGCTAGTTGCAAAAAAATCTTTCTCGAAATAGAAAATTTATGCATAGAATGCTATAGGATACTTTAGTTCGCAGCGAATTTATATCTTATCTAGATGAATTAATCCTGAAAAAGGTTTGACATGATTAGCCTCCCCTTGGTTTACACAATTTTGGCACTCATCGCATATACCACTTCTTTCTGGTATCTGTTCATACGTTTAATGTCAAAACGTGAACCAAACCCATGGTTATTTGCTCTTGTTACGACCTTAGCTCTGCTACTGCACGGCACAGTTCTATGCCATGCAATGCTCACGCCTTTAGGAATTAACTATGATGTTTTTAATTTAGTCTCTTTTACATCATGGCTTATGTTGTTGTTAAGTTTAATTTTTAGTACTTTTCGTCCGATTGTACCTTTAAACTTATTAGGCATTCCTGTAGCGGCCATTGGTCTTATTTTAGGTTTTGCATTTAGTAAACCAAATCAGTTTATTGAACAACACTCATTAGGCTTAGATACGCATATTATTCTTTCACTTTCGGCCTATGCGGTTCTACTCATGGCAACCATACATGCAATCTTGATATGGTTCCAAAACCGTGAACTCAAAAAGAAACAAAAAAAACGCTTCTGGGTCAATTTACTCCCGCCCATTCAGGCCATGGAGTCCTTGTTATTTGATTTAATTATTACCGGTTTTATTTTATTAACCATTGCTCTGGCATTTGGCTTCTTAACAGTTGATAGTTTCTTTGCTCAGCATCTCGCTCATAAAACCGTATTTAGTATCATTTCATGGATTATTTATGGCTCATTACTCATTGGCCATTACAAACTTGGCTGGCGCGGTCAAAAAGCGATTCGTTTTACTTTAATTGGTTTTGCATTATTAGCGATTGGTTTTATTGGCAGTAAATTTGTGCTTGAGATGATATTGGGCCGATAAAATAATTAAAATTTCAGCACTACTAGACAGCGTTATACATATCCCGTATAACGCTGTTTTTGTTTTGCTCAGGTGACTCAGGCTGTGAAACTCATACTCGCTCCAATGGAAGGTTTAACTGACCCGATCATGCGGGATACACTCACATCTGTTGGTCACTTCGACTGGTGTGTAACCGAGTTTATTCGCGTTACAGACAGTATTTTGCCAGACCACATTTACTATAGCTTTTGCCCTGAACTTAAAAATGATGGTAAAACAGCTGCTGGAACACCTGTGCATGTTCAGTTCTTAGGGAACAATCCAGATATGCTGGCTGCAAATGCAGCAAAAGTGGTTGAACTAGGTGCTCCAGCGATCGACCTTAATTTTGGTTGTCCAGCCAAAACAGTTAATCGTCATAGAGGTGGTTCGGTACTTCTTGATGAACCAGACGTGGTACATATGCTCATTAAAGCTGTTCGCGATGCAGTACCAGCACATATTCCGGTCTCAGCAAAAATGCGTTTGGGTTATCTTGATGAAAACCACACCATGGAAAATGCGCATGCGGTCGAAGATGCTGGCGCAAGCTGGCTAACAGTACATGCGCGAACGAAAGCAGATGGCTATACGCCACCAGCTTATTGGGAAAAAATTCTACCGATTAAAGAAGCTTTAAAAATTAATGTGATTGCTAACGGCGAAATCTGGACCAATGCCGATGCCAAAGCCTGCCAACAACAATCTGGTTGTGAAGATTTAATGATTGGCCGTGGTGCTGTGACGACTCCAGATTTAACACAATGCATTCGTAATAATATGGATGAGGCATTATTTAGTTGGGAGCAACTGGTTGACTTACAAATTCGATTTTTAAACGGACAAGCAAAAACAGAAATTGGAATGGTGGGTCGTTATAAGCAATGGTTAGGTATGATGACCAAAGCCTATCCACAAGCGAAAGAATTATGGGACCAAGTAAAACGTATTAAAGCTTTAGATGAAATTGTTCAACAGTTACAACAAACCAGTTCATCACATAACTAATTACTTAAAATTTATAAAAGGGGGTGGCTGTTTAGACAACCACCCTCTTTTTTGTATTTCAGGTTCAGTGATTATTTTTAAAAACCACTTACTTTCATTTTAAAGTCGGTTACCGAAGCACCCGTGACTCCAAAACTTCCCATCGACCCATTAGGTAAATTATTAAACGTTGTTGGACTTTGTATTCCCGCATTTCCTAAAGTTATATTGTTAAGTGATGCATCAAATTTACTAGAGACACCTGTATTGCCAAAAGTTAGCCCTGTTGGGTCAACTCCAGCATAAAACCCATCAAGAACAAATCCTGTAGATGTATTTGTTCCCGCAAATTTAAATCCAAAATTCGCACCGGTATTATCAGAAACTAAAGTAATTGGACAACCAGATGCAGCAGAACAAATCGATTGAATAGCTCCACCAAATTTGACCATGACAGACTGGGCAGCATGCCCCAATTGAATGTTTAAACGAGGTTTATTGGTCTGTACAAAGTTAATATCTAAATTTCCGGTAGAGCGAATAAGTTCTTTCACTCCTGTATTTACCGTTGTTCCCGAACTGAAAATTGATTTTGGTGCATAACTAGTCACCGCATAATCCGAAGGACTAGAAACTGATGTATTAGGCGCTAAATAAACTGAAAATGGTGTAAGCCGAATACCATTGACGTCACTTCCCATTGTGACAGCCAAGTTCACAAAAGGCTTACCTGCACCTGCATCGGTATCTATAGCAATATTGAAAGACGGATTGGTCGATACAGCTGCTTTAATAAATTCTATACTTGGAACAGGATTAGTAGAGTTCCCCGCAATGACGAGACCAGCTTTGCTGTTGTAAGACGTAGACGCAATACCATTGGTATCAATCAAGGCGACTTGATTAAATTTAACTTTATCTGCCTGAATGCCTAGCGTTAAACCATTTTGACCCGTCGTCGCTGACAGACTTTGGTCATCTAAAGGCTGCATCGCAAAAACACTTGAACTACTGGCAAATAATAACCAGCAGGCTATATTTTTATTTTTCATGTTGCTCTAATCCTTAAGAGACAAACGTTTATTATTTGTTCAGATTATCAGAATAATAGATGAGTACAAAACAATTATCCCTATAACCCGACGAATGCAAATCCAATCACATTCAAAAATTAAATTTAAAAAAAGTGGCGATATCTCCACTTTTATTTATTAGTTAAAAGCACCATTTCTCGGCACAATGCTAAAGTTACTATTTAAACGTCCACCAGTAATTGCAAGTTCACCTAAACGTGCGCCCGCCCCTGTTGAAGGTGGATAGAAATTAATATCTTTAACACGTAAAGCACCATCAATGTTCTTATCAGGGTTAAAGTACACTGCGGTATTTACACCCACTTTGCCTAGTCCGCTCGCACTGTCTTTTCCAACAACTAATGCTGTATTGAACGCAAGCTTTCCAGTCATGTTCTCCAGACCAATTGCAGAGCCATCAATCGGGTCACTAATTTGAACTGAGTTTCCGGTTGCTGTGGCAGGCATTGTAAAATCACCCAAAACAGTGAGCGCACTACCATCGGCAATTGAACTGTTTGGCACTATTGATAAATTAAGATCTCCGCCTAAACGCAGCTTTAAACCAAATAAAACATCGTTATTTCGAGCAAAGTTATCAATTGGTGAGGTACAAGATCCTGTTGCTGGACAAGATTTATATTTAGCCCCAGGTAAATAACCCGCTGCAATTTCAGTTGATAAGGCAAGTAACATATCTTTTAAACCGATATTTAAACTGCCATTTTCTAAACCGATAGTGCCATTACCTTTTAAGAACATATCGATATTACGTAAGCCCATATAGTAGTCGGTAGGATTACCCGCATTATTGGCATTTGGAGAACCATCAATTAATAAAATTGAAGTTGTTTTTGTACCGCCTGAGTCACGTCCTGTTGTGCCAACAGCAACACCAAATCCTAAACGCGAAGTCGTTCCCGAGGTACCTACAGCATTCTGAACAGGTCTACCATTAGCATCTTTTGTATAGTAAAAAGCACTATTCGCTGGTGCATCTACCCCATAAACTGCGGCATTGGCATTTAAGTTATAAAAAGGTAAAGCCAAGCCCCATTGGTTACTTAAGCCATTATCTGCAAATTGATTAGCTGCAGCGACATTGGCACTGGTAGTAAAGCGACCACGTCTAGAAAATGCCTGAAACTCTGCTCCACGCATCGCAAGAATTAGACTAAATGGATTAGTCACCGTATCCCGGTGAATATTATGTTGATAATCGGCAGCGGTTGTTAAAGTGCCAGATCCTAAACGAATTGCATTTAACGTTGCGTTATTCGGCATTAATAAAGTTTTTGTATCAGCAAGATTTAGATAAATATTCCCGCTATCAAAGTAACCACGTGTAGCTGAGTTCAGCCCAGTTAAATTACCAAACTCAAAACCATAAGCATTCAGCCCTGCCCCACCAATTTCTAAAGTCGTGGCTTTGCCATCGGCGCCTAGCATAGAATCGTTATCTTTAGTGAACTCACCTTTCATACGAAAGGCAATTCCAGTATTACCCAAAATACTATTACTTGAGGTGGTGCCTGAGGCAGTATTTGCTGTACCTAAGGTTGTCGTGTCCGAAGAGCCATCCATACCACGGACTTGTAAATAACTATTTACCATACGTCCGCTTGCGCCTACACGAATTAAACCTTTTGAATTTTGCGGTGTATTCGTAGCATCTAGCCCATAAGGATTGGTTTTATCTACATTAGAACTGAGCATTACTTCAATGTTCAGACCTGAATTAGTCACTTTGCCATTGCTATCAACATAGGTACCTGCCGTTAAACCCGAAGCTGAGTCTGCCACCCGATTAAAGTCGACATAGCCATACGTACTATTTGGTGTTTGTCCTATAGCAGCCACATTTGACCCAGTATTAGTTTGTAAAACTAAGCCACGGATAGGGTCAATAAACATGACACCTTTACCCACAAAATTAAAGTTAAAATTCTTTAAAATTAGTTGGTTGAGTTGACTACGAGCATCTAACTGTCCTAAATAAATATTTGCGTTATTTATACCCAATGTCATATTTGACTGGCTATTTGGAGTAAACAGGCCATCTTGAGTAGTCAATGCTAGATTTAAAGGTGATGTTGTTTGGATAGCCAACTGCCCTAACGTAGGTGAGCATGTAGCAGAACTATTACAAACCTTCACGCTATTTACCGTAATGAGGGATGGACTACTTTGCATAGAAAAATCGACCCCAGCTTTACCTGTAGTCGTATTACTCCCCACATCTAAACGGTAGTTCGTTCCTAAAGATTGTGTAGAGGCATTACTTTTTTGTATTTTTACACCGCTCGCTTGAGCTCTTAAAACCTGATCAGCACTTGTTGGCGTGCCCGCATGATCATCCCAATAAGCATTATCAACATTAATTTCGTTGAAAGTCGTTTGAATTGAGATCCCATCTTGACCATTGACTGCACTCAGATCGGCATCGGTTAAAGCTTCTAAAGCAAAAACTTGTCCACTCACTAACAACATACTGGCTGTTAATGTATTTAAAATAAACTTTGAGCCGTGACTTTCTTTATTTTTGTTCATCACTTCAGTTCCTTTGAAATCTACATTAACCGTTAACAACGGGGATGGCTACCATCACAGCTAAACACCATGACTTTTCCTTGAATAGCCAAGTTGCCGTTCATCATTAAACCCATAAAACCTGTTTCACGTCCATAGTCATAGGCTGAAGGCGTTGCTGTGGCCACTTGCTGAGTCGCACTGTTTGCAGTTGCAGCATACGTTGGTTTTTTGAAATATGCATAATCATACATATTCGTACTCGAACCTTGGGTCGTTGTTGAACTTGTAAAGTTATCTTGCTCAATGGATAAAGCATTAAAACCAAAGTTACGAATTAAAATCGGTTGTGCTGCACTAAAACTAAGTTGAATAGCAGGTTTTATAATTTCGGTATTGGTTTTATCAAGATACTTCAAATCAGCACCATCCAAACCCATTTTTTGGATGTTTAAAGTTCCTTGTACACCTTTAAACACCAACCAAAGCTTATTACCGCTATCACTATTTTCAGCCCAACCACTTGGCTTAGTTGCATCTGCTTGCACAAAACGTTTATTAATTGCTAAACCAATGTGGCAGAACTCTACGTTTTCACAAACGCCGCCACTACCATTATCAAATATACCGTTACTGGTCTGGTTTAAATTAAGCATTAAAGACAAATCAGCACCAGCTTGACCATTAATCGCCTGTAAAGCGTCGTTGTCCAAAGTTTGTAATTCTGCATGAGTCGCAGTTGCCCAAAGAGTAAGGAGGAGTAAAGCAGTTATTTTTTTCATCGCATTATCCTCCTCTTATAGACCTTTTGTGGTGAGTTTTAAATGTTGGATTAAAACACCATCAATGACTGCTGAACCCATATTATTGCTAATTGAAGAGCTAATTTGTGCTCCTGATAATTTATAGGTGTTTAAATCTGCATTTGGTGTAGTCGTATACCAACGTCCATTATTGTAAAGTGCATCAGGTAAAGGTGTACCATTTGGTACTACAAACTGAGCCCCATTCCCTGCATCGGTAGTGGTATACCCTGTCGTGTTGGTTGTCGGGTTATAATAAGAGGTACTATCAATATTCGCCCAGTTTGCTCCTTGAGAGTCAAATCTTAAGCCTGAGCCAGCATTTCCCGTCCAACCTGATGCTGTACGGTATTGCCATGTATCATAACAAGTTCCTAAGTTTA
This sequence comes from Acinetobacter nosocomialis NIPH 2119, assembly GCF_000368085.1. Lineage (GTDB taxonomy): Bacteria > Pseudomonadota > Gammaproteobacteria > Pseudomonadales > Moraxellaceae > Acinetobacter > Acinetobacter nosocomialis. The sequence continues at coordinate 2,268,884 of NZ_KB849239.1, forward strand.
AAAATCCACAATTATAGCTGCCTCCACGTCGTTCCTGATTTTGTAATTGATAGAAATTTTTAACTTGTGTTACAGCAGCAATCGTTCCTGTTGGTAGTTTCCCAAATGAAATACCAACTGCATCTTGAGTATTGTTCCCTTTAAAGGCTTCTAATGTATTATTTGTCGAGTTATAAACAGTTGAACCGATAGAAATACTACTATGCGTTGCACTAGAACCTTGATAAGTTTTTCCACCTAAGGTTACATTGGTACCGCATTGATAAACATTACAGGTAGAACCAAGGTAAGTACTATCTGTTCCAGTGTAATCAGTATAGATTTTCTTATAAATTTCTGGCTTATTCGGAATACGTGCAAGCTCTAAACTAAAGTTTTTACCATCTGAGCTTAAAACGAGTGGTTGATATAAAGAACCTAACACAAGATTAATATTCGGATTATAAAGATATAGACCTTCATTAGCATCGAAGGTTGGTGCAAGCCCACCATTAATAGCAGGAGTAATGAGATTACCTTGCCCAGTGCCAGATTCACGAGTACTCAACCGCAGTACATTATCCATTGCACTATCTGTTGGAGCAGTCCATGATCCAGTTGAAGTAACAGTAGTAGTCTGGCTGCGAATACGATATAACCAATCTGAACTTGGTGAACTATTGCTAGGAGCACCAGTATATTGAGTACTATAACGATTTACCCATGGGCCTACTGTCGTTGTTGGAGTATTTGAAGTAATTGTTGCTCTCAAATTAGAGGCATCACCACTATTTAAACGCACAACACCTGCGAAGCCTAGAGTATTATTATAAAATGGACTCAATCCATTTGCAGATGTCGCACCTCCCAAAGTTTGGAAGAGCTGTAGACGACTACCATTTAAACTAAAATTATTCCAGATACCTTGTAAACGTAACCGATTCGCGCGACTTGCATCAGTACTCGTACCAATCAAACCATTTGAGTCGCCATAATTAAACTGATCTGTCGCACCATTAATTTTATTTGGATTGCGAACAAAAATATCTGACCATAAACCTAATTTAAGTTTATATGCATCAAGCCCTGCCGTATCTCTTGTTCCTACCTCGTATAAAGGTGCTTCTAAGGCTAAATACGTTACTTGGCAAGAAGAATCACTCGCGCCACTACATGTAGCAGCACTAAAATTAGGTACAAGGTTCTGAGTAGCGACTTTGAATATCCATGGATTAACAGCAGTACCCCAGCTCGAAATCGCGGCCGCAGTATCGGTAGATGCAAGACGGCTATTAGTATCGTTATCAGATTTAGAAAGAGCTAAACCATAAAGAAAAATATCAGCTTTACCTACTGCACGGTCACCAGAATCAATCGTACCATTTTTATTGGTATCTGCCGCCGTCATACTTAACGGCCCAACAGGTACATAATTGATATAACCTGTATCTTTAGTACGGTCAGTTAAAATTTGACTTGCGGTTTCGTTCGCACCTGCCCCACGAAATACCATATAAGTATTTTGAGGTAAAATAGCGATACCTTCACCAGTAGTTTCACTTAAACCGGCATCAGAAAGTTCTTCAAGAGCGAAACTCGATTGGCTTATGAAAAGACCAATTAAACTTGCCAAAACGGTTTTTTGAAACCTTACCGTATAATTAAGTGTAGTCATCTTGACCTTCCTGTTTTATACGATGCCGTGCACCATATTTATTTTTCTTTAACAATCCTTGATGCTAGGTGAATATATCCTTTTCACCTTAGACCAGAAGGCAAATCTAAATAGATATTGCCAACTTTTCCACATTTCTATTATGCGGAATATTTGCACAAATGCAAAAGAAAGCGCATAAAAAGCTAATTTTCCGATGAATGAAAATCAGATCAACCTAATTTCTCACAATTAACAAAAGGTTAAATTCGTACCATGACAGTTTGGTTTAAAGTTTTGATTCGTTAACTGTAAATTACTTAAATTTAGTGTAAGTGGGCTATTTTTTAAATCAATCGTACCAATATTTACATCCAGATCCCCTAGTTTTAACAAACCTCCCAAGTCAGAAGTTTGAGCAGGATTAGCTTGTAAATATGCAGAAACAGCAGTTGAAATTTGCGGGAATAATGGTGAAATATCAATTGCATCTTGCGGAATGATATTACCTACATTAACTGGATTTGCAAAAGACATCCACCAGCCCTTTTGGGCTACGTCATCTGCTTTTGCTCCAGGCCACTGCAACATTTGATTTTGCAGTGCCAGATACATTGGCGAGTTAATTGGTAAATTATGAATAAGACCCAATGACTGGGTTAAATTTAAATTTGCAGTAATATTTGAAATGGTACCATTCATATACACATTCGGAAATTTAGCACCTTTACCCGCAATGACACATGCTAATAAGCTACAGTCTGTTACTGTAGCTTCTACTCTACCGCCTTGAGTGTAAATGCCTGTTGGTTCAGGATAAGCTGGATCATGTGGGCCTGCTGCATTATATTGCACAGTACCATCCACTGGATAAGAACTGCTATGTCCTACATAAATATTAGGCACTTTTACTGGAGCAGATAAAACTTTTGAGGTAACCCGATTACCATTAACTTGAATGGGCGCGATTTCAAAATAGTTATTTTGAATACCTGGAATATTAAATCCACCATCAGAAGTAATAAAACTTACCTCAGCAGCACCCCCCAACCCCAAAGCCTGCAATCGGCCTGTTACTGCATTTGCTCCATATAAATTATCTCGAGTAGCCGAAGTTGTAGCATAACCTTTAATCAAACCACTACTGTCAGACTGAACCTTCATATAACCAGAAATGGAGTTGATCCCATTCGGGGTCGTTGTATTTTCAGTACCTGCCGTTAATAAACCAATAAATTTTTCAGCACTTAGCCTTAAACCAACTACTTCACGTGTTGAAGCTGAGGTTGGGTTCTTAACAGCAAATTCAATGAATGGATTCGTTAATACTGCAGAAGATGAGGCACGATCTTCATTAGACATGGGCAATGGGTTCCCATTGGTATCAAAATTTTGTCCACTTAAACTTAAATTATCAATATCGATATCACAACCACCAGCCCCATTTACACCACCGCAGCCCAACTGAAGTTTTCGAATATTAGTATTGATTTCTAACTGGGCTTCCATTCCTAATTTATAAAAACCAATATTACTGCTGTTATCGCGTAGTTTCTCCAAGTTTGCCGAATCAGTAGGTGCAATATAAGACATACTCATTAACGCTTGGCCACGGGTTGCAGATAGTTCAGCATCAGACATTGGAACTAAGGTAGACGTAGCATAAGCTGAAGAAAAGCATAAACTTCCAAGTGCTAGAATAGCTAAATGAAGAGACTTAAACTGTCGCATGACCGACCTCCGTATCCTTGGGGGCATAATCTAATTTAATTTCTTTTTATTTGGCTTCCCTTTCTTTAATCTAATCTTAAATTGAATAAACAAAGAAATGCCGATATCTGATTTTTATGATTTAAGTCCATTTAAATTGTGTGATACAACTCAAAGAAACAAATCAATTATTGATCATTTTATATCATTTTTTACAAAAGAAAACGTCCATTTATAAATATTCCGATGAATGCCACTTTCTTTATTTTTCAACAAAAATGGGCCACTTCAAGTGACCCATTTTTTAGAATTTAATCTAATTTAAAACAACTTAGGTTTTAGGAAGCGTAACGCCAGTTTGTCCTTGGTATTTACCACCACGGTCTTTATAAGATGTTTCACAAACTTCATCGCTTTCAAAGAACAACATTTGTGCAACACCTTCACCCGCATAAATACGTGCAGGTAAGTTCGTCGTATTTGAAAACTCTAAAGTAACGTGACCTTCCCACTCTGGTTCCAAAGGCGTCACATTTACAATAATACCGCAGCGTGCATAAGTTGATTTACCCAAGCATACAGTTAAAACATTACGTGGAATGCGGAAATATTCAATTGTGCGCGCCAAGGCAAATGAGTTTGGCGGAATAATACAAACGTCAGACTCAATGTCGATAAAACTTTTTTCATCGAAATTTTTCGGATCAACAATTGCAGAATGTACGTTGGTGAAAACTTTAAATTCACGTGCACAGCGTACGTCATAACCATAGCTAGAGACCCCGTACGAAATCAATTTTTCGCCATTCTTATCAAAACGGACTTGATTCTCTGCATAAGGTTCAATCATGCCGTGTTTTTCGCTCATTTCGCGAATCCAACGATCAGACTTAATAGCCATGTATTTTCTATCCAAAAGGTAATTTCATTGATTGCGACGTACTTTAACGTAAAAAAGCAATTATGAAAACAATGGTGGCTACTCTTCGTGACAAGAATAGCCCAGCAAGACTTTTAAAGGTTTAATAAAGCAGAATAGCTAATCGGAATTGAGAAGCTGACCAAAACCAGCGAAGCTGTTTTTTGTAAATTCGTCTGATTTAACCAACTTACTTTATTAGCCGCCAAGATTGATCCTAAAAAAATCCAAAATAAAGCAATCGGTGTAATTAAAGCCAAATAAGCCAGCATATGAATGAGATAAATATGAAAATCAGTCCATGCTGTAACAGGAAAAATTGCAGAAGCAAAAAGTAATGCTTTAGGGTTCAATAGAGTTGCACAAAACAATTCACGTGGTCGAATAGTTGGCTGATCTAACTCAAATTGTTGATTTGCTGTGTGCCATAACTTAATCGCTAAAAAAATAATGTAACAAGCACTTAGCAATTTAAGCATAGGAGGTAAGAAAGGAAGTGTTGAAGAAACTTTCCCGATTAACATGCCCCAAGCTGAAATAGAAATTATATATCCAAGAACTTCTGCTGGAATTAACTTAGCAGACTTCCTAAAACCAACTTGTACACCAGATGATGTCAGTAAAGTATTGGTTGGGCCTGGGGTAAGTAAAATTGTGGCAACTAAGCCAATAAAAAGCCATGAAATCATTGAATGACCTCACAATGTAGTCATCTCAGATTAATAGATATCTTTTATGAAGGCAAAATCTAATTGTAAGACGATTTTTTAAAACACTAACACGGTAAAAGTAAATATTATTATTAAACAAATAGATACAAAAAAGTAAAGAAGCTTAAGCTAAAAAACTTTAGAGTCAGTTGTCGAGCTTTGCGTGCCAAATTGTATTAAGTAATATAAGTATTTTTATTTTAAATCTATTTTTAAGTTGAAAAGATCTATAATGAATTATTACAGCAGTAAGTTTAATTTTTAAGCTTTTAATAAGTTTCAATTAATATATTGTTTTTTTGTGTTTATATGAGTCACCAGACTCTACTATTCTATGATTATGGCAAAGCAATTTTTTCAGTCTTGGCTTCCTTCTCCAGAGAAAGTTTCAAATATGAAATTTTTAAGGATTTTTGGGCAAAAAACCCTTAATCCAGTGCTTTGGTATGTCAACCGTAAATCGATTACAAGAGCGGTTTTTGTAGGAACATTTTTTGGTTTACTGCCTATTCCATTTCATAGCGTTTTTATTGTGATGGCCGTATTGCTGTTTGAGGTGAATTTACCCATCAGCCTAATGCTTGCTTGGCTTAGTAACCCTCTCACATTAGTTCCTATTTTATATGTTGGATTCTGGTTTGGTTCGCATATTTATCATGTACATATGATCAATAAAAAGATGCTCCTAGGCGTACTTCATCAGATTTCTAGATGGATTACTCATTTGGGTCATGGTCATATAGATTTCAGCCTCGCTAAAATTTTAATGACCGGGCTTATAGTTGAAGCTTTTGTCTTTGCAATGATACTGTACATAGTGACTGAAATTTTCTGGCGTTGGATGGTCATCCGAAATTGGAAAAGTAGACCTGGTCATAAAAGACAAGAAGATGCCCTATAAGAACCCATCTTCTTGCCTATAGTTAAATTATTATTTTGGTAGTTTAGATTTCATATATTCTTCTGCCACATTAAGCACATAGTCTTGGCAAGCCTCTCCTGTACCAGGATCATACGCTCCATTATTAGTAATATTATTAGATAAAATCCGAATTCCTAAGAAAGGAACATTAAACTGACTTGCGATTTGTGCAACAGATGCTGCTTCCATTTCCTCAACAGAAGTACTATAACGCTGATGGAAAAATTGAATTCGGTCAAGCTCATTATTCCAAACATCTGCCGAGCCAATCGTTCCTTCGACTACCTCACCTTTATCATAACGGACTTTATGCGCCGCCATTAAGAGCTCTTGGTCACCTTCAAATTTGCGTATTGCGATCGGTTCTGGGTCAGATTCATCTGTTGGCAAAACATCAAAGGCCTCAACCCATGTAAGTGAGTTTGAACCGCCACCTAATGGCTCTTTAGGCGTTCTAAACGCACCAATATTAGTTGCATATTTTCCTAAAACAATGTCATAAACGTGTAAATCTGGGTCATGACCACCTGCCGTCCCCTGATTAATAATTGCAATCGGCTTATAGCGCTCAATGGCCAAAGCTGTTGCAGCAGCAGAGTTACTCATGCCCATGCGTGTTTTAGAAATCACCATTGGGTAACCATTGTAGGTTCCTTTCCAGAACGTCCACCCACCTACTGTTTCAACAGTCACATTCTGTAATTTAGAAGCCATCTGTTTTGACTCTACAGGTAAGGCGCCTTGAATAATAATCGGCTGTAATTTCTGTTTTTGCTCTTCAACTGGCGTTGTTTGGGACACTGTTGAATGATCATCGTTGCATCCAACAAAAAATAAAGCGCTACATAAACTGATAACGCCAAAAGTATATTTAAATTGCATTTCTCACCTATTTCTTTTTAAAAGCGTAAAGTAGCAATCTATATGCCAATTTCAAGTTCAGCTTTGTTATTTAGATTCAGTAATTTAATTTTTTCTTTTAACCAACCAATAAAAAACCCAGCTTAAAGCTGGGTCAGTTGAATCAAAAGATTCGTTTATCATCACGCGTGCGTTGAGGAATTTTTTCAATTTGTTGCCACACAGCTTTCGCAATATCAATGTAGCTATCGGCTGCGTCATCCATTGCTATAACACTTGGTTTACCCTCATCAGCATGTTCACGTATTTGAGCATTTAAAGGCAAACGACCTAATAATGGAATATGGTATTGCTCGGAAAGCTTATCACCACCACCAATGCCGAAAATTTGTTCTTCATGTCCACAATTCGAGCAAATATGAGTCGACATATTTTCAACTACACCCAATACAGGTATGCCAACTTTATTAAACAGCTCAATTCCTTTGGTCGCATCCAGTAAAGCAACATTTTGTGGTGTAGTGACAATAATTGATCCTGTAACCGGAATACGCTGTGCAAGCGTAAGTTGAATATCACCGGTACCCGGCGGCATATCAATCATGAGTACATCTAAATCTGGCCAAAGTGTTTGGTTAAACAATTGCATTAAAGCACCGGTTGCTTTTGGTCCACGCCATGCAACAGGAGTATTGTTGTCGCCTGTTAAATGTCCAATAGAAAGCACAGCCATACCATATGCCTCCAAAGGTACAAAATTTTCACTTTCAATAAGAGGTGTTTTGCCTGCATTACCCAGCATGGTTGGAATACTTGGGCCATAGATATCGGCATCTAATACCCCAACCTTAAGCCCCATTTTCTGTAAGGCAAGTGCTAAATTGACAGTAGTTGTTGACTTACCAACTCCACCTTTCCCCGATGAAACTAAAATGACGTTTTTAATCCGAGGATGAAGTGGAACATCTCTTTGTTGTGGAGCAGCTTTTTGAATCGGAGGATTGTTTGGATCAGGTTCAGATTTAGGTGAGGCATCAAGCACAGGGGGTAAGTTCGCACTTTCTTTAGGTGCTTTAGATGAGCAGCCTTGGCCTGAAATTTCTTGAGCAGGACGCTTTTGTTGAACTACATGTAAGTTAAGTTCTTCAATACCACACTTTTGCAAAGCTCCAGCCAAATCATCATGAACTTGTTGCAAATACTCTTTTTCATCTGGAAAGGTATTAATGGTGAGTTGTAAAACTCGGCCTTGTACCTGAAGCTGACTAATGCGCTCTTTTAAGGCATCTTTTGAATGGGGTAGTAAATAGTTTTGGAGTACGGTTTGGATTTCATCTTCTTTCACTTCTTGTGCGGGTGAAAAAACAGACTTTAATGAAGAAAGCCAAGACATATTGTTTACTCCAAAAACAGATCATTACAGCTTGTTGGAGCTAGTGTAACAGTATTGATCCGCACTCGCTCAACTCGAAATGAATAATTGCTAATTTTAAAGCCTCATCATTTGAGTGAGGAGCACGAATTTTTGTTTAAATCAGCTTATTCAGCAGAATCGTGATTTTTCAATTTATTGAGTTTATCTGTTGCCGTTTTCTTCAATTCATCAAACTTTGCAGTTGCTTGAGTTTTTAACTCATCTAATTTTGATGCAGCCTCTTCCTTTAATTCTGCTGCTTTTGCTTTAGCATCATCAAGTTTATGAGCTGCTTCAGTTCGCAGGTGATCAAATTTGTCTTGCAGACTATGCTGAGCATCATCAAGTTTGCTCTTCAAATCACTGGCTTTCTCTTCCACTGCTTCTTTTGCAGTCGCCTGTTTCTCTTTTACATTATCCTTCAAATTATCTAAGGCTTTTTCACCTTGGGCTTTTGCATCTGCTGCTTTTGCCTTTAGTTCATCTACTTTATCTTCAACTGCTTCTTTACCAGCGGCCTGTTTCTCTTTTACATTTTCTTTTAAATCTTCCAAGGCTTTTTCACCTTGTGCTTTTGCATCTGCTGCTTTCGCTTTCAATTCATCTACTTTATCTTCAACTGCTTCTTTGCCAGCAGCTTGTTTCTCTTTTACATTTTCTTTTAAATCTTCCAAAGCTTTTTCACCTTGTACTTTTGCATCAGCCGCTTTTGCCTTTAATTCATCTAATTTATTTTCAGTAGTCATCGTTGTTATCCTCATCGTTAATTAAAAAAATTACCTGAATAAGTTATTAGTTATACATCGTTATGGCTTGTTTTCTGACCGTAACTGCAATTTGAAACAAAGACAATACAGGAAGATTCAAATATTTTTTGATTTGTTTATCTGTTCTAAAGAGAAATCCTTTCTGGCTTTATGCCCATTTCTGTAGCTACCTCTTATGTTTAGACAAAGATTATTAATCTTTGCTTATCTCCCTGCATCAGTTAAAATCTTCCACCTTATAAATACGAATGAGAGAATGAGATCCGTGCGTAAAATTTTAGTCACCAATGCCCTCCCTTATGCCAATGGCCCAATTCATATGGGTCATTTACTCGGTTATATCCAGGCAGACATCTGGGTTCGTGCCATGCGGGCAATGGGTCATGACGTGACTTATGTATGTGCGGATGATGCTCATGGTACAGCGATTATGCTACGTGCCGAAGCAAATGGTATTAGCCCAGAAGAGCAAATTGCGAATGTTCAAAAAGAGCACATTCGTGATTTTGACGGTTTTGGCGTACATTTCGATCATTATGATTCAACTCATAGTGATGCAAACAAAGCTCGTTCAACAGATATCTATATTAAAAACCGTGAAGCTGGAAATATTGCAGTTCGCCCTGTAACTCAATTATTTGATCCAGAAAAAGGTATGTTCTTGTCTGACCGTTTCATTAAAGGTACATGCCCGAAATGTAAATCAGAAGATCAATACGGCGACTCATGTGAAGTGTGTGGTACAACTTATAACGCAACCGAATTACTTAACCCACGTTCGACTTTAAGTGGTGCAACACCTGTTGAAAAATCATCAGATCACTATTTCTTTAAACTACCAAACTTCTCTGAATATTTACAGAAATGGACGCGTGATGAAGGTCGTCTACCTCTTTCAATTGCCAATAAATTAGACGAATGGTTTGAAGCGGGTTTAGCAGACTGGGACATTTCTCGTGATGCACCATATTTTGGCTTTGAAATTCCAGACGCCCCAAATAAATATTTCTATGTGTGGGTAGACGCCCCAATCGGCTATATGTCTAGTTTTGAAAACTATATCAAAACTAAACGTCCAGACTTAAACTTTGATGATTTCTGGAAAAAAGATAGTCAAAATGAGGTTTACCATTTTATTGGTAAAGATATTGTTTACTTCCATGCTTTATTCTGGCCTGCAATGCTTGAAGGTGCGAACTATCGCACTCCAACAGGCTTGTTCGTAAATGGTTTCTTGACTGTAAATGGACAAAAAATGTCTAAGTCTCGCGGTACTTTCATTAAGGCCGAGACATATTTACAGCATTTAAACCCAGAGTATTTACGTTACTACTTCGCTTCTAAACTTTCAGATAAAGTTGAAGACTCTGACTTGAACCTTGATGACTTTGTTCAGAAAGTAAATTCAGATCTAGTTGGTAAAGTCGTCAATATTGCAAGTCGCTGTGCGAAGTTCATTAATAGTAGCTTTAACAATACGTTATCTGCTAAATGTGCAGAATCTGACTTAGTACAAAGCTTTATTGATGCTGGTGATTCAATTGCTAAAGCATATGAAGCACGTGAATTCTCTACAGCCATTCGTGAAATTATGGCGCTTGCTGACCGCGCAAACCAATATATTGATGAGAAAAAGCCTTGGGCTCTTGCTAAACAAGAAGGTCAAGAACAACAAGTTCTTGATGTCTGCTCTGTTGGTATCAACTTATTCCGTCAACTCGCAGTGTACTTGGCGCCAGTTCTTCCAACTTTGGCAAAGCAAGTTCAAGATTTCTTAAAACTTGAAAGCTTCGATTTCGAGTCACGCAAACAAATTCTTGTAAGTCATGAGATTGCGCAGTTCCAACCTCTTATGCAGCGTGTTGATCCAAAAGCTGTTGCGGCTATGGTTGATGCTTCGAAAGAGTCTTTAGGTGCTCCTGCTCCACAAGCAACTAAAGCAACAGCAAAAAAAGAGAAATCTGCCGAGAAAAAGGCAGCTCCTACTCCAGCAGTGGGTGAAGCTGAAATTATCGGTATTGAAGATTTCTTGCAAGTTGACTTACGTGTTGCTCAAGTCATTGAAGCAGGTACAGTTGAGGGTTCAGATAAATTGCTACAACTGACGTTAGACGTAGGTGAAGCTGAACCACGTAATGTATTTAGTGGTATTCGTAGCCAATATGCTCCAGAAGACCTCAAAGGCAAATTAGTCGTGATGGTTGCTAATCTCGCACCACGTAAAATGCGTTTTGGTATTTCAAACGGTATGGTACTTGCTGCTGGAAATGGTGAAGGTATTTTCATTATTTCTCCAGATAGTGGTGCAAAACCTGGCGATAAAGTGTCTTAATTTGCCTTCATAAAAAAGCTCCCTAATTTGGGAGCTTTTTTTAACTATAAATTTTCTAGAAACATCTATAAGAAGATTTAAATTATGTCCATGGCCGCCCTTCACAAGGGTTACTAAGTAAAACGTGTATATTCCCCAATTCCTCATTTGTTAAATAACCATTCTTATTTTTATCTAAATAATGAAATAGTTCTGTTTGCTTATTCTCTCCCTGAAAACGCTTATCCGTAGGCCAACGATAAGGATAGAAATCTTGTACCTGTTGAAACTCTTTTAAGCTGTACAAACCATCATGATTTACATCATATTTTTCCTGAAAAAGCTTCCAATCTAAAGATGCAGGCTCACAGGCACTTACTACATTTAAAATGCAGTAAGTGATGCAGCCTATGAGTAACTTAATAGTTAGATTGCTCATGATTGTTGGCTTGTAAATCAGAAATTTTGTAATCTTTTTCATGAACAGGAGTACCAATTATGCTCATAGTCCGCTCATTGGCTGGCTGTTGCTTGCTCATTGTTCTCATCTCACATCCTGTCGTTAAGATAAGAAAAGCTACAGAAATGCTCACTATTAATTTTTTCATAGCGTGACCCTCATTTCTTTTTGTTTTATTTATTAAGTTACCACTTTTTAAATGGTTAAGAACTAAAAAAGATATTTCAATTTGTATATATTTTACTCAAAAATAAAGCCAGTCTATAAATAGCTGGCTCTGCATTTTTTAGATATTTTAATTAAAGACTTATCATTTGAAGAAAATTAACTTTAAGCCCAATATACTCACAATACTTCCAGCTACCCGGTCAACGCCAGTTTTTGCTTTTAGGTACATTGTTCTTGGCTTCTCTGAAGATAGCAGCATTGCAACACATGAATACCAACCCGCATCGATCATAAAACAAATCACTGGCAATGCAACATAGTAATAATTTGGGATTTCTTTGGGCAATAAAGCAGTAAATACACTCGCCAATACAACAGCAATTTTCGGGTTACTTAACTGTGTAATCAGGCCATATCGATATGCCTGTTTATAGGTCATTTTTGATTTGCCATCATTTTCCATGGCAATTGGTTCTTTGGCATGTTTGATAATTTTAAAAGCAAGCCAAAGTAAATACAGTCCACCACCAATTTTTAAAATTAGATAAGCTGAAGGCACTGCCAACAAAACTGCCTGCAATCCCATGACAGCTAAAAAACCAAAAAGAGCAGCCCCCGTACCTGTACCTAAAGCAGTAAACAAACCATGTTTACGTGATTTAGAAATTGAATTTTGTGCTACATAAATAAAGCTCGGCCCAGGGCTTATTGCTCCAAGCATCAATGCCATCGCAATTGAAAAAAGAGGAATAAGGGACTCAAACATTGTATTGACCTAGCATCATGCAATTTGGCGATATTCTAGCAGCTTTTTATGACACATATAAAAATGGAAAAATATAAATGATAAAAATTGAATTTTCATGTTTTTACAATTTATCTCTTCACAACGGACAAAAATGTCCGTTAAATATATCATCTTTAAATCTCCCCCAATCCATGACATGAGTAAGCGTCAAAAAATTGCAGCCCATAATCGGGATGAATTACTCACTGCAGCCGAAGAATGTTTCCGTATTCATGGCATTAATGTGCCTTTACAAGTTGTCATTGACCATGCAGGTGTAGGTAGAGCAACCTTTTATCGAAACTTTTGTGATCGAAAGGCTTTAATTAGCGCCCTTTTAGAGCGCGCGATTACACAGCTAGAGCAAAAAGCTGCTCATTTTCAACAATTCGAGGATGGATTATTTCGTTTAATTGAAGGACATATTGCACAGCTTCCCAAACTCGCAATTTTGCAAGATTTTTGGAGAGTGATTGATCGACAAGATCCAATTATGTTAAAAATTTATGAAAGGCGAAATAATGCACTTAAACCACTGATTGAAAATGCGATAGAACAAAAATTGTGTCGAGCTGATCTGACTGCTAATGACTATGCAATGGTCACTGCAATGTTAGGTTCTTCATTTCAAGGACATGAGCCAGAAGAACAGACTCGCTTAGCAAAACGAGCAATTGAATTACTATTTAATGGTATTCAAATACAAAAAATTCGAGGGATAGAATGAGTAAAACGCCTCGTTATTTAGAAACACCACCCGACTGGACACCAGAGGAACAACCGACTCTACCTGGTTCACCAGCAGCGATTGCACATTCTGTACCTAAACGTTTTATCTATTTTTTCATTGGCCTATTCGTTGCTCTTTCGGCAAGCTTAAGTAATGGCTTTATCACGGCAAATTTGCCTTTAATTCAAGGTGAGTATGGTCTAACCCCTTCCGAAGCTGCATGGCTGCCTGCTGCATATGTTATGGCAAATGTCAGTTCAAACCTGATTTTGTTTAAGGCCCGTCAACAATATGGCCTGAGAGTATTTTCAGAAATAGGTCTCGTCATTTTTATTGCGGTTCTTGTTTTACATATTTTTGTACATACCTATGAAATGGCGCTGTTCGCACGGGTTGTAGCTGGTTTAGCAGGTGCACCACTAAGCTCCTTAGGTATGTATTACACCATGCAAGCTTTTAAAAAAGCTGACATGGCAAAAGGTATATACATTGCCTTTGGTTTTCAGCAGTTAGGTGTTCCTCTCGCTTGGATTATTTCTCCATTTCTTGTTAGTACAGACAGTTGGTCTGTTCTATATACCTTTGAGCTTGGTTTAGCACTTTGTTGTTTAGCCATGGTTGTTTCATTGAAACTACCACGCAGCTTACGTATTTATGTGTTTGAGAAGCAGGATTTCTTTACCTTTGCTTTACTGGCTCCTGGTTTTGCATGCTTATGTATTGTGCTTACACAAGGCCCAATTCTGTGGTGGTTTAATAGCGAATGGCTTGCTTATATATTAATTGCAGGTTTTAGCTTAGTTGTTTTAGGTTTACTTTACGAACACTACCGTGCCAATCCATTAATTATGACACGTTGGTTAGGTACTGCTTCGACACTACGTTTTATTTTTGGTGCTTTTGCGATTCGGCTTCTAATGTCAGAGCAAAGCTATGCTGCTGTTAACTTCTTAAAAGCCATGGGAATGGGGCCTGATCAGTTTGTACCTCTTTATGTTGTGATATTCATCGGGATTTTAAGCGGAACATTATTTAGTGCACTGACTTTTTCACGCGAACGAATTATCTTCCACTTACTTTTTGCAGAGTTCTTGATTCTGGTTGCCTGTGGACTAGATTATCACTTAACCAGTGATGTTCGACCTGTGAACTTTTTTGCAAGTCAATTCTTAGTGGGTTTTGCAGGTGGTTTATTTATTGGGCCATTACTGCTTATTGGCTTTGCTCAAACTTTAGCAAAAGGTCCTTCATATGTAGTGACTTTTATTGTGCTGTTCTCTGCAACTCAAACCTTTGGTGGTCTGGTCGGGTCTTCTTTCTTCTCGACCTATCAACAACACCGCACGCAAAACTATCAAGTCGAGATTATTAAAGATTTAGAACAATCCGACCCGTTAGTTTCTCAAAGGCTCTCCACTTATCAGCGTAGTGCAGCCATCACAACAAATGACCCAGCATTACAAACGGCTCAGGCCATGCGCACACTCAATCAAGTGGTCACCCGTGAAGCACAAGTGCGTGCCTACAATGATGTTATTGCGTTAAACGGTATTTTTGCTATCGCATTGCTCTTATGGGGTGGATTTAATATTGCCCGTAGTAAATATCTACAACGCAGAGGAATTAGCCGTCCTTAATGGCTTTCGTTATTGATGAAACAGAAATTGAGATTGATATATGTCAGATGATCAAAATAAACCGGAACAAAGCCCTGCTCAAACATCTAATAATGAGCCAACGCCTGCACCTGCACCTGCACCTGCACCTGCAAGTAAACTGATTCCAACAAAACGCTCAACCCTCTTATGGATGTTAGGTGTTCTTATTATTGGTATTTTAGTGATTTTATGGGCATGGAGAATTGGGCCTTTTGCAACGAGTGTACAGCAAACAGACAATAGTTATGTCAAAGGTAAAACCACTGTTTTATCTTCACAAATTAATGGCTATGTTAAAGATGTATTAGTGAAAGACTTTGACCATGTTAAAAAGGGTCAAGTATTAATGCATATTGATGCCACTACTTACGATCAAAAAGTAGCACAAGCAGCTTCAGGCGTTGAACAGGCTAAAAATACTTTAGCCAATCAAACCCAATCAATCGCACAAAAACAAGCTGATATTGTTGCGGCGCAAGCCAAAGTAGATCAGGTGAAGGCTCAATACGAACTCTCTTTAGCACAGCTTAGACGCTATCAGCAGTTAGGAAATAGTGGTGCAGCCTCTAAATCTGAGCAAGATAAAGCCGCAGCAGACGCCGAAAATAATCTTGCAGCCCTTAAGCAAGCAGAAGCTAATGTATTAGTTGCAAAAGAGGCTTTAAAAACCGCACAGGTCGCAGAAGCAGGTTTAGAAGCACAAGTTTCTAGCGCTAAAGCACAATTAGATCAAGCACAAACCACCAAAGACTATAGCGTTATTGTTGCTCCTATGGATGGTCAACTTGGAGAAGTAAATCCTCGTGTTGGGCAATATGTCGCAGCAGGTTCACAGTTGCTCTACTTAATTCCACAACAAACTTGGGTGATTGCTAACTTTAAAGAAACCCAAATTGCCAATATGCGAATTGGACAAAAAGCATGGTTTACAGTCGATGCGATGAACCACAAAAAATTTACAGGACATGTTGAGCAAATTTCGCCTGCTGCAGGTTCCGAGTTCAGTGTGTTAAAGCCAGACAATGCGACAGGTAACTTTACTAAAGTTGTGCAACGCATAGCTGTACGTATCACCATCGACCCAAATCAGGAAGGAATGGAACACTTACGCCCTGGTATGTCAGTGATTACTTCTGTCGACACAAGCTCTTAATCAGCTTTTTAAAGTTCTCTTTAAAAAGTTACAATGTGATCATTCATTATTTTTTCTCAATTTCTAATGTTTGATCACATTGCCCAACCTATTTCTTACCAGCACATTGAACTCCCATCATCTGTTCATCTCGACATTAAACGTTTAGATCTCGTCCATCCTCAAATTTCGGGCAATAAGTTTTTCAAATTAAAATACAATTTACTTGCCGCAAAACAACAAGGACTATCAAATATTTTGACTTTTGGTGGCGCTTATTCAAATCATATTGCCGCAACGGCCTATGCAGCTCATATTTTTGGCTTAAACAGCATTGGAATTATTCGTGGTGAAGAGTTAGCGAATAAGCCGCTTAACCCCACTTTGGAAAAAGCACAAAGTTTAGGAATGCAGCTACATTTTGTCTCACGCAATGAATATCGTTTGAGAGATGATGAAAAATTTCTTCAACAGTTAATTCAACAGTTTCCTGAAACATACATAATCCCTGAAGGCGGCACCAATAAGTTAGCAGTTCAAGGTTGTCAGGAAATTCTTAGTCAGAGTGATTTAGAGAAATATGATGTGATTTGCTGTGCGGTAGGAACTGGCGGAACAATTTCAGGTCTTATTGAAAAAAGTTCAACACATCAAAAAGTCTTAGGATTTTCAGCTTTAAAAGGCGACTTTTTACAACAAGAGATTCGTCGGTGGACTAAAAAACAAAATTGGTCGCTAACAGATGCTTATTGCTGCGGTGGTTATGCCAAAACGTCCCCTGAACTATTTGCATTTATTAAAGGTTTTGAAGCGCAATATGCCGTGCCTCTTGAACCGATCTATACGGGAAAAATGATGTTCGGTTTATTCGACCTTATAAAATATAATTACTTTCCTGTAGGAACTCGTATTCTCGCTATTCATTCTGGTGGTTTACAGGCAGTTATAAGAAATAAAACGGACCAATAATTCACTCTTTTTTAGTTAACGTTTTCTCTACCATCATAAATGTCTTTAGCACGAGTAAGGGCTGACATGGTAGTATATGCCCCTTTTTAATTTTCACGATTAATCGAGAATCTCTTATGTCTAACAGTCATGTCGATGTCATTGTCTTAGGTGCAGGCGCTTCTGGACTCATGTTGGCTGCACATGCTGCTAAACGAGGGCGCTCGGTTTTAATTTTAGAAAAAGCCAATAAAATTGGTAAAAAGATTTTAATGTCGGGTGGAGGTAAATGTAACTTTACCAACCTGTATGTAGAGCCTGACAACTATATTTCCCATAATCCACACTTTGTCATTTCTGCCCTGTCACGCTATAGCAACTGGGACTTTATTGGTCTGGTGTGTGATTATGGAATTGCCTATGAAGAACGTAAACACGGCCAATTATTTACTCTAAACGGCGCTAAAGAAATTTTAGAGATGTTGGTGAGTGAGTGTAATAAAACCAACAATGTTGAAATCCAGACCAATTGTGAAGTTGGACAGATCGACCCATTAGAACAAGGTGGTTTTTCTGTACAAACCAACCAAGGTCGCTTTAGCTGTGAGTCATTAGTCGTTGCTACAGGCGGTTTATCTATTCCGACTTTGGGTGGGTCTGGTTTTGGCTATGAATTGGCACAAAAATTTGGGCATACAGTTTTCCCAACCCGCGCTGGTTTAGTTCCATTTACTTTTTCAGATCATATTAAAGAAGTCACCACGCGCTTAAGTGGTAATGCTTTAGATGTCACGTTAAGCAACTCAAAAAATAGCTTTACTGAAGCGTTATTATTTACCCATCGCGGCTTAAGTGGGCCAAGTTCTTTACAGCTTTCTAACTACTGGAATACCGGTGAAAGTTTTAAAATTGATTTTTTCCCAAGCCAAGATTTAACGACTTATTTAAAAGATAAAAAGAAAGCACAGCCTAAAGTTTTATTACGTACCCTTCTTAATGAGTTTACTGCGAAAAGTATTGTACAAGAGCTACAACAACTCATATGGCCCGAGCATAGCGAAATGGCAATTGGTAATATGAGTGATGCACAGCTAGAACATATTGCCGAGCAGCTACATGGGTTTACCGTTAAACCATCAGGCACTGAAGGATATCGTACTGCCGAAGTTACCTTAGGTGGAGTTGATACAACCGAAGTTTCATCTAAAACACTCGAAAGCAAAAAGCAGAAAGGACTGTTCTTTATTGGAGAAGTACTTGATGTGACCGGCCACTTAGGAGGCTATAACTTCCAATGGGCTTGGTCTTCTGCTTATGCAGCAGCACAATATGTTTAACTGTTGAATACACTAATTTGCTGCTTTCGCATCACTTGATGATTTGTCAGCATCACGTGTATGTGTTGTTGCCTGTTTTGATGAATCAGATTTGCTAAATACAAACTTATAAGCACTTGCTAAAAAACCTACGGTAATCCCAGCAATTACAACAGGTGCTAAAAAACGACCAGGCTTCTTCATCGTATTTTCCTCACTTATTTGTTTTTATAGCTGTCAAAGACAGAACGACCACTCAATATAGAGTGGTCGAACTTATCACAAAAATCAAAGATTTTTTGTACTGTTTATCTGAAAATTAGTTACACCTACTAAATTTCATCATTTTCGCCAGTAGAACCAAACGGTTTATTTACTGGTGGTTGTGATGGATTTACTTGTGCAGAATCAGCTGGTTTTGTATCAGATGAAACTTTTGCATCAGATGAAACTGTTGTTGATGGTGCTGTTGTAGTCGTTGACGGAGTTGAAGCCGAAGACGTACTTGCTGTTGTAGTAGAAGGAGGTTGATATAAAGGATTTGGTTGATTAGCTTCTTTTTTCGCTTTATCAAGTAAGTCAGACAGCAATCTTTCAGCTGGTTGACGACCACCTAAACCAAATGCAAGTGCGAAAGCCACTGCAACTGCACCTAGAGTTAAGCCAAATGCAAGGTTCACAATCGAATCAGCAATACCCATCGCTTTTAAACCAAGCGCAAGGACTAAACCAATAATTAAGACACGAACCAAACTACCTAACCAACGTGAACTATTATATTCACCGCGTTGCACCACATTTGCCACAACATTGGCAAGCCAGAAACCAATAACCAAAATTACAGCGCCCAATAGAATGTTTGCACCGAAATGGATAAACATTGCAATCAGACCACTAATCTGTTCAAAACCAAGACGGTCAGCAGCTTCTGAAACTGCAAACAGCATCGTAAAGAACACGATTAACCAACCCACAGCGCCAGAAACTTTAGTTTGACCTAAAAAGCGTTGTACATCTAATTTTGCAGGGATTTCATCAACACCTGTTCCCGCAATCAGTTCGGCAACCAAGCGTCCAACAAAACGAGAAACAATATAAGCAACCAGTAAAATTAATCCGGCAGCAATAATATTTGGAATCGCTTGCAAAATTTCATTGAGCATTGCTGTCGCTGGCTGAGAAATAGTCTCAATACCTAAAGCTTCAAATGCCACAATTAATGTCGTAATGATAATAATGGCAAAAACAAAAGAACCTAAGAATTTGCCTACATTTGAATTTTTGAAAAGACCGATTTTTTCAGCTTGTGCTTGAACGCCTAAGCTATTGATTAGGCCCTCAACAATACCGCGTACAATTTTTGCCAAGATATAACCAACAAAAACGATAACGCCAGCAATAAAGATATTTGGTAGGAAGGCGATTGCCTCATTCACCATATTTTGAACAGGAATAAGTAAACCTGTTAATCCTAAGATTGAGAGAACAATAGGAAGGAAAAGTAATAATACAAGCCAGTAAAGAATTTCACCAATATTCTGGCTAATTCCCCCTACCCCTACTTCACTACTTAACTTGTCATCAAGTTGCGTTCTGGATAGCACATTGGTAATTCCTGCCCGCACCAGTCGAGCAACGATCCAGCCAATGAAACCCACTACCACGGCAGCAATGATATTTGGAATATAGACGAGTACCTGATTCACCATATTGCTAAATGGCCCACTCACTCCACTAATGTTGAGCACATTTAAAGCGGCAACAACAGCAAGAATCAGAATAAACCAGAATATGACTTTGGAGACGAGGCCTTCTATGTTGGGAGTACGTCCTGTAGCTGAAGATAATTTGGCATTTGTATTTAATTTTTGCAGAAGTTTTTTTACCCCTGCCGCAACTAATAAAGCGATTATCCAGCCAACCAGTAAGATGACAATTGCAGCTAAAATAGGATGAAACTGATCCCAGTAATACATCGCATCAAACTGAGCGCCGCGAGGCCCATTAAAAAATTCATTCATATTGTTATGTCCTCAATTGTTATGTTCTTTTCAGTGTTATCAATAAATGAAAAACACCAGTTCGTTGTAAAAAATGACGATAAATGCGGTCTATGTCACCTTATGTTTTGAATATTTTTCAATCAACATTCTTCTGCATAAATACAACAAATTGATGCAAAAGATTGCAAAAAAAGCCTTCAGGGCACATCCTAAAGGCTTTCTATAGATATATACTGGTGAGCTTACTACCCTTTGTAAGTTTTCAAATCAGAATTACCCATCATGACGTGTGGTGTAGTCTCATGTTGAAAAGCCGCTTCTTGTTTTGGTGATTGGTTATGTTCAGCAACCATATAAACAATAAGCGCAAGAAGAAAAAGCCCTACAATAATTAAAATATAAACTGGCAATCTTCTTTTTTTTGCAGTCTCTTCAGGACTCGTCACATGAGGTGGTTTTGAAAAATCATGCATCTTCTTTCCCCTCTTCTATTATCATTAACTTTATATTCATCATAACAATTTGATTTGTTGCATTGTGTGAAAAAGCATTATGCGAAGGTGACTAGGTTTGCAAAACTCTACTTTAAAAAAAATATTTTTAGTATAAAATTTAGCCACTTTATTTTTGACTATATAAAAAATATTCTGACTTTATTCGAATTCTTTTGCGAAGTTGGATTTGTAATACAATATGTTTTAGCGCTTACTTTTTATAAAATAGGCTATAATAAGCCCCCTTGTTTTAAAGCTACTCAATTTTATGATGTATCGTCAGCAAAGCGTAACTCTTGATCTCGACACTGACGTCACACATCAATGTTATTTGCATCAGACAAGAGATGACCATCTCATTGGTATTATTGAATTTAATAAGCCAAGCTATGAGCTCAAATGGGGTGATCTTGAGTATTTCCGTCGCCGTACCGAAGAGTTCTCGGTCATGCCATTCCCTGAATGTGTTAATGCGATGATTGTTGATATTCGTAATATCAATGTATTTCTGGACAACGAAGTGCCTATTTTACCATGGCGTTTACTTGAAGAAGACTGCCCTGTTCGTTTGGTTGTTCCTCAAGATCGTCTAGAATATTATGCGGGCCTGTTTGAGCCAACTTGGCTTTCAACAGATGTAGACAGTGCAATTTCAGAAATTCGTGAATTTATGGATATGTTTGTCCATTAATAAACATATCCATAAAAATTCTCTTAAAATATTTTTACTTTCGGTTTTTACCAATAATTCTCTACTGCAATATTTCCCTCACCACGACGATTCATCGTCAAACCGCGGCGTTTTAAAGCCTCTTTGGTATCGTCAACCATTTGTGGGTTTCCGCATAGCATGACATGACTGGTTGCTGAATTAAGTTCCAGACTTGCTGCTTTTTCTAACTCACCATTTTCAATTAATATCGGTAAACGTTCATGCAACGGCGCAGATGGATCTCGGGTAATAATTGGAATAAATTTAAAACCTACATGTCCTTCGCCAAAAGTTTCGGCAATCTCTTGAATACGGTCAACATAAGCCAATTCATCTGCTGTACGTACACTGTAGACCAAATTAATCTTTTGATAATTAGACCAAGTTTCAAAGTCTTGTAGCATTGACAAAAATGGAGCCAAGCCAGTACCTGTTGCCAATAACCATAAATCATGCGGTAAAGGTTGCTGATAACGCGCCAAAGTCAGATAGCCATATGGAATTTTTTCTAAATATAGCTCATCACCGACTTTCAAATGCTGTAGATTCGAGGTGAAGGCACCGTCTGGTACAACAATTGAGAAGAACTCTAGCGTTTCATCAAATGGAGAAGACACCACCGAATAAGCACGAACAACCAGTTCCTCCCCCACCTTTAAACCTATACGCGCAAACTGACCTGCGGTAAATTTAAAATGTGAAGGGCGAGTCATGGTAAAGCTGAAAAGTGTTGGGGTCCAACGATGAACAGATAAAACTTTTTCTACGCTAAATTTTTCAATTGACATGATTTCAACGTGGCATGAAATAGTGCGCTCATGTTAGCATGACAGCCGAAATAATGAATACTTTTAAACGTTAAGGCTTTTAAACATGCGGATGACATTACGCCAGTTGGCTGTTTTTGTAGCAGTCGCCCAAGAAGGAACCGTTACTAAAGCCAGTGATGCGGTCAGACTGACGCAAAGTGCAGCAAGTATGGCTTTAGCTGATTTAGAAGACGGCTTAGGTGCTCCTTTGTTTGATCGTTTAGGGAAGCGCTTACAACTAAATGATCTTGGACGTTTTTTACTTCCACAAGCATTAGAGATATTAGGGCGCTGTGAAGCTTTTGAACAAGCTGCAAAAGGTGAGTTACAAAGCATTGACCTTCGTATTGGGGCGACCTTAACTATCAGTGACTATTTAATGCCTGATTTAATGGCTAACTTTTTACAGCGTCATCCGCAAGCACATTTACAACTTCAAGTAGGTAACACACGCCAAATGATTGAAGCTGTGAATCAGTTCCAATTAGATTTAGCTTTAATTGAAGGTTCTTGTCACTTACCTCAACTCCAATGTATTCATTGGCGCGATGATGAATTAGCAGTGTGCTGTTCACCAGATCATCCTTTAACACGTTTAAATCGCCCACTTACGCCTCAAGATTTTCATGACATAGAATGGATATTACGTGAGGAAGGTTCTGGTACTCGAGAAGTCTTTGATAATGCTATTTTGCAAGATCTACCCGATGCCAACATTCGCTTAACGCTTGGTCACAATGAAGCAATCTTAAAAATAGTGGCAGGTGGTTTAGGAATGTCTTGTATTTCTAGATTAGCAATTGAACCTTTAAGTGAAAAAGGTCAGCTCGTCATTTTAGATACACCATTTTGGCAACTGACTCGTCCGCTTTATATGCTGGTGCATCGCCAAAAATATCAAGGTCCGGGCCTTAAAGCATTTTTAAAATTCTGCGATGAAGATCAGGCTTAAAGCCTGATTTTCTAATGCCATCGTGAGTCATTTTCACACGGCTCACCGTCATGATCACCATCCATTTTAGTGTTCGGACAATTTCTTACAAACCAACGTGCTTCTTCTAAAGAATGCATTTGCGAACAATACTCACGCCCATCACAATGAAAAACTGATGTTTCATCATTTACTCGTTCCGGGGCTGGAGCTGTTTGAGAAGCAACTGTTTGAGGAGTAAATGCTAAAGCCTTTTTCGTTTTCTCAGATAGTTGAATATCCGGCAATTTACCCAAAGCTGCGCGCTGTTCCTTAATAATCTGCTTCTGCTGCTGTATTAATAATTGCACTTTCTCATGTGATGCACGTTGTTGAGCCTCCTGACGATAGTGCAATACCATAAAACTCACACACGCAACAATGACTAAGACCATAACGGTAAATATACTGATGTATTCACTTGAACTCAGCTTGAATTTGCTGCGTTTGATTTTTCCCCGTTGATTCATATTTCCCCTTTTTTTAATTTTATTATTCGTTTTAAGAAAATTAAGGGAAACTTATATCTCCCTTAATGCTAAATCTCTTAATTTTTTAAACATCAACCAAAGTAATTGCTTAATACATTATTTAAGTAATTTTAATGCATAAGACTTAGTTCACCTAGCGTCGGAAATTTGACAATAACTCACTGGTAATCGCTTTATTGTGTTCCGAAATTTTATTTTTTTTAGTTTTTGCAGGGTTTGGGTCCACACGCTCAATTTTGATCGCTTTAAATTTCCCCTGATTATCCGCTGCAAGAAATCTTACTTTTTCATTTCTTTTTGGCTCACCTTCTGATGCAGGGAAATCAGAAATATGAAAGAAAATATCTCCTTCAGTGGTTGAAATAAAACCAAATCCCTTATCGGCGTTATATTGTTTTACTCTTCCAACATAAAACTCTTGCTTCATGATCTTTCCCCTATTTTTTCCCATCCAATCGTTGCGGTAAATAAAAAGAGACTTTCAATTCCGCTCTTAAAAAAATATACGGTTTGATGAAGTCTCTTTTTATTGCTATGTCAAAAATTAATCTTTTTGAACACTACCAAAAATCTTGTCGCCAGCATCGCCTAAACCAGGAACAATATAACCATGTTCATTTAAGCCATCATCAATAGATGCAGTATAAAGCTGAATATCGGGATGTGCTGCTTCTACTTTTGCAATTCCTTCAGGAGCTGCAACTAACACCATAACACGAATATCTTTACAACCACTTGCCTTTAGCACATCAATGGCAGCAACTAAAGAATTACCCGTTGCTAACATTGGGTCAATAATCATCGCAATACGGTTCGCCACATCTGGAACTAACTTTTTATAGTAAGTACGTACTTCTAACGTAGCCTCATCACGTTCAAGACCTAACACACTGACTTTGGCACTTGGAATCAGGTTAAGTACGCCATCAAGCATACCAATACCTGCACGTAGAATTGGTACAATCGTTATTTTTTTACCAGCAATACGCTGAGTAGTAACATTGCCAGCCCAACCTTCAATCTCACAATCCACAACTGGTAAATCTTTGGTTGCTTCATATGTCAATAACATAGTCACTTCTTGAGCAAGCTCACGGAAATTCTTAGTACTGATGTCAGCACGACGTAATAAACCTAATTTATGACGAATAAGTGGGTGACGAATTTCTTGAATGGCCACAGATGTTACCTAAAAATATAAAAACGTATTTATTATAATCTTTTTTTAACTATCAATAAAAAAAAGCCTCCATATTTGGAGGCTTTTTTGTACACAAGAATTATTGCTGTTGTGAAAGCATGAAATGTAATGGAGATAAAATTTCTGCTTTTAACGCCAAATTAATCATTGGATCTGGATATACACCCAAAATAATTACTAATGCAGCAGCAGCCAACACCATTAAACCACCCACTTTTTGTCCCCAATGTGCATCAGCATCAATACGAGGAGTTTCAGGTGGAGTCATATACATAACAACCATCACACGTAAGTAGTAATACAAACCAATACCACTACCTACAATAATCATTGCAGCTAAGAACCAGTGTTGAGTCGTTACAGCAGCCATAACAACCAAGAACTTACCAATGAAGCCCGCTGTTAATGGAATACCAGCCAAAGATAACATCATGACTGTTAATGTTGCTGTAAGTACTGGACGACGCCAGAACAAACCACGGTAGTCTGCAAGGCTTTGAGCTTCATCTACATTGTTATATGGGCTAGACATTAACGCTACTGCACCAAAGGCACCAATAGTTGTTAAGACATAAGTCACCACATACACAGTTACGCTACCTAAGCTTGCATATGTCATGCTGATTAAAGCAATTAACAAATAACCAAAGTGAGCAATAGATGAATAACCCAAAATACGTTTTAAGTTCACTTGACGAACAGCGAGCAAGTTACCGACTAAAATTGACAATACAGCGATGATTGTCAAAACAGTCACTAGCGAGTTCACCATGATTGCGCCAGAAGCAAGCAAATAACGTACGAACAAACCAATTGTTGCAACTTTAGCAGCAGTCGCTAAGAAAGTTGCCATTGGAGCTGGAGCGCCTGCATATACATCTGGTGTCCATTTGTGGAACGGTGCAAGCGATAATTTGAATGCAACAGCAAAGATAATGAGTGCTAAACCTAATAACACCATTGGCTGTTTGATTGCACCAAATAAAGCTTGAACAGAATCATAGAATGAAAGCGAACCAGTATAAGCGTAGATATACGCCATACCCATCAACAACATTGCAGAAGCTGTTGCAGAAAGCACAAGGTACTTAATGCCCGCTTCAAGCGATTGACTACGTTGATATGTATAAGCAAGTAAGCCATATACAGGAATCGACATTAACTCAAGGCTAATGAAGAAAGATGCATAGTGAGAACTTGCAACCATCAACATTGCACCAGCTACAGAAGCAAGTAACAGAAGATAGAGTTCTTCGCGGTTGTCTTTATAAGTCTCGATATAAGCATGAGACAAAGTACAACAAGCCAATGATGCAACTAGAATCATGAACTGATAGAACAAAGTAAATGGATCAACCATAAACATGCCCATCACATTTGCCGGTACAAATTTACCGCCAAATAGTTCTAGCAAGATATAAAGTGCAGCAAGGTTTAAACCGACAACAGAAGTTGTTGCGATTAAATTATGGTTACGTTTTATTGAAATTAACAACATGACGACGACTGTTGTCAAAGCAACAATCATCACCGGTGCTAAAGGCATAAGCGTAGAGAATGATACTGTGAAGTTCATGATTATTGGATCTCCACATGGTCAAGTTGAGTAGCTGTTTGCTGAACAGTTTCAACGACTTCTTGTACTGGCACATAACTATTGACCAACCACTGCATACTTGAATGAGATACATCCAAGAATGTTTGCGGGAAGATACCAAGCCAAACGAGACCAATCGCACAAATCATCAAAATAACAACTTCACGAGCAGATAAGTCTTTTAATGGACTAGTGTAGTGTTGCTTTTGTTCAGGGTTTGGCTCACCAAATAAAGCACGGTGAATCAAGATCAAGCCATATAAACCTGCAAATACAAGGCTGATAGAAGCAAGAATCGTGAAGGCAGGATATTTATTGAATGAACCCATCAAAATCAGGAATTCACCAATAAAGTTACCTAAACCTGGCACACCAACAAGAGCAGCTACGAAGAACATTAAGAAGAATGGTAAGTATTGGAGTTGACCACGAAGACCACCCATCAAACGCAAATCACGTGTATGCAAGCGCTCGTAGATTTGACCAGACATAATGAACAATGCAGCAGATGACAAACCATGTGCCAACATCATGATCATTAAACCTTGGAAGGTCAAAATATTACCTGCATAGATTGCAAGTAAAATGAAGCCCATGTGTGAAATCGACGTATACGCAAGTAAACGCTTCATGTCAGTTTGCTGGTAAGCACACCAAGCGCCGTAGAAAATACCAATCAAACCGAAAATAATCGCGATATCTGCAAACTGTGCAGAAGCTGCCGGGAAGAATGGAATTACAAAACGGAGCAAACCGTACGCTGCAGTCTTAATCAAGATACCAGCCAAGTCTACAGAACCCGCTGTAGGAGCTTGAGCATGCGCATCTGGTAACCAGCCATGCAATGGGAAAACTGGTAACTTCACTGCAAAACCGATAAAGAAGCAGATCATGAAACCATACGCGAAGCCAGCAGGTAAACGATTCGCTACAGCTAATAAATAGTTGTAATCAAAACCGATCATACCAGTCATCATGTAGCCATAGACCACAAGGCCAAGGATACCGATTAACATCACTAAACCAGCGATTTGTGTATATAAGAAGAACTTAGTTGCAGCGTAAACACGTGAACGGCCGTTTGAACCCTTATGACCCCATAACGCAATCAAGAAGTAGATTGGTACAAGCATCATCTCCCAGAAGAAGAAGAATAGGAACAAATCAATTGCCAAGAACACGCCAATAACGCCACCTAAACTCCATAATAAGTTTAAGTGGAAGAAACCAACATTCTTTTGAATCTCGCCCCATGAACAACCAACAGCAAGTACACCCAGTAAAGCTGTTAACAACACCATGAGTAAAGACAAACCATCTACAGCTAAGTGAATGCCAATACCGAGAGACTTAATCCAAGGTAAATAGAACTCAGCTGACCAAGTTGGGACTTTTGAGCCCAACTCGTAGCTATAAGTACCATTTTGCCAAAGTGCAAGACCTAAGCCCAAGGTAATGAGCATACCAATTAAGGCAATCCAGCGTGGCAAAGTTTTGTCGAGTTTATCGACTAACCAACAAGTAAAACCTGCAATGAACGGAACAAGGATCAGCGCGGGTAAAATTAAATTGTTTTCCATTTTATTTCCCCACTACCTGAATAACGATCAAGATCATCAATAACACCACTACACCGAGTGACATGCTTGATGCGTATTCACGCAATGAACCTGTTTGACGTGAGCTTGTGAAACTGTTTCCGCCTTTAACAAGCGCAGGAAGAACAAGCCATAAGCTGTCAATCGGATCACGACCAAATAGTTTGGCGAAGAATAAATAAGGTTTAACAAAAACGATGTCATACAACGCATCGAAACCAAATGCAGTACGACAAATATGAGCTAAGCCAGCACCAAGACTTGTTTGAGCAAACGATTTCACTGCACCGTAAGCAAATGCAAATAGACCAATACCAACAGCTAAACCAACAAGCGCAATGCCTACAGCTAAATGCTCTGCCCCATGCATGCCTTCTACAAATTGTTCAGCAACATGGAATTCAGGAATTTTTGCTGTATTTAAAATACCAGCTACTGGACCTTTTAATGCAGCACCCACAAAAGTAGACAATACTGCCAAGATACCTAATGGCGCCCAGTAAGTTGCACCTTTAATCTCATGGTAATGCGTATTTTCTTTACCGAAGAATACAACCCAGATTAAACGGAAGGTATAGATTGAAGTCAGGAATGCACCTGCTACACCAGCCCAATATAAAGTGTGGTATAGAGCAATTGATTGACCTTGTACCCAAACTTCACCAAGAATCGCATCTTTTGAGAAGAAGCCGATTGTTAAGAATGGAATCGCTGCTAATGCACCGCCACCAATCGCGAAACATGCAAATAGGAATTTGTTTTTGTAGAACAAACCGCCCATTTTGAAAATGTTCTGTTCGTGATGGTAAGCAAGAATAACTGCACCAGAAGACAAGAATAATAATGCTTTGAAGAATGCGTGAGCTAACATGTGGAACAGGCCAGCTTGATACGCTTCTGCACCTACAGCCATAAACATATAACCAAGCTGACTCATTGTTGAGTAAGCCAAAATACGTTTGATGTCTGTTTGCACGAGAGCAGCAAAACCTGCAACTAATAAAGTTACAGCGCCTGTTACCGAAATGAATTGCATCACTTCAGGTGCAAGCTCAAATACGCTGAATAGGCGGCAGCATAAATACACACCAGCCGTTACCATTGTTGCTGCGTGGATTAATGCAGAAACAGGTGTTGGACCTGCCATCGCATCTGCCAACCATGTTTGCAATGGAATTTGAGCAGATTTACCAGCAGCACCTAAGAACAACATTAATGCAGTCCAGATAGTAAGTGACGAACTCTTCGTCATGATTTCTGCTGCGTGTTCAACGATGTACTGAGTATTAAGCGTACCAAATTGTTGGTAAAGCAAGAATAAAGCGATAAGTAGGAATACGTCACCTACACGAGTAACTGTAAATGCTTTGATCGCTGCCCAACCATTTGCAGGGTTTGCATAATAGAAACCAATCAGCAAGTAAGAGCATAGACCTACGCCTTCCCAACCTAAGAATAACAACGCTAAGTTGTCACCCAATACAAGCACAAGCATGCTTGCAACGAATAGGTTGAAATAAGAGAAGAAGCGCGCATAACCTTCTTCACCACGCATGTACCATGATGCAAAGATGTGGATTAGGAAACCAACACCTGTGATCATGCCCATCATGAGTAAAGATAAGCCATCTAAATGTAAGCTAATGCCAGGAGCGAAACCACCAACATTGAACCATGTCCAAAGGTTTTGAACAAAAACCTGTTGGCCGCTGTTGGTAAATGCCATACCAGCAATCAATGCAAATAATGCAGATAAACCTACAGAACCCACACCGATAATTGCTGCAACATTTTCAGAGAGCTTATCACGCCCTGCCGCCAATAAAATAAAACCGATTAGCGGAAATAATACTGTTAGATATAAATAACTCATCCGCGCATCTCACTAGCAGCATCCACATCCAAATGATGGAAGCGATGATAGAACTGAAGGACAATCGCAAGACCGATACACGCCTCTGCCGCAGCAAGGGTTAAAATCAGAATGAACATGACTTGTCCATCTGGTTGTGCCCATACGCTACCCGCAAGAACGAATGCTAACGCAGCAGCATTCATCATGATTTCAAGGCTCATTAACATAAATAGTAGGTTGCGTCGCACCATTACACCGTAAAAACCGAGTGCAAAAAGAATGGTTGCAACAATCAAACCATGTTCTAAAGGGATCTGGCCCATTATTCTTTTTCCTCTTCTGCACCTGGTTCACGTTTACCTAAGTGGTATGCTGCAACAAGGGCTGCTAGCAATAACATCGCGGCAACTTCAACCAATAATAAGTAGTGAGTAAAGAGCGCTTGACCAACAACTTTTGGTCCAATTACTTGTGCTCCAAGTGGTGCAGAGATGGTTGTATATTCACCACCAAGCATCCAAACTAAAAGCAAGCCAAGTAAAAAGCTCATGAGTGCTGGATATGCCCAAGCATCTGAAGAAAGCCATTTACGCTCTTGTTCCACAGTGTGTTGCCCTAAGTTAAGCATCATCACAACGAATACGAACAAGACCATAATCGCACCAGCATAAACAATGATTTCGAGGGCGCCGGCAAACGGCGCACCTACGATCATGAAAATACCAGCAACAGCTAGTAATGAAACAATCAGACTAAGCAATGCATGTACAGGGTTCGTGTTAGTCACTACACGAACCGTAGAAACGATGGCCACGAGCGCCATCAAATAAAACGGCCACATCATGGTAATAGACTCCGTACATCGATTGGTGCACTTTCTTTTTGTGCTTGACCTTTCTCTTTACCGTTAATTGCCATACCAGTTACACGGTAGAAGTTGTAGTCTGGGTATTTACCTGGACCTGAAATGAGTAAGTTTTCTTTCTCATATACGAGGTCTTGACGTACGTATTCGCCCAACTCGAAATCTGGAGTTAACTGAATCGCTGTCGTTGGACATGCTTCTTCACACATACCGCAGAAGATACAACGAGAGAAGTTGATACGGAAAAACTCCGGATACCAACGACCGTCTTCTTTTTCAGCTTTTTGCAGTGAAATACAGCCAACTGGACATGCAACCGCACAAAGGTTACATGCCACACAACGCTCTTCCCCATCTGGGTCACGTGTCAAGATAATACGACCACGATAGCGAGGTGGTACAATTTCCTCTGCTGGTACTTCTGGATAAAGAATTGTGTCACGTTTACGGAAACCATGGGTAAATACCATGAATAACGTCCGAACGATTGACCCAACTCCAGCTAGAATTTTATACATTTTGTACTCCCTGCTGTCTTAGGCCTGATTCATCAGAATCACAGCACCAGTTACCAATAGGTTAACCAACGCCAGCGGCAAACAAATTTTCCAACCGAAGTTCATGACTTGGTCGTAACGTGGACGCATTAAAGAACCACGTGCCAATACAAACATCATTACGAAGAATGCTGTTTTAATCACAAACCAGAACACTGGTGGAATAAATGGAATTTCTAAATTGAATGGCGCTAACCAGCCACCAAAGAATAAAGTCACGATCAATGCAGAGATAAGTACAACGTTTACATATTCAGCAACGAAGAACATACCCCATTTCATACCGCCATATTCAACATGGTAACCTTCAGCCAATTCTTGTTCTGCTTCAGGTTGGTCAAATGGGTGACGGTGAGTTACCGCAACACCAGCAACCACGAAAATCAAGAAACCTAAGAATTGTGGAATGATGAACCAAACGTCACGTTGAGCTTCAACAATTTCACGAAGGTTAAATGAACCAGCGATTGCAACTACGCCCATTAACGAGATGCCCAAGAACACTTCATAAGAAATTGTTTGAGCAGCTGAACGCAAACCACCGAGTAATGAATATTTGTTATTTGATGACCAACCACCGAATAACACTGCATAAACCGCAATACCAGCCATAGCCATAAAGAACAACAGACCGATGCTCATGTCTGCAACACCCAATGCAGGGCTTACAGGAATAACCATGAACGAAAGCACCGCAGTTGCCATCGCAACTGCCGGAGCTAAACGGAAAGTTAATTTATCGGCAAATTTTGGTGTCCAGTCTTCTTTGAACATGATCTTAAGCATGTCGGCAACGATCTGGAACATACCACCAGGACCAACACGGTTTGGACCATAACGGTCTTGCCACCAAGCAAGTAAACGACGCTCAATAAAAGACATCAATGCAGCAACAAGTACAACGACAAGCAAAATCACAACTGCTTGAACCACTGCATAAGCAATTGGCCAGTTCTCAGCCCAAAGTGGCGTTTGACGTATAATTTCTTGATTCATGAATTACACTCCTAATGCCACTGAAACAGGCTCAGCTAAGGATACTGTCGGTGCTAAACCAACTGGGTAACCGATATAACCTGTAGGTAAATATTCAATTACTTGTACAGGTAAGCTCACTGTAGTTTCGCCTGCTTTAACTGTAATACGTTGACCTTCTTGTAGGTTCAAACGCGTTGCGTCTTGTTCGCCTACAGCAAATACAGCTTCAGGAATACGAGTTTCCATTGCAGGTGTTTTAATCGTGAATTCACCAGAACCAAAAATATGGTGCATTGGTACAAGACGGAAGCTTTCAGGGTTTGCAACTACTGCAGTTGGAGCAACATAGCTACGTGCTGGACGTTTTGCTAAACGGTCAAATAAACGAACGCCTGAATCACCACCTTTTAAGTGACCACCCACTTCATCTTGGTATTTGTTCCAAGATTGTGGAGAGTTCCAACCTGGCGCCCACGCAAATGGTACAAGCGAAGAAGCTTTTTGCGGACCTACATAACCTTCCATAGAGAATGTTAATGCTGAGTCTGGGTCTGTCGGTTGCTTAGGTTCATGAACAGATAAAGGTGCACGAATTGCTGTACGACCAGAATAGCGACGTGGTTCACGAGCAATTTTCAAACCATGTACACGATAGCCTGCATCTGGTGCAACATCTTGAATTGCTTCAAGTACCGGAACATTTTTAACGATACTTTCAATCACGTCATCAAGCAATGTCCAATCAACTGGCTTACCTTTAAGACCAGTTTCAATGGCATGCAACCAACGCCAAGATTCTTTAATCGCGTATTCAGGTTTGTAGTAGCTTGGATCGTAAACTTGATAGAAGCGCTGAGCACGACCTTCTTGGCTTACAACAGTACCATCACCTTCGGCAAAGCTTGCTGCTGAAAGCACAATATCCGCCTGTTTCACAGTT
Source organism: Acinetobacter nosocomialis NIPH 2119 (assembly GCF_000368085.1). Lineage (GTDB taxonomy): Bacteria > Pseudomonadota > Gammaproteobacteria > Pseudomonadales > Moraxellaceae > Acinetobacter > Acinetobacter nosocomialis. The sequence goes on from NZ_KB849239.1 coordinate 2,302,400, forward strand.
TCTGTTTCGCTGTGATCAAGTACGATTACTGTTTCAGCTTTATCAAGTGCTGCTTTAACTTGAGCAGCTGGTAAACGACGGAACAAGTCATTTTCAACAATAACAAGTGTGTCGTAGTCTTGAGCAAATGCTTGTTCAAGGCTTAAGCCACCAAACAATGCCAAGCCCATAGAGTTCACTTCAGGAACTACAAGGCTTAAACCAGCTTTTGAGCCAAGGTTTTGCGTTAACTCTGCTGCAGCTTCCATAATTGAAGCATCTTGCAAGCTCGTACCCGCAATAATTAACGGTTTGTTTGCTGCTTTTAAAGTGTCTGCAATAGTTTGAGCAAATGCTTTTGCATCGTCATCTAAACCATTAACTGTTTCACCTTTAACTGCCGCAGCAACTGCAAAACCTAAACGCGCAATGTCATTTGGAGAGGCAACAACTTCACCAGTTGCAACATCAGCAAGACGAGTTTGAGTTGCAGCCAAAATATAGATCGGAGATTTCGCTTCCTGACCAATACGTTGTACTGGTTCAGCCAACCAATCTGGCGTACGTGTTTTTGCAGCCATTTCGCGAGCTTTGTTTTTCGCAGCTTGACGAACTGACAAAGCCATACGTGGTGCAGTTTGGGTTAAATCTTCACCCAAAATTAATACTGCATCATAGCTTTCAATTTCACGCATGTTCGGGTTGTAAATACCTTCTGTTTGCATGATTGAAGCAGCAAGTTCAACAAGTTTTTGCTCTTTTTGCGCAACACCTGTTGAGTAGTTTGCCTGGCCTACAAGTTCACGTAATGCATAGTTTGATTCTAAGCTTGCACGTGGTGAACCGATACCTAAAACTTTTTTACCTTCAAGTTTCGCAATTGCTTGATCTAAAGCTTGGTCAACAGAAACAGTTGCTACTGTTTCGCCATTACGGAACTGAGGTTGACGTGGACGATCTGCACGGTTTACATAACCTGTGCCAAAACGGCCTTTGTCACAAAGGAAGTATTGGTTAACCGAACCATTGAAACGGTTTTCTACACGACGGATTTCGCCATAACGCTCACCCGGAGAGATGTTACAACCTGAAGAACAGCCATGACACACGCTTGGTGCATATTGCATATCCCATTTACGGTTATAGCGCTCTGAATGAGTCTTATCGGTAAATACACCTGTTGGACATACTTCAGTCAAGTTACCAGAGAATTCAGATTCTAAAGTGCCTGATTCTGGACGACCAAAGTAAACACGCGATGCATTGGCAAACACACCAAAGTCTGTACCGCCCGCATAGTCTTTGTAGTAACGAACACAACGGTAACAAGCAATACAACGGTTCATTTCATGCGCAATGAATGAGCCTAGTTCTTGGTTGTAATGTGTACGCTTAGTAAAACGATAGCGACGACGGTCATGACCAGTCATTACAGTCATATCTTGTAAATGACAGTGACCACCCTCTTCACACACCGGACAGTCATGTGGGTGGTTGGTCATTAAGAACTCAACGATAGATTCACGAAAATCCGTTGCTTCTTTGTCTTCAATCGAGATATAGGTATTGTCAGATGCTGGTGTCATACATGACATCACAAGACGTCCGCGCGTATCTTCAGGATTTGCATACTGAGTTACGGCACATTGACGACATGAACCAACAGAACCTAAGGATGGGTGCCAACAAAAATACGGAATATCAATGCCAAGGGATAAACATGCTTGTAGCAAGTTTTCTGATCCATTGACTTCGTACGATTTTCCATCGACATGAATTGTAGCCATAGTCGAATCCCTTAAGCTTGTTCTACGTTGCTAGTTTGCACGACAGGACGATTCGTCACTTTCGCTTCAAACTCGCTACGGAAATGTTTGAGTGCGCCCATAAGCGGCTCCATCGCACCTGGTGCGTGGGCACAGAAAGTTTTACCAATCCATAACTTACGAGTAAGTTCTTGTAAATGATCGATATCTTCTTTCTTACCTTCACCTGTTTCAAGTGCTTTAAGCGCTTTAACAGCCCATGGCAAACCATCACGGCACGGTGTACAGAAACCGCATGATTCACGCGCAAAGAATTCTTCAAGATTACGGGTCAACGACACCATACATTGAGTCTCGTCTACCACCATCAATAAACATGTTCCTAAACGAGAACCTGCTTTCATAATGGTTTCAGCATCCATTGGTAAATCAATGGTATCTGCAGGTAAAAAGTCAGTTGACGCACCACCTGGTAACCATGCTTTAAGCTTTAAGCCTTCACGCATACCACCGGCATGATCTTCGATTACTTCACGTGCAGTCGTACCAAATGGTAGTTCCCAAAGACCAGGGAATTTAACTTTACCTGACGCACCATAAATCTTAGTGCCTGGGTCTTTTGATTTACCAGCTGATAAACCGATATACCACTCTGGACCACGAAGCATGATTGCTGGCAAGTTGTTATAAGTTTCAACGTTGTTCACAATCGTAGGACGACCCCATGCACCAGCAACTTGCGGGAATGGCGGTTTAGTACGTGGGTTAGCACGACGACCTTCAAGTGAGTTAATCAATGCAGTTTCTTCACCGCAGATATAACGACCTGCACCAGTATGTACGTGTAACTCGAAGTTCCAGCCAGAACCTAAAATGTTGTCACCTAAGTAACCTTTAGCGCGAATTTGCTCAAGCGCTTCATTTAGGTATTGAGCAGCTTCGATGTATTCGCCACGGATGAAGATATAGCCTTGAGTTGCTTCTAAGGTATAACCTGCAATTAACATACCTTCGATCAATTGGTGAGGAAGTTTTTCCATCAACAAACGGTCTTTAAAGGTACCTGGTTCCATCTCATCAGCGTTACAGATCAAGTAACGTGGGCCACCATCGTTTGGCGCCATAAGAGACCATTTGATCCCTGCTGGGAAGCCTGCACCACCACGACCTTTTACAGTTGCAGCTTTAATGACTTCAAGCACTTCAGCAGGTTTCATGCCTAATGCTTTTTTAAAGCCAGCATAACCGTCAAGTGCTTCATAGTCGTCAGCGCTATGTACGGCATCTTGTTTGCTTAAACGCCAAGTCAGTGGATGAGTTTCCGGATTACCGTCGCCATAAATTGGTTTTGGTTCAGTATTCATACATACTTCTCCAATAACTGTTTGACTGATGTCACTTCAACTAAACCGTGAGTATCTTCATCAATCATTAACGTTGGGCCTTTGTCACAGTTGCCTAGGCAGCAAATTGGGAGCAGTGTAAAACGACCATCTTGTGTCGTTTGACCAAACTGAATACCTAATTCACGCTGGAATGCTTCAGCTAATGTTTCAGCACCCATTAAGAAGCAAGCAATCGAGTCACAAAGCAAAATTACGTGACGACCTACAGGCTGGCGATAGATACGGTTGTAGAACGTTGCTACACCTTCTAAATCTGCCACACTAATCGTCAATAATTGTGCGATGGCGTTCATTTGAGCATCATCTACCCAACCGTTACGGCGCTGTACGCACTTTAATGCATCTAAAGAAGCTGCACGTGGGTATGGATAGTGACCAATGTGATGTTCAATTTCATGGATTTCTTCAGCAGTCAAAATCCCTTCAACATTCACACGTGGTTTTTTATCAGTCAGAATCATCATTTTGCGTTACCTCTTAGCGATCCACGTCAGCCATAACCACGTCAATGGTCGCCAGATAAATGATTAAGTCAGACACTAAACTGCCGTTAATCACTGAAGGAATTTGCTGTAAGTGAGTAAACGTCGGTGTACGGATACGAGTACGATAACTCATCGTTGCCTTATCCGAAGTCAAGTAATAAGTACTTGCACCTTTCACAACTTCAGTCATGAATGACGCTTCACCAGCAGGCATGACAGGACCCCATGACACGCTCAAGAAGTGCGTAATCAAAGTTTCAATATCTTGTAACGTCTTATCTTTTGGTGGTGGAACAGCCAATGGGTGATCCGCTTTATATGGACCCGAAGGCATGTTATCCAAACACTGTTTGATAATTTTGAGTGACTCAGTAATTTCACGGAAGTGAACAAGAACACGAGCGTAGGCATCGCCTTCATACTCAACTGGCACATCAAAATCAAAGTTTTCATAGCCACTGTATGGACGATATTTACGAACGTCGAAATCAATACCTGTTGCACGTAAACCAGTACCAGTTACACCCCATGCAAGTGCAGATTTTGCATCGTATTGAGCAACATTACGTGTACGACCAATAAACACAGAGTTTTTAAGCGCAGCTGTGTAGTATTCGTTGAGACGTTTTGGCATCCACTCTAGCAATTCTTTAACAAGTTTTTGCCAGTTATTTGGAAGGTCGTGTGCTGTACCACCAATACGGAACCATGCTGGGTGCATACGGTAACCCGTAATTGCTTCAACAATGTCGTATACTTTTTGACGGTCTGCGAACATATAGAATACTGGTGTCATACCACCAGCATCCTGAATTGCCGTACCACAGTAAAGTAAGTGGTTATTAATACGGAACAACTCATTCAACATGACACGAATCACTTGTGCACGCTCAGGAACTTTAATTCCTGCAAGCTGTTCAACTGCCATTACATATGGCATGTTTTGCGCACAACCACCCAAGTAGTCAACACGGTCAGTATAAGGAATGAAAGAGTGCCATGTTTGACGCTCAGCCATCTTTTCCACACCGCGGTGGTGATAACCGATATCAGGAACACAGTCTTTCACTTCTTCGCCATCTAACTGCAATACAATACGGAACGCACCGTGTGCAGATGGATGGTTAGGACCCAAGTTCAAGAACATGAAGTCTTCATCAGCGTTACCACGCTTAAGACCCCAGTCTTCAGGTACAAAGCGTAAATGTTCCTGTTCGAAATCTTGCTTCGCTTTGTCTTGCATATACGGCGTATATTCTGTCGCACGTGCTGAATATTCTTTACGAAGCGGGTGACCTTCCCAATAAGTTGGCAACAAGATACGACGGAGCATTGGATGCCCTTCGAAATTGATACCGAACATATCGTAAGCTTCACGTTCATACCAGTTGGCATTTGGCCAGATATTTGTCGCTGTCGGGAGGCTAAGATCATTTTCGTTCAAGGCAACCTTGATACGAATGTCACTATTACGCTCAAGCGATAATAAATGATAGAACACAGTGAAGTCAGATGCTGGTAAACCATCACGATGTTGACGTAAACGCTCATCCATCGCTGATAAGTCAAACAGCATTACATAAGGACGTTCCACTTTACGCAGGAACATGAGGACTTCTTGCACGCGTGCGCGCTCAACCCAGACTGTTGGAAACTCTTCAAAAGTCGCCTGCACATAGAAGTTCTCACCAAACTTGGTTTTGAGCTCTTCTACGATTGCAAATGCTGGGCGTGAATCAACTGGTGTTGATTCTGGCATAGCAATGTCAGTTTCAGCCATTGGCTTGGCTTCCTATTTAATACAAATTCTGTCAATTTTCTCGATGAACATATCGGTCAGATATGTCAAAACACCGTCAAAAAATTATTTAATCTCATCCATAGAGCGTAAGTTTTTAACGGCAATACGCTGCGCATTCTTACGATCACGTTCTGGCATCATCTTTGGCTTATACACTGGCTGAAGATCATCACCAATCACGGCAGAAAGCGGGCGTCGCTCTAATTGAATCTGGTCTTGCAAAAGCATTAACGCTTGAATTAATGCTTCAGGACGAGGCGGACAACCTGGGACGTACACGTCAACAGGAATAATTTTGTCTACACCTTGTACTACTGAATAGATGTCGTACATACCTCCAGAGTTTGCACAAGCACCCATTGAAATAACCCATTTAGGTTCTAACATTTGTTCATACAAACGTTGAATAACCGGAGCCATTTTTACAAAGCAGGTACCTGCAACAATCATCAAGTCAGCCTGACGAGGTGAAGCACGAATAACCTCTGCACCGAAACGGGACAAGTCATGCACGCCTGTTAAAGTCGTTGCATATTCAACGTAACAACATGAGGTACCAAAGTTAAATGGCCACAAAGAGTTTTTACGTCCCCAGTTTACTGCTGTATGCAAGACATCCTCTAAACGAGTCATGAATACGTTTTTATTCACTTCCTCTTCAAGCGGATCAGTCACAATTTGGCGTTCTTGCAATGGGTATTGATCAGCATCCGGATTCGCGCGGGTCAGAGTATATTTCATCCCGACTTACTCCTTTTCAGATGACAATGCAGGTGTAGTTTTTGACTTAACACGACCTGATGATTGGGCTGGAATCTGGCCAGTAGGGTCAGTTACGAGCTCTTCAATAGAGTTAAAGCGTGTAATTTCAGCAATGTCCATTGTTGGTGAACCGACTTTAATCTTCTCACCAGCTAATTTACGGCGATCTGCCGGTGCCCAACTTAAAGCACCTACAGAGAAGGCATAAACAAGCGCAATTAATAGATCAACGACAAAGATTACAACAGTGGTATATCCCAACCACCCTACTTCACGCACAGAAGTAGACCATGCATAGAGGTAAAGGGCCTCTAAGTCGAAAACCACGAAGAAAATTGCAACTAGATAGAACTTTGCAGACAGGCGAATGCGAGCGCCACCAGCACTCACGACACCTGATTCAAACTGCTCTTGCTTAGCACGTCCCCACGATTTTCCCCCGAGGAGTAAGGGAACTGTGAGCATAAAGACGCAAAGAAATGTAACGCCGATCACGAAGGCGATAATCGCCCAGTCGTATGGAGTAATGGCACTCATGCGGGGATAACTCCTGGCAGGCCTATTATTTAACAAAGAATGTATGTATTGGCCTTTGAATACACCAAACACAAAATTAATCCCGCCAATTGTACCTGATTTCTAATTTCGCATGCTAGTTGAAGCGTCTTAGTCTTTTGGATGATTTTCCAATCAAAAGTATTGTTCTATGTCTTGTAGAGGGGGTTTCACCGCTTATAATCGGTTTATTTGATAGTTTTCTTAGTTGTAATGATTTTTTTCATTTTTTGATTTTTAATATTATTTGCACAATTGCTCAATCGGTCAAAATAAACACCTTACTTTTTTATAATATTAGACGGTTTTTTATTGTATTCATCTTCCCCTCTGAATTATGATGAATGTTTAATCATGCATTAATATTTTATTACTCTTGGATAAGAGTGTTTATCATTAAGGGCAGCTGATGCCATACTCACTTCGTGAATTTTCATTTTCTTCTTCCCTGAAGTTTTTTTTGCTATTTACTCTCATTATTTCAATATGCTGTTTTATTGGAATTGCATCTCGCCCCCTTAGTTTTCTTGCATTTTTCTGGCCTGCTAACTCCGTATTTTTAGGTCTACTCATTCGATTTCCGCAAACACGACAAGTGGGTAGTTTTGCAGGAGCTTTTATCGGTTACATGATTGCCGATTTAGTTAAGGGCACTCCTCTTTTTCTCACCCTTATTTTAACTGCCTCAAATTACCTATATGTCGTCATGACATTAGCACTTGCAATGTTATTTGGCCGTTATATAAAAGCTGCCTATCGAGGCTATTCTTACTTGGTTTTATTTGCTCTGTGCGGTATTGGTAGCATAACCGGTGCTTTTTTTGCAGCAACTTTTGTACCGATGTTTAATACCAAATTTATGATTGGCAGTTTTTGGGCTGAATTTGGTTATTGGGTTACATCAGAACTTCAAAATGCCTTACTGTTATTGCCAATCATTTTAAATTTCCCTCCTTACCTTAAAATAAAAAACTACATTAAAGGTAATCAAGTATATGTAAAGGCTGTTGATTTTCTGCCTTTATTGGCTGTCCTCATTTCAATAGCTGTCAGTTATTATGACTCAGGTCCAGGTTCCCTACTCTATCCAATTGCCGCATTAATCTGGTGCGCTATACGCTATAAACCCATCATTGTGGCTCTCATTACCTCTTTTACGAGTGCGTATATTATTTATCATGTTTCTGGTCATTATTTATTACTGTATCCACAAGATTATTTAAGCAATACTATTTCTATCCGTATAGGGCTAATCATGATGACCATTGCACCACTTACTGTTTCCAGTATTAGTGCACTTCATTCTGAATTAATTCAAAAATTACAACATGCTATTGCCCATGATGAACTCACATCGAGTTTAACTCGACGTCAGTTTTTACAATCGGTTCGTTTACTCCAAGAAAAAGTACAAAAAGAACATAAAACCTCTGCATTTTTTATGTTGGATGTCGACCATTTTAAAAAGGTGAATGACAGTTATGGTCACTTGATTGGTGATAGAGCCTTACAAACCTGTGTAACCACCATACAAAATATTCTGCACCCTCATGATTTACTGGGTCGTTTTGGAGGTGAGGAATTCGCAATTTTTATTCCTGACACGACTAAGGAAGCTGCTTTTGAACTTGCAGAAAGAATACGAATTAAAATTAGTCAGCAACCAATATATGTTTATGGCAAATTACCTATTTTTGTACAGGTCAGTATTGGCATTAGCTTATATTCTCCAAACTACCACCGATCTATTGAAAGCTTGTTTAAAGAAGCAGATGACGCACTCTATCAAGCAAAGCGCCAAGGACGTAACCGAGTTTTTATTTCTTTGTAATATTTTAAAGTCATCATCTAGTGTAATGAATTTTATACAATAACTTCTGTTTTGCCATGTATGCTAATAACAGATAATAAGGAGAAAAATGTATGAATCTAGAATATACGCATAAACCAGACTATTACTTGTTTGCACAATTACTCGTGCGACATATAGAAAGCTATATTCAAAAACACCCAGATGCAGATAATGCCATTTTTGACTTGCGAGATGTCTATGAAATTTTTAGACAAGATTTCGCGTCAACCACAACAAATCTAGAAGGCATTTTACATATTGCGGATTCATATAGAGTTGAAACTTTGAATGGAGACCAGCCTCTTATTCAAAAATATCAAATCGATGCTAAAAACAATTCGCTGTTAATTGACTTTAATACAGATGCGCTAAACAGTTTAAGAAGCGGGAAACCAATTTTAGAACCTGATGCCACTCAATTATAAATAAACCAATAAAAAAGCACCTTATGCAGGTGCTTTTTTATTTGCCTTTAATGGCGGCTGTTTAAAGCGATGTGCTGGCCACGTCATGATAAAACGTGCGCCTCCCAAGCTTGGGCTTTCATCTACTTTAATTTCACCACCAAACCAATAAGCAATACGGCTTACAATCGAAAGTCCTAAACCATACCCACCAGATGCACGTGTACGGCTATCATCTAAACGTGCAAAGGCTTCAAATACACGTTTACGATCTTGTTCAGGAATACCGGGACCATCATCTTCAACACAGACAAAAGCCATGCCATCGCTGTGAATACCACCAGTAATACGCACTTTGTTATCACAATAACGAACAGCATTACCTACTAGGTTTTGTACAACACGGTGAAGGTAACGGCGCTCTGCATCTACTTTCACATATAAAGGCGGTGGAATGAGTTCAATTTCTTTCTGTGTTTTTAACGCTTCGGTTTCAACTGCAACCTGATCCAACACTTCAAAGAGTACAATTTCTGCAAAATCTAGCGAAGGTGTACCCTGCTCTAGTTTTGCGTAAGTCATGATTTCATCAATTAAGGTATTGAGTGCTTCAATATCTTTATCAATCATGTCGACCTGATGCATACGGTGATTGTAGTCATCTTCTTCGGCTAACATTTCTGTACCAAAGCGAATACGTGCCACAGGCGTTCTGAGTTCATGAGATACCGCTCTCATTAACTCACGTTGAGCTTCAATCAAACGCTGGATATGATCAGACATATTGTTATAACTTGAAGCCAAGTTAGCCATTTCGTCACTTCCTTCAATCGGAACACGCAATGACAAATCACCCGATTTCATACGGTTTAATGCATAACGCACTTGTCGAATTTTGCGCTCTAGCGGCAAAATCAAACCGTAAACACCCAAACTTAATAAGAATAAGCTAAATAAGGTAATACCCGCAGAAAGCTGTAAAGGCATCCAGTTAAACATTGGAACAGGACCCAACACTAACACTTGTGCAGGATGATTCGGGATTGGAGAGACAATCGAAATGGTCGTACCACGTACTGTTGCACTATCTTTATACAACATGACACTTTGGTCTTGGCGTAAACGCCCAATCTGTTCAGAGTCCAGATTTACATCTTGAATGTTTTGAATATTGATTGGATATGAAAAGTGTTTTTGAATCTTGGCAAGGTACTCTTGTTCCTGCCCCGGATAAAACATTAAGTAGTCGAGTACAAAAATAGGGAGCGCCTTCATTTGGCGTTCACTAATTTTGTCGACTTTTATAGATAAGTAATGTTGTGGGTCGTCACGCAATCCAATAATGACATACGCAATGCTATTACTGGCATCGTAACGAACAACAGATTTTTGCGCTTCAATCCGCTTTTTCTCGGTTCGAGACAATTCAACCTTACTTGCATCAGTATAGTAAATTGGAAGTTCGAGCAAATCAGATGCATCAGAAATCCAATCTATCTTTTGCTGCTTCCCAGGTTGTCGAGCGACCCCTTCACTAATGACATAAGAAATACCATCAGTTAAAGATTCTCGGTATTCTTGTGCGCGTTGGTAGTTGATAATTTGTACCAGTAAATACCCAAAAACAGCCACCAAAACAACAAGAATTACCAGCCCCGCATATATTCGCAGGAATATACTGTGTTTAAACACTCGACCAACCTTATAGGAAGTTTAATCAGATTTTACAATCCATTGGTTTCTTTAACAAACAAGTAACCTTTACTACGTACAGTTTTAATACGTTTTGGATTTTCAGGATCATCGCCAATTTTTGGACGAATACGTGAAATACGTACGTCGATTGAACGGTCTTGACCATCGTATTCGATACCACGTAAACGTTCGAAGATATCTTCACGCGATAAAATACGACCAGCGTTTGATGCAAGCAACCATAACAAGTCATATTCAGCACTTGTAAAGTCAACAAGTTCACCGTTTAACGTTACAGAGCGGCCGCCATTGTCGATGACAAGGTCGTCAAACTCGATACGTTGAGCAACTTCATCTTCAACAGTTTTATCTGTGCGACGTAATAGTGCACGAATACGCGCTAATAATACACGTGGTTGAACTGGTTTAGCGACATAATCGTCTGCACCCATTTCTAGACCAAGTACTTGGTCCATGTCTTCAGTACGCGCAGTCAACATCAAAATTGGTTGATGGTAGTGTGGGCGAACTTCACGACAAACGGTTAAACCATCTGCACCCGGCAACATGACATCCAAGACCACAAGATCTGGTTGTTCACTAATAATACGACGAATTGCACGGTTACCGTCAGTTTCTACACCAACTTCCAAACCGTTGCGGATTAAATATTCTTGAGTTAATCGCGCTAAACGCTCGTCGTCTTCAACGATCAGAATCTTTGGTAACTTTTCTTCTTGGCTCATATCATTGCCCCTATAAATCTCATTACATGCATCTTAAAAATCTTGCAGATACATTCGTTTATCATTTGCAATATACACACGTTTACATTGTAAACAAGTAGGCGTTCACCAAACTGATACATGACAACCATGTTTTGTTGCATTTTATTAACCTTTGAATTTTCAAGTATTTTTGATATCTGTTTATTATTCTTATATGTCATAATCTATTCATATTTCCTATGTATGAATATTAAACAAATTATTTCTTAGATGAATTTAAATTCACTCAAGTGTTTGTTTTTTGAGTTATCCACAAAGTTATCTATAAGTGTTTTTTCATAGCTTTGGTATGCTATCTCCCGACAAATCATACAGATAAAAAATTACTAAAAAGTCAAGATTGATCTAGCTTAAAAAATCCCGTATCTTGTGTTGAAAATAAACTTTAACTACTAAGTCTTGTGTTTATCCCTCAAATATCGTGGCATGTTTTTTGCTCGGTTCAAACGGTCTATGAACATAACAAAAGTGACAATGGAGCTATGCTGGCATGAGCGTAATTACTTCGACTCCTGGTCAAATTCAGGTGATTAAGCGTACTGGAGATGTTGCTGCATTTGATGCAGAGAAAATTTCTGTTGCGATTGGTAAAGCTTTTCTTGCTGTGGAAGGTCAACAGAGTTCGGATTCAAGCCGTATTCATGACCGTATTACCCAGTTGACGGAAATGGTATTAAATACTTTTAAACGCCGTTTACCATCGGGCGGTACGATCCATATTGAAGAAATTCAAGATCAAGTAGAACTTGCTTTAATGCGTACTGGGGAACAAAAAGTTGCCCGCGCTTATGTAATTTACCGCGAACAACGTGCTAGCGCTCGTCAGCAAACAAATTCAAACCACCACCCTACCTTGCAAGTTACTGATGCAAACGGTCAGCTTCAACCACTTGATTTAAGTGCACTGAAAGCAACTGTAAATAGAGCTGCTGAAGGCTTAGAAGGTATTGAGGTTGAAGCAATTATCGATGAAACCGTTAAAAACTTATATAACGGCGTAAAAGAAAGCGATATTGCAACAACCATGATGATGGCAACACGTACACGTATCGAACAAGAACCTAACTATACATACGTAACTGCGCGTTTGCTCCGTGATGAGTTGGTCAGCACTGGTTTAGCATTCTTAGGTTTACCGGCAGATACAGCTGAAAATAATGCACTTGAAGCATTCTTGAAAAAAGGTGTAGAGCTTGATTTGCTTTCACCAGACTTGCTTAAGTTCGATTTAGAAAAACTAGCAGCAGCAATTCAGCCTGAACGTTCTAACCAGTTTACCTACTTAGGTTTACAGACTCTATTTGACCGTTACTTCATTCACTCAAACGGCGTTCGCTTCGAATTACCACAATTATTCTTCATGCGTGTGTCAATGGGTCTTGCACTGAATGAGCAAGATAAAGAAGAGCGTGCAATCGAGTTCTATAACTTGTTGTCTAGCTTTGACTACATGGCTTCTACGCCTACCCTGTTTAACTCAGGTACATTACGTCCACAGCTTTCAAGTTGTTACTTAACAACGATTGGTGACGACCTTTATGACATTTATGGTGCAATGCGTGACAACGCGATGCTTTCTAAATGGGCTGGTGGTTTAGGTAATGACTGGACACCTGTACGTGCCTTGAACTCTTATATTAAAGGTACAAACGGTAAATCTCAGGGTGTTGTTCCATTCCTTAAAGTTGCGAACGATACTGCTGTTGCGGTAAACCAAGGTGGTAAGCGTAAAGGTGCTGTGTGTGCATACCTAGAAACTTGGCACTTAGACATCGAAGAATTTTTAGAACTTCGTAAAAACACAGGTGATGACCGTCGTCGTACTCATGACATGAACACTGCAAACTGGGTTCCTGACCTATTTATGCAACGTGTGTTTGAAGATGGCGAATGGACACTATTTACTCCATCTGAAACTCCAGACCTCCACGATTTAACTGGTGCTGAGTTTGCTGAACGCTATGCATACTATGAGTCTGTTGCGAAAGAACAGAACATGTTGCACAAGAAAGTACGTGCGAAAGACTTATGGCGCAAAATGCTTTCTATGTTGTTCGAAACCGGGCATCCTTGGATCACGTTTAAAGATGTATGTAACTTACGTTCACCACAACAACATGTTGGCGTAGTTCACTCATCTAACCTATGTACTGAAATTACGTTAAACACAAACCAAGACGAAATTGCAGTATGTAACTTAGGTTCGATCAACCTTGTTCAACACGTTAAAGGCGGCGTATTAGACTGTGAAAAGTTAGCGCGTACGGTTAAAACAGCAGTTCGTATGCTCGATAACGTTATCGACATTAACTACTACGCTGTACCACAAGCGAAAAACTCTAACTTGAAACACCGTCCTGTTGGTATGGGTATCATGGGCTTCCAAGATGCGCTTTACGAAATGGGTATGGCTTACGGTTCTGATGAAGCTGTGAACTTTGCTGACGAGTCAATGGAAGTGATTAGCTACTATGCAATCCAAACTTCAAGTGACTTGGCTGTTGAACGTGGCGCTTACTCAACATTTAAAGGTTCATTGTGGGATCAAGGTATCCTTCCAATCGACTCTTTAGAAATTGTTGCTAAATCTCGTCCAGAACGTATGTTCGAAGTTGACCGTACTCAACGTTTAGACTGGGACACTTTACGTGCCAAAGTTCAAAAAGACGGTATGCGTAACTCAAACGTAATGGCGATTGCTCCAACTGCAACCATTTCAAACATTTGTGGTGTTTCTCAGTCTATTGAGCCAACATTCCAAAACTTATATGTGAAATCTAACTTGTCTGGTGAGTTCACTGTTATTAACCCTTACCTTGTTCGTGCATTAAAAGACCGTGGCCTTTGGGACACAGTAATGGTTAACGACCTTAAACACTTTGAAGGTTCAGTACAAAAAATTGCTCGTATTCCTGAAGAATTAAAAGCAATCTTTGCTACTGCGTTTGAAGTTGAGCCACGCTGGATTGTTGATGCTGCATCACGCCGTCAAAAATGGATTGATCAAGCACAATCTCTTAACCTTTACATCTCTGGTGCAAACGGTAAGAAGCTTGACATCACTTATAAGATGGCATGGTTACGTGGTCTTAAGACGACTTATTACCTCCGAGCTTTAGGTGCAACTTCTGCTGAAAAATCTACAATTAACACAGGTGCGTTAAACGCGGTTAAACCTGCAACTGTAGAAGCGGCAGCACCTGCAGCAGCGCCAGTAGTAGAAGCGAAAAAGCCTGAAGCAGTTGAAGAAGACGGCTTTACTCAAGCAGCTCCTGTACCAATGGCTTGCTCAATCGACAACCCTGATTGCGAAGCTTGTCAGTAATCACTGATTAAAAAAGCAATTTATCCGTAGAGCTAATTAATCCAAACAATTAATTAGCTCCGAAAATAGCCAGTATTTGGCTATCTAGGATGTTGTTTATAGTCAGAGATAGCCAAATCGCCAAATTTAGTGGTGATTTCAATGGACAGCTTAGTAGTAATATGTGTTTTAGGTTTAATAGGTGTAATAGCAAGTTTGTACACAGTGAGTTTAAAATTTTCATATAGAGCGAATCGAAACAATTCGCAAAATACGAAAATTATAAATAACATCACAAACCATAACTATTATGGTAATTACGACAAAAATTCTGAATCACATTAGAAATTAATGGGAAAAACTATGTTCCAAATGACTCATAACTATCAGTTAGGACTCGCGGTTCTAGTTTTTTCCTTTGTTTTCTTTTATATACCGATGATTTACGCATTTATCTCGATACGTAAGCAACAGCGTAAGCAAAATAAATAATTTTAAAATTAATGAATTATTTCTTTTGGTTATGTAGGAGAAATTATTCTCTAAATACCAAAATGAAAAAGGGAAACATCGCGTCAACGATGCCCCCCTTTTCCCAAAAGACATAAGGTTATCTTTTGGGCGATGACTATTCTTACGAAACAGCTAGGGAATATTCTGAACTAGTTTAAAGCCATCGTCAAATTAACCGTTGTTAATGGCTCAAAATTTAGGAGTATTCTTATGAGCAAATCAACTGACAGAATGGTATATAAACGTGGTAATGAATGGGTAAATAAAGCTAATGGCAATAGCCGTGCTTCTTCAACCCATACTACACAACGTAATGCTATTGATTCTGCAAGAACTATGTTGAAAAACTCTGGTGGTGGTGAATTGACTATTAAAGGAGTTAATCAACTTATCAGAGAAAAAAACACTATTCCAAACGGAAATGATCCTAGGAATATTAAAGGATAATTTATCCTTTAAATATAAACAAAGTCCCTTATTACCTCGACCTAGATCGGGGTGATAAAGGCTATAAAATAAAACATAAGACGATGATTTTTTTACATTTTTTTATTGCATTCAAAAACAATTATATAATCTATATTATGGTCAAAAATCATCTATTCACCCTTAAAACAGCTATCAAAATTATCATTTGATAACTACAATAGTAGTCAACTTATTAAGAACTAAATTCGCCCACTGAATTTCTGAACAATATTGGCAATATTTGTTTCATAAGTTTCTCCTAATTGGGCGTATAAATTTTGAGAGAATTGATATGTCTATCCTTAGTTGGGACGATTTTGAAGATGATTCGCAAAAACCGGCTGCACCTGAACACAAGTCTGCGCCCATCCAACCGGAAAAAACGTCTGATTCGCAGAATGTATCTGCTGCGCAGCCATCATCGCAGAGCGTGGCAGCTCCACAATCCGCTGGAACCCATTCCGTGCGATCAACAAATCCAACCGATTCAATGGCTCGAGCATCTGAAGCCTTAGAACATTTGGATGTTGCTCCTGGCCTGGAAGAGTTAGAAATGGGCGCGCAACGCGTTCAAGTTGACGACAAAGCCATGATTAACTGTCGCGCTGACTTGAACCAGCTTGTGCCGTTTAAATATGAATGGGCTTGGCAGAAGTATCTTGACGGGTGTGCAAACCACTGGATGCCGCAAGAAGTGAACATGAACCATGACATCGCACTTTGGAAGTCTGAAAATGGCTTAACCGAAGATGAGCGTACTATTGTTATGCGTTCTTTAGGTTTCTTCTCGACTGCAGACTCTTTGGTTGCGAACAACTTGGTATTGGCGATTTACCGTCACATTACTAACCCTGAATGCCGTCAGTATATTTTGCGTCAAGCGTTTGAAGAAGCAATTCACACTCACGCTTACCAATACTGTATCGAATCTTTAGGTATGGATGAAGGCGAAGTCTTCAACATGTACCGCGAGATTCCATCAGTTGCACGTAAAGCAGCTTGGGGCTTGAAATATACTCAATCATTGAGTGACCCTACTTTCCACACAGGTACGCCTGAAAACGATCAACGTTTACTTCGTAACTTGATCGCGTTCTACTGTGTACTTGAAGGGATCTTCTTCTACTGTGGCTTTACACAAATTTTGAGTATGGGTCGTCGTAACAAGATGAACGGTGTTGCTGAGCAGTTCCAATACATTTTGCGTGATGAGTCTATGCACTTGAACTTTGGTATCGACATGATTAACCAAATCAAGATTGAGAACCCTCACCTATGGACTGCCGAGTTCCAACAAGAAGTCATTCAAATGATTCTTGAAGGTACGATGCTTGAAATCGAATATGCTCGTGACACAATGCCACGTGGCGTATTGGGTATGAATGCAAGCATGATGGAAGAATATTTGAAATTCATCTGTAACCGCCGTTTATCTCAGTTAGGTTTACCAGAGCAATTTGCTGGTGTAACTAACCCATTTGCGTGGATGTCTGAGATGATGGACTTACGTAAAGAGAAGAACTTCTTTGAAACTCGCGTAACTGACTACCAAACTGGTGGTGCGTTAAGCTGGTAAGTTTAATCGTCACGCGACACATATGTTGTCATTTGCGACGCATAAAATGTCATTGAGCGACACATAAGTTGTCATTGATAAAAATTCTAATAAATATCCAATAAGAGACTTAGGTTTCTTATTGGATAATTAAAAAATTTCACTTTAAAACTTTAACTATTGAGATTGAATATAAATGTTTGGCTAATTCTGGCTAAGGAGCAATTCTGCCTCAAACAATTAATCAATTTCAGAATGAATAACTGTTTAAGAAGGTAAATATGGGATTACAGAACAAATTTCTAACATTCGATGGTAAGATTTATATTACTCGCTATTCTGATGAATATAAAAAAGCGAGAGAAAAAGATGATAGTATTACTGAAGAAATTCGTAAGAAATTTAAAGAAAATGGATATCCTGTTCAAGAAGATTTTATTCAAGGATCATTAGCGACAAGCACTACAATTAAGGAAAAAGGAAAAGACTTTGATATTGATAGAGCAATTGTCATAAAAGAAGATGATGCCCCAGAAGATCCAACTATTCCTAAAAAAGTTGTATTAGATATTTTAGAGAATAGAGGATTTAAAAATGCAAAAATAAAAAAACCATGTGTTACAGCAGATTATCAGAGTGAAGATTTACACATTGATATTCCAATTTATAGCAAGTCCTCTTCTGGTCTTTATAAATTAGCCGTCGGTAAAAAAAATTCTGATGAAAATAACCGCGAATGGTCTGATTCAGATCCTAAAGGTTTACAGAGCTGGATAAATCAAAAAGATAATTCAGGAATCTATGAAACCGAAAAGCTTCTTCAATTTAAACGATTAACGCGGTATATAAAAAGATGGAGAAATTTTAATTTTCATGAAGATACTTGTAGAAAAGTTTTTTCTATTGGCCTCACTGTAATGTTTAAACAAAAATTTCAGTCCTCAATTAATGATGAAGGCTTGGAAAATGATTTAGAGGCATTGAAGAAAACCATAGATCAAATTATAGACAACTCCAATTACTTTCTTGCGCAACCAGACAATAAATGGAAGATAGAAGTTTATCTACCTGTTTCGCCATATAGAGATATCTTTTCAGGTAGCAGTATAAATACAGGTACTCAATTAAGAAATAAATTATCAAATCTTAGAACTACATTACAAAAAGTTATTGATGAAACAGATGAGTCAAAACAATGTGGCCTACTAAGAACTGTGTTCGGCGATGATTTTCCTGAAAGTTCCCAAAATAGTTCTAAGAATGAAGCAGCTAAAGTTGTTTTTGCCTCAGCAGGATCTGTAGGGACCTCTCAAGGCGCATGAACTATTCACTAATTATTCAACATTTACAAAGTCGTGGATACTACGTGTCCACGGCTAAACTGCAAGATTTAGACATATTAGAAGTTAATTTTTTGATTGGAAAAGATCAAATTACATTAATTCATTTTAAAGTTAATGAATTAAAAGAAATGCCTTCATTTTATCTAAAAGATCCACAAAAATTTCCTAGACTTGCTCATAGTACGTCTTTTGAAGATTACAATCTGGCAAACTTATGTATTAACGTTTCTGATGCAGTATCAGTAAATTATGAAGTTCCAGAAAAAGCTTTTGAAGATTCGCTTGAAAGACATATTAAGTTACTTACAAAATGTTTAACTGATCTAAATTGGAATAAGGAAGAACTTTTAAGAGAGTTTTTAGCCAGTTGGTATAGTCTAAACAATACAAAATTCAATGACATTATCTGTGTTGTAGATTCATCAAAATTTTGTAAATTAAGAGTTTATGCTCCTGAAGGTAAGTATGGTTTGCAAAGTAGTATATTAGTTCATCCTGAAGATTATGACTTAAAAACCAAAGAACCTTTTTTTAAAATACAAATAGCTCAAAGAAAAGTTAATCCTGATTTGGGTTGTATTCTTCCCCTACCTGATATTGTGTCTATTCCCTGGACAGCATCAGACCTTCCTTTATGGTTTTTAGAACATATCGAATTATTATCTCCTGATACAAAACATCTCTTCTTAACCACATTTGCACAAATTAGAAGAAATATTTTTTGGGTAATATTTAATATAGATACTCCATCCGGAAAATCTTGGTTTGGTTTAAAATTTCAACATAAAAAATCTAAAGCTAATAAAGCTTTTCCTCTTAAACTAGAAAACTTTTCTGAGTGGAATATAGAAGCATGCTCAATTAAATTATTTGATAAATCAAGTTTAATACCTCGTGGTGGTGCTTTCCCTAATCTTCAAGATAAAAATGTTTTATTAGTAGGCTGTGGATCAGTAGGTGGTTATATTGCAGATCAACTTGCATCATGTGGTTTAGGAAACTTAACACTTGTAGATTCAGATAGCCTGTCTATTGAAAATATATATAGACATTATTTACCAATAAATTATTTAAATCAAAAGAAGACTATAGGCCTACAATTTAGAATAGCTACTAAATATCCATGGATTAATATTACTCCTGTTAATGGATGCTTATTAGATCTTAGAAATGATTCCATTCTTAATGGATATGACCTCATCATCATTGCGATAGGCTCTCCAACAAAAGAACGAATTTTTCATGATTACTGTCTGAAAAATAATGTAGAGACTGCTGTTCTTAATACTTGGACAGAGGGATTTGGAGTAGGTGGACATGCTATTTTAGATATCCCTGAATCTGAAGGATGTTTAAGATGTGCGTATGTTGATAATAAGAACTTATGCAGAGGTTTAGTATCTAATCTTAATTTTTTGAAACCTAATCAGGATTTAACTAGAAATCTTTCAGGATGTGGAAACGCTTTTCTTCCATATTCGAATTTATCTGCAATTCAAACAGCAAATATAACTACCGATCTGGCATTAAAATTCTTACAAGGAAAAGTAATAAAATCTTCAAAAGTAAGCTGGAAAGGTTGCTCCATAGACGCTTTAAATGAAAATTTAGAATTAACAGACCGTTATTATGCCTTTTCAAAATCATTACTAATCACACCACTATTAAATTCAGAATGTGATATTTGTAATGAATGACCAATTAACTGTTCATATTTCTGATGCTACTGTTCATCTCCCTTCAAATATCATTGAAATATGGGAACAATATCGTCAAATCTCACCTAAATCTAAAGAAGCGTGTGGAATACTCATAGGACATCAAATTCAAGGCACTGAAGTCTTTCAATTAGAATTTGTCACTACCCCACAAAAACTGGACATTAGAACTAGATATAACTTTGTTATGAAAGATCCATTTCATCAAAGCTTTCTTGAAGATAAATATAAAGCCTCAAATGGCACATCTGTTTATTTGGGTACATGGCATAGCCATCCAGAATTGATACCTACCCCTTCTTTCATTGACAAGAAAGATTGGCATAATTGTATAGCGAGAAATCAGAATAGAAGACTATTTTTTATTATCGTTGGAATTCAGGAAGTTAAAATTTACACTATTAAAAATAGCTATTTAAGTACATCTTCAGCCTTGAGGTTTTAATAAAAAACATGAGTGACATCAATTCTCTGCCTAAATTTGAGCTAATACAAAGTAAATTAGAACCATTAGATAACTTACTAACAGCTAAATCATACATCGATGGAATAAAATCTGTTTTAGTTTGGGATAGAATTGGACTATTCATAAGCAAGGCAAACAAAAATTTATTAATCTTATTGATTACTTCAGAAAGAATCGAATCTATTCTACGGGTGAATCTCTGCGAAATAGATTTGCTAAATTTTCTAGATTATCTTTCAGGTACTAGATCTACTATTGAATTAAGAGCTACGGATAATATTTTAACGTCCGATGATATTGTAAGTTTAGAAATAATAAATTCTATATGGAAAAAATATGAGTTTTCTACAGTAAGTCTAAAAACCAAAACATTAAAAGTAAAGTTTATAAAAGACTTTTACAGTAATAAGAAAAAGACTGGTAGAGGTAAACAATTCACTAGTAAAACTATTACCAACTTAATGATTGATAGTCATGGACGCTGTATGTTTACAGGCTGTGGTGAAAGATTAGATATAGATCAGCTTACAGGAGCAAAGGGAAACTTTGCTTATAATGCACACAATATCGCATCTTCAGACAACGGTGAGAGAGGTTTACCATTCTTATCTGAAATGCTTTCTGACGAGCCTAATAATGTTCTATTACTATGTGATAAACACCATCGCTTAATCGATAAAGTAGCTCCTAGTAATTATGACGCAGAAACTTTAAATAATATGCGAAAAGCACATAGTGAAATGGCTCAACAACTTCTAGATGCTCTTGCATTTGAGCCAATTCCAGTATATTCGGTTCTTTGGCCTGTTCATGGGCAACCCGCCTCCAATCCCAACTTAAAAGAAATTTCCTCTAGTCTTCTACCATTACGTTATAGAGTCAATGGCTGTCTCATCCCCCTATGTGACAGTACTATGAATAGTGAACTATTCAATACACAGATGATTCATCATATTGAGAATGAGGCAGCAAAAATTATTAACCAAACCAGAACGACTCACCATAAAGCCGCTATTTTTGCATTTGGCCCTATGCCAGCCTTAGTTGGTTTAGGTGCATTACTTGGAAGTAAAGGTGAATTTATACCCATGTTAAAGTTTAGAGATAGTCAAAAATGGGAATGGCCAAGTCCAAGTATGATAGATCCATTCAATGAAATAATTGGACTAGATAAACTTAAAAAAAATAAAGAAGTTGTTTTATGTATCCATGCCACAGCAAAAGTAGATAGAGTTCTAGAAAAAGCAAATCAATTAGCAGATGCTATTAATAATCAGGTAGTGGAGATTACTACTCTACCCGAACATATGGGCAGCAAAAGTATACCTCATCCATTAAATGTTAAAGCTCTTACGGCTCAAGTACAAAAATTACTACATCAATTCAAAAGTGATCATGGAGTTGAACTAGTACATTTATTTATAACAGCTCCAAATGCAGCTTGTGTTGCTGTAGGTCAAGGAATTGATAAAAATCATCCAGATGTAATTATCTATGACTATAAGAAAGCTGGTTTAGAGCCCGTTTTTAGAATAAATAGCACAGAACATGGTAATAAATTAGAGTCAATCTAAAAACTATTAACTGATAAAAGCCTAGGAGAATAACCTAGGCTTTACAATATTCAAAAATCGTAGAAGCTCAAAAAGTCTTTAATATTTGTATTCATTACTTCTAGCCAATCCATCAACTCAATTACATCCAATCGCCTTTCTAAAATTTCAATTTTAGAAACATAAGATTGGGGTTTGTTCAAACGACGCGCAAGCTCGACCTGAGTCACATTTTTTGACTCACGTAGTTCTATAAGTCTCTTGATTAGGTCTTGATACCTAGGGTCGTGTATTGAGCGCATGGCTCAATATCAGTTACAATTCAAAATATCCCAAAATAGGATATTTGAGAATTAGAACGATGT
Source organism: Acinetobacter nosocomialis NIPH 2119 (assembly GCF_000368085.1). GTDB lineage: Bacteria > Pseudomonadota > Gammaproteobacteria > Pseudomonadales > Moraxellaceae > Acinetobacter > Acinetobacter nosocomialis. Next base: position 2,325,178 of record NZ_KB849239.1, read on the forward strand.
TAAAGATTAAAAATTTACCAATAATTCTATGCGTTATGACCGTGGCATCTTGTACAACAAAATTTCAAGATACAGGTACATCTACCTCTGTGAACCAAATGTTGACTAATGAGTGGCATATTCAACCATATGACCCTTCAAAGCCGGTCCTGATCAATAATGAATTTGAAATGCGGGTATCTACCTACTCATCACCTATTTTTATTCATCAACAGTGGGTAGAGCAATTAGCATCCCCTTATAGAAAGCTACAAGGACTATGTCGCAGACAAAATGGGCAATTTACTTATTTAGGTGATAATAATTCAGTAATGATAAATGCTGGATCAGTAAAAAATGGCCAACCATTACCTCCACCCGATCGTTTAACAACTGAAGTGCTTACACAAATTCGTAACTCTAAATGGATTGGCGACTATTCTTGCTCAAGTAGCACAGAAAATTGGAAAACCTCCATTAAAGCAACCAACTGGAGAGCAAAAAATGATGGAACAAATGCTTGGCGATATATAACTCTTACAACAAAGATTGATAAAAATTAATTATTCCAAATCAAAACTTTACCCCATAACATTAGAGGTAAAGTTTTGATCAAATTTATGTTTAAAGATAAATCACACTTAGAAAAATTTTCAAAATATATAAAATAATAACATATTGAAATTTAAACAATTTAATCAAAATACGAAGGCATCTCCGAAGACTCTATGCGAGTTTTTGGTGAAGTCTCTTTATTAGGAGTTACTCTTTTACTTGCTTCAAGAATTTCAGACTTTTGCTTCATTTCCTCTGACCATAAATTATCTCTATATGATTGCCAAAAAATTACTGCAGAAAGTCTTATGTTTGGTGCTAAAAAGATGTGATGCTTGAAATTTTTATCAATATAATCAAATAACTCAGGATGTATATTAAAGAATAAGGGATTTTGGGCTATTTTTTCTGTCAATCCTGCATACAACTCTAAAGCAAGTTCTCGAAGTTTCTCTGATCCTAAAAAAATTGATTCTTGAATCATTAATATTGCTACGACAAGACAGTCAATTGACCCAATTTTCGTTAAAGACTCAACAGTATATTCATTAAAAGGTTTTCTTTTTATAGGGTTCACTTCTACTCGACTGATAAGTTCAAACTTTACTCGTGGTTCTAATTTTTGAATTAAGTCATTTATTTCATCTTGATTATAATTAAATGAAGACAAAACCTCCCATAGAACATGCTCAAATATCGCTTTAGAACCCGGGTAAATCCTTTCTATTAAATCAATATATTCAAGCTCTGGACTATGACTCCCATTTTGATAACGCCTTAATCTATAAGGTTTGTCTATGGTTTCATTTATAAACTCGCCGATCAATTTTTCTAAAGAATTCACATTCATTTTTGCAGTTTGAGTTAAATATTCAACCCACACTTTAGTTTTATAAATATTTACAGGGTTTTTTGATTTGCGCCCACGCTTCTTTTTTTCGTTCATTGTCTACCCATTATTTTCGGCACGAAATTGGAGAATTTCGTGCAGGTTGAATCTTAAATAATTAGTTCTAGAATAATTACTATGTATAACTAAGCGATACTGAAGATGCAAACTCATCAACAATCCAGATTATTGGTAGCTGAAATAAAAGAAAAATATGGCGAAATTATCGGTGGTTATGATTTAGCAAAATTATTGGGCTATAAGTCCACGGCTTCTTTTCGCCAAGCTATTTCTAGAAATCAAATACCATTTTCAACATTCAATATAGAAAATCGTAAAGGCAGATTTGCTTATACAAATGATGTTCTTGATTGGCTAACAAATCTAAAAAACAAAGGAGATATCTAATATGGATTAAATAATAGCTAATAAAAAACGGACCCTAAAAGGATCCGTTAGTGACTTTATACGCAAAGATACAAAGACGTGGTAATCAAAGTATCTTCCGTATAAAGCCACCAGTCAAGTCTTGTTGCTATTTTTTAAGCAACAAAGAATTTCACTCATCTCTAAAAAAGTTTTGGAGATGTAACGGAATACTGGAAATACATATATGTACCCTTTCCCACAAAACAGAAGAAGTAATCTGAATCAATTTATTTGGGAACAAATAGAAAAAGCTTTTCAGGTTAAACCTAACTTAGCATCAACCCTCCACGGCCAACGAAAAATTTATCAAGGGTGTTTTGGCCGCAGAACAGCCTTATTTCCTAGCACTAAATCTGGTGGGGCAATTCCACTTGAAAGTCATCTCGAATTGGCTCAAGCACTCTGCCTTGAACAAAATACCCAAGTGAAAAGCTTCCGTACTCAGGCATTAAAAATCCCCTTATCAGGAAGTAATTTCTCCTATCCAGACTTTTTGGTCCAAAAAATCGATGGATCATTTGAGATCCATGAAGTGAAACCCTCTATTAGGGCTCTGGCACAAGAAGAGCTCCAGAAGTTTGAACAAGTCTCTCAGATACTTAATCAAATGGGGATATTGTTTAAGCTTATTGACCAACTCAGCTTACCAACAACAAAACAGCTTCAAAATCTTTTATATCTTTATCAAAGGGGTCATAAACGAATATGGACACCTTTAGAAATTGATCAGGCAATGGATGCACTGGAGGAAACTGCTTTTCAGAACATTCAAGCAATATATAGAACCCTTCAAGAATCGGGTTTGCCTTGTGAATTAGGTGACTATTTACTCTTTCATAAAAGGATCATCCTAGATACAGAAGGAGGAATTTAAGATGCCAACGTCATTATTTATTCCTCAGTCAGGTTTTCGCTTCACTTTTAGTAATCAAGAGGACTATGTTTTTGAGATCACTAATGTTACTTATGGACAAATTCGTTACGCTGCTGTTATCGGTGGAAAATCCTTCACCTTATCATCTGAAGCGTTTGAACAATACTATAGAAACGATGAAATCAAATGCATTTTTGCTCCCGAAAAATTAATCATCAATCCGGAAAAATGTAGCGAAATTCAACGGAAAGAACGATATGTAAGATCTGCACTTTACAAACTATATGAACCTACAGCCTTAATTCCCTTAAAAAAGCTTATTGATGAGATTGCAACAGAACTCGGTGATCAAGTCCCTCCTTCCCCTAGAACAGTTGCAAGATGGATAAATAAATACCGTAGTAGTTGTCATCATAACCTCAGTTTAAGTAATAGTTATAAAGGTAATCAGTCACTTCGATTCCCTCCAGAAATCTATCAAATTATGTCTCAGGGTATTAATGAAATTTATTTAAAGCCTGAATATAGAACTAGCAAAGATGTTCAAGCATACATATTAGGTAAATTAATAGAACAAGGTATATCAACAAAATATTTGCCCAGTAGAAGAACTGTTCAACGTTACATAGAAAAATTAGATCCTTATTTAGTTACTAAAATTAAAAAAGGGAGCCGTATAGCACATAAAGCTTTTCAAGCATCTGGTAAAAGTTGTCCCAGCCCCTTTGCACTTTATATGGTTGAAATTGACACACATTATTTAGATATTATTGTGATTGATCCATTAACCCATCAAGTACTCGGGCGACCATACTTGGCTTGTGCTATTGATGTATATTCACGTGCGATTGTGGGTACATATATAAGTATGTTCCCACCAAGTGCGATGACTACTTTAGCTGTTATTAAAGATATGATTACGCGCCCAAACCATGGACTACCTGGAGGAATTGCATCAATCATTATTCCAGATAATGGAATTGAATTTAAGAATAATTCCTTAGCAAGAGTCTGTGAACAATTAAAAATTACACTCACACCCTCTCAAATTGGAACCCCTAATAACAAGCCTCATATTGAACGTTTTTTCTCAACATTGACCAAAGGAGTCATTCAAAAGTTATCTGGTACAACCTTTTCAAATCCTGGTGAACGTGGTCTCTACAATTCTGGGAAGAATGCAGGCTATTCATTACTACAAGTAAAAGAATACGTAAATGAGTGGATCAATGATGTCTATCAGCAATCTATTCATAGCCAGACTGGAAGAACCCCTATTTTAATGTGGAATGATGCAATTGAGCAGGTCAAACCATCTTTTCTAACAGTATCTGACGCCAAAATTATTTGTCGTAGGCCTGTTGAAAGAACAATCAATCATGGGCAAGTACAAATTGATGGATTAGCTTACTATTCCCACGCATTAAAAGTATTAGAAGCAAAAAGAATTAAAAAAGTTACCGTTTTAGTCGATGATCTTGATCTTAACATTGTCTATATTCTTTCGCCGAATGATAAACAAGTGGTCATTCAAGCCGACTCAACAAATCCAGAATACACTCAAAATTTATCTCGGATAGTCCATCTAGAAGTACAAGAAAGAAAAAAACTTATCACAGATTCAGATCGACAAAGATTAGGGAAGTTTGCTGATCTTCATAGCTTATACAAGCTTATGCAAGACATACAAATCGATCTTGTCAGAAAAAAACCAAAACTAAAACAAATCAAAATTGATATTCCAAAACAATTGCAACAGCTAGAAGAAAAACTAGGCTTAAATACGAGTAACAATCAAGAAGACCTAAAAATCTACGAGAAAGTCCATAAAGCGAATAAAGCGTCTCCAACTAGATTTGGCTCAATGGAGGTAAAAAAAAGATGAAAAATAATAATAGTTTTGAATCCGTTAGTTATCTTAATGATCTTGTTATTACTTCAGAGGAATTTATGAATGCCTATACAGGTATTCAGCAATGCGCTGAACGTAGTATTGCTTATAAAGAACCAATTGGAAGTATGCTTCTATCTGAAGGAGGACTTGGAAAAACAACTCTATGTCATGCAGTAATCGCTCAAATGCCAAATTCCATAAAAATAGAGAATGATCGACAGAAAATTATCATTCCGGCGTTTTACGTTGAAGTTCCCTCACCCGCAACAGTGAAATCATTAGCAATCACAATGCTAAACAAACTAGGTGACCCAAGTTATGACATCGGAACAACAAAATACCTCACCTCAAGACTTACGTACTTACTTATACAATGTGAAACTAAACTGGTTTTTTTAGATGAGTTTCATCATCTTTTTGATCGTAAACCAACTTCAACAAGAATGAATATTACGGTTGGAAATTGGATAAAAACTCTAGTTAATGAAACCGGAATTAGTTTCTGTCTTGTAGGGCTTCCCCAATTCGCAGACCTTATTCAGGTTGATACCCAAATCGCAAGAAGGTTCCCTTTTCACTATAAATTATCTCCGCTTACCTTAGGTACAAAAGATATCTGTGGCACGATTTACTCGTTTCTTCATGAAATCGCCAATAAAGCACTTCAACATAATACTCATTTCAGCCCTGAGTTAGATAGCTACCTTTTAGGTATGCAAATCTATGCGGCAACCAAAGGCTATCATTCGTATGTAATGAGCCTGGTCCGTGAAAGTATGATGATCGCATCAGAAGATGGTAGAACGACCGTTACTCAAAATGATTTTAGTCAGGCATGGGCATTTGGAATAACCCTATTTATTAGTGATTTTAAACAGGATCCCTTTGCTATGAGTCTCAGCCAATTAGCATCAAATATAAGGGAAATATAATTATGAATAATAAAGGTTTACTTATACAACCAATTCCCTATGAGGATGAATCCGCTGCTAGCTATTTACTAAGAGCTGCACAACTTAATATGCATTCATCAGTGTATACGCTAATAGGCAAAGAAAATTTTGCCTACTTGACTAAGCAAGCACCAAACTGTGATTTGACAGATCTTCCCCGCTTCAAATTTGCTCTACAAGTTTTAGGGATAAATTCTTCTTATCAAACTGTAGCTTTAGAACGAGTAGGCCCAACCAGTCGTTCTCCAAAAAGATGGGGACAGCTAGAAATCAATGAAAACCTTCTGCTACATCATGAATTTTCATTTTGTCCTGACTGTCTTAATGAACAAGCTTATTTTAAAAAAATATGGCTCTTTAGACCAATTTATGCATGCCCAATACATTCTTTATTACTTCTAGACAAATGTCATCAATGTGGTGAGACAGTTACACTTGCAAAGGGTCATATTACGGTATGCCCTTCTTGTAAAACGGATCGAACAAAAGCACCAAGAATTTTTTGTAAGACAGCCCATATTGTTCATTGGTTTATAAGAATTTTAGAAGAAGAAAATACTGATTTTTTTCATGAATTTACTTCTTATTGGACAGCTTTAAAGAACTTTGCTGAGTTTCAAGATACATTATCTGATGAAGAATACACAAAAATAACTTACGAGTATTTTACTGACCTTCCAAGCTCAATAAAAAGATTGAGTACGTGGATCAATAATAGAATTTATCTAGCCCATCCGAGAATTCAACTTCTTCCTTTTTTAAAGGAAGAAGAGAAGTTCCACTACTTTTGTGACTATCTAAAATTAGTAGAAGAAAAATGTTCTCGCTATAAAATCACTAGCTCTAGATTAGAAGAGCTTTTTCTATCACAGGAAGAGGTAAGGCTTGTTTTAAACATTGGACGTCAGCGACTGAAAAGTCTTGTTGCCGATGATTTTCTGAAGGTAGGTAAAAACTACTATGGTCATGAAGACTTTAAAGGCTCATCAATTGAGAAGCTTTTAATTAGAAAAAATAAATTTATAGATTATGAAATATTTACTCCACCTAAAAGTACACACAGGAGTAAGCCAATACAACCAACTATTTCTGAGATTGCCACAAAACTTGATATTAATTTTGAGACAGCAAGAAAGCTAAGTAAGACTCATTGGCTCCTTGGAGATAACGTATCTATAGTCAAAGTTATCTCATATGAAAAACTTGAAGATTTTTATAAAAATTATATAACTGCCTCAAGCTTGGCTAGAAAGCTTGAAGTTAATGCCACAAACTTAGTTGAGAAGCTTTTGAGCATTAATATATCTCCTGTTAGTGGGCCATATGTTGATGGGTTACCTATTAATATTTATGAAAAATCTTCTGTAGAAAACATTAAACAGATTGATATTAATTCAATAGTAAACTACAAAACACGCACAGGAAGGCATAAGAAAGGCGCCAAGAATTCAGTAAGAGCTCACTGCTATTCTCTACTTGAAGCTGCCACATTATTGAAAATCAGTGCGCGGGCTGTATCATATTTGATACATGCAGGTTATCTCACAAGAAATTATCTCGATCCTGCATCTGTAAAAGTTGATAGGATATCTTTAGACTCATTGAAACAAAAAATTGAGAGTGAAGACTACGTTAGCTTTGAAGCTGCTGCCGAAATATTAAATTGCCCATTAAATTGGTTAAACCAGTATTGGTGTGAAACAGGCTTTCTGACAATTGAAGATTTGGTCTTTTGGAAGCTTATAAAGAAAAGTGAGTTGAATGAAGTTCTTAAATTAAAAGATGAATACATAACTGGGGCTGAAGCTAGTACTCTACTTGGTATGCGTCATTCATATATCACTAACTTACAAAAACAACAGCTGATCAAACCTTATTATATGGGTAAAAATGATAAAAAAATTAGATTGTTTAAGCGAGAAGACGTACAGAAATTAAAGGACTCAAACTATTTTAAGGTTTAGCTCACTCATCTCTCCAAAAAGAGCATAAACCTTTAACTTATATAGGATGAATGCGTTATAATAATTCCGTAGCCTATCAGAGCTAGCAGTTTTAAAACTGTAAACTTACCACCCAAGTGCGTGATAAGTGGTATCTGTTAGCCATGTGTGATAATAGCTATCTAGATTAGATAGCTATTATCATTTAAGAATTTATTATTAGATATCCTATTAATTTTAATAATTTTTCAAAAATCGTTAAAAAAATATCATTTTTTTTATTTCATATAACAGCCATTATGTTAAGTGGGATGAAATTAAGTGAATTAACTTTCTTTAAAATAATTATACTACTAGGAATTTTAAAGGGGGTAATTAGCATGTTCACTAGAAAATTAACGGCATTTGTTTTAGGAAATCAAAGTTATTCAGAAATGCCATTAAAAAATGCTGTCAATGATGCTGTAGATATTGCTAAAGCTTTAACATCTTTAGGCTTTACTGTAACTTTACTTACAGATGCTAAAATTGAAGAAATTGATGAGGCAATATTAACGTTTAAAGATAATTTAAATAGTAATGATGTTGGTCTATTTTACTTTGCTGGGCATGGGATACAGCTTAACGGAGATAATTATATTACTGCTGTAGACACCTCATTTTATAGTGAAGGAAGTGTGCTTCGAGGATCATGTTCTTTGAGTGGTCTGATGGAAGAAATGGCACAATGTTCGAATAAAACTAATATTATTATTTTAGATGCTTGTAGAGATAACCCTCTTTCTGGAAGAAGTAGAGGTGGGAGTTCTACGGAATTAGCTCCTATTTATGCTCCGAAAGGTACTCTAATAGCTTTCTCAACTTCACCCGGTGAAAGAGCTAGTGATGGAAAAGGAAAAAATGGTGCTTTTACAGAAGCTCTTTTAAGACATATTACTGCCCCAGACTTAACAATTGAGGAAGTATTAAAAAGAACTAGGAATACGCTATCAAGTATTACTAATGGGAAACAAACATCTTGGGAACATACGTCATTAACAGGAGAATTTTGCTTTAAAGTCAGCTTATCCTCTACACTAACATACCACAAAGATGTAATAGCAGATAAAAATTTTACAGCCTCTTCAAACAAGCAATTTAATGAAATTATTAATGGTTTGAGATCACATAACTGGTATTTACAAAATCCAGCAATAGCCAAATTGGATGAAAGTTTTCTAGAAAATCTTGAAGACGATATGTTGTTTCTTTTAGGTAGAAATATTTATCAATCAGCTGTTGGAAGTTCTGATAATGCGATAAATTTTCTAAATAACTTCAGTGTAAGGACTAAGGATTTGTCTTCCCAAAGAAGAAAAGCTTTGTTAGATGGAATACTTTTTGAGATCTTTTTTGATAATAATGGGGAGATAAGAGAAAATTATAAAATTTCTCAATTTAATAATGTATTTAGTTTAATAGAGTTTGATGAATATAAAGAAAGTTTTAATTTTATCTATGAATCCTTATTAGGTTATGCCAATCTCTTCTATGTAATTCCTGGAAAAAAACGTAAGACCCTATTAGATATTCGGGTAACTCTTGTAGAAGAAGAAGAATATAAAATCGAATCGATTTCTTTAGAAGGTAGTAATATTCTAAAATTAGAAGATGGTATAGACCAAGAAACCTTTAATAAGAATCCTCGTTATTATTCATTAAGTTTAAATAGATTGAAAAACAAATTATCAGAAACCCTGGTTATTCCTAAGAATCTCTTAGAACTAAACTTTATTGATGCTCCAGAAGAAAAGTTTTTTACATATCTTTTACCAAGATCACATACATTAGAAAAGTAATTTAAAGTTTCAGTAAAATTAACATGTTATTCGAAACAGGAAATGGGAGTTCTAAACTCCCATTTTTACATTTTTTTTGAAAATCTCGTATAAGCCGTATTAAGTTAACTTTAGAGAAATTACAAAGTTTCAATGCGTAAAAATTTTAGATAAAAATTTTTCTAAGTCCTATTTTGATGCTATAGATCTATTTATAATCTTTTATAAATTACTAGCTTTAGAACATTTAATAATCTATGGAAATTGTAAAAAGACTTGAACCATTAACTAGCACTAAAAGAGCTCTATATTTACTTTCGAGAAATGAATGTGCATTCCCCCACTGTAAACAACTAATGGTGGATAGATTTGGACACTTTATTGGTGAAATTTGTCATATTGAAGCTGCAAATAAGGAGGGAGAAAGATTTAACCCACAACAATCAAATGAAGAGAGAAGGCATATTTCCAACTTAGTACTTATGTGCCCTACTCATCATAGAACTACAGATAATTCTTTTGAATATCCTGTTGATAAAATGAAAAAAATAAAATTTGATCATGAAAATAGATCATATACACCCAATATAAATGAAAAGGATGTACAAGTATTCATCGATGCAACTTTTTCTAATTTTGTGGAACCATTGACCAATATTAATGCTCTTGATTTAAATAATTATGGACTGACTAGTGAGGAAATAATTGGGGTTGTTAATTCATTTATAAATACTATTTCAAAAGTTCCCTACGAGACACGTAGTTTATATACTCATTGTATGTTGAGCTCTCATGGTGATGAATACTTAGAGTTTGATCCAAGGGAAGTCGAAATGAGGTTACATATTCCAAATCATATATTTATGCAACACTCTCATATATTACAACGCTATGGATTAATGTCTGAATATGACAATGAGGATTACCCAATAGTACGTCAATATCTAACTACTCCAAATGATAATGATGATGAAAGTCAAAAATGGTTCCTGATTATTCTACGAAATAGTTATTTAAATAACCCATATAAATTATTAGATATAATTGAGAATCTTAATTTTAATTTATTACAGTGTTAATAAAATTTAGTAAATATTCATCAAAATTTATTGGATTTTAAATAGCTACCGTTTTTTAGATATAGCTTGGGACGTACTTATTTAATATAATGAGCGTTATACGAAAAAAAATTAAAATATTTTCATAAAACTAGAAACACCAACAAGCCGACTAAGACACAAGTCGGCTTTTTTATGAGTAGTTCTGGAATTTTTTGCCAATATTTTTGATTTAAAATTGTTTAATATTTAGTTTTTTCCTTATTTCTTAATGATCGTATTTCTGAAATTATCACAGTTTTCTGCGGACAACTCTTGGGATAAATATACGCAAATTTTGTACATCTGGGCACACACTGATTTAGGGCATTGGCCAATAGGTAGCTTCTCTATTATAGACTCATCGAGGACAGGATGTTCCTATAATAACAATAAGAACAGCGACAGGACGCGAGGCATGACAGGAATAGACTCTAGTACCAAGTCCCCCAATAGGATGTTGGTTTTTTTATTGTCTAAAAATATACTTAGCGAATGATATAGAATCTGTTCTCATTAGTTTAGTGCTCCAATCAATTAGAAATATTTAAGTTTTAGAGAGATCTTAAAAAATGAAGTGGTCAAACCTACAAAATAATTTTTGGAATATTATTGTTCATTTATTTGCAATTATTGGAGCAACTTTTTTTTGGACAACAGAAATTGGAAATAACCTAATTGAAATAATAGAACGAAATAATCCTCCTCCAAAGGGCTTATCTGGAACATCTGCCCTTGATGGGTGGTTTGAAGGTGCTTTCACTGCAAATACACCTGTTCTAGTTACATTTGTTTTCTATTTTGCCTTTTTTTTATTAATTGCCGCATTTGTAAAAAGGAAACGTATAGATGTAAAGGAAAATAGTAAGACTGCGTCAATCATTCGTTCAATTGCAAACTTAGCATCAAATATACTCTCTTTGATCTTAATATTTTCTTGTATATCAATAAGTCTAGCCTCTATAGCTTTTTCATATGGGAACTTCACAAACACAAATATTGTTGTTTTTATCGGTGGTTGGTTGTTTTTAATAATTTACTTTTTTCTGGCATGTTTTCATCGATTTATTCTTGATGACCTAGAAAGCTATATTAACTCTAAACAACGAATTGGTAGATAACGTTTCTAATAAGTAAAAATTTACAGGCACAGAATTTTTATCTTCAAAACAAAAATTATATATCATAAGTTTAATGAAAAATTTTCTTTTTATATAACTAAAGATGTAATAGAAGTAGCAGATTTGGAGGTTGAAAACTTTAGAATCAGACAGAAAAAAGTTGTAAATTTTTTCAAAAATCTATAAGTAGCATAATAAGAAAAACCTGACATTTAGTCAGGTTTTTTATTAATTAAATTTCCTATAACGCCCATTATATTAAATAGGCGTGGAACTTTCAGTTAGCATCAAAATTAACTTTTGCTTTTCACAGGTCCTTTCCGCTTCCTAATTTCTTTTGCTAGTTTTTCTAATTTTTGCTTAGGTTGATAAATTTCATTAAGTATATGATTCATAAATTCGTAAGAATCAAAAACATCATCAACTGAAATCTCTGAATTAGCATGACTGCCAGCATTCCCTAACCATTTAAGAGCATATAGAATATTTTCAAGCTCACCTAAAATGGCTTTATGATGTTTTGCTTTTGCAATTCGGGCATCAAGAGGTAAACGAATATTTTTGCCCGGCTTTCGGGTAATTCTAGGAATACCAAACTCTGTTAATAGGTTTTCAACAGCAGCTCTGACTTTGTTAGCAGCAGAACTAGGAGAATATAATGTTAAAGAAAATGCTTCGAGTAATGAGTTTTTAACACTATCAGGGCATTTTTCAGGAATTTTGAAAAAATGAATTGCAGGTATAAAAATTTTAGGAGTATGGAAACAGTAATATTCTTGCTCGAATTCTCCATGTTCATTTTCTTCAGGTTCCCAATCAACATAACCTGTGCCTGAGCAAATAACAGTTTCTCCACAATTAGAATTATTACAAGCAAAAACCGTAGTAAAAACTGAGGTTAGCCATTCAGGCTCCCAATAATCACTTTCCTGAATTTTTTTAGATTGCGCAGTATCTTCTGAATGAAATTTTGTTTCATCGAGCTTTAAACTATGATTACCACATGCTGGACAAGGGAAAATAACATCATCAGTTTTCTTAAAAGGTCTTTTAAATAATTGTCTATCCATAATAATAATGTCATATAAATTAAAGTTTATAATATTAAACTCTCAATTAAATTTCTATTAAATTAAATATAATCTTTTATATGTAGTAAATTTTTTAGGGTAATTCTTTAACTATTCATATTTTAAGATTTTTAAAATTAATATAATACGCCTTATAAGGAATGCTTTTTTATCTGATATAAATCATAGCTTTATTCTATCATATCTGGGCTTTTTTAATGATTTGTCATTTTTAACAATCACTTATCCATCAATCTTTCACAATTTCATATAGTCTATGTTCATTCTAAAGTATAGAAATATCCCCCCACTGATCTAAGTGGATGTATTGAAGCCAAAATAGAAATTCATTACAAATGCTGAGGCCTGTAACCTCTTAGACATCTTACACTTAAATAATTTTCAAATAAGTCAACAACTTATAAAGAATAGTATTTCTAACAACTGCGAAGAAAGTAAAGTTTCTAGCAAACCTAAATCACATTAATACATTGTAGTAATTAAAAAAAATAAAGTTATTACATTGAATTAATTTCTATTGACAATTAATCGAATATTCCTCATATTGAATATATGTTAATCAAAAATGAAGTATAAAAATGATCGCTGATGCTTGGAAATCTATAGTTAGATTTTATAGAAATGAACAAAAGAATGAGTCTAGCTATGATCTTTCAGATCCACTTACGGTTCGCCTTCCGCTCAACTTACTTGAGGAAGTAACTAATCAGTCTAAAGCAATTGGTGGTGATCGCTATCGCTCAAAACACCTTGTTAATTTAATTGATCTTGGGGCTAAATTTTATCGTATTAACTCAGATTTTATTTCCACTTTACCAATTGAACACATCAATTTAATCACTCGTTTACACTATGTTTTCAATGAATTAAAACTTCAAACAGAAAAAGTTGCTTTTGAATTAGGTCACGATAACACTTTAAAAGTTTCAAGTTGGTTAAATGGATCCCAAATCCCCTCGTTTGAGGATTTAGATCGATTTAGTGATATTTACTTTATCAATTCTGACTGGATAAAATTTGGAAATAGTAGTCCGTATATGCCTGAATTAACTCCATTCCTTGTTGAAAGAAAATCTTTTCATTACTGGACCGAATCCTTACAAGACATACTTCAGGAATATAAAGGACATCAACCGCATTCTATAAAGTTGATCCGCGGCGAAGAAGGTAGTTTGCTTGTATCGATTGGTTATGGATCTAATAGAAATGATTGGAAAGTTCGGAGCATCTATTATTCAAACCTTAAATTACAATCCATGGATGATATTGGAAATTCGGGGTTTCATTATTTAGTAGAATTAGCAATCCTTTGCATGGTTTTCTACAAATATATAAGAAAACCATCTCTAATAATTTCTTATAATATTAAAAAAGATGAAATGAATGCCCTTATTGAAGGTGAGAAACTTCCAATTCATTTTAATATTTGGGGACAAACAAAAGCTAATTTCTGGTATGAATCTATTTTCGATAAAACTGATACAAACAACCACAATGACAGTTCATATTGGATTGGTGCAACTGAATTATTTAACGCAATTCAAGATTCACCGAAATTCAAAAAGTATTACGAAGATCTTCAAAATGAACCACTCGAACAAATTGGGAAAATACTGAATAAGTCACCTTATAGCTTGTAATTTATTTAAAAAATTTAGTTTCCAATCAAAATATTGACTCAAGGAAAAATCATGATTAAAGATTTACATTTTAGCTTCCCGGGTTTTAGTGCAACTACAGGTTATTGCCACCTAAGAGTTGCTATGAAGTCAACCGAATCAAAAATGGTTATAGTTTGTTCACAATATAAAAATTATTATGGAACATCTGTAACCAATGCTGTTGAAACAATCGCAGAAAAATTTTTTTATGATGTAGCAAATAAAAATATTGTAAACATCGAAATTCCTAATTTATCAGAATATAAAATATTCTCTAAAGATAGAAATTTACTTAAAAGGCTTCTCATAAAATTAAAACTGCTAAACGATAAAAATCAATCAAAAAAAATATATCTGAATATTCCTGAGCTTTTTAACAATATTCTTTGGATTGAAAGATACCCATTAGATACTGGCCTAAGAGAATTTGAAGATGATTGCCGTTTAGTTAAGATGGACGAACAATTTAACCCACAGTGGTGTCAAAAAATAAGTGATGAATTCGTAAGACAGGAAACCGGCTTCTCATTATCTGAATTACTTATTGATAATGAGAAGCTTGATCTAAAAAACCTTCAAAACTTTAAATAATACTTATGTTTTAGATGACCAGTACCCGCTGAAAATAACAATTGAAATTTCCTTCGCTCAAAAGCCATCTCATAGTAGATGGCTGTTGTTTTTGAATTTAAAACAGTTTTGCCTGATGAAATATATAATTATTAATTAGCTAAAATTTTACTTATTACTATTTATTAATTTATGATAATTGTTCAATTATCAACACAAATTCTTAACGAAATCAAAATTAATCCACAATCATTATTAAGAATCAATTTTAGGAAGCAAAATGCATCAACATGCTCAAGAAAAATTAAAGTCTCCTACTTTGGACGACATAATAAATGATAGTAGACTAGAGCGATTGTTCTCAAAAAATGTTAAACCCTGTGTTCTTCAGCTGTGGGTATTACAAATAAAATGCGGCCAATTAAGTGAGAATCGAATAGTTTATGGCCGTCTACTTCCTTATAGTCATTGTAATAACACTTGGAATTTCAGCCATAACAACAAGTTCATTACCATTAACTCACAAACTAAAGCTAGAGTAGCTAAACTCACTTTGTACCTTCAAAGTATTCATTGTGCCGATCTCTTACGATTATTGAATGATAGGCAAACTATTACTCTAATTAGCAAAGAATTAAGGTTTACAATTCCCGAAAGATTAGAAGAAGAATTCGGAAAAACCTCACTATCTCCTACTGATCTGGCTTACCGCCCTGTTGCATACCTCATCAATCGCGATGCTTATCATCCTTCACTCTCTAGCCCACATGAAGGAGCTGGAGCATTTAGTGCCTCGATTACCCCAACTGATAAGGATGCATTATTTCAACTAGGATCTCTATATAGTCCAACGTTAACTAAGATGGTCGTCAAATCCCTTAATGAAGACACAGGTATGGACTTTTCTATTACCGATACCTCTAGATTTGGTGACATAGAATTGCTTGTTTTTCCAACATTAGATGATCAGGAGCGAAACTTATTAGAAATAAACTGGATAAACTCACCACACACTTTAATAGCTAGGTTTAATCCCTCTCAGGTACCATACTATAACAGTTTCCAATTTCGTCTTAATGTCGAAAATAATAGTCAAATTACTTATTCAGTACTCGCTTTAGCAGAAAAAAATGAAGATGGATTATTTGAATGTAGGTTCGAGTTAGATGACCAAATAAGTGCCTGTATAGATAGTACTGAACTAGAGATTTTCGGCTTTCGTGATAGTGCTTACAAACAAGGTACGTTATGCTCACGCTGGCAAATTAATTATATTAGGGAAATGCATTTTCAAAGCTATGTTGTTGGTCATGGTATAGGCCGTTCATATAAGTTCGATTGGCTAGAAAAAACAGCTCAACCCGCTGACAAACTAAGAGTAGAAGCAGCCCTAACGATTAATAACAATAATCAAGGTTTTGCTGGCCACGTCGGAGGACGTGGGGTAGATTCATGGGTTCCAGCCAACCGTGAAATAGCTACTCTTTTTAAACGGTTACATCCCCCAAAATCGAATGGTCTATTCTGTCCCCGCTGGAGTCAGGGTAATGATAATGGGCGTTTACAACTTGTAGAATGGTTCAAGGCGTTACTAACTCAATATCAACAGCACCAAATAGTCATTTTTGATCCTTATTTTGAAGATGCAGGTTTAGGCTTATTATTGCTTTACTCTGTACAAAAATCAGACTATATCGTATTCAGATCTCTACCCAAAACTCCTTCAAAAGATAAACCTCAACGCCGCCAATCAGATAATACGGCTCAGAATGGGATTAATAATCTATTAGCTAATTGTGAGCAAAGCCATCACAAGCTAAGAAACCTTAAGTTACGCATTTATGGACTGAAGGAAGGCCGTCTACATGATCGCTATATAATAATTATGGGTAATGATGGTCTTCCAATTACAGGTTTTCATCTATCAAACTCATTTCAAAGGGCGGCCGAAAACCACCCACTACTGATTACACCAATTCCATCAGATACTTTACTAGAGGTAGAAGAGTATGTGTTATCACTGATACAAGAAGCCAAAGTATCACAGAATCAAGAAAATATTGAAAATACCAATATGCGTCTTCTCTTCGACTCTACAGTTTTACCTCCTTCAACACCGAAACGGTACGAGCCATTACTCTTTCTCAATAAACCTTTTGCAGGTGAAGTACTTAGTCTTTGGTGTAGTGAGCCTACACTACACGGCTTAAACAGTAACGTATTGAAAGAACAAATGACTACCCTAGGCCTACTTGAAGGAGAATCTCTCAATTTATCCACAAGAGTAACAAATTTTCATAACTTTTTAGGTCAACAAGCAGACAACTTCAATAACTTCGGCCCAATCTGGGAAATACTTGGAGATATACTTGCTCACTCACATACTAATGACTATTACATGGAAGAACTTGAATCTGAACATAATTTTTTAAAATTTTTAGCTCATTTTCTCAAGTTATCATTTAATCGTGAATATACAGAAATAGATAAGAATTTAACTGTAGTAGAGTCTCAATTCTTTACAAGAACCATCGAAGAGTTACTATATAGCCCATATCAACCACACCACTTATTTCATACGACAAAATATTCTGCTTTAACTTGGTCAGAATACTTCGCTATTAAGTTCTTATGGCAATTTAATCCAGATGTACTCTTGGAAATTGCCGAAAAACAAATATTAGATATTCCTACAGACAACCAAAGCTCAAAAATCATACGACTATCCCTCCTAAGCCAAATCGTTAGTGAAATTTCTCTTTCTGTACACATCAGAATCAGTGAAATACAACTAGATCGATTACTTAGTAGTAGTAGCGCCTTATTCTATTGGATGGGACTACACGCTATTCAAATACAATTAGAAAAACCGAATAGCCTTTCCAAAGCTATATCATTGATAACTAACTTTACAACCGCCCATCAAATACAAGCCCTTGGTTGGATGATTAATCATGCTGCTAAAAAAACAGAAAATACCGAAACCTATAAAGGTCTTATTACAGCATTACATAAAATTTTACCGTCCAAGATTTCCAAAGATGAATTAAAAAGTTTAATTGACTCAATGCGCGGCCATATGAAACAACTGGCTTGGGCAGAACCGTGGTTATTCCAAGATGTCATTTCTCCTCTACTAGAAAATAATCGAGTTAACGTCGATGATGCCTGTGAGATTTGGACTCAAGAACTCATTTCAATGCTTGAGCCAGAAAGTCCAAATACATCTTTATTATTTGACCAAGCACGAGAGGGCCAAACGACTAATATTTGTGCATTCCTTATAGCTCATAGCAGCCCAGAGCAACAGCAAAGTAGTCTTCAATTGATAAATAATATTTTGCACCAACAGAAAAGGATTATTCAGCAGCCTCTGGCTAGCACTTCAAACTGGTCACGATGGGATAAGGCATTGAAGATTTCATTATGGATATTAGCCTTCTGCAAATGGTGTGAATACTATCTATCTAAATCTAATCTAAGGAACAATGAATTAGAAAAGCTATCCGAAAATGCTCATAAATTAGCTAAAGCTAGACCAATCAATGAATGGAGAACTGAAACTTCTGATCAACCTTCAGGGGTTATAGCATTCCTTAATCAAGGAGAATCGTTGTTAGCTTCGATCGATGAAATAGAACGCATTTCTTAAAAAGAAAAATTTCTAGCTATATAGTAAGCTGCTAATGCGTACTAACTTAAAAATGGTAATCAACAAACCACTTTTAGGAAAATGACATCAGATGTGTCGTTTTCTTATCAAAATGTCATTGGTTGTGTCGTTTTCTAATGTCATTATGCGTCGCAAGAATCGCTAAGCTTTTGAATTTCTGAAATGGAAAATGACATCAGATGTGTCGTCTGACGTTAATTTAGCATTTGCAATAAGAAAGCCACTCCTCTTGAGTGGCTTTTTTATCGCGAGTATTTTTAAATTTGATTTTAAATAATATTAAATTATTCACTATATAAATATGTCATTTTCACTTAAATAGAACTTTCTTCACATTAGCAACAAATAAATAATGGCTTCTTAATTTAAAAACAATAATAGACCTCTTGCGAAAGTAAAAACCACCTCAATCTAAATTTCATGAGATATCAGAAATTAAATCGTTTTTCAGATTCTGAATTCCAGCGCTTGGTTGGTGTACCTCGACCAGTTTTTAGTGAAATGATCGAAGTTTTAAAAGAAGTAGAATCACTTAAAAAGAAATCTGGGCGTCCTCATACTTTAGCTATAGAGGATCAATTATTATTAACACTCAATTACTTACGGAATTACAGCACTCAATTGGAGTTGGCTGCAAATTACCATATCGCTGAAAGTAATGTGAATCGAACCATTAAAAAGGTTGAAGATGCATTGATGAAATCAAGACGGTTTACTCTGCCAAAACGAAGCATTACCACAGCAGACGAACAGTTTAACTGGGTCATTATTGATGCGACAGAATGTTCAATAGAACGTCCGAAAAAAAAATCAGAGTAAGTTCTACAGTGGTAAAAAGAAGAAACATACGCTAAAAGCACAAGTGATCTATCATCCGAACAGCAAACAAATCATAGGGCTAGATATATCGAATGGCAGTCAGCATGACATTAAATTGGCAAGAAGAACGGTTAAAAAATTCAAACATTGTAAATATGTTATGACCGATTTAGGGTACTACGGATTAGAGCAAGATGGCTTTAAATTATTGATGCCAATAAAGAAAAAGAAGAATTTACCCTTATTTGATGTTGAGAAAAAGTACAATAAAATGATTGGAAAAATACGAGTTGTGATCGAACATATTAATAGTCAATTGAAAACATTTAGAATATTAAGTGAACGCTATCGAAATAGACGGAAAAGATTCGGTTTACGCATTAACTTAATCGCTGCACTGGTAAATCGGATGAACTTGCAATAACGACTTTCGCAAGAGGTCTAATACTAATACCAAAATATTTTATAGATAAAAACCAATAATATAAATATATAAAAAACTCTTGTTTTTAAAAAACTTTTATAATTAAAACTAGGCGTCGGCTGACCCGCTTTTGCTTTTAAACGAATATAAACTCAGCCGACGAGCTAGATATACCAAATTATTTCAATAAAAACCAACATCAATACTATTATTTTACAAATAAAAATAGAATATTAATTAAAAAATTCAGAAAACAAATATATCCAATTTAAATATTTGTTTTATTTAAAGAATAACAAACCGCTAAAAACCGAATTAAACAATTAGAATAAAAACAAAGAGTTATCAAATTAAAACCACCATAAAGAAGTAAAATTATTTTTATTTCAATAATATAGATTATGTTTTATTTTATAATTTAAATAAAAATATATTATTTAAAATTTATAAAACCTTATTAGGTTACCTCATATTTTGTGTTTAAAAATGTTATTAAAAATAACTCTATTTTTTATTTTATTGATTTTAAATATATTTAGATATGCTTCACATGACCAGTGACAGATTACACATCTTGACACCAAATAGTAAAAAATTAAATACTCTTTACCAATTATGTGCACAGAAGCACATAATCAACAAATAGTAATAAAAATATCTCAAACAAATCACATGGAAATAGATTATGTTAATTAAAAGTATTTTATCTTCGATTACCAAGATTATCCCACTTCCTGAAAATACTAACACAAGCAGTAGTTTAGGTAACGGCTCTGGTGACGGCCTACTGAACGGAATATCTTCGGGAAATGGTGAACACAACTATGGTATAGGAAATGGTATTGCTCATGACGCCAGTATTACTGCCCCAATTACCATACCTCTTAACCTCTCAGGCAATTCAATTACACTCATAGGTAATTCATCTTCAAGTTCAGTTAACACGTCACCAACGACCACTTCGAATACGGTTCATGACAACGACGTAACAAATAATGGTAATGGTTCTACTTTAGGTGCCGGTACAGGAAACGGCTCTGGCGATGGGCTTTTAAACGGTGCAGCTTCAGGAAATGGTGAACATAATTATGGTATTGGTAATGGCATTGCCAACGGTGCAAGTATTACTGCGCCACTTTCCATTCCTCTTAACTTGGCAGGTAATTCCATTACCTTAATCGGTAATTCATCCTCTAACTCAATCAACAACTCTTCAACCAATACCTCAAATACTGTTAATAGTAACGACACCACATATAACGGTAATGGCTCGGGTGCAGGTAATGGTTCAGGCGATGGCTTGTTAAATGGAATTGGCTCTGGAAATGGTGAGCAAAATTACGGTATCGGAAATGGTATTGCCCAAGGTTCACATGTTACAGCCCCAATCACTCTTCCCCTGAACCTGTCTGGCAATTCAATTACATTAATTGGCAACTCATCTGCCAGTTCAGTTAACACATCACCAACAACTACTTCTAATACCGTTCACGACAATGACACAACCAATAATGGCAATGGCACGGGTACAAGTGGTGTAGGCACGCTTGGCAGTTCTGGCAATGGCTCAGGTGACGGCTTGTTAAATGGAATTGGTTCTGGAAATGGCGAGCAAAATTACGGTATCGGAAATGGTATTGGTAATGGCGCTAACATTACCTCCCCAATTACCGGAGTTTTAAACCTCTCTGGAAATTCTTTTACTTTAATTGGTAACTCTTCTTCTAGCTCAATCAATACTGCACCAACAACAACTTCAAACACTGTAAACGACAATGACGTGAAGAATAATGGAAATGGTGCAAGTGGTGTAAATGCACTTGGTGGTTCTGGCAATGGTTCAGGTGATGGCATCGGCAACGGCTTAGCTTCTGGCAATGGTGAACATAACTATGGTATTGGCAACGGGAATGGTAACGATGTAAACATTACTGCCCCACTGACAGGTGCACTAAACTTTTCAGGTAATGCTTTTTCACTGATTGGCAACTCTTCTTCTAGTTCAATTAACATTGCTCCAACCACAACGACTAACACAGTTAATGACAATGACGTGAAGAATAATGGTAATACTGGAAGCACATTAGGTACTGTTGGAGGTTCTGGAAATGGAACTGGTGATGGCTTACTCAACGGTGCAGCATCTGGTAATGGTGAGCACAATTACGGCATTGGTAACGGAAACGGTAACGATACCAACTTTACGTTTCCCTTCACTGGCGTACTTAACTTTTCTGGAAATGCGCTTTCAGGTTTCGGTAGTTCAACAAGCCACTCGTTAAATATTGCTCCAACCACCACAACCAATACAGTCAATGATAATGACACCATTGTTAATAGTAACTCTGGTGGTCTGGGTAGTTCTGGTAATGGCTCTGGTGATGGTCTATTAAATGGCGCAGCGTCGGGCAATGGCGAACACAACTACGGCATTGGTAACGGTAATGGCGAAGGTGCAAACTTCACACTTCCATTTACTGGTGGTTTAAATATTTTGGGTAATGCTTGGTCTGGTATAGGTGGGACTTCAACTCAGTCTATAAATATCTCACCAACCAACGCTTCAAATACAGTCAATGATAACGACACCACCCATAACGGTAATGCATCAGGTGGTGTGATTGGCTCTGGTGATTCAGGCAACGGCTCTGGTCATGGCCTATTAAATGGCATTTCATCTGGCAACGGTGAACACAATTATGGCATTGGTAACGGTAATGGCGATGGTGCTGATATTACTGCACCTATTACCACACCAATAAATATATTAGGAAATTCCTCTTCATTGGTTGGTGGTGAAGGTACAGGCGATATTTTAAGCCCTATTACCAATGTTATTGGAGGTATTGGCGGCATCGGTGGCGATCTGGGCGATAATCCGCTGACAGGAATTATTCAAAGCGGCATAGATGTTTTACAAGGTGCTGAAAGCTTAAAAACCAGCCTGATCAATGGTGGTATTGATACCATTGCAGGAACGATTATTGGCGCATTCCCTCAGGCAGAACACCCTGTCGGTGATTTTGCCGACCTAGGCAAACTACTTTTTGAAACTTCTCGTGATAGCGTCAACGGTACACTTGAAGCGATTTCAGACCTTGCTGGAGCCGATCTAAATGGTGCGCATAACTCAATCAGTGGCGTACTTAATACCCTAATTGCCAACGGTTCTTCAGCTTCAAATATTATTCAGCATATTATAAGTGATGATCTTGTGGCTCAGCATGGCGATCTGTTCGGTCCGATTACCAATATTATCGGCGGTATTGATAATGGAAATGGCGGTTTCCTAGGTGGCCTTAATGATTTAATTAATATTAATTATGGTGGTGCAGACAATAGTCAGCAAGTTGATGTAAGCGGTATTTTAGGCAATATTCTCGGCTCGGTCGGTTCAAATCAAGGTATTGCTGTTGGTGAGCCTGATCCAACAGGCGGTAGTTTGATTCATACGATTTCACTTAACACAGTAAATCAGTTAACTGACCAACTTTTACATGCTTTACCGACTGTCTAATTTATTAGTAAAGATATAAAACCTATAAAGCACCTTTCAAATTTTATGTTTGGAAGGTGTTTTTCATTAAAGAGCTTTTGACAGATACGCTCATGCGTATAGGCCATTAATCCAGATCTAAATAACCAAATACGGCCTTTTCAACTCGCTGCTGTAAATGATTTAAATCACTTTCCCCTGCTATGCCTGCCGCGTTAATCATTCCTTTGCTTAAAGCAATCACATCTTGCGCGACTGTCTGCGCATGTGAAATGCCAGAGCGTATAAACAGATCAGAAATTATGGTTTCAAGTTCGTGTTGAAGTTCACTTTCCTCAGTGTCTTTACCAATGAGTTCAGAAGCAAATTCAAGGGTTCGTGCCAACTGCGGGCGGTTCAATTGATGTTGCACAGCAGCCTGTATAACGAGTTTTAATTTTTCTTTTAAGTCTGCGGCATCACGTTGCTGTATGGCTTCAACAATACGACTTGAAAGTTTAGTACGCTCACGTCGAATTAACTCAACGATTAAGGCATCTTTAGAAGGAAAGTATTGATATAAGCTACCAATGCTTACACCAGCAAGTTCAGCCACGACATTTGTGTTAAATCCAGCAAAGCCTAACGACTCTAAAATGCGAGCAGCCGCCTCTAAAATAGCTTCAAAGGTGGCCACTGAGCGTGCTTGACGCGGGCGTTTGCGTGGGTTTTGGAGGGTTTCTGACATGGCCCGAAATGCGAGTATTTAATGTGAGTAATCACTCATATACTGACTGAGTCATATTGATATGACAAGAAAATCCTGTCTTTTCAATTGAATTACAACTCGGCTCAGTCATGGAGTGGTTATGTCTAGAACCTATACTTTTTTTATTCATTTAAGGGCTTTGCCTGCTTGGTTGGCTTTAGCTCGTGAAAAGCGTGCTGAGTTTAGTGCACAGAAGCTTGAACCTATTTTTGCGAAGTACCCGACTGTAAAAATTCGGTGGTATGACGTTGAAGCGTTTAGCACTAAAGCGAGTGATATTGCGGTGTTTGAGACTACATCTATGCAAGATTATTATTTTGTGATTGATGCGATACGAGACTCTGAGTTTTGTACAGTGCCCTACTTTGAGTTTGTAGAGATTATTCCTGCAATTGAAGATGGGTATGTGGAGTATGAGAGTTCTTTATAGAACTTACTTATCTACCTTTGAGTAACGCAATAATCTATACAATTATCAATTCTTCCAGTTCATAGAACGAATCGATTAAGTGATCTTTCTATAAGATTATTAATTTACATACTCTACAATTTTTTAAAAACATAGTTTTAAAGCCTACATAGTTATTTTCAAAAAAAGAAAGAGTTGATATAGTAATTCAATATGAGAATTTATCTAGAATCAAAAATAAATTCTCTTAATTATAAAATAAATTTTGATAAAAACTTGAGGGATAAATGTTTGTAGAGTTAAATGCATTTCCAATAGATATACGTAATATAGGTATAGTAGAAGCTTGTGAAGTACCTTATGATAAAGAAGTATTATATTCATTACATGATAATCCACAAAAAGATTATCATGCAATTCGCAATGGAAACCAGATATTAATATTTTCAAACTCTAAAAACTATCCTATTCAAGGTACTATAAAAGAAATAAACTTAGCACAAGATTATAGAATTTTATTTTTTCTTATTAAAGAATCAATTATTAAAATTTTAACTCAAATTAAAAGAGAGCCTTTCAAATTCAATCCAATTGAATTTATAAGTCCAAAAGAAAATATTACTGAAAATATTTTAGGTATTAACTACCCTTTCCAAATAAATGCAAAATATAGTATAGATACCAGAATAATACAAGGTGTTCCATGTTTAACTATTGATTGCTCAACAAAAAAATATAACAAGGAAAGTTTAATTTACTTTATTAATGATGGTTTTAATTTAATAAATAGATATGTGATTAGCAAGCAAAATGAAAAGTATAAAAGAGTTGGGAAAATTTTAAGTATAGACAACAATATTGTTACAGTTCAATCATGTGATAAAATAAAAAAATATTCTGCAGAAGAAATTACTTTAGAGGCAAACAGTAAAAATACAAAAGATTATTTAGCTTATAAATTCCCATATAAATTTGAACAAATTCAAGAAAGTATAAAGAAAGCTATATCTACCTTTACTCAGGGAACAAGCAAGCAGATTAACATTGGAAAAATATGGGATTTTTTTAGTCAAAAAGGCATTTTTCTTTTTAATGGGCATAGAATAAATATAGGATTACCTCCAGATATTAGTCAACAGTGTAAAAATTTAGTTTATCCTAGATTCTTTTTCTCAAATAGTAGAGAAAACAATTCAAAAGAAAATGGTCTTAAAGACTATGGACCTTACACTAGAAATTATTTTGATAGAAATAATCCTTCTATTTGTGTAATTTGTAATGCTAAGGAACAAGGAAAGGTTGAACAATTTCTACATAAATTTTTAAAAGGTATTCCTAATAGTCACAATTTTAAAACCGGTTTTGAAGGAAAATTTCATATCGGCCTTAGTCAAATTGAATTTTTTACAACATCCGATGATTCTTTAGGGAGCTATCAACTGGCTATTCAAAAAGCTATTCAAACTAGAACAAATCAAAACTCTTCTCAATGGGATCTTGCTCTAGTACAAACAAGACAGTCTTTTAAAAAACTATTAGTAGAGCAAAACCCATATTTCATTAGTAAAAAAATGTTTTTTCAACATCAAATTCCAGTTCAAGATTTTACTATAGAACTAACAAACCAAAATGATAAAAACTTAGAATATTCTTTAAATAATATGGCATTAGCATGCTACGCTAAAATGAATGGAAAGCCATGGTTACTTAAGTCATCACCTACAATATCTCATGAATTGGTAATTGGTATCGGTAGTTCTAATATAATCATAGAAGAAGACTCATTAAATCAAAGAATTATGGGAATTACGACTGTCTTTTCTGGAGATGGAAGTTATATGGTAAGTAATACATCCAAAGCAGTAGCACCAAATGAATATTGCTGTGCATTAATTGATACTCTAGAGCAAACAATTAAAAAATTAGAAAAACTTATGAATTGGCAAAGTAACGACACTATTCGCCTAATATTTCATGCAGCAGTTAAAACATTTAATAAAAATGAAATTTTAGCAGTAAAAGAAGTTATTAAAAAATATAGTGAATATAAAATCGAATATGCTTTTTTAAAAATCTCATCAGATCATGGCTTACATTTATTTGATCACTCTACTAAAAATGAGAACAAAGGAAAACTTGCTCCTAAGCGAGGTAAATATTTTGAATTGTCTTCTCATGAAATTCTACTTTACTTGGTAGGTCAAAAAGAATTAAAACAAGTATCTGATGGTCATCCTCAAGGAGTTATAGTTAGTTTACATAAAGATTCTTCTTTCCAAGATTTAAAATATCTCTCTAATCAAATTTTTAGTTTTTCCTCACACTCATGGCGTAGCTATTTCCCTAGCCCTTTACCAGTTACTATTCATTATTCTGATTTAATTGCAGAGAACTTAGGATGGTTAAATAAACTATCTGGTTGGGATGATACTATTCTTTTAGGTAAACTAGGGCAGACACAATGGTTCTTATAAATAATAATTTTGAATTAAGAGAGTTCTTACTAAACAAATTACATTTGTTTTCAAGGAGTAATAATTTCCTTAAAGCATTTTTAATTCATTTGAATTTAAGTCCTTTTACTGAAATTGATATTTCAAATCTAACAAATTATGAAAAATGCACAATAGAAAGCTTAATTAATAAAGAAGTTGATTTACACAATGAGTTAGTTAGACTATTTGGGCAAGCAGCTATCGTGGATGGAACACCTAGGCCATGGGTTATGGATATCTGGGGTTTATTATCTATAAAAATTTATGTCGATAATTTAAAAGACTTAGAGTTAACTGAGAAATTTAAAATATGGATATCCAGTTTTTTACCCAATCAAATAAATAAAGGACACTTGAATTCTTATGAAAAAGATATCTCCCTATTTATTATTGGAGAGAATAAAAAATATAATACCGCTATTATTCCTTTATTTTTACATTATCTTAAAATACAACCTATTTATGAAAATAAAAACAGATTAAATCTAATCCATATTTTTTTAAATACAGAATTTAAAAATAGCTTTATCGAAGAAAACTTTTCTGAAAATATTTTAGCTGCATTAATTTACGTTTTTGATAAGGCAGATAAAGATATTTCGACAGTTCCTCCAAATGGGTGGTCTTTTGAAGATCTGTGTAACTATTTAAATAATATTACACCTAATTTAAGAAGATGGACTTGGGAGTTAAAACCAAGAACACAAGGAGCAGAAATTGTTCGCTGGCAAATAAATAACGAATATCATGTTCAAAATTTATTATATACTTTACTGGCCCCTATTTTCCCAGACATCAAAGACGAGGAAAATTTACCATCAATAGGCCAAAAAAAACCTAGGATAGATTTATATATACCATCTTTGCATACTCTAATTGAAGTTAAATATAGAAAAAATACTTCGAAGTCATTTTCTGAATTAATTGGTGAAATTGGAGAAGATGCCTCCTTATACTTATCCTCGGAAAGCTATTCTGATGCTAAAGTAATAGTTTTCCTATGGGACCAGACTAGATCAACACAAGAACATACAACTTTTAAAATGGGTATTAAAGCTATTTCTGGGATAAGCGAATGTATTATTGCGAACTCACCCTCTTTTATTAATTAATTATTTTTAAAATTTAATGTAATAAAAAAGCCATCCCTCAGATGGCTTTCCCCCAAAGCCTCTCCAACACCACATCTCTTTCATCCAAACTATTTGAGCTTAAAACCTGTAGCAGTAAACCATCGATCAGGTTTAAAACCATATCTGCATCAAATTTAAAAGCACGAGTCTCACAGCTAAAAATCAGGTCAAAAAGTTCCCGATGTAACCATTTTCGGTATTCAACTGCCATACGGTAGGCTTGCGGGTACAGCCGTTTTATTTCAAAAACCGCTTTAAGCAGCAAATGGTACAGGCTGTTTAGATTGGTATGAAAAACAATAATTTCTTTGAGTTTATCTTTTTGGGTGTAGTAACGACTTGAGTAAATAATGGAGAGCACTTCTTCTCTGAGCAGGCTTTTTTGAAAGGCGATGCACATTTCGATCAACCCTTCTTTTGAGCCAAAATATTTATAAAAGGTGGTTTTGGTTATTTGGGCCTTTTCAACAATCAGGTCTACCCCTGCATTATGAAATCCATGCGTGGTAAAGAGTTGGATTGCTGTTTGAATAACCTGCAATTTTCTGGAAGATATTTCTAAAGTTGGCATAGTTTTACCGTTATAAATTCTTGTTGTTTCTAAATGAGATAAAAAGCCTGTGCCCTTTCTGGGAGAAAAAAGGCACAGCAAAGCCGTAAGACGGTGCTTGGCACATCTCAAATTTTGTTGTTGATATAAGTTTTTAGTCGTGACGAGCTAATACGTTAAAACTTTTATTTAATTAAAAAGTTCTAAAGATGTGCTAAACGATATAGGAATAAAAGATTTGGCAATGGTTGCCAACAAAATAGAAATGTTACGCATGAGCGACTCCTTAGGTAAAAGAAGTCCTACCGCATTACTGTCAAATAATGGTGGCAGAACGAAAGAGGGTTGACAGACTGAACCTAAGAATCAGCACACCCGAGGGTGTCCCCCTTCCGTCCTACCGCAACAAAAAAGGGGGACGAACGAGTCTACATTAAAAAAACAAGTTTTTTCAATGTACTTAGGTTCTGGCCTGTCAAAGCCAGCTGGCAATGTGGCCAGCACGCAAAGCATAATCCGAGAGCTGAGATGTGTCAATGTAGCTTTAATGACAAGTGATTAAATTTCTTATTGTTTTTCATTAGATTAACTTAATTATTATTTAAGATATTATATTTAATTATATTTTTAAAATTAAACAGAAGCGATCCGTGCTTATTGATTTCTTAATGAGTCTTTTATCATGAAACAACGAAATGATAAGTAGGATTAGACAGTCTCTGTCTGCCCCACTTGGTGATAAGCACGGTTAAAGTAAACCAAACTTTGGTCATGTTGGCTTTGTTTAATCGCTACGATCGGGCATATAAAAATCGTGTGTGTGCCGACTTGTTGAATTTGCTCAATCTCACAATCGAAACTTACCAAAGCATCTTCCAGCACAGGTGAACCTGTTTCTAACTCAATCCATTCGCCATGTTTAAAGCGTTCTTCTGGTGTGAGCTTAGATGAAAATGCTTTTGAAATATGTTCGTGGTGCGCGCCTAAAACATTCACCGTTAAGATTTTGTTATCTAGGAAATGTGCATGTGAGCTCGCAGCTTGGTTCATACACACCAATAATGTCGGCGGTGTGTCAGTCACACTACAAACAGCAGAGGCAGTAAATCCAAAACGGCCAGACATGCCTGCCGTGGTCACAACGCTAACCGCACTTGTGAGTAAAGACATTGCATTTCTAAAGTCTGTTGCTTGAACCATGACATTATTCCTAAATTGAACCGTACCTTGTCCTGTGTGTTTGCTATACCGCCCAACTCCATCAGGAAGGTACTATCGACATGCGTTCTGATTAGAGCGACATGTAGTAAGTAAAATGAGGGTTACTTGTTTGATTATCAACTACCATCAAAAAAGTAACCCTTTATACCACTTATTGGTAAGTATTAAGCAGTAAGTTCAAAACCCGTAAGTTCTCTGCGAACGATTTCTGCACCTGCCGTTAACGCATTTAACTTGCCACGTGCCACTTCACGAGAAAGAGGCGCCATACCGCAGTTTGTGCACGGGTAAAGCTTGTCTGAGTCTACAAACTGAAGCGCTTTACGCAGTGTGTTAGCCACTTCTTCTGGTGTTTCAATCTGGTTAGATGCGACATCAATTGCCCCGACCATGACTTTTTTACCACGAATAAGTTCAAGTAAGTCGATTGGCACACGAGAGTTGTGACATTCTAACGAGATGATATCAATGTTAGAAGTTTGAAGTTTCGGGAAAGCTTCTTCGTACTGGCGCCATTCTGAACCGAGTGTCTTTTTCCAGTCAGTGTTGGCTTTAATACCGTAACCATAGCAAATGTGCACCGCAGTTTCACATTTTAGACCTTCAATTGCACGCTCTAAAGTCGCAATACCCCAGTCATTTACTTCGTCAAAGAAGACATTAAATGCAGGTTCATCAAACTGAATGATATCTACACCAGCAGCTTCTAACTCTTTCGCTTCTTGGTTCAAGATTTTGGCAAATTCCCAAGCAAGCTTTTCACGGCTCTTGTAGTGACCATCGTAAAGCGTATCAATCATGGTCATTGGGCCAGGTAATGCCCATTTAATTGGCTGATCAGTTTGCTGACGTAAAAACTTTGCATCTTCAACAAACACAGGCTTTTGACGAGACACCGCACCAACCACAGACGGTACGCTTGCATCGTAACGGTCACGAATACGAACTGTTTCGCGCTTCTCAAAATCTACACCATTTAAGTGTTCAATAAATGTCGTCACAAAGTGTTGGCGGGTTTGTTCGCCATCGCTGACAATATCAATGCCCGCAAGTTTTTGCTCGTGCAACGCTAAACGTAACGCGTCTTTTTTACCTTCAATTAAGCCTTCGTTTTCGAGTTTCCACGGCGACCAAAGCTTTTCAGGTTCTGCAAGCCAAGACGGTTTTGGTAAGCTGCCAGCAGTTGAAGTCGGTAATAACTTTTTCATAATAAATGACCTATATGTTGATTAATTAGGAGCGTAATTCGCAGACCACTGCTCAAGAATCGCTTGGTATGGTTTGATAAATTGCTCTTCAACAAACTTCCCCTGCTCTATAGCCAGACGGCTACGTTCTTCACGGTCATACACAATTCGAGTAAGTGAATAATCTTGGTGCTTCAAGCTTGGTTGATAAGACTTTCCAGCCACTGAATTTGCATTGTAAATTTCAGGACGGTAAATCTTTTGGAAGGTTTCCATCGTACTAATGGTACTAATCAACTCAAGGTTGGTGTAATCACTCAACAAATCGCCAGTAAAGTAGAACGCTAACGGCGCAACGCTATGCGGCGGCATGAAGTAGCGAACTTTTAAGCCCATTTTTTGGAAATATTCATCGGTTAATGAATAGTCTTCTTGCTTGTATTCCACACCCAAAACAGGATGTTCATTTTCAGTACGGTGATACACCTTACTTGTTGAAACGCTTAAGCAAATCACAGGTGCCTTTTTAAAGTTGGCTTTATAAGTCTCAGAGTTAATAAAGCTCTTAAACAAGTTGCCGTGCAATTCACCAAACTTTTCTGGCGTGCTAAACGTAGACTTGTTTTTGTTGTGATCTAACAACAACACACTAAAGTCATAGTCACGTACATAAGACGAGAAGTTGTTACCTACAATACCTTCGATGCGTTCATTGGTCTTCTTATCAACAATATTGGTTTTCAATATTTCAATAAGAGGAAGCCCGCTGGTACGGTTTTCGGCATCAATATTCATTTCAACCGAAATGATTTCAAGTTCAACGCCATAACGGTCGCCCTTAGGGTTGTCCCAATGAGCTAAGGCATTGAAGCGATTGTCGATCATCCGTAATGTGTTGCGCAAATTTTCTTCGCGGCTCATCCCTCTCGCCAAGTTAGCAAAGTTGGTGGTAATACGCGTATTGTCTGCTGGACGATAGTTCTCATCGAAACAAATACTCTTAATCGTAAATGTAAATTCTTTACTCATTGTGATCAGTACCCTAATTTCTGAGATAAACCTAAAAAATCTTTTTGCTCTTTTTGAACATTCCAACCTTTTCAGTTTTGCGCCTTGTGGTCTTATCAAAAGTGAATAACTGGAGCGCTTCAGAGCATGGATAGATTTATACCGCAATCACAACATGAATAAAAATGATTTAGTCTCATTCAAAACTGAGTGAAATTCATGTTTAGGGTTTAATAAATAAGTAGGAAGTTAAATATTTTTCATCTTAGGAGGTTTTAGACAGCAGAAATTCAATATACAGCGCTCACGTTGTAGCGCCTGAAAATTTAGAATTTATGATTATTTTCAATTAATTAAACAATTTTTCTTTAAATAAAAATGCTCAACCTAAAGCAATTTATGTTGACTCTCATTCATCTCTGCTTTTAGCCATTCTAAAAATATGGTTTTGCGTGGATCTTCCTCAAAAGCACGATGAGAAAGTAAAAAATAGGCTGAACCGTCTTGAACGATTGGTGAAATTTTTTGCAGTAAGTTCCACTCAAGCTCTTTTTCAATCATATAAATTGAAATGACCGTCGCGCCGAGTCCCGCCAAGCAACCTTCTAAACATAGATAAAAATGTTCAAGCTCAACTTTGGTGTAGCCTTTTAAATTTTGCTTTAACTCAGCAATGCGGCTCATACTTTTGAAAAAATTCGGTCTAGAGGTCGAGATCAGTACGTCGTTGGTTTCCGATGGCTTGGTTGGTTGAACTAGAGCGATATATTCATCGGCAATTTTTTCACTATAAATATGCTCACCCCAATCAAAATCATTTCTACGAATCGCGATATCAATATTGTCTTTTTCAAAGTCGACCACGCCGCCTGCTGTGAGTAGCACAACCTCAAAATCATGACCAAGCTTTTTAAACTTAGATAAACGCGGAATGAGCCATTTCATGGAAAGAGTCGGTTCACAAGACAAAACCAGTTGTTTGTTTTCAGCTTTAGGCTGGCTGAGTTGTATTAAACATTCATCGAGTTGACCAAACACCTGATGGCAACAACTCAATAAAGTTTCACCCTGCTCGGTCATCACAAGCGTTTTATTTTTTCGCTCGAATAAAGTCGTATTTAAAGCTTCTTCTAAATTATAAATCTGTTTACTGACCGCACTTTGCGTCACAAATAATTTCTTTGCAGCTAAAGTCACGCTGCCATACTTCGCCACAAAATAGAAAAATTTTAGTGAATTCAGCGATATTCTTTCGATCATTCCAAAAACTCATAGATATGTAGTCGTTTTTATCGATTTTTATTTTTAGGTTTCTGTTCAAAATAAAAATCATCTTTATTAAACCCTATTTTAGATGATGAAAAATATTTTAAATATCTATATCTACCTTCATAAATGTAAAGCCCCAATCTTTCTCACCAAAAGAATAGCAGCTTTCAGTAAAACAGTTCTCCTCTCGAATACATTCCAAAAAGTACAGATAAAACTGTTCTTTTGCAGTGTGGGGGCAAAATAATGGCAGAGTTTATTGCGGTTATTCTCATTACGATTTTGGCAGTGGTAAGCCCCGGCGCTGACTTCGCGATTGTGACCAAAAATAGTTACTTGTACGGCAGAAAAAAAGGTGTGTTCACTTCACTCGGCATATCGCTTGGCGTGTTGGTACATGTAACCTATACACTTGTAGCCGTTGCCTTTGTGATGGCTTATACGCCGCAAATTTTGAATATTGTGAAGTATATTGGCGCGCTTTACCTGATCTATATTGGCTATAAAACTTTTACGCAAAAACCAGTTTTAGACACTGCTGCTTTAACCGCTATAGACAATTTTCAAGCGATAAAGTACGGCTTTTTTACCAATGCCCTAAACCCTAAAACCACGCTATTTGTGATTAGTACCTATACGCAAATTGTGAGTTTAACCACCCCGAAAACCATTCTCTTGGCTTATGGCTTTTTTATGTCTTTTGCACATTTTGCATGGTTTTCACTGGTGGCTGTACTGTTTTCATCCATGCTGCTGAGACAAAAAATGTTAGCCAAGCAAGTACAGATTAATAAGTTGATTGGCTCTATTTTATGTGTATTAGGTGTGATTCTACTTTTTACCAAGTTTCAGTAGAGCTCGTTAATTTTTAAGAAACTTTTTTATATATTGCTGTTAATATTAAAACGCATGATAGATTTCCCAATCCTTCATATCTCTATAAATCAAGGATGATGAGCGAATACATTTATTATGGAAATCAAGCAAATAAAGTATTTTTTGACGGTCGTTGAATCGGGCAGTATTGGAAAAGCTGCCCAAAAGCTCGATGTCGGTGCTTCGGCGATTAGTCAGCAAATTAGTAAGCTCGAGCAAGAGTTAAGCATTCGCTTATTACAGCGTAATGCTTTTGGTGTGACCCCAACCCCAGCAGGTCTTGCTTTTTTAAAACACTCGCAACTGATTTTGCGTCAAGTGAACTTTGCCATAGACGCTGCCCATTCAGCACGGCTATCTGGTCATGTGAGCCTTGGTTTTCCACCGACCATTACCGCTTTGATTGGCATCCCTTTAATGAAACTAATGTCTGAACGTTATCCAGATATTCGTTTAGAGATTGTGGAAACCCTGTCGGGAAACCTGATTCAGTCGATTAATTCACGTCAGCTTGATATCGCCATTATTTTTACCAATGAAATTGATAAACAGTGGTCTATACAGCCTTTAGTACGCGAGCAAATGTATTTAATGGCACGCAAAGAAGTGCTCGAAAAATACGGACTTAGCGAATGTATTAAAAGCGGCATTATTCAGTCGCAGCAAATTGGTGATATTCCTTTAGTGTTGCCACGTCAACGCCATAGCTTACGAAAACTGCTTGAGCACAAGATTGGACAGCTTAATGTCGTCTATGAAATTGATGGCTTGCATTTGCTTATGGACAGCCTGATTCATCTTGACCTTGCCAGTGTTCGCCCCGGAAGTGCTTGCTTACAAGAGTATAAACACAAGCTGCAATTGCTTAAGGTCGTCGACCCCGAAGTTGAACGAATTAACTATTTGGTGAGCCTTGCCGAAGAAGAATTATCACCTGCTGCACTTGCTGCCAAGTCAGCCATTAAGGCATGTGTGAAAGAGTTAATTCAAAACCAAATTTGGCCATGTTCTGAAATTATTGTTTAAAGGGTCATTAATTTTTCTAAATACCTAATTAATTTTCGCCTCTCACTCCTCCCTGCTTTTTAAGATTACATTTTTATACGAATGATAAGTGGTTTTCTGTTTATCGAAATATAGATGTGTAGTTTTAACTGGAAACAAGGCATCACATTTTCTACCAAGGACACCTTTAAATCTCATCTCTAACCCATTTCCTATTTAGGTTTATTGATTGAATCAATTTACGTCCAAACTTTGAAGATCGTGAATGTTTCCATTTTGTCAGGCCAAGGAGGTCTCCAATGGATGTCGTTAATAACCGTAGGGCTACTTTTAAAAAAATATTAAACGTAACGAGTGGCAACTTTTTAGAACAGTACGATTTTTTTCTTTTTGGTTTCTATGCCACCTATATCGCAGCAAAATTTTTCCACTCAGATAATGAATATGTCTCTTTAATGATGACATTTACCGTGTTTGCTGCGGGCTTTCTTATGCGTCCTCTTGGCGCTATTTTCTTGGGTGCCTATGTCGACAGAATTGGTCGTCGTAAAGGGTTGATTGTGACTTTAAGCTTGATGGCTATCGGTA
The DNA here is from genome assembly GCF_000368085.1 of Acinetobacter nosocomialis NIPH 2119. Classification (GTDB taxonomy): domain Bacteria; phylum Pseudomonadota; class Gammaproteobacteria; order Pseudomonadales; family Moraxellaceae; genus Acinetobacter; species Acinetobacter nosocomialis. The sequence continues at coordinate 2,360,952 of NZ_KB849239.1, forward strand.
CGATTTTAATTACCTTTGTACCGGGTTATGACACCATCGGTATTATGGCCCCTATTTTAGTGGTCATTGGCCGTCTGTTACAGGGCTTCTCGGCAGGTGTTGAATCTGGCGGCGTGTCGATTTACCTTGCAGAAATTGCAACCGATAAAAACCGTGGTTTTATTACTAGCTGGCAGTCTGGTAGCCAACAAATTGCGGTCGTGTTTGCAGCGTTATTTGGTTATTGGCTCAACACCGTTTTAACTCATGCACAAGTGAGTGAATGGGGCTGGCGTATTCCGTTCTTAATTGGTTGTTTGATCATTCCTTTAATCTTCTTATTCCGCCGTACCTTAGAAGAAACTGAAGCATTTAAAGCACAAAAAACTCATCCTTCAACCAAAGAAATTTTCAGCACATTGGCGAGCAACTGGCGCATTGTACTTGCCGGTATGATGATGAGTGCGATGACCACAACCACGTTCTATTTCATTACGGTTTACACCACAGTGTATGCAAAACGTACTTTAGAAATGTCGGTCACAGACAGCCTATTAGCAACCGTGTTTGTAGGTTTATCGAATTTCTTCTGGTTACCAATGGGTGGCTTACTTTCAGACAAAATTGGTCGTCGTCCTGTGTTAGTGGGTATTACGACTCTTGCGATTTTTACCAGCTATCCAGTTTTAAGCTGGTTGGTAAGCGACATTAGTTTTTCAAACTTACTGATCACGCTTGCTTACTTCTCGTTCTTCTTTGGTATGTACAACGGGACTATGGTCGCAACACTTGCCGAAGTAATGCCAAAACGTGTTCGTACCGTTGGCTTCTCTTTAGCGTTTAGTCTTGCAGCCGCGATTTTTGGTGGTATGACTCCAATGGCGTGTACTTTCCTAGTAGAAAACACTGGCAATGCAAGCACACCAGCGTTCTGGCTCATGCTTGCTGCGGTATGTAGTCTCATCTCAAGTTTATATCTATGTCGCGGTTCTAAGCAGAAAAAATCTGACGCGATTGCTGAACCTGCAAAGGTTAGCGCTTAAAACAACTAACTACTTAACCTGAAATTTTAATGAACAGTACGGCAGATCTTAAGTCTCCGTACTGTGCTCTCCTGTCATTAAAAGTGAGATACTATGAAAAAGTCCCCTATCTTCATGACCATTTGCCTAGCTGGTGCTGGCTTAGGTTCAACGCTTGCTAACGCAGATACGTTAGAAGTGATTAGCTCTGGCGGTTTCTATTCATCTATGGAAAAACTCATTCCAATATTTGAAAAGCAAACTGGTCATACGGTTCACCTTTCGTCTGGTTCATCTATGGGTGAATCGCCAACTGCAATTCCAAACCGTCTCGATCGTGGTGAACGCTTTGATGTGGTGGTATTGGCTGCTCCTGAGTTGAACAAACTTGCAGAAAAAGGTTATGTCGACCCAAATTCACAAAGCGCTTTAGTCAATTCAAGCATTGGTATGGCTGTGCCTAAAGGTGCACCAAAGCCAGACATTAGCTCTGCGGCAAAATTTGAAAAAGTTTTATTAAATGCCAAGCACATCGGCTATTCAGCAAGTGCGAGTGGTACACATCTTGAAAAAGATGTTTTTCCAAGCTTCCCGCCTGTCGAATACAAAGTAATTTCGAGTAAAGCAGAAAAAGTGGTAGGCGACCGCGTTGCAAAACGTATTGCCGAAGGCCAGTTTGATATTGGTTTCCAGCAAATTAGTGAAATCAAACCTTTTACCGGCAAATATGGTCAAGTTGAGTTAGTTGGTCCAATCCCTGCGCCTTACCAAAAAGTTACCGTATTTGCTGCTGGTATTGGTAAAAACTCGGAACATGCAAAAGTCGCAAAAGAGTTAATCAAATTTGTGAAATCGCCTCAAGCGACACAAATTATTGAAGAACAGGGTCTTGAGCAGGTTAAATAATAAAAGCTCTAAAAGGCAACGTCTTGAGCAGGTGTTGCCTTTACTCTTTGAACGGTTTACTCAAAGCAATAGAACAAAATGTATAGCAATAAACCAGTGTAGAATAATTAACAAAGGTCAAAGTAGAATTTGCCGTGGAACTTAAACAATTAAAGTATTTTATTGCAGTGATCGAGTCTGGAAGCTTGGGTAAAGCTGCAAAAAATCTCGATATTGGAACATCTGCATTAAGTCAGCAAATTTCAAAATTAGAAAGTGAGCTTTCCATTCGCCTTTTACAACGTACTGCTTTGGGTACGGTTCCTACCCCTGCGGGTTTAGCTTTTTTTCAACAGGTTCAACTGGCGCTTAGACACTTAGACCATGCGGTAGACTCTGCGCACTCCTCACGTTTAAGTGGTCATGTCACCGTGGGTTTTTCACCGAGTGTGGCGTCTGTTATAGGCACGCATTTTTTAAAACTTATGAGAAACCGCTATCCCGATATTAAAGTCCGTTTAATCGAAGGCTTATCAGGTGACTTAAAAGCTTTAGTTAATGCAAGGCAGCTCGATGTTGCCATCATCTTTAGTGACGATGTCGACCCACAATGGGCCATACAGCCTTTAGTTAAAGAACAGATGTTTTTAATCTCACCTAAAGAAGTGCTGAGTCAGTACCATCTTGAAAGCTGTATAGACACCCAGACCATTAATCATTCGCAGCTTAAAGAACTTCCCCTGATTTTGCCAAGCCAACGACATGGACTACGCTTGTTGCTCGAACAGAAAATTCATCAGCTTAAAGTGGCCTATGAAATTGATGGGCTGCATTTGTTAATGGAAAGCATTAGCCAACTCGAAATGGCAACCATTCAACCTGCGGGTGCATCGTTAAACTCGCGGCAAGATCTATGTTTGCTACGCGTTGTAGAACCTACCATTGAACGTATTAACTATTTAATTAGTCTCTCTGAAGAAGAACTCTCGCCTGCTACTTTAGCCACCAAAGTGGTGATTCGCGCTTGTGTCACCAACCTCATTAATGAAAAGCGCTGGCCCGGTGCTGAACTCATAAACACTTAAGCCATTAGTGTTTATTTTTACTAAACACCCATTCAAGTTTAGCCTCTCACTTCACCTTCCCTTTTAAAGCTACATTAGCCTTAGCTGAGAAAGGGAGAAATCCATGCATGATGTAATTGTGATTGGTGGTGGGAATGCTGCGTTGTGTGCCGCACTCACAGCAAAAGAAAGTGGCGCTTCTGTGCTGGTCATAGAAGCAGCACCCAAAGAATGGCGTGGTGGTAACTCACAACACACTCGTAACCTTCGCTGCATGCATGATGCTCCTCAAGACGTATTAGTCGATGCTTATCCCGAAGAGGAATATTGGCAAGACCTACTTAAAGTCACTGCCGGAAAAACCAATGAGCACTTAGCTCGTCTCGTTATTCGTAGCACAGCCACCTGCCGCGACTGGATGCGTAAACATGGTGTGAATTTTCAGCCGCCGCTATCGGGTGCTTTACATGTTGCACGTACCAATGCCTTTTTTATGGGTGGCGGTAAAGCCCTTATTAATGCGTATTACCGTAGTGCTGAAAAACTTGGCATTGAGATTTTATACAACACAAAAATTAAAGATCTAAAGTTAAACCAAGGACATTTTGAAGCTGCAATTGCGGAAGATGGCCGCGTGTTTAAGGCGAAAAGCTGTGTATTGGCCGCAGGTGGTTTTGAGTCAAATTTGGAATGGTTAAGAGAAGCATGGGGACAAAATGAAAACGGCGAATGGCCTGCCGATAATTTCATTATCCGTGGAACTCGCTTTAATCAAGGCAACTTACTCAAATTTATGATAGATCAAGGCGCCGATATTATTGGTGACCCATCGCAATCGCATTGTGTCGCCGTAGATGCACGCGCACCGTTATATGACGGCGGCATCTGCACTCGTATTGACTGCGTTTCACTGGGTATTGTGGTCAATAACAAAGCCGAACGTTTTTATGATGAAGGCGAAGACTTCTGGCCAAAACGTTATGCGATTTGGGGCCGCCTTGTTGCCAAACAGCCACAGCAAATTGCCTATTCGATTATCGACTCAAAAGCGATTGGGCGCTTTATGCCACCTGTGTTTGCGGGTGTAAAAGCAAATAGCATTCAAGAACTGGCCGAAAAAATCGGACTAGATGCAAAAACCTTATGCCACACCGTAGAAGAATTTAACCAAGCCTGTGTGCAAGGCACCTTTAACCATACCGTTTTAGATGACTGCACTACCCAAAATATTGTTCCCAACAAAACCCATTGGGCTGTCCCTCTCGATCGCCCACCTTTCTATGCCTATGCCCTTAAACCCGGCATTACCTTTACCTATTTAGGGTTAAAAGTCGAAGATGATGCTGCTGTGCGTTTTAACAATAAAGCCAGCCGCAACCTGTTTGTCGCAGGTGAAATGATGGCAGGTAACGTACTCGGTCAGGGTTATACCGCTGGGGTCGGTATGTCGATTGGCACGACCTTTGGACGCATTGCAGGAAAAAATGCAGCCCACTATGCACTTTCACAAGGAGTTGAACATGAATGCTAGTACTAAAGCCCTAATTCCAGTTGTTCAGCTCTCTGACCATGAGCAGGAAGTTCAAAGAGCACTACAAATTTGTAATGCTTGTCGTTACTGCGAGTCATTTTGTGCTGTATTTGCGGCCATGACCAAACGTCTTGAGTTTAATCAAGCCGATATTCATTACCTCGCAAACCTATGCCATAACTGTGGTGCTTGTTTACATGCTTGCCAATATGCCCCGCCACATGAGTTTGGTGTAAATATTCCAAAAGCGATGGCGCAAGTACGTTTGGAAACTTACCAAGAGTTTGCGACCCCTCAGCCTTTAGGCCGACTTTATAAGTCTGTTGGGATTCCTTTTGTTTCGGCGCTATCAGCTATTTTCTTTTTATGCATGTTAGCTGTGGTGTGGTACAAAGGCACCGACCTGTTTGCAGGCTATCAAGGTAATTTCTATGCGATTTTCCCGCATAACTTTTTAGCGCTACTGTTTGGAGCGACCTTTACAGTTGCGATTGTTCTGCTCGGCATTGGGATTAGTAAATTCTGGCGACAGACGTCTAAAGTCATTCATGGCAAAGTTGAGAAACCAGACCTAGTTCAAGCCACCCAAAATGTATTAACACTTAAATATTTAGATGGTGGACATGGCAAAGGCTGTAATGAGCAAGATGACCGTTACACACAAATCCGCCGTGTGTTCCATCACCTGACTTTTTATGGCTTTATGCTCTGCTTTGCAGCTACGGGTGTAGCGACTTTATATCACTATTTTCTTGACCTACATGCGCCTTACCCTATCTTTAGCTTGCCTGTGATTTTGGGTACTTTGGGTGGGATTGGCTTAGTGATTGGTCCATCGGGCTTGCTCTATTTAAATCTTAAACGTCACCCATTACATGGTGACCGTGAGCAAAAACCTGTAGATCGAGGCTTTATTTTCCTTCTACTTATCGTTAGCGCTTCAGGGCTAGTACTTATGGCATTTCGTAATACCCCTTACATGGCACTTTTACTGATTTTCCATTTAGCCACGGTCATGACATTCTTCATTACCATGCCATTTGGAAAGTTCGCACATGGTTTTTACCGCAGTGCTTCTTTACTCAAATTCGCCATCGAAGAGCGTATTTCCAAGAAGTCATAATGTTTAAGATTAGAAAAACTTCCTAATAAAAAACCGCTATAAAAGCGGTTTTTTATATTCAACTACAATGATAATTGAATGGACATATTGAAAACGGTAATAGCTTAAGCAATTTTCCCATCAATAATGCCCTTCTCTTTTAATGCAGCAAGCTCTTCTGCTGTTTTAAATCTCGATAAGATTTGAGCAGTATGTTCACCAAGCTCTGGAGGTGCATGATGATATTCAACGGGAGTATCAGACAGTTTGATGGGTGAGCCAATGGTTTGGAAGTTTTCATTTAAACGATGAGGAATATTGACCACCAAATTACGATGCACGATTTGTGGTTCAGCCAAAGCATCTTCAATAGAATTGATAACACCTACGGGTACTTTAAGTGCATGAATCCTCTCGACCCACTCTTTAGCAGTTTTCTGCAAAAAGTGTTCCGACAATAAAGGAATCAGTTCATTTCGATATTTTACGCGGTCTTGGTTGCGCACAAACTTATCATTTTCGAGCAACTCTGGATAACCAATCGCAATACACAAATCTTTAAACTGTTTGTCGTTGCCACAAGCAATAATAAATTCTTTATCTTTAGCCTTAAAAGTTTGATACGGCACAATACTTGGGTGTTGATTACCCATGCGTTGTGGCGCTTTACCTGAAGCTAAATAATTCATTCCCTGATTTGCCAGTGCCGCGACCTGCACATCAAGGAGTGACATATCAATATACTGACCGCGTCCTGTGTGTGAGCGTGCAATCAGTGCCGCTTGAATGGCAATGGTGGAATACAATCCAGTTTGAATATCTACCACAGCCACACCAACCTTTTGCGCACCACCACCTGCTACATCATCAGGCTCGCCAGTAATGCTCATTAAGCCAGACATACCCTGAATAATAAAATCATAACCGGGTTCTTCTGCACGCGGGCCATCTTGCCCAAAACCGGTAATCGAGCAATAAACAATGTTCGGGTTCAACTCACTTAATGACGCGTAGTCCAAACCATATTTAGCCAAAGACCCTGTCTTATAATTTTCAATCACGACATCGGCAGTCTTGGCAATTTCATAAATTAAGGCCTGACCTTCGGGTGTGGTTATATCTACCGCAACCGAATATTTATTACGGTTAGTACACTGAAAATAGCCAGATTCACGGGTCATACTTCCGTCTTGATCAGGCATCCATGGCGGTCCCCACATACGGGTGTCATCACCGACTCGAGGACGTTCAATTTTAATCACTTCCGCGCCAAGGTCTGCCAAGATTTGCCCACACCACGGCCCTGCAAGTACACGACTTAAATCTAAAACTCGAATTCCTTGTAATGCACCCATAACGATACCCTTATCTTTTTAGAAGGCGCTAATGCACCTCCCTGTCATTGTTTATGATTGTCTTTGTGGATCGTACTGACGATCTTTAATAAATAAGCCTGGCAATACCCCTGCAACAAAATACGCAGCACCCATCACAATAAAGGCCATAGCAAAAGTTCCACCCGATGCCAAGAAACCAATGGTGGCTGGTGCTATCGCTGCCCCGACACGACCAATGTTATAAGCACCGCCAATGGCTGTTCCGCGTACATCAGTTGAAAAACTTTCAGCCATATAAGTCGCATTTACACCGTATGGAATGCCATATAAGAAGCCAAAGGTGATTAATAAATACAAAATATTGTCAGGGGTATTGAAGAAAATAATGATTGGCAAAAACACGGCGCTCGCAATTGTGCCAAACACAAAAACAGCACGGCGGTTAAATTTGTCAGCAAGATACCCTGCTAAAATTTTGCCTAAAATCATTGCTGTATATGAACCCACCATATAACTGGTTAAGTTTTTAAAGTTCATATGCACTTCTGTTTCTAAATAACTTGGCATCCAGTTGTTAATGCCGTAATAACCAAACTGTAAGAAGAATGCTGTGGTCATCCATAACAAAAACATTTTACGGTGCTTAAAGTTATTAAAGATTTGCTTATAGATACTGCTACTTTTTGGCTTTTCAGCCACAACCATTTCCTTAGGTTGTCTATTGCCTTGTAAGCTTTCAATTTTGGTGAGCTGCCAAGATTTTGGCTCTGGCACAAATCGTTGCAGGAAAATATTAACGAAAGCAGGTACTACGGTCAGGAAGAACAAAACGCGCCAGCCATGATCTGGAATAATTGCACCAGCTAATAACGTTGCAGCAATATAACCTACGGTCTGACCCGTCTGTAACGTGCCCAATACCGTGGTACGGTAAGTAGTCGGTACATATTCAGCCATTAAGGTATTACAGGCCATATAGAGTGCTCCGATTCCTAAAGCACCTATAAAGCGTAGAGCCATAAATTGCTCGAAGCTTTGCGTAAAGCCTAACAAACAAGTCGCTACAGAAAAGAAAGTCACCGAGTTGGCAATGGTCCGTACGCGACCAAACTTGTCACATGCCCAACCACCCAAAATACCGCCAATACCCATACCCGCCAAAGAAGCACTACCTAAGGCACCCGCTTGAAAGGTACTTAACCCAAACTCTGCTTTTAAACTGGTCAAGCTATAAGACAGCAGCATAATATCAATGCCATCGACCACCATCGCAAAATAGGCAAATAACAACGCCCATTTCCATGTATGAGGTCCAATCCTTTCGTATGTTCCAAGGTTACTTGGAAATGTATTTCTTAATTCTTTCGATATTACTTGAACGTCATTGTTCATCTTTAGTTCCTCATTTTCCCAAATGAGTCATCGGTAGCTTACTTATGTTTTCTGTATGACTTAATCTTCTATATTTTCATCATCTTACATTTGGTTTTAAGTACACAGAGGCACATCTTCACATGAGTATCCTTACGATGAATCTTGTCATTTTCCATAAATTTTTGCGTAAAAATCCCTAAAGGTGCTCCCGAAAGAACACCTCTACCTTTAAAAATGAATGAGTTAGTTACTAAATGCGGCTATGCCTGTTTGTGCACGACCTAAAATCAAGGCATGAACGTCATGTGTGCCTTCATAGGTATTTACGACTTCAAGATTGACCAAATGACGTGCCACACCAAACTCGTCACTAATGCCGTTTCCACCCATCATGTCACGTGCCATACGAGCAATATCAAGTGCCTTTCCACAGTTATTACGCTTAATTAAAGATGTACCTTCAACTGATGCAATGCCTTCATCTTTCATACGGCCAAAACGTAAAGCTGCCTGTAAACCCAAAGCAATTTCAGTTTGCATATCTGCCAATTTCTTTTGAATCAACTGATTTGCAGCCAACGGACGACCAAATTGTTTACGGTCCATGGTGTATTGATGTGCAGTATGCCAGCAGAACTCGGCAGCACCCATCGCCCCCCATGCAATACCATAACGCGCACTGTTCAAACAGGTAAATGGACCTTTTAAACCTCGAATTTCAGGGAATGCATTTTCTTCAGGTACAAAAACGTTATCCATTACAATTTCACCTGTAATCGATGCACGTAAACCGACCTTGCCATGAATGGCAGGTGCAGATAGGCCTTCCCAGCCCTTTTCTAAAATGAAGCCTCGAATGTCACCTACATTACCTTCAGCAGAAACTTCTTTTGCCCAAACCACAAATACATCGGCAATTGGGCTATTGGTAATCCACATTTTTGCGCCAGTTAAACGGTAACCACCGTCAACTTTTTTAGCACGAGTAATCATACTGCCTGGGTCTGAGCCATGATCAGGTTCAGTCAAACCAAAACAGCCAATGTATTCACCAGTGGCAAGTTTAGGTAAGTACTTTTGCTTTTGCTCTTCGGTACCAAACTCATGAATTGGAACCATGACCAATGAGCTTTGCACACTCGCCATAGAGCGGTAACCCGAATCCACATATTCAATTTCACGCGCAACCAAACCATAACTCACATAGTTTAAACCTGCACCGCCATATTGCTCAGGGATGGTTGGCCCCAGTAAGCCAAGCTCTCCCATTTCACGAAAAATAGATGGATCTGTAGTTTCATGACGAAATTGTTCAAGTACACGTGGTTGCAAACGTTCTTGACAATAGGCATGAGCCGCATCACGAATCATGCGCTCATCTGAGCTAAGCTGTTGCTCAATTAAAAATGGGTCTTGCCAGTTAAATTGAACTTTTGCTTTTTTTGTTGTCACCATGTGATTCATCGCATCCTCTGCTTGATTGGATCTTCTTTATTTAACTCGATGTTATGCATGAAAAATGCAGTAATCAAACGATAAATGTTCATGCAGATATGCGACTTACGCATATTTAAAATGAGTTACGTTAAATTTAAGGATTTAATTCGTTGTATTTCATTAAAAATGGCTTATTTTTATAATAAACTCGGATATCTGCATTTAGGTCATATGCTGTTTTGAAATATGACGACAAATAAAAGGATTTATTTATGCGAAGAAGCATCCCGTCCATTCAGGGCCTGATTTGCTTTGAAAGTGCAGCAAAACATCTAAGTTATACCTATGCTGCGCAAGAGCTATGCATTACTCAAAGTGCAGTTTCGCGCCAAATTCAGCAGTTAGAAGATTTCTTAGGTGTTGAACTCTTTATACGTACTCGGCATGGCGTCGAGCTAACCATTGCAGGACAACAATATTTTAAAAGCATTAAACCCTACTTGTTAGGGCTAGAGAAATGTACAGCCGATGTGATTTCTCATAAGGGTTTAGGTGGAACATTAAAGTTAGGTGTGGTTCCTACCTTTGCAACGCGCTGGCTGTTACCCAAGCTCCATCTTTTAAATCAAAAACACCCTGAAATTACGGTTCATTTAGAAACCAGTACGAAACCTTTTTTATTTAACGATAATATTTTTGATGCTGCTATTTTTGCAGGTACGCAGCAGCAAATTGACCATTGGCCCGGCATACAAGCACATTATTTAATGGATGAAGAAATTGTACCTGTGTGCTCACCAAAACTCATCGAAAAGTATTTTCCAGATGCGGTCATGGTTAATGAAAATACCTATGATTTAAGCCCTGAAGATCTACTGAAAATCCCCCTACTGCAACAAACCACTCGGCCTAGCATTTGGCAAGAATGGTTTCTGACTCATCACATGCAGCACCCGAAGCCTTTTGATGGACAACGTCACGAGTTATTTTCAATGCTTGCAGTTGCCGCGAGTCATGACATGGGAATGGCTTTAATTCCACAAATGTTGATTGAGTCTGAACTGCAAAAAAAGGAACTGGTGATTGTTTCTAATAAAAAACTAAAAGGCAGCCGAAAGTACTATCTCATTCATTCGAGCCAAGACATCTCACCGACTATTCAAAAATTTGTTGAGTGGATTTACCAAGAACTAGAACAACTAAAGACCAATACGAATTAGCTCAGCAGCTTTTATTAAACTCCACGTATCTACACCTATACTCATAAAAAAAGATTGTGATTAATCAAAACACAATCTTTTAGTTAAGCATAAATAACTTTGAAATTAATGACTCATTAATTGAATATCTGAACCACTACGCTTCGGGTCAATCAAGATTTTGGCATGCTGTTCAGGGTCACGTAATGCTTCAAATGCACTCGTAACACCTTCTAGGCCAACAACACCTGTAATGAGCGGTGAACAGTTCACTTTACCTTTTGCAATCATATGTAGCGCATCTCGGAACTCAAGCGGCGTGTATCCCAATACAAACTGAATTTCTAACTCTTTATTAATCGCAAGTGCTGGTTCTATTTTGTCACTTTGCATGCACACGCCCACCCCAACAATTCGGGAAAACAAAGGTGCACCTTCAATAATTTGCTGTAAAACGCCCGGTACGCCAACACACTCAAAAATAACAGGACGTTTTGGCAGAGCGCCTAATTTATCAATCATGCGCCATCCATGCCACCACGGTAAGCGTGTCGCTTGCAATTTATCAAACAGCCCCATGCCCATATTAATGGCATCAGAAACATTGCCAAGCAAACCAAATTCTTTCCAGTTAGCAAATGGTGATGTCTCTTTAGGATCTACCACTATATCGGCACCGCATTGCTCAGCAAGCTTACGACGGTTTGGTGAAAAGTCACTGGCAACTACAGTTTTAACCCCCGCTGCTTTAAGCATTAATATGACACCTAGCCCGACAGGACCACAACCGACCACAATCGCAGGTTCACTCGTTTTTACACGACTACGGCGAACCGCATGCAATGCAACTGCCATAGGTTCAGTCATGGCAGCACTATCTGCATCTAGACCATTCGGTACTTCAAATATCAAGCTTGATTGAGCCAATACTTGCTCGGCATAGCCACCCGAAGCATTTGGAGAAAGGCCTGTAGACAAATAACCATGCTGATCAACGTTTAAAAGCGGCATTGCACAAACGAGTGTGTCGGCTTTAAATTTATGACGTGTTTTTGGACCGTAGTCTAAAACCTTGCCGCAAAACTCATGTCCTAGTACAAACGGGTCTGTGGACTTCGCTAAACCATTAAACCCTACACGTGCAGCCAAATCATGCATGTGGTCGCAGTGGTGCTGCATATGTAAATCTGAACCACAGATCCCGCATCGCACCACTTCCAATAAAACTTGCCCTTTTGCAGGTGTTAAGTTCGGTTGATCCACGACTTGTAATGTTGCTTGATGACAAAGTACCGACTTCATTGGAGTGCTTCCTATTTCTTCTTTTTCATTTACTTGCCAGAAATAGATTTCTACAGATAAATTAATCGCTTTATCGGTTTGGTCTTTAGCAAGCCTTTATTCATCTTTACAAGTAAAAGCCAAAATACCAATGACCATTCTTCAGCCAATCTACTCTTGAAGAGTCAACAAAAACAGGCTCAGCGAAATTAAAAACAATAAAAATCTTGGTGCTTGTATCTTACACAGACTGCGTTATCTTCTTAGGCCAGAACAATGTCATCAAAATTAAAACTTATACAAATATAGTAAGTTCAAAAAACTCAACTCAACGCTTTTCACAAAAACATAGCAAAACCAAACTTTTATCAGTGGCTCTAAACAGGCATGATAAATTGATGCAAACAGATAAGAAGAAATCTATGATTACAAAAACGCTCCCGCTTACAGATATACACCGCCACCTTGATGGCAACATCCGCATTCAAACTATTTTAGAATTAGGCCAACAATACCATTTAGATTTGCCTGCTTACGACATTGAATCTTTGCGACCACACGTACAAGTGATGGATAACCAACCTGACTTATTAAGTTTTTTATCGAAGCTCGATTGGGGCGTAAAAGTATTAGCGAGTTTAGATGCCTGTAAGCGTATTGCATTTGAAAACATGCAAGATGCAGCACAACAAGGCCTAGACTATGTAGAACTACGTTTTTCACCAGGTTATATGGGCATGACCCATCAACTCCCTCTTGAAGGCGTTGTTGAAGCGGTTATTGCGGGCGTAAAAGAAGGCAGTCAAGCTTACGGAGTAAAAGCGAATTTAATTGGCATTATGAGCCGTACTTTTGGTCAGGAAGCCTGTGAAAAAGAGTTAAATGCTCTACTCGCCCATAAAAATGATATTAAAGCGTTGGATCTTGCTGGAGATGAGCTTGGTTTTCCGGGTAATTTATTTATTGATCACTTTAAAAAAGCACGTGATGCAGGTTGGCACATTACGGTACATGCAGGTGAAGCTGCCGGTCCAGAAAGTATTTGGCAAGCCATTGAAGAATTAGGTGCCGAACGAATTGGACATGGTGTTAAAGCGGTTCAAGATTTAAAACTTTTAGATTATTTGGCAAAACACCAGATTGGTATTGAATCTTGTCTCACCTCAAATATTCAAACCAACACAGTACCCTCTTTAGCAGAACATCCATTAAAGACTTTTTTAGAACATGGTGTGCTTGCCACCATTAATACAGATGACCCTGCTGTCGAAGGTATTGAAATACAACATGAATATTTAACTGCTGCTCCACTGGCAGGTTTAAGTCCTGAGCAAATTTATACAGCTCAACAAAATGGACTTAAAATCGCATTTTTATCAGAACAAGAAAAAGATGAGTTAAGGCAGAAATATCAATAGCAGAGAACAGAACTTATTTAAACAAGTTCAAATATTGGAGTGTGTATGAATTAAAATTTAAATATATAAAAACAAAAAAATTCCTTCTGTCTGTAAGACTAGAAGAAATTATTTCCAATATTTGAGAAAGCTTGAACGCTTTTAAATATGGTCGGAGCAGTAGGATTCGAACCTACGACCCCCTGGTCCCAAACCAGGTGCACTACCAGGCTGTGCTATGCTCCGAAATTGGGGTGAATGACGGGATTCGAACCCGCGACAACTGGAATCACAATCCAGGGCTCTACCAACTGAGCTACATCCACCATCAAATAAGTTCTATGTACCAAGCTACCAAATGGCGCGCCTGACAGGATTCGAACCTGTGACCATCCGCTTAGAAGGCGGATGCTCTATCCAACTGAGCTACAGGCGCTTAACCGATGATGCTTATCATGCGATACTTCGCCGATCTTAAAATATTCTTTTAAGTGGTCGGAGCAGTAGGATTCGAACCTACGACCCCCTGGTCCCAAACCAGGTGCACTACCAGGCTGTGCTATGCTCCGATCTATCTCAGCTTTTGCTGTATCGCACATCGTGCGGTACGGTGTGCATTCTAGGCGCGACGCCCTCAGACGTCAACACCTATTGTCAAAAAAAGTTAAAAATCCTTATCAAATGTATATTTAACAAGCATTTTGAGCCTTTTTAACGTTTTAACGATGCACTAAAGGCTAACATTCGATCTAAAGGCATTTTGGCACGTTCAGCAAGCGCTGGATCAACATGTATTTCTTGATCGCCTTTTTGTAAAACTTCTAAAATTCCGTCGAGTTCATTCATTGCCATCCACGGACAGTGAGCACATGAACGACAAGTTGCTCCCTCACCCGCTGTTGGAGCTTCAACTAAAATCTTATCTGGTACTGCTTGCTGCATTTTGTAGAAAATACCACGGTCAGTTGCCACAATGAGTCTTTCATTTGGCAAAGTCTGTGCAGCTTTAATGAGTTGAGAAGTACTACCTACCGCATCAGCAATTTCTACTACCGACTCTGGCGACTCTGGATGTACCAATACAGCAGCGTCTGGATACAGTGCTTTCATGTTGGCAATGCCACGTGCACGGAATTCTTCATGCACAATACATGCGCCATCCCAAAGCAACATATCTGCACCAGTTTTCTTTTGAATATAGCGACCTAAGTGCTGATCTGGTGCCCAAATAATTTTTTCGCCCAAACTGTCTAGGTGCTCAACAATTTCAACTGCACAGCTGGAAGTCACTACCCAATCCGCACGTGCTTTAACAGCAGCCGATGTATTGGCATAAACCACTACGGTGTGGTCAGGGTGTTGATCACAAAATGCTGTGAACTCATCGACTGGACAACCTAAGTCAAGTGAACAGGTTGCTTCAAGTGTCGGCATCAGGATTGTTTTTTCAGGAGACAGAATTTTAGCTGTTTCTCCCATAAACTTAACACCAGCCACAACCAGTGTAGAGGCTGCATGATCTCGTCCAAAACGGGCCATTTCTAAAGAGTCAGAAACGCATCCACCTGTTTTTTCTGCAAGTTCTTGTACATCGGGATCGCAATAGTAGTGAGCAACAAGGACAGCATCACGTTTTTTGAGCTCTGCTTCGATCTGTGCAAACTTTTGTTGTTTTGCTTCTTCACTTAGGCGGTTGTCTTTTGGTTCACCTAAACGGTCTAAATGCGCTTGTACAATGTTTTTTGCATCGTTGGCAATTAAAGTCGCATCACTCATAAAACGTCTTCTCTATCCTTCATGCTGGCATACCTGCTCGCATATAACGTTACTGCTTAAATGATTTACTAAATTGAATCATTTAATATCAAAAGATGGGGCTAATAAAAAAGCCTCTTTGTCGAGGCTTGATTATAACTGAATATTTACGAACGGTAATCTGCATTAATCTTGACGTAGTCGTAAGATAAATCGCATGTGTAGACTGTGTCCTTGGCTTGACCGCGACCTAAATCAACGCGAATGGTAATTTCGGTTTGTGCCATAACGCGCGCACCCGCTTCCTCGGTATAGTCCTCGGCTGCACCACCATCTTTACAGATTTGAACGTCATCTAACCACACCTGAATTTTAGACACGTCTAAGTCTTTAACTCCTGCGTAGCCAATTGCCGCTAAAATACGTCCCCAGTTCGGGTCAGATGCAAATAGTGCAGTTTTAACGAGTGGTGAATGCGCAATGCTATAAGCAATGTCACAACACTCTTGAATGTTACCGCCGCCCTCTACCGCAACAGTAATGAACTTGGTCGCACCTTCGCCATCACGTATAATTAACTGTGCTAAACGGTTCATGACACGAGCAAGCACTTCTAATACTTTTGCGTAGCGCGCGTCGCTTTCCGATGTAATTTCAGCACCACCAGCCTGACCAGTTGCCACAAAAATACAAGAATCATTTGTTGAGGTATCACCATCAATGGTAATACGGTTAAAAGAATGCTCAACCGTGGTCTTTAATAGCTTTTGGACTAAATCGCGGCTAATAGGCGCATCTGTAGCAACAAAGCTCAACATGGTTGCCATGTTTGGACGGATCATGCCTGCACCTTTACTAATACCGGTCATGGTATAAGTAATGCCATCAAGTTCAAATTGTTCAGATGCACCTTTAGGGACTGTATCTGTCGTCATAATGCCAGTTGCTGCATCATTCCAAGCAGCATCTTGTACGCTATTTAATGCAGGTTGAAGACCAGCAAGTAAACGTTCCATTGGAAGCTGTTCACCGATCACCCCTGTAGAAAACGGAAGTACTTCAAAACTGTTCACACCAGCAAGCTCAGCTAACTTCGCGCAAGTAGCTTGAGCATTTTTTAAGCCTGTAGGTCCAGTACCTGCATTGGCATTACCTGTATTAATTACTAAATAACGAGGATTGCCTTGAGCGAGATGAGCTTTAGAGACATGAACAGGTGCTGCACAGAAGGCGTTTTGAGTAAATACACCCGCAACATTTGAACCTTCTGCAAACTCAAAAATGACTAAATCTCGTCGGTTTTGGTAACGTACATATGCTTCTGTTGAGCCAATTTTTACACCTTTTACCACATGCATTTGTGGCATTGTTACGTCGCCGACAGCCATTTTTAGAACATCCAGAGTTTGTTATGAAAAGATCAATATTTCAGAAAATAGCGAGGTCATAAAACCCGCTTTATATGAAATATCAGTATTGACAGCTTATTAGAAAAGCCTGAAAAAATCGAGCGCTAAAAATAGCTTATTTTTGCTCTAATTTTAATAAAATATCTTTCTTATCAAGACCACCAGCAAAACCTACTAAAGCGCCACCCGCGCCAATGACTCGGTGACAAGGTGCAATAATCGAAATTGGGTTTTTACCATTGGCAGCCCCTACTGCTCGCACTGCTTTTTCATTTCCAATTTGAACAGCAATTTCTTTATAACTTCTTGTTTCGCCATAAGGAATGCTGAGTAATGCGGTCCATACCTGTTTTTGAAATGGTGTACCTTCAAAATCTAATGGCAATGTAAATTCACGGCGTTTGCCTTCAAAGTATTCTTTTAACTGTTGCTCAGTTTTTAATAAAACCGGATGCTCAGCTTGTTCGACCAGCTCTGCCAGTCGAACACGTTTTGGATTTTCATTGTCCCAAAGTACTGCCACCAAAGCATTTTCATTCGCAACTAGTTTTAATTGCCCAACAGGCGAATTGATATACTTATAAGACAGCAACATACTTTATCCTTTTAAGATGGAGACGAAATTTTCATTAGAACCAGTCCCGATACAATCAGTACAGCGGCAATCATTCTCATTGCACCAATAGGTTCATTGAGAAAAAATATACCCACTAAAAATGATCCAATTGCACCTATGCCTGTCCAAACCGTATAAGCAGTACCAAGAGGTAAAGTTTTCATTGATATTGAAAGTAGAACTACACTCAAAATCATAAAAACTACGGTAATAACACTAGGGGTTAAACGTGTAAAACCTTCAGACATTTTCATAGAATATGCCCAAATGATTTCAAATACACCTGCTAAAATTAAAATAGCCCAAGCCATAACATTCACTAATTTTTATAGTGTCAGGTCGTCCCGACATGATTACCCATTATGGGGGAGGTCGTTCCTCCTTATGTGAAGACTCAGTTTACTTTAAAATAAAAAATGAAGGCAAACCCGAACTCAAGCTTGCCTTTATCAGAAAATATTATTCATTTTTGAGTTGTAGAATTTTCCGAGCACCATTTAAAACAAACAAAACAATAATCAATCCAATAATTAAATCAGGATAACGAGAGCCAGTGATTGCAACTAATATTCCCGCAATAATGACACCTAAGTTTACGATGACATCATTGGCAGAGAATATATAACTTGCCTTCATATGTGCCCCACTCTCCTTATGATCTCTCATTAAATAAAGACAACTAACATTGGCTGCAAGCGCTAAACCACCAATTAAAATCATGAGAATTGAAACAGGTTCACTGCCGTATATAAAACGACGTAATACATCAACTAACACAATCATGGCTAAGCCAAACTGAAACCATCCGGAAATATGTGCAGCCTTTAATTGAGCATTGAGGTTTTTACCTACCACAAATAAAGCAATTCCATAAATTGCCGCATCGGCAAACATATCGAGTGAGTCAGCAATTAATCCTGTTGATGACGCAATGATGCCTGCCATAAATTCGATAAAAAACATCACTGCATTAATAAGTAACAACCATTGTAAAACCTGTTTTTGTGCTGCATTGGCTGAAGAGCTAACACGTACCTTTTTAGGCTTTTCAATGGGTTCATAGTGAGGTTGAGTTTGCTGTAACTCTGCCCCTAAACCTAGGCGTTGCAGACTTTGGGTAATTTTTTCAGCTTCTGTACTGTGATACACCGCTAAATGCCGAGCAGGCAAATCAAATTCAAGTTCTTGAATATGTCCAGCATAAGGTGCTAACGCCATTCGCACCATCTGCTCTTCTGCTGCACAATCCATGTGAGGAATATGGTAATAACTCACCCATTGGATTTTATTTGCCATAGGTTCACTCGGCATAGAATATTCCTGAGTTGCTACGCTTGAACACCCACAGCTTGAGCAGCTTTTATTTACATTTATTTGATTCTCTTGTTTTTCTAAAGCCATCTTTGCACCATAACTGACACAAAAAACAATGCCATTAGTATAAACTAATGGCATGTCATTAAGCTTACTTTTTGTTCGGCAATTAGAATTTTAGTGTTAACCCTGCACCATAATACCAACCATTTTTAGAGTCGGTTCCAGTTTGCCAAGCAGTTTGTTTTAAACCTTTTTCATAACCATAACCGACATCAACAAATGGCATGACCTTTTTATTGATTTCATAACGGGTTTGAAAACCTGCCTGTAAACTCGATAATCCCGTTTTACTGGCATAGCGAGATTCATCTTGCAAAACAACGTTTGCTTTTAAATAGGGCTTACCAATCAACTTTTGGGTAAAAAGCAAATCTCTTTCAGACTCTAGGCTTAACTTCCATAACTGATCTTCACCTACATAAAGATAGGCATCGGTTTCAAAAAAGTAAGGCGCCATGCCATGTAAACCCACTACACCAGCCCAGCGTTCTTGCTTTTCGTCTTCCCGTTGTAAACGTTCATAGTTTACCCCAGCCTGTACATCCCAATAATCAGCTACATTGTGGCTATAAAGTACTGAACCGCCATAATTGGCATCTTCCGACTCGGCCTTTTCAACATGGGCTTTAATGAACAATTTATTTTCATCCGTTCCCACCCAGCTTTCCAATTCAGAAGAAAAACTGCCTTCACCCTCTTCATTTTGAGTCCAGCCAGTATCAATCTTAGTTGCTTGATAAACCTGTCCACCATGTTCGCGTAAATGATCGTGTGTTAAAGGTTCTTGAGCAAAAGCAAATAAAGATATACCCGAGAAAGCACCGCAACATATCATTTGAGAAAATAACTTAGTGATGCGCATGACTAGCTCCTTTCTCATTTTCAGATTGAACAGGTGGCTGTGATTGAGCTGGTTGTTGGCTGTCATTTACTTGAGCAACAATCAACTTATTCATCATTCCCGCACTCATGTGATAGAGCAAATGACAATGAATCGCCCATTCTCCCAAAGCATCGGCTGTCAATAACGCAGTAACGGTTTTTCCGGGTGGAACAATAACGGTATGTTTATTTGGTAAGTTTTCAGCTTGTTGACCATTTTCCAATTGCATAAACATGCCATGTAAATGCATTGGATGAGCCATCATGCTGTCATTTACAAACTTCAAGCGAATACGTTCGCCATATTTAACTTGTAATGGTTCAGCTTCGTTAAATTTCTTACCATTAATAGTCCAGATATAACGCTCCATGTTGCCCCCTAAACGAATGACTAATTCACGCTCGGGCGCACGAGTATCTGGCTGCGGTATTAAAGACTGCAAATCACTATATTGCAGTGCTTTCATATCTGCTGGTGTTGAAGCATTTGCCCAGCCATAAACGGGTTCATCTTTTTTGGACTTATTCTCAGATTGCACAGGCATCTCATGATTCATATTCTTCATAGCGTGATCATGTTCGCTAGATGACATAGTCTGCATATCCTGATTCATTTCAGGCATGGCCGATATGTCATGCTTCATGTGCATCATAGAATGGTCATGCCCGTCAGATGACATATCTTTCATATCATGGTCCATTTTCATCATTGTGTGATCATGATTAGCCTGACTCGTCTCTTTTTTCATCTCAGGCATAGCCGACATGTCATGTTGCATGTTCATTTGATGGTCAGCATGTTGATCGCTTTTACCCCCATGACTCATGCCCATATCGTCCATGGTTAATAAAGCACGTGGGCGCGGCTGTGGCATTTGAATTGGCCCTACAGCTTGGGTATTTTCATTGTGCAAAGTGCCGATAGCAAAACCACTGCGGTCAATAGACTCTGCTTCAATCTGATAATTTGATTGCGTAGGTTCTACAATGACATCGTAGGTTTCGGCTGTACCAATACGAAACTCATCAATTGCAACAGGTTTAACTGGCTGTCCGTCTGCACTCACGACAGTCATTTTTAAATTTGGAATTCTGACATCAAAAAAAGACATAGCTGAAGCATTAATAAATCGTAATCGAACCTTATCGCCAGTCTTAAAGTTACCTGTCCAGTTTTGCTCTGGTGTCTTGCCGTTAACCAAGAAAGTATAACCCGTCACATCAGACATATCGGTTTTTAACATCCGCATCTGATTCCACATCGAACGATCTTGCCAAGTTGCTTTTAAGCCCTGTGTTTTCACTTGCTTCCAAACATCAGATACGGTTTCACGGCGGTTTTGATAATACTCAGCAGATTTCTTTAAATTCTTTAAAATACTATCGCTAGAAGACTGATGAAAATCTGAAAGCATCACCACATAATCACGGTCAGTTTTTTCATGCGCCGCAACGGGTATTTTTCCTTTTGGATAAATCACGAGTGGTCCATATAAACCATCTTGTTCTTGGCCTTTACTATGGGCGTGATACCAATATGTGCCATTTTGTTTCACTTTAAAACGGTAAACAAAATCTCCGTTTGGCGCGATTCCTTTAAAACCATTGAAACCGGGCACACCATCCATTAACCCAGGTAGTAATAAGCCATGCCAATGTAAAGAGGTATCTTGATTCTTTAATTGGTTATGAACATGAATAACAGCCTCATCCCCTTCCTCAAACTCAAGAAGTGGGGCAGTAAACTTGCCATTTACGGTAATTCGTTTAAGGGGTTTGCCCGTAACATTGACCTGTTGTTCATTAATATTAAGGTGATATTCCTTAATTGCCGCGAGGGTCCATGGTGAAACCAATAGACCAAATACAGCGACGAGGCTGCTAATTGTTTTATGAGACATTGCTGTAATCCTTTTAACTAAAAAAATAAGTAAGAAAGGATTAAGCTTTTGGTGGACGTAAGATTTCTTGCCAGTATCCAGCTAAATGCTGTGCCTGATAAATACTACTAAATTGAGATGAAATAGGAATAAATGATGTTTCAATATCTGGTACAGCTTGCTGTAAAGCCAGATTCATCATTTGACAATGCACTGGGTTACAGTCTTGACAGTGTTCACCATGTTGATGAGAAACTTTAACCATAGATTGATGACATATCGCCTGATTATCAGCTTGAACATGCATAGTGTGATGTGTCATTTGTTTACTATGGCATGGCATTGTATGAAGATCACGCTGCATAGGCATCTGAGCAACAGACACGCCACTCCACCCAATGACCAAAGTCATTAGGAACACAAACCAAGCATACTTGCGTAAGTGTTGCAGCGTCATCATTTATTGCCTTGAGCAATCCATTTATCTATGGGGTATAAGCATAACCAAGTTTTAAAACAGATACAATTTTACATCTTAATTGATTGTTTTTATGGTCATTAAGCAAACGGAGGTTGATGCTGAAGAACTAAATCAATCACTTCTAGTGCACCTTCTCGTTCATTACTTCGTGTTGTATAAGGTGCTACTGCTTTTAAAGCTTCAATAGCATTTTCAACCGCAAACCCATAACCTGCTGCTTTGATCATCTGGATATCATTATTGTTATCGCCAATCGCAACCACTTGATTGGCTTCAATCTGCCATTTTTGTAGTAATAGCTTCAAACCATGCGCTTTATGTTGATCTGGAAGGATCAAATCAATAAAACCAAAGCCACTAGAAACAGGCACTAAAACCTTATCTGCTACGAAGCTTTGCTTCTGAAAATGTTCAAAAATTGCAAAACTTTCGTTTTCCTGAGCAGTAAAAGTAATTTTACATACCAGATCATCTAACGCATAAAAGTCATCGATAACTGTCAGCTTCTCAAAATATCGAGCGACTTTAGCGTAGTCCTCTGCATTCATACTCGTATGTACATAAGCACTCTGTTTTCCGCAGATCACCATTTTAGAGGTATATACTGGGTCAATCGCATTTAAAATCTCAATGAATTGCTCTTTGCTTAAATGAGCAAAAGCGAGTTCTTGCCCTGCATCTACAACATGTGCCCCATTTTCTGCAATGAAAGCAATTTCATGATTAATTTCTGGAAAATAAGTAACAAGCTTTGCAAGTTGGTTACCACTGGCCACCACAAAATGAATATTATTTTGTTTTAGTTGTTCATACTGTTTTAAAAAACGTGCTTTGTTGTACTGCTTCTTAGAATTAAGAAAAGTCCCATCCATATCTACCGCTAAAATTTTTACTGTCATTAATGATCTAGGTCTCTTACTAAAATCTTATTAAATCAAATTTAGCTTTACTTTTCATGACACTTTTACAGTTTTCTATCTATTATGTTTTAAAAGTTTTACACAGCTCCATCTCATTTTTTGCACAGGTCATTTTTTAGCAAAGCTTAATAAAAAA
Organism: Acinetobacter nosocomialis NIPH 2119; assembly: GCF_000368085.1. Lineage (GTDB taxonomy): Bacteria > Pseudomonadota > Gammaproteobacteria > Pseudomonadales > Moraxellaceae > Acinetobacter > Acinetobacter nosocomialis. The sequence goes on from NZ_KB849239.1 coordinate 2,384,016, forward strand.
ACAGACAATAAAATATCCAATACGTATAAAAAAAGAACGCCAAAGCGTTCTTTTTTCATATATTTTGTGTAGAGAGTAAACGGTTGATCTCTTTTTTGTTTATTTTACCAACATTTTATCCATACGGTTATCAACACAGTTATCCATAAAGTTATAAACAAAGTTATCCACAAGTTTACTCTCAGCTTAATAAGCTTTTTTAAACGCTCACAGTACCAACTCTAGCAAGCTCTGCACGCATTTGATCAATTACAACTTTATAATCTGGTTGACCAAAAATTGCTGAACCAGCAACAAACATATCTGCACCAGCTTCTGCAATTTCACGGATATTTGCAGGACCAACACCACCATCTACTTCTAAGCGAATATCTCGACCACTTGCATCAATAATTTTACGAGCTTCACGTAATTTTTCTAAAGTCATTGGAATGAACTTTTGTCCGCCAAAACCTGGGTTTACACTCATTAATAAAATTTGGTCAACTTTATCAAGTACGTAGTCCAAATAATGTAATGGGGTTGCTGGATTGAAAACTAGACCTGCTTTAGCACCACCAGACTTAATAAGCTGTAGTGAACGGTCAATATGGTGAGATGCTTCTGGGTGAAACGTAATAATATCTGCGCCAGCTTCTAGGAAATCGCCAATAATACGATCAACTGGAGATACCATTAAATGCACATCAATAGGAGCTTTAACACCATATTTTTTTAGAGCCTTACACACCCCTGCACCAAAAGTTAAGTTTGGAACATAGTGATTATCCATAACGTCAAAATGCACTACATCTGCACCTGCAGCTAACACTTTGTCTACATCTTCGCCTAAACGAGCAAAATCGGCAGATAAAATAGAAGGAGCAATCAAATAAGGCTTGGACATAGGTGGATGACCTGGCTAGAAGTTTAAGGAGAGGCTAAAAATTATAACAAAAAAGAACCTAGTTGGCCCGCTCTTCCTTGCTTAAATGGCAACATTTCAAACTTGCAACGTAACGTTGCTACTATAGAATGCTAAGTGCCAAACGAATTTGTTAAGGTACATTAAACCAATGTGAGGATTGATAATGAAAAGCACAACTCATCTATTAACAAATGATGGTAAACGCATTGCAAAACGTCTAGTCAATCATTGGAAGCACAAATTTGAAGTACAAGAAACTGATCAAGATTTTAAAATCTTCATGCCTAGTGCAACCATTACACTTGCACCTCAAACAGAGCAATTAAATGTTGCTATTGATAGTCAGTTAGATGATCACGGCCACTTGGAAAAAGTTGTCCTTGATCACCTAAACCGTATGGCTCAACAAGAATTTCAGGTGGAGTGGCAGCACTAACTCGCTGATGTTACCTTTTCTAACTGGATTGCATGAAACTGTAAGTGCTCATCCATAAAGGTCTGGATAAAATAATAGCCATGATCATAGCCAGCATGTTGTCTTAAAGTTAAGGGCTGTCCTGCTTTTAAACATGCTTGCTTAAATTTTTCAGGGTGAAGTTGTTCATAAAATTGATCATCCAATCCCTGATCAACCAAAATTTCGCTAAAAACTGCACCATTTTTTAAGACTAAAGCTGTAGCATCATGAGCCAACCAGCTATCGCGGTCTGTACCTAAATAATGGCTAAATGCTTTTTCACCCCATGCACATTCACTTGGCGCGCAAATCGGTGCAAATGCAGATACCGACTTAAACTTGTCAGGATATTTAAAAGCTAAAGTTAAGGCACCATGGCCCCCCATCGAATGTCCGAAGACACCAACTTGTTTAGCATTTACCGGAAAACTTTTTAAAATGAGTGGATATAACTCATCAATTAAATAGCTTTCCATCTGATAATGCTCAGACCAAGGCGCTTGCGTTGCATTAATATAAAAGCCAGCACCTTGCCCTATATCCCAATGGTCACCTACAGCGACTTGTTCACCACGAGGAGAAGTATCAGGTGTAATCAATATAAGACTAAGCTGGGCTGCCATATGCTGTGCATGTGCCTTAATGGCAAAAGTTTCTTCAGTACACGTTAAACCCGCTAAGTAAAACAAAGTTGAGCAAGGTTTACCTTCTAAAGCAGCAGGTGGCAAATAAACCCCAAACTTAGTAGAATCTTTTAATAATTGAGAATCAAACTGATAAATGCGCTGCTCACCCTCAAAGCAGCGGTTTTTTTGCAGGAGTTGCATCGTTTTTAGCCTCTGTTTGTGTCTGAGCAATATTTACACTACCTGTATTTGGTTGAGGAAAAAGATATTTTTCCAACTGAGGTAGCATAAGTTCCATATTCTTACCAATCATCCATTGTGGCTCCGAAGGTTCTACACCTTGAGCGACTTCCCATTTCGTCACAGTTTGCTTAGCGGCATTAAACGAATCTTTCATAGAAGACTGCTCTCGCATCGCCAAATCAAAGAAAGCTCGTCCAAAATAAGTATAGTCAGCTTCGTTATTACAACCGAACGAAGTTTTATCCGCAGCAGATGCCGTAATAATTAATGTATCAGGTGACTGTAACGCCGGAATAAAGCTTCCCGAGTAACAGGCGGAAATGACAATTACACGCCAACGGATCCCCGCTTTATCAAGCGTTTCACGTAACCATTTCGGATCGACTTGCCCCAAATCTAGCGGTGCATTTTCAATTTCAAAATGGTTTTGTTCACCGTGCGATGTCATATATAAAAATAACACATCACTATCACGGTTCATTTGCTGGCCCATACGGCGTAGAGCCAACTCTATACTAGTTTTAGACGCAATCGGAATTTCGGTTCGAGTATCTGGATTATTGACCAACATCATCGAACGTCCGACAGTACCGAAACGTGTATCGAATTGTTCTTTAATACGAACCACTTCCGATTTAAAAACGTCTTGGTAACTGTCGCCAGCAACACCTAAGAAGTACCAGTGGCTTTTCGCTAGCTCACCATATTGGACTTGCTCTAACGCATCATGAAGTAACTTACTTTGTGCATAGAAAGCATCTTCGGCAAAGGTAGGTGGAGAATCTTCCACTTTCCAAATAGGCTGATCTTTTACAGAAAGCTGCCAAACAACCATAGTTGCAATGGTCGCAACCATGACCAACGCCCGCTCCCACCAAGGCCATTTCAGCTCACGCGAGAAAACCCAAATAACTGCCAAACTTTGCCACACAAAAAGTGCCACAAACAGACTCGGTAAAATACCGTTATAAATAGCGTCGGGAACAAAGTTCAAATAACCATTAGAGCCCAGATATTGAATTAAACATTGAATTAATAAAATATTGGTATCTAAAACTAGCCACAGTAAGGCTGGAACTAACATTAAACGCGGCTGATTAATACGCTGTGATAAAAAAATACCAACAATAAGCGCAATAAAAGGCCAGAGTGCGTACCCAATTAGGCCTTGGGAGTTAAAATCACCCATTTGACCAGCTACGAGCCAGCTATAAAGTGAGTTGGTACATCCGCCTAATATTCCCCAAACTATAAGTTGAAGAATAGAGGGATGTACGATCTGTAAGGAACGTCTTGACCCCAAAAATAACCACATTCCGGCAAGCTGGTTACTTTTAAAATCATGCCAAAAGTTAATGGAAGGTTTGAGATCAATCATAAAAAGGTTTCAAAAATTTCGTTTTTGTCAGGCATCATAAGTGTATGCCTGCTAAGAATTTTAGCAATCATGCTTTCGAACTATATCACATATATTTGTGCATTATTCAAGCAATAAAACTTAACCTTACATAAGCTTACTGAAAGTAAGCATCAAAACGACAAGCATCCCCCTGCCACTGATGAGCTGGCTCTTGATTTGCTAAGAAAACAGCATAGCGTGGACGTTTTACAATCACTCGCTTGGCAACTTTTTTGGCCAAATCAAGCAAATTATCTCCCAAATCCATTTCTCCATCTTCGGGTAAAAGTAAATGCAAAAGTTGCATCTGCTTTTTGACCTGGGCTTGTTTTTTAATTGCTTGTTGGTTTTGGTCGCGCTGTGGGAACATCGGGTCAAGGTAGACTACATCAACCGTTTGTGCGTCTTGATCTAATTGCTGTAAATAGCTTGCAGAGTCAGCAAAGATTAGTTGAATACGATCTATAAATTGACTTAAAAATGGATCACGCTGTGCCTGAGCTTTTGAATCTTCAAGTAAAGTAAATAAAATCGGATGACGCTCAACAAGCTGGATTTGGGCACCCAGATAAGCCATAAGTAAGCTGTCATGACCTAAGCCCGCTGTAGCATCGACCAGTACTGGCTTTTCCCCTAACTGACAAGCACGAGCAATCATTTCCGATTTAAGACTTGCTCGTTTTAAACGTGGGATTTCAGCTTTCCAGTCAGGCTGCATTTTCATGCCGTTCGCAGATAACCAAAGTCCGTTTTCATCTACACAAAGTGCTAATTCAGGATTTAAACGTAAAAAACGGGCATTGAGCTTTTCAATCGGCTGTAAATCGGCAGTCACGCCTCTAGAAGAAAGCACAGCTTGGTAATGCTGTGCTTGTTCTTGAAAATCCACTTCAAAATATATATGCATGCGCAGTGCCTTTACTTTGCTTTACCCTGATCCGCAATTTTTTTCCATGCATCATCACGCAAGTAAACCGGTAAAGCATGTTCAGCATCAACCCACTGCTTTTGGGCAGCATAGACACGTGCAATCGAAGCAATGTCCTGTGCAGTGGCAGTGATTGTTTGATACTCTGCATCAGCTTGAAGAAGTTTAGCACCTGAACCAATCAAGCAATGCTTTGCATAGGCAGCCGCTTGCTCGTAGTTCATTAATTTTTCTTCATCGATACACTGCATGATGCCTTGCTCATCTAGAACAAAACTTGCAATGTAAACTTCGTTCATACGTGCATCGAGTACCGCAGTTACCTGCTCTAATCCTTCAAGTCGGTAAGCCGCTTGTGCGAGAGCTTGCAAGGTAGAAACGGGAACCACAGGTAAATCTTGTGACCAAGCTAAAGCCTGAGCAACAGCAGCATTAATTCGAACACCACTAAAAGAACCTGGCCCTCGGCTAAAGGCAATTGCATCTAAACCAGCTACGTCAAGTTCGGTTTGTTGTAACCCTTGCTCAATCATTGGCAGAATGGTCTGAGTTTGTGCTTTCGCTCGCGTATCGAGTTGGAAAAATAGTTCTTGGGTTTCATCAATTAATGAAATGGAACATTGCTCGTTTGCAGTTTCCAACGCCAGCAGTTTCATGCACAACCTTAGTATTCAATCAGATTAAAAACGGAAGTTATGATACCCCACTCGGCCCTGTTAGGCGAGTTGTTCCTATCTAAATAAAAATGCCAAGCGAGTGCTTGGCATAGAAAATATCTTACTAAAATTTTAAAAGTGAAATTCTTTCAAATCGGTATAGCTTTTAAAGTGTTCAGCATAATGTAGTGCGCTCAAACGTATTTTTGCCGCGCCATCTTCATCCAAAGTTTTCACAATTTTGCCTGGTGAACCCATCACTACTGAGTTATCTGGAATCACTTTACCTTCTGGTATTAAAGCATTAGCACCAATAATACAGTTCTTACCAATCACAGCTCGATTTAAAATGACGGCGTTCATACCAATCAAGCTATTATCACCAATCGTACAACCATGCAGCATGACTTTATGTCCGACCGTGACATATTCACCAATATTTAGCTCAAGTCCAGCATCAGTATGTAATACAGAATTTTCTTGAATATTAGAAAAATTACCAATGCGCACTATACAATTATCGGCACGTACTACAGCACCAAACCAAATACTGACCTGACGGCCTAATTCTACTTGTCCAATAAGCGTTGCGGTTGGAGCAACCCAGCCATCCCATGGCTCATGTAAGGCTTTTGGATGCTGTCCTTGATAGCTATACATCATAATTTATCAGTCCTGATCTTTATTTTTTATGAGAAAATTTTGGCATTCCAAACGTTGGTGAGTTCAGTAGAAATGGCCACTCTTTTTGGTAGCCTAAACCATATTTAAATAAGGCAATTAACATCCGCGCTGTGAGGCCCCAAATAATTTCATTATCAATCTGCAAGCTTGGGAAGTATAAAGATTGATGAGCATATCGAACTTCATATGGCGTCGGACGCGTCTCTATAAGTTGCTGTAAAGGCACAAAGAAAATTCGATCAATTTCGGTGGGCTGAGGAATTAAAGTTACCTCAGGAGGAATAAGCCCAACAATCGGTTTTACAGACAAGCCACTTCTTGCACGTTGCATAGGCAGATCACCTAGCAACTGTACATCAAACGGATTTAAAGCCGTCTCTTCTTGAGCTTCTCTTAGCGCTACAACAATATTACTTGTATCACTGGGGTCACGTTTGCCACCCGGAAAAGAAACCTCCCCCGCATGGTTGTTCATATGTATTGAACGGCGTGTAAGCAGTACCTTAGGATTATTTTCATTTGTAATCGCAATCAGTACTGCAGCTTGTGCTTCTTGTATGCGGGTGGAAAAGCGCAATCTTTGCTGTAACTTTTGTGTTAGCAAGTGCTCTTCCATACCATTCACCTATTATTCTGTCTCTCTTTGCATCATATCTGAAAATCAAACTTAGGGAATAGAGTTGATGCGTAAGTCCAAAAATTCAGTTATGCTGAGGCATCTCTATACTCGATGATAATTATGAGTTTCTGTGTAGCGTGTGGGCATAAAACCGAACAAAAAATTCCTTTAGGTGATCATAAAGTACGCCGTGTTTGTACTCATTGTGGAAATATTCATTATGAAAACCCCAAAGTAATCTGCGGTGCCTTAGCGTTATGGGAAGATAAAGTACTCCTCTGCCGTCGTGCAATTGAACCTCGTTATGGCTTATGGACTTTGCCCGCTGGTTATATGGAGTTGTTCGAAACCATGGAACAAGGTGCGGCGCGAGAAACTCGTGAAGAAGCAGAAGCCGAAATTGAAATAGAACAACTTTACTGTATATACAATATTCCTCGTATTGGTCAAATTTATGTACTTTTCAAAGCTCAGCTAAAAGATGGACTTTTTGGTGCGGGTGAAGAAAGCATAGAGAGCCGATTATTCGAAGAGCATGAGATTCCATGGGGTGAACTTGCCTTTCCGAGTGTCGAACACACACTCAGACATTATTTTGAAGATCGTAAAAAACAAGTTTTTCCAACGCACCTAGAAACACTAGGAACTCGTTTAGACCATACAGGTTAATTTAGTTAATAAAAAAGACCGCTTTCACGGTCTTTTTTATTTTGTTTAATTAAGATTTAATTTTGATCGCTTTACATGCTGGAATAGACTGATCAGCTAGTTTAATTGTGACCGTACCCAATTGGCGTTTGGCTAAAGCTTTATCATCTTCAGTAGGGGTTACTTTATCAAGCTTATTATAGCTAGCCTGAGCTGCCGCATATTGATTATACCAAGGAGTATTATTATCAAAATCTATGCTTGTACTATCTACCTTATTTGCCAATAAATTAAATAGATTCAATTTTGCAGGACCTGGAGAAACACCTGCAAAAGTCAGCCCAACCATAACACCATCGATATTGGCAAATTTAGTATTAGATAAAATCATACGGACATATACAGATTGATCAGCATTTAAAGGGTCATTAACCGTCGCTGCTGTAGTACCAATTCGATATTGTTGCACACCATTGCTATCAACTAAACTTGCATCTGATACCGTAGCACATTGACCTGACATATCCGTTGTTGTCGAATTAGGTTTGATATCAGTCCGAATATCTCCATGCTCATCAATCACAATACCTAAATTTACAGGTTGAATAGTGGTATCTGAAAAATTGAATGTCAAAGTAGCATAAAGAGGAAAAATATAATTTTCGCCTGTTTTTACATTACCTAATGTTTTAAAAACATTTTGCTCTAGATAACTAATAGGGCTACTTTTAATAATACTCAACATACCATTGTAACTATCTCCATCAACATTTTGACGCCAGAGCCCGTAATGCTGTGGATTACCTGTACTAAGTTTTGTTAAGTATTTATAGAATGCCTCTGTGCCTGCTACTGCATAATCATTAAAAAATTTTCCCTGATAAATCTGCAGATCTTCGCTTGGGTTATTAGAAAAACTCAACCGGAGTGGTGTAGTTGACTGAACTTCTCGACTAACCGGGTTTAACCAATTATTTTGTGCATATACATTGAGTTTAGCTGGTTTAACTTTTGAAGTTAATGAATAAGGATTTTGTACTACTTGATTACCCTCAGTTCCAGCAATAATCGCATCCCCCTTCCACTGCAGACCATATCCTAGCGTATAACCTTGACGATCCGATAATAAATAAAGATCATCTGTGGAATGACGCAAGTTAGGTGTATTAATAAAACACTCTTGTTGTGTAGATCTATTACATCCATTAAACACTTGATAAGTCTGAAGTACTGTTGAGTTAAGAAGGAGATTGAATGCTTGAAAAACACCGGCATTACTTAAATTAGTTGTTTGTACTAAAAGCCTATATGCTTCATCATCAGAAATTTGGTCTAGATCTAACCATGGTTTCAAAATGTTTGCATAAGCTCCGTTCTGAAATTCGGTAGCTGTTATACTCTGAGAAATCTTCGTAAGTTGATCTTTTTTTGTATCTGTAAGTTGAGTTGGTTGTATATCACCGATAACATTATCACCATTTTCTACACCAATGCTTTGAAAAATTTTTACTAAAGCAATTGCTACTTTAATAGTTTCATCATTTTTATCTAAGCTTACTGGTGTTTTTCCTGTAATTCCACTTGCTAAATCTAATATTCTTAAATATATAGGATTGCTTTGCTTGGTATTAGAATTAACAGAAGTAAACTTTCCAACTGTATCAAGATTAACGTTTCCTAAGTAAACCTTCTTATTATCTTTACTTTGAATATAAAAACTTGCCGTATCACCAACTTTACATGATCCAATTACAGCATTTCCTGAAAATTTTGTAGCATAATGAAAATTTGTAGCTGAACTACAATCAAAATTAATACCAGCTATCGGATAATCTAAAGCGAATTGTAAACAAGTTGTATCTACTGCACCAATATTACTTGTGGTCGGTGTACAACTGCCAGAAGATAAGTTTCCGTTATTGCTACCAGAGCTTGGATCTTCATTAATTGTCGAGCTACCACCGCCACAACCATTCAGCATGATTGCCAATGTGGTTAAAGCACAAGGCCAAAATAATTTTTTATTCATTAGATACCCTACTTATTTTTAACGTAATACTGAAATTTGAATCTGTCCTTGATTAGATAACTCTTGTTCTGCTACATCTACAGAGGAAGATAACGGAGTTAACATCATATAACGTGCATGAGGTGGCACTCTTAAAGTACCTTGAATTGATGCATGTTGTAATATTGTAGAAGGATAAGACTTGCTCTTGAACCCACTTGCACCCTCTAAAATACAACCCTTCTCATCTAAAAATATAGCCAAAGGCCAATAATATAGAGGTGCGGAATTACTCGCTGCAAATGACATAAGCTGTAAATGTTGTACAGATGGCTCAAGTTTTACTAGCTCGTATTCAAACTTTTCTTTTAATGGCTTACGAGGCCATAAATTTACTTCTTTTTTTGCTCTAAGAACTTTGATTGACTTTTTGTAGCCCTGAACAAAGCACTTATCTTGCTCAAAAGTTGTTTCTAATTCTTTTTGAGACAGACGTATGTAGGTTGGAGCTAAAACAATCGCTCCTTGATCTTCCTGAGATTGCTTATTAAAAAATTGTTCTAATGTAGATTTACTTAAACCTTTTTTCCGCTCAACAAACTCTGTTCGTCCTAAACCATCTGGCATAACATAAAAGCGTTTTTTGCCTTCAAGATTAAATTCTTGGTCTTCAAGATACTCATTATTTACATACTCCACGCCATCAATACTTGTAAATTTAGATCGATCATTTGAAGGATCTGGTATTGAAACAGTTTGAGAAGTACTTTGTGAAGATGAATAAATTTTAGCTGGAACACTTTCTGTATTAACGCTACTAGCCTGTTTTTTAACTTCCTCCTTCTGAGTTTTACTAACTGTTAAAGGAAGCTCTGGTGCAGTCGGTGCAGTCGGTGCAGTCGGTGCAGTCGGTGCAGTCGGTGCAGTCGGTGCAGTCGGTGCAGTCGGTGCAGTCGGTGCAGTCGGTGC
>NZ_KB849239.1:2394169-2941704 GCF_000368085.1 Acinetobacter nosocomialis NIPH 2119
GGTGCAGTCGGTGCAGTCGGTGCAGTCGGTGCAGTCGGTGCAGTCGGTGCAGTCGGTGCAGTCGGTGCAGTCGGTGCAGTCGGTGCAGTCGGTGCAGTATTTAATTTTTTTATAGCGCGTGATTCAAACTTTTTAGGTTCTTTTGAATTATGAAGATTCTCAAAAGGTGCTTCTTGAACAGGTATAACGACAGATTTAGGCTGCGCCACTTGCTTCGGTGCTTCGATTCTAATATTTGATTGCTTCTGTTCGACTTTTTTACTCGGCACAATCATTGGTCGACCATCTGGACCAATGATTGTATAGAACCCATCTGCATAAGATACAGAAACGCTTGCTATCGCAACACATAAAGTTGAGATAGCAAATCTAGGTCGAAACATCCTTTTATATTGTTTTACCATTTTGTTCTATAGCTCAAACCAAGTACTGTAACTTTTGTATTCGTTTTTACATCTAAACCAGAATATGGGTTTAATAAAATATTATCGACACCACACTTATTCGACAATGTACTCGTACAAGCTGGAATATTGTCACGACTACGTAAGAAACCCACTGAAAGATCTAGATCAGTATCCGCATCAAAACGGTACCCCACCCCAAGACCAAATAATTGTGCATTATTGATCGGGACCATGGTATTACGTTTATCATCAGGTATTGAACTGGCACGAGGTTCATAACCTGCTCTTAATTTCAAACGATCAGTTGCTGAATATTCAAGACCAATCCCCCAGCTCCATGGCGAGGTAAATTTCAGTGGCAATGATAATGAATTATCGGTAACGTCATTAGATAAAAGCTTTGCTACTTTTAATAACGTAATTTGTCGATCAAATTCGAACTTAAATTTATTCCAAGCAGAATAATCGGTCCATCCCACATCAAAGTTAACTTGTAAATCTGGTAATATTTTATATTTAATACCCGCTTGGAAATGTGCTGGATACTCGAGATCCATTGCAACTAAACCGGACTCAGTATCAGGAACATAACCAGGTAATCCGAGAATGGCAGCTAAAATTTGACCCGTAGCTGATGAGTTAAGACCGTTGATTAATTCTTGAGGTGCTCTGGCATTATTAATCATGTATTTGCCTTTTAAACGCATCTTGGCAGCACTTTGATAGACCATACCAAAACCAAAATCTTCTGTTGGTTCCCAGAGTAAACCTAGGTTATAACTTGGGCTTAATGATTGTTCTAACGAAACTTGCAATGAACCCATTTTACCAAATGGATTCATACCTTCTTTTGCATTACAAATTCCCAATAACAATAGATCGGTAATCATATCGTTATTGTCTTTGAACGGTGCACATACCACATCATCAACCATACGCAATACACCAATCATCTCATTTGGAAAACGTAAATCAGTATTTAATGCGATTGCGTTATAGGACATCCCTATAGAAGCCCCAATTGATAAATGATCATTTACCTGATAACCAAACGATGGGGATAAATAAGTGATCCGTTCTACAGCAACTTGCTTACCCATGTAATTACCAGGATTACCATTCTCTGCTCCAAACCCTGCTACCAAGGGGGCATATACTGCTGTCGCATAAGTAACTTTTGAACCAGGTGGTTTATAGGCAATTCCGGCTGTAGGAGCAACTAGAGGATATCCTCCTCCAAGATCAACCATTTTTTTTAGGATCGGCACATATAAGCTTGCGTACTCGACATCACCATGCACTGTCCCTTTGAAATCTGTACAGATATTAGCGGAAACTTCCGGACCATCATTACAAACGAGAGGGTCATCTGAATAACCAAAAATGTTATAACCAGGGGGCGCAGAAAACTCACGCTGAATATCAAAGTTAGCAAGAATTCCCTGTACATCGGTTTGCAACCCATCAATTTTTGCTAAGGCTGCAGGGTTAAAATGAACTGCACTAATACCTGGAGGATCTGCAGTTACAGCATTCCCCATCGATAGTGAGCGAATATCAACAGCTAAGTTTTGTCCTAATTGAGCATTGGCAAAGCTAGAAAAACCGGAGATAACAATTGCCGCCGTTAGAGGACATAATTTAGGATATTTCACCTGCATATCTCCTTATTTTTGTTTTTTGTTAAAACCTAAAATATCTAACGGGAATGACAAACCAAGAGAAATATCTGGTGCATCTTCGGTTAAACCAATACCAACAGTACCATTAACAATCGTTTCAGGTGAAACGCGAACACCTAAAGCAAAAGATAACATTCCACTACTTTGATCTGGTGATTTATACGACTCACCATTATTAAATTGGAATTCAGCATTTGTATTAAAACTTTGCTGATATGACATCGTCAAAGACACGTCATAGTTAAATGAATAAGCAAAACCAAATGAGAAACCGCCACTAATCCCTGGATCAAAAGATTCTAAAATGCGTGAACCTCGGGCTTGATTAAGGCCACTTTCTTTAAATCCATAATTGGCAGATGCAGAAGCGAAGAGAACAACTGGATCAATATATTTTCGAGTACTCGCCCCTACACCAACCGAGTAATATCCCTTACCTGTTGACAGCTCATCTATACCGATTTCATAAGGACTATCGCCTGTTTTAGTTGATACGCTACCAAAAAGTACGAGTGGTAAACGGCCTTGCTTTAATGGAAAAGGTTCCCAGCGTGCACCAAAAGAAATATCACCTAAACCAGCTGTTGTTTTATCTTTAATAATCTCAGACTTAGCAACAAAAGGAAGAGTTGCAGACAAGGTTAAGTTATCTAACACCCCATATTGGAAAGTAAAACTATTCGTTAATGTGTGGTTAGCATCTTCTTCAACACGTAAACGGTTAAGTTGAGAAGAATTATCCGATAAGGCTAAATCAATACGAGCGTCACGATAGTAAGTGTAATCAAGGTCATAGTAAGAAGAAATTACGCCCTTCTTAATCAAAGAATATTGACGTTCATTTGAAGTAAATACTTCTTGTAAATTTGTCTCCTGACTAGCATCACCTTCTTTTTTCTGTAACGCACTTGCAGCTTGATGTGCCTCACTATTTGGAGCTGGGGCTGCGGCATTCGTATCTACTACATTTGATGCTTGCGTAGTATTATCTGTTGTAGCTGAACTAGAGGTTATAGCTTCTGAAGAGCCAGAGCTTTCTGTTCCATTTGCTACAGTCTGATTCGTATCAGATACTTGTGCTTGCTGTACTTGATCTTCGGCATAGATTGTCCCTGTAATGGCACTCATACTTAAGGCCAACACACTCATCTTCATCCATCGATTATTCATGTTTTTCCTACCCAATTTATTTATTTTACTAACTTTAAAATTGACTATTTGCGTTTGTAATAAAGACGCATATAGGTTTCTATCGGCTGTCCATATGTCGGCGAATGATTATCGTTATCTAGCACACGTCTCATGGTTGAAGCTTTATTTGCTAAACGATCAAAGTTAAATGCTGGATATTGAACATCAACAAAAGCATATCTATTGACCGTGGCATCTTCGACATGACGCATATCTGCATCTTTTAATGCCAATAGATCTTTACGCTGTGATTCAGGAACAGAAATAACAAATAAAGTATTATTATCCCAAATTTGTTTAAAACGACTTTCATCAAAGCTGATATTCCCTAAAGCAGGGTCAGCTACATATACTCTTCCATCTTTATAAGCTTTATATACGACAAAATGTTTAAAACCTGCATAAGAAATAGGCACAATTGCAGGCTGACCGAGTTTAACTAAATCAGAAAACTCACCTCGATAACCACCGCTGTCTAAACCAATTGCTGTGACAAAGCGCTTCATATCAAGTAATGAGAAACTTCGGCGCTCAATAATACGTTGATATTCGCCATACTGAAGCAAACCACTCATTGTTTGCTGTTCAGTTAAACTCGTTCCCACATAGCCATTTAATAAAGTCGTAAGTGCAGCAGAGCCACAACTATAATCATAGGCTTGTCGAACAATGCCACGAAACTGGTCTTCTAAAGCCGGTTTTATTGTGACAGGTTCAATATGGTTTCGATGAAATGATAAATTACGTGAATCGGCAGTCTCTGTATAATAAACAGTTCCCGGCGGCTTTTTTTCTATTTCGAAGGCTTCTGTCGCAAAGTAATACATCAATGCTGAGCCTAAAACTATCTCTAACATAAGCACTTGGTCTAAATGGTGGCCTAACCGGCCTTATTCATTTTATTCTTAGAGCAATAGCTCTACATCCCTGTGTGTTGAAGATACCTTTTTTTTTTGTAAAAAACAGCTTTTTTTTAATCTTTTTGATGAATGCATAGTTTTACATTTATAAACTGTTAATTAATTCTCATTTAAATATTTTATATTCTTTCTTATTATATAAGCTAATATTATTTAAATAGAAAAGTATAGATATTAGTTTTATTAAGATAAATAAAAAAGCGCGTATAAACGCGCTTTTTATCAGTCTTTAAATTAGTGACCAGAAATAGTAATTGTAGAAGTCCCTACATTTAAACCTTGAATTTCTAAATCACCAATTGAAGCATTACCCGCTGCACCTAGGTGTACGCCCTGTGCATAAACGTTCATACCTTGCGTACTGTTATTTTGGATACGTAAGCCTGTAGGAACAACAGAAATATTCGCATTTACATCCAAGTCACCAGTTGTATTACCTGAACCACGAACCATTACTTTGTCTAGGACAATTTTACCACCACCAGCAGCATCATTAATACCGAAGTTAGATAGTGTTAAACCACCTTGCAAGCTAGAGTTCACTTTGATCATTGCGCCTTGCGGAGTTGAACCTAACTGAACATTTGCAGAAATTTGACCCAAAGATAAATCTAAACCAGAGATAATTTCAGTTGGAGCAGTTTCAGTAATACCACGTACAGCCGTAGTTGTATTTAATGTACCGGAAGTACCTACACCAATTGAACCAACATGCACGTCAACCGCACCTACTGTTGCTGCAACGTTTAAGAAAGCACCATTTGAACCTGAAGCACCATTTGTATCAATCGCTAAATCTAAAAGATTACCTGTACCTTTTTGAGTTACCGTAACACCACTAATTGCGATTGAACCCGCTGTACCTGAAGCGCCAGTAATACCTGTTGATGTTGCTAAACCATCATTATCGTGTAGGTATAATTTATCGATAGAAATACCACCAGAACCCAAAGCAATACCGATATTAATACCGTCTTGACCTGTAGCAGCACTAAGCGCTGCATCATCCATTGATTGCATTGCCATAGCATTTGCACTGATAGCTAAAGAAGAAACTAAAGCAAGTTTAGTGAACATTTTCATTGAGCACTCTCCCAAGAGCATTTATTTTTTGACTTAACCACTCTTACTGTCTCAAGTTGCATTTTTCTTTTGTGGCAACCGAAACTTCCAATCCTTGAGTAGTTTTGCTTAGCAATTACTAAATTACAGCTACGTTAATTTTTGTTCAACTACTGTAATGCACTTTTTGCCAATTACCCGACAAACGGTACCGATATTGATTGCCCGTTCGAATTCATAAATTATTAGCAAAACTGAAAAATTGTTCGGTTGTTTTTTCTACGAAATATTAAACTCTTTCGACTCATCCGTTTGATGGACTAGAAGTTGTAGTAAACTATGTCACCTCTTCCAAGTACTTATATGTTTAAAATGTCTCAGTTAAAGAAAAAAATCTCTTTAGAAAGCTCTCGATCTGCTGCCGATATTTTAAAAAAATTAGAAGAGTTAATCGGGCTTGTATATCTTCATGATGACAACAATCCGGTTATTGGGTTTCTTCCAAATAAATATTTAATTATTCAAAATTATAAAAATTTTTTATTTGAAAAATCGGACCTAAATAATTATCAAACTTCATCTGACATACAGAGTCTTATAGATTTTTCTCAATTTCAATCCCCAGATCTAAAAAACAAAAATATTGAAACTATAAGCTTTAATGGAGGATATATTGGTTTTATTAGCTATGACTTCTCTGCGAATCAATTTATAAATAATCAATTACATGAACAACCTTCTTTATTTATAGGTTGCTATCATTCTTTTATTAAAAATATAAATAATGAATGGTATTTTTTTAGCGATGAAAATAATGCATTAGAAATTTTTAAATATATTTCAGATTTACTCAAAAAACCTTCTTCTAAACTAAAAAATAATATTTTTAAATTAGAAGAAAATATTCATCCTCGTTGGAATAAAAATAAATACTTAACTGCCTTTCATAAAATACAAGAATATATTAAAGCAGGAGATTGTTATCAAATTAACCTTACTCAAGAATTCAGTGCAAATTTTACCGGCTCATTATTAAATAAAGCAGAAGAGTTGTGGAATTTAACTAATGCTCCATATGCTGGTTATTTGAAGTTAGAAAATTTTGAGTTATTAAGCTGCTCTCCTGAATTATTTATTGAGTTTGATGTAGATAAGCAAATTAAAACCAGACCGATCAAAGGTACTATGCCTCGTTTTAAAAATGAAGAACAAGATTTACTTTCAAAGCAAACCTTAAAAAACTCTAAAAAAGATCAAGCAGAAAATGTCATGATCGTTGATTTATTACGTAATGATTTGAGCATTTATGCCAATACTGGCTCGGTAAAAACAACGAAGTTATTTGAAATTGAAAGTTTCAATCAAGTTCATCACATGGTAAGTGAAGTTACGGCTACACTTAAAAATGATATTAATCCTATGCAAATGTTACTCACTGCTTTACCAGGAGGTTCAATTACAGGAGCTCCTAAAATTCGAGCAATGCAAATTATTGAAGAGTTAGAAGGTGCGCCAAGAGGAGCATATTGCGGGACTCTGGGGTATTTTAATTTCGATGGCACGGGACGTTGGAATATTTTAATTCGCAGTTTTCAACAATATCAAAACCAACTCTCTATTTGGGCGGGTGGCGGTATTACGATTGCCTCAGAAGCTGAGGCTGAATATCAAGAAAGTCTTGATAAAATCTCTGCTATGCTGAACTTAATGAACAGCACAGCAGAATAAATATTAAAGAATATCTTGCTTCAATGTTTGAACTAAACGCGCATTTTGTTCATCAGTTCCAACCGTAATACGTAAAAACTGATTAATGCGAGGCTTATTGAAATAACGGACAATAACGCCCTGCTCACGCAACTTTTGTGCTAATTGCCCAGCATCATATTGCGAATGCGTAGCGAATATAAAATTCGCTTTCGATGGCAAGACGTTAAAGCCAAGTTCCGTTAAATCACGAACAAGTTTTTCTCGACTTATAATGACCTTTTGACACTGTTCTTCAAAATAGGCTTGATCTTCAAAAGAAGCGACAGCCGCTGCAATAGCAAATCGATCAATTGGATATGAATTAAAACTATTTTTTACCGCTTCAAGTGCTGCAATCAAATGTGACTGAGCAATCGCAAATCCAACGCGTAAACCAGCCAAAGAACGAGACTTTGAAGTTGTTTGGCACACCACAAGATTTTCATAACGGTTTATCAAACTTACAGCTGACTCAGCACCAAAATCAACATAAGCTTCATCAATCACAACCACACGGTCTGGATTAGCTTGTAACACTTGTTCAATCTCTGCCAAGCTTAACGCAATACTGGTTGGTGCATTTGGGTTGGTAATAATAACCCCACCATTAGGCTGAGTATAATCTTTGACATCAATCTCGAAATTCTCATTGAGTGGAATTTCTTTTGTTTTTGTTCCAAAAAACTGGCTATAAACTGGATAAAAACTATAAGTAATATCCGGATACAGAATCGGTTCTTCTTGAAGGAAAAATGCTTTAAAAATATGAGCAAGCACCTCATCAGAACCATTACCTACAAAAACTTGAGATACATCAATATCCTGTTGCTTAGCAATCGCTTGTTTTAAAGCTGTAGCATCCGGATCTGGATATAAACGAAGAGCATCAGCTTGTTCATGTAATACCGCTTGAACTGCTTCTACTACTTTGGGTGATGGCGGATACGGGTTTTCATTGGTATTTAACTTTAATAAATTCTGGATTTTAGGTTGTTCACCTGGCACATAAGGCTCTAGTTCACGAACCTCAGGACTCCAAAAACGCATTTGTGCTGTAGATACAGTCATAGTCTTATCTCAAAAAAGGGCTGAAAGTCAGCCCTGAATAATCATTAAAAAAACTAAAAGGCTTAAGGCTTATTGATAACGATAACGAGCCGAACGTGCATGGGCATCAAGATTTTCTTGGACAGCAAGGACATCAGCCGTCTTAGCTAATGTTTTAACGCCCTCTTTTGAGCACATAATCAAGCTAGAACGCTTTTGAAAATCATATACACCAAGTGGCGATGAGAAGCGCGCTGTACCAGATGTTGGTAATACGTGATTTGGGCCAGCACAGTAATCACCAATTGCTTCAGGTGTATATCGTCCTATGAAAATTGCCCCTGCATGACGAATGTCTTCGCTCATTGTTTCAGCATCATCAAGACATAACTCCAAATGCTCTGGTGCAACCTGATTAATCAAATCAACAGCTTCTGCACGGTCTTTTACTAAAACTAAAGCCCCACGATTTTCAATCGATGTATGTGCAATATCAGCTTTTGGCAATTCACTTAAGTGTTTTTCAATTGCAGACTCTACAGCTTCTAGCAATGCTTCATCTGGAGTAATGAAAATAGCTTGAGCGACTGTGTCATGTTCAGCTTGAGATAATACATCCATCGCTAACCATTCAGCGTTATTCACACCTTCCGCATATACTAAAATTTCAGAAGGCCCAGCAATCATATCGATACCAACCTGACCAAATACAGCACGTTTTGCTGCTGCTACAAATCGGTTTCCAGGGCCCGTAATTTTATCAACACGTGGAACGGTCTGAGTACCATAAGCTAAAGCAGCAACAGCTTGTGCACCACCAATAGTAAATACTCGGCTAACACCAGCTAAATAAGCAGCAGCTAAAACGAGTGGATTTAGTTCACCATTTGGCGCAGGCACCACCATAATAATTTCAGGTACACCTGCCACATGTGCAGGCACTGCATTCATAAGTACAGATGAAGGATAAGATGCAAGTCCGCCTGGTACGTAAATACCAACACGGTCAAGTGGAGTCACTTTTTGTCCTAGGGTGTTACCTAAATCATCTACATAAGTCCAGCTATCTTGTTTCTGAGCCTCATGAAATGTACGAATACGATCAGCCGCGAGTTGTAAGGCTTCACGAATCTCTTTGTTTAAACCATCAAAAGCAGCTTTAAGTTGTTGTTGAGACAATTCTAGATCGGAAAATTGATGCGCTGGATGTCGATCGAACTGTTGAGTAAGTTTTAAAACATGATCATCACCATGCTGACGAACATCAGCAATAATTTGATCTACTGTTTGAACTAAATTAGGATCATTAACAGTTTCAAAAGCTAAAAGCTCGGCAAAAACCTGTTTGAAGTTCTGATCTTGAGTCGATAAACGTCGCATCAATTTACCCACAAGGCGAAAAAGAAAAACCAAGTTTACTCTTTTTCTAGACTCTTGTGGGCATCATATCTACAACTATCGCAAAAGCATGATAGGAAATTACTTTTAACGTGATTGAACAGCATGTTCAAGTTGGGAAATGATAGGGTTTAATAAGCCTTGTTTACGTTTAAAGCTCGCTTTATTAACAATAAGGCGTGAAGATACTTTACAAATTTCTTCTAATGGTTCAAGACCATTTGCTCGCAAAGTATTTCCGGTATCCACGACGTCAACAATATAATCACCTAAACCAACGAGTGGTGCCAGCTCCATAGAACCATAAAGCTTAATAACATCCACCTGCTCACCTAAGCTTGCATAGTATTGACGAGTTAGATTGACGTACTTAGTCGCAATTTTTAGACGACCTTTTGGACGTTCCATTCCTACTTTACCAGCAGTCATTAATTTACATTTCGCAATCTGCAGGTCTAATAGCTCATAAACATGCTGAGCACCATGTTCCATAAGCACGTCTTTACCGGCTACACCTAAGTCAGCTGCACCATTCTCAACATAAGTTGGCACATCAGACGCACGTAAAATCAAAATACGAACTTGCTTGTGAGTGGTAGGAAAAATTAACTTACGCGATTTTTCCGGGTCTTCAAGTAGGTTAATACCTGCTGTAGCAAGTAAAGGTAAAGTTTCTTTTAAAATACGTCCTTTACTCAGTGCCAAGGTCAAACCATGATCAAAATTACCCATTACGTTAAAATTAGGATCATCGTTTCTTACGTCATTCATTAACTTACTCGCTTAATTTTGGCACCTAAACCTTGAAGTTTTTCTTCGACATGCTCATAACCACGGTCAATATGGTAGATACGGTCAATTAATGTATCACCTTCAGCAACCAAAGCCGCTAAAACCAAAGAGAATGAAGCACGTAAATCTGTTGCCATTACAGGTGCTGCCTGTAATTTTTCAACACCAGTCACAACAGCATCATGACCTTCAACCTGAATATTAGCACCCATACGTGACAATTCAGGAACGTGCATGAAACGATTTTCAAAAATGGTTTCAGAAATCGTTGCAAAGCCACGACCAATTGCATTTACAGCCATAATTTGTGCTTGCATATCAGTCGGGAATTCAGGATGCGGCAACGTTCTAAAGCTTACTGCTTTAGGACGCTTACCCAACATATCCAATTCAATCCAGTCGTCGCCACGGGTCACTTCAGCACCCATTTCTTCAAACTTGTCTAAAACAGATTCAAGTAATGAAGGATCTGTATGTGTTGTTTTTACACGACCACCAGTAATAGCCGCTGCAGCCAAGTAAGAACCTGTTTCAATACGGTCTGCAACAACTGCATATTCACAACCATGTAGACTTTCAACACCAGTAACAACGAGTGTATCGGTATCTATACCTTCAATTTTTGCGCCCATTTTAATAAGCATTTGGGCAAGGTCAGTAATTTCAGGTTCACGCGCAGCATTACGAATTGTAGTTACACCATCTGCTAAAGCAGCCGCCATTAAAATATTCTCAGTACCGCCGACAGTGACCATATCGAAGACTACTTCACCGCCTTTAAGTCGACCATCTACAGTCGCATGGACATAACCATTTTCGACTTCGATATGAGCACCTAACGCTTCTAAGGCTTTTAAGTGTTGATCTACTGGTCGAGAGCCAATTGCACATCCGCCAGGTAATGAAACTTTGGCATTTCCATAACGCGCTAATAATGGTCCTAAAACCAAAATAGATGCACGCATTGTTTTTACAAGTTCATAAGGCGCAAACTGGTTATCTAAAGTCGAGGTATCAGCTTTAACGGTATCGTTCTCATAACTGATCGTGACGCCTAAACCACCAATTAATTTCACCAAAGTATTTACATCTTTAAGATTTGGAACATTGGTTAATGTAATTGGAGAGTCAGCAAGAATCATTGCCGCAAGTAATGGTAAAGCCGCATTTTTAGCACCAGAAATGCGTACTTCCCCTTCGAGCTTAACACCGCCCGTAATTAAAAATTTATCCATTAATATTTAAGCTCCGAAAAGGCTTGCTTTGCGCCATTCATCTTTGGTCATCGCACGAATTGTTACGGCATGAACTTCGCCACTTGCAATATAAGTATTTAATGGTGCATAAACTGCTTGTTGACGGGCAACAGTACGCTTACCTTCAAATTGATCATCCACAATACGGAGGTCAAATTTTCCAGCCTGTCCGCTCACCGCTACTTCCGCTTCAGGAAAAGCTTCTTTTAAAATTTGAGTGAGCTGTTCACTATTCATTGCAAAGACCTCTGGCACAACCTACGGTGTAAAACGAAGTATTTTACTATAACTTTTTCAAAGAATTCAGTACGTGTTTATATTTTATCAATAAAAAAGAGGCTATATTTCAAGCCTCTCTCAATTATTAAAAACTTATTAAATAGAAACAGCAACTTGTGAATATGTACATTGCATTTTCCGATATTTTAACAATTGTTTTTTTAGTTTTTCAGTCAGTTTTTTAATTGAAGTATACATATCATCTGCTGTTGCTTGAGCAAATAGTTCAATTCCCGGTAACCGGACTATTGCTTCGGCCACATGATTAGAACTACCTTTATGCGATCGCTTATCAATCTGATGATCTTTGGTTAATTTAATCTGCATACTATTCACCTGATCAAGATGTTTTGTTAACTGATTAAATTTTGCTTTAATATTTTCTTCTATAGCTGGTGTAATTGCTAAATGATGTCCACGAATCGTTATTTGCATAATTCTATCCCTCACCTTTTTGGGTTATATAAAGAAGAACTAAAACGATTTAATGCAATCTAAAAAAGATGATTTGGGACAATTAAATCATTCTAGCTACTCCTTTTGGTGAAATTGAAATTTCATTATTTCGTCATAATGAATATCTAGAATAGTCATACTTCAAAATCTAGATCAAGACTTTTCTTTCGGATGACGATGGAATATGTAACGATTCTCGATATTTTGCTACAGTCCTTCTAGCCACTTCTATCCCTTCATCTTTTAACAAAGCAGCAATTGCATTATCAGACAATGGTTTACGTGGATTTTCATTGGATACCAACTTTTTAATCATAGCTCGAATGGCGGTAGAGGAAGCCTCCCCGCCTGCTGTTGTTCCCACGTGACTAGAAAAGAAGTATTTCAACTCAAAAAGTCCACGTGGTGTTAGCATATATTTATTTGTTGTGACCCGAGAAACTGTAGACTCATGTAATTCCACTTCCTCAGCAACGTCCCGTAGTACCAACGGTTTCATTGCTTCAGGACCTATTTCAAGAAATGCTTTTTGATGCTCAACAATACAAGTCGCAACTTTTAATAAAGTTTTATGGCGCTCATCAATGCTCTTTATAAAATTCTTGGCTTCAAGCATCTGATTACGCAGATATAAATTATCATCACTCTGATCTGCCCTACGAATCATACTCGAATAAAAAGAATTAATTCTTAGTTTTGGCATCACATCAGGATTTAACTGAACTTGCCAATGTAAATCCTTCTTAGCAACTACTACATCAGGAATTTGATATTCTGATTCTTGCTTTTCAAAATCCATACCTGGGTAAGGCTTTAGTGTTTTTAGCAAATCAACTGCAAACTTTAACTGATCTTTAGAAAGACCTGTTTGTTTTAATAATTTATTGAGATCGTTCGCAATCAATAATTCATAATATTGAAGTAGATTTTTAGCTTCTTTTAGATATTTAGTTTCTTTAGGCAAAAACTCTAACTGAACTTTTAAACATTCGGCAAGATTACGGGCACCAATACCAATTGGATCAAGCCGTTGTATATGCTTTAAAACAACTAAAACTTCATCTTCCTCAACGTCTTCCTCAATATTCATATCATTTAATAGATGTTGTACAGCTAAGATTATCTCTTCTATCTCAGCATCTAAAAATCCCTTATCATCTAAGGCATCCACAATACAATAAGCAATCAACTGATCTATTTTTGAAAAATGCAATAAATTGACTTGTTCTAACATATGCTCTTTAAGTGTCATCTGAACTTGACGGTTATCCTCACGCTCTTCAAATTCAGGCGTAGCCAGAGCTGTAGACTGATGGGTATAAATGTCATCCCACTCAGTATCAACAGGTAAATCATCAGGTAAATGGTTTGCATTTAACTCTGTAGTAAGATCATCTGCCTCTTTTTTTTCTAAAGTGGATAAACTTTCTGCTATTGATTCATCTTCCACTTTTTCAAGTAATGGATTACTATCTAATTGAATTTGAATTTCTTGCTCTAATTCTAAACTTGAGAGCTGCAGTAAACGGATTGCCTGCTGCAATTGAGGTGTTAACGATAAAGAGTTCGCAACTTTCAATCCAACAGATAATTTCATATATTTCTCTTTCCAAAAAACAAGCAAAAATCATGCCTATTCATTATTTATAGCATATAGTAATGGTTTATCCTATATATTGACTCAGCATTTCATGAGAAAAGTAGTAATTTAATCTTCTAAAATAATATTAAGGTTATTTTGAGTTATATCTAATGATCGATTGAGAATAATTAAAAAAGATTATTGCTTCATGAATTATATTTTCACTTTATACCGCTTGTATTTTTCCATATTTTATCGAATTTATATTATTCTTGAAGTAATCATATGACAAATAAAAAAACACCCCCACTCTTTAGAATGGGGGTGTTTGGAATAATGAGCTGGCGATGACTTACTCTCACATGGGTAACCCCACACTACCATCAGCGCTAAGAGGTTTCACTTCTGAGTTCGGGAAGGGATCAGGTGGTTCACTCTTGCTATGGTCGCCAGCACAACTGTTTATGGATACTTGCTTTGGTCTTATTAACTGCCGAAGCGTTTTCCAAATCTTTACAGACTGGGCTGATTGAATCTGACTGTGTTCATTTTAGCTAAGCGTTTAACTAAATCAAGTTGCTTTGTAGATTTATGAATCGATTGATGCTTTATATACAACTGCTTGGGTGTTGTATAGTCAAGCCTCACGAGCAATTAGTATTGGTCAGCTTCACATATCACTATGCTTCCACATCCAACCTATCAACGTCCTAGTCTCGAACGGCTCTTTAGAGGAATAAATTCCTAGGGAAATCTTATCTTGAGGTAGGCTTCCCGCTTAGATGCTTTCAGCGGTTATCCCTTCCGAACATAGCTACCCGGCGATGCGACTGGCGTCACAACCGGTACACCAGAGGTTCGTCCACTCTGGTCCTCTCGTACTAGGAGCAGATCCTCTCAAATTTCCAGCGCCCACGGTAGATAGGGACCGAACTGTCTCACGACGTTCTAAACCCAGCTCGCGTACCTCTTTAAATGGCGAACAGCCATACCCTTGGGACCTGCTTCAGCCCCAGGATGAGATGAGCCGACATCGAGGTGCCAAACACCGCCGTCGATATGAACTCTTGGGCGGTATCAGCCTGTTATCCCCAGAGTACCTTTTATCCGTTGAGCGATGGCCCTTCCATACAGAACCACCGGATCACTAAGACCTACTTTCGTACCTGCTCGACTTGTGGGTCTCGCAGTTAAGCGCGCTTTTGCCTTTATACTCTACGCGTGATTTCCGACCACGCTGAGCGCACCTTCGTACTCCTCCGTTACTCTTTAGGAGGAGACCGCCCCAGTCAAACTACCCACCAGACACGGTCCTCGTCCCGGATAACGGGACAGAGTTAGAACCTCAACATTACCAGGGTGGTATTTCAAGGACGGCTCCATTGGAACTAGCGTTCCAACTTCAAAGCCTCCCACCTATCCTACACAAGTAAGGTCAAAGTTCAGTGTCAAGCTGCAGTAAAGGTTCACGGGGTCTTTCCGTCTAGCCGCGGGTACACTGCATCTTCACAGCGATTTCGATTTCACTGAGCCTCTGCTGGAGACAGCGCCGCCATCATTATGCCATTCGTGCAGGTCGGAACTTACCCGACAAGGAATTTCGCTACCTTAGGACCGTTATAGTTACGGCCGCCGTTTACTGGGGCTTCGATCAAGAGCTTCGCTTACGCTAACCCCATCAATTAACCTTCCAGCACCGGGCAGGCATCACACCCTATACGTCCACTTTCGTGTTTGCAGAGTGCTATGTTTTTAATAAACAGTTGCAGCGGCCTGGTTTCTGCGGCTGTCATCAGCTCAGGAAGCAAGTTCCATCACCAACAACAGCGTACCTTCTCCCGAAGTTACGGTACCATTTTGCCTAGTTCCTTCAGCAGAGTTCTCTCAAGCGCCTTGGTCTACTCGACCTGACCACCTGTGTCGGTTTCGGGTACGATTCCTGTGTAACTGAAGCTTAGAGACTTTTCCTGGAAGCATGGTATCAGCCACTTCGCTGTACAAGTACAGCTTGCTATCGGATCTCAGTATAGAGTACCCCGGATTTGCCTAAGATACATACCTACATCCTTCCACCTGGACAACCAACGCCAGGCTGACTTAACCTTCTCCGTCCTCTCATCGCATTACACAGAAGTATTGGAATATTAACCAATTTCCCATCGACTACGCCTTTCGGCCTCGCCTTAGGGGTCGACTCACCCAGCCCCGATTAACGTTGGACTGGAACCCTTGGTCTTTCGGCGAACGGGTTTTTCACCCGTTTTGTCGTTACTCACGTCAGCATTCGCACTTCTGATACCTCCAGCATACTTCTCAATACACCTTCATCGGCTTACAGAACGCTCCCCTACCACTTGACTAATGTCAAATCCGCAGCTTCGGCACATAGTTTTAGCCCCGTTACATCTTCCGCGCAGGCCGACTCGACTAGTGAGCTATTACGCTTTCTTTAAAGGGTGGCTGCTTCTAAGCCAACCTCCTAGCTGTCTATGCCTTCCCACATCGTTTCCCACTTAACTATGATTTTGGGGCCTTAGCTGGCGGTCTGGATTGTTTTCCTCTTGACTACGGACGTTAGCACCCGCAGTCTGTCTCCCGGATAGTACTCATAGGTATTCGGAGTTTGCATCGGTTTGGTAAGTCGGGATGACCCCCTAGCCGAAACAGTGCTCTACCCCCTATGGTATTCGTCCGAGGCGCTACCTAAATAGCTTTCGGGGAGAACCAGCTATCACCAGGCTTGATTAGCCTTTCACCCCTATCCACAAGTCATCCCCTGGCTTTTCAACGACAGTGGGTTCGGTCCTCCAGTTAGTGTTACCCAACCTTCAACCTGCTCATGGATAGATCGCCTGGTTTCGGGTCTATACCCAGCAACTAAACGCCCTATTAAGACTCGATTTCTCTACGGCTCCCCTATACGGTTAACCTCGCTACTGAATATAAGTCGCTGACCCATTATACAAAAGGTACGCAGTCACACCACGAAGGTGCTCCCACTGCTTGTATGCATGCGGTTTCAGGATCTATTTCACTCCCCTCACAGGGGTTCTTTTCGCCTTTCCCTCACGGTACTGGTTCACTATCGGTCAGTCAGGAGTATTTAGCCTTGGAGGATGGTCCCCCCATATTCAGACAAGGTTTCACGTGCCTCGCCCTACTCGTCATCATTATGTGTGCCCTTTCGTGTACGGGAATATCACCCTCTACGTTCGCACTTCCCAGAGCGTTCCACTAAAACACACATAACTTAATGGGCTGATCCCCGTTCGCTCGCCGCTACTGAGGGAATCTCAATTGATTTCTTTTCCTAAGGGTACTGAGATGTTTCACTTCCCCTCGTTCGCCTTGCAACACTATGTATTCATGTTGCAATACCTACCTTAAAGTAGGTGGGTTCCCCCATTCAGACATCTCCGGATCAAAGGATATTTGCCGCCTCCCCGGAGCTTTTCGCAGGCTATCACGTCTTTCATCGCCTCTGACTGCCAAGGCATCCACCACATGCACTTAATTACTTGACTATACAACCCCAAACAGTCGATGTTACCTACAAGTTAGTAACTTCAACATTTCAGTTTAGAGCACTGTGTATTTAAACACTGTACAGCTTCAATCTAAATTCATATACCAAAACGCTTGATTCAGTTAATTTGCTAGTTCTCAATTAACTCCAAGATCAGAATTACTTCATCTCTCTTTGTTATTGAGTGAACAATTTATTTCAGACTCAATTTTGCCAATCTGTTAATGAATAAACATGCCTTCATCAGGTCATGCTTAATACTGTGATACTTAAATCACAGAAGTTAATAAATCAAGACCGAAATCTCTATTTACTAATTTCTGTAATCCGAACTTATCTTAAGTTCTGGTGGAGACTAGGAGAGTCGAACTCCTGACCTCCTGCGTGCAAAGCAGGCGCTCTACCAACTAAGCTAAGTCCCCAGCTTACATCATCAGTCATGTATCTTTTATCTATAACTTTAACCAGTCAAAGTCATGGTGGGTCTGACAAGACTTGAACTTGTGACCCCACGCTTATCAAGCGTGTGCTCTAACCAACTGAGCTACAGACCCTCAGATACATCTATGAAGAACAACTTGTTGTGGATTCTTACCAATCGTCAATCTTTCGTTAAGGAGGTGATCCAGCCGCAGGTTCCCCTACGGCTACCTTGTTACGACTTCACCCCAGTCATCGGCCACACCGTGGTAACCGCCCTCTTTGCAGTTAGGCTAGCTACTTCTGGTGCAACAAACTCCCATGGTGTGACGGGCGGTGTGTACAAGGCCCGGGAACGTATTCACCGCGGCATTCTGATCCGCGATTACTAGCGATTCCGACTTCATGGAGTCGAGTTGCAGACTCCAATCCGGACTACGATCGGCTTTTTGAGATTAGCATCACATCGCTGTGTAGCAACCCTTTGTACCGACCATTGTAGCACGTGTGTAGCCCTGGCCGTAAGGGCCATGATGACTTGACGTCGTCCCCGCCTTCCTCCAGTTTGTCACTGGCAGTATCCTTAAAGTTCCCGACATTACTCGCTGGCAAATAAGGAAAAGGGTTGCGCTCGTTGCGGGACTTAACCCAACATCTCACGACACGAGCTGACGACAGCCATGCAGCACCTGTATGTAAGTTCCCGAAGGCACCAATCCATCTCTGGAAAGTTCTTACTATGTCAAGGCCAGGTAAGGTTCTTCGCGTTGCATCGAATTAAACCACATGCTCCACCGCTTGTGCGGGCCCCCGTCAATTCATTTGAGTTTTAGTCTTGCGACCGTACTCCCCAGGCGGTCTACTTATCGCGTTAGCTGCGCCACTAAAGCCTCAAAGGCCCCAACGGCTAGTAGACATCGTTTACGGCATGGACTACCAGGGTATCTAATCCTGTTTGCTCCCCATGCTTTCGCACCTCAGCGTCAGTGTTAGGCCAGATGGCTGCCTTCGCCATCGGTATTCCTCCAGATCTCTACGCATTTCACCGCTACACCTGGAATTCTACCATCCTCTCCCACACTCTAGCTAACCAGTATCGAATGCAATTCCCAAGTTAAGCTCGGGGATTTCACATTTGACTTAATTAGCCGCCTACGCGCGCTTTACGCCCAGTAAATCCGATTAACGCTTGCACCCTCTGTATTACCGCGGCTGCTGGCACAGAGTTAGCCGGTGCTTATTCTGCGAGTAACGTCCACTATCTCTAGGTATTATCTAAAGTAGCCTCCTCCTCGCTTAAAGTGCTTTACAACCATAAGGCCTTCTTCACACACGCGGCATGGCTGGATCAGGCTTGCGCCCATTGTCCAATATTCCCCACTGCTGCCTCCCGTAGGAGTCTGGGCCGTGTCTCAGTCCCAGTGTGGCGGATCATCCTCTCAGACCCGCTACAGATCGTCGCCTTGGTAGGCCTTTACCCCACCAACTAGCTAATCCGACTTAGGCTCATCTATTAGCGCAAGGTCCGAAGATCCCCTGCTTTCTCCCGTAGGACGTATGCGGTATTAGCATCCCTTTCG
Organism: Acinetobacter nosocomialis NIPH 2119; assembly: GCF_000368085.1. Taxonomy (GTDB): domain Bacteria; phylum Pseudomonadota; class Gammaproteobacteria; order Pseudomonadales; family Moraxellaceae; genus Acinetobacter; species Acinetobacter nosocomialis. Next base: position 2,413,517 of record NZ_KB849239.1, read on the forward strand.
AGATGTTGTCCCCCACTAATAGGCAGATTCCTAAGCATTACTCACCCGTCCGCCGCTAGGTCCAGTAGCAAGCTACCTTCCCCCGCTCGACTTGCATGTGTTAAGCCTGCCGCCAGCGTTCAATCTGAGCCATGATCAAACTCTTCAGTTAAAATCATTTTGCACCTTATTTATAGACAAGGTGCCAATTCTGGCTCATCAATTACTGACTTAAATTTCGCTCAAATAAACTTCGAGTAATTTAAACCAATCAATCAATGAAAATTATTTCGATTAATCAATCAGTAAAAATCCACACAAGTTGTTCTTCAATTCTCTTAATGATCTTCTTCCTGGTTCGTCACCAGCAAGCTAGGTCGGCTATATTACTCTTAATCTCTTAAAAGTCAACAGGTAATTTCGATATTTTTAAAACTTACTTCTCAAACCAACTTAACATCAAATTCATCACTTAAAGCAACCAATCTAATCTCAAGTAACTGTTTTTCAACAAGTTTCTATCTGCATCACCGCCGATGGATGTGCATTATAGACCATTAATATCCCTTTGCAATACCTTTTTAACATCCTACGCATCAACCGATCATTTTTTAGGCTTTTTAGTCATTTTTCTATATTATTTGACCAATTTTACATTGATAATAGCTTATCGCTTCTGTATTAAAATATATCTCTATCCAACTGCATATTGAACAGAGCCTGGCTAGCGGTTAAGGAATTATATGAATTATTCTAATTTACTATTATCGAGCTTATTAACTGTGGGTCTTTATACCTCAGCACACGCTCAGGAAAATCTTACTGAAGAATCTGCCGCTAGTCCGGAAGATGCTACTTCGACAGAGGCTCAGCAGGGCCGCCCCCGCTCACAAATTATTAAAGACTTGAAAGCGCTAAAAGCTAAAGATTTAAAAATTAATGCAAACGCTGCTCAACCGGATACAGTAAAAGATCCACTACAGTCATTAAACCGTCCGATTTATTCTTTTAATGATATGTTGGATCGTAATATTCTTCGTCCAGTTGCAGTTCAATATAATGAGAAAACTCCAGAAGATGTGCGTGGCTCTTATCGCCAGTTCCGTAAAAATCTTGGAGAGCCATGGAATGCTGTTAACCAGTTAATTCAAGGACGCCCTGGACGTGCAGCAAAAACACTCGGCCGATTTACTGTTAATACATTAACAACTTTAGGTTTAGCTGACCCTGCTAGTCGCTTAGGCCTTCCGCCTGAAGATGAAAGCTTTGGTGTCACTCTTGGTTATTATGGCGTTCCTTCTGGGCCATTTTTAATGTTGCCTTTCTTTGGACCGAGTACATTACGTGATGGGATTGGCTTAGCTGTAGATTCTCAGGCTCGTCCACAAAAGTACATCATGGATAACCAAGATGGTCTTTACTGGTCAACTAATGTCTTACAGGCCATTGATACACGTGCTCAATATCTAGATTTGGATCAAACCATACAAGGTGATCAATATGCGATGATTCGCGATTTGTATCTCCAACGTAAGGCTTTCCAAATTGCTGAGAAAAAAGGTAATTCAGCAGACGTATCTTTTATTGATGATGACGAATCTGAAGATGTACCAGATGATAGTCAAACTAAAAAATAATTAAAGAAGAAATCAAGGTATTGTACTCTTCATATAAAAAGGCAATACCTTGATTTTGATCATACATCCTCTATGATGGATAAAGTGATCTTGTAAAAGGACTACCATATCTTCTATGTATTTTATTAAACCGACCCGCTCTATCCCTTTCTTAGAGCAAGCTCTGGAAGCATTACCAGACTTACAAGTCATTCACATAGATGATCTCGATTTATATGATCCAACAATTATCGCAATTGCAGATGTACAAGATTTCCTGACTCATAAATGGCGTTTACCTACCATTGTGATTGCTTTTGAACATGAAGGTAGTGCTTTAGCTCAAGCATGGGAAGCAGGTGCTCTTGCGGGATGGGTATGGAACCAGTTACCTCAAGATTTAAACAAGGCATTAACAAGGATTGATGCTCAATATAAACGCAATCAAGATAGTCGCGATTTACCTTCCGCCGCAGAATTGCAAAAACGTTTATTACCAAATCCTATTGATTTATTAAATTATGAAGTTGAAACTTTTTTTCAACCTTCCGCCTATCTATCAGGTGACTGGTATGATTATTGGAAATTAAATGATAAAGAGGTTTTATTCTATCTTGCCGATGTATCGGGACACGGTGTTACAAGCAGTTTATTAACTTCATGGATGGCTGCCTTTCATGGTCGTTCAAAAACACCGCGACAGTTGATTAAAAAATTAAATGGAATGTTAGTTCAAGAGAATATTGAAAAACATATTACGATTGTAGTTGGTATTTTAAATCTGGAAACACATAGCCTTCGTTGGTCTAGTGCAGGTCACTACCCTCCTCCAATTATTTTTGAACCTAATCAACCTCCAAAAATTTTAACAACTAGTAGCTTTCCTTTGGGTTTAACTGACGAACTAGAAGTTGAAGAACACGTTTGCACATTAAATCGCCATGCACGTTTCATAGTTTGTTCAGATGGAGCATTAGAACCATTTGATGGCGGATTGAATGATCAATTTCAACAATTGGTTCAACATTTGCAAAATCAATCATTCCAAGCCCCTGATCATGTTGCTGATGACATTGCCATCTTTAGTCTTTGTCGAATGAATTAATTTAAAAATCAAACAATTAAAAAATATACGACTTAAGGACTCTTGAGTCTGAGATGGCACTATGTGATAATTTTTCTATCCTTCTCTGAAAATGGCATTTATATGTCAACAGGTCATGTTGAATATGCAAGTTTAAATGGAACGCATATTTTCAAACTTATTGGTGAAGTGCGAGCCCATTCTTGTATAAGTCTAGACAAACTTTTAAACAGAATTGAACAGCAAGAGAATGTTGTTGGTGCAATCGTTGATTTAACCCAAACAACATTTATTGATAGTACTGTATTAGGTATCTTAGCTAAGCTAGGTTTAAAACTGAAACAGACTCATCATATTCAAGCTGTGATGCTATCTACCAATCCAGATATCACAACCTTAGCCAACAGCATGGGGCTAGGGCAGGTTTTTGTCATTCTGAATTATTGTGGCGATCCTAACGTTTGTACTTTAACGTTAACGGATGAACACATTACTCATAATGCGATGTTAAGAACTGTTCTGGATGCGCATAAGACATTGATGAAACTCAATGCAAATAATCAGAATATGTTTGAGCCACTTGTTAAGCAATTGCAGAAAGAACAAGATACGCTTGAACAAGTATCTGATAAGCAAAATGCCTAAATTTTATTGCTAATCGGGATTTGTATATGACTCTTGTTTCAGCTGTTCAAATGAATTCTCAAGATGACATTGAAAGCAACTTTCAAATAATTGAGTCATTGATTCAGCAAAGCAAGGCTCAAAATGCTAGCTTAATTGTTTTTCCCGAGAACTTTGTATGTTTCGCTGCTGGTAAACAGCGTGAAACAGCTGAGCAATTTGAATCGATCCAGCAAAGACTTGAAAAACTTGCGCATCAATATCAAATCTGGATTGTTGCAGGTACTCTGCCCTGCCCATTCCGTCCAGATGGATCTATCATTCAAGATGGCCGTGTGCGTACAGTAAGCTTATGTATCAGTCCTGAAGGTACAGAAGCACGATACGACAAAATACATTTATTTGATGTACAAGTTGGCGATGCTGTTGGTGGATATCAAGAATCCCGTTTCTTTGAGCCTGGAACAGACGTTGTAGTCACATCTACTCCTTTTGGCAATATCGGCCTAATGGTATGTTATGACTTGCGTTTTCCCGAGTTAGCTTTAACCCTCAGACAACAAGGCGCTCATCTATTGACTGCTCCAGCAGCATTTACCTATACAACAGGACAAATGCACTGGCAGCTGTTGTTGCAAGCACGTGCAATGGATAGCCAATGCTATGTTTTAGGAGCGGCACAACAAGGTTGGCATGGGGAAAAACGTCAAACTTGGGGACATGCAGGAGCAACTGATAGCCGTGGACAAATTTTAAGTATGATTGAACATGAAGGTAATGGTTTAATTACTGTACCTTTTGATTTAGCTGCTCAAGAACTTGTTCGCACTTCAATGCCTTTAATGACTCATCGTAAATTAATTCACTATTAAAAGCTTAATTATTCATGTGGAAATACTTATTTAGCATTTTTTGCTTAGGGGCAAATATTCACTGTTACGCAGCGGATTTCGGTGCAACAAATCATTTTGTTTCTCCAAATTTACAGCTTAAACAAAATACTTTTCCACCTACTCCAAAAAATATTCCTCTTCCTGCTTTTGGGCAACGAATTATTGGCTGGGGAACTGGTGCTGAAGGTGCAAGACAACGTTTAGAAAATATTCAACCAGCTGATGTTTCTATGATAAAAAAACAAGGCACAACCTTGGAAATGATTACAGCTTGGCAGGATTTTTACGAACAAGAGCAACAACGCGATGAGAACAATCCAACTGCAAGATACCGTGCTCGTTTAATGAAAAAAATTGCTGACCTCTGGTAATTGTTTCAAATTCATATTTTAAAGTTAAAGAGTAATCCTTTGATTACTCTTTTTTTTGCGTTATCTGATTTTTATCAATAACTCAGAATTATGAGCATTTAAGAAATTAAACATAAAGCGATATACTAGAAAAGCACCCACTAGTTTTCTGAGGAATATATGGACCAAGACTGTCAAAACTTAAAGCTTGAGAATCAATTATGTTTCCTCATTTATTCAACAAATTTAGCTCTTAATCAACTTTATCGTAAACTTTTAACTCCATTAGGTATTACCTATCCTCAATATTTGGTGATGTTAGTTTTATGGGAAAAAGATGAGATTACTGTTTCAGAAATTGGCAGCAAGTTATTTTTAGAGTCCTCCACCTTAACACCAATTTTAAAAAAGCTAGAAGCACTGCAATTTGTTAATCGTACTCGTTCAAAAGAAGATGAACGACAAGTAATTATTACGTTAAGCGAAAACGGGAAAAAACTTAAAGAACGGGCAGTGAATATTCCAGCTCATATATTGGAAGCAAGTTCTTGTGATATGACCACGTTACTCGGCCTAAAAGATCAACTGACACAGCTTCGTACAAATATAGCTAAATAATCACCACTTTTTTTACAAAATTAACTTGTTAAAATATTTAAGTCGTGTACGATATATTTGTATTCAATTTAATTTAGGAATAAAAAGATGTCTTTAGAAAAAGTTGTGTATCGTGCAAAAGCTAAAGCAACTGGTGGCCGTGATGGTCGTGCAACTTCATCAGACGGTGTATTAGACGTACAACTTGGTGTGCCTAAAGAAATGGGTGGCGCTGGTGGTGCTGTAACCAACCCAGAACAATTATTTGCAGCTGGTTATTCAGCGTGCTTTTTAGGCGCTTTAAAATTTGTTGCTAACCGCGATAAATTCAACATTAGCAAAGATGCTTATGTTGAAGGTGAAGTTGGTATTGGTCCAATTCCTACAGGTTTTAGTATTGAAGTTACTTTAAATGTTTATTTAATTGGTATGGACCGCGAAGAAGCTGAAAAATTAGTTGCAGCAGCTCATATTGTTTGTCCATATTCAAATGCGACTCGTAACAATATTGATGTAACTTTTAATATTGTGACTGAATAATTATTCATATTGAAAAATGCCCGAATATTATCGGGCATTTTTTATATCTTTCGTATTATGCTTCACTTGCTTCATTAGTTACACGAAGTACTTCTTCAAGTGTAGTTTTGCCTGAGAGCACTTTACGCAAGCCATCATCTCGAATAGAACCAGAATACTGACGGGCATGATTTTCTAATTCAAACTCTGCTGCATTACCATGAATGAGTCGGCGCATAGGTTCGTCAATAGGTACAATTTCATAAATCGCTGTACGGCCATTAAACCCTAAGTGGGAACATTGCTCACACCCTTGAGCTTCCGGTAACTTTAAAGTTGGCTCATGCGAAATATGCTGAAAAACCTGCTTTTCAAAAGTATCGGCTTCACGCCATGTCATACAATGTGGACATAAGGTACGAACCAAACGCTGAGCAACGACCCCAATTAAAGAACTTGAAAGTAAGAACGGTTCAATTCCCATATCTTTAAGACGAGTAACCGCACCAATAGCAGTATTGGTATGTAGTGTCGATAAAACCAAATGACCTGTTAATGATGCTTGTACTGCAATTTCAGCAGTTTCTAAATCACGAATCTCACCAACCATTACAACATCTGGATCTTGACGTAACATTGCCTTTAAAGCACGAGCGAATGTCATATCCACTTTGGTATTAACTTGTGTTTGCCCTATGCCTTCAAGTTGATATTCGATTGGGTCTTCGGCAGTTAAGATATTGCGCGTATTATCATTTAAATCAGATAAAGCTGCATATAAGGTAGTGGTTTTTCCCGAACCCGTAGGACCTGTAACTAAAATAATTCCGTGTGGACGATGCACCAATTGAGTTAAACGCTCATAGTCATTTGCCATTAAACCCAAGTGAGTCATATTAAGGCGACCCGCTTGTTTATCAAGCAAACGCATAACAACTCGCTCGCCATGAGACGAAGGCAAAGTAGATACACGCACATCAACTTCACGTCCAGCAAGTCGTAAAGAAATACGTCCATCTTGCGGCACACGCTTTTCGGCAATATCTAGTTTCGCCATAACTTTAATACGTGAAACAAGTAACGGTGCCAACTCACGGCGCGGCTGTACAATTTCACGTAATTGACCATCTACCCGCAAACGAACGGATAATTTTTTTTCAAAAGCTTCAATATGGATATCAGAAGCACCAACTCGAATCGCCTCTGATAGAAGTGCATTGATCAGACGGACAATAGGCGCGTCATCTTCTTGGTCCATTAAGTCTTCTGTTTCAGGAACCTGATCGGCCAAACTCAATAAATCTGGATGATCTTCTAGACCTGCTGCAACTTGTTGCGACTCCCCTGTGTCACCAGCATAACTCGTACTTAATAAGCTATTAAACTCTTGTTCAGTACATAGCTGATAATATGCAGGCTTCCCCAAAATTCGTCTTGCTTCCTGCAATGCAATTTTTTCTGTATTTTGACGTCTAACAATAAAAACTTGATCACCGTCATAACGAAATAAAACACCATGACGCTTGGCAAAACTATATGGAACTTGTATTTGTTTCAATATTTGCATCACAATTTATAATGATGAGTAAGATGATTTTGAGTGTACTCTAAGCAGATTACAGCGTGAAGTCTGTTTAACAACTCGGTAGAGGAATTTTACGTCTTGTTTGAAAATAATGAATATCAGCCTCGCCCCCAGAATTCTTTAAAATGGTGGGGTGAACAGCACTTTGAAATTAACCAGTCGAAAGCATGGCAATTCGGTTCAATGCTCTTTCGTTTAACGCGGGGCATAAAAGAATGGCGTATCGAATATTATCGTCCCACTCTCCAAGATGATAATGAACAAGATTGGCACATGATCTCGGATGCAAATTTTGGTTTCCCCCATACTGTTCAAGTCGAACGTTACATGTTTAGAAAAACTAATCCGAAGTTTCTACTCATGCCACGTTTGGCGGACCGATCTGTTGTGATTAAACCTGTTGATCCAATTTATATTCCAGCAGGTCAGCGAGGGACTCTTTATATTAGTACTCCTTTATGGATTGCAGGTTTAGTTGAAAGTCAGCATGAACCTTTATTTGAGATTCCTGTAATTCAGCCTAAAGATACATGGTTTGGACCCAATGCACAGCAAGGTGAAATTTGCTATGCCACCTCTGTTGATGGACGTACCGATTTAAATCTATTAACACCACGTGCTTTTAGAGCAGTTACGCCGATTGATTTTCACAATACCAGTAATCATCAATTACGCTTTGATCGTATGAATGTTCCGGTTACCGCCCTACCGCTATTTTATAGTGAAAGTACGGGACGCTTATGGACCTCACAGATTAAAGTTTATTATGAAGGGTCTGACCGCCCTGCCCGCATTCGTATTGAAAACCGTACACCGCCTCTTGCAGGTGAAGTGACTTACGTACATCCCCCACGTTCACCTGGCGGTGCACTATTTAATATGTTTGATTCATTTTTCTAAGGGGGTTTTATGGCTGATTCAAATATTCCTAGAGATATCGCTGATAGCCTCAAAAGTATATTCACCAATATTAATACCGAACGTATCAGTGAAATTTTAGTCGGTGTTGTGCTTTGTTTTATTGGTTTTGTCCTTGCCCGTATTATTTCAAATACATTTATTAGAACCGTTGGCTCACGTTTTAATGCTCATCAGCGTCTGGTATGGCGCCGCGGTATTTTCTATTTTATTTTCTTACTCTTCATTATGACGAGTTTAAAAGAAGCCGGGTTCAAACTTAGTGTATTCCTAGGGGCAGCGGGGATCTTAACAGTAGCGCTCGGTTTTGCTTCGCAAACCTCTGCCAGTAACTTGATTAGTGGTTTATTTTTGATTGGTGAAGGTTCATTTGAAGTCGGTGATACCATTCAAATTACCCTCATTCGTGGCAATACCATCGAAGGTGAAGTCATCTCAATTGATTTGCTTTCAGTAAAATTACTTACACTCGACAACGTCTATATTCGTTTACCGAATGAACAACTTATTCGTGCCCCTGTACACAACTTATCTAAATACCCGATACGCCGTATTCCAATTACACTCGCCATTAATTTTCATGAAGACATTATTAAAGTCCGTGAGGTTCTACTTAACGTCGCAGCAAATTACCCACTCGTGTTAGATGACCCAAAACCTGCGGTTACAGTAACTGCATTTAGGGAATCATCGATTGAGCTTTTATTTGCAATGTGGTGCCGCCAAGAAAATTCTTTAAAAGTTCGAGATGAAATGCAAGAACGTATTCGAAATGGCTTTTTAGATAACCAAATTGAAATTCCTGTTCCTAAAATGGGATTAATTGATCGTCCATCTACTGTTTTTGCTGAAGATGATATCGATCAATATAGCAACCAGAAAGAGTTAAAACGAGAGCCTAAAGCTTAGGCTCTTGATTCTTCTGCACAGAGGATGATGGTGGTAATGGTGCAAGATAAGCAATAATCAACATTACCCCACCTGCTCCAATAAATGAAATAACTCGAGTTAATGTTGCACTTTGCGATAGATCAAGCAAAATCAGCTTTAATACAACAATCCCTAAAAGTGCAGCACCTACAAACCAGAGTTGACGAATCATTTTCCGACTTGAGTATGTGGTCAATACAAATGCCAAAATAACCCAAAGTAGTGTCAGGCTTAATTGGACTATTCCATTTGTCCAAATTGCCACGCTCCATAGCGGTGTTGCCCAGTAATGGTGCAAGCCCCGAACGACTACACTACTAAATACCAGTAAGCCCACTAAAATTGTTGTAATTTTAAAAGTCCACTCCAGTGACTTATCTTGATCAAAATCATGTTGATAAATAATAAAAAGTAAACCTGCAAATATCGCAATTGAAAGAAAGTCCGTTAAGTTAATTAAAGGAATAAAATAAAGGTACTCAGCAGAATGACCATCAAGACTCACCACAAGCAACCACAGTAAGCTTAAACACCACACCGGAATTTGATGCAACAGTGTCGTTTTATGAGCTTTATATGTCCAAAGTGAATAAACCACAGGAACAAAAGCCAAAGCCACAATTGGCATTTTTGGAAAAATAGCCACGCCAACTATTGCTAACGCTAACCAGCTTAAACCAGCCCAGACTTTTAAGTATCCAGACTCACGCGTCTGTGGTTGAGCCATAATAAATAAGCCGCTAAGAATAATTGTAGTGACTAGGAAAGTAGTTTGCTGTAATAGATCGGTCCATTTAAACAGAATGAATACTTGACTGGTAAAGGCTTCTCCCAAAACTAACAACAGTAACAGGCTAATTAAAATTAACTGCAAACTCTGCCATTGCACACGTAATTTATAATGTACGACTGCGCTAAATATTGCGATTAGGGCTACGGCGAAGATCAAATACGGACTTAAACCATGATGATGCCATGCCATTATTTCTATACCAGCTACAGCGCCCGCATACATGCCTAAGCATAAGAAAATACCGCTAAACATACTTGCGCTAAAATAGCGTTGCTCTTTACTGTTGTATTGCAATAAATAAAAAGCAGAAATGAATTGAGCAATTGCATAAATACTAGTGCTTAGCGTTGGGAATTCTTCATTTGCCCAAACCTGATAAAACAGTGCAAGTGAGCTGAGTAAAACTAAAACTACGCCAATATATCGGCTTAAACGATAGCGTTCAGTGACGCCCCACACAATTAAAGCCGTACCTTGTGCAACCCAGCCAATAGCAGTCCAGTGCGCCCCTTTTGCGAGTGGAAAAATTAAGGCAAAAAAAGCAACCGCGAGTATAAAAAAACTTTTTGCAAGAACTGAAAGTTGGGGATGGGATTTTTTAATCCAATAAGTTAATACCGCATAAGTACACGCTAATACAGCAGCACCAATTGTTAAAGCTTGGGTCGACTCATGAACTAAATAAGCATGAAGTGTAAAGCCTAATACAGGAACACTAAAAATAAGGCCAACATCTAAGAGTGGAGGTACACGAATCCCCTCTTGTTTTTCATGTGCTGAAACCCGAGATATATTTTGGCTATAACGAACACTTAACCAAATAAACAAGGCAATATGACACCATAAAATCCAGTCTAATGTGCCAAATTTTGCTGGCTCGGCATAAAATGCGATTGCACTACCACCAATAAACATTGTGGCAAAGAAAGCAATTTGATTTAAAACTTTCCATGGCTGAATAAAGTTAACGGCAGCGACCGCAAGATTAATGACAAAATAGTAACTAAATAGAAAAATCACATCAGGACGATATTGCGGAATCACTAAAGGAGCCGCATAAGCCATACCGAGTGCCAGTATTGCTAAATAAATGGCTTGTTGTTTTAAGCTCAGGAATACCGTAATTGATAATAAAATAGCAAATAAAATACTCGCTGTAGTTAGACTTGCGATTACACCGAAATGATGCGAGAACACAAGCGTTAGAAAGACAATCGCTAACCCGACACCTTGCAACGCCACAGCAAATAACTGGTTTTTCTTTTGCAAGGTATATCCAAATGCTGTTAATACACCTCCTGCAATGGCAATAAAACCAAGTTTCACACCTAAGCTCAACTGCCAATGCTCACTGGCAAAACGCAGTAAAAGCACCACCCCAACCATAAGCACAGCAACAGCAACCCTTAAAATTGGATTACCATGAATCATCCAATCGACTGCTGGTTGCCACCATGCAGTGGTCTGTGTACGAACTATTTGTTCTTCTTGATTTAATGCTATTGTTTCAGGTAAAGCTGGCTCGGTAATATTGTTTGGATCAACTTGCTCTAATACAGGTGTGATCGCTTCTGTATGTATAGATTCATTTACATTTACTGTTTGCTTGGCTGTCTCGAGGAACAATAGACGAGTATGAAATGTACTAATAGTTTGAATCAAACATAACAATAAAACCAGTAATGCCCCACCAGCAATCCACATCCAATGATTGATATAAGCAACTAATGCAACTAAAGCAACTAAAGCAACTAAAGCAACCGCATAAATGACTGTGCGTTGTATGTGAATAGAATAAAGTGGGGTTCTCTGCCGAGAAAACTGTTGTTCTAAATGAGTTAAACGTTGATGTAGATTTGATAACGACTGAACTAGTATGACAGTAAGAGCAATAGATAAAGCAACAACGGCACTCTGAAATTTAAAACCAATTGAAATGGCTAAAAACAAAGTCAAAGCGATCAAAACAACAATCATTCCCTGTTTGTCTTTTTTATACATGGGCTTAGCAATATGACACCTTCATTACTTATCATCTTACTTCAAGCCAATACAAGCGTATATTTATACATACAAAATACTGCAAAAATCATAAACCTGCATTCATAGCCGTTTTCACGTAAAATACCCCTAATTCAAATTAAGGAATTGTTCAATGCCACCATTTGTCTTGGTTGATGGGTCCTATTTTTTATTTCGTGCATATCATGCATTACCACCATTGACGACCTCTACAGGGTTACATACCAATGCAATACGTGGGGCAATTTCTGCCATTCAAAAATTAATGCGCCGTATGCAACCAACACATATGGCCGTCATTTTTGATACGCCTGAGCCAACTTTCCGTCATAAGCTTTCACCTATTTATAAAGGTGATCGCCCGACTATGCCGGAAGAGTTATCTCAACAGATTCCATATTTACACGCTCTAATTAAAGCGCAAGGAATTCCTTTATATAGCCTTCCGGGTGCTGAAGCTGATGACATTATCGGCACACTGGCTAAACGTGCCGTACTTGAGGGGCATCATGTACTGATCTCAACCGGAGATAAAGACATGGCTCAGCTCGTCAATGACTATGTAAAACTTGAAGATAGCTTCAAAGATCGCGTGATGGATACCGATGGCGTATTTGAAAAGTTTGGCGTTTGGCCGAATCAGATTATCGATTACTTGACTCTAATGGGCGATGCATCTGACGGTATTATGGGCGTGCCTGGCGTGGGAGCAAAAACAGCAGCCAAGTTACTGACCGAATATGGCACTTTAGATAATATCATTGCTAATGTAGACCAGCTTAAAGGCAAACTGAGCCAAAATATTAAAGACAATTTAGATAACATTAAGCTTGATCATCAGTTGGCAAGTATTGTTTGCGACCTTCCTTTAGAACTCGACTGGCATGAATTAAAACTTACTGATCCAAATGTAGATGCCTTACGCAATCTCTATACGGAGCTTGAGTTTAGAAACCAATTACAGTCGCTTGATCATCCAAACAACCCAAATAGTTCAAGCTACAAACAGCAAGCTTCACAGACCGTGGTTCAAAATGAAGTTAAACCTGCTGAAACGATAGAAACAGAAGATCAAGCTAGCTTAACTAGTCAAGATGATCAGCTTGGGACTGCAAATTATCATACTGTTTTAACTCAAGAAGCTTGGGATCAACTCTGGCAACGCATGCAAAATGCCGATCATTTTGCTATTGATACAGAGACCACAAGTCTTGATTACCGTATTGCCGAAATGGTTGGTTTTTCAATCGCCTTTGATGCAAAAGATGCCTATTATGTGCCTTTAGCGCATAACTACGAAAATGCGCCACAGCAGCTGGATCGTGAACAAATTCTGGCTCAAATTAAGCCAGTATTAGAAAATGAAGCGGTTAAAAAAATCGGTCATCACCTTAAATATGATGCGCACATTTTTGCTAATCACGGTATAGAACTTAAAGGCTGGTATTTCGATAGCATGCTGGCATCTTATGTATTAAATGCAGCAGCAACTCGTCACGGTATGGATGATGTAGCTCGTGTCTATTTAAGTCACTTAACCACAACTTTTGAACAAATTGCTGGTAAAGGTGCTAAACAGAAGACTTTTAATCAAATTGAGATTGAAGTTGCTGCTCATTATGCAGCCGAAGATGCGCATGTGACTTATCGTTTATATGAAGTCCTTTCAAATAAACTTAAAGCACATCCTGAGCTAGAAAATATTTTATATAACATCGAAATGCCGGTTGCCCGAATTTTGTCAGGCATGGAAGAAGATGGTATTCGTTTAGATCATGCATTCTTAGATAAATTAAGTGTTGAATTTGCAAAAACCATGGAAGGCCTTGAAAATCAGGCTATGGAAATTGCAGATGAAACTTTTAACATTGCTTCACCTAAACAAGTAGGCGAAATCCTATTTGATAAATTAGGTATTAAAGGTGGTAAAAAAACTGCAACTGGACAATACAGTACCAGTGAAAGTGTTTTAGAAAAAATCGAACACCCATTAGCGGAAATTATTCTAGAACATCGTGGGTTAGCAAAGCTAAAAAGTACCTATACTGACCGTCTAGTTGAACAATCTCATAACGATACCCATCGCGTACATACAAGTTATCACCAAGCTCTCACAGCGACAGGTCGTCTATCTTCTTCGGATCCTAACTTACAAAATATTCCAATTCGTAGACAAATTGGCCGTCAAATTCGTAAAGCATTCATTGCACCAGAAGGACGAGTTTTACTAGCAGCCGATTACTCACAAATTGAACTTCGTTTAATGGCTCATTTTTCTCAAGATGATGCTTTAGTACATGCGTTCCAGCACGGACAAGACGTTCACCGCCGTACGGCTGCAGAAGTATTGGGTATTGCGATCGAAGATGTAACAAACGATCAGCGTCGCCAAGCCAAAGCTGTAAATTTTGGTTTACTTTACGGTATGTCCGAGTTTGGCTTAATTCGTCAGTTAGGCTTCACACGTCAAGAGTCGCAAAACTATATTAAGCAATACTTCCAACGCTATCCGGGTATTTATGAATACATGCAACGTACCCGCCAAGTAGCATCGGAGCAAGGCTTTGTTGAAACTATTTTAGGACGTCGTCTTTATACACCAGATATTGATGCTCGAAATGTGATGGTACGTAAGGCTGCTGAACGTGCTGCGATCAATGCGCCTTTACAAGGTAGTGCAGCTGATATTATTAAACTTGCAATGATTGCAGTTGATAAAATCTTGCCAAAAGATCAAGCAAAACTACTACTTCAGGTACACGATGAATTAGTGTTTGAAGCCGATCAAAACATTGCCGAAGAACTTTCTAAGCAAATCGCAAGTGTTATGGAATCCGTTGTCGAAATTTCCGTGCCTTTAGTAGTTGAAGTTGGGCAAGGGCAAAACTGGGATGATGCACACTAAGTCATCAATAAACCAATAAAAAAGGGCTGTGAAATACAGCCCTTTTTTATCGTCTCAACTTAAAGTCCAGTTAAAAGAACTTTAGCAACTTCATTCATTAAGATCTCAGCAATATAGAGCGCTAAGAATGCCAAAATTGGCGACAAATCAATCATTCCCATATTAGGCAGTAAGCGACGGAACGGCGCTAATAATGGTTCTGCCAAATCTTGAATGACTTCAATATAAGGTGAACGAGATTGAGTGAACATCACCACCCAACTCAAAATGATTGTCGCAAAAATTAAATAACGACAGAAACGAATCAAATCTTGGATCATTGTCACAAATGTCAGAATCACTAAATGAATCGGACTATTTGGCATTGAACCTGAAAGATACATCACACCGAAAATTTTCAGTAAATATAAAATAATTAAAAGAACTAACGCGGCTAAATTGAATCGGCCTTTTGCGACTGTTGGAAAAATTCGGCCAAAAATATCAACAATCTTCGTCGCCTTTACTGTCGATAAAACCACAGGATTATAAGGACTTACTGCCGCCAATTGCATTAAGAACCGGAAAAAGACCAATAAAATCGCAACGTTAATTAAAATTCCAAAAATTAGCGCAGAATTTGCACCCATAGTTGTCTTATCCTATTAAAGCTATTTTGCACTGTCACTCAGTTCTTGAGCCAATTCTTGGCTACGTTTCTGTGCAGCAGCTAATGCAGATTGAATATTTTGAGAGATTTGTGCACGATCAAAAACTTCAAGTGCAGCTTGTGTTGTACCATTCGGTGATGTCACATTTTTACGTAGTTCAGACGGAGTATTTGAACTCGTAATTGCCATTTGAGCCGCACCTAATGCCGTTTGAAGAGTTAAAGCAGTTGCAACTTTTTCATCTAGGCCTAGATTTTTACCTGCACGGATCATACTTTCCATGAGGTAGAAGAAGTAAGCCGGGCCTGAACCTGAAACTGCTGTTACCGCATCAATTTGAGCTTCGGAGTTTACCCAAATTGTTAAACCAGTTGCTGCTAAAATTTGACTCGTTAATTCACGGTCTGAAGCATCAACTACATCAGTCGCATAAATACCATGTGCGCCAGTTTGAACTAATGCTGGCGTATTCGGCATAACACGAACAATTCGTTCGCTATCAATAAGATTTGATATTGTCTTAATTTCCGCACCAGCAATGATGGAAATAACCAGTTTATCCGATAATAAGCCTTTCAGCGGACGTAGAACATTCGCTAGAACTTGTGGCTTTACCGCAAGTACGACAACATCCGCATTTTTAATTGCAGCCACATTATCTTGGGTTACATGAACTTCTTTTTCTTGTAATAAATGACGGATTTGTTCAACTGGATCTGAAACGGTAATACGTGTTGGTGGCAAGCCTCTTGAAATCAGCCCGCCGATCAACGCTTGGGCCATATTACCACCACCAATAAAACAGATATTACTATTTACTGCACTTGTCATAACCATATTCGCCATTTACCAGATCACAAGAATGAGAAATTAAATCTGGTTGCCATCCTCCTTGCTCACAATACGGAGACTGAGCCAACCAAAATCCTTTCGGTGTAAAAACCCCAAGCATAACATTATCTATGACTAATATTTGAATTGTATGACGAAGCCAAGGCAAAATATGTGCTTCTTGAATCGCTTTTTTTAACGGCCATTGTCCAACACGACCATATAGATGAATCTTTTCCCCACCTTGGCGTCGAATTATTTTCAATTTTTTATTCAATAAAGAATGACTTAAACCAATTTTTTTACTCTCAATATGGAACAGTCCTGCTGCACCCTGCCATTCTTCTTGTAATTTAAATGAATGCTCCAGTTCAGCTTCAACCAGATTTAATTTTTCAGCAAGATAAATCTGTTTACTTAACCTATAAAGAATATTTTGATAACGGACGTAATAAAACTGGTTCCAATGTAAAGCGGCTTGTGCATCAGATTTAGAATCAATGACTTCTTTTTTTAAGCGCTCGACCATTTCAAATGCAGGTCGATATTGCCCATCACCCTTCATCCATGCAGAAAGTAACTGGCGCTGTCGCGCAAAAGATAACTCGGATAATTTCGTTAAATCTAAATAATCAGCTGAACCCGAATATTGCCAATCATTTTTCAGAACTTCTTCTAAAATTTCGGAAGCATCCTGCATGAGATAACTGGTTCGGCTCAGCGCCTGCTGCATTTTTGGAAATCTTTTTGATAAAAATGGCCAAAGCTCTTCACGACACCACACACGGTCATAATGGGTATCATAATTCATTGGATCATCAATATACTTCACTTCAAGCTGAGCAGCCCAAGAAGCAATTTGCTCACGTGTTAAATCCAAAAAAGGACGCCAAATCGTCATATTTTCACGGTAATCAATGGCTTGCATTGCAGCAAGTCCATCTACACCTGTACCTGACAATAAACGTAAAATAGCTGTTTCGGCCTGATCTTGCTGATGATGAGCAAGCAATAGAATTTCATTTTGTTGTAAATGTTGCTGATAAGCTTGATAACGTGCTTGACGTGCTTGAGATTCCAGATTCCCATCAGAAATCTGTACTTTTTGAATAATATAAGAAATATTTAAACTTGTTGCCTGACTGGCAACAAGCTTCCCCCATTCTGCACTTTGTTCTTGCAGTTGATGATCAATGTAAATTACCCGGATCTTTTGAGGGAAAATTTGAGTCATTAAATGTAGTAGTAGCATTGAATCCATGCCACCACTACATCCAATAAGAAAAGAACTATTTTCTGAAAACTCTTGAGCCTGCTTTAAGACGTGATGCCTAAATTTTCGCTGCCAAACTTCATTAAACGTTGATAACGTGCTTCGCATCGTTCATTTGCATCCATCGGTAGCAATTCATCCAAAGCTTGCTTTAAAACTACTTTTAGGTTTTGCATCACACGCTCAGGGTCTAAATGAGCTCCTTCGCCTTCATCTACTACATATTCAACAATACCTAGAGATTGTAGTTTATCTGCTGTTAAGCCTAAAGCTTCACTCGCTTGAGCTGCTTTTTCAGCAGTCTTCCATAAAATAGATGCACAACCTTCTGGTGAAATCACAGAATAAATACTATGTGACAACATAATCACACGGTCAGCAACCCCAATACCTAGAGCACCGCCAGAACCACCTTCACCGAGTACTGTTGCAACAACAGGAACTTTCAAACTTGAAAGTTGAGCAAGACTGGTCGCAATTGCTTCAGCTTGTCCACGTTCTTCAGCACCAACACCTGGATATGCACCCATCGTATCAATAAACGTGAAAACCGGAAGATTAAAACGCTCAGCCATATCTAGTAAACGCTGAGATTTACGGTAACCTTCTGGGTTCGCCATACCAAAGTTGTGCTTTAATTTTTCACGGGTACTACGACCACGGTGTTGTCCAATGACCATCACAGGTTGACCGTCAAAACGAGCAAGACCACCTACCATCGCACCATCGTCACCAAACAAACGATCACCATGCAAGGCATCAAACTCTGTAAAGATTTCACCGACATAATCTAGAAACTGCGGACGATCAGGATGACGTGCAATTTGAACCGTTGTCCACGCTTTGGACTGAGTAGCTTTTTTCATAGGTCGAATATTATCCCTTTAATCGATAAATTTTTCCGACTGAATATTCAATTCAATGTCCCAATGCTTAAACTGCTCTTGCTCATCATGCAAGTCGGCAACTAACAATGGCCATTGTTTGGCATCACCAGAAACACTAAGCTGCCATTGTTGATCATTTATGATGGTCAATTCAATGGCAGGAAGCATCTGATCACTGCGACTATGGTTGAGTAAAACTGCAAGGCGAAGTAATAGACTTAGGTAGAGTAATTTATTACCGCCCGCCTTTAAAACTTCATTTTTTACATCATTACGTAATTTACGACGATGATGAGCAACTAAATGTGAAAGATGGTTTTGATCAATTTGTGAGAAACCAGGAATATCAGAATGCTGTAATAAATAAGCACCATGACGATGATAACCACCATGACTAATTGCTAAACCAATTTCATGCAAATATGCTGCACGGCGCAGTAAGTCACTGTCTTCACTGGTTAAATTCAGAGATTCTGCCACCCCATCAAATAAGTGTTGAGCTGTATTTACAACTCGTTCTGCTTGTTTCGGATCAGCGTTATAACGTCCCATTAGAGCTTGCACACTACGATCTCGGATATCTTCATGCTTAAAACGACCTAAAAGGTCATACATGACTCCTTCACGTAATGCACCATCAGAATATGCCAAATGTTCAATTTCTAATACTTCAAAAACTGCGTACAAAATTGCCAATCCGGCTGGCAAAACTGCTCGTCGATCCTCTCTAAGTCCTTCAAAATCAATTTCAGAAATATTTTTGAACTTGAGCAACTTATCTTTAAGTTTATAGAGGCCTTCACGAGTAACATTTTCTTGCTCGTCACTTAACCCCATATTTACCATAATTTGACGGCAGGCTTTAATTGTTCCGCTAGAACCAACAACAGTATCCCAACCCTCCATTTTATAAGTTGTTGCGATCGCTGAAAGTTCTTTGCGCGCAGCAACCACTGCCTTATCAAAAGCTTTTTGGGTAATTTCACCATCAGCAAAGTAGGCTTTAGTATATGCTACACAACCCATCTGTAATGATTCGGTATAAATCGGCTCGAATTCTTCGCCAATAATAAACTCAGTAGACCCTCCACCGATGTCAACAACTAAGCGGCGTCCACCATTTGCCATCGTGTGAGATACACCAAGATAAATCAGTCGTGCTTCTTCACGGCCTGCAATAATTTCAATAGGTTTAGGTAAAATTTCAGCAGCTTTTTGAATAAACTCATGGCCATTTTTAGCCTGACGTAAAGCATTCGTTGCCACAATTCTTAAACGATTAGGTTGAACCGACCCCAAACGCCCGACAAAACGAGCCAAACATGCCAAGCCACGTTGCTGTGCAGCTTCTGTTAAGTTTTTATTTTCATCCAGACCAGCTGCAAGCTGTACTTTTTCTGACATTGAAGCCACTTTTTTAACTTCACCGTGATCTACCCGTGCAATGGCAAGGTGAAAACTGTTCGACCCCATATCTATGGCAGCAAGTAATTCTTCATCAATCAGAAAGTCAGACATTATTGAACTAAACCCATAACAATTCACGCCTAGAGTAATTCACAAGAATGCAATTGAAAAGCCATTTTCATCAACAATTAATAGCCATCGATAATTTTCGATTTGTTAAACGATTGTACAAGCCGATGGTGAATATCGTGAGCATCCATTAGACAAATTTAATTAAGCCTTGAATAATAGCATCAAACCCTTACATTGAACTAAGTAGCTATGTAATACTGATAGAGATTATATCCTCCTATAGTGATAGCACTTTTTTCTAAAAATTGGAGCCGTACCATGTCTGCGACTATTGTAAATACAACTGATGATAACTTCCAAGCAGATGTTCTAGATGCAGAAACACCTGTACTTGTTGACTTCTGGGCAGGTTGGTGTGCACCTTGTAAAGCGATTGCACCTGTTCTTGAAGATTTATCAAGTGAATATGCTGGTAAAGTAAAAATCGTTAAAGTTGACGTGACTTCTTGTGAAGATACTGCAGTGAAATACAATATCCGTAATATTCCTGCTTTATTACTTTTCAAAAATGGTGAAGTAGTAGCGCAGCAAATCGGTGCTGTACCTCGTTCTAAACTCGTTAGCTTCATTGACGAAAACGTTTAAGTCCGAACGTTACAGATGAAATACGCTATATCTCTATAGCGTATTTTTTTCGGCTATAAATTGACAAATTAGCTGATCTCACTTATATTGCATGCTCAAGAGGCACTGAAGGGAATCGTCTTCTGTCCGGCTTCTTACAAGACACAAACATAAAGATCGCCACTCGGCAACAGAAATTGTTTTTTCACATTTCTCTTCGAAACAGTTAATTAGACTTCTGAATTGTTATTGTGTAAATACAATTGCGATACTCTTTTTTGTATGCGAGCGATTTTTCTTCTTTTAAACCACACTCTATTCTTTCCTAATTCTGACCCCTATGAACTTAACTGAACTCAAGAAAAAACCAATCGGCGAACTAATTAAAATTGCTGAATTTATGGGCCTTGAAGGTATGGCTCGTAACCGAAAGCAAGATATTATCTTTGCCATCTTGAAACGCCATGCAATGAATGGTGAAGAAATTTTTGGTGACGGCGTTCTTGAAATTCTCTCTGATGGTTTTGGTTTTTTGCGCTCTGCCGCAGGTTCGTATTTAGCTGGTCCGGATGATATTTATGTGAGCCCCTCACAAATCCGACGCTTTAACTTGCGTACAGGTGATACCATCACAGGTACTATTCGCCCTCCGAAAGAAGGTGAGCGTTATTTTGCGTTGCTCAAAGTTAACCAGATTAACTATGACACGCCAGAAAATTCTCGAAATAAAATTTTATTTGAAAACTTAACTCCCCTTTTCCCAACCGAACAATTGGTTATGGAACTTGGTAATGGTACAACAGAAGACTTAACTGCTCGTGTTGTCGACTTAGTTGCGCCAATTGGTAAAGGACAACGTTCTATTATTGTTGCACCGCCAAAAGCGGGTAAAACAATGTTACTTCAAAACATTGCACAATCTATTGTGAGAAACAATCCGGAAGTGTTCCTTATTGTTTTACTTATTGATGAGCGTCCAGAAGAAGTAACTGAAATGGAACGTACCGTACGCGGTGAAGTCGTTGCCTCAACATTTGATGAAGCACCAGCACGTCACGTACAAGTAGCTGAAATGGTCATTGAAAAAGCAAAACGTCTTGTTGAACATAAAAAAGATGTTGTGATTTTACTTGACTCTATCACACGTTTAGCTCGCGCATATAACACGGTAATTCCTTCATCAGGCAAGGTATTGACCGGTGGTGTAGATGCACATGCATTAGAACGTCCAAAACGTTTCTTCGGTGCTGCTCGTAACATCGAAGAAGGCGGTTCTTTAACAATCATCTCTACTGCTCTTATTGAAACTGGCAGTAAAATGGACGATGTAATTTACGAAGAATTCAAAGGTACTGGTAACCAAGAAATTACGCTTGATCGCCGTATTGCTGAGAAACGAGTCTTCCCTGCCATGAATATTAAGAAGTCAGGTACACGTCGTGAAGAACGTTTAATGGATGAAGATAAATTACGTAAAGTCTGGATCCTCCGTAAACTTCTTCATCCTATGGATGAGTTGGCTGCTATGGAATTCTTACTTGACCGTATGAAAGAAACCAAAACAAATGATGATTTCTTTGATCAGATGAAACGTAAAGCTTCCACTTAATCATTATGTTGTTTTCCAAAAAGCTACTCTCATGAGTAGCTTTTTTATTTGGTTGACATGCTTTACACAAAAATACATTTTGTTAAACCTTATGTAAGGATATATTTAAGCTTTTGAAAACAAATATTTTTAATATAAAAAAATTATGTTTTTTAGTAGCTTACTTATACCTTTTCCAATATATCTAATCTAATTGATTGTTTTTTTCTGTTAAAAAACAGGCTGTTTTTTCAATTTTTCTGCGCTTTTTTGACAGGTGACAGTAGTATTTCAACATTTGCAGTGATAGCATAGCGGCAGACCAGTTAGACTGCTCCATGCGTTGTTACCTAGCTACGTTTAGGAATAATAAAAGCAAAACAGCCTAACTTAGGTTTTTTTAATCTCAAATTTTTTTTGTGAGAGTGATGCCATGTTATTCAAAAAATTCGCTGTTGCTGCTGCTGTTGCCGCTACTTTAGCTTTCGTTGGTTGTTCTAAGAAAGAAGAAGCTCCAGCTGCTGCTGCTGCATCTGAAGCTGTAGCTGCTGCTTCTGAAGCTACTGCTGCTGCTTCTGAAGCTGCTGTTGCTGTTGACGCTGCTGCTTCTGAAACTGCTGCTGCTGCTTCTGACGTTGCTGCTTCTGCTTCTGACGCTGCTGCTTCTGCTGACGCTGCTGCTTCTGCTGCACACTAATCTAGAATCTAGATTAGATAAAAAGAGGACGTTATGTCCTCTTTTTTTATGCTTAAATTTTATGATTTAAACAAATATATATTCGATATATGATTTAAATGAATTTTATCGCTCCATAAAATATATTAATTCTAAAGCTATAAAAAATTATAAATAAAAAAAGCAGATCAATCGATCTGCTCATTTCCAACGCGTTGTCTAAATTTCTGACCTGCTCTAAAGGTCACTACACGACGGGCAGAAATCGGAATTTCTTCGCCAGTTTTAGGATTACGTCCCGGACGCTCGCGTTTATCTCTAAGCTCGAAATTACCAAAACCAGAAAGCTTAACCTGCTCACCCGCGATAAGCGCTTGGCTAATTTCGTCAAAGAACAACTCGACCATTTGTTTTGCTTCACGGCGATTTAAGCTGGTTAACTCACTTAAATGATCAGCCATGTCTGCTTTAGTTAGTGCTGTCATGAGGCCCTCAATGTCGCTTGATAAGTGTTTTCCAACACTTGGATTATATTGTCCATACCAGATTTAATTTCAGCATCTTCAAGCGTACGTGAAGGATGTTGCCATAATAGTGCAAACGCTAATGAACGTTTACCTTCTTCGACACCCTGCCCCGTATACACATCGAATAACCAAGTAGAGTCTAAAAGCTCTCCACCAGTTTTTTCGATTAACTGCTGAATATCTCTAACATTTATATTATCAGAGATTAAAAGCGCAATATCACGTCTAACCGAAGGAAAACGTGATAATTCTGTAAAATTAGATACATAAGATTGCAAAACTGCTGCCTGATCAAGCTCAGCAACCCAAGTTGTGCTCAAATCGAGCTCATTTTCTAAAGATGGGTGCAAACGACCTAGGTAACCAATTGATTTACCATCAACTAAAATTTCAGCAGACTGTCCTGGATGTAACCATGAACGCTCTGAACGTACATATTCAACTTTGACACGTCCAGCAGCTAAAACTTCCTCTACTTCACCTTTAAAATCGAAGAAGTCCATTGGTTGTGGCTTAGCATGCCATGATTCTGGTTCACGAGAACCTACAGCAATTAAAGCTAATGTCGGGATTTGCCTTAAGTCTTGAATAGAATTGGCATCTTGATAATCAAAACGTAAGCCAAGCTCAAAGAAACGTACACGGCTTTGCTGACGATTTAAATTATATTGCACACAAGGAATTAAACTAGAAAGCAAAGTGCTACGCATTGCTGCCAAATCACTTGAAATTGGATTTGCTAGCATAAGTGGATTGACTTGCGGGTTTAACTGCTTTTCAAGTTTTGCATCAGCAAAGCTAAAGCTGATTGCTTCTTGGTAACCTAAAGTAACTACTGTTTGGCGTAGCTGTGCAATTTCAAAACGATCTTGGTACTTAGCAAGCTGAACATCCATGCTTGGTAAGCTGATCTGAATATTGTCATATCCATCAATACGAGCAACTTCTTCAATCAAATCTTGATAAATTGCCATATCATAACGATGTGATGGTGGAACTACGCTCCATTCGCCATCAGCTTTAACAGTTACTTCACAACCTAGTCGAGTTAAAGCATCTGTAATAAATTCAGCAGCAACTTGATATCCCAATAATTGGTCTACCTGAGCTTGCTTAAGTTCGATCGCTTCACGTTTAGGAAGTAAATCAGATTTTTCAGCTATAGTAATTGGACCAAACTCACCACCTGCCAACTCTTGAATAAGCTGGGAAGCACGGTTCATCGCAATCAAAGGTAATTCGAAATCTACACCGCGTTCATAACGTTGCGAAGAGTCTGTGTGTAAACCAAAACGACGAGCACGCCCGGCAATCGCAAGCGGAGCAAAGAATGCACTTTCTAAGAAAATGTCTGTCGTATCATCAGTTACACTTGACGCTAGACCACCCATAATACCGGCAATTGCTAAAGCTTTCTGGTCATCAGCAATAACCATCACATCTTCTTGCAATTCAACTTCTTGATCATTCAAAAGTTGCAACTTTTCTTGCGGCTTAGCTTGGCGAACTTGTACAGTACCTTCGATTTTAGCTAAATCAAAAGCATGCATTGGCTGGCCTAATTCCATTAGAACGTAGTTCGTTACATCAACTAAAATACTGTGTGTACGAATACCTGAACGTGCTAAAGCTTGTTCCATCCATTCAGGAGTAGCAGCTTTCACATTTACATTTTTAATGACACGTCCTAAATAGCGTGGAGCACCCTCTGTGCTGATAACAACCTTTTTCTCATCAGTGATTGTCGCATCAACCGATTTAATTTCAGGTTCATTCATTTGCAGTTGGTTAATCACTGCAATTTCACGTGCGATACCACGGATACTGAAACAGTCACCACGGTTTGGCGTAATACTAATATCGATGACGTTATCATCAAGTTTTAAGTATTCACGGATGTTTACCCCTACTGGAGCATCGGCAGGTAGCTCAAGCAAACCATCGATTTTATCTTCAAGATCAATTTCAGAAGCGCCGCACAGCATACCTTGTGACTCGACACCACGAAGCTTACCTTTTTTGATTTTAAAATCGCCTGGTAATACTGCGCCAATAGTTGCTACAGGTGCTTTCATTCCAGCACGAACATTAGGAGCACCACATACAATTTGCAGAGGCTCACCTGAACCAATATTCACTGTTGTTACACGTAGACGGTCTGCATCTGGATGCTGTTCAACTGTTAGAACTTCACCAACTACAACTCCGGTAAATGGCTTAGCAACAGGCGCTAGTTCATCTACCTCAAGACCAAGCATAGTCAACTGATCAGATAATGTATCACTATCAATTGCAGGGTTAACCCATGTGCGTAACCAATTTTCGCTAATCTTCATCTTTATAAACCTTATTTAATCCTGAAAAAATGTTAGGCAAATTGGCGTAAGAAACGCACGTCATTTTGATAGAACATACGCAAGTCATTAATGCCATAACGCAACATTGCAAAACGTTCTACCCCTAAACCAAAAGCAAAGCCTTTGTATTTATCAGGATCAATACCCGCAGCACGCAATACATTTGGATGCACCATGCCACAGCCTAATACTTCTAACCAACGTCCACGCTCATCCATGATATCTACTTCTGCACTAGGCTCTGTAAATGGGAAATATGATGGGCGGAAACGTACTTTTAAATCTTTCTCAAAAAACTCATTAAGTAGGTTAATTAATAAACCTTTTAATTCAGCAAAGCTGGTGTTCTCAGCAACGTACAAACCTTCGATTTGATGGAACATTGGCGAATGCGTTTGATCGGAGTCACAGCGGTATACACGGCCCGGACATACAATACGAATTGGCGGCTGACTTGTTTCCATGGTACGAATTTGCACACCAGAGGTATGCGTACGCAACAAATGGTTTGCATCAAAATAGAAAGTATCGTGCATGGCACGTGCAGGGTGATGCCCAGGAATATTTAATGCTTCAAAGTTATGATAGTCATCTTCAACTTCTGGCCCTGTTGCAACCGTAAAACCAGCTTTAGTAAAGAATTGGCAAATACGTTCTTGCACTTGAGTAACAGGATGAACTGTACCAATGCGCTGTCCACGACCTGGCAAAGTAATATCAATGGTCTCATTTGCTAGTTTTTGTGCTAGCGCAGCTTGTTGTAATGCCGTTTGACGCTCAGTTAAAGCACTATTAATCGTTTCTCGAACAGCATGAATCGCAGCACCTTGTACTTTACGTTCTTCAGGGTCCATTTTCCCTAATGCTTTCGATTGTTCTGCAAGCTGGCTTTTTTTCCCTGTAAATTGCACACGCACCTGATCAAGTGCAACAAGGTCTTGAGCTGCTGCAATGGCAGCAAGCGCTTCTGTAGTCAGGGCTTCCAGTGACATATTAACTCTCAAAGCAACAAATTTAAAAATATAATAAAACACTGCATTCTAACAGTTTTTCACCGTATTGATGAAGTTTATCCATCATGAAAAATGTATTAGGCAACAAAAAGATAAAACGTATAAAATAATAGCATCGTCAATGAGATCAATTATTATGGCGCTCAATCAGATTTGGAAACAACAACTTACACTTGTGACCTACGGTAATGAATACCTTCGCCAGAATTTAAGCTTCAACCAATGGCGACAACATCATATTTTTGACCAACATAGTTTTCAATTTCGTGACTTAATTTCACAGCATTTACTTGCTCAACATTTCCAAGTTTGGTTAGAAGCACTCAAAAAACAAGGGACGACTCAAATCTCTCTTCACCTATCTACTATTTTAAATGAAGAACAAAACCCGAATAGTAATGTCGAGCTTTTACCTTATGCTCATTTTATTGTAAGCCACCAAAACAATAAAAAAATCGCATGGATTTTTGGTCATGAGCTTGCAGAGTGGTACAGTAGCGATAACGAATTTGAACCACCTTTAAATCAGCGTAGCGATTTACGCTTAGAAACTTTCTGGCGTTTTGAGTTGAATGAAAAATTATCTAAGAAAGTTGAAGCTGACTTAAAGGCACCCCAATGGGATGAAATTGCTGACTTTATGGAAACCGAGTTATTTCGGAGTAAGTATGCAGCAGGTTTTGAAGAACCCGAATTTCAGAAAAAATATTTTGATGGATCAACTCATCAAATTTCGATAGATCATCAACCAACACTTGCACTTATACCTGAAAACTACCCAGCAGATTGTGCGCATCAACTCCTCTATCGCACCCAAGCTCTATCTGACTATTTAGAGCAGAAAAAACGCAGCGCAAATGATCCTTTAGGGGAAGACCTAGACCAAGAACAAATTATTAACTTAAGAAACTTTACCCACAAAACTGATGATCTATTTGCAAAGCTCATTGTGAAAGCAGCCAATCATTATCAAACTGCACAATTAAAACCAGTTGAAAAACCTTCTCCTTTTGATGCAACGAATGAATCCGCAACTCATTTAAAAACACCTCATCATAAGGCTGGAGGAACAGGTGTAATTAAGCTTATTGTACTAACGGTAATTATTTGTGCCTTAGCTTATTATTTTGGTCTTTAATCAAGATTAAAGTTTCCATTGATAAAGTAATTCTGTTATTCCGAGGCCGAACTCTGGTAGTTCGGCTTCATTAATTAACTGTGCTCCCATTTTTTCATAGAAGAAACGGCTCGGATTTTTATTAAAGACTTCTAAACGAATAAAAGCATAACCTTGATTTAAAGCGCATTGATAGAACTTTTGGAATAATTCACGACCTATACCTTGTTTTTGAACTTCTTTTAAAAGATAAAAAGCAAGAATTTCAGCAATATTACTTTCTGGGTTTAAATAGCCATCAAGAAAGCCTTTCACTACCCCATTTTCAGTATAGATAAATAACTTATGATCAGGACTTCTGCTTATCTCTTTCCATAACTGTTCTTTATCTAGTACGTTAAGCTCATCTAATATTTCTTGCTTAACCATACCGGCATAGGTTTCTTTCCAACCTTGCACATGTACTTCTGCAATAGATAATGCATCGTTAAATGATGCTATACGAATATCTGAATTATTTAATGACTTCAATTTGCTCCCCTCACCTTACTACTTTTTTAAAGTGAAGCATTGGTTGATCTCACACCAACCTATTCAGTTAAAAGCCGCTCTCGAACATGCATTAAAGCAAACCCCAACAAATTTAGACCTTGCCATAGAGATGGATCTTGGACATGTGGATGGTCTTGCGCCATACCAATACCCCAAATTTTATCGACAGGAGATGCTTCAACCAAAATACGGTCTTTCGTTGCTAATAAGAATTTTTTCAATTCAGAATACTGTGAGAATTTCGCAAAATTCGCCTGCACCACTATGTCAAAACGATTTTCTTGCCATATCTGTTCATCATAGTTACGCACTTTACGACCGAGTTGCTTTGCTTCATTCGGATGTTTAACCTGCAAAATCTGTGCAAAAATTTCTTCATCATTAAATAATTTTGCTTTTTGCGCCATCATATAGTGTTCAGCAGTAAAATACTCGACACCTTCTACTTTGAATTGCGCTGGGAACCACTGGCTAAAACAGCTTTTATCAACAAGATCAGCTTGTTTAGGAGTATGTCCCCAAAAATATAAGTATTTATACTGGTGACCTTGCTGTACTTTTTGAATTAAGTCATTTAGAAATTTTTCGTCTTTCAGCATTTATCTCTGATTATTTTCTCTTTTTAAAATAGAACCAATAAAAATAAAAAAGACCGCTAAAAAGCGGCCTCTTTTTGAATCTCTAAGCTTATGCAGCTAATGCACCTTTAGCTTTTTCAGCTAAAGCAGCAAATGCTACTGCATCATGCATAGCGATGTCAGCTAATACGCGACGGTCGATGATCACTTGAGCTTTTTTCAAGCCATCGATCATACGGCTGTAAGACAAACCGTTTTGACGAGCACCAGCATTGATACGCGCAATCCATAGAGCACGGAATTGACGTTTCTTTTGACGGCGGTCACGGTAAGCGTATTGACCAGCTTTGATTACCGCTTGGAACGCTACGCGGTAAACGCGTGAACGAGCACCATAGTAACCTTTAGCGCGAGCAAGAATTTTTTTGTGACGACGATGAGCCACTACACCACGTTTTACACGAGCCATTTATAATCTCCTTAGATGTATGGGCACATACGACGAACTGAATTCATGTCAGAAACATGAACCATTACACAGCCGCGTAATTGACGGATACGTTTAGCAGATTTTTTGGTCAAGATGTGGCGCTTGAACGCTTGTTTACGCTTAAAACCGTTTGCAGTCGCTTTGAAGCGTTTAGCTGCACCACGGCGAGTTTTTAACTTAGCCATAGTAACCTCTTTTAGGCACCTGTTCGGCGCGATTGCACCATTGCAAAATCGACCTGCAGGTAAGGAAGCGCGTATTTTATAGTATGCTGACTAAAATTAAAACTACTCGTAGT
This sequence comes from Acinetobacter nosocomialis NIPH 2119, assembly GCF_000368085.1. GTDB lineage: Bacteria > Pseudomonadota > Gammaproteobacteria > Pseudomonadales > Moraxellaceae > Acinetobacter > Acinetobacter nosocomialis. Next base: position 2,443,272 of record NZ_KB849239.1, read on the forward strand.
GCTTTTTTAGATGAATGTCTTAACAAATTAAAAATTCATATCGTTTTTTTTAGAGATTGGTCACTGCTAATAAATTCAACATTATGCCTTATTTAGCTCTATAATATGTTCAAATTATCAACATACGATATTTCAAATGCAGAAACATGATGCATTCGCTGCACTGCGCTACAGAGATTTCTCTATTGTTACCATTAATCAATTTTGCTTAACGTTAGCAATTTTGATTCAAGAAATTATTGTTGCTTATTCACTTTATCAAATTACCAAAGATCCTCTAACTTTAGGTTTAATTGGACTAGCAGAAGCCATTCCATTTATTGCTCTATCGCTTTGGGGTGGCTATTTTGCTGATAAATTTAATAAACAGGTCATTATGAAAATCTGTTTATTTTTCTCGGTACCTCTACCTTTAGTTTTGTGGTTGCTGTTCCACTTGCATGGTTTAGGTCATATCAGTGTAAATTTCCTTTCTTGGGGTATTTACGCAGTCATCTTTGGCTTAGGTACGATACGTGGGTTTTATAATCCCTCTGCCACCTCATTGAAACCATTCTTAATTCCACGCGAGCTTTATGCCAATGGCGCAACATGGACAACTATTGGTTGGCAAAGTGGTGTGATTATTGGGCCTATGCTAGGCGGTTTTATGCTTGCTTACTTAGGCAGAGAAACCAGTCTTTTTAGTGTTGCTGCCCTACTCAGCATCTGTTTTATTCTTATTAATTTATTACAAAACCGAAGCTTTCCTAAAATTGAAACTGCGAATGTATTAGAAAGCTTAGGTGATGGTTTCCGCTTTATTTGGAAAACCAAAATCGTTCTCTGGGCTATTTCTTTAGACTTAGCCTCCGTTTTATTTGGAGGTGTGATTGCCTTACTGCCTATCTTTGCTGAAGATATTTTAAAAGTAGGGCCAGAAGGCTTAGGTTATTTGCGTGCAGCGCCTTCTATTGGTGCACTCATTACCATGATTGCTTTGACCCGTTTTCCGCCAACTCAGCACGCATGGCGTAACATGCTACTTGCAGTTGCCGGATTTGGTGTATTTACGATCCTTTTCGCTTTCTCAAACAATATGTGGTTATCCCTATTTGCACTGGCCATGACAGGTGCTTGTGACAGTATTTCAGTTGTGGTTCGACAAACCATTTTGCAAATATTCCCACCAGAAAATATGCGTGGTCGGGTAGCGGCTGTAAATGGCATGTTTGTGTCATCTAGTAATGAGCTGGGTGCATTTGAATCAGGCTTGGCTGCTAAATATTTGGGAACTATTGCAGCGACTATTTTTGGTGGTTGTATGACGCTTGCAGTGGTCACGTTCTGTTGGTTAAAAACCAATGACCTATTTAAAGTCGACATTACCAAAAGCTCGGAAGACTAAATAAATAGTTTTAATATAAGCATCTTCGGATGCTTGTATTTTAAATAAAGTCTGTAATTACCCAATAAATGAAAATATAACGCCCAGCCTTAGCAATAAGAACCATAAATAAGAAGCGCCAAAAATTTTCTTTGAATAAGCCCGCAACTAAAGTAATAGGGTCACCAATCACAGGTGTCCAACTTAAAAGCAGCGAATAAAAACCATATTTATGATAAAAACGTTGAGCTTGCTCTAAACGTTTTTCGGAAACCGGGAACCACTTTTTATGTTTAAACTGTTCTATTTTTAAACCTAACCACCAGTTCACACATGAACCGAGTACGTTTCCAAAAGTAGCAATCAAAATAAGAAGAAAAGCGGAATGTTGATTTTTTAATAATAAAGCAACGAGTACAGCTTCTGATTGTAGTGGTAATAATGTAGCCGCCCCAAAAGCACTCAAAAAAAGTAAAAAGTAACTTAGCATATTAAATTAAAACCAAATCACCTTTCACTTTCTTCATTGTGCTACCAAGCAAAATTAGATAACTTTAATTGATAAAGCTTTTTGTACCGCAGGACGTGCTGTTAGGCGGACAATGTATTCTTGTACATAAGGATAATCCTCTAATTGAATCCCCTGCCATTCATAGCGCAGAATCCAAGGTAAAATTGCCATATCAGCAATTGAGTATTCCCCTGCAACAAACTTCTGACCAATAAGCTGTTTGTTTAACACACCATATAAACGCTTAGTTTCATTCACATAACGTTCAATTGCATAAGGAATTTTCTCTGGTGCAAAGCGGTTAAAGTGATGATTTTGCCCCAACATAGGGCCTAAACCACCCATTTGCCACATAAGCCATTGTTCCACTTCAACCCGCTCTTGTTCATCTGTTGGATAAAACAATCCGGTTTTTCGACCTAAATATTGTAAGATCGCGCCTGATTCAAATACTGAAATTGGCTCACCACGTGGACCGTCCTGATCAACAATTGCGGGGATTTTATTATTCGGGGAAATTTTCAGGAAATCTGGTTGAAATTGATCATTTTCTAAAATATTAATTGGATAAAGGGTGTAATCCAGTCCCATTTCTTCTAAGGCAATTGTGATTTTATGTCCATTGGGTGTTCCCCAATAATATAGATCAATCATTCTATTTTCCTATTCATCGTTATCATGACTGCGTCTTGCGTTATATCATGTTTTGGCTAATACAATGATATGTCCAACACCAAAAAACACATAAAATTTGAGAATAACTTTGGTTTAAAAAGTTATTAAATCGCACTTTAAAGGAATTAAATCAAGAAATGACGGGCATAAAAAAGCACTGCGTTTGCAGTGCTTTTTTTGAGTATTACTTTTTCTTTTTCGGTCCAAGTAACATACCCATTTGTCGACCTTCCATTTTCGGAGCTTGCTCTACAATACCAAACTCAGCTACGTCTGCTTCAATCTTTTGCAATTGAGCTAAACCAAGTTGTTGGTGAGCCATTTCACGACCACGGAAACGTAAAGTGATTTTGACTTTGTTACCTTCTTCAAGGAACTTCAAAATAGCACGAAGCTTAACTTGATAATCACCTACATCAGTTGCTGGGCGTAGTTTGATTTCCTTCACTTGCACTTGATGCTGTTTTTTCTTGGCATCTTTTTGCTTCTGTTTCAGGTCAAACAAGTGCTTGTTGTAATCCATGATTTTACAAACAGGCGGCTCAGCGTTTGCGACAATCTCAACAAGGTCAAGATCTGCATCCTCAGCAGCACGCAGTGCTTCATTTAATGAAACAATTCCTTTTTGCTCACCATCAGCAGCGACGAGGCGTACTTCTTTTGCACGGATCTCATCGTTAATTGCTGGACGGTTACTCTTTGCACCTTGTTGTTGGTTACGGTCAGGCTGTTTAATCTTTCTTACTCCACAATATACCGGCCACGTTCGGCGACGGCAGATTTCACTAAGTCAATGAAAGCATCCACTGACATAGTACCTAAATTTTTTCCTGAGCGAGTACGTACATTCACTGTACCTTCTTCAACTTCTCGATCACCAAGAACTAACAGGTAAGGAATGCGCTCTAGAGTACGCTCACGAATCTTAAATCCGATTTTTTCATTTCTCAAGTCAGAAATAGCGCGAAGGCCATTTTCCTTGAGTTTTGCCACAACTTGCTCACTTGCTTCAGCTTGAGCATCGGTAATGTTCATGACACATGCTTGTACAGGTGACAACCAAGGTGGCATGAAACCAGCGTAGTGTTCAATTAGTATACCAATAAAACGCTCAAAACTACCAAGAATTGCACGATGCAACATTACAGGCTGATCACGTTCGTTTTCTTCAGTTACATAAGAAGCGTCTAAACGAACTGGCAAGTTGAAGTCACATTGAATGGTACCACATTGCCATACACGACCAAGACAGTCTTTTAAAGAGAACTCAATCTTTGGACCATAGAATGCGCCTTCACCCGGCTGCAATTCCCATTTAAGACCAGCTGCATCTAAAGCATCTGCTAAAGATTTTTCAGCTAAATCCCAAAGAGCGTCATCACCTACACGTTTTTCTGGGCGAGTAGACAACTTCATTTGAACTTCTTCAAAGCCAAAGTCTTTATAAACGTCTAAAGTAAGTTGAATAAAATCTGCAACTTCTTTACCAATCTGTTCTTTAGTACAGAAGATATGTGCATCATCTTGTGTAAAGCCACGAACACGCATAATACCGTGTAAAGAACCAGATGGTTCATTACGGTGACAAGAACCAAACTCAGCTAAACGAATTGGTAAATCACGGTAAGATTTTAATCCCTGGTTGAACACTTGAACGTGACAAGGACAGTTCATTGGTTTTACAGCATAGTTACGACTTTCTGAATGAGTCGTAAACATGTTTTCTGCATAGTTTGCTGCGTGACCAGATTTCTCCCAAAGCGTAAAGTCTACGATTTGCGGAGTTTTAATTTCTTGGTAACCATTGTCTTGCTGAACTTTACGCATGTACTGCTCTAGTACTTGATAAATAGTCCAACCATTTGCATGCCAGAACACCATACCCGGTGCTTCTTCTTGCATATGGAACAAGTCTAATGCTTTACCAATTTTACGGTGATCACGCTTTTCAGCTTCTTCAATACGCTTGATGTAAGCTGCTAATTGTTTTTTATCAGCCCAAGCCGTACCGTAAATACGTTGAAGCTGTTCATTCTTCGCATCACCGCGCCAGTAAGCACCAGAGATTTTAGTAAGCTTGAATGATTTTAAGAATTTTGTATTCGGTACGTGAGGACCACGACACATATCTAAATAGTCTTGATGGTAGTACAAGCCCATTTGAGTTTCTTCAGGCATGTCTGCAATCAAGCGTAATTTGTATTCTTCACCACGAGCAGTAAATTCAGCAATAACTTCATCACGTGGAGTCATTTTTTTAACCACATCGTAATCTTGATCGATGAGCTTTTTCATGCGCTCTTCGATTGCTGCCATATCATCTAATGTAAAAGGACGTGGCATCCAGATGTCGTAATAGAAACCTTCTTCAATGACTGGACCAATCACCATCTTTGCTTCAGGGAAAAGTTGCTTTACTGCATGCCCTACAAGGTGTGCACAAGAGTGGCGAATGATCTCAAGACCTTCTTCATCTTTTGGAGTGATAATTTGTAAGGTCGAGTCTTCGGTAATTAAGTCACATGCATCAACTAAGCGATCATTTACTCGTCCAGCAACGGTATTTTTTGCTAAACCAGGCCCAATACTTTGAGCGACTTCCATAACAGATACAGGGTGATCAAAATTCTTTTGATCGCCATTTGGCAATGTGATAATTGGCATAGAAAAATCCTTAAGGAGTGATGCCCTATACGAAGGAGCATTTCACCGCGAGATTATGATCGAGGCAAGCCTCAAAATATAAAAACGGTGTAAATCAAAATTAAAAAACCTGAAAGATTTTACACTTGTTCAAGCCAAGTGAAAACCTTTGTACTCATAAAATCATAAATACATTTTGCTTATACGGTAAACAGCAATAAGTGACTTTAATAAGTGCTCTACCTAAATTTTAAGAAATACATAAATAGGATAATTATTCATCAGAACTGTTTTAAGATGTTGAAAATAGCATTTGTGCTCATTTCCTGACTGAGGGGTATTTCTGTTTAAGACTAAAGCATTAATGCTTTGATTAATATTAAGTCATATTTTCAAAGAATGAATTAAAAAATAGAACATGGAGTTATTTCACATGGTTAGTGCATACGATGAATTACCACGCACACCCGCAAACTTTGTTGCGTTATCCCCTCTGCGCTATTTAGAACGTGCAGCTTATATCTATCCAGACCAAGCGTCTATCATTCATGGTAATCGTCAGATTTCATGGAAAGAAACTTATCAGCGCTGTCGTCAATTTGCATCTCAGCTTCAACAATTAGGCATAGCTAAAAACGATACCGTTTCAGTTTTATTGCCAAATGTACCAGCAATGATTGAAGCCCATTTTGCTGTACCTATGGCAGGTGCCGTTCTTAATACACTAAACACCCGTTTAGATGCTAAAACCATCGCTTTTATGCTAGAGCATGCTGAGACGAAAGTGCTTTTGGTTGACCCCGAGTTTGTTAATCTAGCCCGAGAAGCCCTATCACTCATTCCAAACCAACATATTATTGTGATTGATGTAGCTGATGAAGAATATGAAGGTGAAAATCAATTTCTTGGTTCGTTTGAATATGAAGAATGGATAGCTCAAGGTGATGCTAATTTCGAATGGCATTTACCGCAAGATGAGTGGGATGCAATTAGTTTAAATTACACCTCAGGAACAACGGGTAATCCTAAGGGCGTGGTTTATCACCACCGAGGTGCTTATTTAAATGCAGCTAGTAATATTTTAGCTTGCGGTATGAAACCCCGAGCTGTTTATTTATGGACACTTCCTCTTTTTCACTGTAATGGTTGGTGCTTTGCGTGGAGTATTGCAGCAAGTGGCGGAACCAATATTTGTTTACGCAAAGTTGACCCCGAACTGGTGATGCAGCTTATTGCTAAACATAAAGTTGATTACTTCTGTGGCGCTCCAATCGTCTTATCCATGATTATTAATCTACCGAAAGAAAAGCAGCCAAGCATAGAACATCATGTTGAAGTTATGGTGGCAGGTGCTGCTCCACCTGTCGCTGTAATTGAAGGTATGCGAAATATTGGAATCAATGTTAACCACGTTTATGGTTTAACTGAAACCTATGGACCATCTGCCCTTTGTGCCTCTCAAGCAGGATGGAGTGACCTGTCAATTACTGAACAAGCGCAACTACACTCTCGTCAGGGTGTGCCTTATCCACTTCAAGATAGTATGCGAGTATTAGACCCTGAAACGATGCAACCAGTTCCAAATGACGGTGAAACCATGGGAGAAATTATGTTCCGTGGCAATATTGTTATGAAAGGATATTTAAAAAATCCAAAGGCAACTGAAGAAGCTTTCGCTGGTGGCTGGTTTCATACTGGAGATTTAGCTGTTTGCCATCCAGATGGTTACGCAAAAATTACTGACCGCTCTAAAGATATTATTATCTCGGGCGGAGAGAATATTTCATCTTTAGAAGTTGAAGATGTTTTATATAAACACCCTGCGGTTTTAACAGCGGCTGTTGTGGCAAAACCTGATGAACGTTGGCAAGAAGTACCATGTGCATTTATTGAATTAAAAACGGGTGCTACAGTGACTCCTGAAGAAATTATTGCACATTGTCAAAAAGAACTGGCGCGTTTTAAAGTCCCCAAAGATGTAGTGATTACAGAAATTCCAAAAACCTCAACAGGCAAATTGCAAAAATTCATTTTGCGTGAATGGGCAAAAGAACGCGTTTAAACAATATAAGAAATAAAAAAAGCGACGTATTAAACGTCGCTTTTTTTAGTTAAAACGAAATTAACCTTGATCTGACAATAAAGCGACTTGTTGCACGTAGTTAATAAACTTACCTTTAGATGCTTCAAGATCTGCTTCTGGAACTTGCTGAGTCTTATCACGGTTAATCCTTAACACATGCTGACGCAAAGTATGACGTTCTGATGCATTATAGATTTTACTAAACTCGTTAATTGCAGGATCACCTTGCTCGATCATACGATCTACCCAACGCATAAGTTGAGCTTGTTTTTTCGCGCCTTGTTGAGGAGTCAAATAAGATAAAATGACTGTCTCATCTTCATTACGCAAGAGTTTACCAACACGTTGAAATTGGCGACGGCGTGCTTCAAACGAACTAATATTCTGGACTTCTAAAAGAGCATCAATTAAACGCTCATCAACCGGAAGTTTTTGAATTTGTTTGATAGAAAGTTGTGCTAACTGCTCACCTAAAGCAGCCATACGTTGAACTGCTTTTTTCTGTTCGGTTTTACTTGCACGTCCTTCTAAAGAATCAAAATCTTCTTCAGTATAACGCTGGGGACGACGTGCCACGATTAATCTGCCTCATAAAATTTTGCGGCGAATAACGCCTGTACTTCATTTAATGCCTGTTCTTCGTCAGTGCCATCAATGACCAAACGTAAAGTGGTCCCTTTTCCTGCACCTAACATCAGTAACGACATAATATTCTTAGCATCTACTAAATGATCGCCCTTACCAATCTGAATTGACGAACGAAACTTTGTAGTGACCTCTATCAGTTTTCCTGATGCACGTGCATGTAAACCGAGTTTATTAATTACATCAACAGTTGTGTCTATCATGACCAGTGCTTCATTTCTCTGTGTAAGACCTGAACAGACCATTCTGCCTCAAGTGCTTGTTTTAGTCTATCTACCATATAAACTGAACGATGCTGGCCGCCAGTGCAACCTATTGAAACCGTCATATAATGACGATGCCCTTCAGCAAATGCCGGCAGCCATTTTCTTAAGAAGTGGTGTATATCCTCAAACATTTCGTTTGCTTGCGGACTTGCTTCTAAAAACTGCTTAACTGGCTCGTCTAAACCAGAAAATCGGCGTAATTCTAAATCCCAATGCGGATTTGGTAAATGCCGTACGTCAAAAACATAGTCGGCATCTAAAGGAATGCCATGTTTATAACCAAATGACTGCAATATAACAATCAGATTATCTGACTGCCCTAATTTTGACAGCAAGATATGTTTTAAATCATGAACACTTTTATCAGTGGTATCAATATGAACCGTTGCTCGAAACTGAATTGGAATCAGTAACTGCTTTTCTTCATGAATACATTGCAAAAGGCTTTTGAAGCGATTTGCCAACGGATGTGGACGACGCGACGCACTAAATCGTGCAATCAAATCCTGATCTTGTGTCGTCAGATAAATCACATCAACCGTACCATGTTTTTGTAATTGCTCAAAAACATGGTCGAACTCTTGCATATCAGCCCGAGTACTTCGAACATCTACACCTAAAGCCAGCTGTTCAAGATTATTTTCATGATCTAGCTTTGCCACAATTTCAGGCAGCAATGCCAAAGGTAAATTATCAATACAGTAATAGCCCAAATCTTCTAATACTTGAAGAGCTGAAGATTTTCCTGAACCAGACTGTCCTGTCACGATAAGTATACGCTTCATGGCATGGCTGTCCTTTTATGTATTATTGAGGTGTAAAGGCAACTTGTAAATTATCAATTAAACGTGTTCCGCCCAACTTAGCCGCGACAAACAACACAATATCACGATCAAATTGAGACACAGCCAACAAGTTTGGCTGACGAGCTTCCACATAATCCACAACAAAACCATTGTCTGTCAACAACGTTTTTAAACCTGCCAAGACTTGTTGTAAATCTTTACCTTGGTGTAATTGCTCTTCAGCTTGCTTTAGTCCTTGATAGATGACTGGCGCAATCTGACGTTGTTCCGGAGTCAAATAACCATTTCTTGAACTCAGTGCTAAACCATCTGCTGCACGAACAATGGGTACACCAATCACTTCTAATGGAATATTTAAGTCTTGTACAAACTGGCGAATCACCGCCAACTGTTGATAATCTTTTTGACCAAAAAAAGCATAATTCGGTTGCACAATATTAAAGAGTTTTGTGACAACCAGCGCTACACCATCAAAGTGCCCAGGACGTGAACTACCGCATAAGTCATCTGTAATCTGGCTGACACTAATATTAGTTAAACGAGGTTGTGTACCGTACATTTGCTCAACTGAAGGTGCAAAAATAATATCACAACCAACATCAGCAAGTAGACGACTGTCCTGCTCTAAAGTACGTGGATAGTTATCAAAATCTTCCCCCGGACCAAATTGGGTCGGGTTTACGAAGATACTAACAACTACAACGTCACATAACTTTTTCGCTTCACGAACAAGGGTGAGATGGCCTTCATGTAGATTTCCCATAGTTGGGACAAAACCAATGATTTTACGTGCAGCTCTAGCAGGATTTAAAGAAGCAGCTAAGCCTTGTATAGTGGTTTCTGTTTTCATGAATTACAGCTCAACTTGGAAAGTATGTTCTTTGGCTGGGAACGACTGATCCTGTACAGCAGCATGAAATGCTTTAAAAGCGTCTAAAATCGCTGTTTCACCAGATTGTTCTTTCATAAAGTTACGCACAAAACGTGCAACTCGCCCAAACGTTAGACCTAACATGTCTTGTACTACAAGTACCTGACCGTCAGTTGCATTACCTGCCCCAATACCAATCACAGGAGTATTCGGGAATAATTCAGCAATTTCTTGACCCAATTGTGCCGGAACGCACTCGAGCAATAAAACTGCCGCACCCGCTTCAACCACCGCCGTACAGTCAGCAATAAGTTGATCCGCTGCTTCACGGGTTCTAGCTTGTAGTTTGTAGCCACCAAAAACATGTACAGACTGAGGGGTTAAACCTAAATGTACGCATACAGGCACACCATTACGTGTTAACACCTGTACAGTTTCACTTAGCCATGCGCCACCTTCGATTTTGATCATCTGCGCACCAGCTTGCATAACTGTTTTCGCATTCTGCAAAGCATCGTTTAAAGTGGCATAACTCATAAATGGTAAATCAGTCATAATTAAAGCATGCTGGTTACCACGGCGCACTGCCGCTGTATGATAAGCCATGTCTTCAACAGTTACAGGTAAAGTTGAATCACGACCTTGAATTGCCATTCCAAGAGAATCACCAATTAAGATAGTATCAATTTCAGCAAGTTCCATTGCTTTTGCCATACTTGCATCGTAACAAGTTAGACAAGAGAACTTACGTCCTTCGGCTTTAAATTTTCTTAAGTCACTTAGACTAATCATGATGGTATCCTCTACAGGAGTTTGCAGAACGTAATAAGTCAGACTTTAGGCCCAAGACTCATCAGCAAGTACAGTCAGCGTTGGCTGCTGTAAGAGTTCTAAATTCTTAAGTGGCTGATCATTGATATGTAAATCAGCGTCTAAATCTAATAAAGGAATCACAACAAAATCTCGTTGCATTAATCCTACATGCGGCACCGTTAAGCGCTCATTTTGTATTTTTTCATCACCATAAATCAGCAGGTCTAGGTCCAAAGTTCGCTCCCCCCAATGACGGAGTCTTACTCGCCCAGCTTCTTGCTCAAAACGCTGTAAATGATCGAGTAAGTCAAGCGGAAGTAACTCAGTTTTTAGCTGAGCTACTGCATTTAGATAATTGGGTTGATCTTGGGGACCCATTGGTGGGCTTTGGTACAGTTTGGATACCTTCACTTCACCAATAGTTTTAAGCTTGGCTATTGCTTCAGACAAAATCTGGCGTGAGTCACCTAGGTTACTTCCTAAGCCAATATATGTGGTTACTGTCATTGTGTCGGCCCAAAAATAACTTGGCTCAAATCACGTTGTACCCGCTTGCGCTTTAAAATTGGGTGATCGCTCGTCATATTGGTTTGTGATGTGGAAGATTTTTCCATAAAACGGTCAACAGACTGCTCTTGTCGTGCACGTTCTTTCTTACCACGACGGCTTCGAGGCTCTGGAACATCCACCAAAGGCTCAATTTCTGCATCAGCTCTATTGTTTTCAATAGGTTCAACAGCAACCTTACGACGACTTTTAGCTTTTTGACGATTATATTGGCTAATCGCAGCTTCTTTTTCATCGTTTGACATTTCTTGGTAAGCATCCCACCAGCTTCCCATTCCTTGTGTTGTGTCATCTCCTGACTTTTCACGAAGTAATAAGAAGTCAAAGCCTGCACGGAAACGCGCATGGCTTGCCAATGCTTCAATTTGCTGTGGCTTTGGATTAAGCAATCGGGTTTGCATTTCCCAAACTTCACGAATAAAAGTTTCGGCAAAACGAGGAATGACTGTACGTGTCGCTTGACGTTTTAAAACATCTAAACCTGCTTGAGCACGTGCTTCGGCTGGAACAACGCCTTTTGATAAATAAAAGTCACAACGCTCTAAAAATGGTTGCCACAATAAAACTGCATAGAAAAATGCAGGGTTAATGGTTTTGCCAATTTGAATGCGTTGATCTGTATTTTTTGCAGCGCGTTGAATAAATGGGGTGAGATCTGGACGAATATCAGCAAAAAGCTGCTTCCACACGCCAAATTCAATTAGCATTGGTAATACACGTGCCAAATGACCCATTGTGAAAAGCTTCTGAGACTCATCGTATAAACGATGCGGAGAAACATCACGAAGCAATTGTGTCATCTCAACATCAAAAATATCGAGAATTGCTGGATCAATTTTAAAATTTAGCTTAGCTGCAAAACGTAACGTCCGTAGCATACGCACCGGATCTTCTTCAAAACGTTGCACAGGATCGCCCAATAAACGCAAAGTCTTATTCTTGACATCATCAATTGCTTTACAAAAATCGAGCACAATACCCTTACGTGGTTGGTAATAAAGCGTATTGATAGAAAAATCGCGTCGAGCAAAGTCCTGTTCGATGGTTCCCCAGTTATTGTCACGCAAAATCATGCCAGAAGCATTGGTAACTGCTTTTTTAGGAGGAGCCCGGAAAGTCGCAACTTCGATCAGCTCACGTCCTGAATAGACATGTGCCAATTCAAATCGACGGCCAATAATTCGGCATCGACGACCAAAAACTTCTTTAATTTGAGAAGGTGTTGCATTGGTGACTGCATCGAAATCTTTAGGATTGAGTCCTAGCATTAAATCACGGACACCACCCCCAACAATATAAGCTTCATAGCCTGCTTTGGTCAGACTATCGATCACATCTAAAATCGAAGAAGGAAGTTGGGCTGTGGACAAACCACATTTTGACGCTCGCAAGGTTTGCAAAAGACGCTGTCTCCTACGTCAGGACGTAAATAACAAGTTGTCGCTAATCATAGCTCTAACACACACAAAGGGCAATTTGATTCTCTTTAGATTGCGCAGGAAATGATAATTGACGAATAGAACTTTTATAAGGCTAAACGTGATTTATTTTTTTCAAAAATAGCGGGGCCGATTCCTTTGACGTTTTTAATTTCATCAATATTTTTAAAACCACCATTCTTTTGCCTGTATTCCACAATCGCTTGAGCCTTTTTCTCACCTATACCTTTTAACTGCCGAAACTCATTTACAGTAGCCTGATTTAAATGAATCTGCCCAATAGAATCATTTAAACTCTTCGTTTGATAAATTTTAGAACCATAAGAATGAGAAGATTTAGAGACGTTTAACTTTTGGTCGTACATCTGCTGTTTAGCCTTCCATTCCTGAAAATTCTGATCAAACGATTGAGCAAAAATCGAAGTTGAAATCACACCTAAGCACAACATCATTAAAATAAAACAATTATTTTTCCAAATTATCATGCTGTATCGCATGTCGTTTTTCCCCTGAATGTAATTGTCGTTTTGCTTGGTTCCACAATTCATCCATCTCGGACAAAGTCATGTCTTCTAATGTTCTTTGCTGTTTTATGGCTTGCTCTTCAATAAAAGCAAAACGACTTCTAAATTTATGTATGGTTGATAAAAGTGAAGTTTCACTTGAAATGTTAAGTTTACGTCCTATATTGACCAATGAAAACAGACAATCTCCAAATTCGTCTTGAATTTCATCAATATTTTGATTTTTAAGGGCCTCTTTGAATTCACCTAATTCTTCTTCTAGTTTTACATAAGCATCTTCTACTGTTTCAAAATCAAATCCGACTTTTGCAACATTCTTTTGAATTTCCTGTGCTTGAGTCAGTGCAGGACCATTTTTAATTTCATCTAATCTTGATTTCGGCTTGCCTTGCTTCTCTTGTTGTTTAATTTGTTTCCATAACTCGCTTACTTGTTCTGGTGTTAAGTTATTAAATTGATCAGCCTGGAAAACATGTGGATGACGTCTTATCAATTTTTCACTAATTGCCTCAACTACATCTTGAAAATTGAACGCCCCTTGTTCGCTAAACATTTGCGATTGAAATACAACTTGTAATAACAAATCACCCAACTCATTTCGAATTTCATCAATATCGCCCTGACGGATAGCAGCTTCGACTTCATATGCTTCTTCAATTGCATATTTAGTGAGTGACATTGGGGTTTGCTCTTGATCCCACGGACATTTTTCACGTAGCTCTTGCATAATTTTAAGCAATTTATCCATGGTAACCCTCAAGTTCAAAAAGTTGGTCAGTAAATTTAAAATCTTAATTTGCTATGATCAAAATTAAAGCGGCAAATCATTCGTCATATTGTAACGATAAAGAGAAAAAAAGATGAAACATAGCATTCTGATTAGTGGCGCAGCTCAAGGCATTGGAGCAGAAATTGCACGAGTATTTTACAAACAAGGATATAAAGTAGGCATTTATGATATTAACGAATCACTTGCTCAAAGCTTAGCAACTGAGTTAGGACCCAATGCATGCGCTGGTTATTTAGATGTCAGTGATTACGAGCAATGGCAACATATATTAAAAGAATTTACTGACTGGGCTGGCGAGCTTAATATTTTAGTGAATAACGCAGGAATTTTATATTCTGGGGCTTTTGAACACATCGATATCAATTCACACCAAAGAACAATCAATATTAATGTAAACGGCGTCATCAATGGCTGCCATGCTGCACTCCCTTATTTAAAACAAGCTTCTTTTGCACGAGTCATTAATCTTTCTTCGGCTTCTGCAATTTACGGGCAAGCTGACCTTATTTCTTATTCAGCCAGTAAGTTTGCAGTTCGCGGAATTACCGAAGGTTTAGATGTGGAATGGAAAAAATATGGTATTCGTGTTTTAGATGTGATGCCTTTATTTGTACAAACCGCAATGGTCAATAATATGGATGCAGGTAGTATTCAAAATATGGGCGTTGACTTAACACCAAATGATATTGCTCAGCAGGTCCTTTCACTTGTCGAGAAAAAAGCTCATTTCTGGACTCCTACTCATACTCCTGTTGGCATAAAAACCAAACTGCTTTATCAACTCTCAACCATAAGTCCACAGTTTTTAAATCGTTTAACTAATATTTATTTATCAAGAAAGTAGTTAAAAAAAAGGCCGTCAATTGACGGCCTTTTTACTCAGTTTATTTAAACACCTTGAATCATGCGTCGTGCGCTAATAATCCCTGGTTGTTGCTCTAAACGAGCCAACAAACGTGAAAGCTGAGCCAAACCTTTGACCTCAATGAGCAACTTCATATTGGCAATACCATCTGCCTCAGAAATTGTATTCACCTGACGAATATTAATTTGGTCAGAGAAAATCACTTGAGTTAAGTCTTTGAGCAAACCACGACGATCATAAGCTTCAACCACAATTTGAACACTTTGACCACGAGTTGGCTGCATTTCCCAATCGGCTTCAACAGCACGTTCTGGTTCTTGCTTGATCATACGTTGATAATCAGAGCACAAGACTTTGTGAATACTTACACCACGATTCAATGTGATATAGCCAGCAATTGATTCACCGTGAACCGGTTGGCAACACTGTGCAATATGTAACTCAACATTGTCTAAACCATCAATTAAGATGCCATGCGCAGACAAAGTATGACTGGCGCGCGGATTTAATGTTGGTTTAAGTACCAGCTCAGGCTCATCCTGATCCAGATGCATTTGACGATTAATCTGATTAATCAAGGCATGCAAGCTGATATCACCGCTGACCAGACTAACTAAAATGTCATCCCCTGTTTTCACATTAAAATGTGATGAGTAGTCGTTCAGGTCGATACTCTTAGGGTGAATCGCCAATCGAGACAATTCTTTGTTTAATAACTCACGGCCAACTTCAAGGTTCTTGCTACGATCTTGCTGTCTGAACCAATGACGTAGTTTGTCACGTGCACGAGCTGTCTTGATATACCCTAAAGAGTTCACCAACCAGTCGCGGTTAGGCTCACGGTCTTTCTTGGTTAAAATCTCGACCTGTTCACCAGTTTTTAGCGTATAGGTTAATGGTACATAGCGTTGGTTAACACGTGCCGCATAACACTTGTTTCCTACTTCTGTATGCACATGGTAAGCAAAGTCTAAAACCGTTGAACCACGTGGTAATTCTTTAATATCACCATCACGGCTAAACACATAAATCTTTTCAAAACCTTCAAAGTCTTGAAGCTGATCAAAGCCTTCCGTCTCATCTTCGTTTTGGTGTACGGTGGTTTCATTACGTTCTTGGTAATGTTCCAAAACGGCACGAAGCGAATGTAAACGATGGTTAAAAGAATGGTCGGTATTCTTTGAGCCTTCTTTGTAGTTAAAGTGCGAACATACGCCTAATTCTGCTTCATCATGCATCTCATGAGTACGGATTTGTACCTCTAAAGATTTATTTTCAGCAATTACAGCAGTATGTAATGAGCGATAACCATTGGCTTTCGGGTTAGTAATATAGTCATCAAACTGGTGTGGAATATGGCGCCAGATTTGATGAACAATACCTAATGAGTGATAACACTCCGGCACGCTATTGACTAACACACGTAAGGCACGAATGTCATAAAGCTGATCGAAACTCAGGTTTTTACTTTTCATTTTTCGATAAATCGAATAAATGTGTTTTGCTCGACCTGTAATTTCCGCCTCAATACCGTAAGATGCCAATTCATTTTTTAAGCGGTCGATTACGAACTGAATATAGTGTTCGCGCTCAAGACGCTTTTCATTTAGTAATGAAGCAATCTCTTTATAACGGTCTGGTGCCAAATAACGAAAGGCTAAATCTTCTAGTTCCCACTTAAGCTGTGCAATACCCAAACGGTGCGCCAATGGCGAATAAATAGTTAGAATTTCACGCGCTACACGCTCTTGACGTTCACGTGACGAGTTGGCCAACTCACGTAAAGAATAAGTACGCTCAGCTAACTTAATTAAAACAACACGGACATCTTCAGTCACTGAAATCAGCATTTTATAAATGCCGCTTAAATGTTCCCTCTGGTTGTTATTAAAATGGTCTTCTAGTCGTTTATTTTTTTCAATGAGTTCTGAAAGCTTACCCATTGCCAAAGTACCTTTGACAAGGTTATAGACTTGCTCACCAAACTTACGCTTTACTTCTTCTATATCAGTAATGTCTTCACGAACACTACGATAAAGCATTGCAGCAGATAAAGTATCTTCATCTACATGTAAATGCGCCAGAATATCCGCCATTCCAACACCAGTAGCAAATGTATTGGAACGATGATTAACCGTTGAATCTAACTCTTTTTGCAGGGTTAAATGCGCAACCTCTTCGAGTTGTTTAAGCTCTGCCCCATCTAATATTTCACGAACCCGATCCAACCATGAGGCTAAACCGACTTGTGTTTCGGCGGCATGCTCTACAGTCGTTTCCTCTGACAACTCAGTTAGTTGTTCAGGTAACTGTTCACGTACTGTGACCATACCATTCTCCTGGATATGTAACTCATGTTTTTAATCGTTTATCTCTTGAATTTTTTCAAATAAAGCAATTGATTCAACATGTTCTGTGTGCGTAAACATGTCCATAACCGCTGCTTTTTTTAACTTGTATCCATGTTGAGCCAAAACACCCGCATCCCTTGCTAGTGTTGCTGGATTACATGATACATAAACGATTCTTTTTGCTCCAAAGTTTGGTACATACTGCATGATTTCATATGCACCAGCACGAGGAGGATCAATCAATAATGCATCAAATCCTTGATTTGCCCAAGAATGATGCGAAAAATCTTTTGTTAAATCTTGTGAAAAGAAGCTTGCTTGCACCAGATTGTTGCACTTGGCATTATCCGTTGCTCGCTGCACCATTTCTTCACTTGCTTCCACACCAACAACTTGTCCATTTGCACCAACACATCGTGCAAGTGGAAGCGAAAAATTACCTAATCCGCAAAACAGATCCAGTATTCTTTCACCCTGCTGCAATTGAAGCAATTCACATGCCAATTGCACCATTTGTTCATTTACTGTGCCATTGACCTGCGTAAAATCCAATGGCGAAAAAGCAAAATTTACTTCAAATGCATTTAAAGCATAATGTAATCGCATAGCACCTTGCTCTTCATCAATACGACGAAGACTTTCGGGACCTTTAGGTTGCAAATACAACTGCCAGCCTTTGTGTAACGCGAATTGTCTTAATTGGTTGACATCAGAATTGTTTAATTTTCCTACATGGCGAACCAATAAAGAAGTTTCCTCATCACCTTTTGCTAATTCTACATGACCAATATGCGCTTTGCCTTTTAGACTTTGGAGTAAAGTACGCAATTCTGGCAGGCTATCTGATAACTTTTTATCCAAAACACTACAGGTATGGATAGAAGTTAAACGATTACTATGATGCTCACGGAAACCTAAAATCAAACGGTCCTGTTTTGGCAAATAGCGCACACCAATACGCGCTCGACGGCGATAATCACTTTGTAAAGATCGAATTGGCTCTAACCACTGTTCAGGTTGAATACCCGCAAAGTGTTGTAAATGTGACTGGAGTACATTTTGCTTTAAGCGAATTTGCTCATCTGGATGAATGTGCTGCATGCCACAGCCGCCACAAATACCATAATGAGGACAAACAGCCTCTACGCGATTTGACGAAGGTTCTGCTAAAAGCTCAATCATTTCAGCTTCTTCAAGGCGCTTAGCCTCATGCGCAATTTGAGCCTTTACTGTTTCTCCAGGTAACGCATAACGGATAAATACCTTTTTACCATGCTTATCTGCCGGATGATCCGGATGAGAACCATAGTGCGCAATTCCTCGCCCCTCATGAGAAAGAGTTTCAACCTGAAAAATATATTCAGGTTGCTGAGCTTTGCGAGATTTGGCTTGCTGTTTCAAAGAATGAACCTAAAAATCTAAAGGATTAAAATAGTGGGATGTAAAGTCGGTATGTTTCGACGTACGTTGCCACACTTCAAGAAAATCGGCCTGCTGAGGCATAGTCTGTAAATATTCAATACTAGAACTAATCCAATGATTATGTTCATCTACATTGATTTGACCTTTAAGTAACAACCAACGCAAATAAATAAACCATGTATTGAGTACATCACCCTCACAATAACTGGTTAACTTTAACCATTGCTGAGCACGTACATATTCAGGAACATGATACCCCGATTCACCACGCTTACCTGGTAAACCTAAAATACAGGCAACCTCATCAAGTTTCTGGAAATTACGGCCATTAAACATTGCCATCACATCCATTAAATCAATATGACGGTGGTGATAACGGTTTTGGTAATTATTAAAACGCTTCTGGCTATCAAGCTCACCTTGATCGAACAAGCCCGGTGCAGAAAGGCCATGATACATGGCACGGAACAAGATAACCGGCAAATCAAATTGCGAGCCATTCCAACTCACCAAAGTGGGATGGCGCTTGTCAAAAATAGATAGAAATTTCTGTAAAATTTCAGCTTCTGAATAGTGCTCTCGGCTAAAAGAAAACAGTCTAAAGCCCGATTCATCAATCCATAAACCAGAGATACAAACGATTTCATGCAATGGCAAACGCTGAAAATCCATACCTGATTCTTGGCGGCGGATTTTTGTGAGTGCCTGTTCAACATCTGCCTCTGGCAAATCAAGATGATATAAATGCGCTCCCGCTTTTAAATCAGTTAAAGTTTCAATGTCAAAAACTAAAGTTGGGAAACGCATTCTTTCTCTCAATTATGAGTTATCGTCCTGTACTGAGAACAAACCTGTAGACAAGTAGCGGTCGCCACGGTCACAGATAATGCAAACAATAACAGCTTCTGGATTTTCTTCTGCAATCTTAATTGATGCCCAAACTGCACCACCTGAAGATGTACCGGCACTGATACCTTCCATACGAGCCAATTTACGCATGGTTTTTTCCGCCTCAATTTGAGGAATATCAATAATTCGGTCTACACGACTGCTATCAAAAATTGTTGGTAAATATTCTTTTGGCCAGCGGCGAATACCGGCAATACTTGAACCGTCTGCTGGTTGTAAGCCCACAATCTGAATGTCTGGATTTTGTTCTTTTAAATATTTAGAAACACCCATAATGGTACCAGTTGTACCCATTGAGCTTACAAAGTGAGTAATTTTACCACCCGTTTGCTTCCAGATTTCAGGACCTGTCGTCAGGTAATGAGCTTCAACATTATCAGGATTACCAAACTGGTTTAAAACATGACCTTTGCCGTCTTTTTCCATTTGCAAAGCTAAATCACGTGCGCCTTCCATACCTTGCTGTGGAGTCACTTCTATCAGCTCTGCGCCATAAGCTAACATCGCATCTTTGCGTTCTTGGCTCATGTTATTTGGCATGATAAGTTTCATTTTATAGCCGCGCATTGCCGCAACCATAGCCAAAGCAATACCTGTATTGCCACTAGTTGCTTCAATTAACGTATCACCCGGTTTAATTTGACCACGCTTTTCTGCCTGCATAATCATGTTATATGCAGGGCGATCTTTTACAGAACCTGCCGGATTATTACCTTCCAATTTTGCTAAAACCGTTGCCTGCGTGTGACAAGCCAAGCGCTGCAAACGGACTAGAGGTGTTTTACCTACATAGTGATCTAACAAAAATTCGTCGGCTAAAAAATCAGGTTGTGTATTACTCATGATCAACACCTAAATCGGGGTGGCACTATTGTATGAAAAAATGATCGGTACTGCACCCATTTCACTATGCTTTTTAATTAAAGTGATTAAAGCCCAGTCAGTTATAAAATGCCGTCTGTTTTAAAATAAAGCGTGATAATATGCCCTACAGAGAGATCAATCCGATGTAGCCATGTCTAATTTCAATAAAACCTTATCGAAACGCTTACGTCTGAATCATGCATATGGGCAATTGATTGCTCTTATTTTTGTGCCCATGATGATTTTAACTGGTGTTGGTGCTTTTCTGGTTTTAACTGAAACATCTTACTCTGCAAAACAACAGCAACTGCATCATGCCTCAGCTATTTTGGCGCGTTATAATCAAATCGCTAAAGATCTCTATACATTAGTAGAACTCAAACCCGATGAATATGACCATGCTCAACATATTATGCAAAGCATGTTCAGTGAAAAAAATCTCAAGCGTGCTGCTTTAATTGACAGTAATGGTCAGACTTACTTAAGTGTAGGCTATCGAGATAATCGTTATTGGCCTAACTTTACGCAAAACAATAGTTTTTTTGGCCCGATCTCTTATAACAATAACAATATTTATGGGGTTCGCATCAGCAATATCACAGGTAAAACCCCTGTCTGGCTAGTGATTGAAATGGATAATCAACCACTAGAATTAGCACGTTATCGTATTCTGATCGCTTTAGTTATTACGAGTTTAATGACGCTGCTCTTACTTTTGCTCTGTCTAAATTTCTTCTCTCGTCGCTGGGTTGCACCAATGTACGAAATTCGGATGCAACTACAGCGACTCAATGCAGACACATTAGATCAGCATATGGTCATTAACAGTACGGGTGAATTACGCTTACTCCAACGTGATATCGCAAGTGTGGTGAAAAGACTACATTTTAGTTTTTTAGAGCTTAAAGAACACACCGAACAAACCGAAGAAGATTTACGTAGAACATTAGATACCCTCGAAGTTCAAAACATTACTTACCGTCAAGCACGTGACCAAGCGATTTCATCAAATCAGGCAAAATCAGTTTTCCTTGCCAATATCAGTCATGAGCTTCGTACACCACTTAACAGTATTGATGGCTTTATTCATTTACTACTTCGCCAACAAAATCTAAGTAATGAGCAAAATCTCTATTTACAGACTATTCGAAAATCTTCTGCCCATCTATTAGCATTAATTAACGATGTATTAGATTTCTCAAAAATTGATGCAGGGAAATTAGAGCTTGAAACAGCGCCGTTTGATTTAGAAGAAGCTATTTTCGATGTGATGGATATGTTGTCACCTTTGGCTGCGCAAAAGCATATTGCCATGGCATTTTATTATGCAGACAACATTCCTCAAGAAGTCATTGGAGACGCCTTACGCTTTAAACAAATTTTGACCAACCTAATTTCCAATGCCATCAAGTTCACTCCAGATGGCGAAATTATTGTTCGTGTTCGTATGGAGCATGATGACATTGGTCAATGTTTACTGCACTTTAGCGTTCAAGATAGCGGTATTGGTTTAAGCGGTACTGACCGTAAAAAGTTATTTGAGTCGTTTTCACAAGGTGATGCATCTGTTACCCGTCAATTTGGTGGTACAGGCTTAGGTCTTGCAATTTCCAAACAACTGGTTCATCTCATGCATGGTCAAATTGGTTTTGAAGATAACCAAGAACGTGCACCAACAGAAAAAGGCTCAACATTCTGGTTTACGGCACAGTTTGCCGTAGATGAAGAACATGAGATAGAACACCCTCACTTCGAACACTTACAAGTGGTGTCTTATTTAGCACACCCTGCAACGGCAAGTGTATTACGATACTATCTTGAAAATTACCAAGTTCCACACATTGAAACTCAATCAATTTTAGACTTGTTCAGCCGCCTAAAACACCTCGACCAGAAAGACAATACATGGCTTATTGTTGATCATAGTGGCGATACAGAAGCTCTGCTTAAAGAAATTCGTAGCCGCTATCAGGGCAACTTAGCAGTTTACGGCTATCAAATGACCCTTGAGCCAAACATGCTCACCGAATATCGTGCTCGCCCACTTTATCAACCATTAAGCCGTAGCGGACTCATTCAATTATTAAGTGACCAACCTATTTTTGAAGAGGAACAACAAGACTTTAATGGTCAGGGTTTACATATTTTAGCGGTCGATGACCATTTACCGAACTTAATTGTTTTAGAAGCACTATTAGGTGAGTTAAATGTCAAAACTACTAAGGCTTTAAGTGGACAAGAAGCGCTTAATATTATTCAAGAAAGAATTGATCAGAAGCTCAAACCGTTTGATTTGGTGTTTATGGACATTCAAATGCCGGTTATGTCGGGCATTGATACTACTCGCGCGATCCGTTCACTAGAGTCAACGCTAGATGGAGAAATGCAGCTTCCAATTATTGCGTTAACAGCCCATGCCCTTGCTGATGAAAAACAAAAGCTTCTGAAAGTTGGTATGAATGACTATGTCACCAAACCAATTCAAATGGAGCAAATCATTCAGATTTTAACGCAATGGACTAAAAACAATTTCACTGCACAAGCTTTAGATAAAGATCACCATGTTGTTGCCGAGGCACTCGACCCAGAAATATTAAACTGGCAACAAAGCCTACAATTGGCTGCAAATAAAGAAGATCTTGCTCAAGACTTATTGAAAATGTTGGTAGACAGTTTCCCAACCGAGCTAGATGAAATGCAGCAACTCATTGAGCTTGAAGACTTTCCTCAACTCGAACATGTGTTGCACCGCCTCTATGGTGCAACTCGCTATGTAGGCACACCAAAGCTTCAACAAGTCACTGGTGACTTCGAGCAATTTGTTTCAACATTACGTAAAGAGCGCCGCAGAGCTGACGATGGCTTCATTGAAGAAGTCATGAGACGTTTCGATGAATTAGGTCTTGTTATTAAAGAAGTTGAGAGTGCAGCTCACCAAATTTTAGTTATACCCGACTAAACAAGAACCTATAAAAAAAGGCATGACTGACCTGTCATGTTTCCAATTTCAAGCCATGTTATGCTCCGTTTATCGATAAAAAATAAGCGGGAATTTCATGGCACTTTTACGTATAGAAAAGAATAATGGCATTGCGACAGTTTATCTAAACCGTCCTGATAAACGTAATGCCATGAGTTTTGCCCTCCTCAAAGAACTCGTTTCAACGGCTAAAGCTATACAAAAAGACCGAGATATCCGCTGTGTAATTTTGACTGGTGAAGCACAAGTATTTAGTGCTGGTATTGATTTATCTGACCTTAACAACCCTAAAAACTCCGCATTTGCGATTTGGGAACTTGTAAAGCCGGGACAAAGCCTTTTCCAAAAAGCATTTCTAATTTGGCAGAACTTACCTGTACCTGTGATTGCGGCACTTGAAGGTTATTGCTTTGGTGCGGGGATGCAACTTGCGCTGGCTGCCGATATTCGTATTGCCCACCCAGACACCAAAATGTCGATTATGGAAAGTCGCTGGGGATTAGTACCCGACATGGGACTTACCCGCTCACTCAAAGGTTTGATAGGTGTTGACCTTGCCAAAGAACTCACCTTAACTGCTCGTGTGTTTGACGGAAACTATGCAAAAGATATTGGCCTTGTAACTCATCTAAGCGAGAACCCTTTAGAAAAAGCGAATGCAATTGCCTCAGAAATGCTACAACGTTCACCTGATGCATTGACTGCTGCAAAACGTGTATTAGATGCAATGGAGCACCAACCAGAAAAATCATTGCGTCTAGAAAAAATCTGGCAACTTAAATTATTACTTGGTAAAAATAGCAAACTTGCTCGTAAAAAAGACAAACATCCGGAAGTTAAATTTTTACCACGCCAATATAGATAAGAGCTTTGAAGATGAATTTTGATCGTAATACACCTATTGCCTTTTTAGGTATAGGACTTATGGGAAGCCGTATGGCTAGCCGCCTTATTCAAGCTGGTTTTCAAGTTGCTGTCTGGAACAGAACAGCATCTGCTTGTGAAGAACTTATCGATATTGGCGCATATGCTCTCGATCTTTCAAACATCGGACAATACCCTATAGTTTTAACTTGCCTAGCTGACGATAAAGCTGTGCAAGCCGTATTTGAGCAAATTCAGCCTCATTTAAAAGCAAATCAAGTTATTGTCGATTTCTCAAGCCTGTCTGTTGCTGCAACAAAAGCACTTGCTCAGGGTGCTGCTTCACAAGATGTGATATGGATTGACTCCCCTGTTTCAGGCGGTACAGCCGGGGCAGAACAAGGCACGCTAGTCATTTTTGCAGGTGGAGATGCTCAAACTATTGAAGCTTTGAGTCCTGTTTACAATGTACTCTCTCAACGTGTAACACGTATGGGTGATACAGGTACGGGCCAAGCCACTAAAATTTGCAATCAGCTGATTGTGGCAGCAAATAGTGCTCTTATTGCCGAAGCTGTAGCACTAGCAGACCACGCAGGTGTAGACACGACATTACTCGCTCCCGCCCTAGCAGGTGGATTTGCTGACTCAAAGCCTTTTCAAATACTTGCACCACGCATGGCAACTCATACTTTCGAGCCTATTCAGTGGAAAGTTCAAACATTATCCAAAGATCTTAACAACGCGGTAACATTGGCTAACAATGTTAATTTAGACATACCTGTTGCACAAAAAGCTCTATTACAGCTACAAACTCACCAAAAAAATGGCTTTGCTGAGAAAGATTTAGCTACTATCATTCAACTAGTAGAGCAATAATAAACGGAGTTTGTGTATGGGTCGTCTTGCCGTTAACTTATCCATGATTTTTACCGAAGTTTCTTTAATTGAACGCTTTGCATTAGCCCATGCAGAGGGCTTTGAACATGTAGAAATCCAATTCCCATACGAACTTTCCATTTCCGATATTCAAGACCAACTTGAACGTTACAACCTAAGTTTATGTTTAATTAATGTTCCTGCTGGCGATCTTATGCAAGGTGGAAATGGTTTAGCAGGCATACCTGGCCAAGAAGCAGCATTCCGTGAAGCACTAGAGTTAGCTATTCGCTATGCCACTGCCTTAAAAGTGCCTCGTGTTAATATTTTGGCAGGTAAGCAACCTCAAGATTCTGACTTACTTCCTTGCCTTAAAACACTTGCAAGCAACTTAAAGCTAGCTTGTGATTTACTTACAGAACACGACATAGAACCTGTATTTGAAATGATTAATGGCACAGATATGCCACGCTTTTTAGTACAGAACATTGCCCAAGCCCAAGAGATGCTTGAAGCAGTCAACCACCCTGCTTTAAAAATGCAATATGACTGTTACCACATGGCGATGATGGGTGAAGATGTACTTGAAGGTTTACAAGAAAATATTCACCAGATTGGCCATATTCAGTTTGCAGACTGTCCTGGACGCCATGAACCCGATACGGCTCAAATCCCTTATGAGCAAATTTTTTCATGGATTAAACAAAGCACGTATGACGGTTACATTGCAGCAGAATATAAACCTAAAAACGGGTCAAATCAGTCATTTACATGGAAAAAGAAATATTTTTCGGATGATGTAAATATATAAACTGTTACTAGTTTTGTTTGAAATTCTGAGTGAAAACCACTATATTAGATAGTGAGTAATTGTCAGGAAAATATACCCTATATGAATTTAGAACCATCGCCCAGCGTGTCTAATTCTCACGATTTCGCAATGAACACCTCAAATAAAGACGTACAAGCTTGTCTCAAAGTCGTCCATGACGCTTTAGTTGATGTAAAAGCAAAAGATATTCTACAGTTAGATGTTAGTTCTATTAGCAACGTTGCGGATGCTATTGTCATTGCGAGTGGTACATCTACTCGTCACGTCAAAGCACTTGCTGACAATGTTGCAGAAGAAGCTCGAAAAGCTGGTTTCCGCCCGATTGGCGTTGAAGGCGAACGAGATGCCGAATGGATCTTAATTGATCTTGGTTTTGTTGTAGTACACGTGATGCTACCAACTGCCCGCAAATTCTATGATTTAGAAAGCTTATGGCGTACTGCCCCAGAGTCAGTCGCATAAAATTTTGCTTTTAAAAAAGCGGCTCTTTTGAGCCGCTTTTTGTTTATATAACTAATCAAAATTTTATTTAAAAAAACTATCTTTTATAGCCTCAGATATCCTCATCAAAGCTTCAACAGCACTTACGAGCTAGTCATCAATCTTACTTAAATTTGACATGACAAATTGTCAGAATTCCAGCACTATAACAATTCTTATAGTCTCATCAATAAATAGCATAACCGGAGCACTAAAAAGTGAAGATACTCATTACAGGCGCCAACACAGGTATTGGTTTTGCCACAGCAGAACAACTTGTACAACAAGGACAACATGTGATTTTGGCATGCCGAAATCCTCAAAAAGCACAAGAGGCACAAAACAAACTACGCTCACTCAACCAAGGACAAGTTGATATCGTTTCTCTTGATCTGAACAGTCTTGAGTTAACCAGAAAAGCTGCTGATGAAATTGCAGATAAATATGGCAGCCTTGATGTGCTTATTAATAATGCCGGGCTATTTGCAAAAACAAAACAGCTCACCGCAGATGGGTTTGAACAACAATTTGGCGTTAATTATTTAGGTCATTTCTTACTTACTCAAAAGTTACTTCCGGCTTTAAAACAGTCACCTAAAGCACGGATTATTCACCTTGCATCTATTGCCCACTGGGTTGGCTCAATTAAACCTAATAAATTTCGTGCAGAAGGTTTTTACAACCCCCTGTTCTATTATGGACAATCCAAGCTTGCAAACTTACTGTTCAGCAACGCATTAGCTAAACAACTTGCTGATAGTACAATTACAAATAATGCATTACATCCCGGCGGTGTTGCTTCTGATATTTATCGTGATTTACCAAAACCAGTTTATGCAGCCATGAAAGTAGGTTTAGTTCCAACGTCAGTTCCCGCAAAGCTCATTACAGAAATGGCGATTGGAGACTCATGGCAAAATCGCAATGGCGAATATGTCAGCGCGCATATGCCTGACTGGAAATCTTCTCATGCCAAAAACCAGCAACTGGCACGCGACCTCTACCAACAATCAATGGACTTAGTAGAAAAGTTTCTTTAAATCCCAAAAAGCAAAAAACCACCCGAAGGTGGTTTTTTGTATCAAAGCAACTTAGTGGCCTGTACCATTAATTGCTTTAGTCATGTCTTCAACAACTTTCTTAGCATCACCAAAGATCATCATTGTTTTTTCGTTATAGAACAAGTCATTATCAAGACCAGCATAACCCGTCGCCATAGAGCGCTTAATCACCATGATTGTACGTGCTTTATGTGCTTCAAGAATCGGCATACCATAAATTGGTGAACCTGGGTCATCTTTTGCAGCAGGGTTCACAACGTCGTTTGCACCAATAACAAGTACTACGTCAGTTGCCGGGAAGTCAGAGTTAATCTCATCCATTTCCAAGATATCTTCATATGCTACATCTGCTTCAGCAAGCAATACGTTCATGTGACCAGGCATACGACCAGCAACCGGGTGAATTGCGAAACGGACGCGAACACCTTGCTCTTTTAGAATTTCACACAGCTCTTTCACAGCATTTTGTGCACGACCTTGCGCCATACCATAACCCGGTACAATCACAACACTGTCTGCATTTGACATCAAGAAGCCAGCATCATCAGCAGAACCTGAACGGTAGTTACGTTGAACTTGTTCACCTTTAGCCGCTGTAGAAACTGCCGCACCACCCATTGCACCACCAAACAATACGTTGATGATTGAACGGTTCATTGCTTTACACATGATGTATGACAGAATCGCACCAGATGAACCTACAAGTGAACCCGCAACGATCAACATGTTGTTTTCAAGGGTAAAACCAATACCTGCCGCTGCCCAACCAGAGAATGAGTTAAGAAGCGATACCACCACAGGCATATCACCACCACCTACCGGTGCAATCCATACCCAGCCAAATGCAAGTGCAAGTGCGGTCATTGCCCAGAAAGCAGTCATATTACCAGTTGTGAAGAAGTAGAAACCACAAGCCAACATCGCAACAAAGATAAGCGCTTGAACAGGTTTAACCCATGCACCAGAAATTGTTTTAGCCCATTTTTTCGCAGCCAATTTACCGTAAGCAAATACAGATGCTGTGAAGGTAATCGCACCAACGAAACAGCCCACAAACAATTCAAATAAATGAACTTTGCTCATGTGCGCATGTTGTACGCCAGCAGCTGTTAATGCCGCCTCGTTTTGGGCAAACAATGCTGTAAGCTGGTTGTTATGCAAAATTGCAGCAACTGCAATTAAAACTGCAGCCAAACCTACTAATGAGTGCATAAGTGCAACAGTTTCAGGCATTTGAGTCATTGGTACAGTACGTGCACGTGCAATACCCACAATCGCGCCAAGCACCATTGCACCGCCAATCATCCAGATCACTGGATTGTTGGCAACAAAGAAGGTTGTTACAACTGCAATCGCCATTGCGATCATACCGTAACGGTTACCTTGAATTGCTGTTTTAGGACCAGATAGGCCACGAAGCGTCAAGATAAAGAGAATTGCGCCTACAAGGTACAACCAGTTTGCATTTGCTTGAATAAATTCCATGTCAAAGCCCTCTTATTTCTTTTGCTTAGGCTTGAACATTTCCAACATGCGTGCAGTTACTGCGAAGCCGCCGAAAATATTAATGCTTGCCAAAAATACCGCAATCGCACCAAGTACGCTTACAACATTCACACTTTGAAATGCAACATTTGCATCTACACCAAGTACAGGCAGCCCGACTGTTTGCAACATCGCACCAACGACAATAATTGATGACAATGCGTTAGTTACCGCCATAAGTGGCGTATGTAAAGCTGGTGTAACACCCCAAACTACGTAATAACCTACGAAGATGGCAAGGACGAAAATTGTAATAGTTTCAACCATGAGAAATCTCCTTAACCACGCTTAAGCAGCACTTGACCGCCATGAGTGACCAATAGGGCTTTTTGGATTTCGTCTTCTTGATTAATCGCAAAGTTTTTCTCTTTGTCGAATAAAGTCTCTACGAAATTGAAAACGTTACGTGCATATAATGCAGAAGCTTCTGTCGCAACGGTGGCTGGAATATTTGGAATACCCAAAATTTTCACGCCATTTTCAGTCACAACAGTTTCGCCAACTTTAGAACCTTCAACGTTACCACCCGTTTCAACTGCCATATCTAAAATGACAGAGCCCGGCTTCATTTTGGCAACAGTTTCAGCTTTAATCAGACGCGGCGCATCACGACCCGGCAACAATGCTGTTGTAATCACGATATCGGCATTCGACACAGCTTTATCCACAATTGCAGCTTGGTCTTTGATGTATTGCTCACCCGGCATCCAGCCATAACCATTTTTTGCTGCGTCTGCTGCACGTTGCTGTTCTTCTTCAGACATTGGTACGTCTAACCACTTACCACCTAAAGACTCAACTTGATCTTTAGCTGTTGGACGTAAATCTGTTGCTTCAACAATGGCACCCAAACGTTTTGCTGTAGCAATCGCTTGAAGGCCCGCAACCCCAACACCCATAATCACAACACGTGCTGGCTTTACAGTACCAGCAGCAGTCATCAGCATTGGGAACATGCGTTGATATTCGGCAGCTGCAAGCAAAACTGATTTATAACCAGCCAAGTTTGCCTGAGAAGACAACACATCCATGTTTTGTGCACGAGAAAGCGTACGAGGAAGCAATTCCAGAGCAAAAGCAGACACTTGCTGATTCGCAAACTGATCTAGCTCGGTATTACGATAAGGATCAAACATTGCTACAACAGCTGTATTTGCTGCAAGTTTTTGAATTTCCCCGCCTTGTGGCGCACGAACTTTCAAAATAATTTGACTACCCGTATAGGCATCATCCGTAATGGTTGCACCGACCTGTTCATAAGCACTGTCAATGTACGCAGCCTTTACACCAGCACCACGTTCAATCACAACGCTATGACCAGCGCTAATCAACTTCTTTACTGTCTCTGGCGTAGCAGCTACACGATTTTCACCGACGACAGTTTCGGTTGGGATTCCGATCTGCATGAGCGTTCCTCAAGCTAATTTCTCATTGTCAAAAACATTGCAACCCGCAATGTTTCCCCCATGTGTATTCTTTGTACAGAATTTGGATTCTAATTGAACTTTTTGAAAATACCACCCACTATTTATTTAATAAATACCCATATTTTGAACTGATGATTCACGATATTTGACTTGAGGTGTAATATAGGAAGATTTTTCTTTTTTTGCAGACAATAGTCTCTCTTATACAGTCCTGTATATGAAAATTTCTTTATCTTCGTTTCAAATTGGGTCTTTTTTCGCGCTTTGTTCTGCTTTTCTATTCAGCACAAAAGCAATCTTTATTAAACAAACTTATGCCCTTTCTCCATTAGTAGACGGTACAGTCCTGATGGCTTTACGTATGCTAAGCGCCCTACCGTTCTTTCTATTAATTTGCTGGTTCAATAGGCATCATAATCAGGGCATAAAAAAGAAGGATTGGCTAATTTTAATTTTTGCCGGTCTATTAGGCTACTACTTTGCCAGCTGGCTTGATTTCATGGGCCTTATGTTTATTAGTGCTTCTTTAGAGCGAATTATCTTATTTTTATATCCAACACTTACCGTGATTGCATCAAGCCTGCTCTACAAACAAAAATTAGATATAAAAAGTTTAATCGCCATTTTTCTTAGTTATGGTGGAACCGTGCTAGTGATGCTCCAAGAACACAACAACGCACCAATTCAGGGCAATTTCTGGCTAGGAACAAGTTTTGTATTTGCAAGTGCTGTAGCATTTGCCGGTTATTTACTGTTAACCCCACCATTAATTAAAAAATTTGGTTCTTGGAATTTCACAGGTTTAGCGTTAACTGTGGCCTGTATTGGGGCATTAACACATTACACACTAAGTACTCCTCACCCTATTCAACTAATATTACAGCTCCCCTCAAATGTAATTTGGTATGGAGTCGGCTTAGGCTTTTTAGTCACTGTCTTACCCACCGTTATGCTCATACAAAGTATTGAACGTCTTGGTGCATCACAATCTGCAATGATCGCTTCAATCGGACCAGTTTTAACGATTTTACTTGCCGTTGTTTTCTTAAATGAACATCTTAATATGTGGCAATGGGTCGGTTGCCTACTCAATATTGTAGGGGTAATGATGATTACGCTTAGAAAGAAAAGACTAAAACATTAAATTCTCTTGACCTCAACTTAAGTTGAGGTTGGATACTCATCTAAATTTTACTGAAAGGTTGAGTTCCAATGAATAAAGAAACTTTTAGAATCATAAATCCCTCTACTTTATATAACCCAACGCCAAATGCTTATAGCCATATTGCTGTAGTCCAAAATTTTAAAAATATTATTCATATTGCAGGACAAGGCGGTGAAGATTCGAAAGGGGAATTAAGCCCAAATTTTGAAGAACAAACCACTCAAGTTTTTAATAACATTCAAAATGCATTAACAGCAGCAGAAGCAAAAATCTCAGATATTGCTGTTTTAAGGATTTTAATTGTTGACCACTCAGATGAAAAACACCAAATTTTAATTAAAATCATGCAAAATCTATGGAAAAATCATCCATTTCCAGCCTGTACGCTCATTCCTGTACCACGCCTTGCATTAGAGCGCATGCTCATTGAAGTTGAAGCAACAGCATACACCTAATAAAACCGAGAGAATATCATGTCTACCCCTGAAGATATCAGTCAAAATAAACCTTTGCTTTGGTTGATGGCAGCAGCATGTGGCTTATGTGCAGGTGTGAATTATTACTGTCAGCCTCTAATTCACTCTATTCAGCAAGAGTTTGCTGTAACTCAAGCACAAGCCGCTTTAACAGTGACATTTGCTCAGGTGTCTTATGCCCTTGGTCTACTCTTTATTGTTCCGATGGGTGACATCGTCAATAAAGCCAAAGCTATTCCGTTTTTGATGGTGCTTTGCGCAGTTGGTCTATTTACTTCTGCCTTTGCTGTTAACTTACCTATGCTCTGGATTGGTACAATTTTAGCGGGCTTATTTTCTGTTGCAGCTCAAGTATTAATTCCATTAGCTACTATGACAGTCAAACCTGAAAAAACAGGCGAGATTATTGGTTTTTTAATGAGTGGCTTATTGGTCGGGATTTTACTCTCTACCAGTCTGGCCGGTTTATTTTCCAATCTTTTCCACTGGAAAGTCGTTTATGTGGTAAGCGGCGTATTAATGCTATTACTGGCATTTACTTTAAAAAGTCGTCTACCTTACGTCTTGCGTATGAAAATGAATTA
The DNA here is from genome assembly GCF_000368085.1 of Acinetobacter nosocomialis NIPH 2119. Taxonomy (GTDB): domain Bacteria; phylum Pseudomonadota; class Gammaproteobacteria; order Pseudomonadales; family Moraxellaceae; genus Acinetobacter; species Acinetobacter nosocomialis. Next base: position 2,475,975 of record NZ_KB849239.1, read on the forward strand.
TGGGCAAATTTTTGTTTCCATGGCTCAGCTTTTAAAGCAGGAAAAGCGACTATTACTAAGAGCGCTTACAGGTGCTTTCGCCTTTGCAGCAGTAAGTACTTTATATTCCACTATCGCCTTACTACTGACCTCAGCACACCATTTACCAGACCTGTTTATCGGACTCGTTCCTCTAGTTGGTATTTTTGGTGCATTATCAACCCGCTATATTGGTAAATACGCCGACCAAGGCTACACAAAATTACTTACTTGGATGGGCTGTGGACTATTCTTAGTCAGTTGGGTTTGTTTCTATTTTGGACAAACTCTACTTTCTACATATGTCATTGGGTTTGCGTTAATTCAATTAGCACTTGCGCTCGTTCACACCAGTAACCAAAGTATTATTTTCCGTCTACGTCCAGATGCTAAGTCCCGCATTAATGCCATCTATATGACCACTTACTTTATTGGTGGCGCAGCTGGTTCGGCATTAGGAATTTTTGCTTGGAATCATGGTGGATGGGCCATGACTTGCCTTGCAGGGGTTGGACTCGTTCTGTTTTGTATTTTATTTAGTGTGATTGATGCCTTCTTACAAAAAAAGCAGTTGGCTCACTCATAAGGTAATTTGTTAAAAATCATCTTTCTACATTCATCATAAGGGCGGTTATAAATTACGCGATTAAATGTCTCTGTCGATTCAGAGCTAAACCCCGTATAATGCTGCCCTTTCTTTAATTTAGCGACTTTTGGGTCTATTGATTATGCAATCACTTCAATCGTTACAACCTCGTATTTCAGTTGCCCCAATGATGGATTGAATATTTTTTTTAAAATAAAACATTAAAAACAAACATTTATACAATTTCATAAATTAAGTGGTTGCAATATGGTTGCACAATTTTTAAATAGATTGTTGTTTTTCAAAGGTCCAACGTTTATTGTTGTACGTGACAGTACCGTCTAAATTAATCATCAATTCATTCATTTTATAATCATAGATTTTTAAAACTTTACCTTTCTTATCAATATCGGCTGGTAAATTACAAGTACTCTCCGCTCGACCACATTCAAAAAGCATAATCATGATTTGCATAAGACCACCAATGTGAATATTTTTGCGCAAAATTTGCAATAGCTTTGTTTTTCGAGCAGATTTATGCGCAAATTTATAAAAGCCCTCACCTGAGAGCTTTTATAACTCCACCATGACGGGCTTTGCAATCATTATATTTTGCAACTGTATCAACAGACCAAAGCATCCAGTCTTTGCCCGTTGTGCCTGCTAATTCATTCAAATTAGGGCATGGTTGCATTAAGTTAGCTGGTATTGCCGGCTTTGATAAGATCGTTGATTTGCTGCACGCCATCAGCGTCAACACAAGCATACTTATAAGCAGGACGTTCAACGATCTTTTGCACTTCACGCTCAACATACTCGACTTTTGTGCGTTGTTCTGACTTATATTTTTCATAGTCTGCGCTCACTTGATTAATTTGGTTTTGTGCTTCTGCAAGCGCTTTTACCTGCTTACGCTCGATATCTTGTATTTGCGCCATGCATTGCTGATCAGCTTGTTTTAACTTTCCTGCTAAATGATTGGTGTAACCAATTTGGAAAACGTAAAGGACTGACAAAAGGATAATTAAAGACCAACGTTTATTTAATAAAATCCAAGTCATGAATTAGCCCCCATGCATTTTTGATAGCGCTCTTCCTGGCGAACCCAAACCCCATAACAACCATTGGAACGGATTGAACAATCACGCTTTGCAACGTATTTCCATTTCAATAATGATTCACAAGCAGCTTTATATTTTCCAATTTTTAGATTTTTCAGCATGGATGAACCTGACCAGGCACCAATTCCATATTGATATGTAAAATCGAGATAAAGGTCATATTCAGCTTGTGAAATAGGAATATTTAGCAATGTTTTATTGAAAGGTTGTGCATCTTTATTCATTGTAAATTTCAGATACTCAAAGGCCTGCTTTCGACTAATAGCTGGGTCATTCATCGTTACAGCACGGCCATCCGGGTAGAATGTGGTGCCATTGCCAATAGTCGGACGGTCACCCTTCACAGGTATAATCGGTTTAGGTGTGTAACCTTCTTTTGCGGCCGTAGCCTGTACTTGCTGATCACTAGGTCCAAAAATAAAAAAACCGCCCATCGAGGCGGTTAGAGTTGAACCAATCACTAATAGTTTAGTTTTACTCGTCATAATCTTTCTCATGCATTCGTTTATCGTGTAGCTCTTCATCTCGTTTATCTTTGCGGTATGCAGCTACAGCCTGAATAATTAGACCTACCACTGCACAAACGCCACCTAGCACAGCCATCCATTCAGTAGTTGAAAGTCCGCCTACTAAAACCATTCCACCCCCTGCTATGTTTGTTGCTAAACCTAAAGTTGCTGTGCTTGTTGATGTTGCTGGTTCTGCCATACCCATTTCTCCAGAAACTGGCAATAAAAAAAGCACCCGATTGGGTGCTTTAAATAATTTTTTTGAATTAATCCTTTAAGACTAACTCATCATTTTTGATCAAATATTTATTTGCTGATACATGGTGATCTACTTCTAAAAATTGTTGCCCCTCTTCTAGATGAATTGTTTCAGCTAGAAATTCAGGGCACTCAATTAAATTCTGTATTTCACCTGTTTCAACTTCATAAACTGCAAAATATGCCATTACTTCCTCATCGTCATTGCATGAATATAACGTTGTGACACATTCATAGAACCACCAGCGACCACTCTAAGCTGTAGCTTATATGTGCCAAAAATCCCTGTTGAATCATGTCTCGAAATATTAAGTGTTCCGGCACTTCGTGAAGTACCTTGCACGGTTATCTTGTGGGTATGCGCACCACCTTCCGACATAGTTATATTACCGCTAGCACTAAAGCTATGACTATGTCCGCCGACATTGCCTGTAGATCCACTGGCACTAAAGCTGTGGTTATGGTAAGTACCTCCGGCATTAGTTGAACCTGTTGTGCCGTTCACATTGTAACTATGACTATGTGAGCCATCTTGTCCCGTTGTACCACTGACGTTAACAGTAGAGCCATTATGGTTATGCGAACCGTTTGCATCAGTGATTAAAGCAACTGAGTTATGCTCAATAAAGTGAACTTCCAGATCCTCAAAAACGACTTGATCATTTTTAAGTACTCGACAATAAACTTGCTGTTTTGAATCGTAACCTAAGAAGCTGAATACAGCGCCAAAAGTTAAAACTGTATGCCCCATATCAGAAGGCACGTTTAACGTCTGAATAGTCATATAATCAGTATCGACACCAATTGAAGTTTCAGCAAATGCAGATACCGGAACAGTTACGGCATTGTCAGCAATATTTAGGGTATCAACTGCAAGAGCATCAATTTTACCTTTAGTCACCGCAAGATTATCAATCTGAGCACTTCCTACAGCCAATTCAGCAATTTTACCGCGCTGCACTGCTAAATCTTTAATATGAGAAGTATCAACGGATTGGTAATCTATAAAGGCGGCCTTCAGATAGGCTCCAATTGGAAAAACAGTGCCAGTCACTGGGTCAGTGTATGAGGTAGAACGGAAGTTAAAAGGATATGAAACAGCACCATTGCTACCGTTACCGATTGCAATAGAATCAAAGTTAAAAATAAACTGTGACTCTACGCCATTATTGGCACCCCCCCATCCAGCTAGCTTTCCGTTCACATCGAACTTAATAAACTTTTCTGCATACAGCCCGTTGACTGATTTAGTAACTTCTTGAACAGCAGCTTTATTGCCATTCAAATCTGTTTGCACTGTGTCTGTACGGATTGCTTGAGCAAGATCACTTTCAATTCGTGCTGACTGTTCTGACCAGACACCTGCATAACCTCCCTCATTACCTACTAAGTCCGATTCCGAGCCAATTAGTGGCGGGTTAATTTGCGCATAGACGCCATCAAGTCTGATTGTTTGAGCAGTAACCTTTTTATCAACCTCCTTAATATCCGACTTAACTTGAGTAATGTCACCAGTAGTTGCTTTGTCTTTCAACTCGATATTGATGTTTTTGATAGCTTCAATATTTGCTGACGATTGATCAACACCAATTTTTGCTGTATCACGAACAACTGCAAGAGCATTGTCATTACTAGCAATGTAAGCATCAATCTTTTGAATTGTTGCCTTGTCGCCTTCAATTCGTGCTTCGACCTCTTGTCGCGCATAAGCTTGTAAATTACCCAATTCTGCATTGGTCGAATCAACTCGCTTACTTACTACAAGATCACCTTCAATACGTGCAGACTGTTCAGACCAAACGCCAGCATATCCACCATCGTTGCCAATAAGATCAGAATCTGATCCAATCAAAGGCGGATTGAGTTGAGCGTAAACACCATCAATTCTGGTTGTTTGAGCAATGATTTTCTTATCAACTTCCTTTACGTCAGATTTAACTTGCTCAAGCGCACCGGTACTTACCGTGTCTTCTAAAGCAATATTAATTGATTTAATTGACTCGGCATTCGCTGCTGACTGTTCAACTGCTGTTTTTGCTGATTCACGCACAGTGGCTAAAGCAGTATCATTACTAGCAATATAAGTATCAATCTTTTGAACTGTTACTTTATCACCCTCAATTCGTGCTTCGACCTCTTGTCGCGCATAAGCACGTAAATCATCAACTTCAACAACTGTCGTATCAATGCGTTTACTTAGTGCAAGATCACCTTCAATTATTGCTGATTGAACAGACCATGTGCCTGCAAAGCCTTGATCATTACCGATCAAATCTGATTCAGAGCCTATCAATGGCGGATTTAACTGTGCATAAACACCGTCCGTTTTTTCTGCTACAAGTGAAAGATCATTCGCAACAACTTTAATGTCTTGCTGAACTGCTGCAATACCATCTTCACTTGATTTCTTGACCGTTTCGACAACTTCAAGAACACTTTCATCACCATCAATAATTTGTTGAGATAAACCATCTTTGGCTTGTTGAATTGCGTTTTGGCGATCAGTGACTTCTTGCGAAATTTGGTCTTGTGTAGCTTTTACCTCCGCTTGTCTGTCCCTAATTTCTTGCGCAATCTGATCTTTCGTATTTTTAATATCTTGAATAATACCCGGAATTTGAGCATCAATATTTTCAATATGATCGATCTTAGTTTGTAAGTCTTGGCTAAGCTCAGTTTCAGAAATTTTACCTTCCAAAATTTCTAAAATTTCAGATGCATCAGCAGAAGTTGTTGCATGAGTCCAGTCAGACCAAGGGCCAATATTACCGATCCGATCAATCAAACGGCCACGGTAGTATTGAGTTAAATTTGGTTGTAACCCTTGTAAAGTGTGTGTTGTTGTTGGATAAGCAAATAAGCCTAATTGCGCAATATTGCTTTTACCATCTGGCGAAACTTGTATTTCTGTATAAGCAGTATCAAGCGCACCAGTTGACGGGAATCCCCAATTTAGCCGCATACCAAACAAAATACCTGTTGCTTGAATGAATGCTAAAGCAGGCGGTAAACCTTGCTTGCCAACTAACTTTGTAAGTGTTGAATATGCTGGCAATGATGAAATATCAGAGACATTAATAGCTGTAACTTTTGCTTGATAGTTACCAGCATAAATACCCGGAACCTCAATTGAATTATTACCGGTAATTGGTAATTTAATCCAACTCCCATCATCCTTGCGCCATTCAACTTGATACTTAACTGCCCCTTTTGCTTGTGTCCAAGACACAACCATAGTGGCAACATTAATGCCTTGATCTACCCGATCTTCGCTTGTAATAACAATATTTGAAACTGGTTCTTGAATATTGGGATTAACAATTGAGATTGGTACATCAATGTAATGAGCACCTTTATCAATCGCATCAAACTTATTCTGGTTGTACTCTACCGCTGTAATCGTGAACTGGTGGTCTTCATCTTGAACTACAGACAAAACTCTAAATTTAAGTGTTGCCAGGTCCTGAGCATCAATAACCCAAACATTTTGAGCAGCAATAGAGTTTTCATCAAAAGCTAAATTAACAGTGACAACCCGTCCTAAAATTGACTGAATGATACGTGTTTGGGCCTTACCATTTTCACCATTGATTACAAGACGATCCCCAGCAACAGCAACAACATCATCACGATCTAATGTTACGCTTTTACGATCTAGTGAAACCGATGAAATACGTCCACCGTTTGCACGGCCAGCAAAAAGGCTATCAGCAAGTTCAATTACTTTACCAGGTGATGGAATATATCCATCTAAACCCACCTTAAATGTCACAATACGTGTTTCAAGTTGTTCAGACTTTAACGCCCAATGTCCAGCCCTTTGAGCTTGCCCTCGTGAAGTACATCCCCAGGCATTAAGATCAAGCAAACGAACTTGCCGCATTTCAGCAATAGATTTTTCATCTCGAACAAATTCATACTCTGTTTTGTAGTGATTAGCCGGGTTATCCCATGCGACTTTTACAGCGTTATGACGATCACGTGCGCGAGTACCGTTATACTCTGGTTCTCCTATAATATTTGCACGCGTATAAGTAAAAAGCGTGTCTTGTGGAATATCAGCATCACAAACAATATTATCGCCATCCCAATAAGAAATAGCTCTAAACACACCTGCAAGTTTACTTAGAATGCTATAAGCATCCTCAGCACTTTGAAGATAAACATTGCAAGTAAAACGTGGTTCTTGTCCACCCAAACCATCTGGAACTAATTCATCACAATATTGAGCTAAACGATATAAAGACCATTTATCTAGCATTGATTCATTAATACGTTCACCAATACCATATCGCTTTGAAGTACAGAGATCGTAATATATCCAAGCCGGGTTGTTCGAATATGCGCGTTTAAAAGTACCATCCCAAAACCCGATATATTCACGTGTATCGGCATTATAGTTAGTAGGTACTTTAATTTTTACGCCTTTTAAATCAACAGCTAATTTTGCGACTGATCCGCCAAATGTTTCGGCATCGTATTGCAAAGAAACTAATGCAGTATTTGGATAACGTAATTTTGCATCTATCACCTCAATAGCAGCAGCAACATACATTTTATCGCTGATATATTCAGAAGATGAATTAGGTGTAATTCGGCGAACACGGATAAGCCAACCAGAGGTTGAAACTGGTAAATCAATTCGGTGATCACGCTCATAATTGATAGAGGTTTTATCAGAGATTTTTGCTCTTAACACTTCAGCCCAAGCACCACCATCAGTTTGAAGATCAACGGCATATTCAATCGTAAAGCCGGTAACATCACCATTTGTTGGGTTTTGAGTACGTAGTGGTCCCCAGCGTAATCTCAACCGAATTGCATCAAGGTCAAGATTATTAAATGAACGTACCCATGGCGTTGATGATTTTAGCTCCACATCAATTGGTATTTCATTTTCTACTGCTGGGAAACCTTCAATATATTCTTGGTCATTCGTGCCTGATCGAAAATTAACAGTAACATTTTCAAAGTTTTTACCTCCATTCTCATCTTGTAATGGAGTTTCATCTAAAAGAATTGACTGATACCCATTTGCTAATCCCTCTACTTCACCTTCAGATAAGCCAATCAATTCTTTAATATAGGTTTTTGATTGCGCTGAATCCGGTGCCACAACAGGCTGTCTAGGTTGCTGATTTCCCTTTTTTGCGCCTTTTACCATCGCCATATCAAATCTCACGCAATAAAAAAGGCGCTCAAAGCGCCTATAACTAACATAAAAATTACATCTGATCTTCTGGATATTGACCAGCGCTCAGAACAAAACCACCCACTTCTCTACGGCCATAAAGGATTGGCACAGGATAACCTTGAGCGGCTGTTGTAACCGCACTACCAAAACCCTTGTTTGCTCTATTTCCATCCTGATTTTGATTTTGTATCGTATCAATTTTTGGCATGAGCATAGATGCCACACCCCCAACCGTCATACCGAAACCAGAAGCAATTAAAGCTGCACCTACAGTCGATGTGGCACCGAATGTGAAATATCCAACTACCATCATCACAATGCCAAGTACAACTTGCAAAACCCCATTATTACCACCCGCACCCATAATGCGCGGGACAATATGAATAGTGTCAGCTTCAGTATTTAAATCAAGCTGATCTGCGCCGATGTTATCGCCAGTGATTAGACGCTTGGATTCATGGTCGTAAATTGCTGGACGTTTCTTGCCGCGTTTATTGCTTGAGCCTTTGCCTTTAAGAAAAATTGCAAAAGCTAAACCTTGTTCATGGGCATGTGTCATGAAGTGTTCAAAACCAATAATCTGCACGGATAATGCACGCATGGCTTCACGTGTATTTGCGACATCGAGCTTAAATTCACGACCGAACTTTTGACCCAAGATGCCGTATAACCTAATTGTTTTTAACATCTCTATGCCTCAAAATTTTTACAGTACGTTCACGCCACTGCTGACCGTAAATTTCTCGTACTGATTTTCTGTTATACGGATGATGAAGTATTAAACTTGAACCTATACATTGCTCAGTTTGTTCCGTTTTAAGCTGTCCATTATCACCAAGCCAAACAACCGCATGATTAGGATGTTCAGTACGCCCAACACGACAAACAAGCATATCGCCATATTGTGGTGTATCGACCTCATAGAAGCCCGCTTTTTCATAATTTTCAAAGTAAAGTGATGGATGGTTTTTATCTTCCCACCATGCATCATCACGTTTAAAATCCATAAGCTCTATGCCCAATTCACGACTATAAAAATCACGTACTAGCGCATAGCAATCTTGCCAGCCATGAAAATAATTACGCCCCACTAAAGGGGCGCGATAGCCACAAGGCTCGTAGACTTGAAAATCAAGATCCGGATATGAACAAATGACCCATGGTTTTTTATGCAGTTCTATTTGAACACGGTCCAAGTCAGTGGCTCTGGCAGTGCCATCTGGATGAGAATGGACATATGCTTGGATTTCTCCCTGACTTTCTGCAGAAATTAGATTATTAGGATCAATTTCAAAATTGGTAGTTTTATCTTGCTTAATATTGCCGTTTTGATCATAAATTGTTGGTGCAATATTTTTGCATTGAATATACTTACCGTCGACTATTAATCCACAGCATTCTTCCGGATAAGCTTTTTCAGCATGGGCCATGATTGCTTTTTTAAGTTTTGCTGTAAGTTCCATATTTCGTCATACCATACTAGATGCTGGAAAACCACCGAAGGGCAATGGCTTATTCTTACCGAATCGGCATTCACAACCTGACATTCTGTAAGAGCAACGATCTAATGCCGGGTTATCTGTTGGCTCATCTTTTTCAGTAAACATTGCTGCGCCTGTGTAACCACACTCTTCCCCGCGATACTCCCAACCACAATAAGAAGTAATTTGACGAACAGGGATTTTTAAACCTTCAAAATCAATTGGGTTCGATAGTTCAAAAGTAACTTGTTGCGCATTTTCCGATGTCTTCTGTTCAATAAACCAAATTTGTTGCTTAGCCTCATTTGAAGCTGAAGCATTACCTGTACTAAAATTTTCAGCATCAAGATATTTGGCCAAAGTAGTAATAACTTTTAGTTTAGCCCCTGCAAAGTCCTTAAATTGAAGACAATAAGCAGATAAAGCATGCTGAATGCCATTAATATTATTTGCCATCGTCAATGTAGGTGCAGAAGCTTTACCATCACTTCGCATTTCAAGACCAGACACCTCAAGTGCCATCGGTTCAAAAACTTGACCTTGCCAGATAATATTTCGGTTCCATACCTTCTGGTCACCAACATCGAATATCTTTCCAATGCTGCCAGAATCGGCACCAATTAAACCTTCGGAACCAATTGACGTATAAATTTTTTGCCAGTCTTGAAAAGATATATGACCATGGAAACGTAAAATGCCAGCACCTAAGCTACTGGCATCTAGTTCAAATAGATGAATAAGGCCATCAACATATAATTTCTGAAAATCACTATTCAGACTCATGGATTACCTCATCAAAAATTGGATTTCCATCTTTATCTTTAACTTGAACATCGTCAAAGACAGGATTACCTTCGCTATCAACTGCTTGTACCCATTCAAGTACTGGTTCACCATTTTCATTAATTACAGGCTGTTTTGTGAGAGTTGCCATTCCTGAAGAGTCTGTGACCAGATAAGTTTCTTTTTTCTGGAAAGGTTTTCCATCTACCATGACAACTTTACCTTCATCATCAATAAGTTCAGTTAAGCGGGTCATAAAGGTAGGCTGCATTGAATATTTGATTTGCTGAACCATACGCGGTTGTTTTTCAGTGCGTGGCACCTTTCTAATAATTTTTCGTTTAACTGTATTTAAACGAATATCGATCCAGCGCGGCTCACCATTTGCATTGTTTGGAATATCGATTGGTGCATCAAGATTGGCAACAATGTCACCCTCTTCATTTAGCTTTTTCTTGAAGGTTTTAATTTCAAGATCACCATTCTCTAAAGTTTGATATTCAACTGCACAAATCTTATTACCGTGAGTATCGGTTGGAATTTCAATCCACCAGCCTTCTTTCGCAAATCCTGAAGACCCTTTAACAAGGTAATGACCAACATCTAGTTTCTCAAAGGAAAGTGGCTGTTCAGCAGCTTCTTCATTGGGTTCAATTTTATCTGCAAACAATTTAACAACTGGTGATGCATTCTTTAAAAATCCATTAGCATCAACTGTTGTATTTGATGAAGTTCGGAAAAAATATTTAGCTGTAAAATCGGTTGAACCATCTGTCCAACCAGCAGCTTTTACATCACCACTGAATGGACCAAAAGATATTGCCACATTCGTATCTTGAGTCTTCATGTAAAGCGTAGGAGCGTAAAGCTGGAAAACATTGCCACTATCTGCTCTGAAAATTCTAGATTGGTTTTGAACAATATTTTTGACATCACTTAAAGTATTTACATTTAAATGTGATGAACCCATGTAACCAAAGCCAAAAGCACCGACTTCCATTACATTTCCAGCTTGAGTACCAACCAAACGACTAGCTGCATGGGTATTATTTGTAAAGTTTTCATTCATTTTTGCGCCAGTTGAACGGAATGTATCACCGCCTGCGCCAGTCGGAGCTGAACCAAGATTAACTGTTTGAATTGTCATTTTCTTACTCGCATAAAAAAAGCCCCTAAAAAAGGGGCTTTGAAGAGATTTAAAATTAAGGGTAAAAGACTTGGGTAAATGTTGTGGAAATCTTCCAGGTGCCTGAACCACGATCAACTAACTGATAGTCTCCAGCTTTCACACGGATGAGACCATCCTTTGGCGATTGCCAATAAAAGGAATCAGCACCCTTATGATCATCTAAAAATTTCTTAATTTCAGTTATTAAGCTTTCTGAGTCAGTTCTTGTGAAATTCCACGAACCCTTTCGGTTATTAATTCCTACTGATATATTTTGTTCATACCCATCGCCAAATTTAGAAGACAAGGTATTAAAACTTTGGGTTCCAGAATTTTCAGCCAAGCTTTCAGCCCATGTAAATAAACGTTCACTCATAAATTATTTACCTTTAATTGCATTAGCTAATGGATACCCCTGCCTTAAGTTCCTGGCAATACCAGCATCTACTCTTTGATCAACCATTTTTCCAATTGTCACCATTAAGTTGCCATCAGCATCTTGGGAGGTTTCGACCTTATCATTCCCATAGTTGTTGATCGTGACTTTAACCCCAGAACCGCCAGATTGTTGATTTGCCATAAACCGGGTTAAATCTTGGTTTTGACGTGGTGATAAAACACGTTCACCTTCATCTAACAAGTATGTTGATTCAGAAGGGACATAATCTAAACCACCATGTGCAATACCTGCGATTGTCTGTGCACCGATCAAACCTGCTTGCGCATAGCCCATAGCCAGCATTGCTTCAGATGCAGCAATCTTGGCACCAAAAAAAGGTATCGTTGCATCAGCAGCAACCTGAGCCGCCGCAACATGTGCAGCCACAAGAGTGGATGCAATTGAGAATGCTTGTTGCATAACAAACATAGCTTTATAGGCAGCAGATTGTTCACCATTTGCATCTTTAACCGATTGGGTTAGCTGAGACCAGGTGTTTTGTGCCTGACCCAACAAATTACCCCAAAGGTTAAGTTGTTCTAAATGCTGTGACTTGACTAAATCTTGCTCCTCTTTAGCATATTGCAAACTTAAAGCTTTCTTTGCCTCGAGATACTTACGATAAGTATCATTTAATTGTTTATAGCGCTCTTGATCAGAAAGAGTCTGATCATCAAGAGTGGCTTTTTGGCTTTGAGTTAGTAAATCACCTAACTGAGAATAACCATCTTGATGTTGTGTACCTAGTTTCCACATTGCAAGCCGCTTTGGCGCTAATGTTCCCTCAGCAGTTGCGTTTGCTGCCATGCCAGCAATTTGTCCTACTGGGCCATTTAAAGCCTCAAATGCCAATTGTCTTGAAACAATAATTTCTTGATTGGCCTTAACCTCCTCTTTTACACGGTTATCTTCATAACGCATCCACTCTTCAATGGCTTTTGCATATCGTTCATCTTCACGTTTCAAAAGTAAATCACGAGTTTTAGGATCATTCGCGAAATTTGTACGGACTTTTTGAACTTTTTCATTATGTTCATTTTCAAGCTTTTCCCAAGAATTATAATAACTCTCTCGAATAGCTTGTTGATCCTCTAATGATTTAGTGACAGCTTTAGTTTCATCTTGAAGATATTTTTCAAAATCTTTGGATGTAGAACCACCTGCACCATTTAAGAATGCAATACGAGCTTTATAATTAGACCAATACTCATCATTAACTGGTCCAATTTTTGTATTCTTTTGAACATTTCCTTCACCTGCATGATATGAACGAATTGTTTTCTCTAAATCACCATTAAAAAGTTTCCTAAGATAAGTAAGATATTTAATGGCCCCTTCAGCAGATTGTTGAACATTGTAACGATCCTGAACACCATACTGCTTTGCAGTTGCTGGCAAAAATTGAAAAGCCCCGGCTGCTCCAGTCTCCGCATTATAAGCTTTAGGATTTCCTCTTGATTCCTGCATCATTAAGGCTGACAGAGTCCCCAGTGGAAACCCCGCTTTTTGCTCAAGACTGGCAAAGTTATACTGTTTTGCCGCTGCCTGAACTGTTGCATTAACAGAAAGTAACTTCTGCTGTTTTTCATACTCTTTAGTTTGAGCCTTAACGGATTCAGTAATCTTGTCTTGAAGGTTTTTAACCTCTTGCTGCAATGCAAATTGCTTATCAGCAATTTTCTTTTGCTCGGCAGTCAAATTTTGTGAAAACGGAATTTTATTGTCTTCACGGAACTTGGTCATAAATGTTGCATAATCTAAAGCATTCTGATTACTGCCACTTGCTTTAACAGTATTAATAAAATACTGATTCTTTAAGTTTTCCTTTGCTGCACTTGCCTGAAGGTCTTTAGTTTTTTGAAGCTCAATATTCTTTTGTCGAATAGCTTCAGCTTCACCGTTATGAGCTTGTACTGCTTTTGGTGTAGTATCCACTAAAGCATCACGAGCCGTTTTTGCATTGTTATATGCAACCTTACTTTGATCATAACTTACTGAAAGCTGATTAATTTTTAACTTCTGGTCATCTGTTAAAAAATTAAGCTTTTGGATTGATTTATTAAAATCATCAGATGATAACGCACCACTACTATAAGCATTATAAAGCTTACGGATGGTATCGATTTTTTCGTCTGAGATTGGAATTGCTTCTACAAAAGCACTTAAGTTAGAGCCAGCAACAGTATAAGAAACTCTTAATTCATCAACTTGCTTTTTGAGTTCATGCAATGTTGTATTTTTCTGAGCAACACTTAATTTTTCATATTTATCTCTAAGTTCATCTACAGATTGTTTTTGAAGATCAAGGGACTCAACCGTACTTGATGAACTATCTTTTAAAAGTAAATATGATGCGGCCACCCCAGCAACGGTTAAACCCAAACCTACTGGACCACCTAGGATGCCCAATAAACTTCGCCCAACCCCTATTGAAGCACCTTGAACTGCATTTAATCTTGACTGAGCAACAGTTAACTCATTCGTTACCACAGACTCCAGCTTTTTAAGCTCAGCCATACGTGTGACAGTTGCCATTCGACCCTGTGCGGAAATTTGGGCTTTTAAACGTTCAATTTCTAAAGCCTTTTCAGCAGCAATCAACGTGAGAGTACTTTGAGCTTTTGCGACATCAGCCAAAGCTGCGGCTTTTTCCATATTAGTCGCTGTAATTTGAACAGCAGTTTGTTCAATTAACTGCTTTGTTTTTGCATAACCTGCAACAACTGAATTGTAAATGGAGGGTATATAAGTTCCGGCATAAAAAGCAGCCCCAACCATAAGAACATCTGTTGTCTTATCTAAGTTATCTGCAAGAGTACTAATTCCATCAGCCAAAACAACTGACACACCAGAGCTTTTCGATGCTTCACCAACAAATTTTGTTAATTCATTGTTTAATTTAGTGAAAGCTTGTCCTACTGTTTTATCAGTTTTATTGTATAACTGATCAACACTATCCCCAGCTTTAAGCAAAGATTTAACAATAACATCTCCAGTTAACTCACCTTGAAGCATCATTTGTCGAAGCTCGCCACGAGTTTTACCTAATCCCCTTGCCATAGCATCAAGTACACCAGAAGCGTTATCGTTCATTGAGTTGAACTCTTCAGCCTGTAATTTATTACTTGCCAATGCTTGGCCGAACTGAGTTAATGCGTCTTGAGCTGCTGAAGCACTTGAACCACTCATTGCAGTTGCTTTTGCTACTGTTTCAGTTAAACGGGCAGTTTCTTTTTGATCAATATTTAAAGTTTTTGAATTTGCAGAAAATTTAGAATAAATATCTGCAACACCATCCCAAGCAGCGCCAGTTTTTTGAGCAATATTAAAAGTAGAGGTAGATGCTTCTGCAAGCTCTGCTTGCGACTGAGTTACTAATTTTAGGCGGTTATTAAGCGAAATATAATCATCTGATTTACCAATTATTTCATTAATTGAGACCCCAGCTACAACCGACTTAACAGATGAAGCTAAAAGGCTATAACTTTTAGCCATCATTGATATTTGACGGTCTTGGCGTTCCAGAGTTCTAGAAAAATCATCGACCTGGGCTTGAGTACGTTTAACCTCACTTTTAACGCTATCATAGCCTTTGGTCATGGTATTGGCAGAGTTTTGTGCAATCTTCTCAGCCTTCGCCATACCCGTTTCAAATTTTGCAGTATTAGCCTCTAGCAAAATTTCAACACGTTTTAAAAGATCATCTGCCATTTTATTTTCCTATAGACATAAAAAAACCCTGCTAATGCAGGGTTCTTTTTTTAGAGTTAACTAAATCTTTTCTTTACATGCTGGTGATACCAAGTTTCCACCGTCATCTTTTTGTAGTGTATATCCACCACCAACAGCATAATTCAATTTCATGACCTGTGGAGATATTTGAATTAATTTCCAATATGTACCATCTTGTGAATATAATCGATCATTAGATAATTTAACTGACATTACTCTAGCGCTCCCAAGATGATCTTGACAGATTATTCCAGTACCGTCTGATTTTAGCTTTAATGTTGCTACTAATGTATTAAATTGACCAGTCCATAAACCACTTATATTATTTGATGAAGTTGGTACGATAGAAAAATAATCATGTGTCGTAGCACAACTATATAATCCCATAGTACAGCTAAGTAGCAGAATTATTTTCTTCACAATCTAACCCCTTACTAATAAGAGGTCAGAATATAATCTTTTTTAAACAACCAAAGCAAATAACTAACTAAACAATGCCATTCTTGCCTTAATATCATCCATCACATCTTCAACAGTTCGTTCTTGATGCGGCTGGAATAATAAAAAGTCCGATAAACCAAACCCATTATCTGGACAATTCACATCAAAAACTGTTTTCGCAATATTCGCCTGGAATACATTTTCGCGCTGCATTCCAATAGGCTCTAAAATGTTAAATGCCTGCCAATATTGATATTCATGATATGTCATCGTCCTTTCTAATTCGCCGACAGTCCGACCTAAGCGTAGAGCTAATTGAAATCTGAATTTTAGATCGGGTCGGCTTTTTAGTTTTTTAACTGTTCTGGTTCTTTACCTGCTTCACGCTCAGCATTAATTTCAGCCATCGTTTTAATGCCATTGTGCTTATATATTTTTTTAAGCAATTCATCAGCAATATGACCAGGTATTTTTTTAATCTGATCATTAGTTAATTCTTTAAGAGAAAGCTCTCCAGTTTCAGGATCACAGACAGAACCCTTAATAATAATTGGGATTGAATCATTTTCTGCTGTAACCCATGCATCACGATCTTCTAGGCTTAAGCGCTTAAGACCTATACGGCCAAGACCCTCAACTTCATCAATAATGAAATCTTTGTTTTCAGCAACTGCTAAAAATGCCGCAGCCAATCCAACTGCTACTGTCTTACTTGTCATGTTTCATTTTCCTATTAAGAATAAAGCCCGCTTAGCGGGCTTATGTATTAAGGGGTAGTCGTTTTGGTTACTTTTCCATTGACTGCAATAGTCAACTTAAAGCGGTTTTTCTTATTGGCCGCACGCACTGGTGAAAGTTCAGTAATTGTTCCCTGAAATGTATATGTAGTAGCAGCATCATCAGGAAGTACAACTTTCCAATCGATCATTTCACCATCTTCAAAATATTGTTCCAACTCTTGCTGTTGAACACTACCTGAAATCATTAAAAGCTCATATGCGAGATCGTCAGCACTAATTACACCCGCAGCAATAGTTTCTTTATGCGTTGATTTAACCGTGGTGATGTCATCAACTTCACGTTTTTTTGTTGGCAAAGGACTATCAGTGACTTCAAGCAATTCTGAAAATGCCTGTGCTACTGGTAATTTGTAGGAAATTACAATTCCCTGTGAATCAATTAAAGCCTTATCAGCCATGTCTTACTCCTCGGCGATTTGCCAGATTAAAATATCTACTTGTTGCTGAAACAGTTGTGTTTCATCATCAAAACCACCATCACTGTCACCAACCAAACTGCATGACGATAATTTTTGATCTACTAAAGCACGCTTTACACGTGCTGCATCTTTTTCGCATTGGACCTTATCCGCATTGTGAATATTGATTTGAACTCGTAACTGGTCATATCCAGTCCAAGTTTTGACAGTATTTAATGGGTTTCCATTCAGTGTTTGATAGGTAATATAGGTCCCATGAATTTCCATTCCTCGAGAAAGTGGTGCTGGTGCAACTTGGTCATTGAATAATGGGCCAAGTATTTGATAAATAATTTCACTCGCGAGCATCTTCAAATTCCTGTTCTATGCGTATTTGCTTACGCTCAAATGCTGCTTGAACATACTCTCCATATCTCAAGCGGAAACGCTCAACAGCAGATTCCTTAAAATGCTCATAAGCGGGCAAAACAAAAGGAATTGCGGGTATTGTTGGTGTGCCCCTTTCAATGAATCTGTAATAAAAAGCTTTTGGTTTTATATAAATTCCAACTGCAACCCCACCATCTACCCGTATCCGTTTTCTAGCGATACTTCTTTTTAATGTTCCAGGGCGCTTAAGTTTTCTTGAATTTTTTGGATTTCCACGCAAACGTTGTCGGAAAGAACCACGGTAATATCTGTAATATGCCTTTTCAGCACGTGGAGCACGGGCTTTAATATCATCAAAAATAGGTTGAGAAGCATAGAACAGTGCATTTTGAGTAAGTTGTTTTTGTTTACCTAACTTTTCAAGACTTCTGAGTTGCTCGGTAAGTTCGGACAACCCCTCTATCTTGAAATCAAATTCCATCAGGTAAGTTTTCCTAAACTGCACATCAAAGCTTGGCGTGATTTACTAACAGGCAAAACACCATCAATTTTATAAAGTTTCTGTGTATCAACATCCCGGATTAAATACACTGCCGATATTTCAGGGAAATCATCAGGACGCATTACAATCCTTGCAACTAATGCCGAACCTTGCATGCTTGATTGCACAAATGATTGAACACTTACAGGTTTTACACCACCATAAAAGCGACCAATCACAGACCACTCAAATTTAATTTGCCCAGCAGAATTTTTTTGCTCTGTCCGCTTTAAAACCTCAAAACATGTATCTAAAATTCCAGATTGCATGAATCACCCCCTTAAACCAACCAAGCTTGATAGGCAACTTCCATTGCAAAAACTTGGTATACACCGTTGTCATGAATAAAGAGACGCTCACCATGTATATAAATTAGCTTTGTGTAAAACGGCTGGGCCTTTATCCATGCTTCAAATTTCTCACGCATGAGTTAAACCCCCATTTTTTTATATGGAAACATCAAACGCTCACATGCAATATTTACATGTAAAGCAGCATCAGTCTGAGCCGCTCGGTTTTGATACATGTCGCCAATGATCAGTAATGCCGCATAAACTAAATCCTCAGGTAAAGAGCCATCTACCTGCTGAATTTCTGAAAATTCTTTGTCTATGAAGTTTGTTACTGCTTTTAAAGCCGCTTTGATCAGTAACTCAATGTATGCGTCATCACGTGTATGCAATACACGCAAGTGAGATTTCGCCAAATCAAGCGTTATGTAGTCACTCATAAAAACGTCCTAAATATGAAGAAAAATGCAGATTTTTGAATAAAATTTCCCAAAATCTGCATAAAACATAAAAAAAGCAGCCCTAAAGCTGCTTTATTGAATATTAACCACCCGCTGGAGGTGCAATTACTGGTAGATCACCTGCAACACACGCATCTGGTAAAACAACAGCACCTGTAGCACGCATTTCAGCCAAGATAGTTACCAAGTTTTTAGTAATGTTATTGCCATCTTCAGTTGAAACAGTTACAGAAACATCTTCACGAATAACGCCATCAAAACCAATAGCAATATTGCCTACCCAGTATTTACCTTTTGGCATTGAAGCTGCGAAAACTACTGGTAATCCCCATAGTACTGGTTGAATAACTGCACCTGGTGAACCAAAGATATAATGCCCATCTGCACCTTTAATACGCTCAATTTTCCCCCAATCCTCAGGATTTAAAATCATTGTATCTGGGAGAACAAAAGATGCAGCAGCTTTATATTTTGCTTGGTTCAAAACATCTAAAGCGGTTGCATCTGCTTCTGGCGTGATAGTAACGTAGTTATCTTCTTCCAAAAGACCACTAAAGATTTTTTGTTCACCAGTAGCAGGGGTATGACCGTTAACAATGTAGTATTCAAGTTTTAAACGAACACCATAAGCCATACGAACTTCTAAATAAGTTGCAAGCGACGTCATATCTGCAAGTACTTGTTTTGAAGCACGAATCCAATGAGCAATGGTGCCCACATTCATTGTTGCTAAACCAAAATTCAAATTCGATTCAGGCTTATCGGTATTTTCCGGGGCAATATCAGCCATGATGTCAAAAGCAGATTCACGCAAGAAATAATGAATAGCTTCATCCGTCGTACCCCAGTTAATTAAGTCAATAATGCTTAAAGGCTGAGTTACAGCAGTACGGTTTAAATCATTTTCGGCAAAAGCTGCATTAGCTGGCATCGACTTCAAGGTAATAACGTTACGGGCATTAATACCTTCAAACACTACAGCATCTTTTTTCTTACCCGAGCGGGAATGCATGATTTTTGCATAATCTACAGCGTCCTTATTTCGCAATAAAGCAGCTAATACATTACGTTGCTCTGTACCATTGGCGCCTTGAACACCTTCAACCATTCGCTGTTGAATGTCTTGAATCATTCCAGCGATTTCTTCAACTTGTTTTGAGCGAGCCTCTAAATCAGCACATAAATCTTCTGGTAAACCTTCTAACCCTTCAAGTCGGCCACGATAACGTTCCAAAAGCTGGTCAAATTGGCTGATACGATCACGCAATTGAATTGCAAATTGATCCAAATCCTGACGATCACGGGGATTTAAACCTTTAAAAGAATTCATATGCTGAGCTAATGGTAGTTTTTGATATGCAGTCATAATTTTTTCCTATGCATAAAAAAACCCGCTAAAAGCGGGTTTATATTTGAAATTTGGGGGTTTTAAACAATTTTATCTAAAAAAGAAAATGGATCTTCTTTAGGTGCAGGGTCTTCTTTAGGTTGATGCACACTAGTCCAACGTGCCAAGAATTTTTCAGCATAATCACCAGGTAAAATGGAGCGTAATAGTTCAGCAGCATCATCTTCAGACTCAATGGCATTGATTGCATCATCGCTAATAATTCTCGCCGAATCATCCGCCGGGTCATCTACAATACTGATTTCATATAAATCAGCACGCTTAATTTCAACATGTGTGCCTTTATTCTCCATATCAATTTCGTTGGGTGGATAAAACGCAATTGAAAATCCATCAACTGTTCCATGTTGTACCATTGCTGCTACATTTTGAGCCAAAGCAAGACCAGGTGTCAGCTCTACTTCAAGATATAAACCTGTATCATCTTCAACCAATTTAATTATCTTGCCGATTCGCATTGTAATGGTTGAATCGACATACCATTGACGCCAACCATGATTGTAATAACAGTGGACTTTTTTTGTACCAGCATTAAAAGCAGCACAAACATCGGCAAAAGCTCCTTTAATGAACTTTTCGCCATAATAATTGACAGAATCCCACTTAACAGCATACCCACTTACTGTAACAACACCCGTTTTATCGTCTTTCTTAATAAAACGGCAATTCTCTACAGCAATTGGCATCCGCCGACATTGGACCTTTGGCAAGTTAGGCGAAAATTTATTTCGCACTTGCAGTTGCTTTATCATCTTCTTTCACCTTGTAATTGCCTGTTTTCATTCGTTCTGCCGTAGTCATATTGACTGGAACAAGTAAAAAATCCCCATTTGGATCAGGTGTGTCACCCTCTTCGCGTCGAATTTCATTTATGGATGATTGACCACTAATAATTCGATCCTTATTAGCTGCAATACGCTGTAAATAAGAAGCTCGAAGAAGGTCTTTTGTCTTAAATTCAAACTCATACAAATCCCATTCATGAGGCTCCAGCAAATGAATACGAATACTTTCTTCAATCCGCTCCAGATATGGCCGTAAACCAAATTTATAGAATCCGTCGATAATTTTATCGATACCATCGCCCCATGTCGTTGCCCCATCCATTAAATAGACTAATATCGGAGGCACTCCAAAAAAACGACATGCGTCTTCAACAGATAACTTACGAATCTGAATTAATTCTAGATCGGCAGGTGTAAGGCTGATTTGCTCAAATTGCATATCATCTTCAAGAACTGCAATGTCTCCATCGTCACCATTCACCAAAATATCTAATTCAGTTCTAAGCTTGTCTCGTTGAGCATCTTTTAAAATACGTTTAGTTTTTAATGCACCTGTTGGTTTAGCACCATTTGACATTAATCTGGTCGTTTTATCACTTGCAGACAAACCCACACCAATTGACGCCGCACCGTATGCTATGGGTGACATCCCCCATAAACTTGTACCGAACATCTTGACATGCCAGACCTGTTTTTCGGTCAGCTCGACCTTTCGTCCGTTGATCTGGCATTCATAAACGGGATCACCGTTATCTTTGATTTTTAGATCAACCGAACCACTATTAATAACCTGCAAACTGACCAATTTTTTACCAATATAGTCACGTTTACAAACTGCATTACCAGCAACCAGATTCAGCATAAAATGCTCTCGAAACTCGACAGCAGTTTGATATCGGTTAGGTTTATTACTCAAAAGCTGAATTACTGGATGATCCTTTACGATTGTTCTACTTCCATCAGCATTTAACTTAAACATTTGTAAAGGCAGGGTTGCTACAGACTCAACAAGAATCTTGACACAAGCAAAAACCGCACTAAGCGTCATTGCACTATCAAAAGTAACGGGCTTTGCCGTCCTTACAGCAGAACGGGGACGATCAATTAAGGTCGTCCCCGTTCTGTCTTGCATTGGTCCAGTTCCCCGCACTTTCAGCTTTTTTAGGTCATCTTTTTGACGACCCTTAGCTTTATTGCGGTTTTTACTCATCGTCTAGATACCTTAATCATACCACTCAGAAAATCATCAAAATTCCCATTCTCTTCGCCTGGCACAAGTTCAAAAACTTCTTCCTTATCCCAGTACATGGCCCTTGAAGCTGCAATAATCATCCCAACCGCAGCATCTATTTTTTTGGCGCGTGAAATTTTTCTAGGAAAAATACACTCTTTAGCATCCTCTTTAACTACCACATTGAGAATGCACCACTTTAAAACTGGATCACCGCAAAAACGTATGCGATTTTCAGCAATCAAAACTTCAATCCAACGCATTGCCGGGTTTAAAAATTCAGTTCTTTGAGGAACTTCAATTACATTTAAACCAGCATCGAGTAGATCAGCAGTCACTTGTTCAGCATGATATGGATCATGACCAACTTCATAAAATGGGTAGTCATTATGATGTTCAAGAATGTCTTCTTTGATACGGTTGAAATCTGTTGAAGCACCTGGTGTTTCAATCAACCAACCTTCATCACGCCAAACAGGGTAATCATCCGGTCGCATCTCACCGTTAATTGCTTCGGTTGACTCCATTACTCTTTCATTGATGTAACTATGAGCAAAGACATACCAAATAATTTTTCCATCTTCAAAATTTGGTCGCATCTCTACCCATGAGGCAAGGTCTAATCGACTTGCCAAATCATAGCCACCAAACCCTACAACACCTTTAAATTTTTTATAGGAGACTTCAACCTCACAATTTGACACAACAGATTCAGCAAGCCAGCCATCAACCGCACCTACCCATTCATTTAAATGCTTTTGCCGAAAAATCGCTTCATTTGAAGGGGAAATTTTGCATTTATCAGCCATCCCTTGCAGATATTCAGGTTTTACCGAAATTCCATAGTTGGGATTGGCTTTAGGCCAGTTTTTAGGGTCTTTCCAGTCATCACCTTTATCTAAGCAAAAGATCATCCCGAAATAACGCTCGTGCGTTGCTTCACCTTTCAGAATTGCTACAACAATTTTTCTTTCACGATAACAAACCGATGTTGTATCTTTTCCAGCGGTTGTAATCGCAAAAAGTAATGGTTGCGCACGAGATGCAATACCGTTTGACACAATGTCATACATACCAGAATCTTTATGAGCATGTAATTCATCAATCAAACCACAGTGAACGTTAAAACCGTCTTTTGACCCGTCCCGATCCTGTGAAAGCGCTTTAAACGATGAGTTCGTTGTCGTTTGGAAAATCGAATACTCTTGCTTAGTGATACCAAAGCGCTCTTGCATCTTTGGCGAATAAGCAACCATTGTTTTTGCCGCGCCAAACAAAATGTTGGCTTGGTCTCTAGTTGTCGCGGCAGCATATACATTTGAACCGGGTTCACCGTCGATGAATCCCATGTACAAACCGACAGCCGCCAACCAAGTGGTTTTACCATTCTTCTTAGCGACTTCCAGATAGACGTATGTGAAGCGACGTAAACCCTCATAATCCACCCATCCAAAAATATTGACCGTGACAAAAACCTGCCACGGTGACATTACTAATAAGTGCCGTGTTCCATCACGTTTTAAGCGGGCTAATTCCCCTTCAACATGCGGGCAAGTTTCAATAAAAAAGCACGCATGTTGTGCGCGCTCTACATCGAATCTAAATTCAAAATTTATATCTGGCGGCTTAGAACCAATTTTTAAGGATGTGAGTAATTTTTCTAACTCTTCATCACCCGAACCCAATGGAATACCAGAACGATTAAGGTCATTTAAAAAACGTTTAACAGCAAATTTTTCTAGCTGCCCAGCAGTACGCACTCCAGAGCGCACGTCATGGCAATACTGAAGTGCGATTTTGAAATAATCGCGCATAAAAACTCACTAACTAGATCGAATTGAAAAGTTTGCATATGGGTCATTTTCTTCTTTCTGACCAGCATCAGCACCCAACAAATCTAATTGCTGTTGTTTATTAACTTTGACGCTTGAACGTGCTCTTGGTGTTAAACCAAATTCAGCAGCAGTCTTAATAATTTGCTCTTGTAATTTATTTCGAACCTGCAACCAAGCGGCTTGGACCTCAAAACCGTTTGGCGTTGTTGTCACCCATGAAGTTATTTCTTCTAACTTTTCAAGCGCCTTTTCATAGGCGGCCATATTGTCACAATGCAATCCGAACACATCACCATCAACAACAGATAACAAACCCGCCTGAACTAATACAGGTCCCAAAGTATCCCAATGTTTTTTTGCGCCCCCTTTTACCCAACGAGGGCAAGGTGGCATTCCCAAAGCAACCGATGCATTAGCTTCTTGAGCATCCCCATCCCGATCGGTTCGGATACGGCTGCCGCTAAGAATTTTTTCTTGTAGCCCCTTCGGTGGACGACCCATAGTTGACATAAGAACCTCCAAAAAATTTAAAACTGATTAAATATTAGAGGTATACCCCCCTATGGACTTTTGACCACGTAAAAATTTCACGGGGGGGCGGTCTTTTCTGAGAGAGCCTTTTCGACTTTTGACCCCCTATCCCCTATTTTTCAGTAAAACGATTGATATCTTGAACGAGAATTTTTACTTCATCTTCAGGAACTTCATAACCAGTAATGTTTTGATCCGACTTAACGTATGCAAACCATTTCCCGTAATTGTCAGAGCCTGTTCTCTGGTTTTTTTTAATCGAGATAACATCAGAAGCAAGAACGTATATATTTGAATTAATCTTGACTATCATTAAAAATTCTCCCGAATCACTCGGCAACCTGCATCAACTTCATCAAGTCGAGCACCGCGCAATCGCTCATAGATTTCAATTCGTGGCGTGGTTTCATTATTCCAAATCACATACAAACTTGAGTTTGCTTGAACCACAACACCAATATCATCAAAGCCCTTGATGTCATCACGATAAACAACATGATCACCAAGTAAGATAACTTCACGTTCACTCATACCTTCACCGCCTTGAAGTGCGAATGATGCAAACGATGAACAAAGCCATCGGCATCACTAACTTCAACCATGTTTGCAGCTACTGCCGTAACCATGAATTGATCTGTGAATTTGCAATCAAGCGAATCAATTGCATAACCAGTTGAAGGCAAAACAAAGTCACCTGTCTTAAACTCGTTTTCACTTTCTCGATTTGCTTTACTTGGTGATTGAACTGGTGACCAACTGCCTTTGTCTTCGGTAGCGGTCTTGCGGTCATGGCATGACTTGCAAAGCGGTTGCCAATTGTTCTTATCCCAAAACAAAACTTTGTCACCCTTGTGTGGGACGATATGGTCAACAACCGTAGCGGCTTCAACTAATCCGCGCTTTCGATGATCCGCACATAGCGGGTTCTCATCTAAGAATTTTGTTCTTTCTTTTTCCCAACGGGCATCATAGCCGCGCTGGTGCGCTGTGCCCCGCTCCCGATCTTTTTGTTTGATCCGGTTTTGATGCTGATCACAGTATCCTTTGTTGGATGCAAAATCTTTACAACTGCCAACCAAGCAAGGACGCTTAGCTCTTTGTGGTGGACGATTGGTCATGATGAATCTCTTCAAATCGAATGCAACGCTCTAAAAGTTTTGTCATCAATTTTGAAGTCAGTTTGTGTTTTCCAATCTTTTTCTCAATCAAATACAGAGCATAGACGGAGTAACAAACCCACGGTTTCATTTCAACAATTAATCTACCTGTGACCATAACCGACTCCAAAAAAGAAGCCCGCATGTCCAAGGAAGTCATGCGGGCTTTGAAAGAGAGCTTTTCAGCTCTGAAGGAAACTACAGCGTTTAATACAGTTATCCATTGTGGAGAAATCTAACTTAACTTTGCTTTTGTGTCAATACCGAAGTTTACTTAGAGCAATAGACCTGCTTAATAATCTTTTCTTCACCTAATTCACATGCCTGTTTTAGATCAGCTAAAACATTATCAATGTGGCCTTTCATGTGGTTGCGTACAGTTGTATCACTGAATCCAGAAATAATTTCACGGTTACGTTCAGTAGGTTTGTAATCAGCAGATACTAAACAGAACTCAACCAAAGCAACGCGAACGATTGGCAAGTGATAGATCATGTTCACACCTGCTTGAATAAATTTATCTTGATACTTTGTAAGCAATAACTTGCTAAATAACTCCACATTCTCAATGTTGTTTGCGCCCAAGTATTTCAAGCGGAATAAATTATCCTGCAAAGGAGTTAATTTTGCATAACTCATAGCTATACAAACGTCCGCAGCAGTCAAAGCACCATGACAACCTGAAGGTATAGCTTCATAGTTGGTAGTTTTAGGATTCAATAACCGTAAATATTTTTCCATTATGCACCTAGTCCATTACACAATGTTAAGGGTGTTAAGAGTGTTGTTAAGGGTATAAAAATATAAAACTCTTAGTTGGTAAGGCTTGTGAAGGGTGTTAATAGTGTTAAGGGTGTTTTTCTCACGCACGGGAGAGTTTTTGGTAATTAATTCATTAATTAACTTAATTATAAAAATAATTATCACGCGTATGCGCGCGCGCACAAAACCCTTAACACCCTTAACATTAAGGCTGTAAGCATTGGTATGATTTGATTTGGTGATGTTAAGGGTGCATAAAAATACCCTTAACATGTCCCTTAACACCCTTAACACGTCATGAAAACAACATTGGGTGATGTCAGTATTATTGTGCTTGTTGTAAAACATTTGGGACATCTCCATGCACTTTAGCACTAAACTCATGTATTTGTGAAGTCAACCAATCAACTAACGTTTCATTTGATTGAGGATCATGCTCACGAACAAAAATTATTGTCTTCTGCTTCTCAGGTTTTATCACGCTATAGCCTGTTCCTTGCTCTCTATAACGTCCAAGCCTTTTGGTTACGCCAGGAATAGTTGCAATCTGAAAAGAAAACTTATTTTCGGGTAATGGCTTTTCTGTTGAATGCCTACACCAATTCACATATGCCTTGTATAGATCGGTTGATAAGCAACAACAGAAAGGATAATCAAGCTCACCAGTACTCCACTTCTGATAAAACAACTTCCAAGAAGGCAAACCATATTGAATAATGTCTCGCTTAGCATCTGTATATGGCGGTTCCGTATGCGTAGTAAAGCCATCTAAGGGTAGTTGCAAAAGAAAAGTGTAAAACGCATCAATTCCCGTGCCATCGATACACTGAAGCACTTCATGCTTTAGTTCATCATCTAATTTCCCACAGGGTTTAACGACAAGAAAGCGTCGATCTTTTTCCTCTAAGGGCAATGGTTGAGTATCATTTGATAAAAACACACAGTTGATATGGTTAGATTGTTCATAACCACTCATAAATTTCTTCTCAATACGAATCGTTTCTCCCGTAATCATATGCTTAATCAAGCCCATCATTCCGTACTTAGATTTATTGTTAAAAATTTCTTCAAATATGCAATAAAGCTTTTGTTCAGCCCAATCTGTATAGATTGACTCAAGCCCGTTTTGACCAAGTGTCACGCAATACTTGCCATAAATTTCTCGCATAACTTTTCCAAAGAATAATGACTTTCCTGCTCCCTGAATTTCACCATGCATGAGAATTGATGTAGCCATTTTAGAGCCTTGATTTTGCAATGGATAAGCTAACCACTTTAAAATCCAATCCACTACAACCTTGTCATAATTACATGTGTGATTAAGTAATTTTATGATTGGCTGGCATAGTTCAGTTGCACTCTTAATAGGGATCATCTGGTCAACATCATTTAGCATTGGTGCTATCGGCAACCCATCAAACATATTAATTTGACCAGGCTTTACGTTCATGGTCGGATTGAATACAAGGTCTTCAAACCAAATCATTTTTTTATTTTCTGACTTAATCCAAACTTCATAACCAGAACGAAAGTTATCCTTGATCGTATCGTTGCGGACGGTGCGCCTTCTCTTCACATCCCATGACTCTTTTGTACCTTCGAGCATAATGAATCTTTCACTCATATTCTGCTCAAGTCGGTCCATATCTTTATTTAAGATATTCTTAACAGAGTTGCTATCAATTAATTTACGCTTAGGGTGATTCGACCATTCAGCAAATAAGCCTTTGCCCAACATATCTTGGAAGGCTGTTTTCTTGATCTGGACCTTCCTATGCATATCCCAATATTTAGATTCACCTTCAATCTGGCAAAACCGACCTAGACATGATTCCAGATTAAGGGTGTATACACCTTCCTCCCCCTTGGAACCCCCATTTTCTGCCACACAATCAGTTGAAGCAGTTTGATTTGATGAAATATCACGATCTTGACCCTCATTTTTGTGGTCTGTTGGGGAAAGGGGTGCGGGGAAAGATGCGAAAGAAGCCAAGGCTCTTTCGATCTGTCCCTTGACCGCCTCTAAGCCAAAGTTCACGTGAAGATCATTAAAGTCAGTTAATGCTTGTTGCTGTGCCATCTCTTGTGATTCATTACTGATACCATCTTCATGCTTGAAGATTGGCACAATAACCATACCGCCTGTCACAGCAACAGCTTCATTTGCCATTTTTCGGCCAGTATCTTCTTTTGCGCTGTCGTCGTCTGCACAGTAAAGCAAACGTGCATTTGGTTCTATTGACCGAATTGCTTGTCCTACTGGTGGCAAGTTACCTGCATCAAACGCAACCACGACAGGTAAATTGGTTGCCATGTGTATTGATGCGGCTGTTGCATACCCCTCTGCAATACATATCACAGGATCAGCTAGATCAATTGTGCCAATAATATGAAAACAGCCTTTCTTACGTCCACCTGGTAAAAACTTTTTTGAACCGTCAGCTTTAATATATTGAAGGTTCCATAATTCTCGTTTTTCGTTAAACAATGGCACAATCAAATCGCCATCAAAGTTGACCTGGCAATCAAAAATTTTGACTTGCTTGTCTTTTAAGTATATACAGTTTTTCTCTTCACCTTGGTGTGTGTTATTCCATAAACGAAGAGCCTTTTTTGCTGCATTTTTTTGGATTTTTTCCAGCTCTTCCTCATGCATACGTTTACGTAAAGCAGCCTCTTTTCTCCATCTCTCCCGATCTGCTTCGGTGATTACGGTTTCTTCAGAAATACCAACGATTGCGGCCAATTCTTTAATAATTTCAGGTAAAGCCAAATTAGTCACACGTCCAATTAAAGCAATACCATCCCCAGCTCCACAGTTATTACAGAAAAAATCACCGAACCCCTGTTTGTCATCGTAATAAAAACGATCTTCACCACCACACGAAGGACATGAGGAATGTCTTTTTTTAGGCGGCATGGTAATGCCAAATTGAGGATAAATTGCATCCCATTGATTGAAGGTCTTTTCTTTAACAATTTTTAAATCAAGGCCCTTTTTAGGTCTAGCCATGTTCACCTCGATAATGTTCTTCCGCCATAGCTAGAATCGTTGAAACAACACGAATAAGTTCAAATGCATCTTTACGAATTACCGCTAACTCATCTTCACTAATGCAACCATCGCCAATGGCTTTAGCTACGGATTGAGATAAGTCACCCTGCTCTTGAGCCAATTTTCCTATTTTCATAACAAAATCAGTGGTATTTAAATTTTCGGTTTTAGGTAGCTCAAACCAAGCCGCATTTCCATGAATTGCACAAACACTATCCATAATTCGGCTATCTTTTGTTTCATCCAAAATAGCTTCAAAATGGTAAATATTTGCTTTATGTGTAGGAGTCGTTGGATTGATGGAACTACGGAACGTATTGATATTCCATCCGTTCTTTTCTGCAATTTGCGCCATTAGGTATTCATCACCTGGACGATAAACAGCAGCCTTTAAAGCCTGCTCTAATGACATTACCGTTTTTTCACGACGTTCGATTAAAGATAAAACCATGTTAAAAATCTCCGATTTCATTCATTTTTTTAATTATTTACATGCACTAAATTCTGCTTGCTCTTTTGGAGGCGTTTAGGAACTCGGCCAGCCGCTAACTCTCTGATTTCATATTCACGATAATCAGGGATGTCTTCCTCATCACCCCATTGAGCTATTGCAGAAGTGGTCAATTCGAGTTTTTCTGCTAATTGATAAAGTTTTTTGCAATTAAGTAGCTCTAGAGCTTCTGTACGGGTCATACTGTCACCAAAAAATCTAAGTAAACTTAGAATTTATTAGACACAAGTTAACTTCGATAGTCAATAGCTAAGATAACTTAGATAATCATTGTAGGATTTAGAAATGGAAACCATTGGTTTACGTATACAAAAACTTAGGAAAGAAAAAAAATTATCCAAAGTAAAACTTGGCGATCTAGTTGGAGTATCTGATGTAACAGTCGGTTTTTGGGAAAAAGACGTAAATGAGCCTAAATACGAAAATTTAGAGGCTTTGTGTCAGGTCCTTGATACTACAATTGATTATTTAAAATATGGTGTTAATAATAATGAGCAATCTGTTAAAGACTTTAGACCAATTACAAGGATGCTGCCTGTGCTCGATTATGTTCAAGCTGGAAACTGGACCAATGTAAGATCAATTCAACCACATGAAATTGAACTATGGTTACCTGCTCCACCAGAAGCAGGAAGAAACAGTTTTTATATGATTGTTCAGGGCACAAGCAACACCCCACACTTCAAAGATGGGGATTTAATCTGTATTGATCCAGATATTCCACTTGAATACGTTCAAACAGGTGAAATGATTGTTGCAATGTGTGATGATCAAGCAACATTCAAAGCTCTTGTTAGAGAGAATAAAAACATGTACTTACAAGCTTTAAATGGGAATTTCCATCCGAACATTATCCCTCTTAAAGAAAATTGTATTTATAAAGGTAAATATGTGGGTAAATTTGAACCTCCAAAAAAATTCTTATAAATCAATAATAAAAAAAATAATCTAAGTAAACTTAGAAATATTGATTGACTAAAAATCTAAGCTAGATTAGTTTTAATACATCTAATCTAACTTAGGATTTAGTCATGAAAAAACATAACCCTGCTAAAACCCAATTCGACATCCTTGTTGATGCTCGACTATTTGCCCCTGATTTTGCCCAACCAAAGCGTGATTTTGATTTCTATCGTGAAAGATCGATTGATCAAATCAAATGCGCTATCTCCAACATTTCAAAAGCTTCTAACGGCAATGAACTCGTTATTGCGATTGCCCAGGCAAATGCCTTCATTGATTCAGCTTATAACCTTGAATTTATTAACCTTGTTGAAAAGGTTAAATGGACTGAAGAACTAAGTTCTGCTTTTCACGGTTCGGTTTTGGAGGCTTGATCAATGGTCCAAAACTCACCACAAGTTCAGCAAGAAATCATGAAATTGGCTGGTAGCTGCTTTCAGCTTTCTAAGCCTGGACTACAGATCAATTTCAAACTTTATAACCACACTGAAGAAGTTCGTATTTACGTTTACTTCGGTGGTTATCAGCACGCCAAAAAAGATTGGGAAAATCGCACCGTAGCTATTGTTGTGCCTTTCGGTAAATCAGTAAGCCAATTGGTTGCACGTTTACAAGATGCACAACGCCAACTTATCCAGGCTATTCATGGGGGCAGAACAGTATGAATTGGTCCGATGCGTATTTAAAAGTTCGCCAGGTAATTACCGACAAACACGGTGTAAAACGTCCCGCTCAAACAATCAATGGCACGCTCGATTGCCCGATCTGTAATGAAGGTGAAGTGATTTATTCAATCAGCTCACACAACGGTCATATCTCTGGTCAATGTGACACATCAAATTGCGTCAACTGGAGAGAATGAAATGGAAAAGCTAGCTGGTTTTTCAATAATTGGCCTGTTATTGGCGGGCTATCTCTTAGTTAGTTGCTTGGAGAAAATCTAATGTTATTTGTTAAAGATAACCTTAAACATCAGCACTTTATTAACCTTGATTTAGTCACAAATGTAATTGTGACTGATCTTGAAGACGGTTCACAACGTTTTTCTTTTCATTATACCGGGCATATTGCAACGCAATTAATTGTGGCCGATCCAGAAGCACAAGAGGATTTGTTGCTATCCCTTAGTCTGCACAATAAGCCTGGTTATGAAGATGCAATTGTCCCTGCTGAAGTATGGCGAAAAACTAAGGAGGACCTATGACAACTCCAGACAAACCGTTTCTTGCTAATAGTCTATTTTTGCTTGTAGCTCGTTATCAGTCACCAGTAGTTCCATTGGAAACGATTATTAAGGACTATTTCAATCACATGCAAATTGCTGAAGCTAGACGACGTGCGAACAGTCAACAGTTACCGTTTCCTGCATTTCGTAGCGAACCGGATAACAAAAAATCAACTTGGATGGTGAACCTTGCAGATTTGGCAGTTTATTTAGATAAGCAAAGCCAAATTGCCCTAAAAGATCACCAGGCTATGCATGCATAGGTGTTCATTATGTTTGATGAAACTATCCGCCCAAATTTATATGTAAAGCCAAACCTAAATGAAGCAGTTGAACAGTGGTTAAAAATTAAAGGAAACATAATCACATTGCTTGAGCCAGGCTTTACTAATTTTCCAGATGGAAATATTCCTAAAGAACGTGTCCAGGTAAAACCACTGGACATTGAAAAATATAACGCTGAAAAGGTAACCAAAAAAGCTCCAGTTAAGGCTAAAAAGCCGAAGCTGGAGAAGGTGGCCAACAAGACAAAAGTTAATAAATCAATTGGTAGACCTAAGAAACCAACCAAGCTTTATATTTTTACTGAAGCTGAAATGAACCGAATCTGTAATCGTGAAACTTATGAGAATGCACGAAAGCTTGGCCTTACCGAATTTCAAGCAATTTGCAGTAAACACGGTTTAACTGATTACTACTTTGATAACAACAATGCACGTTGCAAGAAGTGTCGATATAGATCACTTACCGATGCAGAAGTTCAGGCAAATAATAAGCGTGTTCAATTGAATTTCGAACTTATGACTTTAGCCATTGAACAAAACCAAAAACATTTTACTGGCATGTGTAACAGTCATGGTGAAACTAAATTCATGATTATGAAAAGCCCAAAAACATTAACTGGCTTTAATTACAAATGCGTCACCTGCCAAAACAATGCCAGTTACCGCTATAAAGCGAAAAAGAAAGGAACAAAGAGATGAAGGCATACAAATTTATCCAAAACTTTTCCTTTGAGAAGACCAAAGAAATTGTTGAAAACGCGCCAGACCAAGCATTAAAAGTTGTTTATCGAAATGAATATCTCTGTATTTATTACAAAAAAAGCAAAAATGGCAATGTGATGTCATACAACGAATATCTCAAAAAGTTTACTTATCAAAGAACATCAAATCGGGTATGGGATGCACCCGAAATGTCAGACCTTTTAGAGCTAAAACAATTTGTAGAATCAATAGTAATCATCACAAAACTTGGTGGAATTTCAGAAGCCAAAGAAGACCTTTTAATCTGTAACCTTTCGGATTGCGGGGAAACAGTTTATTTAAAAGAGTCTGGTGAAATATTTAGATGCTCTACTGAAAGACTTAAACAAGCTATATCAGATTATGAAGATGTTTATATAAATGATGTTAAGCATCAAATTCAATATGGTCTTCCTGTTTTGTCAAATAGCAAAGCTGGATGCGTATTTTTCCCATATACCAGCATGACAATAGGAATTGATTTAGCTGAAGGTCCAGATTGGTCTACCTCAATTCCAGGAGATAATTCATGAGCAGATTACAGGTAGGTGGTTTAGCTATGATTATCAGTGACATTGTTTGTCATGAGAATGATGGCAAACTTGTGAAAATCATTGCATATCATGAAAGTGTTGAATGTAGAGACCCAACAGGTACTCATATCGCTCATGGGATATGGGAAGTTGCTTGTGACAGCGGAATTATAATCTGGGATGGTAGCGTTAAATATTATGGTGATGTTGGTTACGAAGGAAAGTATTTACTACCTTTAGGAGATGATGAAGGTATTGAGCTTTATAACTTAAAAGAAGAACTTAAAGAGGCTTATTAAAAATGTATATGACAGAAGAAGATGTACTGAACGCAATCGCTGGTGGTGATGTCGATGCTAATGATTGTTTAAACCAAGCTAACCCAAACTTTGAGAAGCGATTCAAAAGACTAACCAAAGGTCTTGAAAAACTTATGAAAGACATTCGCAAAAGCTTCCCTGATGCAGAGTATTACAGTGCGAACGATGGTCTAGTTTTAATGCTTGGGAACTCTCATGGCTCAAGTGGTCGCCCTCAACGGGAGTTAGAGGCTGCTGATGGCGGTTTAGGCACCATGCTAAGCGGGGGTGACTTCTAATGGCTACCTATATCGAAATGCTTGCTGATCCTGAGTTTGTCAAAAAACTGGAATCAAAATTAACAGGAACAATTGTTGATTTATATTTACGTGAAGGAAAAAGCCCACCTATACCAAGATTACGAGATCACAAGTTTCATTATGATGATCCTACAATAAACAAAGCGGTGGAACGTGTAAGACTTGGCTTTCTAGTCATGGCTCAAGTACTGGACGATCTAAAGAAAGCTGAAGAAAAAGCCCCTGAATAAAGGGGCTTAATATTATATAAAATCACCTAATTTGGCATTTCTAGCATTTTCTATAGCTTCATCAAAATCTAATACAGTCTTTCTTATTGTGTTTAAATTAACGTAAATTTTTAAACTATTCCAATCTTCATGCAATGTGTACTGTTGTATTAATGGAATACTCATACCCTTCTCAGCAAGCCTTGTTGCAGCTTCATGACGCAAATCATGAAACCTTAATCCCTCAATACCAGCCATATTTTTAATTTTCTGCCAGCTACGATCAATTACGTTATCATGAAATGGTAGTAATAACGCTGGATCACCACCGCGTCTTAACATACGTTTTCTTAATTCAGGCTCAAGCAAAAGATCAATTATTTTTTCGGCTCTTTCGTCCACTACAAAGTATTTATCATTGCCAATTGTACCTTTTGGGTTCTTTACAGCCTTTAACAACCAGCGATGATTTTCCCTGTCGTAATTATCTATTCTTAATTGTGATAATTCGTTAAGCCGACGGCCAGTATAAATATCTAACCACATAATGAGATGAATTGGGACATCCGGGTATTGAGTCATGTAGTAATACTGGAGCGCTGTAGTAGTCAATTTTTGCAACTCTTCAGTTGTCGGTAATCTAAGTCGTTTTCGTGAACTACCTATTGCCCTGGCATTTCTTAACCCTTTAGAAGCCTTTTCAAGCTCATCAAAATTTACCTTTAAACCCCAAACTAAATCCGCATGATTCAAAATCGTTCTTATATATTGTAAATCCATATTTGCGGTCGCTGGTCCAATAGCTTTAACTCTATATTCCTCTAATTTTCCTTCTCTACGTGCACGGATATGTTCGGCATAGTCCTGCCTAGTTAAAGTTGATATTTGTTTTTTAGCGATCGGAAATCTAGTAAGAAGTTTAAGTGTAGATTTTTTTGAACGGCCATAACTTGTGACCTCTTCAAGATATAACTCAATTGCTTCAGCTAAAGTTATATCACCTAACTTTTTTTTAAGTTCTAAAATTATGCTTGGATTCTCTTCAATTTCAGATTCACGTTTTTTTAGCCAGGCTTCGGCTAGAGACTTTTTACTAAAAGTTTTAGATTCTGTATACTTCGCGTCCTGCTTGCGAATTTGCAGTAAAGCACGATAGCGAACCTCGCCCTTTGTTGTCGTACGTTTTGTAATAGTTCCCATGGTTGCAATATCAAAACATTTTGTGTGATTGAAGGTTGCAATAAGGTTGCACAAAACACAGATAAACGCAAATAAACACGAGTAAACGCAAGTATTCACACATTAAGATAGGTGCTTAAATGACTGATATTTCTAAAAACGTAATTAAATCAATTACTCCAAGAATATCCGTTGCTCCTATGATGGACTGGACTACAAAGGATTACCGATTCTTTGCACGGTTGTTTAACCCAAACGTTGTGCTGTATACCGAAATGGTGACAACAGGCGCGATTTTATTTGGCGATGCAAAACGCCACTTGGACTATAACGCTCAAGAACACCCAATCGTACTGCAACTTGGTGGTTCAAATCCTCAAGAGCTTGCCACTTGTACAAAAATGGCTGAAGACTGGGGCTATGACGAAGTCAACCTGAATGTAGGCTGCCCAAGTGACCGTGTACAGAACAATAAAATCGGCGCATGTTTAATGGCAGAGCCAGACTTAGTTGCTGAATGTATTCATAGCATGCAAAAAGCGGTGAATATTCCAGTAACGGTTAAGCACCGTATTGGTATTGATGACATGCAGTCTTACGAAGAAATGCTGCACTTCGTAGATACCGTTGCGGCAACGGGCTGCACACACTTTGTCGTACATGCCCGTATTGCGATATTAAAAGGTTTATCTCCGAAGGAAAACCGAGAAGTACCACCGCTACGCTATGAAGATGTTTACCGTTTAAAGCAAGAACGCCCGCACTTAACGATTGAAATTAACGGCGGAATTAAAACTTTTGCCGAAACTCAAGCTCATTTACAGCACGTTGATGGCGTGATGATTGGTCGTGAAGCCTATCACAACCCTTATCTACTTGCTGAGCTTGGCCAACTTTGGAATTTAGAAGCACCAGACCGTTTCGATATCATGGAGCAGATGTTGCCTTATATTGAACAACGTATGGCGGAAGGAGCTCCACTCTCTATCATTACGCGTCATATTTTAGGTTTATTTCAAAATCTACCGGGTGCCCGTAAATGGCGTCAAGCATTAAGCGGTGGAAATGCAAAAACTTTAGCTGATGTCGAGAATGCTATTCGAAACATGCAAGCTGCGATTATTCGTACTGAAGAATATGTGAAAGAGCATCAGGCTTAAGCCCACTCAGCCTTCTTAAATTGTAAGAAAATGTGGCATTTTAAATCAGAGACTTAGATTTTGAGTATATTCGCAAATGTCGGCTCGAAATATTCAAATTTAAGCTCTGATTATTTATTTATACTCAATAATATCAGTTACTTAAATTTTACTAGTTTTAGCTACTATTTTAACTAGGCTATTTTTTCGCAGTCAGAAATAAAAACTGGAAAAAAGATACGTTATTACATAACATAAACAAAACTTTTAAGTTTGGGCAATTAGTATCTCTGAACGCCACAGGTAGGTGGTGATTTTCTAAATACGGATATAGGTAGTACGGGTAGAGATTTCACGATGATTATTTATGACGGACAAGTAGCTGATAACTATATGTATCAGGATTCAAATCAGGCAGCGATTGTTGTATCACACAGCACACCAAGCCTTCCTTATCCCTTCACCATGAAACCCAACAATCACCGCACTGCAAGCAATACCCCTCCAGCCATTGATGTAGAAAAATTCGTAGCAAAATTAGAAAGTGTTACTTCTAGACGCAGCAAAGCTCGTTGTGCACGTAGCATTCGTCTTGCACTTGAATCTGCTGGTGCCGATGTTGAAAACCACCCAATTGCAGCATCTGATTGGGGCGATACCCTGAAAAAGATTGGCTATAAAGAAATTAACCCAGCTTTTGATGAGCCTCAAGAAGGTGACATTTACATCATTCACAGAACTCGCAACCATGTTTATGGTCACATCGCTGGTTACACAGGAAGTGAATGGGTTTCGGACTTCAAACAAAGCAGTTACGACGTCTATAAAGATGACAACGTCACCTATACTTACTACAGATTAGGTTAATTTACTGCTTTTTAAGATCGAAACATTTGATGAATTTGCTCGGCACAATGCTGAATCATTTCATCCTGATCTTTTCTATAAACCAACAAAACTTCTGAGAATGACAAATCATCTGCCAAAGGTAATAGCTTTACCTGATTAGGCAAAATTTGTTTGAACTCTTCAGGAACTATACTGATTCCCAAATTTGCAGCGACCAATTGTAACTGCGAAACCTTACGTGACAGAATGGGGGCTTTTTGTGGAGTAAATCCTGCAGCTAAACACAGATTTGCGACCAAATAACTTAAGCCCCCTCTGTCAGCATGAGCTGTAGTTACAAAACACTCATCTTTCAAGTCTTTTAAATAAACCTTTTCTGCTTTAGCAAATTTGGCATGCTCGGTATGCACAGCCACCATTAAAGGCTCTTCATATAACTTAAGAATGCTCATCTCATCTAGAGTGTGCCGAACGGGAGGTCTAATAAAACCAATATCAATTTCACCGTTCATTAAAGCTAAGATTTGCTGCTCGGATGACAAGGTATTGATCTCAAAACTCAGCTGCTGCGTTAAGCTAACTTCTTTTAATATTTGTACCTTTTTATGATCCATAACAATGCTACTTGAATGAGCAATTTTAATCTGGCGGTTTTTCCCTTCCGAAACACTCTTGGCAAGATCAATAATTTCATTTAAGTAGAGCAAATTATCTTTTATTTTCTTATAAAACACTTCTCCCGCTGCCGTGAGTTTTACCCTTTTATCCGTGCGATCAAACAACTGAAAACCTATCTCTTCTTCTAATAGCTTCATTTGTCGACTTAAAGCAGACTGAGCAATAAATAGCTTTTCGGAAGCAGCGGTAAAACTCCCTTCTTCAACAATTTTTATGAAATATTGGAATTGTTTTAATGTGAGCATTATCATCTCAAAATTAGATCATTCGGTCTATTTTCTATATTAGATTAGATAGATTCCCTTCGCTAGAATTTTATTAAGACCATTCACTTGATTGAATTCTTCATGAAGTATTTAAAAGGTTTCGCAATATGCACCATCGTTATTTTAATTTTATGGTGCTTTAAATTTTATGATCAGCAGCTACCTACACAGCCACAGCAAGACCACATAGAGCTGTACGATTAAATAGTTTCTCTCAAAAATAAAAGGCATGTACTCTCACCTAAGCGCATGCCTTTTCAATATTTAAATTAGGCTTTCTTTAAATCGAGTTTTTTCAAAACTTCGGCCACAGCAATCATGGCAAAGCTTGAAGTCACTACTACTGCTGAACCATAGCCACCACAGCGCAACCCTGCCGATGGGCAGACATCCGCACTAGAAAACGGATTGTCGATAGAATAAATACAGGTAATGCCAAATTTCTCTTTTGGCTTTTTACATATGCCGCGAGCACGAAGCTGACTACGTAACTTCGCTAACATTGGGTCTTGCTCTGTTTTTGATAAATCAGCCACACGGATTTTAAGTGGATCGAGCTTACCACCTGCCCCACCCGACACAATCAAAGGAATTTTATTAAAACGACAATGGAGCATTAAAGCCAGTTTTGCTTTAACGTCATCGATGCAGTCCAAAACAATATCTGGTATAGGGTTTAAAAGCTCTGCGACATTCTCTGGTGTTAAGAAGTCATCAATAATATTAACTTTAATACGTGGGTTAATTTGGCGACAACGCTCCGCCATAATCTCAACTTTTTCACAGCCCAGAGTAGAGGTCATTGCAGGTAGCTGACGGTTCACATTTGATGCCGCAACCACATCCATATCGACTAGTGTGATCTCGCCAATACCTGTACGTGCTAAAGCTTCTACCGCCCAACTGCCAACCCCACCAATACCAATCACCATCACATGACTTTGTTCATAGTGCTGGAACGATGAATCACCATAAATTTTGGCTACACCTGCAAAACGGCGGTCATATTCATCTTGTTGAAGATCGGTCATTGCTACTCTTTGAGGGGATATAAAACACGGAGAGTATTTTACTGCTTTTCAGAAGAAAGTGTATTTCAGATCAAAGAAAACTTGAGATGGTGATATTTAAATTCACGACAAGTCTTATCATTATAATTCAATTACTAACAGCTAAATCTTCTTACTTTTTTAAAAAAGTAAGCAAAAACTTTCTCATTCACAAAACCTGTCATCTGTTCACGAGTATCAGAAGAATCGCAGAAACTATTATCTTTTTATAATGGGCAGGTTGTGAATGATGATTAGCTCAAGCAAATAAAATGAAAAGTTCTAATGTAAAAGCTCAATTAATACCAACCAATAAAAATATTGATTGGTATTAATCTCAAGACAACATTAACCAGCAATTAAATTCCGTAGTACATAATGCAAAATACCACCTGCCTTAAAGTACTCAACCTCATTTAACGTATCAATTCGACATAACACATTAAAGTGGCTGGCTACTCCATTTGGCGCCTTCACATCAACTTCAAGAATTTCATGAGGCTGAATGCCATCCGATAAACCACGAATCGAAATAACCTCATGACCAGTTAAGTTAAGCGACTGTCTGGTTTGACCATCAACAAACTGTAATGGCAACACGCCCATACCCACCAAGTTTGAACGGTGAATACGTTCAAAACTTTCAGCAATCACAGCTTTAACACCTAGCAAATTCGTACCTTTGGCAGCCCAGTCACGTGAAGAACCTGTTCCATATTCTTTACCAGCAATAATCACAAGCGGTGTATGTTCTTGTTGGTAACGCATCGCCGCATCATAAATGGCAAGTTTCTCGCCACTTGGTACATGAATGGTATTACCGCCTTCTTCGCCACCCAACATTTCGTTTTTAATACGAATGTTGGCAAAGGTACCTCGCATCATGACTTCATGGTTACCACGTCGTGAACCATAAGAGTTGAAGTCTTTTGGCTCAACACCTTGCTCTTGTAAGTATCGACCTGCCGGGCTGTCTTTTTTGATATTACCCGCTGGTGAAATATGGTCGGTGGTTACCGAGTCTCCAAGCACTGCCAAAATACGTGCCTGTTCAATATTTTTGATTGGTTTTGGTGGCTCACCAATACCTTCAAAGAACGGCGGATGACGAATATAAGTCGAATCATCAGCCCATTCGTAAGTTTTACTTTTTGGAATCTGAATCGCTTGCCAGCTTTCATCACCATCAAACACCGCAGCATATTCTTTGTGGAACATGTCGGTATTTACTTTTTGTAAGACGGCATCAATTTCTGCCTGACTTGGCCAGATATCTTTTAAGTAAACAGGTTGCCCATCTTTCCCTTGCCCGATTGGTTGAGTCGTTAAATCGGTACGGATATTCCCAACTAAACCATAAGCAACTACGAGTGGTGGCGAAGCAAGCCAGTTGGTTTTAACCAATGGATGTACACGACCTTCAAAGTTACGGTTACCCGAAAGTACAGATGCCACGTTTAGATCATGACACTGAATTGCATCTTCAATTGGTTCAGGTAAAGGACCCGAGTTACCAATACACGTTGTACAACCATAACCTACCAAGTTATAGCCTAACTCATCTAAATACAGGGTAAGTCCAGCAGCCAATAAATAGTCGGTTACGACTTTAGAACCAGGTGCAAGTGAACTTTTTACCCACGGTTTACGCTGCAAGCCTTTTTCAATGGCTTTTTTAGCAAGTAAACCTGCCGCCAGCATTACACTTGGGTTAGAGGTATTGGTACATGAAGTAATCGCTGAAATGACGACATCACCATGATTTAATGGATATTCCTGCCCTTCAATCACACAAGACGGGCTTTCATGCTGAATATTGGCTTTGGTCGCTTCTACAGCCGTACCACCACCGCCTTCATTTTCCAAACGCTCTTTGGCTTCTTTGGCTGGCTTAAGTGTTAGCTCCATGAGCGCATTAAACGTTTTTGGTACTTCTGATAAAAGCACACGGTCTTGAGGGCGTTTTGGACCTGCCAAACTTGCCTGAACCGTACTCATATCTAAACTTAAGGTATCTGTGAAAACAGGTTCATCACCCGGATTACGCCATAAGCCTTGTGCCTTGCTATATGCTTCAACCAGTGCAATACGGTCACTTTGACGGCCAGTTAATTTCAAATAACCCAAAGTCACTTCATCAATTGGGAAGAAGCCACAAGTTGCGCCATATTCAGGTGCCATGTTGGCAATGGTCGCCCGGTCAGCAAGTGGTAAGTCGGCTAAGCCATCGCCATAGAATTCTACAAATTTACCTACCACACCTTTTTGGCGAAGCATTTGAGTAATGGTGAGTACCAAGTCAGTTGCCGTAATTCCTTCTTGTAATTTTCCGGTCAGTTTAAAACCGATCACTTCAGGAATAAGCATAGAGATAGGCTGACCCAACATGGCAGCTTCTGCTTCAATACCACCAACACCCCAACCTAAAACCCCTAAACCATTAATCATAGTGGTATGTGAGTCTGTACCTACTAACGTGTCAGGGAAAGCAAAGGTTTGACCATTGTCTTCACCTAGCCACACCGCTTGAGCCAAATACTCTAAATTGACCTGATGGCAAATACCGGTACCCGGTGGCACAACACTAAAGTTATTAAATGCAGATTGTCCCCAACGCAAAAATTGATATCGCTCGCCATTACGCTGCATTTCAATTTGAACGTTTTCTTCAAAAGCCTGATCATCGGCAAAATAGTCTACCATCACGGAGTGGTCAATGACTAAGTCTACAGGTGATAAAGGATTAATTTTTTC
Organism: Acinetobacter nosocomialis NIPH 2119; assembly: GCF_000368085.1. GTDB lineage: Bacteria > Pseudomonadota > Gammaproteobacteria > Pseudomonadales > Moraxellaceae > Acinetobacter > Acinetobacter nosocomialis. The sequence continues at coordinate 2,518,348 of NZ_KB849239.1, forward strand.
AGGGTCGCCGCCCGCTTGTGCCATTGCAGCACGCATTGCAGCCAAGTCAACAACTGCCGGAACACCGGTAAAATCTTGCATTAAAACCCGTGCAGGTCGATATTGAATTTCCTGATCGGAAGTACGGGTTTTTAGCCACTCAGCTAAAGCATGAATGTGTTCTGTTTTAACACTGTGCTGATCTTCAAACCGTAATAAGTTTTCCAACAGTACTTTTAATGATTTCGGCAGTTTGGCAATGTCACCTAGCTTTTTCTCGGCTTGGGTTAAGCTAAAAATCTGATAATTGCTGGAACCTACTGTTAGCGTCTGTAGAGCATTAAAACTATTGATATTGCTATACTTAGCCATTGGGTTATCCTCCCATGTCTGGCAATGTTATTTTTCACGTTTTTACATGTTGTTTTCTTACTTTAAGCTTCTTTTTTCATCGCTGTGTTTTGTTTTAGTTACTATTTCTAATCTTTGATTTTTATTACGATAATTTCAATGCTGATAGTGAGTTTTTCCATAGCAAATCAGCTAAATCTGCCTCGGCCATATTTAAATTTTCGGCCAAACTTTTGAGTACATAAGGTAAGTTCACAGGCGTATTGCGGGTACGCTGCTCAGTTGAAGTTTGACAGCAAAGCGGGGTCATATCAGGACAGTCTGTTTCAATCACTAAATGCTCTGCACCTATAGCCTGTACCACAGTATGAAGCTTTTTCGCATTCGGGTTAGTCACTTGTCCCGTCACACCAATTTTAAAACCAAGCTTAATCAGGCCTTTTGCCTCTTCCACTCCACCACTAAAGGCATGAGCAATTCCACCGAGTTTAAACTTATGTGCTTTTAATATTGCTAATACGTCCCCGTGTGCTTTTCGAATATGAAGTAACACTGGCTTTTGGTATTGAGTTGCCAGATCTAACTGATCGGCAAAATACTGTTTTTGTTTGGCATATATATCGGGCTGCTTATGCTCTTTCAAAAAAGTGTCGAGGCCAATTTCACCCACTGCCACGCAGTCTTCTTGCTGCAAAATTTGTTCAAGATGAGAAAGATGCTCTGGCCTATGTTGCTCAATATAAAATGGATGCAACCCCGGCGCTAAATAAGAAGTGGGCACATTCTCCCACTGCTTGAGCTGATGATGAGTGTGTACCAAATCATCAAAACGTGACTGTAAAAAGCCAATTAACACCAAAGCATCCACACCCACTTTTTTAGCCTCAAGTGCTAACTGCTGCCGATCTTTATCAAAATCGGCAACATCGAAATGGGTATGGGTATCAAACAAATGCATTAGCTAGCACTTTTTTCGGCAGGTGTCGAAGCTGGTTTAGCTTTAGGCTGCGGCAAATATTCTTCTTTCAATACATCTTGTAATTGGTCGTATGGAATAACTAAACGAGGCAACCCCACAACATAAGGACCAATTTCATATTCGCCATATTGAAGAATCAAGCCCTGATCACCGAGCAAGAAGTTTTCGGTGAGTTTAAATGGCCAAGCTTGTTCATATTCACTCACACTATTGGCAAGTTTTGAGTCAGTCACCCAAGCTTTAAACGCCTCATGTGCTAACTTTTCTAAAGCCGCTTTTTTCTCTGGACGCAGCAAGTTTTCAAGTTTAACTTGCTTTTCCTCTTTTAAATCAAAATTGTAATAGTGCTGTGCAGCCGAACCATGTGCCCCGCCCAAATAGCTACTACTGTTAACCACAACAGTTACGACCTTACCTTGCGACTGTATGATTTTAGGTTTTACTAAAAGATTAATCTGATGATTACTACTTAACTCTTTTAGTTCCTTGTCTAAACCAATAAATGAGTTTGCATAGCGCTGAACCTGAGCATCGAAACTATCTTGTTGGTCAGCAGCAGCAACTCCCGAAGCTTCTGCCTTTTTATCAGTTTTTGCTGTTTTTGCATCTGGTTCTGCAATTTCAAGAATCTGTCCGAGTGCTTTTAAAACTTGTTGATCAATAATCTTATCAATAAATGGATAGTTACTTTGCAAGCGCTCTACAGTAAATTCAGGGCAAGTTTTACCACTACAGTCTGGCAAAACCACCTTACTTTGAACTGTTTCCCCTTTTAAAGTCAGTTCCACAGGCTTTTGCTCAACCACTGCTGGCTTTTGCTGATCTTTCGACTCTTTAGGATCACTTTTAGGCTGACATGCCACTAAAAATAGTGCAGAAGCAAGTAGCGTTAAACGTAGCGAGGCCTTAGAAGTTAACATCATATTTTGCCTTTATTCTGAGAAGATTATGCATAACTCATATGAAGTTAGCGCATCTATAAGTAGGTTGCAAATACTGCTACCAACTTAAAACATTTGTTCATAAACCTCAGGTTGTAATATTTTTTTGGTTTGTTCTGTCGTTAAATAAATATCGAGCTGAGGCGCATCTTTGGTAATCTGATTTGCCTGATAATGCAGACCTACACCCTCACCATCAAAGAACCAGTCGGCCTGTCCCCAATACAAAGTTTTTGGTGCGTCTTTTTTAACGTCAGCATTTTGTTTTTTCAGCCACTCCTGATACGCAGTTTGCACGATTTGATGCACAGTGGTTTGCTGATCTTTTTGAAGTACATCAAGCAAAGTTAAGCTTTTATGCAATTTACGATCAGCCACGAAAAAATAATAACGATCTTTTATGGTGATCTCTTCTTGTTTACTATCCAAAGCCAGTTGTAGTAATACATATTGATTACGCTGCGAAGCAATACGTGTATGAATGTGTAATTCATAGGCACGGTTTTTAGAATATTTATCTTGCCATTCGTCTGACTTTTTAACGTAAGCATCAACTGCTTGTTGCAGGTTCAAATCTTTTTTCAAATTAATTTGAGTCTGAATGACTTTCGCCTGATTTTTTTCGATCCAGCTATTTAACCATGCATCTTGGGTTTTTATAGTTTGAATGTCGACATCAATACAGTTTTTCTTTTCACAAAAAGGCACTGCATAATTTGCCTTGGTTTCAGTCAAGTTTAAGTAAGGTAAAACCTCTGCCTTTTCAGTAGTATTCTTTTGAGCAGAAGCTATATTTTTTTCAGAAGATGATGAGGACTGAGTGCTTTTCCAGACAAATGCAGAAATAGCAGAGATTAGTGTTACGGCTGCAACTACAAGCGCAATAATTGCCTTCTTACTCAAATTCATTTCATCATCCTTTCTTATTTTTCAAAACAAAACAGCTTCTGTTCGAAGCTGTTTGTCACATTTATATGCTTAGTGTTCACGTGTACTACGGAACTCAATATCAGGCCAACGCTCTTGCATAATCTGCAAGTTTACTCGGCTAGGAGCAAGATACGTTAAGTGACCGCCACCATCAATTGAAAGTTGGTCATGTGCTTTTTTCTTGAACTCATTAAGAATCTTGTCATCATCACAATGAATCCAACGCACAGTATTTACGCTTACTGGCTCGTAAACACAGTCAACTTTATATTCTTCTTTCAAGCGGTAAGCAACAACGTCAAACTGAAGCACACCAACCGCACCCACAATCAAATCATTGCTAATTTGTGGCATAAACACCTGAGTTGCCCCTTCTTCAGACAACTCTTTCAAGCCTTTTTGCAATTGTTTTGACTTTAATGGATCTTTCAAACGTACACGACGGAACATTTCTGGCGCAAAGTGTGGAATACCAGTGAAGTGTAAGTTTTCACCGCTAGTGAAAGTATCACCAATCTGGATGGTACCGTGGTTGTGTAAACCAATAATATCGCCCGGCCATGCTTCTTCTAAGTGTTCACGTTCACCAGCCAAGAAAGTTAAGGCATCACTAATGCGGACTTCTTTACCAATACGCACGTGGTTCATTTTCAGGCCTTTTTCGTACTTACCTGAACAAATACGCATAAAGGCAATACGGTCACGGTGTTTAGGGTCCATGTTGGCTTGAATTTTAAATACAAAGCCAGAGAAACCTTCTTCTTTCGCTTCAACCATACGCTCTTGCGTTGGATGTGCTTTAGGTTCAGGCGCCCAGTTCATAAATGCATCGAGAACATGGTCAACACCAAAGTTACCTAATGCTGTACCAAATAGAACAGGTGTTTGTTTACCTTGTAAGAAAAGTTCACGGTCTAATGGTTCGTTTGCCATTTGTACCAACTCAAGCGACTCTTCAAAAGAAGCCCAAGCCAACTCACCTACTTTTTCACGAATATCGGCGTGATCATAGCCATCGCGTACTTCAATATCGGTAATGGTTGAACCGAAACCTGCTTTGTAAACATACAATTTATCTTCAAGAATATTGTATACACCAGCAAAGTCACGACCCATACCAAGTGGCCATGTAATTGGTACACAGCGAATATTTAAAACGTTTTCGATTTCGTCTAACAACTCAAGTGGTTCACGAATTTCGCGGTCCATTTTGTTGACGAAAGAAATAATTGGTGTGTCACGCATACGACACACTTCCATCAATTTGATGGTACGTTCTTCGACACCTTTTGCACCGTCAATCACCATCAGTGCAGAGTCAACCGCGGTAAGCGTACGATAAGTATCTTCCGAGAAGTCTTCGTGCCCCGGTGTATCGAGTAAGTTAATGGTGTGACCTTTATATGGGAACTGCATAACAGACGTGGTGATCGAGATACCACGTTCTTTTTCCATTTCCATCCAGTCAGATGTAGCTGCACGGTCAGATTTACGGCTTTTTACCATCCCTGCAACCTGAATCGCTTTACCCCATAACAACAGTTTTTCTGTCATGGTGGTTTTACCGGCATCGGGGTGGGAAATAATAGCAAATGTGCGTCGTTGAGCGACCTGTGCCGCTAACTCATCTTTAAAACTCATGAAATACACCTACTGCGGAGACTGCAGTGCCAAAGATCTAAAGTCGATCAAAATAAAAATTGGCGTAATTGTAGCAGATTTATAGGTACTGTTTAGAGATTGTTGAGTTGTTGGCCCGTGTTTTCATATTTGAAATAACTTTGGTGAAAATATAAAAATTCGGGTCCTCACACCAATAAAAAAGCCTGTCCAATATAAACAGGCTTTTACAAGTGAACTTAAAAAACTTATGCCAATTTCTTTTCTTCAATAAAATGAACATCGGCAATTTGTGCATCCCAAAACTCAGTCCACAATGCACAATAATCAAGACATAGTTTGGTCAAGCTTTCATAATCATCTTTGGTAATCGCTTGTGCTAATGCAAACCACAAGTCATCTTGATGATCATCGTCAGCAGCTTCTGCTGTTTCATCTGTTGAGACGCCGTGGACGTGATAATAACCACCACCCTCAACATCAATATTAACAAACTTGGTGGCTTGTCTTAATGGCGGGCTAAAAAGAATAACCTCTTCTTCTGCTACAGCCAATAAAGCCACTACATTCATATAGCTATCATAAGAAGCTTCTAAAAATGTTCTCACCTGATCTGCAATTTTTGAAGGTTTATAATTACGGCGGTCGTCCTCAGACAAACCGTAGTCATTTAATAAATCTTCATATAATGGATAATGTGCGTATTCAGGGTTTCCTAAATAATAATTATCTTTACCCAAACCCGGTCTAAAACCAAATTCATCTAATATATTTAGGCTTAATAGCACACGTGGAAACATTTTGGCGCCAGAGTGAAGCTTTGGTTCCAATTGCTTTGTTAAAAACTGTGCCTGTAATAAAGCATCAGTAAAAATTTGTACGATGGCATGACGATATTCTAAATGAATACGTGTCAAGGTTTGTTTATCAAGATAACCGTTATTTAATATTTCAATGGCTGGATGATGACTTACTGGTAAATGTGCAATTCTATTCCTTAACTGTTTGAGAAATTGTAAGTTTTCTTCCCACTGTTGGGCAGAAATACTATTTTTCATACCTTGTAATGCTTTTTGTCTTGGATTATCAAAGTCTTCAAATTTTTTTGACATAATCATTCTCAATAAAAAGTTTTTCTTATAGTTAAGCTAAGGCTTATCCCTCTATTTCCATTTCGCACTCAATTGCTAAAAGGATAAATTCCATATACCCATACTTAACGAGTCGATATTATGTTTATTATCTCAACAAATCAATGGATTAATTAATATTATTTAAAAAAGTAAACTATTGCCAATAAAAAATATATATTATTGTTTTTTAAAATAAACCAAACTATTGAATAAATATAATTTTTTAAATATCATAAAATAAGTTTTATTTAAGCTTTCATACTTTACAATAGCAAAGTTAATCAAAAAATATCTATGACGGGGCAACCAATGTCAAAAAGAGAAACGATTATAACAACAGCAATGACCCTTTTTAATCAGAAAAGTTATACCTCAATTGGGGTAGACAAAATTATTGCTGAGTCCAATGTTGCAAAAATGACTTTCTATAAGTACTTCTCTTCTAAAGAAGTTTTAATTGAAGAATGCCTTCAGCGAAGAATTTTGGAAGTGCAGGCTTCTTTATTAGAAAAGGTAAACCGCGCACATGATCCGTTAAATAAACTTAAAAATGTTTTTAACTGGTATATAGACTGGATTAACACTGAAGATTTTTATGGTTGTTTATTTAAAAAAGCGACTATAGAAGTTTTACAAATGTATCCATCCATTAAAAGCCAAGTGAACCAATATAGACAATGGATTTACGACTTAGTAGTCTCTATGTTTTTAGAGCTAGAAATTGAAGATCCAACAGTTCTAAGCAGCCTTTTTCTAAATATTATTGATGGGCTTATTATCGATGGCACCATTAATAAACCAGAAATTAATGCTGAAAGAACATGGTCTTATATAAATAAACTCATTGAGCTTGAAACAACGCAGAGCTGTGCGGCTGCGTAAATAGATTTAATTATTTATGATGCTATCTCATAAATAAACCTTGTTTTAACCCATACGAAAGCTTGAATACATACTCTTTTACATGAACAGACTTGTTTCATCTTCTTAGCTATATATAGATTAGGCCGTTATGTTTTAAATGCATAGCGGCCTTATTTTATATAAGCTCAAGCTTTTCTTAAAAAAATTTATTAATAAAACTCTAATGTTAGTTAAGCTCATCTATTTAATTAATTAATCACTAAGAAAAATACTTTTTAAAATATATTGCAATAACAGTTCTCTATTATCAGCCTTCGTTTCATCTAGCAGTTGAATAATGGCACCATCAATTACAAATAAAAACATATGAGCATCTTTTTTAGTAGCATCGTTCTTCGCTGTTAAAAGCAATTTATAAACTTCATCAATTAACCATTGACGGTACTGTATAACCACTTGATAGGCTGTAGGGTAAATTTTTTCAATTTCAAAAATAGCTCTAAATGGCAAATAATAATGCCCTTCCAGATTGACATGTAAAAAGAATATTTCCTTTAACTTTTCACGCACCACTAAATCTTTTTGTGTGTAAATAATTGAGAAGACTTTTTCTTTTAAAGCATCTTTTTGAAAGTTTAAACTCATTTCAATAAGCCGCTCTTTAGACTGAAAATATTTATAAAACGTGGTTTTGGTCACTTCCGCTTCTTCTACAATGCGGTCTACACCAACGTTGTGAAAACCATGGTCATTAAAAAGATAACGAGATGTATGAAGCACACTTAACGCGCGAAATGAGAGATCTGAATATGGCATATATGTACCGTTATAAAATAATTTGTTGTTGTGTCTAAATGAGATAAAACAGCCGCAACTTTTACTCTAGGCAAAAAAAGCATGTAAAGGCCCCAAAGATGGCCCTAAGGCATCTCAAGTTTTATTGTTGATATGATTTTTTAGTCGTGACGAACTAAAGCCTGAAAACTCGAAAGTGATCAAACAACGCTAAAGACTAATCGGGAGGTGTAAAAAAAGTATGCACAGCCAACTCCTTATATGGGGAGTTCTGCCAAAGCATTAATAAAGAATTATGGTGGCAGAACGAAAGAGGGTTGACAGACTGGTACGACGCCAGCACACCCGAAGGTGTCCCTCTCCCGTCCTACCGCTACGGGAGGAGACGAGGAGCTTACACACAGAACTATCCCTCAGACGGGAAAACTCTGATGCGGTCGTATGTGGTCTGTCAAAACCACCTGGCAATGTAGGCCAGCAGGCAAAGGATAATCTGAGAGTTTAGAAGTGTCAATGTGGAATTTATGACAAGTTTTCAAAATTCTTATTATTTTTCATTAGATTAACTAAATTATTATTTTAGATATTATATAAAGTTGTAGTTTTAAAATTTATCACAAGTTCGTTAAACAAAATGAGCGCCTTGTGACTGAATCAGTTGCCCTACATTTACAGGCATTCCTAACAAGTAACCTTGGAACTGCTGACAGCCTAAACGCGTTAAAATTTCGACTTGCTGCTGAGTTTCCACCCCTTCGGCTGTTACGGTTAAGCCTAACTTTTTCGCCAAATGAATAATACTTTCTAAAATCACTTCTTCTTTGGAACCCGGTTTTAAATCGACAATAAAACCACGGTCAATTTTAAGCTCATCGACTGGTAAGTCTTTTAAATATAAGAAGCTTGAGTGCCCTGTTCCAAAGTCATCAATTGCGACACGAATGCCCATATCACGCAGCCGCTCACAAGCACGAATGCTTAAGTCGATATGCCGCATTGCAGTTGATTCAGTAATTTCAATAATGAGGTGATGAGGCTTAATTTGGTATTTTTTTAACAAACCTTCGAGGGTACTAAAGAGCTTTTTATTTTCAAACTGCAAAGCCGATAAATTGACTGCGATTGGATAAAACTGCGTATTGCTACGTTCCCATTCCTGAATTTGCTGGCAAGCTTGCTCAAGTGCCCAATATCCCATTGGAATAATTAAACCTGTCTTTTCTGCACCACCAATAAACATATGTGGTGTCAGCATACCTAAAGACGGATGGTTCCAGCGAATGAGTGCCTCAACCCCACAAATCTCAAGATTGGTATTAAATTTAGGTTGGTAATAAAGAACAAATTGTTTTTCTTCGACTGCTTTATATAAATCATTGATCAGTTTTGACTGACTTCTGGTTTCTTGCTGGTGGGTTGAATAACTAAAGACGGTGTAAGTATTGCGGCCCTGCTCTTTAGACATCAGCATGGCGGCATCGGCATTCATTAGCAGGTCTTGAACATTCTGCCCATGTTCAGGGAACAATGCGATGCCAAGGCTTGCCGAAATATTAATTTCTTTACCGGAAATCTGGTAACTGTCTTGAATAAGCTGCAATACTTTTTCAGCAAGTTGCATTGCCTCTTCAGTATCGGTATTTTCAGCTATTAATAAAAACTCATCTCCGCCAATCCTAAGCAACTTACACTTTTCATTGAGTTGCCAATGTAAGCGATTGGCCATTTGTATAAGCAGTTGATCACCAATGTGGTGACCAAAGGCATCATTTACCGATTTAAAACGGTCTAAATCAATATAGAGAAAAGCAATTTTCTGGTCTTTATAACGATGGTCTGACAGAAGAACTTCTGCGTAATCAACTAAATAAAGTCGGTTTGGTAGTTTAGTTAAGTTATCTTGAATGGAGAGATTGGCGAGTTCTTTATTGGCTTTACGGAGTTCTAAATTTCGTTGGTTCAGTCGTTGTTCCAGCACGGCGACAATAAAACTCGCGACCAGCACCAGACATGTAACTAGAATAATAGTAAACAGCAACAGGTCATGTTCAGCCTGATATTGGCTCACAAATTTATCGGTAATATTAGTCGCAATGAGTGCCGTATAGTGCATGCCCATAATGCTTAAAGTCATCATGACTGCAAAAGCGAGTTTTAAACTTACTCGATTACGCTCGCTCTCTTTTAATTTATACGCCAACAAAAAAGCTAGACCTGAACCACTCATGGCAATTAAGACAGAAAATAAAATGAGAAATGAGGTGTAATCTTTCTTATAAATATCAATATTCCAGCCCAGCATACTCACATAATATGAAGCTGAAATACCAATGCCCATAATGACTGAGCTTAAAACCAACCTAAATAATGGTAGTGTAAAACGGGAAGTGAGCCAAATTGCCACACAAGAAAGTACAGCACTAATACCAAAAGAAAGCGTAATTAAAGAAAGATTAGCGTTGGCAGTTTCAAATAAATGATAAGCATGCATGCCAACAATATGGACAATACTAATAGCCGCAGCGAGTAATAATCCATTAAATAATAAAATAAGCGGTTCAATCTTTTGATAGGCTTGCTTAAATATTAATTGCTCCATGGAAATCACAATATAGCAAATAGCGCCAGCCGCAATAAAAGAGCCGACGATCAATGTGCTATCGTAATCAACATGACCCATATTGGACTTCCATGATTATTCAATACTTTTTTTTATTTTGTTCAATTCATTGCACAAAATACAATTAAACACGTTAAAGAAAAATAGTAAATTCGACTTTTTTGGTCAGTTATAAACAATAACATTATCTAACATTTGGTCAAGTATTTTTTACTTTAGAAATCAATAAAGTAAACAAAAATTAAGCATCCAATTATATGAAAAATATAGGATTTCTTAAATCTAGGTCAATTGACCTTAATGATGTTTTTTTAAGCTTATTTTAGCTGCTCTAAAATAAAAAAACCCTGCATGAAGCAGGGTCTTTTTAAACAATAGAAAAGAGTATTAGTTTTTCTCTTTATCTACGATCTTGTTTGCTTGAATCCAAGGTATGAGCAAGGACTAGTAGAGCATTGCTCTACCCGAGCGCAAGAGCGAAGTTTTACTTCGCTAACGCGCGTTTCAAGCTAAAGAAAAAACTTAGTTTTTCTCTTTATCTACGATCTTGTTTGCTTGAATCCAAGGCATCATCGCACGTAATTTAGCACCAGTTTGTTCAATACCGTGTGCAGCATTTTGACGACGACGAGCTGTCATAGATGGGTAGTTCAACGCACCTTCTTGGATGAACATCTTCGCGTATTCACCAGATTGAATACGTTTTAATGCATTACGCATAGCTTCACGAGACTGTTCGTTAATTACTTCAGGACCAGTTACGTATTCACCGTACTCAGCGTTGTTAGAAACTGAGTAGTTCATGTCAGCGATACCGCCTTCGAACATCAAGTCAACGATTAACTTAAGTTCGTGTAAGCATTCGAAGTAAGCCATTTCTGGTGCATAACCAGCTTCAACCAAAGTTTCGAAGCCCATTTTAACAAGTTCAACTGCACCACCACAAAGAACTGCTTGCTCACCGAATAAGTCAGTTTCAGTTTCTTCACGGAATGAAGTTTCGATAATACCTGTACGACCACCACCTACGCCAGAAGCGTAAGAAAGTGCAACGTTACGTGCATTACCAGAAGCGTCTTGGTGAATCGCGATTAGGTCAGGAACACCTGAACCACGTTGGAATTCAGAACGTACAGTGTGACCAGGAGCTTTAGGCGCAACCATGATTACGTCTAAGTCTTTACGTGGAACAACTTGGTTATATAGAACAGAGAAACCATGAGCAAATGCTAAAGTCGCGCCTTCTTTGATGTTTGGCTCAATCACGTCACGGTAAAGTTGTGATTGGAATTCATCTGGAGTCAAAATCATTACGAGGTCAGCTTGCTTAACTGCTGCTGGGACTTCAGCAACTTTAAGACCAGCGTTTTCAGCTTTCTTCCAAGAAGCTGAACCTGCACGTAAACCTACAGTTACGTCTACGCCTGAGTCTTTAAGGTTAAGTGCATGAGCATGACCTTGAGAACCGTAACCAATAATCGCAACTTTCTTGCTTTGGATGATTGATAAGTCACAGTCTTTATCGTAAAAAATTTGCATTTGTGTTCTCCGCTAAAATACTTTTTAAAAAATTAAATGGCTAAAACTTTTTCGCCACGGGCGATACCTGATACACCTGAGCGAACGACTTCAAGAATGGTGTTTTCTGCAAGCGCATCGATAAAACCATCTAATTTTTCAGTTGTCCCTGCTATTTGAATGGTATAGGTCGTTGGTGTCACGTCTACAATTTGCGCACGGAAAATATCCGCAGTGCGCTTAATTTCAGCACGTGAAGCACCTAATGCTTTTACTTTGATTAGCATGAGTTCACGTTCAATGTGTGAACCTTCTGATAAATCAACTACTTTTACCACCTCAACAAGTTTGTTGAGCTGTTTCGTAATTTGTTCGATCTTATGGTCATCGCCATAAGTCGTTAACGTCAAACGCGATAATGTCGGATCTTCGGTTGGTGCAACATTTAAAGTTTCAATGTTGTAGTTACGTTGGCTGAATAAGCCCACCAAACGAGAAAGCGCACCAGCTTCGTTTTCAACGAGTACAGAAATAATATGTCTCATTAAATGCGCTCCCCTTTAGAAATCCACATGTCACGCATAGATTGACCTGCAACCTGCATTGGATAAACGTGTTCGCTACGGTCAACCATAACATTGATAAATACGCATTTATCATTGATGGCCATTGCTTCTGCAAGCTTAGATTCAAGTTCATCGGCATGATTAATTTGAATGCCTACATGACCATAAGCTTCCATTAACTTGGCAAAGTCAGGTAATGACTCAACATAAGAACTTGAATGACGACCTTCATAGTTCATATCTTGCCATTGTTTCACCATACCTAAAGCACGGTTGTTCAAGCACAAGATTTTTACGTTCAAGCCATATTGTTTACAGGTTGAAAGTTCCTGAATACACATCTGAATTGAAGCTTCACCCGTAATACAAACAACTTGTTGGTCAGGGAAAGCAAGCTTCGCAGCCATTGCATAAGGTAAGCCAACACCCATGGTGCCAAGACCACCTGAGTTGATCCATTGACGAGGACGTTTATACTTATAATAAAGTGCACCAAACATCTGATGTTGACCAACGTCAGAAGTAATGATGGCATCACCATTGGTTACTTTATATAAAGTTTCAACAACCTGCTGTGGCTTCATGGTGCCATCAGATGGGTTTTCATATTTCAAACCATGAACTTTGCGCCATTCATTAATTTGAGACCACCAAGCCGCAATTGCTTCAGGATTTGGTTTAGACACATTTAACTGTTTTAACTGTGCCAACATTTCTTGAAGAACAGGCTCTACTGCACCAACGATCGGGATATGCGCCATAATCGTTTTTGAAATGGTCGCAGGATCGATATCGACATGAATCACTTTTGAGTTCGGGCAGAATTTGGCTGGGTTATTTGTTACGCGGTCATCAAAACGCGCACCAATCGCCAAAATTACATCTGCATGGTGCATTGCCATATTGGCTTCGTATGTACCGTGCATGCCCAACATGCCAATAAATTGTGGATCGTCGCCTGGGAATCCGCCTAACCCCATAAGTGTGTTAGTTACCGGATAACCAAGTAAATGTGCAAGTTCGGTTAATAACGCAGAAGCATTACCTTGTACGACACCACCGCCTGTATAAATAACAGGACGTTTTGCAGTAAGTAATTCATCAATTGCTTTACGAATTTGACCAGAGTGGCCACGTGAAGGCGGTTGATATGAACGCATCTTCACTTTTTCAGGGTATTCGTAGGCAAACTTTTCTGCAGGGTTCGTCGCATCTTTAGGAATATCAACTACAACTGGACCAGGGCGCCCACTTGACGCGATATAGAATGCTTTTTTAATAATTGCAGGAATTTCACTCGCGTGACGGACCTGAAAGCTGTGTTTCACGATAGGACGTGAAATACCAACCATGTCAGTTTCCTGGAAAGCGTCTTCACCAATCAGATGTGATGCAACCTGGCCAGACAAAATCACCATTGGGATTGAGTCCATATAAGCTGTTGCAATTGGAGTTACTGTATTGGTTGCGCCCGGACCAGAAGTGACCAGTACTACGCCAGTCTTACCTGTAGCACGCGAGTAGGCATCTGCCATATGACCAGCAGCTTGCTCATGGCGCACGAGGTAATGATTGATTTTGTCTTGTTGAAATAGCGCATCATAAATATGTAATACAGCGCCGCCTGGATAACCAAAAACATGTTCAACGCCTTCGTCCGCAAGAGCACGAACGAGCATTTCACCACCAGATAAAAGTTCCAACGTGATTCACCCTAAAATTTTTATCACTATTTATGGAAGGCACAAATAGTGTTTCATTCATTGAATTGTCTGCACTGTTATAGCACACATATTGTCTAGTTTTCGTTGCAATAGAAAAATTTCTGTTTTTCAGCCGTATAAGCTGTTTTAACATTAATAAAGCATGTCTGGATATACATACTTTAGTAAAATCAATCTCTCGGCTAGAGAGAATGTCTATTACAAAACATGATATTTATTCGAAGGGTGATCGAGTAAATACATATAAAACTAGAGAAAGCATTTTTGTTGTTTCTATATATAAAGTCAAGAATAAAGAAATGGTTTTTCCATAAAAAGTTTTAGCTGTTGTTTTTTTAATCTAATATTAAGCCGTAAATTTGTTCATCCCCTCTCCATTTTTATTAAAAAAACACTCTTTTTTATATAAAACCATGCATTCTAAATTGCTTATTTATGAACTTTATTTAAATATAGTCAGTATTTTTTGGGGAACATCTAATATGAATTTATCTTATTTAAAAACAAGCTTATATACAGTAATCACCACAGCAATTTTAGTTTGCTCAACTCAAAGTCAGGCCGAGCAGTATTATAAATGGGTAGATAAAAACGGCTCGACACATTACACCACGACGCCACCACCTAAGGGTGCGAAACATTTGAACAAAGTTTCAACTTACGGTACCCAGCCTTCTGTAAAGAATCCGACATCAAACCCAGAACAACCAGCTCAGACTAAAACAGATAAAGCCGTACCAGAAGCAGCTAACGCCACGCAGGAAAAAACTGCACCTGCAGTAGCAGCTTCACCTGCTGCACCCGCACCTGCTCCATCAGCTTCAGCACCACGATAAGTAAAATGAGAGTGGTGAATACTTTCACCACTCTTCTCGGATTTAAAATAAAGAAGAATAAGTTGGGAAATTTTTATAGCGCATATTAAAAGATAAAATCGTGATCTAAAAACTGACATTTTCCTCTATTTTGCGCTATGCTGTGCAGCAATCTTTCATTTCAATTTTCGTTGTATAGCTTACGTCTATGACTATTTCTCACATTGACCCAGAATATCAAGCAAACACGATTGAACCATCCGTCCAACAAGATTGGGAAAATCGTAAAGTCTTTAAAGTTGCCGACACTGTCGAAGGTAAACATCGTTACATCCTGTCAATGTTCCCTTACCCAAGTGGCAAACTGCACATGGGTCATGTGCGTAACTATACAATTGGCGATGTAATTAGCCGTTTCTATCGTTTAAAAGGCGAAACCGTACTACAACCTATGGGTTGGGACGCTTTTGGTTTGCCTGCGGAAAACGCTGCAATTGCCCATAAAGTTGCTCCGGCAAAATGGACATTTGAAAACATCGCTTATATGCGTGACCAATTAAAAAAATTAGGTTTATCTGTTGATTGGGACCGTGAATTTGCAACGTGTACACCAGAGTACTACCACTGGGAACAATGGTTGTTTGTTCAGCTTTATAAAAAAGGTTTGATCTACCGTAAACTTTCAACAGTAAACTGGGATCCGGTTGACCAAACAGTTTTGGCAAATGAACAAGTTGAAAATGGTCGCGGATGGCGTTCTGGTGCATTGGTTGAAAAACGCGATATTCCAATGTACTACTTCCGTATTACGGACTATGCACAAGAATTATTAGACGACCTAGACACCCTACAAGAAGGCTGGCCTCAACAAGTGTTGACCATGCAACGTAACTGGATTGGTCGCTCTACAGGTATGGAAATTACTTTCCCATCTGCCAATACCGAAATTTATGCTGACGGCTTAACTGTGTATACAACACGTGCTGATACGCTTATGGGCGTAACATACGTTGCTGTTGCAGCAGAACACCCTCTTGCACTTAAAGCTGCTGAAAATAACCCTGAATTGGCTGCATTTATTGAAGAATGTCGCATGGGTTCAGTTGCAGAAGCTGACTTGGCAACAGCCGAGAAAAAAGGCATGGCAACAGGCTTGTTTGTAAAACACCCTGTAACTGGTGAAGAGCTTCCTGTCTGGATTGCAAACTACGTATTAATGTCTTACGGTTCTGGCGCAGTAATGGCTGTACCAGCACATGACGAACGTGATTTTGAATTTGCAAACAAGTTCAACTTGCCAATTAAACAAGTGATTGATGCCAAAGGCGCTGACGATGCAGACTACTCTGCAACTGAGTGGCAAGAATGGTACGGTTCTAAAGAAGGTAAACTTGTTAACTCTGGCGAGTTTGACGGTTTAGAATTCCAAGCTGCGTTTGACGCATTCCTTGCGAAATTAGAACCACAAGGTTTAGCAAACTCTAAAGTTCAATTCCGTTTACGTGACTGGGGTGTTTCTCGTCAACGTTACTGGGGTTGTCCAATTCCAATGATTAACTGTGATACTTGTGGTCAAGTCACAGTTCCAGAAGACCAACTTCCAGTTGTATTACCAACTGACGTTGTTCCAGATGGTTCAGGTAACCCGCTTAATAAAATGCCTGAATTCTATGAAACGAAATGTCCTTGCTGTGGTGGCGATGCACGCCGTGAAACAGATACATTGGATACATTCGTAGAGTCATCTTGGTACTACGCACGCTATGCATCTCCAGACTTCACTGGCGGTATGGTTAAACCTGAAGCAGCTCAAAACTGGCTTCCTGTAAACCAATATATTGGTGGTGTTGAACACGCGATTCTTCACTTACTTTATGCACGTTTCTTCCACAAATTAATGCGTGATGAAGGCGTTGTACAAGGTAATGAACCATTTACCAACCTGTTAACTCAAGGCATGGTGCTTGCAGATACATTCTATCGTGAAGCCGAAAATGGTAAGAAAACTTGGTTCAACCCTGCTGACATCGAATTAGAACGTGATGAGAAAGGTCGCATCATTTCTGCAAAATATTCAGGTGACGGTCAAGAAGTGATTATCGGCGGACAAGAAAAAATGTCTAAGTCGAAAAATAACGGTATTGACCCACAAGCCATTATTGATCAATACGGCGCAGATACAGCACGTGTATTTATGATGTTTGCTGCTCCACCAGATCAATCTTTAGAATGGTCTGATGCAGGTGTTGAAGGCGCAAACCGTTTCTTGAAACGTGTATGGCGTCTGGTAGCAAGCTTCCTTGAAAAAGGAAACGCTGCAACTGCAATCGATACGGCAAACTTGTCTAAAGACGCTCAAGATTTACGTCGTAAGACTCACGAAACGATTCAAAAAGTAAGTGATGATATTGAACGTCGTCATGCATTCAATACTGCAATTGCCGCATTAATGGAATTATTAAACGCAAGCAATAAGTTTGAAGCAAAAGATGACAACGACGTTGCTGTAGAACGTGAAGCAATCACGACATTGTTAACGTTGCTTGCTCCATTTGCTCCGCATTTAAGCCAGACTTTATTGGCTCAGTTTGGTACGGACTTAACAGAAGCAACTTTCCCTGAAGTTGATGCTTCTGCGTTAACACGCAATACCCAAACGATTGTTGTACAAGTAAATGGTAAACTTCGCGGTAAACTTGAAGTTTCTGTTGATATTTCTAAAGATGAATTATTAGCTCAAGCTAAAGCGTTACCAGAAGTTCAACAGTTCTTAACAGGACCAACCAAAAAAGAAATTGTGGTTCCAAACAAATTGGTTAACCTCGTGGTTTAATTACAGGTATTAATGAGAGGATCAAGCATGCACTTAGCCCAACGTTTAGCCGCTGTTGTTTTAACCTTAGGCCTTAGTGCAGGCTTAGTCGGGTGTGGTTTCCATTTAAAAGGAACTAACCCGACTGCGACTCCACTTGTTTATAAAAAGTTGAGCCTTGAGTTACCGGCAAAAACCGATGACTTAGAAACACAATTAAAAGTGTACTTAACAGCAAATGGCGTTCAGCTCACCAATGACAACGACGCCTATGTTCTTCATGTTTTAGAGTACACGCCTCGTCGTCAACTTCTAAATGGTAAGCTTACAGAAGTTCTATTACGTCTGACTGTGACTTTCCAAATTGAAGACCGTCAAGGGAATAAAATTACCGAGCCTCGTACTTTAACCGCAGCTCGTAGTTATCAATACGACTTGGCAACTGTCAACACTGAAAACCAGCAAGAAGGTTACTTGCAACGTATTGTGATTGATGACATTGCTCAGCAAATTACTCGTCAAATTTCAGCTAATCGCTTACCAAAAGCTCAACCATAAGATTTATCTATTCTTTAGTAATGAAACTTGACTACTTACAAGCCCTTAAACGCATTCCGGAAGCTCGGGGTGCGTGGATCCTGCATGGTCAGGAACCATTACTTGAACAAAATTTACTAGATACTTTCCGTAAAAGCTGGCAGCAACAAGACATTGAAAGACAGCGCTATGACATTAGTAGTGTGAGTGACTGGAAAAATGTGTTTAATGCCCTGAACAGCTTGTCTTTATTTTCACAGCAACTTGCTATTGAAGTTCACGGCAATATCAAGCCCGATGCAAATGGTTTAAAACAGCTTAAAAGTTATATTCAGCATAATGAAACCAACCTGCTGTTAATTGTTTTACCCAAACAAGATAGCAGTAGCTTAAAGTCTGCTTTTTTCCAAGTTGTTGAAGCAAACGGCGTTGTTGTTGCTCTTACTGCAAACTATCCGCAAGACCGCCAAAGAATTTTAGCTGCTGAAGCAGAAAAGCTTGAAATTCAACTCGACAATGATGCTTGGCAGTGGCTCATGCAGCATCATGAGCACAATTTACTCGCAGCTAAAAATAGTTTGATGCGCGTAAGAGATACTTTCCCAGACCAGAAACTGATTCAAATTGAACAGTTATATGCTTGTTTGCAAGATCAGTCTCGTTACACCACTTATGATTTAAGCGATGCTTTATTAGAAGGCAATCTTGCTCAGTCTATTAAGATTTTCCAATATTTAATTGGTTCGGGTGAACCAGAAAGTCTGATCTTATGGACATTAAGTAAAGAAATGCGTTTATTAATGCAGTTGTTTGAACAGCCACACAATGCATTGCAACTCGGTATTTGGAAAACCAAAGTTAGCTTATATCAACAAGCTTTAAGAAGACTCAATCCACAGCAATTTTTGGGATGGTCTGCTCTACTCTTGCAAATCGATGCGGCAATTAAAGGCATGTCTAATGAAAATGCCGAACATTTAATGCAACAAGCGATTGCCGAGTTGTGTGGGAAAACATTATTTATACAATAGAGCGGCCAAATCCTTTGTCTGCTTTGTTGAAATATCATAAAAATTCACGTTTTATCCTCAATTGACTCTTATACTAATTAAAATTTTAGACTTTTCGACCTCTCGCCATGCCAAAAATAAAGCCCATTAAACTCGTTATTATTGTCGTCTGTATAGCCGTTATTGCTGCATTAGCTTGGAAGTTTTTTAAACCTAAACAGCAGCAGCCTCAATATATTACAGCTGAGGTAACTCGCGGAGATATTGAGAATAATGTACTTGCAACCGGTACGCTTGATGCAACCAAGCTCATTAGTGTCGGTGCTCAGGTATCCGGTCAGGTTAAAAAGATGTATGTGCAGCTTGGTGATCAAGTGAAACAAGGTCAACTTATTGCACAAATTGACTCAACCACCCAAGAAAACAGTTTAAAAACATCTGATGCCAATATTAAAAACTTAGAGGCACAGCGCCTTCAACAAGTGGCATCTTTAAATGAAAAGCAACTCGAATATCGTCGTCAGCAACAAATGTATGCTCAAGATGCGACACCTCGTGCAGATTTAGAGTCAGCTGAAGCTGCTTATAAAACAGCCCAAGCACAAGTCAAAGCATTAGATGCACAAATCGAGTCTGCGAAAGTTACTCGTTCAACAGCACAAACAAATATTGGTTATACCCGTATTGTTGCGCCAACTGATGGCACCGTTGTTGCGATTGTGACTGAAGAAGGCCAAACCGTAAACGCGAACCAAAGTGCTCCAACGATCGTTAAAATTGCAAAACTGCAAAATATGACGATTAAAGCGCAGGTAAGTGAAGCAGATATCATGCGAGTAGAAAAAGGTCAAAAAGTCTACTTCACTACTTTAGGCGATGACAGTAAGCGTTATGCGACATTACGTCAGATTGAGCCAGCACCAGATTCAATTTCTAGTGAGTCAAACAGTACTACAAGTTCAACTAGTAGCTCAGCTGTCTACTACAACGCTTTATTTGACGTTCCAAATACAGATGGCAAATTGCGTATTGATATGACTGCTCAAGTTTATATCGTATTAGATTCAGCAAAAAATGCCTTACTGGTTCCATCTTCTGCCTTAAGTAGCAAACAATTTTCTGGTCAGAAAAAACCTGGTCAGTCAGCAGATAAAGCAGCTTCAACTCCAAATGCCGAAAGAAAACATTCAGGTAATGGTGCCCGTTTAGAACGCTTAAACTTAACTCCTGAACAAAAACAACTTATTGAACAAGGTAAAGCAACCTTGAGCGTAGTTCGTGTTTTACAAGCAGATGGTACAGCTAAACCAACACAAATTTTGGTAGGTATTAATAACCGTGTAAATGCACAAGTACTTGCCGGATTAAAACAAGGTGATCAAGTTGTAATTGCGGATAGTTCAGAAAACTCTGCTGCCTCTGCAAATAGTGGTAATAACCGTCGCCGTAATGGTCCAATGGGAATGTAAGCATGACAAAACAAGCTTTGCTTGAAGTCAGCAATCTGGTCCGGGAATTCCCTGCTGGCGAAAGCACGATTCAAATTTTAAAAGGCATTGACCTGACCATTTATGAAGGTGAACTGGTTGCGATTGTCGGCCAGTCCGGTTCTGGTAAATCAACGCTCATGAATATTTTGGGCTGTCTGGATCGCCCAACAAGTGGTAGTTACAAGGTTAATGGTCAAGAAACCGGTAAGCTAGAACCTGACCAGTTAGCCCAATTACGCCGTGAATATTTTGGCTTTATTTTCCAGCGCTATCACTTACTTGGTGACTTGTCAGCCGAAGGTAACGTTGAAGTTCCAGCCGTTTATGCAGGTGTTACACCTTCAGATCGTAAACAGCGTGCAACCGCCTTACTTACCGAGTTAGGTTTAGGCACAAAAACACAAAACCGACCAAGCCAACTTTCAGGTGGTCAACAGCAACGTGTTTCAATTGCCCGTGCTTTAATGAATGGCGGTGATGTGATTTTAGCCGATGAGCCAACAGGTGCACTCGACTCACATAGTGGTATTGAGGTAATGCGAATTTTGCGTGAACTCAATGCGGCTGGTCACACCATTATTTTGGTCACGCACGATATGCAAGTTGCGAAAAATGCAACGCGTATTATCGAAATTAGTGACGGAGAAATTATTAGTGACCGTCCTAATGTTCCAGACCAATCTACAGAAGAAGTTAAATCTGACCCCGATGCTGCCCCTGCTCTACAAAATAAGCAGAAAAAAGGTAAAAGCATTTCAGCTTGGCGTTCAACTTTAGACCGCTTATCTGAGGCGTTCCAAATGGCTTTGCTGTCTATGAATGCCCACCGTATGCGTACCTTTTTAACCATGCTCGGGATTATTATTGGTATTGCATCTGTCGTAACGGTAGTCGCACTGGGTAATGGTTCACAAAAGCAGATTTTGGAAAATATTAGCGGCCTCGGTACTAACACAATTACGGTATTCCAAGGGCGTGGTTTTGGTGATAACTCCAAGACGGCCAATTTTAAAACATTGGTACCTGCCGATGCCGATGCATTAATGACGCAGCCTTATGTGAGTGCTGTCAGTCCAATGGTCAGCACATCCAAAACTATGCGTTATCAACAAAATGAAGCGAACGCGACCATTAATGGCGTAAGTAACGATTTTTTTGATGTAAAAGGTCTGGTTTTTAAAGATGGTCAAACTTTTGATCAACGTAGTGTACGTGACCGTTCACAAGATGTAGTGATTGACACGAATACGCAAAAACAATTCTTTAGCGATGGCACCAACCCAATCGGGCAAGTGGTCTTACTAGGTAGTGTGCCGGCTCGTATTATCGGCATTGTTGAACCTCAGACCAGTAGTATGGGCTCAGATGATACGCTTAATGTGTATATGCCATATACCACGGTCATGAGCCGTATGTTAGGTCAGGCACATGTCCGCAATATTGTTGTACGTATTAATGATAAATACTCGACCAGCGCTGCTGAAAACGCCATCGTTAATTTATTAACGCAGCGACATGGTGCCCAAGATATTTTCACTATGAACAGTGACAGTATCCGTCAAACCATTGAAAAAACAACCAGCACCATGACCCTTCTGGTCTCAGCAATTGCCGTCATTTCTCTGGTAGTTGGTGGTATTGGTGTAATGAACATTATGTTGGTTTCGGTAACTGAACGTACGCAAGAAATTGGTGTACGTATGGCTGTCGGTGCTCGACAAAGTGATATTTTGCAACAGTTCCTAATTGAAGCAATTTTAGTGTGTTTAATTGGTGGTGTTCTCGGCGTATTACTTTCGCTGGGGTTAGGACAGCTTATTAACAAAGTAGCCGCAGGTAATTTTGCAGTGGCATATTCAACGACTTCGATTGTGGCAGCATTTGTTTGCTCAACACTGATTGGTGTCGTATTCGGTTTCTTGCCTGCCAAAAATGCCGCAAAACTTGACCCTGTTGCAGCACTATCACGAGAATAAGGAAAATTGCATGTCTTTTTCAATGACTAAACTTAGCGCAGCACTTCTCCTCAGCAGTTCTCTTGTGGGATGTGCGGCAATGGTTAAAACGCCTTACCAAGCACCGTCTGTACAAGTTCCGGGTAGTTTTCAGTACGATACGACTAAAACTAAAACAGCATCAGTTGAACAATACTCTGACCGTTGGTGGACACTGTTTGGAGATGCACAGCTCAATCAGCTTGTAAACAACGTATTAGAGCGTAATAGCGATTTAGCTGTAGCGGGAATTACCTTAAAGCAAGCTCGCTTAAAAGCTGATTTAACGGCAAATCAACAAGGCCTACGTACCAGTTCAAATGTTTCTACAGGCCATACTTTCGACTTAAATTCAGGCGATGATAGTGCTAAAGGACTATCCTTAAGTGCAGGCGTAAGTTATGAACTTGATTTGTTTGGCAAGCTTGCTCGCCAAACCGAAGCGAGCAAATGGGAAGCTTTAGCGACTGAACAAGACTTACAGTCTACAGGTCAAAGTCTGATTGCCACTACAGCGAAACTCTACTGGCAACTGGGCTACTTAAATGAACGTTATGCAACTGCACAGCAGAGCTTAGCCACTTCACAAAAGCTTTATGAGTTAGTTCAAACTCAGTATAAAGCAGGTGCAGTTTCAGGCTTAGACCTTACGCAAGCCGAGCAATCTGTTCAAAGTCAAAAAGCAAGTTTAAGCCAAATTGAACAACAGCTTGTAGAAACACGTACAGCCATTGCAGTGTTATTGCATGAGCCAGTACAGCAACTCAACATTCAAGAACCACAGCGTTTACCACGTACAGCGCTTCCTGCTATTGGTGCAGGTTTACCGGCGGATATTTTGTCACGCCGCCCTGACTTGCAAGCAGCCGAGCTTCGTTTAAGAAAGGCTCTGGCAACCAAAGATGCGACCAAAGCAAGTTACTATCCGTCTATTAGCTTAACCAGTAGTTTAGGTTCAAGCAGCACATCGTTAACCGAGTTATTACGCAACCCTGCTCTCACGCTTGGGGCGAGTTTGAGCTTACCGTTTTTGCAATATAACGATATGAAGAAAGATATTGCGATTAGTAATCTTGATTATGAAAAAGCGATTATTCAATATCGCCAAACGCTTTATCAGGCTTTTGCTGATGTAGAAAACGCGTTATCAAAACGCACAGAACTCGACAAACAAGTAGAACTGCAACAACGTAATGTTGAACTTGCAGAAAAAACCGAACGTTTAACCGAAGTACGTTACCGTTATGGCGCTGTTGCGTTAAAAACACTTCTCGATGCCCAGCAAACAACACGTACTGCGCGCTTGAGTCTTGTTGAAACCAAACAAAGCCAATACAACGCTTATGTCACCCTCATGCAGGCATTAGGTGGTTCACCTGTAAAAGAATTGCCACAATAACTTGCGCCCAGTAAAAAAGCCGTAGTCCTTCAACTACGGCTTTTTTTATGTCTGAATAAATCTTAAGACTTATTCATCATCCATCATAGATTGGCTCATACCGACAGTATTGAAACCAGCGTCTACATATAGAATTTCACCAGTAATACCTGAAGCCCAAGGTGAGCATAGGAATAACGCTGCGTTACCCACTTCTTCAATCGTTACGTTACGCTTTAACGGTGCAACTTTTTCGTTAGCATCTAACATTTTACGGAAAGATTTAATACCAGAAGCAGCTAAAGTACGGATTGGACCCGCAGAAATCGCGTTTACACGGATACCATCAACACCTAAGCTTGATGCTAAGTAACGAACACCAGCTTCTAAAGAAGCTTTTGCCATACCCATTACATTGTAGTTAGGCATAACGCGCTCAGAACCTTGGTAAGTCAAAGTTAATAAACAACCTTGGCGAGCTTGTAATAAAGGTTTTGCAGCACGTGCCATTGCAACAAAGCTGTATGCGCTAATGTCATGAGCAATTTTAAAACCATCACGGTCAGTCACGTCAGTAAAGTCACCGTCAAGCGTGTGTGCAGGTGCAAAACCGATTGAATGTACAACACCATCTACGCCGTCCCAATGTTTTGCAAGTTCCGCAAATGCATTATCAATTTCAGCATCAACGGCAACATCACATGGAAACACAAGTTTAGAACCGAATTGCTCAGCAAACTCATCTACACGTTTTTTTAATTTTTCGTTTGGATAAGTAAATGCAAGCTCAGCACCTTCACGGTGTAATGCTTGTGCAATACCATAAGCAATTGATAATTTACTAGCAACGCCTGCAATCAAAAAGCGTTTACCTGCTAAAAGTCCTTGTGTCATGCCGATCTCACTCAAAACAATTTCCAGCATAATGCCAATATTCAACATTTTTCGAAATTGCATAATGCATCTTTTTTCAAAAATCGCACGAAAAAAAATCGCCCCGATTTAGGAGCGACTTTTTATCATCTCATTTTTAGTCATCAGACAATAAGCCAAGTAGACGTAAGAACGAGATATACATCCAAACTAAAGTTGCAAGTAAGGCAATACCACACAACCATTCCATGAATTTTGGAGCACGGTATGCTGCATTGGTTTCGATCAAGTCAAAATCTAAAATCAGGTTAAGTGAAGCAATGACTGCAACAAATGCAGCAAAACCAATACCCAACCAGTTGCTTTCAAAAATATAAGGAATGCTTGAACCAAACGCTAAACGCATCACCATCTGTACAATAAATACAATAAAGATTGCTAGAGATGCCGAAATTACAACTGATTTGAACTTTTCGGTTGCGCGTATAATTTGGAACTTATAGAGACCAAACATCACTAAAGTGGTAACGAAAGTTGCTAATAAGGCTTGAAGCGGAACGCCCGGATATTTCAACTGGAAAGTAAAAGAAATACCACCAATAAATGCCCCTTCGAATAAAGCATAAGGAATTGCTAAAGTTGGCGCAGTCGTTGGTTTAAACGTTGTGATTAAAGCTAAAACCAAGCCACCAATTGCACCCACAATTGAAGCTGCGTAAGCAATACCAACATTTGCAGTAAAGGCTGCATAGAAAAATAAAGCGACACCCACTGCAGCAGCAATGATAGTCAACATCACAGATTTTTGAATCGCACCTTGCACGGTCATTGGTTGACTGTAGTCACTGACCGTTTCAACGCGAGTCAGTATCGGGTTATTACTTTGCATAAATGCTCTCTTTTTATAATAAATAAACTTAAAACATCATTTTAAGCAAAATGAATATGAAAGCCAAATTACCCCTTGGTATTATTGTAACGATGTCTTATAAGCAATAAAAAAGGAGGCTACCGCCCCCTTTCATATGACTTGAACAACGTAATCAATCTTTACCATCAGTGTTCATAATGAAGAAATATTCGCGGTAGTATTTCAACTCTGAAATTGAATCGCGAATATCATCCATAGCTAAATGCGATGCATTCTTTTTCAGACCGCTCATAATTTCAGGGCGCCAGCGTTTTGAGAGTTCTTTGATCGTAGACACATCGAGATTACGATAGTGGAAATACTGCTCTAGCTCAGGCATAAGACGATGCAAGAAACGGCGATCCTGACAAATCGAGTTACCACACATTGGTGAAACTTTTGGATTGACCCATTTTTTTAAGAATTCTAAAGTCTGTAACTCAGCGTCACGAGCTGTCAATTTACTACGGCGAACTCGCTCAATTAAACCTGACTGGCCATGCTGACGCGTATTCCACTCATCCATTGCATTTAAAATACGATCAGGTTGATGAATAGCCAAAACCGGACCTTCGGCAAGTACATTTAAATGATCATCTGTAATAATTGTTGCGATTTCAATAATCTGGTCGTTGTCGGTATCCAAACCGGTCATTTCCAGATCAATCCAAATTAATCGTGTATTTAAAGTACTGCTCATGTATGTACGTTCTAAAATGCCGTAAAAACATCAATAGTAGCAAATTTCTTGCTTCTGCGCTGTAATTCCATACCAGCTTCGTGCTATTTTTGCGGTCTTCAAACAATGGTTTTTTTGGGATATGAATGGCTCTAATTCGTAAGCGTCGTTTAACTGAGCAACAGCAACGTCGTATTGAAAAACAGCATAAAACTCGCCAAGAAGAAGTCGATACTTCACAAGATCTAGATGGGCTGGTTGTGCAGCACTATGGCCGTCAACTTGAAGTACAGGCACTTTCTGTACCCGAGCATCACCCAGAAAAACCTCAAGTTGCCGAAGGCGAACCAGAACCATTTTGGAAACCGATTGAACTAAAAAGTATTTGGCGTTGCCACACTCGTACAAATCTTGAATTACTAGTCACGGGTGACAGAGTGAAGTGGCAAGCAGACCCTAACACAGGCTTAGGGATTATTACTGCAATTCACCCTCGTACTTCATTACTTACTCGTCCAGATCGCTATCATAAAGTAAAGCCTGTAGCAGCCAATATTAGTTTAATCGTTATTGTTTTTGCTCCGCTTCCAGAACCGGCACCGACTTTAATTGATCGCTATTTAGTAGCATGTGCAGATGCAAATATTCCTGCTCTTCTAGTACTAAATAAATCGGATTTACTCACTGAAAATGATCCGATTCTCGACATGCTCAAAGAGTATGAAAATTTAGGTTATGAAGTCATGATTTGTCATTCTAAAGGTGATATTTCAGCATTATCTCAACGACTTGATGGTGAGACAGTAGCTTTTGTAGGCCAGTCAGGTGTTGGTAAAAGCTCACTTATTAATGTGCTCATTCCAGATGCCGAGCAGAAAACCAATATCATCTCTGAAAACTCGGCACTTGGACAACACACCACGACTTCTACGCGCTTAATCAACTTTGGTAAAAATGGCGCCTTAATTGATTCGCCGGGAATTCGCGAGTTTGGGCTTTGGCATCTCGATTTAGATAAAATTCGTATGGGTTTTCCTGAAATTGAAGCGCATTTAGGTTCATGTCAGTTCCGTAACTGCACGCATACTCATGAAAAGAACTGTGGCTTAAAACAGGCTGTTGAAGCAGGTGAAATTTTGCCGCGACGCTTAGATAGCTTCTTACGTTTAATCGACGAGATTCAAGAAGCGCAGCAAAAAAACTAATTTTCTACCCCTTTTGCCCTTGAAGTGGTGATTTTGATCACCATCTATATACGCTATACTCTAGGTCAATTTTGTTTTTAATTTTTTTAGGTGACTTGTGGAACGCTGGTTAGAGTTTATGGGGAATCACCCCATTTTGTTTGGTACACTCGGAGTCTTGATCGTATTGTTCTTCATTTTTGAAGGTCAACGTAACGGTCGTAAAATTTCTCCACAGTCGCTTGGTATTTTAGTGAAAGCGAAAAATGCTCTTTTGATTGACTTACGCGATAGCAAAGACTTCCGCGAAGGTCACATTAGTGGTAGCCGCAATATTCCTTATAGCCAAATTGCAAGTCATGCTGATGAATTAAAAGCAAGTGACCGTCCATTGGTATTTATTTGCAACCTAGGGCAAGTTGCTGGTAGCGCTTTACAGAAAGTTGCTCACCATGACAGCTATCGCCTTGATGGTGGTATCAGTAACTGGAAAGCTCAAGGCTTACCTCTCGTTAAAAGCAAACCAAAAGCTTAAGGAGAATTGTTATGGCAGCAAATGTCATTGTTTACTCAACTTCTGTATGCCCGTACTGCGTTCGCGCGAAACAATTACTTGAGCGTAAAGGTGTTGCTTACAAAGAAGTAAATCTTTCTGTTGAGGCACCAGAAGTACGTGCTGAATTAATGCAACGTACAAATCATCGTACTGTTCCACAAATTTTTATTAATGATCAGTTTATCGGTGGTTTTGACCAACTTTATGCTTTAGAGCGTGAAGGTAAACTCGACGAATTATTGGCTTAACATCGCATCCATATTAAGGAAAAAACAATGAGCGAAGAACAACAAGTTCAACCACAATTAGCTTTAGAGCGTATTTATACAAAAGATATTTCTTTTGAGGTTCCAGGGGCACAAGTTTTTACTAAACAATGGCAACCTGAACTTAACATCAATCTTTCATCTGCTGCTGAAAAGATTGACCCAACTCACTTTGAAGTATCTTTAAAAGTTGTGGTTCAAGCCAATAACGACAATGAAACAGCATTCATCGTAGATGTAACTCAATCTGGTATTTTCTTAATCGATAATATCGAAGAAGACCGCTTACCTTACATTTTGGGTGCATACTGCCCGAACATTTTGTTCCCGTTCCTACGTGAAGCTGTAAACGACTTAGTTACTAAGGGTAGCTTCCCACAATTACTTCTTACTCCAATCAACTTTGATGCAGAGTTCGAAGCAAATATGGAACGTGCTCAAGCTGCTGCTGTTGAAGGTCAAGCTTAATTTTATAGCTTGCTCTCAACTAAAAAAACCGCGTAATTCGCGGTTTTTTTATATGTGCTATTTGGCTCACTCTATCCTTCAAGTGAATGAAGCTGAATAGAAGGTAACTGAAACCCACGGCAAGACTGCTCTGAACGCCATGCCACTGTTAAAATCATGTTACCTGAGATAAAGTTTTGATAAGCAAATGTTCCAATAAGTTCATGCGAACATAATCCGCCATGATTTGTAGGGTGTGCTTGAGTGTTTAAGGTATTTAAATCTAAACGTATACCAAGGCCCGATGCTTTTAAAACAGCTTCTTTAGTCGTCCAGACTTTAAACCAATACTCTCTATCTTGTTCTAGATTTTGCCATGTTGCATATTCATCAGTATGAAAAGCATGTTGTGCCAAACTATCTAAACGTACTTTACGGTCAAGTTCTTCAACATCTATACCAATATCTTTAACTCGCTCACTTAGCGCTAAAGCATAATATTGTTGGCTATGTGAATGGTTAAAATGCAACGTATGATTTAACAAATAAGGTTTGCCATACTCATGTTTAGCAAATAACAAATCTTCTGGATTTACATTTAGCTTTTGAGCTAATAAATTATTTTTAATATGCTGTATTTGCTGCTTTTTATAATTATTAAATGTACGAAAGTCAGGAAAGTCTTGCTGTTCTTGTTTTAAAAACTCATTGAGCTTTCCTATATAAACCTCAATTTTCCTATCATTCATCTTTTTAAATCCATCTAATTAAGGATTAAAGCTAATATAAAAATACCAATAACTTATTAAACCATATAATAAAAAGCCCAAAGAATACTTTGGGCTTTTTTACATTTATACAGATTAACGATTAAATTTCTTTTCCGCTTTTTTGAATTTCTGAATATAACGACGGCGACGCGCAGCTGTACGTTCATCAACTTGACTCTTACGACCTTCAAACGGGTTTTCAGAAGTTTTAAAGTCAATACGAACTGGCGTACCTTCAAGTTTATACACTTTACGGAACACGTTTTCTAAGTAACGACGATAGTCCGCAGGTGTCTTATCAACCTTGTTACCATGAATCACAATAGTCGGTGGGTTTTGTCCACCCATATGCGCATAACGCATTTTGATACGGCGACCACTAATCATTGGCGGTTGGTGAGCTTCTGTCGCATCACTCAAAATTTGAGTTAATTTTGCTGGTGAAACTTTTAAATTTGCAGACTCATAAGCACGGTGGATAGAAGGATATAACTCACCTA
The DNA here is from genome assembly GCF_000368085.1 of Acinetobacter nosocomialis NIPH 2119. Taxonomy (GTDB): domain Bacteria; phylum Pseudomonadota; class Gammaproteobacteria; order Pseudomonadales; family Moraxellaceae; genus Acinetobacter; species Acinetobacter nosocomialis. The sequence goes on from NZ_KB849239.1 coordinate 2,548,589, forward strand.
CACCTGTTCCATGTAAAGCAGAAATTAAGTGAATTTTTGCCCAAGGAATGAAGTCAAAACGACGTTCAACGTCAAGCTTACATTGTTTACGGTCGTACTCGCTCATGTTGTCCCATTTGTTAATGGCGATCACCATGGCACGACCAGCTTCAAGCGCATAGCCAATTAAATGTAAGTCTTGCTCAACAATACCTTCACGTGCATCAACGACAACCACTACAACGTGAGCATCTTTCATTGCCTGTAAAGTTTTCACAATTGAGAACTTCTCAATCATTTCATCAACTTTACCTTTACGACGTACACCCGCTGTATCAATTAAAGTGTATTTACGGCCTTCACGTTCAAAAGGAATGTAAATAGAATCACGAGTTGTACCCGGTTGGTCAAATGCCACTACACGGTCTTCACCAAGTAAGCGGTTTACCAACGTTGATTTACCCACGTTTGGACGACCAATAATGGCTAAACGTAAACCAGTATCTTTATCATGCTCTTCTGGGTTTTCATCTTCAGGAACATCTTGAAGTACATCTTCAAGCATTTGCTGAACGCCACGACCATGACTCGCTGCAACTTGTAATGGTTCACCCATACCAAGTTTATAGAACTCAACTAAAGCAGCTTCAGCATGCACACCATCTACCTTGTTCGCAACAAGATAAATTTTCTTGCCTAACGTACGAAGTTCACGAGCGATTTGTTCATCAGAAGCTAACAATCCAGCACGCGCATCAACCACAAAAATAATAATATCTGCTTCGTTGATGGCAGTTTTTGACTGCTCGGCCATGTAGTTATCGATACCGCCTTCACTTTCACCGATACCACCCGTATCAACAACAATGAAAGACTTATTTTGATAAGTCGCATCACCATATTTACGGTCACGAGTCAGACCCGCGAAGTCGGCTACAAGTGCATCACGACTCTTGGTAATCTGGTTAAATAACGTTGATTTTCCGACATTCGGACGACCAATGAGCGCAATAACGGGTTTCATACAATAACCTTAATTCAAGACCAGCCATATCTCATGGCATGAGCATTAGAAACAGTACAGGAGATATATTTTAAGGTCAGATATGACCATAATAAAAGACGGGGCTTTGAACTGATTTAATTCAAACACCCCGATATTTTTTAACAGCGTAATTTGTTAAGCGGCTATTTTAGCACAAGCGAACAAAATTAACGATTCTGCCAAATACTTAAATCGCCTTTTCGGGTCGAAACGTAGAGTTGATTCTCAATAACACGTAAAGTATTGACCTCACCACTTGTTTTAGAACGACCTACCAATTTACCAGTTGCTGGGTCGATCAGGTGTAAAACACCATCCAAATCGCCAACAATAAGGTCCGATCCCAACACAACAGGGTTACTTAAATGACGATTCAACAAGCTATCATTTTCCCAAAGCTTCTCGCCTGTAGATAAATCATAAGCAGTCAACTTGCCATCAGTTGATGAAACAAATACTTTATTGTCATAAACTTCTGGACGCTTGGTGCTGCTTGAATCTTCACTCCAAACTACACGTTGAGAAGCCAAATCAGTCACTGTGACTTGCCCTTGGAAACTAGTTGTTACCATAAGTTGACCCGCAACAACCGGATCACCATCAATGTCAATTAAACGCTGAATATCAGAGCGCCCTTCACTTACTGCAACACGGCGTTGGAAGCGCGGAATACCACTAATTGTATCAATTGCATAAACATATGCATTTGCAGAAGCAATTAAAACAGTACGGGGGTCAAGACTCACTGGCGATGGCTGACCACGTAAACTGAACTGAACATTTGGCAATTTATATGCCCAAACTTGTTGCCCTGATGATACATCATGTGCAAATACAGTACCGTCGTTTGCAATTGTAATCACACGTCCAGACTGAACTAAAGAAGGACTTAATAAAGCACCAGATAATTGTGCAGTCCATTTTTGCTCGCCCGTTGCCTGATCTAAAGCAAATAACTGACCTTTACTGTTACCAACAACAACAATACCTTCAGCTGCTTCAACACCAGAGCTTAAGCCCAATTTACTAACTTTTTTCTCCCAAAGACGTTGTTTACCACGGTATGCAGCAACTTCACCTTTAGGGTCAAGGGTAAAAACAACGCCTTCGCTAGCGTCAAGTTGTAAACGTAATGGATCTGCCTTATTCGTAGAAGAAACACTGCGTGAAAACACAGGCACCAAACTCTTATTTGACTCAGTCAATTTCGGTAGTGGATTTGGTTTTGCTTCTTTTACTTTGTTGCTAGAACATCCGACCAATACAGCCGATGCGATTGCAATTGCCAAAGGCAGTTTGAATTTCTGATTCATTAAGACTCTTCCACCTGTGTTTCCAAAATTGGGCGCTCAATCTGTGGATCTTCAACTAAAACGCCAACACTTTCGAGTTTAATTTGTAAAATTTGTCGCTCTTGTTTACGTTCCAGTAACGAATCCCATGCAGCTTGATACGCTTTTTTAGCAGAATCAATATCTTTCTTAGCAACAAAGATATCACCACGTAACTCTTCTACTGTTGCTTTAAATGCCGGATCGACATTACCAGACAGGGTTTTTAGAGCTTCATCATATTTGTTTTGCGCTAATTGTGCATCTGCTAAACGCAATTTTACAACCTGAATCAATCCTTCATCTTTTACTTTTGAGTTTTCAACTTTTTTCAAAGCTTTTTCAGCAGCAGCATAATCTTGTTTTTCATATGCAAGCTTTGCTAATACAAATTGAGTTTGTATCGCCTGAACTGAATCAATATCGTCTTTTACAAGTTTATCTGCCGATGCTGTTATTGAAGCTAAAGCATTTGGATTATCGGCTGTTGCATTCGCTTCATCCATTAACTGCTGTACTTTTGCAGTTTCTGTCTGACTTGTTGCAAGGTTTCTTTTTTGCCAATATTCCCACCCGAAAAAGGCAATCAATGCAATGAGAATCCCGCTAATCATGGCAGAACCATATTTTTTGGCGAACGACTTTAAGCTGTCGAATTGTTCTTCATCACTTAAGCTCATGTGATTGTCCTTTTCCAGATGTTTCAGTTTATTTTGTAAATTTTTCAATTAAGAATGGTACGAGTTCAGCTAGTGCAACTTGTGTCTGCCCAGCTGTTGCCAACTCTTTGATAGCAAGCTGCTGTGCGTCCCATTCACGTTCACCCAAAATCATGGCGTAAACGGCCCCAGCCTGATCAGCCTTTTTCATCTGACTCTTCATGCTACCCTGTGAACCCGTTTTAATGCGAACATTGCTATTAGCAGCTTCTAACTGATCACGTAATTGTTCTGCCAAAACTAATGCTTTAGCTTGATAAGCTGGCTCTGCTACCAAGAAAACTTCACAATCACGTACAATTTCAGCTTTTTCAACTTGCTCAAGTAGAAGCAATAAACGCTCCATACCCATTGCAAAACCAACTGCTGGTACAGACTGATCAGCCTTGCCTTTTAGTTGGCCAACCAAGCCGTCATAGCGCCCACCTGCACATACCGTACCCTGCGAACCTAAAGCTGTTGTTGTCCACTCAAAAACAGTTTTATTGTAATAATCTAAACCACGTACCAGTTTTTGATTAATTACAAATTTAACGCCCGCAGCAGTCAAATAATCTTGTAATTGCTGGAAGTGGTTTAGACTGTCTTCTTTTAAAAAGTCGTGTAATTTCGGCGCATTTTCCAAAATTTTCTGAGTCGATTCAATTTTAGAATCTAAAATACGTAATGGGTTTGTTGTTAAACGGCGCTGTGAATCTTCATCCAAAGCATCTTTATGTTCATTTAAGAAGGCAACCAAAGCATTACGATATTCTGTACGCTCATCGGTTTCACCTAGAGTATTCAACTCAAGCTGAACCATATGATCAACGCCCATACGTTTCCACAAACGAGCTGTTAACAGAATCAATTCAGCATCAATATCAGGAGTTGCCACACCAAAAGTTTCTACACCAAACTGATGGAACTGACGATAACGGCCTTTTTGTGGTTTTTCATAACGGAACATAGGTCCCATATACCACACACGCGGTGTAGCACCACGCAACAAGTTATGTTCAACCAAAGCACGTACACAACCAGCTGTTCCTTCCGGACGCAAAGTTAATGATTCAGGTGGGTTTCCTTTATCGAAGAATGTATACATTTCTTTTTCAACGATATCGGTTGCATCACCAATAGCACGTTTAAACAGTCCCGTTTGTTCAACGATCGGCAAACGAATTTGTTGGTAACCATAAGCATCCATTAACGATGCTAAATGCTGCTCGAGACGTCTCCACGCTGCTGTTTGCGTTGGTAAAACGTCATTAAAACCTTTGATTGCGACAATTGAACTCATGATGAACTACGAATAATTTCTTTAGATTTAGCTTCTTCAAGCTCTTGAACACGTTGACGAACCATAGTTTCGATTTCATCAACCAATTGATTGGTATCAATTAAATGGCTTTTCTCACCATTACGATAAACCAGTGAACGAGGCGCAGCCCCAACAACCCCGATATCTGCTTCTTTTGCTTCACCTGGGCCATTTACCTTACAACCAATAACTGAAACATCCATTGGCGTACGTATATCTTCTAGGCGCTCTTCTAAGGCTTGCATCACCTGAATCACGTTAAACTCTTGGCGAGAACAACTTGGACAAGCAATAAAGTTAATACCGTTAGAACGTAGGCCAAGCGATTTCAAGATGTCAAAACCAATCTTGATTTCATCTTCTGGTTCAGCAGCAAGTGAAATACGCATGGTATCGCCAATACCTTCCATCAATAATCCACCAAGAGCAATCGCTGATTTCACAGTACCTGTACGGTAAATACCAGCTTCAGTCACACCAAGGTGTAATGGATTGTCGATTTGCTGAGAAAGCAAACGATAAGCATCCATGGTTAAAAACACATTTGATGCTTTTACGCTGACTTTAAACTCATGGAAATCTAGACGGTCTAAAATATCGATATGACGTAAAGCTGACTCAAGCAGTGCCTGCCCTGTTGGCTCGCCATATTTTTTCTGTAAATCTTTTTCTAGAGAACCCGCATTCACACCAATACGCATAGAAATGCCGTGATGGCGTGCAGCAGCAACAACTTCACGAACTTTTTGATCTGAACCAATGTTACCTGGGTTAATACGCAAACAGTCTGCACCATAGTCTGCAACTGCCAAGGCAATTCTATGGTCAAAGTGAATATCAGCCACTAATGGAACTGAAACACGTTTGCGGATCGCACCAAAGGCTTCAGCTGCTTCCATAGAAGGAACTGAAACACGCATAATATCTGCACCTGCGTCAACACAACGCTCAATCTGAGCAACAGTTGCATCGACATCGCAAGTTTCGGTATTTGTCATACTTTGCACGCTAATAGGTGCATCGCCACCGACATAGATCGAACCAACACGGATTTTACGTGTTGGTCGACGTTTAATTGGGTTCTCTATCATTGTATCGCTCAACTCATGGTATTAGCGGGATAAACGGAATTCAGCTTTACCGTTTACCGTATATGGAGACAATGAAATCTGTTCTTGGTTTAGACTTAATGACACAGCTGTTGCATCATCAAGACGAATCTGGAATGGAGACTCACCATTTAAGGTTAAAGTCGATGCCTGACGACCCGTCGCTAAAACCTTGCCTGTTGCATCTACAATATGAACAGAAGTTGGACGGTTAAAGTTTAACACCAATTGATCACCCGCTGTTGCAGAGGCACTTCCTTTCATAGGTAAAACTTCAACATTAGACTGATTGGCTTTTGGCACATCAGCTTCTTCTTTGTTTGAAGTCCATTTTTGGACACCCATCACAATCAATGACACGACAGCAATAATCAAAATCGCAAGTAACGCTCGCTTTAACCATTTTTTGTTACGATCACTATTAGAACCCGGTAATTTACCCATGATTTTAATTGGTGAGTTGTTTAAAGCATGATTTGGCAAAAGACCTGTATCGTTCGCATAAATTTCATCAAAACGCTGAATAATTGCAGTTGCATCAGCATTTAAATATTTCGCATAAGAACGATAATAACCTTTAATAAAAGTTGCTTCTGGCAAAGATTTATAATCGTCTTGCTCTAACGCACTTAGCGTTTTAAGCGGCATATTTAAATCTGAAGATACTTGCTCTAATTCTTTTTTCTGAGAAACGCGAATTTGACGTAAATACTCACCAGGACGTTGAATATTTCCTAAAGCAGAAGTCGGTAAGCTTGAGCCAGTTGGCTGCTGTGAATTAGGATTTATTTCCATACGGCCTCAGTACTATACTGTAATTGCAAATAACGTTGATATTCTGGACTTTCCGGGAATAAAGCACGTAACTGGTTTACTAAAACTTGCATTCCCATTTTATCCGCATTGGCTCGAGCCACTCTTAAACCAATCCAAAGTGCGCGAGCACCCTGATTTTTCTGCCCCACTGTACGAACGTATTGTTCATACATTTGTGTAGCAGCCGGAATCTGCTGCTGCAAATAAAAAATTTCTGCTAACTCTAACATTGAAATGTAAGAATCGCGGTTAGCAAGGAGTGCTTGTTTGAATGTTTTTTCAGCACTCGCAATATCACCTAATTTTAAATAAATCCGCCCTAGATTTTCTAAGGCTTGATAGCGTTGATCATAACCTAATGTTGCACCAGCAATACGGAATTGCTCAATGGCATCATTATAACGCTCCATTTGGTACAAATACGTACCATAATTATTACGCGCCTGAGCATTATCTGGCTCAGATGAAATTGCACGTTTAAAATAATGTTCTGCTTTTTCTAAATTGGGTTTACTGCCTTCTTGTTGCAATAAAATGCCCATCATCATATTTGCCGTTGCATCACGGCTATCGACACTTAAAGCTTGGTCAAGGGAACGCTTTGCAGAGTCCAAGTCACCAGAACGAATGTATTCTGCGGCAAGCTGCGTACGCACCTTAACTGCTTTTTCCGGGTCCTTTTTAAGCGTTGGCGAAGACTGACAACCACTGGCCAGAAATGCAACAGCAACCCCCATACATAACATGATCTTTAACTTCGGAGTACTCAAAGTCTGCCCTCAACTTTATCCTTGTGTACGTAAAATCTCTTGTCGCTGTGCTACTTTCTTTTGCCACTGCTCAGCACGGCGCGTACGGTCAGCAACTTGACCCACTAACTGTCCACATGCAGCGTCAATATCATCACCACGTGTTTGACGAATCGTACACACAAATCCGGCATCAGACAAAGTTTTTTGGAACGAGATAATACGATTTCGACTTGAGCGACCATATGGCGCATGAGGGAATGGATTAAATGGAATTAAATTAATTTTACTTGGTAAGTTTTTAAGCAACTTAAGTAACTGCTGTGCATGTTCAGGCTGATCATTTACACCTTCTAACATCACATATTCGATAGTCACATGTTTACGCGCACTTTCATTACCATCTTTGGCAATATAACGCTGACACGCTGCAATCAACTGAGCCAATGGATATTTTTTATTAATAGGTACAAGTTCATTACGTAGTTCATCGTTTGGTGCATGTAAAGAAATTGCTAATGCAACATCAATATCTTGTGCAAGTTGGTCAATTTTCGGTACAACACCAGACGTTGACAAAGTCACGCGACGTTTTGACATGCCATAAGCAAAGTCATCAAGCATAATGTGCATTGAGCTTAATACAGCATCATAGTTGAGTAATGGCTCACCCATACCCATCATCACCACATTAGTTACTGAACGCTCGCGCTCGGCAACAGGCACTTCTTCCATATAGGAATAGTTTGCCATCCAAAGTTGCCCAATAATTTCATCTGGCGTTAAATCGCGCTGAAAACCTTGCTTACCTGTTGAACAAAATGAGCAGTCTAATGCGCAGCCCACTTGTGAAGAAATACATAAGGTTTTGCGTGAACCAGTTTTATCTTCGGCAGGAATTAATACAGTTTCTACTAAAGAGCCAGAACCTTCACCTACGCGAAACACCCATTTACGCGTTCCGTCTTTTGAATAATGACGGTGAACCACTTCAGGGGCTTTAATTTCACAAATTTGTTCAAGCTTTGCGCGCAATTTGCCTGAAATATTGGTCATTTCAGCAAAATCAGTGACAAAATATTGATGAATCCATTTCATAACCTGCCCGGCACGAAACTTTTTCTCACCAATATCTTCAAAGAATTTTTCTAATTGAGCGCGTGACATGCCGAGTAAATTCACTTTTTCGGCAGCAGGCGATGCTGGCGTGGACGAAGATTGCTGCTGTCCATCAAGATTTTCAGATGAAACGACCACTGCAGAACTCATGTGTATTTACCTAAACCATGTCAAAAAAAGAATATATTGTTCAAGAATCAAACAATATGCTCTTGAGAGAATAAAAAAACCAGATAAGTAGTATACCACTTATCTGGTTTGAATGCTTTCGATTAACGAGTGCGTGGGCAGATCTCGTTGTCAGCAAAGAAGTAAGCAATTTCACGCTCTGCAGAAGCAACTGAGTCAGAACCGTGAGCAGCATTTTCGTCGATGCTTACAGCGAAATCAGCACGGATAGTACCAGGAGCCGCTTCTTTAGGGTTTGTAGCACCTAAAATTTCACGGTGAGCAAGAACTGCGTTTTCACCTTCAAGAACAGATACTACAACTGGACCAGAAGTCATGAATGCAACTAAGTCACCAAAGAAACCGCGTTCTTTGTGCTCTGCATAGAAACCTTCAGCATCAGCTTGAGAAAGGTGTTTCATTTTAGTCGCAACAATTTTTAAACCCGCTTTTTCGAAACGAGCAAAAATTTCACCGATGTGGTTTTTAGACACAGCATCTGGCTTTACGATAGACAAAGTACGTTCAATTGCCATGAGTGGCTCCTTTATTTTAAGATTTAAACTTTAAAAAATTTGCCGCATTATACCGATGTCATAGGCAATAATCAGCTTTGAATGTGTAAAAGTTGCGATTTTTTCTACTGTTTTTAGCGAACTTCATCTAACCAAGCCATTTGGATGGCTTCTAGCAATCCTTCAGTTGATTTATTTGGGTCATCACTAAAGTCTGGTAACGCACATACCCATGCATGTAAATCGGTAAAACGAATCCATTGCGGATCAACTTCTGGATGTGCTTCTGACAATTCAATGGCAATATCAATCGTATCTGTCCAACGTAAGCCCATAGCGGCTCCTATCTGTTTAATCTGCTAAATCACGAACTGTGTACTTTAGCAAATCCACAAACGTAATCGATAGCTTAAGCTGATAAAAATTACTGTTCGTTATAAAGCAATGCCCAATAATGGCGCGACAAAAATAATCAGACTTGCTACTGCCGCACCAATAAGTGCGCCTACAATCACATCACTTGGGTAGTGAAGTCCAAGCACCATACGAGACAATGCCACAAGCACCATGAATGGCAACATGGCAGCCAGCAACACAGGCTGGATATAACCCAACACAATTGTCACCATCACTGCATGTAGCGTATGGCCTGATGGAAAACTAAAGTGATCAAGTGGTCTCTCCCCAAGCACAATCACCTGATGTACTTGGTAAGGGCGTGGACGCGTGGTTTTATGTTTTAAGAATTTATAAATTGCCGTTCCGACTGAACCGCCAAGTAGCAAATAGATAATTTGCAAACTATAGGTAATGCCATGCATTCCCCATACAATTGCCAGCATGAGGTACCAAAATGGCCCATCACCCGCACGGCTAATAATTTTGAAAAATAAAGCTACACGCTGTGAATGGGAAAAATGATTGAGGTATAAACAGCCTCGTAAATCTAGATCGAGTATTTTTATTTTTGCATTCTTTAATTTCATGGTTGTTCTCCTATTTTAGGATACTTAGGTGAAGTCCACCGAGGATTCCTTCACTACCTGATAAAATGCCTGTTCTAATTGCTGTACCGGAAGTTGCCAACCGCTTTGCTGTACTTTACGACAGGCTTGTATGCCCATTTCTCTAAGTTGTTGTACTGAAGGGAGTTGATAAATTTGTTGTATAAAATGGTTTTTCTGTCCAAGTGGGCTTAACCAGCCACTTACGTTATGGACTAAATATTGATGTGCACATGCATAATCATACGCGATAACAGGCAAACCGCTTGCCATTGCCTCTAAAACTACGTTACCAAACGTTTCAACCTGACTCGCAAATACAAAGACATCAGCACTTGCATATGCTATTGCTAAATCTTGTCCACGCAAACTACCCGTAAAAATGACATTTGTCGCTTCAGGTAATGCTTTTAATCGAGCAAGATCTGGGCCATCTCCTACCACCACAAGTTTAGTTTTATGTTGCTGCATATTTTGCATAGCTGCATAGCTTTCAACTATCAATTGAACTTCTTTTTCTGGTGATAAACGCCCTACATACAGCATGACACGAGTATCGGCATCGGCACCCCATTGCTGGCGTAAGCTTTCCGAACGATGTTTTGGTGAAAAGCGTGTGGTATCGACCCCTCGTCCCACCACAACCAGTGGACAGGTAATACCAAAACCACGTAAAGCTTCTTCGGTATCTTTACTTGGCACACAAGTCACTTGAGTATTGTTATGAAACCAGCAAAGATATTTTTGAATTGGCTTAACTAAAAAAGCCAAATCAAAGAATCGGCTAAAATCTTGAAATGGTGAATGAAAGCCACTAGAGACCGGAATATCTTTTGCTTTTGCAGCTTGCATGGCAGTTAAGCCCAAAGGCCCTTCCGTCACGATGTGCACAACATCTGGCGCAAATTTTTCAAAAGCTTTTGAAACTTTTAAATATTGAGGCCAACCAAATTGCAGAGTTGGATATTTAGGAATAGCCTGTGACATGACGAGACATTCTTGCTCTGGTAGAAAATCATGACACTTGGCTTTTTGTTCTGGGCGAACCAGTAGAATTTTATGACCTTGTTTTTGCAAACCTTGACATAACTGTAATAAGGAAAGCGCTACACCATTAATTTCTGGTGGCCATGTCTCTGTCACAATCGCAATTTTTAAACGAGGACGAACCAACCCGTGGAGTTGGTGCAATTCCTGAGTATTAGACAACTGCTGTTTTTGTTTAAAATAGAAGTGGAAGCTTTCAGGGAGTTGCTGTTGTTTTAATAGTGCTGTCGCGTATGAGCCTTGCATAGCGCCATCCATCAATGTATTTATTTTCATGCTTAAAGATTAAGCAGCTTTCTTGACACTTTGATGATAAATGCATGACAGTTTACTGACATGAAAAATTAAAAAAGCACGCTGAGAACAGCGTGCTTTTTTATAAACAGACAAAGAACTTAACGGTTCTGCAATTTTGCATAATCCATAAGTACATTTGCTGCTTCATTCACAAATGTTTCTTCTTCTGGTAATGCAGGACGTTGGTTGGCTTTCATTTTGGCACGAGATTCAGCCAATGCATCTAAGGAAGCCTGATAGCTTTCCCAGTTAGCAAAAGGTTTTTGACCTGTCGCTACACGGCGTTCATTTTCAGCATCTAAAGTTTGCTTTTCTAAACTCAGAAGCTCTGCACGGCGCTTATCAATATCAAGAACAACTTGTTTCTGATCGCTAGTCACCTTTGCGATTGCCGTACGTTTATTTAAATATTTAAACTGCGGATCGACTGCTACACGTTGCTCTGAAAGTTGAGACAACTTCGCCACATATGGCTGCACTGAACCTTCACGTTTAAATGGTGCAGTTGGAATCGTATCCCACTTTAACGCATTTTTCGATTTACGCTCACCAAACTCTTCGTTATAGATATCAACAAGCTTAATATCTGGCACTACACCTTTGTTTTGCGTACTACCACCGGTAACACGGTAGAATTTACGCTGAGTTAAGGTTGCTTGACCATATGCCAAAGTATCGAGTTGGACCTGAGCTGTACCTTTACCTGTGGTTGTACTACCAATGATAATGCCACGCTCATAATCTTGAATTGCAGCAGAGTAAATTTCACTTGCAGATGCCGATGCCAAGTTTACCAATACAGCGAGTGGACCTGTATAGATTTGCTGACCACCATCGTTGTCTTCAAATACACTTACATTGCCATTGCCGTCACGAATTTGCACAACCGGACCTGACTTAATTACCTGCCCAAGCATACGTGCAACTTCTTCTAATGAACCACCTGGGTCATTACGCAAGTCAATAATAATACCTTCGACTTTCTTAGCTTTTAATGCCTCAAACGCATTTGCAGTGTCTTCAGAAACTGAACGATATTGCTGACCAGCACGACGTGAACGATAGTCAAAATAGAACGATGGAATTTCAATGACACCTAATAGATGTTTTTTACCATCACGTGTTACTTCAACTGTACGTGAACGGACGCCCGCATCTTCTTCTTGAATGACATCACGCACCAAGGTCACATTGCGTGCCTGACTCATTGACGCACCAGCACCAAGAAGTTTCAGCGTTACTTTTGTGCCACGTTTACCACGGATCAACCCAACAATTTCTGAACTCGACCAGCCGACCACATCAATCATTTTACCGCCCTCTTGAGCGACACCAACGATTCGGTCTCCTGATTTCACTTGACCAGACTTACTTGCCGGACCACCTTCTACAATGGTTTCAATCTTGGTGTAATCTTCATTGCCACGCTCTGGACGAATCGATACCCCAATACCTTCAAGTTGCAAGGTCGTTTGGCGGTTCAGTTCTATCGCATCAATTGGCGGATAATAGTTACTATGTGGATCATAAGTCGCCAACATTGCATTTAATGTTTTATCTAAAACATCGTCGCTTTTCACACGGCTAATTCTTTCAAGCTGACGTGTATAACGCTTGGTCAAAGTCTGAGCCGGTGTTAAATCTTCTGGGCCTGTTAAGTCTTGACCATCAGCAAGTGATGGATTTTCTTTTAATGCCTTTTGTTTCGCCTGCTCTTCTTCACGGCTAATCGTTAAATTAATTAACTGCGAAACTAACATTTTACGCCAGTGATTTTGCTGCTCAGCCGATGTTTTAAAATACGGTGCTTTTTCGCGATCTACTTCAATAAAGGTATTTGGCTGTTTTAAATTTTGTGGTTTCTTTAACTCAGCAAGCATGAACTCATAAAATTGTTTTAAGCGTTCACGATATTGCTGGTGAATAGCAAACGGTCCAGTTAAATTCCCCGCTTTTAATGAAGCACCAAAATTTGAACCATAGAGCTTTTTATAATTTTGAACTTCAGCGTCTAAAAATAATGAATGGTCTGGATCAAGGCTATCTAAATACATATCGAGAATACGGTTAGATGTATTCGCATCCAAACGCATATTTAAATAATGTTGGCGATCAACTAAAGTTGCCAGTTGACGAGCCACCAAGGCCTGCTCTTGCGTTGGCTGGATCGATTGAGAAACAGCAGCTGTATTGGTTGCTGCTCTTGCTTCGTTCATCGTATGAGAGAAGAATAAACCGCCAGTCGCGATTGCTACTGCACAAGCTATAGTTTGAAGTTTCATAAATTCTTAATACTTCCTTGGGTGTTCGTATCTTACACGCTCTGTTTTCGATATGAACTAAGCAGATTCAACATCTTAACCAACTAAATTGTTTATACCGTGTAGTTTTATCATATTCTGTACTGACAAAATGTAGCAAATCATTGCAAAATTCGCTTATTGTTTTTCAATCAAAATTCAAATGGAACCAATATGATTGGCGCGTTGATGCTGGACATTGCTGGCACAGAACTTACTAAAGAAGATATTGAACTATTACAAGCTCCGCAAGTCGGTGGCATGATTTTATTTGCACGAAATATTGAATCACCACAACAAGTCCGTGCTTTAACCGACCATATGCGCCATATTCGCCCAGATATTTTAATTGCCGTTGACCAAGAAGGTGGCCGTGTTCAACGTTTAAAATCTGGCTTTACGCTATTGCCAGCCATGGGCCGCTTTGGCGAACTCTATATTACTCAACCACAAAAGGCTCTAGAACTGGCCGAACAGTGTGGCTGGTTAATGGCAACTGAAGTCTTAGCTGTGGGGATCGATTTTAGTTTTGCACCGGTTCTAGACCTCAATGCGATTAGTGATGTGATTGGTGACCGTGGCTTCTCTAAAAATATTGAGGATATTGCTCCGCTTGCTGGTGCATTTATGCGCGGCATGAAAAAAGCCGGCATGGCAAATACTGGTAAGCACTTCCCGGGTCACGGTTCGGTCAAAGCCGATTCACATGTCGCAGCCGCAATTGACAGCCGTAGCTATGACGAAATTTACAACCATGATATGCAAAGCTTCATTAAGCTTATGCCTGAGCTCGATGCGCTCATGCCTGCACATGTAATTTACGACAAGGTTGACCCAAATCCGGCAGGTTTCTCACCTTTCTGGATTCAAGAAGTCCTTCGTAATCGTTTGAAGTTTAATGGTGTACTTTTCTCTGATGACTTAAGCATGCAAGCTGCTTGTGTCGCTGGAGGTGCAGATGCGCGTATTCAAGCAGCTCTGGCAGCTGGTTGTGATATGGGGCTAGTGTGTAATGACCGTAGTGCAGCATGTACAGCACTCGATGGTATTGCAAACTTAGAACTACCAAATCAAGAACGTTTAGAACGTATGCGTGGTCGAATTCCACAAATCCAAGTTGGTGAAACTTTATCGCTTGGAAATGAATGGCAAGCTGTCAAAACAGCCATTGAAGAGTTTAAAAACTCACTCTAAAGTAGGAATACGTGGAAGCGTCATCTGCAACCTGCGTAGTTCTTAAATAGATATTGTATTTGCAATATATAAGACAGATGGATACATCTAACAGGTTTTGCAGATGACAATGATTTTGCCTACTTTTGTCGAAACAAAAGTAGGTCGAACCGAAGGTTACTGCCGAAATGAAACATTTACACAGTAAAACTCTGCCGTGATGTATGTCAGCTTAAATGACATAACTTCAATGCAAGGTCTTATAAATGCCTAGGCAACTAAGATCACACAAAAACAATAAATCGAGTTCAGGACGAATGACACAACACCTTTCAAAACACCGCCACATTTCTTTTACAGCCCACTATACAGGCTATATCTGGTACCAAATGGGGATCTCACACGAAGCACTTGCCACCAACAAAGGAAAATCGTTGGCATATTTAGTTCACCCATTAGAATCTTGGGCAGAGAAATATGTCGGTGGCAGTATGCGCACGACGCTTAAACAGCGCCATACCATGCTTGATCATGATTTAGAGAAGTTAATTCAAGAACATCCTGATTTACAGGTGCTTGAAATTGCTTGTGGTTTATCACCACGTGGTTGGTGGTTTAGGCAGCATTATCCTTCTATTACCTATCGGGAGCTTGATTTGCCCGATATGGCTCAGACAAAACAAAATGCACTAAAACAAATTGAAAAAAATGCACCTGAAATTTTATCGGTCGATTTATTTACCGAGGCTTTCGCACAAGCGTTTGAAGTGTTTGACCCTAGCCGCCCATTGGTTATCATCAGTGAAGGTTTAATTAACTATTTTGATAAAGACTTATTAAAGCAACTGATCCAATCCATTGCCCACTATGGTGCTTCCTTTAAAAAGCTTCATTATTTAACTGACCTGTATCCTGAACCCGTTAAGAACAAACTCGCAAGTATTATCTGGAACAGTAGTAAATTACTTAAACTTATGTCTCGAAGCTCATTTAGTTTTCATTTTAAGACTCCACTAGAAGTGAAAGACTTTTTTAAAGATGCAGGCTTTAATCAAGTTAACGTTGAACAACCGCAAATATTCTTCGGACAAGTTACTAAAGAGAGCGATGAAGAGCATTTAGGCGACTTAGTCTGGACTGTCCATGCTCAATTAAAGTAAAAAAATGGAAGCCTCTTGAGTCTTGGTCTTGAGGCTTCCAAATCATAAAAGAGTTAAACGTTAAGCTGCTTGTTTCTGGCGAGCAATGAAGCGGCTTAAACGGTCAGCAAGCTCAAAACTACCATGTTTAAATAAGGCACGGACTCCTTGTTCAGTAGCTTCAAAGATTAAACACTCAATCGAAAAAGCGCCCTCTTCATCTTCTAAATGTAAAGCCAAATCACGTGGGTGTTCATTTACAAAGTCGAGCTGTTTCACATCCTCTAACTTCAAATACATCCCAAAGAAAGTCACATCAACAATCGTCACTGGCACCTCTGTTTGACATTCACGGTGGCTCAGTTTCGTTTTAGGCTGGAGAACTGGTATACGCTCTTCACCTCGGCGTTCCATGTTTTGCATTTGCTCACGCGTCATTGGAATAATGCCATCCAGATTTTGGATAGATTCACCCTTCAAAAATGAAGTGAACAAACTCATAGTTTCTTTACGGCGCTGAAGCTGTGGCACATGATCTGCGTTAGCAATCAGAGCAAATTCCATATCCGGACATTGCAAAGCAAAATTGGCATTTTCATGAGGCAAAGTAAAACTATCGTACTGCCCTGCTGCGACCAGTGTTTTACACTGTGGAATCGGTACATCTGTTAAGCGTAAAAGTCGATTACAGTTAATGTCATAACGTTCACGCTCGGTCCCCGTAAACTCAGCCATTTGCCTAAAAAATAATTTTTTAGCTGTCGGTGACATACGTGTTTTATCTAATTTGGCATGATTCACCAAATATAGAATCACCGCTTGTCCAAACTCTTCCATACGGTTTTCTTGCATGAGTTTGAGTGATTCTTCCAAAATCATCCGCCAACTTTTACGGGTCTTTTGCATGACACCCATTAAAATCATACGGTCCATTAAATCTGGACGGTGATAAGCAAAACAAGAAGCAACAACTGAACCCAACGACATTCCCATTACAGAAACTTTTTGAATTCCCACAATATCTAACCAGCGACCTAACATTTCGGACAAATCAGGTAGTTCTAATGTTCCAGCAGAAATTCCGGTATCTCGATTGGTAATTTGTTGATTTGCGCCCATAGATGGCAAGTCGATTAAAATGACCGGGCCACTTTCAAACAGTTGCTCAACACAATATTTATAAGAGTTAAAATTTTGAAAAGCACCACCAACAATCACAATCGGTGTTTTGTGAATGGTTTTTGGGTCTGCAATCGCCATGTATTCAATTTTCCAACCGTCAATCCATGTGGTACGAGCTGGCTGTTTAAAACTATCTCTATGGTAGATATCGAAAAACCCAAAACCGGCATAAGCTTGGTTTATCTCCGAATCCATTTGAATAATGGAATTCATATCCTTGCTTCCTCCTTGCTGTAATTTTTTTATGCTGCAAGAGTTCCTTCTTGAACATGTAATCTTTTATGCACAAATCTTTAAAATTTGTATTAGTTTGTATTGCACAAGTCCATTCTAAACAATTGTCTGAAATATACGCAATCGCTGAAATGACCGCTCATCTTGTTTAAGCCGCGAATAGTTTGCAAAATATTTAAATGTTTTTTTATAGCGGTCACATTTTTCAAAAAAAGCCATTCATTGTTCCGCATTTGACTGCTACTATCGTAGTCATTGGTAAATGATTAAAAACTGCTATGCAAGATTCAATTGAACAATACATGCAAAAAGTCGGGCAACAAGCACGTGAGGCTTCACGTGTTTTAACAAGTGCTTCGACTTCGCTTAAAAATCATGCACTCTCTGCTATTTACACTGCTTTAGAAAATAATCAGGCAGCGATTTTGGCGGCGAATCAACTCGACATGGAAAAAGGCCGTAGTAACCAACTTGACAGTGCCTTACTTGATCGTCTTGAACTTACGCCCGCACGTTTTAAGGGGATGTTGCAAGGTTTAAAAGATGTGATCGCTCTCGTCGATCCAATTGGGGAAATTACGGATCTTGCATATCGCCCCACAGGCATTCAAATTGGGAAAATGCGTGTGCCTTTGGGTGTAGTAGGTATGATTTATGAATCACGCCCAAACGTAACACTTGAAGCTGCCTCGTTAGCGATTAAATCGGGCAATGCCATTATTTTACGTGGTGGTTCAGAAGCACTTGAGTCAAACAAAGCAATCGCAGAAGCAGTTAAACATGGTTTAAAAGTTGCTGGTTTACCTGAGCACTCAGTACAAGTGATTGAAACTTCTGACCGTGCGGCAGTTGGTCACCTCATTACCATGGCTGAGTATGTAGATGTCATTGTTCCACGCGGTGGTAAAAGCTTAATTGAGCGTGTGACCAACGAAGCCCGTATTCCTGTGATTAAGCATCTTGATGGTAACTGCCACGTGTTTGTAGAAGCACAAGCAGACTTGCAAAAAGCATTACCGATTACTTTAAATGCCAAAACTCATCGTTACGGTGTTTGTAATGCGATGGAAACACTGCTTGTTGATGAAAAAATTGCAGATGTTTTCTTACCACGCATTGCTGAACTTTATGCTGAAAAACAAGTTGAGTTACGTGGCTGTCCAGAAACACGTCGTATTTTGGGTACGACTGTCAAACCTGCAACAGAAGAAGACTGGTATACCGAATATTTAGGACCAATTCTTGCAATTAAAGTGGTTAGCGGGATTGATGAAGCAATTGACCATATCAATAAATATGGTTCGCATCATACCGATGCAATTGTGACTGAAAACTATACTTTAGCTCGTCAGTTCTTGGCTCGTGTAGATTCGAGTTCAGTCGTAGTTAATGCCTCAACTCGTTTTGCTGATGGCTTTGAATATGGTTTAGGTGCTGAGATTGGTATCTCAACTGATAAAATCCATGCACGCGGCCCTGTTGGCTTAGAAGGTTTAACTTCTCAAAAATGGATTGTGTTAGGTGACGGTCAAATTCGTCAATAAATCCCTTATTTAAATAAAAACGCCTAATCCATATCAGGCGTTTTTATTTTGTTATTTCCCATAAAAAAGCCAGCCCGAAGGCTGGTTTTTTTAATCGTATATCAATTAGAAAATAAAGTCGGTATTCACAAACTTCGAATAGTGCTCAGACACCATAGAAGCCAGCATACCTTTACTGTCATCAGTCTGTTTAGCCGCAATCATAGAGCGGATCGAGAATGCACGAAGCGCATCATGCACAGACAGTGTACCTTCTGCAGAATCTTTACGACCACCAAATGGGAATACATCAGGGCCACGCTGACATTGACAGTTGATGTTTACACGACAAACTTGATGTACCAGTGTATCGACCAAATGACCAATTTGCGCTGGGTCACTACCAAAGATACTCACCTGCTGACCATGATCAGAAGTAGTGACATAATCCAATACAGTTTCAATATCATCATAAACAGCAACTGGTACCACTGGCCCAAACTGTTCTTCGCGATATAGTCTCATCCCCTCAGTCACTGGATAAACGACAGCTGGATAGAACATGGTTTTGCAGAATTCACCACCTTCCGGATTAACCACTTTAGCCCCTTTTGCCACAGCATCTTCAATCACTTCAGTCATGTAGGCGGTACGGTGCATACCCGGTAACGGCGTAATAGAGACACCTTTTTCCCACGGCATACCTACTTTCAGTTTAGCCAGCTCAGTCGTTAAACGATTAACAAATTCATCGGCTATTGAGCGGTGTACCATCAGCATTTTCAAAGCAGTACAACGCTGACCATTGAATGACAATGCACCCAGTAGACATTCTTTCACTGTCAGGTCTAAGTCAGCATCTGGCAGAATAATGGCTGCATTCTTCGCATCCAACCCCAGAATCGCACGCAGACGATGGGATTTTGGATGTTGCTTTTTCAAATGATCAGCCACTTTACTAGAACCAATCAGTGCCAATACATTAATTTGCCCTGACGCTAATAAGTGAGGCACTACCAGAGAACCGGGTGCATAGATAGTATTGATTACGCCTTTTGGAAATGAATCTCGGAATGCCTCTAGCAATGGTTCAAATAGTAAAGTTCCAAATTGAGGTGGTTTAAAAATAATGGTATTACCCATTAGCATAGCTGGGATGAGGGTTGCGAAGGTTTCATTCAGTGGGTAGTTGTATGGTCCCATACACAACACAACACCTAATGGAGTACGACGAATTTGACCAATAGTACCTTCAGCAATTACAAAGCGAGAGTTAGCATTATCCAGATCTTTTAAAGCATCAATGGTTTGACGCATATAGGTAATAGTACGATCAAACTCTTTCTCTGAGTCAGCCAAGCTCTTGCCAATTTCCCACATGATCAGCTTAATAATCAGATCTCGTTGCTCTACCATGCGCTGAATGAAATTCTGCATACAAGCGATGCGCTCACCAACTTTCATCATTGGCCATTCGCCGCGACCATTGTTGTAAGCCCGTACTGCCGCTTCCAGAGCTTCATCACTTTCTTTTTCGCCCATGACTGGATAACTACCAAGTTCAACTTGCTGTAGGCTACCGTCAGACTGCTGAATCCAGATTGGAGATAATGTTTTCTTGGTTGGACCAGCCCATAGCTTCAACTCACCGTCCACCAGTGAGACACGTTGATGAATTTGAGATGGTAGACGTACACTTTCAGGAATACTGTCCACTACTGGAAATTTATGCTGTAAATTATTTAACTGATTCATTCTTCTTAATACCTTATTCTTTGTATATCTTTTTATATCTACCGAGCTTTCACTGTAATCAGGTCTTATTCGGGTCAATACTACTATTATTATCAGTACTCACCTTGCTTGAACCGTAGATGCAAGGTGAATATCTTAAGGCTGTGATAGTTTCGATATTTTCTAGATGAATTTACCCCCGACACACACTATCAGTCACCCCTAGCTTCTGGATGACTTGTTCAATGATCTGTTCTGGTGTGAGAGCAATATCAATTGCTATTGCCTCATTCACATCAGGTTCTTCTAATGTATCTAGTTGAGTTTGTAACAACGATGGGTCAAAAAAATGACCAGATCTTTCTGCAAGTCTTTGCTGTAATAGTTCAAAAGAACCTTTTAGATATACAAACTTAACATTCTGGTCCTGCCCTCTTAAAATATCGCGATACATCCGCTTTAAAGATGAGCATGTAAACACAGCTGTTTCACCATCTCTTTGTTTTGTTTCAATTGCCTGACGAATGGCTTGCAACCATGGCAAGCGATCTTCATCAGTTAAAGGAATACCTTGGCTCATCTTGCTTTTATTTGCAGCGGAATGAAGCGTATCGCCATCAAGAAACTCACAAGCCAAACGCTCTGATAACAACTCACCAATGAGGGTTTTCCCTGTTCCACAGACACCCATAGCTATCACAATCATGGATTACCTACCTCTAATTACAAAACAGCGCTAAGCAACAATGTGAAAGACAAACCAAGTACTGAAATAATTGTTTCCAGTACAGACCAAGTCTTCAGTGTCTGCCCAACTGTCATTCCAAAATATTCTTTGATTAGCCAGAAACCAGCATCGTTTACATGCGAGAAAATTAATGATCCTGAACCTGTTGCTAATACTAAAAGTTCAGGTCTAACAACTACACCTGCCGCCGCCGCAATAGGTGCAACAATGCTACAAGCCGTAGCCATTGCAACAGTAGCCGAACCTGTAGCCAAGCGTATAAGAGCTGCAACAAGCCATCCTAACAACAATGGTGAAAGGTTTGCTTTTAAAGCAGTAGATACAATTTCATTAGAAATTCCACTGTCTCTTAAAATACCGCCAAAACCGCCACCAGCACCAACAATCAACAAAATACCGGCAATTGAAGCCAAGCACCCACCACAGAACTTTTCAATTTGTTCACGGTTGAAACCCTGCATGGTGCCGAAAGTAATAAAGCTGACCAAAACAGCAATAAGCAATGCAATATCAGAAGTACCAATAAAGCGTAATAACTCATTTGGAAAAGTTTTTGGAGCAAAGAAAACATCTGCCCAACTACCAACTAGCATCAATGCAACTGGCAGCATGATCGTAAATAAGGTAATCCCAAAACTTGGTA
Organism: Acinetobacter nosocomialis NIPH 2119; assembly: GCF_000368085.1. Classification (GTDB taxonomy): domain Bacteria; phylum Pseudomonadota; class Gammaproteobacteria; order Pseudomonadales; family Moraxellaceae; genus Acinetobacter; species Acinetobacter nosocomialis. Next base: position 2,570,466 of record NZ_KB849239.1, read on the forward strand.
ATTCACGTGTCTTGTTAGCATCTGCTTCAACAAACTGCTTTGCTAAAGGATTATTTTCAGGCAATTTGACATATTTGTTGATCCATAATGCATACAATGGACCTGCAACAACCGCTGTCGGGACACCAACCAACAAACTGTACATAATAGTTTTACCGATGTCGGCGTGGTAAGCCTGCACCGCGAGCAAAGCTGCTGGATGTGGTGGAATCAACCCGTGTACGACCGATAAACCTGCAACCATAGGTAAACCTACAACCAACAATGATTTACCTGTGCGTTTAGCAATGTTGAAGGCAATTGGAATTAGAAGTACAAAACCGACTTCGAAAAATACGGGAAGCCCCACAATTAATGCAATGAACATCATGGCCCAGTGAATATGTTTTTCACCAAACCATTTAATTAAAGTAATTGCTATTCGTTCCGCACCACCTGACTCGGCCATCATCTTGCCAAGCATGGTTCCTAGCGCAATCACAATCGCAAGGTGACCTAATGTTTTACCGGTACCAGCCTCATATGATTTAACGATCCCATCCATTGGCATGCCAACTGCAAGAGCTAAACCGAGAGAAACAATAATAAGAACTAAAAAGGGGTAAATTCTAAACTTCGCGATCATAACAATCAAAGCAAAAATCGCGATTAAAGTATAGATAAGCAACATGCCACCCTGAACGGTCTCCATGTGACACTTTCTCCTTGGAATAATGCTATCTAGGCATACTGCCCAAACGAAGCTCTTCAACCAGAGATATACTCATTGTTGAAGCACTCATTTTTTATATTTTGTATGACTGGCATCCGCCAGTCACCGCATCACAAAAAATCTAAAGCACCTAAAAGATACTTTAGATTTTCAAACCACAATTACTTTCGTAAAACTCACAACTGACTTGCAATTTGGGCTAAACGGGTAATTTCAGCCCAATCTTGTGCAGCGACAACAGGTTTAGGTGTTAACCATGACCCACCTACACACACGACATTAGGTTGCTTCAAGAAATCTGGAGCTGACTCCGCTGTAATTCCACCTGTAGGACAAAAACGTAAGTTTGGAAATGGCCCATAAAATGCTTTTAGCATCTCTACACCACCAGCCTGTTGAGCAGGGAAAAACTTCACAATGTCGTAACCCAATTCAATCGCTTGAATAAGATCACTCGGTGTCATTACCCCTGGTAAAAGAGGCAAGCCCGCATCTTGCGCAGCCAGATGCAAGTCCTTAGTCAAACCCGGAGATACCCCGAATTTAGCGCCTGCTTTTTTAGCTTGAGCACAATGCTCAGGCTTAGTAATCGTTCCTACGCCCACCACAATGTCATCTGCTAACTGAGACGCTCGCTCAATAGCAGCCAAACCAGCAGCGGTACGTAAAGTAATTTCCAGTACTTTTACACCACCAGCATGCAACGCACGTGATACATGCTCACCTTGTTCAGCAGAATCAAAAGCCAACACTGGAATTACTGGGCCTAATTTGACAACATCTTCAATCTTGCTCATTACTTTGTAATTCCTTCGTCTCAAATATGCGCTTGTGGCTCTTCGCCAACAAGTGCACCAAACACAGATGCACCATGCTCAGCAGGCGCTGCTGCTGCACGGAATACACCAAATAATTCACGTCCAAAACCGACTTCGTTTTCAGCCTGATGTTCTGGCTGTGCAACAGGGCGTGACTGCCAAGTTTGTTCATCTAACTCAATATCGAGTACGCCAGCTTCAGCATCAATGATTAACATATCTCCGGTTTGAACTTTTCCAATCGGGCCGTTTAATAACGCTTCTGGAGACAAATGAATGACTGCCGGTACTTTGCCTGAAGCACCAGACATACGGCCATCAGTCACTAATGCAACATGGAAACCTTGATCTTGTAAAACACCCAACACAGGCGTTAAACGGTGTAATTCAGGCATACCATTCGCACGAGCACCTTGGAAACGAACCACCGCAATAAAGTCTCGGTGTAATTCACCACGATCAAACGCCGCTTGTACCGCTTCTTGCGAGTCAAATACGATTGCTGGTGCTTTCACTTTACGGTGCTCTGGCGCAACCGCAGAAATTTTAATAACACCACGGCCAAGGCGACCTTGCATTAAGCGCAAGCCACCATCTGGCTGAAACGGCGCATCAATACTACGGAGTACTTTGTCATCAAGGCTTTGAACCACACCGTCAACCCAAGTGAGCTGACCGTCAATCAATTTCGGTTCTTTAGTGTAGTGCTGTAAACCTTTACCAGCGACGGTCGTCACATCGTTATGTAGTAAACCAGCCTCAAGTAAGTTACGGATAAGGAATGCCACCCCACCCGCTGCTTGGAAATGGTTTACATCGGCTTTACCATTTGGATAGATTTTTGCGAGCAATGGAACAACAGCAGACAACTCATCAAAGTCATCCCAGTCAATTAAGATGCCAGCCGCACGTGCAATCGCAATAAGATGTAAGGTATGGTTGGTTGAACCGCCTGTAGCCAGTAAAGCTACAATGCCATTGATAATGGCTTTTTCATCAATAACATGACCAATCGGCGTATAGTTACCACGCTCAGCAGTTAGGTCGAGTACACGCTTAGCAGCTTCGGCAGTAAGCGCGTCACGTAGTGGTGTGTGAGGATGAACAAATGCAGCACTTGGCAAATGTAAACCCATCACTTCCATCAACATTTGGTTACTATTGGCAGTACCATAGAATGTACATGTGCCCTGCCCATGATATGCAGCCGACTCAGCTTCAAGTAAGGCATCGCGACCTACTTGGCCTGTAGCGAATTGCTGGCGGATTTTAGCTTTATCATCATTCGATAAACCGCTGCTCATTGGACCTGCGGGTACAAAAATAGTTGGTAGATAACCAAACTGTAAAGCACCAATTAGCAAGCCTGGCACAATCTTATCGCATACTCCGAGACACAATGCGGCATCGAACATGTTATGGGAAAGTGCAATCGCAGTCCCCATCGCAATGGTTTCACGTGAAAATAGTGATAATTCCATACCAGCATTACCTTGAGTAATACCATCACACATTGCCGGTACACCGCCCGCAAACTGTGCAACACCACCATTTTCACGTGCAGCTGTTTTTATAATGTCAGGGAATGTTTTATATGGGGCATGTGCTGAAAGCATTTCATTATATGAAGACACAATGCCAATATTTGGTTCACGGCCAACTTTAATAATTAATTTTTCATTATCTTCCATGCCGGCAAATCCATGAGCCAGATTGGCACATGAAAGTGCTCCACGAGCTGGAAATTTGCCTTGAGCATGTTCAATACGTTGTAAATATGCAGAACGAGTTTTTTGGCTACGCGCAATTACACGTTCGGTAACTTTTGCCAATATTGGATTCGGCAAGTCCATGCTGGACGCTCCTGTACAACCGGATAAGCCGGAACAATAAAAATAGACCAAATGATATATTTCATCATCATTTGATAAGGGGGAGGAACAATATTATTAAGGCAAAAAGCGACATGCAAGCCCTAGACAACTTTACGGTAATACCTGAGCATGAGTATTAAATACAAATTATGTTTAAGTTTTAAACAAGAAGCTGGTTTTATTTTTGACTATATTTACCTATATATTAGCCACTAATAACTATGAGAAAATTCTCATAATATCAAAGCAATAAAATATCTTTATAAATGTATTAACACAGTTTTTTTATACTAAATTTTATAATAAAAATGTTTATGATTTATTCATTTTAACCTATATATAGACGATTAAATCTTAATTTCATTTACGTATATTATTTGTAATATATTCATCGAGCTTGATTAAAATAACAGCACTTCTTTTTCTTAAAAAAATTATACCAAATAGTTGAAAATTACATTAAATACAAATTTACTCTTCATAAATATATACAAAAAACTGTTTAATTCATCTACAAAAAATAAATGAATACAGTGGTTAAGCTTTATACTGAACAAATATTAGTTATAAAAAATTTAATGGTCGATAGTGCTTAAGTCTAATGGGCTAAAGTCTATCTTGGACAGAAAAACAACACATGTTAAAACATCACAACCTGCTCTTAGTGCATATTGCAATTAATGCCTTTTGATCAGGAAGTTAGGAAAACTATTTTTAAATCAGGACTTGGGTATTTCAACGTGGCTACATCAGTATTAGTTATTAATTGCGGTTCTTCATCTATTAAATACGCACTGGTTTCAGAGCGTCGTGAAGATCGTATTTATGGTTTAGCAGAAAACTTAGGGGCAGCTGATGCTCGTATTAAAGGAATTACAGTCGGTGGAGAACCGCTAGAGCTTTCAATTCCCTATGCTGACCACGCCAAAGCTTTAGAAACCTTACTTGCACGTCTTGCAAACTATAAACCTCAAGCAATCGGTCATCGTGTCGTACATGGTGGAAGTCTTACTAAAGCTGAATTACTCACCCCTGAAATTATAGAACGTATTCGTTCAGCCACGCCTCTTGCCCCGCTTCATAACCCTGCTCACTTAATTGGGATTGAAGCAACAATGCGCCTATTTCCTGAATTGCCTCAAGTTGCCGTATTTGACACCGCATTCCATCAAACCATGCCTGCGCATGCATACCGTTATGCAATTCCGAAATTTTTATATGAAGACCATAACGTTCGCCGCTATGGCTTCCACGGCACAAGCCATGCTTATGTGTCTGACCGCGGCAGTGAGCTGGCTGGAAATTTCCAAAAAGGTGGTTGGCTAACAGCACACTTGGGCAATGGTAGCTCGACTTGTGCAGTATGGAATGGACAAAGTGTTGATACTTCTATGGGCCTTACTCCGCTTGAAGGCGTTGTAATGGGAACCCGTAGTGGTGATGTCGACCCAAGCTTACACAGCTTCCTTGCAAAAAACCTTGGCTGGGACTTAGCGAAAATAGACAAAGTTTTAAATAACGAAAGTGGATTACTTGGCTTATCACAACTTTCTAACGATATGCGTACAGTGATTGAAGCTTCTGAAAACGGCAACGAGGATGCTCGCCTTGCAATAGAAGTATTTAGCTATCGCCTTGCAAAATCACTTGCTGCCTTAAGTTGTGGTTTACCAAGTATTGATGGTCTGATCTTCACAGGTGGTATCGGTGAGAACTCTGCTTATATTCGTGAAAAAACTCTAGCTTATTTACCTCACTTCGGTTTACAGCTCGATAAAGATCAAAATAACAACTTAAAACGTGGTACAGAAGGCCGTATCGATAGTGGTACAGGTCCACAAATCTGGGTGATTCCAACCGATGAAGAAGGCCGAATTGCTAAAGAAACTCGTCAGGTTGTAGACGTTTTACCAAATACATCTCCTGAAGTTAGCCTTGCTTAATTACAGAAGTCAAAGAACGTTATTCATTTATTTATAGGTTTATATGAATACAATTTTATTAATTCCTACAGGTGAAGGGGTTGGTTTAACCTCTGCCTGTTTAGGTATGATTTATGCACTTGATTGTAATGGGATTAAAGCAGGCTTTTTAAAACCATTTTCTCAGGTAGATCAAGAAAATTTAGACCGGACCACCTCTTTATTTGGCCACTTATTTCAAGGTAAAACCGTTCAATCCATTTCTCATGAAAAGCTAACCCAACGCATTGCGGCTGGCGAAGTCGATGAACTACTTGAAGAAGCGGTAAGTCTTCATCGCAGTATTGCAGCAGACAATAATGTAATTATTGTTGAAGGCTTATTGCCAAATGGGCAAGATCATTTTGCTAGTGAACTTAATGCAAGCCTTGCTCAAGCCCTAGATGCAGAAGTAGTTTTGGTAAGCACAGCAGATATTCAAAACCCACGTAAAACAGCAGAGAAAGTTGAAGCACACTTACGTCAATTTGGTGGTGCAACCTCTAATCGAACAGCGGGTGTACTCTTTATGCGTACACGTGGGTTATCTGAGGAAACAGCGCAAATACCTGTCGCATTTGATCCGTCACTACGCCCAACCGAAGACATCGCAAAATTTACGACAGAACTGCAAAAATACAATCGCTACTTTGGATCAAACGATTTACCAATTATTGGTTTAGTCCCATTTAGTAATACCTTAAGTGTACCTAGAACTTTAGACATCGCGAACGTGATTGATGGTCAATGGGTACATCAAGGCGAAGCGAAAACACGTCGTATTTTGCACTCAAGTTTAATTGCTTCAAGTATTGAATATGAACTTAATAAATTCATTGCAGGCGAGCTGATTATTAGTGCATCTGAACGTACCGATGTATTACTTGCAAGTAGTTTAGCAACCAGTAATGGTATTCCACTGGCAGGCTTGGTGTTGACGGAACGCGAAGTCCCTGCTCCTGAGCTTTTAGAGTTCTGCCAAAGTGCTATCAAACAAGGGTTGCCAATTTTACATACCCGTTTAAACACACTGGAAACAGCACAGCGCTTATCCGATTTTGGTAATGAAATTCCAACCGATGACACTGAGCGTGCCGAGCAAGTGACTCGTTTTGTTTCAAGTCATATCGATGTCGAATGGCTTAAACAACACAGTAATAACGGAGCAACTCCACGTCTTTCTCCTTCTGCATTCCGTCATGAGTTGGTACAAAAATCGATTGCAGCAAAAAAACGGATTGTCCTACCTGAAGGCGATGAACCACGCACTATTGAAGCTGCTGCTATATGTCAGGCTCGTGGTATTGCGCATTGTATTTTGTTAGCAAAACCAGATGCGGTACAAGACGTTGCAAAAGCACGCGGTATTGAATTACCAGCAGATTTGGAAATTATTGATCCGGACAGCATTCGTAATCAATATGTTGCACCTATGGTTGAACTCCGCAAAGGCAAACTCAATGAGTTACAAGCCAAAGATCAATTACAAGACACCGTAGTTCTTGGCACCATGATGCTGGCGCTAGATCATGTAGATGGTTTGGTTTCAGGTGCAGTTCACACCACGGCTAACACCGTGCGCCCTGCTTTTCAGCTGATTAAAACCGCACCTTCTTACTCTTTAGTTTCGTCCATATTCTTTATGCTTTTACCAGATGAAGTATATGTTTACGGTGACTGTGCAATTAACCCAGACCCTACAGCCGACCAACTTGCTGAAATTGCGATTCAGTCTGCTGACTCTGCAAAAGCGTTTGGAATTGACCCACGTATTGCCATGATCAGCTATTCAACTGGTACGTCTGGAACAGGTGCGGATGTTGAGAAAGTACAGCAAGCGACTCAAATTGCACAGCAACGCCGTCCTGATTTACTAATTGACGGTCCACTCCAATATGATGCAGCTTCCGTTGAAAGTGTCGGACGCCAAAAGGCACCGAATTCACCTGTAGCTGGCCGTGCCAATGTATTTATTTTCCCTGACTTAAATACAGGTAACACGACCTATAAAGCAGTACAACGTGCAGCAAATGTAGTCAGCGTTGGACCAATGCTGCAAGGTCTAAACAAGCCAGTCAATGACTTGTCTCGTGGTGCTTTAGTAGATGATATTGTCTTTACTATTGCCTTAACAGCAATTCAGGCAGAACAACAGGCTGCTGCGAAATAATTAATATCATTTAATCTTTTCTACCTCTCGCCATTTGATATCCGCTCAAATGGCTTTTTTTATTCTTAAATAACAACATTCCCTTTTGGTTATTCTTAGTTTTAAAACACTTAGCACTAGTCCTATTCGACTTTCGGTCAAAAGATCAACCAATCCCCCACAAGTTTGTGTTTTTGTCATATAATTTAGCCCGCTAGCTAACAGCCCGCTCAAGAGATTTTCTGGTATGACAACGATTATCAAACAAGATGACTTGATTACATCAATCAAGGACGCCCTACAGTTTATTTCGTACTATCACCCGCAAGACTTTATCCAAGCGATGAGCCGTGCTTATGATCGCGAAGAAAACAAAGCTGCAAAGGATGCAATTGCACAGATTTTAATTAACTCTCGCATGTGTGCGGAAGGTCATCGCCCAATTTGCCAAGATACTGGTATTGTTAACGTTTTCCTTGAAGTGGGCTTAGATGTTAAATTTGATTTAACAATGAGCTTAGACGATGCAGTAAACGAAGGTGTTCGCCAAGGCTACCTTGAAAACAGTAACGTTCTTCGTGCATCTGTACTTGCTGACCCTGCATTTGGTCGTAAAAATACAAAAGACAACACCCCTGCTGTTATTCACTACAAACTCGTACCGGGTAACAAGGTAGATATTACTGTTGCTGCGAAAGGTGGTGGTTCAGAAAACAAATCTAAGCTTGCAATGCTTAACCCATCTGACTCGATTGTTGACTGGGTACTTAAAACTGTTCCGACTATGGGTGCAGGCTGGTGTCCTCCTGGTATGCTCGGTATCGGTATTGGTGGTACTGCTGAAAAAGCCATGATGCTTGCGAAAGAAGCGCTCATGGAAGAAATCAACATGGACGAATTACTTCGCCGTGGGCCAGAGAACAAAATCGAAGAACTTCGTATCGAAATCTTTGAAAAAGTAAATGCTCTTGGTATTGGTGCTCAAGGTCTTGGCGGTTTAACGACTGTTCTTGATATTAAAATCAAAGATTATCCATGTCATGCTGCTGGTAAACCAGTGGGTATGATTCCTAACTGTGCTGCGACTCGTCATGCTCACTTCCAGCTTGATGGTTCAGGTGTAGCTCATATTCAAGCACCAAAACTTGAAGACTACCCTTCAGTCACTTGGGACTCTTCACAATCTAAGCGCGTAAACCTTGATACCATTACTCAAGAAGAAATGGATTCTTGGAAACCAGGTGACACATTACTTCTTAGCGGTACAATGTACACAGGTCGTGACGCTGCGCACAAACGTATGGTTGAAATGATCGACAATGGTGAAGAATTACCAGTTGATCTTAAAGGTAAATTTATTTACTACGTTGGCCCTGTTGATCCAGTGGGTGATGAAGTCGTTGGTCCTGCTGGTCCTACAACTGCAACACGTATGGACAAATTCACACGTAAAGTACTCGAGCATACTGGTTTATTCGGTATGATTGGTAAAGCTGACCGTGGTCCAGCAGCAATTGAAGCAATCAAAGACAATAAAGCAACTTACCTCATGGCAGTTGGTGGTGCGGCTTACCTCGTATCTAAAGCTGTTCGTGAAGCTGAAGTTGTAGCATTTGCAGACTTAGGTATGGAAGCAATCTACAAATTCGTAGTTGAAGACATGCCTGTATCTGTAGCAGTTGATGTAAACGGTACTTCAATTCACGCAGTGGCTCCAAAAATCTGGCAAGCGAAAATTGGTAAAATTCCAGTAATCGATGCCGCAGCAGGCTAATAAAGAAAAGCACCGAATTCGGTGCTTTTTTTATGCCTTATAATTTTTTTTGGAAATTGAAAAGAATTGTAACAATTGATTCACCAATCTGTGTTATTAATAAATAACCCCCCCCGCCATATATTGCATATAGGTCATTTCATGACTATCCGCCCTATTCTCAAAAATCTCTCAATCAGCCTCTGCCTAAGCTGTATTACGACAAGCTTATTTGCTTCTCCTGCCAAATTAAGTTCAGTCAAAGAACTCATGCAAATGAGCCAAATTGATTATTTACTGAAAGAATCAATTAATGAATTAACACCTTATTATGATCAACAAGCTGAGCAGATCATCACTAATATTACGGGCATCAAAACTTTAGGCCCGAAAGAAAAAGAGGCCGCAAAAAAGTTAGGCTTACTTTTAAAAGATTCGAGTAACCAGCTCATTAGTAGCCCAAAAACTACGCAAGCCTTACAAGATATTTATTTAAAGACATATACTGAAGAAGAAGTTCAGGCAAATTTAAAGTTTTTAAAAACCCCAGAAGGCCAATCGATTACGCGTAAAAACGTACAGATTATGGGGCAAATTTCAGAATATATGATGGAGCTGGGACAACAAACTTTTAATGACCCTAAAGCACGTGACCATATGCAAGAAGAGATGCTTAAAATTATTGCGCCACTCATGAAAGATAAAGAAAAGTCTTAACTTTTCTTTATCTTTTGCAACCCATTACCACGTTAAAGGATTCCATAATTTAAATGGTTTAATCAGATGAACATCTGACTTTTCGTCATATTTGGCTGGTTTTAGCTCTTGTGGTTTATGACGTATTTTTCCTGAAGCATCTTCAGCAACAAAATTATAGCTAGAAGATTTAAGCTCGGTAAATGCAATTTCTCTACGACCGATATTATCTTGCATTAACATAAACGGGCCAGTGTGTTCACCACGGTCCATTTTATTTTCTTCATCGTATTTTAAATAATAAGATGTTCCTGCATCGACCGTAATATCAATATATTTTGGCTCTTGGAAATGAATACCTAACAAAGGCCGACTTGCAGAAATACGATAACTTCCTGCTGGCAGTTCAATCCAGTAATAGTGGTTATGCAATAAACTTGGAATTCGCTTGCCATTTACAAACAAATTGATGGCTGCAATTTCCTGACGGTTCCATTTAGTATCTGGCCGATACAGATAGACAACTGCCGCATGTTCATTTTGCGGTTTAATCGGTACAAATGTCTGACCTAGTTTCTGATTTACCCACCCACCCATGCTAAAGCCACCGACATGGTATTGATCAAACACCCCAGGTGCTTTATCTACATCAACTTTCGGTAAAGTCGCAGTCAGCTCACCTGAATTTTTTGCTAAGTGTGATGAACTTTGGCAACCCACAAGTAATGCGGTACAACTTAATGCAATAATTAAATAACGCATGACATCCCTCAAAGCGTTTTCTTTTGATTTTTCTATATCGCAAAACTATGCGTATTTTGTTTTTTTAGATTAACACCACCTACATGAATTGAAAACAAAAAAAGCATGAATCACGAGCGCGATTCATGCTTTTTAGATGAATGAAATCTAAGCAGACTTCGAATCAATTACTTTTAAATCTGCCTTAGCAACACTTTCATGAGTTGCTGCTTCTTTAGGCTGGCGTTCTGGCTTGTAAACAGGCTCAGCTTCACCATTAATCACTGCTTCATTAATGAAAACTGTTCCTACATCTGTACGACTTGGTAAGTCATACATTGTTTCAAGTAAAACATTTTCCAAAATCGAACGTAGACCACGAGCTCCGGTATTACGCTCAAGCGCTCGCTTAGCAACTGCACGTAAAGCTGAATCTTCAAATACAAGGTCAACATTTTCCATATTGAACAAGTATTGGTATTGACGAGTTAATGCATTTTTTGGTTCTGTCAAAATTTGCATTAATGCTTCTTCATCAAGCTCTTCAAGCGTTGCAATAACTGGTAAACGACCAATAAATTCTGGGATCAAACCAAATTTCACTAAGTCAGTTGGCTCAACTTGACGGAACAGTTCAGCAATTTTCTTGCTTTCATCTTTTTTCTTCACGTCAGCTGTAAAGCCAATTCCGCCTTTCTCTTGGCGTTGTTGTACAATTTTTTCCAGTCCAGCAAATGCACCACCACAAATAAATAAGATATTTGAGGTATCAATTTGAATGAACTCTTGCTGCGGATGTTTACGTCCACCTTGTGGTGGAATTGAAGCTACAGTACCTTCAATCATCTTAAGCAATGCTTGTTGTACACCTTCACCAGAAACGTCACGCGTAATCGAAGGATTTTCAGATTTACGTGTAATCTTGTCGATTTCATCGATATAGATAATGCCCTTTTGAGCTTTTTCTACATCGTAATCTGCTTTTTGCAAAAGCTTTTGTACAATATTTTCAACGTCTTCGCCGACATAACCCGCTTCAGTTAAAGTGGTCGCATCTGCCATCGCAAATGGAACATCTAACAAACGAGCCAATGTTTGAGCAAGTAATGTTTTACCTGAACCGGTAGGTCCAATCAGTAGAATATTACTTTTAGCAATTTCCACATCTTTAGACACATGACCAGATTGCCCGACTTTCAAACGCTTATAATGGTTATAAACGGCAACAGATAATGTCTTTTTGGCAAGATCCTGACCAATCACATATTGATCAAGCGCAGCACGTATTTCATGTGGTTTTGGCAATGCCTTGCTCGCCCAGTCACCTGCTTCAACCTGTTGGCTGGTTTGTACAAGGTCTAAGCAGACATCTACACACTCATTACAAATATATGCGTCCTCGCCCGCAATCAGTTTCCCGACTTCAGACTGCGTTTTACCGCAAAATGAACAATGTTTTTGTCCTTGAGGATGTTCGGACATATTCTCTCCACAAATAGAATCTTAAATATGAGGGCAAGCGATAGGGTTAAATGACTATATGGAGGCGTTTTCTAACAACTCAAGCCACTTAAAAACTCCCCTTATGGACGCTTACTTAATACCTGATCGACTAAGCCATATTCTTTTGCTGCTTGTGCAGTCATAAAGTTATCACGATCAGTATCACGAGCAATCGTGTCATAGTCTTGACCACTGTGTTCTGCCATCAAACGATTCAAGCGTTCTTTAATAAATAGAATTTCACGTGCGTGAATTTCAATGTCTGATGCCTGACCACGGAATCCACCTAATGGTTGGTGAATCATTACACGTGCATTTTCAAGGCAATAGCGCTTACCTTTAGCACCAGCATTTAATAAGAATGCACCCATAGATGCAGCCTGCCCCATACAGTATGTCACTACATCAGGTTTGATAAATTGCATCGTGTCATAAATCGCCATACCAGCAGTGACTGAACCACCAGGCGAGTTAATATAAAGATGGATATCTTTATCCGGGTTTTCAGCTTCTAAGAACAACATTTGAGCAACAATCAAATTTGCCATGTTGTCTTCAACTTCACCAGTTAGAAAAATGACGCGCTCACGTAAAAGTCGTGAATAAATATCAAAAGAACGTTCGCCGCGAGAAGATTGTTCAACCACAACAGGAACTAAAGCATTTTCAATTGTTGGAACATACATACGTTATTTATTCCTAAATTTTTTGTGACTTAACCTATGGCAACAATATGCGGGATAATTTCTCAAATTGCAAAAGGTTCGCACTGAAATATTATATTATTTATACCTAAGTACTTAATGACGTACTCAAATTAACCACATACCTAAAAAATGAAAAAGGCGCCTAAAGCGCCTTTTCCTGACTTCTCAAAAGATTAGCCCATACGGCGAGCTTGTTGTTCTTTCAATAAATCTTCGTAAGATACTGCTTTGTCAGTCACTTTAGCAGCAGCTAAGATGTGATCAACAACTTGATCTTCTAATACAACAGCTTCGATTTGAGCACGTTGTTGAGCATCATTTTTGAAGTATTCGATCACTTCAGTTGGATCTTCATAAGAAGAAGCCATGTCGTCGATGTAAGCATCAACACGTGATTGGTCAACTTCAAGTTTAGCATCAGCTAATACTTTGCTTACTAATACACCAAGTTTAACAGAACGCTCTGCTTGTTCTTTGAACAATTCGTCAGGAAGCATACTCTTGTCAAAAGATTGAGCACCAGCGCCACCAAATTGTTGAGTGAACTGTTGAACCATTTGTTGACGTTGACGGTCAATTTCTTGAGCAACCATTGCAGCTGGAACTTCAACTTCGTTCGCAGCAACAAGAGCATCAAATGCCGCTTGTTTAACTTGGTTACGTAAACCATTGCGAACTTCACGTTCCATGTTTTTACGAACGTCAGCTTTTAATTTTTCAATGCCTTCTTCTTCAGTAACACCGAAGATTTTTAAGAATTCAGCATCAATCTCTGGAAGTTTAGGTTTTTCAACTTGCTTCACAGTGATTTTGAATTGAGCTGCTTTACCAGCCAAGTTTTCAGCTTGGTAGTCTTCAGGGAAAGTCACATCAATTACTTTCTCTTCACCAGCTTTCATACCAATGATGCCGTCTTCGAAGCCAGGAATCATACGACCTGAACCTAACACAAGTTTAAAGTCTTCAGCAGAACCGCCTTCGAACTTCTCACCGTCGATAGAACCTTCGAAGTCAAAAGTCACTTGCATATCTTTTTTCGCCATACCCTTGGTCACAGCCCAAGTTTGACGTTGTTTTTGCAAGTTTTCGATCATAGTGTCGACGTCAGCATCTTTAATTTCAGCTGTTTTACGTTCAACTTCTAAGCCGTCAAATGCTTTTACTTCAACTTCAGGATAAACTTCTACAGTCGCTTCAAAAACTAAAGCATCTTCTTTATGTTCAACTTTCTCAATGTTCGGCATACCTACCGCATTGATTTTTTCTTGTTGAATTGCTTCAAATACGCTGTCACGAATGATGTCATTCACAACTTCTTGATAAATACTTGCACCGTATTCGCGACGAACAACGTTTGCAGGTACTTTGCCCGGACGGAAGCCGTTGATCTTCACAGTTTTGGCAGTGCGCTTCAAACGAGCTTCAAATTGCTCGTTAATACGGCTCGTCGGTACAGAAACATTTAAACGACGGGCAACGCCCGAAACCGCTTCAGTCGTTACTTGCATGGCTTCCTCGATAAAAATTAGTTAGTAGGAACAGTTTTTAAAAAAGTGCTGTATTATATGACAACTTTCAAGATATACAAAATTAACCGATCAGATCAGTAAATTGAAGGTGGTTTTTCCAGGAAATTTCACAATAATTTTATGATTTTTTAATTTTTTTTAATTCAACCTTAAGCCAAAGTAACTTTTTAGTTATTCTTTATGAATCTAAAATTACAATTAAATTTCACATTATTATCGATTTTACAAACAGTTAAGAATAATCAATCAATTAGAGAATTTTAGACATAAAAACCTATTAAATCTTTCATATTTTCTTCATAATCCTATCGGCAAATCCAATTAACACAAACTGTACATATAAATAAGAATTATTATTATTCGCATAACGTTTTGTATTTAAGTCCTGAAAGTCATGTCATTGATTAGAACACGTAAAAAAATTGTTTCATCTGCGATCGCTTCATCCCTTTCTATGATTGCAACTACTGCAATGGCACAAGTAGCTGTTTCACAACTACCAACGATTCATACTCAAGCAACACAAGAAGAATCTTTAAAGGTAGATCAATCAGCAAATGCAAAATTCGTTGCTCCCCTTTTAAATACTCCGAAATCAGTTTCAGTGATTTCAAAACAACTTATTGAAGATACAAAAGTAACAACCTTATCAGATGCATTACGTACCGTCCCTGGTATCACTTTAGGTGCAGGTGAAGGTGGCAATCCAAATGGCGACCGACCTTTCATTCGTGGCTACAATTCAGAAAGTTCGATGTATGTAGACGGCGTTCGTAACGCAACTTCTCAAAACCGTGAAATGTTTGCTGTCGAGCAAGTAGAAGTGACCAAAGGTTCTTCATCTGCTTTAAGTGGTGCTGGTGGTTCAGGCGGTAGTATTAACCTGATTACGAAAGTTGCGAAAAAAGGTGACTCTCTTGAAGGTTCTGTTGCCGGGGGCACAGATAACTATGCACGTGTTACTTTGGATGGCAATAAAGACTTCGGCAATGGAGTAGCTGCCCGTGTGATTGTGATGGGACACCAAAATGACAAAGCCGGCCAAAGTAATGGTGCGGAATATAAACGCGCTGGTATCGCACCAAGTATTAGCTTCGGTTTAGATAGTGCTACTCGCGGAACACTGAGCTACTACTATTTAAAAACTGATGATACACCTGATTCTGGTGTGCCTTATCAATATGACGTCATTAAGAAAGCGACTGCTGGTAAACCGGTTGATGTTAAACAAGGTATTTATTACGGTTGGAAAGATCGCGATTTCCAAAAGCAAGAAAACCAGATTGGTACACTTAAACTTGAACATGACTTCAACGATAACCTAACTCTCAGCAATACCGCTGTTTATGGTAAGTCTAAAAATAATTATTTATGGACTCAGCCAGATGACAGCCAAGGTAACATTGTTAATGGTAAGGTTTGGCGCCGTGTAAATACCAATATTACTGATACAGACAGCTTTACTGATCAACTATCATTAAAAGGTAAATTCAATACGGGTTCTCTTAAGCACAGCTTTAATATTGGTGCTGAATATAGCAAGCAAGATTCAGATCGTGGCACAAACATCGTAACAGATCCAAATACTTCACAAATTGGTGGTAGCGGTACAAACAATGCTTGTTCACTTGCTAACTCAAATGGCTGGTGTACTGACCTTAATAACCCTAATCCAAATGATGCATGGTTGGGTCGTATACAAGCAAACCCAAATGTTACCAACATTACATCTAAAACCCAGTCAATTTACGCATTAAACAACATTGAAATTACACCTCAATGGTTAATTGACTTAGGTGTACGTTGGGACAAATTTGATACTGATGTTAAATATAATAAGGACTCAGGCTCAGGTGCAACGCTCATTAAAGCTGGCACAAAATACAGCTCAAGCAATGACTTCTTTAACTATCAAGCAGGTATCACATTTAAGCCTGTTGAAAATGGTTCTATTTATTTGAGCTACGCAACGTCAGCTAACCCAGTAGGTGTAGATGCTGGTGACGGTTCAGAAGGAATTAGTGTTCCAAACCGTAATACAACCGATGAACAAGCAAGAGCTATTAATAACCTTAAGCCAGAAGAAGTTAAAACTTATGAGTTAGGTACAAAATGGGATGTGTTAAATAACCGTTTAAACTTAACTGCTGCAATCTTCCGTACTGAAAAAACCAATACACGTGCTTTAGGTACTGATGGTTTCACAAGAAATATTGGTGAAACACGTGTTGACGGTATTGAATTAGGTGCGAACGGTAACATTACTGAAAAGTGGGCAGTCTCTGCTGGTTACACCTATTTAGATAGCGAAATCGTTGATGGTGGATATGCTAAAGATAGTAACGGCAACTATGTTCCAAGCCCAACAAACGGTAATCAAGTACAAAACGTAGCAAAAAACTCAGCGACACTTTGGACAACTTATAAAGTATTACCACAAGTGACAGTAGGTGCTGGAGCAGTCGCTATGGATAAAGTATTTGGAGATGCTGCAAATACTAAATACGTTCCTGGTTATGTTCGTTACGATGCTATGGCTCGTTATGACGTAAATAAAAATGTTAATTTACAGCTTAACCTAAACAACTTATCTGATAAGCGTTACTTTACTAAAGCTTATGCTTCTCACTATGCAACAGAAGCAGAAGGCCGTAGCGCAGTACTCGCAATCAACTTTAAATACTAAGTTAGTCTAGAATCCCATAATCTTTTTATGGGTTCTGATATAAAATAGCCTCTATAGTTAGAGGCTATTTTTAATTTTCTACTACTATTACTCGCAGGTATCACCGTGATCCACCATATTCCCAATGTATTGAGTAAAGAACAGGTTCAATATTTTCGTAATGAAATGGATAAAATTGAATGGGTCAATGGCAAAGTAACAGCTGGTACACTCTCTGCAACTGTAAAACGCAATCAGCAATTACCCGAAGATCATCCGCTTACTCACCATCTGAGTAATATTATTCTTGAGGCACTAGGCACTCACCCATTATTTTTATCTGCTGCAATACCACTTGATATTATCCCTCCCCTGTTTAATCGTTATGAAAATCAGGAGTCTTTTGGTTTTCACGTAGACAATTCTATCCGCCGCATACGTGGTACCAATGAACGGCTTAGAACCGATTTATCATGCACTTTATTTTTAAGCGAACCTGAAGAATATGAAGGTGGTGATCTAGTCGTAGAAGACACTTATGGCTATCACGAAGTGAAACTTCCGGCAGGAGATATGATTTTATATCCATCTACCAGTTTACATGAAGTGACGGCGATTACTTCTGGCTGTCGTATTGCTTCTTTTTTCTGGGTGCAAAGTATGGTGCGTGATGATGCTGAGCGACATATGCTTTTTAATCTAGATCAAACAGTACAAAACCTAAGAATCCAGCTGGGTGACAATCATAGCGAAGTCATTAAACTGACTAACCTTTACCATAACTTAATGCGTAAATGGGCTGAACTGTAACTCTATTTATTTTTGCCTTATTTGGACTAATTAATTATTTTTATCTCAATAAGGCAAAACAATGAAAATTATTTTCGACAAAACATTAAACAACGCAAAATTAGAAAATTATTTTCTGAACACTAAAATTAAAATGAGTATAAGACTTTTGCACAACGTGTAATCATTGTTTAGATGTGGTATATCTAAACAATAAGCATATTTGCAAACCACCAAACTTACTATTACATGGTCCATAGATGAAAACGAATCACTTGTTTGCCCAGCCTACTCAAGCAAGACATCATCTCGAACTCCTGATGCTGCGCCTCGCGCGCGTATAAATTTTTGTCTGTATTTTAGAGCAGACCTTTTCAAATTCCCTTTAATTTTTCTGTATTAGATACCATATATAACTGTAGAACGTTGCCTTTTATACGATACCTAGAGCAACCGTGCTACGAGATAAGGAGTTTTCTCATGATGTTGGCTGACCCTAGCAAAAAATACCGCCGTATGTACCAGCGAGTCGATTTACCAGATCGCCAATGGCCAAATAATGAAATTACAAAAGCGCCAATCTGGATGAGCACGGATTTACGTGATGGCAACCAAGCAATTTTTGAACCGATGAACATGGAACAAAAGTTCAAGATGTTTAAAATGCTTGTAAAAATCGGTTTTAAACATATTGAAATCGGCTTCCCTTCTGCATCTCAAATTGACTTCGATTTTACTCGTATGTTGATCGAAGAAAATCATATTCCGGATGATGTATACATTGAAGTTTTGGTACAGGCACGTGATCATTTAATTGAGCGTACTTTTGAAGCTTTGGCAGGTGCTAAGCGCGCAATTGTGCATATTTATAACTCTAACTCTCCAACCTTCCGTCAAAAAGTGTTGAATGTAGATGTTAATGGCGCAAAACAGTTGGCGGTGAATGCAGCTCAGAAAGTGAAAGAATATGCTGCGCAATATCCTGAAACTGACTGGATTTTCCAGTACAGCCCAGAATGTTTCTCTGCAACTGAATTAGAAGTAGCGAAAGAAGTCTGTGATGCGGTTACAGAAATTTGGGATGCACGCCCAGATCATAAAGTTATTTTGAACTTACCTGCGACTGTCGAAGTTTCAACACCAAATGTTTATGCAGACCAAATCGAATGGATGCATCGTAATTTGGCACGTCGTGATGGTGTGATTATTTCCGTTCACTGTCACAATGACCGTGGCTGTGGTATTGCCGCATCAGAACTTGCCATTATGGCGGGTGCCGACCGTGTTGAAGGTTGTGTGTTTGGTAATGGTGAGCGTACAGGTAACGTTGACGTTGCAGCAATTGCATTGAACATGTACACCCAAGGTGTAGCGCCAGAGTTAGATTTCTCTAATATTAATGAAGTCATTGCAACGGTTGAAGAATGTACTGGTTTGCCTGTACACCCTCGTCATCCATATGCAGGTGACTTGGTATTTACTGCATTCTCTGGTTCGCATCAAGATGCAATCAAAAAAGGCTTTGAATACCAGAAAAACGAAGAAATCTGGGATATGCCTTACTTACCAATCGACCCGAAAGATTTGGGCCGCGACTATGATGCTGTCATTCGTGTAAATAGTCAGTCTGGTAAAGGTGGTATCGCTTACTTATTAGAATCGAACTATAACGTTGTATTGCCTCGTCGCTTACAAATCGAATTTAGTCAGGTTGTTCAACAATATACTGATGAAAATGGTACAGAGATTAGTGCTAAACAAATCTGGACTTTATTTAAAGACACGTATGTTGAAGTGAAAAACCACCATTACACGGTCAAAAACTATAAGTTATCTGACATTAATGGTACTCAAATTATTGAACTTGAGATTGATGTTGAAGGTGAAACTCAACAATTACGTGGCGAAGGTAATGGTCCAATCTCTGCATTCTTAAATGCACTTCAATTACCAATTGACGTATTGAACTATGAAGAACGTAGCATTAGTTCAGGTGCAAATGCCAAAGCATTAACCTTAATTGAACTTCAAGTGAAAGGTACAGGTAGAGGCTCATTTGGTGCAGGTGTTCACGACAACACAGTCACTTCATCTATTGAAGCCATTATTGCATGTACCAACCGTTTGATTGATCAAGGTGTTTTAAGTACAGATCAGGTTGTTGCCGCCGCTGTTTAATTAAAAAAAAGACTTTGGAAAGGATACCTAGCTTGGTATCCTTTCTTTTTATTCCTGAAAGATTTAAAAGGCGAAATGTTCCCGTGTCTTTTCCAGCTGACTCAGTGGGGTTAGTCACTCCGCAAAAGTTCCAATTTGAAGAACCCTTACATCTTGAATGTGGCCGTGTTTTACCGCGCTTTGAGTTAATGGTTGAAACTTACGGCACTTTAAATGCAGATAAATCAAATGCGATTTTAATCTGCCATGCCCTTTCCGGACATCATCATGCAGCGGGTTATCACCATGAAGATGATAAAAAAGCTGGATGGTGGGATAGCTGTATTGGCCCGGGTAAGGCAATCGACACAAATAAATTTTTTGTAGTTGCACTCAACAATATTGGTGGATGTAGCGGATCGACCGGTCCAACTTCACCAAACCCTGAAAATGACAATCGCCCTTATGGACCAGATTTCCCATTAGTAACGGTACGCGACTGGGTTAAAACTCAAGCCATGCTTTCTGATCGTTTAGGAGTAAGCGTTTGGTATGCAGTCGTTGGCGGTTCATTAGGGGGCATGCAAGCACTACAATGGTCGGTAGATTACCCTGACCGTTTACAAAAATGTGTCGTTATTGCCAGTGCGCCAAAACTTTCAGCACAAAATATTGCATTTAATGAAGTCGCACGTCAGTCAATTCTGTCTGACCCAGACTTCCATCATGGTCGTTATTTAGAAAATGACAGTTATCCAAAACGCGGTCTAATTTTGGCTCGTATGGTCGGCCATATTACCTATCTTTCTGAAGAAGCCATGAAACAAAAATTTGGTCGTGATTTAAAGTCCGGCAAGTTTATGTACGGTTTTGATGTCGAGTTTCAAGTTGAAAGTTATCTGCGTTATCAAGGTGAACAGTTTAGCCGTAACTTTGATGCCAATACTTATCTGATTATGACCAAAGCTTTGGATTATTTTGATCCTTCGCGTGAGTACGGCCACTCGCTTACAGAAGCGATGAGTAAGACCAAATGTCAGTTTCTGATTGTCTCGTTCACCACTGACTGGCGTTTTGCACCAAGCCGTTCACAAGAAATTGTAGATGCACTCATTACCAACCATAAGCCGGTAAGTTACCTCGATATTGATGCTGAACAAGGTCATGACTCGTTTTTATTCCCGATTCCTCTGTATGTCAAAACACTGCGCGCTTTCTTAGGCGGTGAAGAACATTTAAAATCGACATCACTGGAGGCAAGCTAATGCGTATTGATCAACAACTGGCAGAAAAGTGGATTAAACCCGGCTCTAGCGTACTCGATTTAGGGTGTGGTGACGGTGAATTACTCGCTCATATGAGCCAAAAGCATCAAATTCGTGCTTATGGTTTAGAAATTGATCAAGAAAAGATTGCAATTGCCGTCAGTCGCGGGTTAAATATTATTCAACAAGATTTGAATCTCGGTTTGAGCCGTTTTGCCGACCAGTCTTTTGACTATGTGGTTATGGCACAGGCTTTGCAAGCCGTAGATGCACCCGATGTTTTATTAAGAGACATGGTGCGTGTGGGTAAACAGGCTATTATTACTTTTCCAAACTTTGCGCATTGGAAGACTCGCTCTTTTCTAGCATTAAAAGGAATGATGCCTGTATCGGATGCTCTACCATATATGTGGTATAACACCCCCAACATTCATTTATGTACGTTTAAAGATTTCGAAGCACTATGTGCGGAAAATCAAATACAAATTATTAATCGACTCGCCGTCAATGGAAACCAGCAGGGAAGCCTGTTAAGCAAACATGTTCCGAATTTGTTTGGTGAAGTCGCTATTTATCGAGTGAGTGCACTATGAAAAAGACATTATTTAGCACACTAATTGCAGGACTGCTAAGTATGCAGGCTCATGCAGATTATATCGCCCAGCCACAATCGGTTGCGAGCCAGGCTGCGCGCTTCTCCACAATGGGGATTCATGACCTTCAAAAAGCAGCTCAAGCGGGTCAAGCTGGCGCACAATTTTATCTTGGAACACGTTACCAATACGGTAAAGATGTAGCAAAAGACGATAAACAAGCTTTTACTTGGTTCAAAGCTGCTGCTGACCAAGGCCTTTCACCTGCGCAATTAAATGTTGGCCGTATGTACGCCGATGGTATTGGCGTTAAGAAAGATGAGTCTATGGCTCGTAAGTATTTCGAAAAAGCGGCAAGTAACGGCGATAACCGTGCAAGCTATAACCTTGCGATGATGGAAGAGCAAAAGAAAAACTACGTAGGTGCTTACCAGTGGTATGAGCTTTCAACTCGTGATGGCATGCTCGACAATAAAGTAATTAGCTTATCTGAAGGTAAAAAGACGGCTCTTGCTGCAAACTTAACTCAAGAGCAAATCCGTATGGCACGCGACCGCGCGGATAAATGGATTCAAGCACAATAATAATCCAGCTTATACTTACTCGACTAAAACCACCTTATATCACCTATAAGGTGGTTTTAGTTTTTAAGCTTCTAATTTTATATTCTATTTGTTTTGCTCTATATCCCCTTTCAAAAAACACGTAACATAGCTCACGTTCAATATTGGTTATAAAGTTTGGTTATCTTATGTCTACCCCACATTGGTTTGATCAGGGCTCTTTAGTCCTTGCAAGTAATAACAAAGGTAAAGTCGCAGAGTTTGAAAAACTTTTTGAACAGCTTAAGTTACCTGTAGAAATTATTCCTCAAGGTCGCCTTAATATTCCCGACGCCATTGAAGACGGCTTAAGCTTTATTGAAAATGCCATTATTAAAGCACGTCATGCCTCTAAAATTTCAGGGAAACCTGCTATGGCTGATGACTCAGGTATTTGTGTTCCGGTTTTAGGTGGTGCACCTGGTATTTATTCAGCACGCTATGCTGGAGAACATGGTGACGATGCAGCTAATAATGCCAAGTTATTAAATGATCTTTTGCCATTTCGTAAAAATGGAGAAGTGATTGAAGGTATGTTTGTGTGCGTACTTGCTTTAGTGACTCATGCGGAAGATCCATTACCACAAATTTTCCAAGGCATTTGGCATGGTGAAATTTTAGAAGCACCACGCGGTGAAAATGGTTTTGGTTATGACCCACTGTTCTGGTTGCCAGAGCTACAAGTTTCTAGCGCTGAGTTGTCTAAAGAAGAAAAAAATAAGATTAGTCATCGTGGACAAGCGATGCAGTTATTTAGAGAGAGTTTACAGAAGTAAGCTGATCATATAGCCACAATATGCAGCGTTAAAACATATTAAGCTTTGTATAGGCAAACCTTACTTTTCAAAGATGAAAAGTAAGCAAAAATCTTTTGTTAGACTGATGGTACGTTCATGTACCACAGTCTAACTGGCGGCATCCATGCCGCCTTCGCACCAGCGAGTGTAGAGGAACTTAGAATTAAATAATTAATTATACGAACAAGTGTAAAAACACTGCATAAATCGCAATACACACACAACTCACAATCGTCCCTGATGCGATATAAGCCGCAGATCTACCCGTCCCTTGATAATGTGTTTCCAGAGCTACAATATTGGCTGCCGGTGGCAAACAAAACATTAAAAACATTACACCAATATGCTGATTTATATTTGGAATCGGTAAAAATCTATAACTTAATCCACAAAGTACAAATCCACAGGCTACTTTAAATGTTTGAGCCTTCGTACTGTAAATTAAATCTTTTGCATAAACTCTGGTACGGCGTAGCCACATTCCAAGCACACACATACCTGCGAAAGTCATCGCAAATTTAGCAACCTCATAAACCCAATGTATAGCAGGGCTTTCGATATGCTGGGCCCCTAACAGTCTGAGCACAACAGCACAAAATATTGATATACAAGGTGGCGACGTTAAAACCTTTTTTAATATATTGAGCTTACTTTGCGGTGCCGTAGTAACGGCAGTCACAGCCCAAGCATTGCCAAAAAGCGACATTCCAATATATAAAGCGACAATTGGAGCAGTTGCTTCAGGGCCAAATAAAGCCATAGCGAACGGAAAACCAAGCCATCCCATATTGGTATAACTGACGCAAAGCGCCAATAAGCGGTCTTTAAATAAAGCCAAATAGGCAAAGAAAATAATAAACGCTGATCCAAAACTAAAGAGCATTAAGCTCAAACTTCCCGATTGATAAAAGACCATGTTGTAAATAATTACAACTGGAATCAGGAGTCGTGCAAGCCAAGCTGAAAGAATAGGTTTTACGGTTTCTGAAATGGAGGTCTGAGCAAGTAGAAGTCCTGTGATAAATGCCAATACAGGCAGTAGTAATGCCACGCTCTCTCCTCTCGCTCGTCAAAATCAGCTTGTTATGCTACACCTTTTAATTTTGAAATGTATGGTCTATTTCAAGTAAATTCATCTAAGAAAGAAGCTCAATAAAACTTAAAAATCCTTCCAAAAAATATCTTTTAAAAACTGATCATAAGTGTCTACTTATAAATATTGTCTTAAAAATGAAATATAAGTGTCACATTCTTGTCATGGCAACCTGTTGAGATAAAGCGAACTAAAAAGAGGTATAAAATTATGGCCGGTTTATCTATTTGGCATGTCGTCATTTTCGCAATTGTAGTTATTTTATTGTTCGGTACATCTAAATTAAAAAATATTGGTAAAGATGTTGGCGGTGCAGTAAGAGACTTTAAAAAATCAGTTCGTGAAGAAGACGAAGCTGCATCTTTAAATACTCCTCGTACAATCGATGCACAAGTTAAAACATCTGAAAGCACATCAGTGAAAAGCTAAAGGTTTGACCCATGCTTGATGTAGGAATGACAGAGCTACTCTGTTTTGCAATTATTGCAATTTTAGTTTTAGGTCCAGATAAGCTTCCCGAAGCTGCACGCTTTGCAGGCCGCTGGTATGTTCGACTGAAACGCTATATTACCAATCTGCAAAACGAGATTGATCAGGAGCTGCGTCTTTCTGAGTTCCGCAAAGAAATGCAAGAGGAACTTAACCGCATCGAAGCATTGGAACGAAAAGTACAGCAACAGCTTGAAGAAATACAAAAACAGCAGATTTCAGAACATTTAGAAGTTACTGAAACGCCTAAAACAACACCAAAGCCTATTCGGAAATGTATTCCTATATCAGACCATTACAAAGTACCGTATGTTGCTAAACCTACGCCTTTAGTGACTCAAACTGATATTGCAGAAACATCTCCTGTTGAATTGAAGATTGCCGTATGAACCAACTGCCTTCAACCACTGTAAATAGTCAAGAAAACTTAGACCAAATGCCAATCATGAATCATTTGGTTGTTTTAAGACGCCATTTATTCAGGATTGTAGGGGTAACATTATTCTTATTCTTTTGTTTATTACCCTTTCGAAATAATACTTACCAATTATTATCTGAGCCTTTAAGGTTACAACTCCCTGCATCATCGTCAATGATTGCAACAGATGTAACAGCAACCTTTATGGCACCATTTAAACTTAATTTATTTGTCGCACTTATGCTTGCAATGCCATTTATTCTTTATGAAATATGGTCTTTTGTTCGCCCTGCGCTTTATCAAAAAGAACGCCATTTAGCGCTACCGTTACTGATTGGTAGTATTGTCCTATTTTATGCAGGTGTCGCTTTTGCTTATTACATTACCTTGCCTGCCATATTACATTTCTTTATTAGCGTTTCACCTGAAACAGTAGCACCAATGACCGATATTAATAGTTATTTAAGCTTCTGTTTAAAGCTATTTTTGGTATTTGGTGTGACCTTTGAGATTCCTATCGCGACCTTGCTACTCATTTTGATTGGTGTAGTAAATACGCAAAGCCTTGCTGAAAAAAGACGTTTTATTATTGTGGGCTGTTTTTTTGTTGCAATGTTTATTACTCCACCAGATGCGATTTCAATGGTGATGTTAGCTATTCCAATGTGGTTACTTTTTGAAATAGGCCTACTGTTCGGTAAGATTCTTGAGAAGAGAAAAAGCCAGACTGCTGAATAATTTAAAACTTCTCTTTAAAAGCCCGAATATTAAAATTTGGGCTTTTTACTTTTAAATCGTCTTAATTAATCAAACCATAAACTGTCTTCAAAGTGACTTAAAAATGTAAGAAAAGTGTCATTTCCAATCCATAGAATCGACTCAACAAATATACACACAAAAGTTACGGATTTATTATGACAACTGCTTCTAACCACCCAACACGTCGCGATATTTTAAAATGGTTTACGGGGATTCCTTTTCTTCCATTAGGTGCGATGGCTACGGCAGCAACGTTAGCAGGCTGTAATGACAGCAATAATGATTCAGATGTTGTTACTCCACCACCAACAGTAAACTTTAAAAACGCAACCTTTACATCAATGGCAGCGCCATCTTTAGCTAACCCAGCGGCGATGGCAACCACAACTGTTGCATCAAGCCTTTCAATTAATTGGGAAGATGGCTCAAAAACTGACTACACATTAGCGTATAAGCCTTTCTTTACCACAGGTGATTTGGTTGCAGACGGTAAAGGTGGAAAAATTCTAGCGGGTGGATATGTTGATATTAATAATCAACCAATTATTGATAAGTCAAAACCAGGTCAAGAACGTCAATTCTTCTCTGACTGTCCGGACGGAAGCTCTTTAATTAGCTTTAAACAAGCAACAGGCCGTGACTTTACCGATGCAGACAAACAAGCTTTAGGTGTTACTGGCAACCCTGTATTTCACGTAGTTCAATTTGAATATACGACTCGTGACCAAAGCTTAGCGTCTATGTATGGTTTACTACCATCTCCAATTGCAATTTTAACTTTAGACCAAGACCCTAAAACTGGTCATTTAACCCTTGTTAAATACCACAATGTCGATACCTCTAAAGTAAACGGTTTATGGATCACGTGTGGTGCAAGTTTATCTCCATGGGGAACTCACCTGTCGAGTGAAGAATATGAACCAGATGCAAACAATGTTGCTGGAAGCTATTTACCAGTATTTAGCAAAAACTTATTTGGCGACAGTACAAAAGGTAATCCTTACCACTACGGTCACTTACCAGAAGTTACTGTAAATACGGATGGTACAGGTTCAATCAAAAAACATTACTGTTTAGGTCGTATCTCTCACGAACTTATTCAAGTTATGCCAGATAACCGCACTGCATTGATGGGTGATGATGCAACAAATGGCGGTTTATTCATGTTTGTTGCAGATAAAGAAAAAGACTTATCTGCGGGTACGCTCTATGTAGCTAAATGGAAGCAAACCTCAGGCGTAGGTGCTGGTGCCGGTGATATTTCGTGGATTAACCTTGGTCATGCAACAAGTGCTGAAGTAAAGAGC
This sequence comes from Acinetobacter nosocomialis NIPH 2119, assembly GCF_000368085.1. Taxonomy (GTDB): domain Bacteria; phylum Pseudomonadota; class Gammaproteobacteria; order Pseudomonadales; family Moraxellaceae; genus Acinetobacter; species Acinetobacter nosocomialis. Next base: position 2,597,843 of record NZ_KB849239.1, read on the forward strand.
TGGGCTGATCAATATAAGATTACCGACCTGATGGATGTAAAAACGTCTGATCCAAAAGATGCAAGCTACACCAAAATCCGTTATAGCGGTAAAGACAACTGGGTAAAACTTGTACCTGGTAAAGAACGTGAAGCGGCTTTCTTAGAAACGCATCGTTATGCAGCCTTGGTTGGTGCAAGTATGGGCTTTACTAAGATGGAAGGCACAACTGTAAATATCAAAGATAAAATCGCTTACTCTGCGATGTCTTATGTACAGTCTTCTATGGTTGATAAAACTACTGATATTCAAGTACAAGGTCCAAAAGCTGGTGCAATTTACGCACATACGTTAAAAGGCAGCCAAGTTGATAACAAAGGTCAGCTTATTAACAGTGAATGGGTATCGACTCATATGGAACCACCTGCAGCTTTAGTGGGTGAAGACCTAACAACTGCTGATGCTTTAGGTAATACTGCAAATGCAGATAAAATTGCCAACCCAGATAACATTAAGTTCTCTGAAAATTTACGTACCCTCTTCATTGGTGAAGATAGTGGTATGCATGTAAATAACTTCTTATGGGCATATAATGTTGATACCAAACAATTAAGCCGTATCTTATCAACACCTGCTGGCGCAGAATCTACAGGTTTGCACGCAGTTGACTCTGTAAATGGTTGGACTTATATCATGAGTAACTTCCAGCACCCTGGTGACTGGGAATCTCCATTACACGATAAAGTAAAAGCAACTCTTGATCCTCTTGTTCGTGCAAACTACAAAGATCGTTTTGCAGCAGCAGTTGGTTATATTACAGCTGACCCTATAGCACCATCTGTTGTGAAGAAATAATTCTTAGCGCAACTCAAAAGAAGCCTGCCTTATGCAGGTTTCTTTTATTTAAAAGCATTTATAAAAATAAAAAGCCCTTTTCTTTTTTGACTAAACGATCAAATTTTTCATTAAGTTATCATTAAAACGTCAAGACCTCGTCATATTCAAAATTTAAGCTAATCAAGACTTTTAGAAAAAACTTATTTTGAATTAGGAATTTAATATGAACGATTTGACGCCATATCATGAAGATCAGGAATTAGACAACAACACTTCAGACAATATTCACTTTCGTGATGTTTTAGACCAATATGTGAGCCGTCGTAGCCTCATTACTAAAGCAGCAAGCGGTGCTGTGGCATTAACTTTAGCCTCTACTTTAACGGGCTGTAATGATAATAACGATGACTCTGGTTCTAATAACGGTGGAACTGCTCCAGTCGATCCAAACAAAAAGCCTGAAAAACTTACCTTTACGCCAGTTGCTAAAAATTTAAATGATATTGTGACCGTACCAGAAGGTTACGAAGCAAATGTAATTTACGCTTTAGGTGATTCTCTTAATCCTTCTTTTGGTGATTGGGACGATAACAATATTCCATCTGGTCCAAGCTTCCAGTTTCGCTCAGGTGACTGCCATGATGGTATGCACTATTTTGGTTTAAACACATCAACAAACCGTTTTGATGACACTGTTTCAGCACAAGGTTTATTGGTGATGAACCACGAATACATCAACCAAACCTTTCTACACCCTAAAGGTCCAACCAAAGTTGATGGACGCCGCCCAGAAGACGAAGTCATTCGTGAAACCAATGCCCATGGGGTTTCTGTAGTTCATATCAAAAAAGACCCTGCTACTCAAAAAGTCGAGGTTGTAAAAAACTCTATTTTTAATAGACGTATTACAGGTTCTACAGTCATGGACTTTGCTGGTGCCGCGGCAGGATCCAACTTACTTTCGACGCGTTTTTCGCCTGCTGGCCGCCAGACTCGTGGTACACACAACAACTGTGGTAATGGCTATACACCTTGGGGAACATACTTAACCACGGAAGAAAACTTCATTGGTTATTTTGCGCGTAGTACAACTGATGATGCGCTACGTACTCCAGAAGAAATTATTGCTCTTAAACGCTATGGTCTTAAAGCAGGATCAAGCTCTCGCTACGGTTGGGAAACCGCAATTGGTCAAGTAGAGGCGCAAGACCTATATGACCGCTGGAATGCCGATGTAAAAGCAGCTCAAGCAACTCAAGATTACCGCAATGGACCAAACACATTTGGCTGGATGGTCGAAATTGACCCATTTGATAATCGCCAAAATCCGGTTAAACGCACATCATTAGGCCGTTTTGCCCATGAAGATAGTGCATGCCGTGCCGTAGCAGGTCAACCAATCGCATTTTATATGGGGGATGACTCTCGTGGCGAATATATCTATAAGTTTGTTTCAACCGCAGTGTGGGACACAAAAGATATAAACGGCGGCTATGCAGCCGGTGACAAATACATGAACTCAGGTAAGTTGTATGTTGCCAAGTTTAATAACGATGGTTCAGGTCAATGGATTGAACTTGCCTACGGTAAAAATGGTTTAAATGAAAGTAACACTACCTATCCATTTAAATCTCAGGCAGAGGTAGTCACTTTTGCACGCTTGGCGGCAGATTCAGTCGGAGCAACTAAAATGGATCGCCCAGAGTGGGCTACAGTTAACCCAATCAATGGCGAAATCTATGTCACACTTACAAATAACTCAAACCGTGGTAAAGATTACCCTACAGATGCGGCTAACCCTCGTAACTATACCGATCTGTATGCAGGCACAAAAGAACAAAAGGGAAATGTGAACGGTCATATCATCCGTTTTAGAGAAGCCGATGACAAAACCACTGCTGAAACCTTCAAATGGGATATTTATCTGTTCGGTGCAGAAGCTTCGATGGCTTCAAATATCAATTTGTCAGGCTTAACAGATAATAACGACTTTTCGTCTCCAGATGGGATGTGGTTTGACCCACGCGGTGTTCTCTGGATTGAAACAGATGACGGCGCTTATACAGATGTCACCAACTGTATGATGCTTGCTGCCCTACCAGGACAAATTGGTGATGGTGGTGCGGCAACTACTTCAAATGGTCAGCAAACCATAACAGGTGCTAAAGTTACAGACGCAACATTACGCCGTTTCTTAGTTGGACCAAAGCAATGTGAAATTACTGGTATTGCCATGACACCTGACTACAAAGCTATTTTCATTAATGTTCAGCATCCTGGTGAAGACTCGGCAAGTTATGCAAAACCAGAAAGTAACTGGCCTGCCACACAAAAAGATCCAAGCAACAAAACTGCGCGCCCACGTTCGGCAACTGTAGTTATTACCCGTAAAGATGGCGGTGTTATTGCTGGTTAATTGATTTCTTCCTAGAAAATGCCGATCAAGTGATCGGCATTCTTTTAACGGTTTAGAGGCACCTGCTGCTGTACAATTTGGCCGCTATGTTCGCCTTGCTGGGTCTTTTCCAACCAAATCCATTCATTATTGGTCATTCTTAAGAAATTAGAACACCGAGTTCCATATACTGAACTTTGAATAAAAGTCGATGATAACAACTCTTCCATTTCTGGTTGAATGCCTGTATTTGGCAACAATGCTGTGGTGACCTTGCGCTCATCTTCTAAAATATCCCACGCTGCATGTTGCAAGCTTAACTCTTCTGTTTTGTGCTGATGCATAGGCAAGAACTCTTGCGTAAAACGTGTGCGTAAATGTCTGGTTTTCTCCCAGTGATCGGACATTAAACCATTCGAAACCACATAAACACCGTTGGCTAATACTTGAGGAGCCTCACCACGGTTGCTCATGTAGACCGCTTGATCAGCAGTCCCCATAAACAGGTTAAAACCAGCAAAGTTCTGTTGCCGTTGTTCTAATTGCTGAGCAAAGCGAATCGGTAATAAATCAGACTCTAAAAAAGCCTGAACCAAATGACCACGAGAAGTTTCATATTGTTTTTTATCACGTCCATCACGAAAATTGGTTAACACAGCCCATCGGCCCTGCGGCGTAACACCCATCCAAGTACCACCCGACTGTAAGTCTTGCCCTGCAATGATTGGCGTATGTTCCCATTGATGCAACAATGCTGTTGGTCGGTGATAAAACTCATCACGGTTTGAAATCAGACACAAGGGCATATCATCCAGAACATGCCATGCTAAAGCCACAATACACATTGATTCTTGTTCCCTATGTTTACACATTGAATGTACAACATTTTTCACATCATTCCGCTACAATCTGTCAAAACGTAAGATCAAGGAGCAGCAATGCTGACCTATCCTAATATCGATCCGGTCGCAATACATCTAGGGCCTCTTCAAGTCCATTGGTATGGACTCATGTATTTATTGGCATTTTTATGTGCTTGGGGACTCGCTTCCTACCGTGCCAAACAGCGTGATGGCTGGACATCGGACATGGTTTCCGATCTGGTGTTTTACGGCGCCTTAGGGGTTGTACTCGGCGGACGTATCGGCTATGTACTTTTCTATGAGTTTGATAAATTCCTGGAAAACCCGATCTGGCTCTTCCAAGTCTGGACAGGTGGTATGAGCTTCCACGGCGGCTTCTTAGGCGTCATGATTGCAATGCTATTCTGGTGTAAAAAATATCAAAAAACATGGTTCCAGACACTCGACTTTATTGCCCCTTGTGTACCGACAGGCTTAATGTTTGGACGCTTCGGTAACTTTATTGGTGGAGAATTATATGGTCGTGCGGTTACAGACCCGAATTATCCATTCGGAATGATTTTCCCAACCGACCCATTACATTTAGTTCGTCACCCTTCTCAAATTTATCAAGCGCTTTGTGAAGGCCTAATTCTATTCATTGTTTTGTGGTGGTTTAGCTCAAAACCACGCCCACGCATGGCCGTATCTGCCCTATTTTTAATGGGTTATGGTGTTGCACGCTTTGTGATGGAATTCTTCCGTCAACCAGATGCTGACCAAGGTTTTATCTTGTTTGGTTGGATGACGAAAGGACAAATCCTCACCGTTCCAATGCTACTCATTGGCCTTTGGATGATGTGGTATGCCTACCAAAAGAAAATTTATGACTGGGGCCCTCAAAAGAACAGTTAACATCTAAATCAGAGGAGTTTCGGCTCCTCTTTTTTATGCTACAGTTTTTATCTCCCAAGTAAGAAGATTCGCCATGCTGGAATTCTGGTTTAACAAGCAAGTCCCGACTTTTAAAAAATTAATGATCTTAATTATTACCCTCTTAATCTGTATTGGGTTATATCAATATCAACCATTGCCCTTAGATACTATTTTAATGTTTACAGGAACTGGGGTTATTTTTTTAATCTGCCGTTACTTTAAATTGCATTTTGCTCAAAGTAACCCGACTGGTTTACTTTACCGCCTATTTACGTGGGTGCCTATTGCCCTCTTGTTTGCACTTATTTTTGTAAAAACCATGCCTAACTTGTTGATCTGGGGCGTCCAAGGCATTGCATTTATGGCACTTGCTGCTTTTATTTTTTCACCACAATCGTTATTTAACAAATAGGCTCATTTTTTATGTTGGCTTATTGGTATAACGCACCACGTCACATCAAACTCATCTTTATTATTGTCGTTTGTGCTGCAATTTATGCAGCCAATCAAGTTCAGCCTTTATCGTCGACTTACACTATTCTGAGCCTCGTGTTAGGGTTCGGGCTTCATTTCGGGCAATATTTACAAACAAAAATTCCAGAGCACAGCTCATATAAATCTAAACTCCAGTTTCTGCTTGGAATTTACCCTCTCATTATTGTTGTTATTGTGATGTGGTTACTGCCCCCTCAACACAATTGGATCGCAACAATACAAGCTTTAGGCTTTGTACTGGTTGGATTTTTTCTTGTTTCAATTTATCAAAATCGTGCCAAGCGTTTTTAAGCATAAAGTTTAGCTCGTTTTTACTATTCCTAAAGCATGCTATTATCTTCCACGGTTTATTGATCCATGAACCGTCTCCCTTTTATTTTATGGAATTAATCCGAACTCGAGAGTGTTATGCGTGCATATTTAGACCTTCTACAACATATCCTTGATAATGGCGGTGACAAAGGCGACCGTACAGGCACAGGAACCCGTTCTGTATTTGGTCATCAAATGCGTTTTGATCTCTCTAAGGGTTTTCCTTTACTCACCACAAAAAAAGTTCACTTTCGTTCTATCGTGATTGAGTTACTTTGGTTCTTAAAAGGCGATACTAACGTTAAGTACTTACAAGACAATAAAGTCACCATTTGGGATGAATGGGCAACAGCAGAACAAACTGCCCGTTTCGGCCGCCCAGAACATGAACTTGGTCCAGTTTATGGCCATCAATGGCGTAATTTCGGCGCAACCAAAAATGCCGATGGTACTTATAACCAAGATGGTTTTGACCAAATTAAATGGTTAATTAATGAAATTAAAACCAACCCAAATTCACGCCGCTTAATTGTCTCTGGCTGGAATCCAAATGAGGCAGGACAAGTTGCATTACCGCCTTGCCATACACTCTTCCAATTTTTTGTACAAGACAACAAGTTGTCATGCCAGCTTTATCAACGTAGTGCTGACGTATTCTTAGGCGTGCCATTTAATATTGCCAGCTATGCCCTACTCACCCATATGATTGCTCAGGTGTGTGGCTTAGGTGTTGGTGATTTTGTTTGGACAGGTGGCGATACGCATCTTTACGCAAACCATTTTGAACAGGCAAAACTACAATTGACGCGTGAGCCATTACCACTTTGCCAATTAAAACTTAATCCGGAAGTTAAAGATATTTTCGACTTTAAATTTGAAGATATCGAGATTGTAGGCTACGAGTCACATCCGGCAATTAAAGCACCAGTTGCAGTATAACGACGGCTTAAATTTCATTAGATTACGGTTTAGAGAATAAAATTATGGCATGGCAAAATGTAGAAGTTGTCCACGTTGTCGCAATGGACAAAAATCACTGTATTGGTAAAGGCAATGCGTTGCCATGGCATATCTCTGCCGACTTAAAACACTTTAAAGAAATCACACAAGGTGGTGTGGTGATCATGGGCCGCAAAACCCTTGAGTCTATGGGCCGTGCTCTACCGAACCGTGTGAACTGGGTAATTACCCGTGACATTAACTGGCATTTTGACGGCGTAAAAATTGCGTATTCAATTGAAGATGCTTTAAATGCTGCTTTAGAAGATGCCAAAAACACCGAAAAGCAAGCTTTATTCATTATTGGTGGTGGCGAAATCTTTAAGCAAACCTTGTCAATTGCAGACCGTCTTGAGCTCACTCATGTTGACTTAGATGTACAAGGTGATGCACATTATCCAACTATACCGAGTGAATTTCATAAAACTGCAAGCGAACAGCAAGTAGATGAAAAATCAGGAACTTCATTCGAATTTGCCACTTATAAAAAATAATTTTCTGGTCGCCTATGCACAATATCGGAACGCGTGAATTTATTATCACCCTCGCTTTCGGCGCTTTACATAGTTTATTCACGTTGTTTATTGTGCTTTCCAGCATTTGGGTATGCTTAGCCTTATGGGTGCAACAACCTTTTGGCTGGTTAGGCAGCCGTATTATTATCGGCATATGGATTGCTTTTGCTTTAAGTATGGCAGGCTTATATTTCAATGGACATATCATTAGCCGTCGTACAGACGTTTTAATCTACCTGTTAGCTTTTGCCTGCTCTTTGGTTTGGTACTTTTCGATTACAGCACGTCAAGACCGTGACTGGAACCCTGAAGTTGCCAATATGTTAAGTTACGAAAAACACGGCGATGTTATTACCTTGCATAATGTCCGTAACTTCAACTGGCATCCAGATGGAACCTATGATGTCCGCTGGGAAACCCGTACTTTTGATCTAAACCAGTTAAATGGCATAAATATCATTACCTCTTATTGGATGGGGCCACAAATTGCCCATACACTGGTCAGTTTCGAATTTAAAAATCAACAACCTTTAGTTTTTTCCATCGAAATACGAAAAGAAAAGACTGAAGAGTTTTCAGCAATTGGTGGTTTTTTTAGAAAATATGAACTGAGCTTAATTGCATCTGATGAAAAAGATATTGTCTACACACGTAGCAACATTCGTAAAGAGCAAGTTTATAATTTCCCGGTCAATATGCCTCGCTCTGAACAAAAAGCACTATTTTTAGAATATCTTAAAAAGTCAGATGAGCTACATGCACAGCCAAAATGGTATAACACCCTCACAAGTAATTGCACAACCTTGATTTTTGATATGGTTCAAGCCATTAATCCATATCAACTTCCTAAAGATTATCGGTTGATTGCTTCTGGTTACTTACCTAATTATTTATATGATCTTAAAGCACTTAATCAAAATATTAGTTTAAAACAGTGGTATCAAATCGCACATATCAATCCACGTACTGAGCATTTTGAACAACTTTCAGATCAGAGTAGTGAACACTTCTCTCAAATTGTGCGACAAGGTTTACCCAAAGCTGACTAGAGTCTGCTTGATATTTTATAGGCTCATTTTCGCCAAATATTAGAAGAATACTTTGATAGCATTGAATATGATCTGCAAAAATTACAAAGTAATTTCAAAACTTATTCAATTTGTAAATTAACCAGTTTTCTAATAAAGGAAAATAATCATGACAGAAAAAATTACACCATTTAGTATTTCTAAAGTATTTAATGCACCCCGTGATCTTGTATTCAAGGTACATACTGATATTAATCACTTACAAAATTGGATGAGTCCAAAAAATTTTAAAATCATTCATACCTTAATGGATTTTAGAGTTGGGGGAACTTATCACTATGGATTAGAAGGACCCGATGGAACACAAATGTGGGGTAAGCAAGTGTTTCGTGAGATTGTACCTAATGAGCGATTAACGTTTATTCAATCTTTTTCAGACAAAGACGGTAACAACACACGACACCCTATGTCACCGACATGGCCATTAGAAATGTTAGCAACCACAACTTTTGAAGATATTGATAATAAAACAAAAGTCACAATTACTTGGCAACCGTGGAACTCTGACGATATTGGTAACTCAACTTTTGATTCTGCACGCGATGGAATGACGCAAGGATTTAATGGAACATTCTCCAATTTAGAAGCTTATTTAAAAACCCTTTAAATATAGAGGATCTGTTGGTGGCTATCGAAAACTAAATAAGTTATTCTCTTTTTCTTTACTTTTTTATACACGCTTTACTTTGTAATCTAGATAGATAGATCCTATTGTAATAGGCAGGAAATAGAGGGAAAAACAATGCAACAGGCATTATTTGGTGGCGGCTGTTTTTGGTGCGTCGAAGCTGTATTTTTACAAATACGTGGTGTAGAAAAAGTAACAAGTGGTTATGCTGGTGGACATACAACTCAGCCAACTTATGAGCAAGTATGTCAAGGTGACACTCAACATGCTGAAGTAGTTCTCATCGACTTTGATGAACAACAAGTTACATATTCTCAGTTACTTGATGTGTTCTTTGCAACGCATGATCCAACGACCTTAAATCGCCAAGGTAATGATATTGGTACTCAGTACCGCTCTGTTATTTACTATTTTAATGAAGAGCAAAAACAGGCAGCAGAACACACGATTCAAACGTTAAAAGATGACGATCTTGATATTGTGACTGAGCTGTCTCCTGCCCCGACATTCTATCCAGCCGAAGAATATCATCAGAATTACTATGCAAAGAATCCTTCACAAGGTTATTGCAACTTTGCGATTCCACCTAAGCTATTAAAGCTATATAGTAAATTCCAGCATCTAATGAAAGATCAATAAATTAGAGCAATAAAAAAGCAACCGACTTGGTTGCTTTTTTATTGAGTAAACTAAATTTTAGTTTTCACTTACAAAGGCAATATCGCTCAGTCCGGCTTCACTGGCGCGAGACATTACCTGAGCTACCATATCGTACTTCGACTCTTTATCAGCACGAAGTTGAACGGTTGGTTTAACCGCACCTTGACCTGCTTCTTGGAAACGTTTTTGAAGCTCATCAAGACTAATTACTTGAGTATCCCAAGCCACTTCACCATTTGCATTGATACTAATCGTAATTGCTTTTGGTGGTGGATCAATAATTTCAGCAGTTGTTTTAGGCAGTGTTAATGGAATCGATGGGTTGGCAACTGTTGCTGTGACCAAAAAGATGATCATTAACACCAACATAATGTCGATTAGCGGAATGAGGTTCATCTCATTTATGCCACTATCGTGGTCTTCACCCAATTGAAAAGCCATTAAGCTTGACCTCCAACATAACTTTGCTCTGCAGTTTTAACATCAGACTTTACAGTTGAGTCTTGCTGCAACATGGTGTCGATTAACAAACTGTGTGCTTGATCTTGTAAATCATGAGCAAGACCACGATTAGCACGTACACAAATGTTATAAGCCAATACCGCAGGAATCGCAACTGCAAGACCAAGACCAGTCATAATAAGTGCTTCACCTACTGGTGTAGCCACCTGAGCCAAACCTGCTTGTCCGCTCTTACCTACAGCAACCAGCGCGTGGAAAATACCCCATACCGTACCAAACAAACCAACAAATGGTGCAATTGAAGCAATTGTTCCTAAAACAGAAATACCTTTCTCAGCATTGACTTTTTCAGCAGAAATTTGGCGCAATAATGCTTGCTCTGCAACTGCTTTACGCTGTTCAAAACTCAAAGGCTGTAACTTCGCTTTTAGCGAACTAATAGCTTTAGAGAGTTGAGCATAAGCTTGTTGTTTTAGTTGGCGAGTCCCCATCAAACGTAAGATGAAAACTGTCCAGGTAGCAATCGACATTGCCAATAAGATGAAATACAGGGTTTTACTCACTGCATCTGCATGTTGCCAATAGATTGAAAAGTTCATATTCGAACTCCTGATTAAGGTTAGCCGTTGGGACTCAAATTTCGTTTAAGGGGTTAAATCAAACGGTTGCTCTGCTTTAATTGGATAAGCAACACCGTTTTCCATATAAGGTTTAAATTTTGCACCACGTACAGCACGGACTACTTTGTCATCTAGACTTGAGATGCCACTGCTTCGTGTTACGCGCACATTAGTAATCTTGCCTTTTTCATCGGCTTCAATGAGTACAACAACTGAACGCGCTTCGCCTTGTAAATCTTTTGGTGAAACAGTCAAACGTGGTGAGCGACTCCACTGCACACCTGAACCACCAATTGAAACATGTTTTGGTGATGGATCTGGCGCAGGTTGAGCTTTAGGTGCTTCTTGCACCACTGGCTTTGGCTTTTCAACGACTTTTTCAGTCACAGTAGTTGTTGGGGTCACTACTTTTGGTTCAACTTTAGGTTCTGTCTTTACTGCTTGTTTAGGAGTTTCAGCCTTTTTCACCTGCTGAATTTTTTCCACTGGTTTAGGCGGAGTCACAGGTTTCTCAACAACCTTAACTTCTTTCACTTCTTTTTTAGGTTCCGGCTTTTTAGGCGGTTCTTTCGGTTTCGGTGGTAAAGGTTTTGGTTGTTCTTGAATTTTTACAAAGCGGACTTGTAAAGGCTTCTTATCAATTGGCTTTAGTTCAGCAGGCTTAATGTGGCTAACTGCCCATAAGACCCCGATATGACCAATTGCAACCGCAATTAGTGCCGTGATGACTTTCTTTTTCATCGGATTGGGAGAGTTTAAGGCTGCGGAAGATTGACTCATAAGAATCTAATTACCTAATGGATGATGAAGTCGACTTCAATTTATAGAAACGATTTCAAACATCGGATAGAACAATAAAGTGCCACAATAATAAATGAGAAGTGTTTTCATTTGCAACTACTTTTTTTTGTGAAAACACTTTCCAGTATTGTGCGATCTAACTTCATAAAGTGATATCACTTTACTTTTCTCATGTTTAGACAATGCACTAAAACTTGTTGGTTTCAGATACTACTTATCAAATCGTGCTCAACTTAAAAAAACATTAAGCAACTATATTGAACGTAATCAATGAAACCTCAAATCATAGTTATGTTATAACATTTTAATTTTATTTTAGCCATAAAAAAGCACACTCAAAAGTGTGCTTTTAAAAATATGAGGTAATTAGAAAACAACCGTCTTATTACCATCTACAATGATTCGGTCTTCTAAATGCCATTTAACAGCACGAGCTAACACATTACGTTCCACATCTTCCCCAAGCTCACGTAACTGCTCAACATTATAATCGTGGCTCACACGTTCAACGTCTTGCTCAATAATTGGGCCTTGGTCTAGGTCAGCAGTCACATAGTGAGCTGTTGCACCAATCAACTTCACACCTTTTTCATAGGCTTGCTTATATGGATTTGCCCCAACGAAAGCAGGTAAGAATGAGTGGTGAATATTGATGATTTTCATTTCCCATTTAGAAACGAAATCTTCACTTAAAATCTGCATGTAACGCGCTAGAACTAATAAGTCATTACCCTGCATCATTTCATGAATTTGAGCATAGGCTTCTGCTTTATTGTCTTTAGTTACCTTAATCACAGTAAACGGAATACCAAAGTTTTCAACTGCTTCACGTAAATCTTCATGGTTAGAAATAACGTGGGTAATTTCACAAGGTAAAGAACCACGAGCATGGCGCCACAATAACTCAAGCAAAGCATGGTCGACTTTAGAAACTAAAATACCAACCTTTTTAACGTCATTTACAAAAGCAAGACGCCATTGCATGCCATAACGTTCAGCAACATTTGCAGCGAAAGTCTGAATTAAAGCATCCTTACGTGACTGTAAATGATCAAGTTCAAATTCAACACGCATGAAATAACGCCCGCCTTGAGCTTCCGTCGCATACTGATCAAGCGCGGTAATGTTTGCACCTTGGTGGTACAAAAAGCTCGATACAGCCTGTACGATCCCAGGCTTGTCTTCACAAGTAATCAGTAAACGGGCTGTATTGGCAGTGGTCATATTCATTTGGTTAATATCACTTAATTGAGACAAAATTTTGATAAGCCGAGTATTCTAGCGCTCTAAATAAACAAGCACAACTATTCATCTTTTAAGGATGACAAGCTTGCAAAAAGATCAGAGGGTCCAAGTGATTCTAACAATTGTTCATAAGTCGCACGGCTTTCACCCATCAAATAAGGGCCTTCTAAGAAAACCATTTGACGTAATGCTTGCCAGACCCATTTCTCTTCAAGGTGATTATTGTCACTAATATGCCCAGACATATATAGAAAGTTGGTCCAGTTCGTTAAGACAATCCAAAGGTTAATAATTAAAGCTTCAATTTCAGAAGCTGTCATTTTCATAAGTCCTGCATCAACAAAGGCCTGATAAATTCGTTGTCCTTGTTGCATCACCTGCCCCGCAAATCGAGGGTAGATTTTTTTAAAGTCTTCGTTACTTTCAACTAAGTGATAAACATCACGATGAATAAAACGATAGTTCCATAACTGACCGCTGAGCACTTGAAAATAGTTAATTTTGTCATTGGTCGTTAATGGTCTGTCTTCAGGTAAAGATAGCATTTCCAAAGTCTCGACCTGATATTGATACATTAATTCTTTAATAATTTCATGCTTGTTTCGAAAGTGATAATACAAGTTTCCAGGACTAATGCCCAACTCTGCAGCAATATGATTGGTAGTGACAGACCGTTCGCCACGCTCATTAAAAAGCTGCAAACTGATTTGTAAAATCCGGTCTTTTGTCTTCAAAGCTTTAGGTAGAGACATTTTAATAACCTTCGTTAATTCATATGGTTAAGACTTGCACACAGAAACCAACTTGACTCTTTAGAGTATTTACTCTAAAAAATAAGTATATCAGTATATTTGGTAAGTACCGATGAACAGTCAAACAAAAACAAATCCAGAGACTCAGGTTCCTTATGATGTTAAGCATTTACAAGATTTGCTTGAGCAGCAAAAGATTGCCTACTTACGTCATCCGGTACCCACTGCTAAAGAGCGTATTGATCGTTTAGCTCGTCTTAAAAGAGTCTTGGTAAAATATCAAGATCAGATTGCCGAAGCAATTAACCTTGATTATGGCAATCGTGCCATTATGGAAACCAAAATTGGTGAGTTGCTTACCTGTCTTGAACAAATCAAATATTACAGTAAGAACCTGACCGGATGGATGAAACCATCAAAACGCCATATCAGTGTATTACATCAGCCAGCAAAAGGTTGGGTACAATATCAACCAATGGGAGTAATTGGCATTATTACACCATGGAACTACCCTTTACTACTGTCTGTTGGTCCACTTATTTGTGCGTTGGCTGCAGGTAACCATGCCATGATCAAAATTTCGAGTGCTTCTCCAAATTTTGGACAGGTTCTTGAAAATGCACTTTCTGAAGCCTTCCCACAAGAGCTGGTTGCGGTGGTAAATGGCGGCGGCGTAATTTCTGATGCGTTTAGTCATTTGCCTTTCGATAAAATGATTTTCACTGGCTCGACTTCTGTTGGTAAAACCGTCATGGCAGCCGCAGCTCAAAATCTGGTTCCGGTTATTCTTGAGTTGGGTGGTAAATCCCCTGCTTTGGTACATGCTTCCGTAGATATGAAAGATGTCGCACAGCGTATTGCTGTTGGTAAACTATGGAATGCAGGCCAAACTTGTGTTGCGCCAGATCATATTTTCTTGCCACGCGGAAAAACTGCCGAGTTCATTGAAAACTTTAAATTGATTGTGGCTGGAATGTACCCACATTTCCGTAACAACCAAGACTACACCTCTATTATTAATGATAAACAGTACAACCGTATTCAGGGATATCTCGAAAATGCCCGTGATCAAGGTGCGCGTATTGTTGAAGTTAATCCGCAAAATGAAATTTTAGATGATGTCCGCAAAATTGCACCGACTCTAGTGACTGGTGTAACAACTGCAATGGATATTATGCAAAATGAAATTTTTGGTCCTGTACTACCAATTTTAGAATATGACCAAATCGAAGAGGTCATTGAGTTTATTAATAGTCGCCCGCGTCCTTTAGCAATGTATTATTTTGATTATGATCAGGCACGCGCTGATTATATCTCTCAACATACTCATTCAGGGCATTTCGGAATTAACATGGTGATTACCCATGTTGCGCAAGATGACTTGCCATTTGGAGGAATCGGCGCATCAGGTATGGGTAAATACCACGGACCTGAAGGCTTTTTTGGGCTGTCACATGAACGTTCGGTCATGTCAAATCCAAAACTTTATAGCTTGAAATACATTCTTCCACCGTTCAATAAACCAATTCATCGCTTCATTTCGAAAACCTTGTTGCGTTAACTGATCAAGGCATGATCTGTTACACTAGATCATGCCTCGTTTTTACCAATTTCGCTTGTCTTTTAATCGTATTTTTGGTATAAAACGCCCCTTGAATGAATTCATCCGTTTACATTTAGTATGACTGGCCACAGATTTGCTGTTGGCTAAATCAATGGAGTTACACCATGTCTAAGGTTTGCCAAGTTACCGGCAAGCGTCCAGTCGTTGGTAACAACGTCTCACACGCCAACAACAAAACCAAGCGCCGGTTCGAGCCGAACCTGCACCACCACCGTTTCTGGTTAGAAAGCGAAAAACGTTTTGTACGTCTTCGTTTAACCACTAAAGGTATGCGTATTATTGACAAATTGGGTATCGAAAAGGTTGTTGCAGACCTTCGTGCTCAAGGTCAAAAGATCTAAGGAGTCTGAGCAATGCGTGATAAGATTCGTCTCGTTTCTTCAGCTGGTACAGGTTATTTCTATACCACGACTAAAAACAAACGTACTATGCCGGAAAAAATGGAAATCAAAAAATTTGATCCAAAAATCCGTCAACACGTGATTTTCAAAGAAGCTAAAATCAAATAATTTTAGCGTCGAAAAAAACGACTTCTTTAAGAAGTCGTTTTTTTTTGCATTTTTTTTATACCTGCCTTTTTGTTAAACTTTCTACATATTCCGCCTTGGCATTTTTTATGCTTGTCTTTAGCCTAACTCACGTAAAAGGAGTTTTTAGTGCCGCATGACGTAGATTTAATTATTTTACTTGCTGTTGGTTTCGGTGTTGCCCTCTTTTTTGGCTATATAGCCGCCCGACTACGACTTCCCCCTCTTATTGGCTATCTTATTGCCGGAATTATTATTAGTCCGAATACCCCTGGCATAGAAGCAGATATTCATCTTGCCAACCAACTGGCTGAACTCGGCGTAATGTTCTTGATGTTTGGCGTTGGGATGCATTTTTCATTAAATGATCTTTTACAAGTTCGTCGTATTGCCTTGCCGGGTGCGATTTTACAGATTGCTGTTGCCACCTTACTTGGTATTGGCGTTTCAATGTTATGGGGCTGGAGCTTTGGCTCCGCTCTGGTTTTTGGCTTAAGCCTATCGTGTGCGAGTACTGTTGTCTTATTAAAAGCTTTAGGAGACCGCGGTCTTTTAGACTCAGTAAACGGCAAAATTGCTGTGGGTTGGCTGTTAGTTGAAGACTTAGTGATGGTACTTGTTTTAGTACTTCTTCCAGCTACAGCAGTTTTACTTGGTGGCAAAGCACCAGCAGGCGCAGAAGGCAACATTTGGTTAACGCTTGGAATCACCCTATTAAAAGTGATTGGCTTTATTGCGTTCATGCTCATTGTAGGCAAGCGTGTAGTGCCTATCATTATGCAGTTTGTTGCTCGCTTAGGTTCAAGAGAGCTATTTACGCTGACAGTCGTAGCAGCAGCTGTTTCAATCGCCTATGGCTCTTATGCTATCTTTGGCGTTTCAATGGCCTTAGGGGCCTTCTTTGCGGGTATGGTCGTAAAAGAATCAGACTTTAGCCATCGTGCAGAAGAAGAGACTCTTCCTCTACGTGAAATTTTCTCAATTTTATTTTTCGTTTCGGTAGGAATGTTGTTTGATCCACATATTCTTATCGAGCGTCCACTGCATATTTTGGCAGTTATCGCGATTATTATGGTGGGTAAAACACTTGCTGCAATGGCCTTGGTTTTATTCTTCCGCTATCCAATTAATACTGCTTTGACAGTCGGGGCTAGCCTTGCACAAATTGGTGAGTTTTCATTTATTTTGGCTACACTGGGAGTTTCTTTAGGTCTATTAACTCTAGAAGCGCAAAACCTGATTTTAGCGGGTGCTTTGTTCTCAATTACGCTTAACTCTTTTGTTTTCTCGGCAGTTGAACCTGTACAACGCTGGATTCGTGAACGCTCTCATTTGGCACGACTTCTTGAACGTAGTGGTGACCCACTCGCTATGTTGCCAGATGAAGTCGATCAGGCTTATCTACGCGATCAAGTGGTAATTGTAGGATATGGTGGCGTTGGACGACGTATTACTGAAAATTTAATTAATCAGAATATTAAAGTCGTGATTGCAGAAGAAAATCGTGAAATTGTAGAAAAGTTACGTCAAGCAAATATTGCTGCCGTAAGTGGTGTAGCAACTGAACCCGGCGTTCTCATTCAGGCTCATATCATGCATGCACGTCTTTTGGTGATTTCCCCTATGGATATTTTAGATATTCACCGGATTGTGGATATTGCCAAACAATTGAACCCTCAAATTCAGGTTTTAATTTGTGCAGAAAGTAAAGAAGAAGCTGCCGTTATTCGAGATGAAAATATTGGTGAAGTATTCTATGCAAAAGAAGAAATGGCAAAGAATATGAGCCATCATATTTTAAATCAAATCGAGCTTGCGCATCAGTCAACACATCATTAACGCATACAAAAAAGCGTACTCAAGAGTACGCTTTTTTTAACTTAGGAATTTAGGCTGCTCATCTACAACTTCAGCCTGCCATTCATTAACCTGCTTCTCTAGCAGTCCAAATAAAGCAGCTTGAATCATATGCTGGGCAACGATAGGCGTTTGCTCGCCTAATATCTCTTTTAGTTCATCACTAAATTGAATTTTAACCAAAGGCTCTTTTTCAGAACCAGCATTACGCAAGGCGAGCTCACCACCTTCGAGTTGGACTAACTCCAACACTGCTTCTTGATTTCCAAATAACTCTTTCAATTGCTGTATAGACATATACTTCCTCCATGTTTCAACATGGTGGCAAAGCACCCTTGCACTTTGCATCTCTCGTCTTATTTATATAGGCGCACTAGGATTAAATTTCAAGCGCTCAGACAGTTTAATTTTAGAACTCGACCATTTCGTTACGAAAACCATCAATTAAATGACTTAACTCTCTATGCCATTCACGCAAAATTTTCACATCAGGTAACCATGATTGTGGCCCCTGAGTCACTTTAATGATCAAATTAGAAGAAGTTTCTTCTTCCGGTGTCGGTTCAGTAGGTTCCGGTGCATATTGGCACATGCGGTAAGCACGCTTTAACTCTGCAACAAAACCATCTTTTGCCAATTGCTGCAAAACAGAAACTTCAGGAGAAACTTGTCCTTTTGCCGCCATATGCTCTTCAATCGATTTTAATGTCGGCTGTGAGTCATTTAAACGGTAATAACGTACCAGTTCTTGCAGGAATGCTAACATCGCACCATGCAAGTGAAAGACAGCTGTTTCACGATACGCTTGTACCTGCTGTACATGATCAGTTTGCTCTGCTTGTTGACACGCTAGGCGCGCAAAATAGAGTTTTTGATTGGTACGATCGGCATGATAACGAGCAACACGTGACATAACTAAACTTTCCTGTTCTAAAATTGCCATCAATATGGCTATTCTTAGCTTAACGACTCCATTGATAAAATCAACGTTATTTATGGTAAATCCAGAGAGACTTGATAAATTTTACGTTATCCCTCATCACCATCATTGATTAAAAAATTCTTGTTTTTAACAATTAATAGATCTTTAAGAGGTAACTCTGTAGGCACCCATGAACGGACTTCAAGTGTCTTTACACCTTGGGCTATATAGGTTCCATTTGGAGCAACCACAGAAAGAGCTAAAAATTGTTGCATAAAAGTATTACTCTTCAGCAGCCTTAACGCGAATACCATAACCTTTTACCTTAAGTGTATTTAGACCTTTGATTGCTTTAATGGCTTCACGCGAATTCGGCATTTCAACAAAGCCAAAACCTTTTGATTTACCTGTATCTTTATCGGTAACAACCACACAAGACTCAACTTTACCATAAGCCTTAAACAGCTCTAAAACTTCTGCTTCAGTCACTGAACGATCTAAATTACGAACTAATATTTTCATTTTCCAACCTTGATTAGCCTTAAATAATAAAGGCCAATACACATTTGAGTATTCACAGTGTCTTATACAGTAGTTTAGTCGAGATCGATACCAAAACCTAAGTTTACTGTTCGTGAAGTGTTCCATTGTTTTTTGGCAAATGGCTGCGGAACTTGACGATGAATTTTTGCCTGCACCAAATGAGCAGGTAAATCATTTAGGAAATAACTTTCGATTTTACGGCCTTGTTCGTCATATGTATCTTGTGACCATGTATTGAGATTTTGCTTCGTTAAAATCAATTCATTTTCCGCACGTGTTAATGCAACATACAATACACGGCGTTCTTCTTCGACTTCATCAAAATCGCCCTGCACACGCGCATATGGAAATTGATTTGGTGAGACATGCGGCACATAACACACCTTCTGTTCTGCACCTTTAGCCGAATGAATTGTAATTAAGGTCACTAAATCATCATCACCCGCTTTTTCAATTTCAGAAACTGAAATTGGTTCAAGCACATATTCTTCAAGGAACTCACCAAGAGATGCATGTTTACGCGCTAGTTGTTTGACTAAATCAAAATCTCTAGCGCGACGTGACCAATCTTTAGTTTTATAGTTTTGCTCCAACTGTTCACTTAAGGCATCAAGAGCTAGTCCAATACTTGCCTCAACATGCTGCTGTAGCACATCAAGCTGCTTCAAAATCAAAATAGCCTGTAAAGGAACTTTTCCATGACGCTCCAAACGCTGGCAACGCTCTTCAACCTCACTAATGCTCATTAACTCTTGTGCTAACTTGCTGGCCCCAACGTCACCAATACCATCCCATAAGGTTAAAAAGCGCATCCAAGCCAAGTCATCCTGCGGGTTACTCACAATACGTAATAAACTGAGCACATCCTTTACATGCGCTGATTCAAGTAACTTTACGCCCCCAATAAAACGATACGGAATTTCAGCAGCAATAAATGCCCCTTCCAAATAACGAGCACTGTAGCCAGAGCGGACTAATACCATATGGTCATACCAATTTGCGCCCTGCTGATGCCGCTCTATTAAGTCTTGTGCAATCCAGTTGGCTTCTTCAAATTCATTACCAAACAAATGGAGTTGTGGCTTTTGTCCTTTGCCACGATGTGCCTGTAACTGTTTTTGATAATCGATTGGACTGTGGGCGAGTAACCAATTTGATAAATCTAATATTTCTTGAGTCGAGCGATAATTTAAATCTAAAGTATGAATTACTGCGTCTGGAATCCGCTCTTTAAACGAATGAATGTTTTCAAAGTCGGCACCACGAAAACCGTAAATCGACTGAGCATCATCTCCCACACAAAATAATTTCACCTTACCAATCAGTGGCTGCAAAAGAGCCCACTGTAAAGGATTGGTATCTTGCATCTCATCAACCAGTAAAGCTTGGCAAAAGCCTGCAACCCAATTCGTCAGTGCTTCCGAGTTTTGTAAATGAACAGCGACGATCGACAAAATGTCATCATAATCTAAAAAATTACGCTCTCTTTTACGCTGTTCATAGGTTTTCATTAACTCAGCAATTTGTGATTTATATTCATATGCTTCAGGTAATTGCTTGAGTAACGCTTCAGACAGCTTAGATTGCGTATTTCGGGCATAAGAATATAAATCACACAGCTCTGCCGCTTTAGGCAAAACACTATCTTTGTCTTTGCCTCTCAATAAGCGAAACATGAGTAACTGATCATCACGATCAATAATACTAAATTGGGTTAAACCAAACGCTTGCGGATTACGACGCAATAAATACATGCAAAAGGTATGAAAAGTGGATGCGCGAAGGCCTTTGGCTTGTGCACCAACATGCTGTTCAACCCTTGCAACAATTTCACTCGCAGCACGGCGCGTGAACGTTAAAATCTGAATTTGATTGGCTGACAAACCCTGATCAATTAAATAAGCTGCGCGAGCAACAATGGTTTTAGTCTTGCCACAGCCCGCTCCAGCCAAAACCAAACAGTTTTGTGCTGTAGTAGTTGCTGCTTTTTTTTGCTGAGCATTTAATTCATTAATTAACTTTGCAAGACTCATAACACATATCGCTAAAACACCAAGGCTTAGTTTAACAGACCCATGCCATGAGATGGACCTTCACTCACTAAAAACAAAAAAGGACACCCTAGGTGTCCTTTTGTTCGTTATTTATATTAAGAAACCGTTTTTGAACTAGAAGGCAAATGTTTAATTGCAGAAGCAAGTCCTAAAAAGTTGATTCCCTGAAATAAAATATCTACTGCTAAAAACATTCCCAACACCCAAAAAGGTGAGTCTTTAGAAACTAAAATTAAAATACCGGTAGCGAGTGTTAGTAACCCGGAAAATAAGGTCCAGCCCCATCCAGCGATTGGTCTCAATAAAAATGCATTTATAGTACGAATTACCCCGGCAATAATCAGGGCAATTGATAATAAGCTAGTTAAAACCACAGCCGTAGTCACAGGCGTAGAAAATGCGTAATAGCCCGCCATTAAATACAGCACACCAAAAAGTGCCCACAGCCATCGGCTACCGCCCTTAAATACACTTATGGCAGCAATCAAGTGCAGCACACCACCTATCATCATTAAAATACCAAATAGGAAAACAACCGAAAATGTTGCAAATGGCAGTGAGCTAAATAACACCAAACCGAAAATAATGAGCACAAAGCCTAATATTAGATACCATTTACGATCAGCATGTAGCTGATTACGAACTAAATCATTACCTACAGTTTTCATCATGGCTACTCTTATTATCAGGTATTAGAAAGTTTATATAATGTCATTATAGTGATGTACTTCACATTTATTGTCTGTATAAGATCTGCATCGTTTATTAACAATTGATGGGGATAAAACAGTATTTATCCACAATTTTATTTCAACCATCCAATTTCTTGAGCAGTCGGTAAACCGATTACAGTTTCTTGTAAATCACTTGGCATTTTATTGGTCTGTTCAGATAATGGTGTTCGACCACCCATGATTTCTGATCGTGTTTGTGGATAAAGAGGGACCTTTTCAGGTTGTGCGTAGCCTAATGGATAAATCGGCTGACCTGTTTTTAAATCATATTTATCTTTTGCGCCAAAGCCGTGTAATAGCTCGTGAACGATAACAACCTGATTTTGTGGGGCTTGCTCTCGTGTAGCAAACAAATTAACGCTACCAATACGGCCTTTTTCTAAAGCAGTCGAATGCACCAAAACTTTTTGATAACTTGGATCATAATAATTTAAATAAAGTTTGAGTGATGCGTCCCTGTCTTCAGGTTGCTGTTGTCGCCATGCATAAAAACGAAACTTTAAGCTCCACCAAATGACATTCAGGATATTGGCATTTTGAGGAACTACAGGCGGCCTCTGCTGTAGTTGCTGCCCTAAACGAATTTCAAAGTTACTAGATTGCCCACGATAATGCTGTGACCATTCACTTAGGTAGCTTTTAAGCGTTTGGAAGTCAGCGTTTTGTAGCTGATGAATATAAGCTTGCGTGGTTTGTAAACCATCCACATTTATTGGGTGCAATACCACAACAATAGGCTGATTCCAGTCTTGGTTTTGGTCACGCCACGCTTGAACTGCAACGATTAATAAAACAATCAATAGACACAAAATCCGAATGTTTTTCCACATTCTTGTTCCCCATAAAAATTAAATTTTCTTTTCTTGTTCTAGATATAAAAAATGCTAGCTGAGCTAGCATTTTTCATTTGTCTTATTTAGCCTTCAATCCATTTACCGTCTTGGTAAATCAGGCTCCATTTAGTTTGTTTACCTTCTGGTGTTTCAGATCCCACATACTGTGATTGGTTCTTACGACTAAACTTCACAATCGTTGGGTTACCTTCAGGGTCTACATCCGGAGCTTGTAAAATAAACTGGTATTTTGGATCAAGTTGGTCAGCAACACTACGAAGCTCAGCAACTTTTGGTGCACGTGTTTCACGAATTTTCGGGAACTTACTTGCAGCCAAGAACAGACCAGCCGCGCCATCACGTAACACAAAATAGTCATCATGTTTGGTCGAGCGCAAATGTTCCATCTTAATTGGTTCTACGCGTGGTGGTACAGGTTGTCCATTTTTCAAGACTTTACGGGTATTATCACAGCTTGTACAAGCGAAATACGGACCAAAACGGCCAGTTTTAAGCTGCATTTCACCATCACATTTATCACATGGAATGGTTGGACCATCATAACCTTTGATCTTGAACTCGCCTTCTTCAAGCTCATAACCATCACAGTCTGGGTTGTTACCACAAACATGTAACTTGCGGCCACCATCAATGACATAACTGTCCATTGCTGTACCACATTTAGGACAACGATGTTTAGACATCAAGTCTGCGGTTTCAGCACTGTCATCATCAGATAACGCTGCTAATGACTCAACTGGTGTTAAGTTCAAAGTTCCTTTACAGCGTTCTTTAGGCGGCAAGTTATAACCTGAACAACCTAAGAATACGCCTGTAGTACCCGTACGAATCTGCATTGGTCGTGAACATTCAGGACAATGTACTGCTGGCACTTCAACTGGTTGATTACGGCGCATTCCCTGCTCACCTTGAGCATTGGTCAGACGCTTTTTAAAATCACCGTAGAATGTATCGAGTAATTCTTTCCAATTACGCTCACCCGTTGCCACACGGTCCAACTGACCTTCTAAATCTGCGGTAAAAGCATAATTCATCAGGTTATTAAAACTTTCATCAAGACGATCTGTTACGATTTCGCCCATTTTCTCGGCAAAGAGACGGCGATTTTCTAACTTAACATAACCGCGTTCTTGAATTGTAGAAATAATGGCAGCATAAGTTGACGGACGACCAATACCACGTTTTTCAAGTTCTTTTACTAAAGATGCTTCAGTAAAACGAGCTGGTGGTTTGGTAAAATGCTGACTTGGATCTAGCTTTTCTAATTTTAAAATTTCACCCACTTTAATTGCAGGTAAAATGATATCGTCATCAGATTTGTTAGCACCACGAACTTTAGTGAAGCCATCAAATACAAGCGTACGGCCTTTTGCCTTTAACTCCACATTGCCAGCTTCAACGGTTAAAGTTGAAGATAAATATTCTGCCGGAGTCATTTGGCAAGCAACAAATTGACGCCAAATTAAATCATATAAACGCTGCGCATCACGCTCTACACCTGCAAGTTGATCACCTGTAAGTGCAACATTTGACGGACGAATTGCTTCATGGGCTTCTTGAGCACCCGCTTTGTTACCATAGCGGTTTGGCTTTGCTGGTAAATATTTCTCACCAAACTGGCTTTCAATATGCGCACGGACCATACTTACAGCGTCATCACTCAAGAATGTTGAGTCCGTACGCATATAGGTAATAAAACCAGCTTCATACAAACGTTGCGCCAACATCATGGTTTTCTTTACAGAGAAACCTAAGCGTGTACTTGCCGCCTGTTGTAAAGTCGACGTGATATATGGTGCACTCGGATTCACCTTAGTCGGCTTATCTTCACGCTGTGCAACTTTATATTCAGCGCCCTTTAATACATCCAACAGGGCATCTGTTTCAGCTTTGTTCTTTAATTTAAGTGTTTTTCCAGCCTGTTTAACAGCCTCAAGACGAATATCATCTTTTTTAGCCTTAGTGTCTGCAAACACTTGCCAATATTCTTCTGGAATAAAAGCACGAATTTCACGTTCACGTTCAACAACAAGCTTTACCGCTACAGACTGTACACGACCTGCTGACAAACCACGGGCAATCTTTTCCCATAGTAATGGCGAAACCATGAAGCCTACTACACGGTCCAAGAAACGACGCGCTTGCTGTGCATTAACACGGTTTAAGTCGAGACGTGTTGGCTGTTTAAATGCTTCTTGAATGGCATTTTTAGTAATTTCGTTAAATACCACACGATGATAACGGCTATCGTCACCACCAATCACTTCGCGTAAGTGCCAAGCGATTGCTTCCCCTTCTCTATCCAAGTCCGTTGCGAGATAGATTGCATCTGCATCTTTGGCAAGTTTCTTGAGTTCAGCAACAACATTTTCTTTGCCAGGTAGAACCTCGTAGTGTGCTTTCCAGTCATGTTCCGGATCGACACCCATACGATTAATCAGCGCAGATTGAGCTTTTTGTTCTTTTTCAGCTTCAGTGAGTTTTGTCCGGGCAGCCGGCTTTTTCTCTGTTGATTTGCTGCCGCCTGTTGGCAAGTCACGTACGTGACCTACAGAAGACTTAACAATGTACTGCGAACCTAAATATTTGTTGATGGTTTTCGCTTTGGCAGGCGACTCCACAATCACTAAGGCACGTTTATGTGCAGCAGAGGCAGTAGATGCTGTGCTTTGAGATGCAGAGCGCGAGGTATTCGCCATATAAAATGTTATTCCTATACCAATAAATTTAAAAATCAGGCTTCAGCCAAGGCCAACAGATAAGCCTTCATCTCATCTAATTGCGTGGCTTTTAGGTCCGATTCCTCATCCCAATAAAGGCCTACACAGTTTGCCTGCATATCAATAGCATAAATCCCTTTTAATGCAATGGGAGAATCATTAAATTTCTCATCACCCTGCACTACTTTTAATTTTCCGTCTATAACACGAGCACGCATGAGCGTTAAACGAGCATCGGGGATCAATACACTATAATAAGCAACCATGCTGGCACGCTTTTCAGTTGCCATCGGGACATGTGTCCATTCAGGTGCGGCAATTATGCGTGGATGTAGTCCCATTTTACGGGCTTTGTCTCGCATAATACCGAGTGCCTTTTCACGCGGACTCACTCTTAAACCAAAAATGGAGCCCAGCACAAAAAGAACAATGATAACGGTAACCCAAATTCCGATATTGTCCATAGCAAAACCTATTAATCTCTTTTATTAGAGTTGCATAAGCTGACCAGAAAACGCAAGTTACATCATAAAAATAATGTCCAATTAACCGACGAGGTTAAAAACTACAACATTTCCTCATAGATATTCTTAGCAATCTAGGCACAATATTTAGGCGCTCTTTTCAGTTTCAAGACTAGCTAACTTACCAAACTGATTCAGATGCGCATCTCCCCACGTTTTTAGAGCAAGAAGTATCTGCTCCAGCCCGAGCCCCAAATCAGTCAGGCTATATTCCACTTTAGGAGGAACTTGAGGATAAACCTCGCGATGAATAATGCCATCTTGTTCTAACTCACGAAGCTGATTGGTGAGCATTCTTTGCGTAATGCTTGGAACTCGTTTACGGATTTCATTAAATCGTAAAGTTCCTTCATTTAATAAATGCCAAAGAATGACGCATTTCCATTTACCATCAATCAAACTGATCGCGGCTTCAACTGAACAACCCGGTGAGCAGTCAAAACTTGAATGTCGAGCTTTTGCCATTTTACAGTATCCTTTTTGACACTATGAGCGTTATTTGTCTGTAGTCACTATTTTTAAGCTTACGTTATGATCAAACTCTCAACAAGAGGAATCACAATTATGAAAGCTGTCGCATATCAAAAAGCAGGTCCCATTACATCGCCAGAATCACTCGTTGATATTGAACTCGATACACCTGCTGCGAAGGGACACGATTTACTAGTTCGCGTGCAAGCTATTTCAGTAAATCCAGTCGATACCAAAATACGTAAAAATATAAGTGCCGAATCCGGCTGGAAAGTGCTTGGCTGGGATGCTGTAGGCACGGTAGAAACGATTGGCGATAAAGTCACTCAATTCAGAGTAGGCGATGTTGTTTGGTATGCAGGTGCTTTAAATCGCCAAGGCAGTAATAGTGAATTGCAATTGGTTGATGAACGTATTGTTGGTCATAAACCAAAAATTTTAGAAGCAACAGAGGCAGCAGCTCTCCCTTTAACTGCAATCACAGCTTGGGAAATGCTATTTGATCGTCTGCAAGTTCCAAAGACTGCACCTGCTAATACAACTATTTTAGTGATTGGTGGAGCTGGCGGTGTAGGTTCAATTACCATTCAGCTTCTTAAGCAATTAACTAACCTCACGATTATTGCTACAGCTTCACGCCCTGAAACAAAAGAATGGGTAGAACAACTAGGTGCCGACTATGTATTAGATCATCGCGAGCCTTTAGCCCCACAAATCAAGCAATTAGGCTTAAATGCACCTTCATATGTGTTCTCGACCACTCAAACGGATCAGCATTTATCAGATATTGTAGAGTTGATTGCACCACAAGGGCATTTTGGCTTAATTGATGACCCTGAACAGTTAGATATTAAACCGTTTAAATCGAAGTCTGTATCCGTACATTGGGAATTTATGTTTACGCGTTCAATGTTTCAGACTGAAGATATGCAAAAACAAAGTGATCTATTAAATGAAGTCAGCAAGCTGGTTGATGAAGGGAAAATTAAAACAACTGTGACTGAAGTTTTAAGCCCAATTAATGCTGAAAACTTAAAACGGGTTCATCAGCAAATTGAAAGTGGAACAACAAAAGGGAAGATTGTTTTACAAGGTTTTTAAGTAAAATTCAAAATACCCCCTAATAAAAAGGCAAGTATTGAACTTGCCTTTTTATTAATAGTGCGGGGGTTTATTCGTTAATGGATCAAAAGGTGCAATGCCTTCTGATAAATCCGAAGATTCCACACGTTGATAAAGCAATTGCATTTGTTTTTTCAAATCAGCTATTTCCTGAGTTTGAATAGCGAGTTGTTGATTTAATTGTTCAACTAAATCATCCAAAAATGTAATTCGCACTTGCAAATCTTCAATGGGTGCGGAAAATGACGCTTGATCATCATGATATGGTGGTTTAGTCATTTAAATCCTCATTTGAGATTCTGGAAAACATTATGGCCTATATTACCCTAAGGGATGTCCAACTTGCTTTTGGCGGACCTGCCCTGCTCGATGGCGCGAACTTTAATCTAGAACGTGGCGAACGAGTCTGTTTAATTGGGCGTAATGGTGAAGGTAAGTCTACTTTACTTAAACTCATCGAGGGAAGCTTATTACCGGATTCTGGTGAAGTTTCTATCCAAAATGGTTTAACGGTTTCCATGTTAGCCCAAGACGTTCCAATGGATTCAGGTAAGGTTGCTGATATTGTAGCAGACGGCGCAGGAGAAGCGGCTGAAGTACTCAAAGCGTATCACCAAGCAACCGATGCTTGTATGCTTGGCGATATGGAAGCTTGCGACCGTATGGGTAACCTTCAGCACAAGCTAGACCAACTAGACGGTTGGGCACTTGAAAATAAGGTGAATGCTCTATTAAGTAAAATGGGTCTCGATCCAAATGCAGACTTAGCAGACTTATCTGGTGGACGTAAACGTCGTGTTTTACTCGCTCGTGCTCTTTTAACGCAGCCAGACGTATTGCTTCTAGACGAACCAACCAACCATTTAGATGTTGAAAGTATTGAGTGGCTAGAAAAATTCCTACTCGATCAAAATAATTTAACACTTCTATTTATTTCGCATGACCGCTCTTTTGTAGATAGCATTGCGACTCGAATTGTTGAACTTGACCGCGGCATCTTACGTGGCTACGAAGGTAACTATTCACGCTATTTGGAGCTTAAAGCTCAGCAAATGGAAGCCGAAGAGAAACAAAATGCTTTATTTGATAAAAAATTAGCTGAAGAAGAGGCTTGGATTCGTCAAGGCATTAAAGCACGTCGTACACGTAACGAAGGCCGTGTTCGTGCATTAAAAGCTTTACGCGAAGAATCGAAAGCACGCCGTTCACAACAAGGCAAAGTGAGCATGGCGACTCAAGAAGCAAATCGCTCTGGTAAATTAGTATTTGATATTGAGCACTTGAGCGTATCTTATGATGGTAAACCACTCATCAAAGACTTCTCTACGCTCGTCATGCGTGGTGACCGTATTGGCTTAGTCGGTGATAACGGTGTCGGTAAAACGACTTTAATTAAAGCTATTTTAGGTGAAATCGAACACGGTGGCTCTGTTAAAACAGGTACTCAATTAGAGATTGCTTATTTTGATCAATTACGTAATGCCTTAGATCTTGAAAAAACAGTCATGGCAAACGTTTCAGAAGGCTCTGACTTTGTTGATGTAAATGGCAACCGTCGTCATATCTACAGTTATTTACAAGATTTCTTGTTCTCACCTGAACGTGCACGTACACCAGTAAAAGCCCTTTCTGGTGGTGAGCGTAACCGTATTTTGCTTGCTAAATTATTGCTTAAACCATCGAACCTGATTGTGATGGACGAACCAACCAATGACTTGGATATGGTAACTCTTGAGCTACTTGAAGAGATGCTTTCTGAATATAAAGGCACGCTATTACTTATTTCGCATGACCGTGCATTTATGGACAATGTTGTCACTTCTACTTGGGTCTTTGATGGTAAAGGTGGTATTGCAGAGTACATAGGTGGTTACCAAGACTACTTACTACAACGCCCAGATGAAAAAGTGGTAGACCAGAAGTCTGACGTTAAGAAAGCTCAGGCAAAAGCTGAAGCTGAAAAAGCTGCTGCTCAAAGTACCGTAAAAAAGGTGAAATTGAGCTATAAAGACCAACGTGAACTTGAGCAACTTCCTGCTGAAATTGAAAAGCTGGAAGTTGAACAAGCCGAGCTTTCTGACAAACTTGCAGATGGTTCATGGTTTGTGTCTGATGCAGATGCTGCGACTCAAGCAAGTCAACGCCTAGCAGAAATTGAAGAATTATTGCTTGAAAAATTAGAGCGTTGGGATGAACTTGAGCAAATGAGTAAAGGCAGTTAATCAATAAAAAAGGGCTTTAATTAAAGCCCTTTTTTGGTTTTAAAAGTTCTAATAGTTTTATAAAAGGTCTGTAAATAAAGAAGGAAATTAAACCAATTAAACGTTCAAATAGCTGTAACTGCAAAACCATACAAGTCAGGATAGCCAAAACAAGACTAATCAAAATATTGATCTCGACCGAATATTTAAAGCTTAACTGATGAGTCAAAACAATAATTATAAAACCATGCAATATATAAACTGGCAGCGTTTTTTGGCCTAAACCAATCCAAGGTTGTTTAAAGCTTTGAGTGAGTATAAATAAACTCAAAACTCCCATAGCCGATAGCAACATTATTACACTGCGAATCAGCATTCCTTGCCAAACATCCACATGTAACTGTAGATAAGATAAACTGCCAAATAACCAGTAATAACTATAATGACTTATAGCCGCTACAGCAGTAATGATGAATAATGTAATAACAGCAAATAACTTTGCATAAGGCAACTGCGATATATACTGAAAAATGGTTTTACCATAAATCGCCCCAGCCATAAAAAAAGGTAGAAATACGAAAATTCGACCCATCGAATAGCTGTAATTATTAATGGGTGAGCATCCAACCAGTAAAGCTAAAACTATTGAAAACAGAAGTGGATATGCCATCTTTTTTAGGAAAAAAGCGAGAACCGTCCAAGCCCCCATGCCAAATAAATACCATAACACCCAATAAGGTTTAGCAAACCATGCCAAATGAAATGTACCAGTCCAAAGACTTCCATTATAAAAGGCATCAAGCAATTGAAATAAAATTTGAAATGGCAAATATAAAGATAGAAAGTAAATTAATTTTTCTAGTATTTTCTCTTCTTTAAAAAACATGCCCGATATAAAAATAAAAGCTGGCATATGAACAAAGTAAATACTCCCTAAAATCGCTTGATTTAAAGGCTCGTTCCAGCCAATTAACCTTTCAAGGTAATGACCTAATACAACCAGAAAAATTAAGATGCCTTTTGTGGCATCGATATGGAGATTTCTCATAAATTTCTATGAAATCAGGATATTCATATCATACTGAATTATTCTTATTTTTTAATTTAAAAAGACAATGAATAAAGTTTCGCTGTATATAAAATAATTATGATATACCTATCAGTATAATAATATTTAAGGATAATTCCGTGCTAGATCTCTCTCAAATTTTGGCATTCGGACTCATTTGCTTGGCGATGGTACTCACCCCGGGTCCGAACATGATTTATCTTATCTCTCGCTCCATTAGTCAAGGCAAAATAGCAGGTTTTATTTCCCTCGGTGGGGTTGCTGTTGGTTTTGTATTTTATATGCTCTGCGCTTCTTTCGGGATCACAGCGCTTGTTGTGGCAGTTCCATATGCCTATGACACGATTCGTATTGCCGGTGCCATATATTTACTCTGGCTTGCATGGAAAGCATTACGTCCAAATGCAGCGCCTATTTTCAGTGTAAAAGACTTATCTATTGACTCACCATTAAAATTATTTTTAATGGGCTTTTTGACAAATTTACTTAATCCTAAAATTGCAATTATGTATTTGTCTTTATTGCCACAGTTTATACATCCACAACAAGGCAGTATTTTAGCGCAGTCCATTCAACTCGGAACCATACAAATTTTTGTAAGTGTTTCAGTAAATGCACTTATTGTATTTTCTGCAGGTAGTATTGCGCTCTTTCTACAGCAAAAACCGCTTTGGGCAAGCATTCAACGCTGGATTATGGGGACTGTATTAGCCGGACTCGCTGTTCGTATTCTTTTAGAACACCGCCGATAACCCACTTTGTTTTCTTCCCCCTGCTCTAAAACTTCAATTTACTCCTGTGTATTACGACGATAAATTCAGTTCGTGATACACTTTTGCCAGTTTTAACTTTTTAAATTCTTTATATCGTTATGAGCCAAAAGCAGCCTTATACGCCCGGTGAGTTTCAATGGTCCTTTTTGTTACCTAAATATTGGGGTGTATGGATTGCGATTACTTTCCTCATGCTTTTGGCTATTTTACCATGGGCGATCCAATGGCGTTTAGCTCATGGATTAGCAAACCTTGCTTGGAAATATTTAAAATCTCGTCGCAAAACTACTATTCGTAATTTAGAAGTTTGCTTCCCTGAATGGTCACCTGAAAAAGTACAGCAACAAGCAAAACAAGTTTTTGTAGATATGATGCTTGGTATTTTTGAAACCTTAAACGCATGGTATAAGCCTTACTGGTTTAAAAACCGCGTCACAATTGAAGGTTTAGAACACATTACTGATGCTCAAGCTCAGGGCAAAGGTGTTTTATTACTGGGAACTCATAGTACTTTGCTTGATGCCGGTGGTTATGTATGCGCTCAATATTTTGAACCTGATGTTGTTTATCGTCCTCAAAATAATCCACTACTCGATATGCTGATTTATCGCTGCCGCGGCACAATCTACAAAGCACAAATTGATCATGATGATATGCGCGGCTTAATTCGTCACCTTAAAGATGGTGATGCCATTTGGTATAGTCCCGATCAAGACTTCGGGCTTAAACAAGGCGTTATGGCACCATTTTTTGGAGTGCCAGCTGCGACAGTAACGGCTCACCGTCGTTTATTAAAAATTTCCAAAGCGGTTGCTGTTCCTTTATATTTTTATCGTCATGGCGATGTACACGACCCTAAATATCATATCTTGATTGAGCCTGCAGTCGACAATATGCCAAGCGAAGATGAAGTCGATGATGCAACCCGCGTGAATAAGATTATTGAGAGTCAGCTTCGCATCGCACCAACTCAATATATGTGGTTTCATCGTCGATTTAAGACACGTCCTGAGGGATATGAAGAGATCTATTAAATAATCTTTAGTAACGGCCGCACTGTAGTAATAAACATCTAAATAAACACCAGCATGTACTATCGTGCGAAGGCGACAAGGACGTCGCCCGTTGGACTACCTTGCGCTGATTCCTAAAGCAGTGCTTTGGGAATCGCTCAGGATGTGTCGTTAGTCCAACAAATGGTTTTGTTACTTTTGCCAAAACAAAAGTAAGGAGTAAACTCCACCTATTAAATGAATAACCGGTAAAACACCGCTTTGCTACAACCTAAAGGCAAAATCAATGAAAGTGATGCAACTTCTCCCAGAACTCAATAGCGGTGGCGTAGAACGCGGCACACTGGAAATTGCACGTGCACTGGTTGCACAAGGCCACAAATCTTTGGTTGTATCAAATGGCGGACGATTAGTGTCTCAACTTGAAGCCGAGGGCTCTAAACACTTAACACTACCGATTCATAAAAAATCTTTATCGAGCTTATGGCAAATCCGCCCTTTACGTCGACTTATTGAAGAGCATCAGCCCGATATTGTTCATGTACGCTCACGTGTTCCTGCATGGCTTACCCATTTTGCTTTAAAAGGAATACCAGCCCATAAGCGCCCTCACCTCATCAGTACAGTACATGGTTTCTACTCAGTCAATCGCTATAGTGCGATCATGACTCAGGCAGAAAAAGTAATTGCCGTTTCTGACAGCGTGGTTAAATACATCACTGACCATTATAAAAACTGTCCACCACAAGATATTGTCCGGATTTATCGAGGGATTGATCCAGCTGCTTTCCCGCATAACTACCAACCCTCAGCACAGTGGTTTAATCAAGTTTTTAATGACTTTCCTGAACTCGAAAATAAATTTTTACTTTGTCTGCCTGGCCGTATTACGCGTTTAAAAGGACATGAAAGCTTAATTGAATTGATGCAACAACTTCAGTCGCAATATCCTCAACTTCATGCTGTTGTTGTGGGGGGTGCCGATGCTAAAAAACAGGCCTATTTAAGTGAGTTGCAAAGCACCATTCAAAACAAAGGACTTGCAGATAAGATCACCTTTGTAGGACATCGCTCAGATATACGTGAATGGCTCGCTTTTAGCGACATTGTGCTCTCTCTATCCAATCAAGCAGAAACATTCGGTAGAACAGCCTTAGAAGCACTGTCAGTCGGTACGCCAGTGATTGGCTGGAATCGTGGAGGTGTTGCAGAGATTTTATCTCATGTATATCCACAAGGTCTTGTTGAAGCTGAAAATGAAAAAGCTTTAGTAGAAACAGTAAAGCATCATATTGAACAACCGCAAACAGTCGCACCTGTGACAATGTTCAGTTTAAAAGATATGTGCGACCAGACGCTTGAGCTATATCAAAGTGTATTGAAATAACGTAATAAAAAACCCGCGATCATCGCGGGTTTTTTATTAACTAAAAGAAAGCAGTCTTATTTAAATGTTGCTTCATAAGCAGCAGCTTTTTCATAGTCATATTGTTTTTCCCACTTACTGATAACAAGTACAGCAAGTGCGTTACCAACAACGTTCAACGCAGTACGTGCCATATCCATGATACGGTCAACACCAGCAATAAACGCTAAGCCTTCCACAGGAATACCAACACTACCTAATGTCGCTAATAACACAACAAACGATACGCCAGGAACACCTGCAATACCTTTCGAAGTAATCATTAATGTTACAACCAAAATAACTTGTTGGCTGATCGACATTTCAATACCGTAAAGCTGTGCAATAAAGATTGCTGCGATACTTTGATAAAGCGTAGAACCGTCAAGGTTAAAAGAATAACCAGTTGGGATTACAAAACTAGAAATCGCTTTTGGCGCACCATAAGCTTCCATTTTTTGCATAATACGCGGTAAAACTGTTTCAGAACTCGCAGTTGAATATGCCAAGATTAATTCATCTTTCAAAATCTTAAACAAAGTAAAGATGTTGATGCTGAACATTTTTGCAGTTAAACCAAGTACCACTAAAGCAAAGAACAAGATTGCACCGTAAACCAATACAACCAATTTACCTAATGGAATAAGTGAAGCAAAACCAAAGTTTGCAACAGTTACAGCGATTAAACCAAATACACCCACTGGCGCATATTTCATGATGATGTGTGTCACACGGAACATTGTTTCCGATACAGCATGAAATACATTTAATAATGGGTCTTTTGTTGTAGCTGGCAATGAAGATAAGCCAATACCAAAAAGCACAGCAAAGAAAATCACTGGTAACATTTCGCCATGTGCCATTGAACTAATAATGTTCGTTGGGATAAGCGATAATATCGTCTGGATAATACCATGAGACTGTGACTGTACTTCTTCAGTTGTATGCTTATATTGAGAAATATCAGTTTGAACCAGTTGAGACATATCAATGCCTGAACCTGGATGGAAGATATTTGCTGCAACCAAGCCGACCAAAATAGCAATAGTAGTAATAATTTCGAAATAGAGAATGGTTTTAAAACCAAGACGCCCAAGACTTTTTGTACTGCCAACACCCGCAATACCTAAAATCAATGTAGAGAAAACGATTGGAATAACAATCATTTTAATCAGGCTAATAAAGATCTTACCTAACGGCGTAAGAACGTTATTTACAATACTATCTTTGATTTCAGGCTGATTATGTAAAACAGCCCCGACAACTATCCCTAGGATTAAAGCAATTAAAATTTGCCACGCAAGGCTAAATTTAAAATTCTTCATAAGACAATCCTTATGCACCGCAAAGTATCAAATATGAGAGGGAGAAGACCACTATCTTAGAGTGAAACCTCAATATGTACACTAATTTCCAAACAGAAATTTAAATGCACAAGCAAATCACAACCCGCCGATCCGGCGAAGTAAACAACAATGCCTGTTGACGATCCAACATGTCAACGATCGGCACATTCTATTGAGATTTGCCAATTAAACAAGTCCAATTTATGTCTAAATAGACCAAAGCCTATATTTATTCTTCAATAATCTATAAAAACAAAAACTTATCAAAAAAAATTTTTGTATCTATTTTCATCGAAAAAGGCTCGGATATATAAAAAAACTTATGGACAACTACCTATAATTAAATAGATTTTAAAATTAAGATAACCTTAAAAATATTTCTTTAATTTACAAATAATTAAATGGTATTTATATAAAATATCAACCCGAGTTCTGCGTCCTGCAAAACTCGGGTAAATGAGGTTGTGCTTTCAGGGTATATAATTCTTTTTATTGCTTCCGTTCTAACATCTTATCCGTGATGTCGTTCCATATCAGCTTAGTGCATCCTTACTTGGGATTATCCATTCCCGCTTCCGTGTGCCGATGAATGTAGAATACGGGTTTTAGCTCCCCCTGCCTATTGGACCTAGACTCAAATCTTTGTACGATATTGCTTACAACCTGCTTTTATATACTTTTCTCTTTATAAGGCTCTGCAATTTCATCAGTCACTATCTTTTCTTCTTTTTCAGCTTTAGCAATACCTTCTTGTATAGCAGCTTGAGCTTCTTCTTCATCATCTTGAGTTTCTTCAATTTCTTCTTGAATCTCTTCAAATATTCGACCTGTTTGTAAAACAACGTAGACAGGAAAATGATCTGAGCCAATATGAGATAAACGCTGCATTTTTACTAAACCAAAGTCTGTACTATGAAAGATATGATCAAGTGACCAACGCAATAAAGAGTAATCTGCATGAAAAGTATTAATAAAGTGTCGGCCAACTCGCGGATCGAGTAATCCACTAATACGTTGAAATAAACGTGTTGTGCGTGACCATGCGACATCATTTAGATCTCCCATCACGATACAACTCTCATCCAGATCTTTAATTTGATCTCCAACAATTAAAAGCTCTGCATCTCGTAGTGTTGAATCTTTTGCTTCAGTTGGACTAGGCGGTTTAGGATGTAAACAGTAGAGCTGAACAGGCATCCCAGAACGTAAGATTACAGTGGTATGAATAGAAGGAATTTCATTACTTAAAATGAATTTAACCTCAGTATTTTTAAGCGGTAACCGGCTATATAAATGCATGCCATATAAATTATCTAATGGCACAGGCACACGGTAAGGGTACTCCTCTTCAATTTCTTTTAGAGCATTTTCCCATGTCTTGTCACTTTCTAACGTCAACAATAAATCAGGTTTTAATGTCCGTACATGCTCAAGTAATAAATGATATTTATCATTGGGTGTAAGCACATTAGAAACAATTAGTGAAATCTGCTTTTTAGGATCTACTTGATGTTGCTTTACCTTTTTAACCTGTTTTTTCCAAAACAAGGTATAAGGCAAAACCATTTTAAGTTGATAAGCAATTGCTGCAATGAGTACTGCAAGCAAAAGCTCACGCCATATGTTCCATTCAGACGGCCAAAACAACATGCCAATTAAAGCAATAAAGCCCACAAACAGAATTTGTAAACGTGGAAAATCAGCCCCTCTAAACCACCACTCATCACGAGGGATAAGTGACCAGAAAGTCAACCAAATCACCATCACAGACACAACTTCGATATAAATCATTGAAATTACTCTTTTAAGATGATTTGTTTTTTAATGTTTTTGTCATCTTTATCAATTTTGTATGTAACATAAACAAGATATTCTACTCAATAAAATTGCTGTTTTGATTCTGTAACGCTTGCAGTTGTGAGCACTTTTGATACACTCAACTCCCCCTAACAATTTTAACGCACCGAGGCAAAATGACATGAAAGTAGGTCTGGTCGGTTGGCGCGGGATGGTCGGTTCCGTCCTTATGCAACGTATGGTTGAAGAGAATGATTTTGCTCATATTGAGCCATTCTACTTCTCTACCAGTAATGCAGGTGGTGAAGCTCCTTCATTTGGTGGTAAGACTGCCCCAGCACTTATGGAAGCTACAGACATTACCAGTCTGAAGCAAATGGATGTCATTATTACCTGCCAAGGTGGTGACTACACGTCTGAAGTTTTCCCACAGTTAAAAGCAACTGGTTGGGATGGCTACTGGATTGATGCTGCATCTACTTTACGTATGTCTGATGATGCAATCATCGTTCTTGATCCAGTTAACCTTAACGTAATTAAAGACGGTTTAGCGAAAGGTACTAAAACTTTCGTTGGTGGTAACTGTACAGTATCACTTATGTTGATGGGCGTAGGCGCACTTTTCCAAAATAATTTGGTTGAGTGGATGACTGCTATGACTTATCAAGCAGCATCAGGTGCTGGCGCACAAAACATGCGTGAGTTGTTAACAGGTATGGGTTATTTGTACAACAATACCAAGACTTTGTTAGATGATCCTAAATCTGCAATTCTTGATATTGACCGTCAAGTTGCTGAGTTACAACGTGGTGAAGGCTTCCCTTCTGCGAACTTTGGTGTGCCACTTGCTGGTTCATTGATTCCTTACATTGATAAACAGCTTGAAAGCGGTCAATCTAAAGAAGAGTGGAAAGGTCAAGTTGAAACCAACAAGATTTTAGGTAACTCTCAAATTGTTCCTATTGATGGTCACTGTGTGCGTATCGGTGCAATGCGTTGCCACTCTCAAGCATTAACCAT
Source organism: Acinetobacter nosocomialis NIPH 2119 (assembly GCF_000368085.1). Lineage (GTDB taxonomy): Bacteria > Pseudomonadota > Gammaproteobacteria > Pseudomonadales > Moraxellaceae > Acinetobacter > Acinetobacter nosocomialis. The sequence continues at coordinate 2,635,985 of NZ_KB849239.1, forward strand.
CAAACTGAAAAAAGATGTTCCGCTTGATGAGATCGAAGATATGATTCGTAACTCAAACCAGTGGGCTAAAGTTGTACCAAATACACGTGAAGCATCAATGACTGATCTTACACCTGTAGCTGTGACTGGTACCTTAACTGTACCTGTAGGCCGTTTACGCAAACTCAATATGGGTAAAGAGTATCTCGGTGCATTCACAGTAGGCGATCAGCTACTTTGGGGTGCTGCTGAACCTTTACGTCGTATGTTACGTATTTTAGTAGAATACAAAAGTTCATAATTTGACCTGAATTATTCAGTCAAAATAAAAAGCCGATCACATTTGATCGGCTTTTTCGTAACTGGTTTGTGAAAAATTAACAATTTATTTACATTTCATTATTGTATAATTTTGAACGACTTTACGACTGATCAGGTCATGGATTGAGATGACTGCATATAACAAATTAAAAATTGCCATTTTCACCATTATGTCTTCGCCTTGTGTTTATGCGATTACATTAGATCCTATTCAAATTCAATCTGCGCCTGGGGAATTACTTTATGCAGAAATGAATTTTCAGCAAGCGGATCCAAATACCCCATTACAAGTCAGTTTAGCCACTCAAGAAGATCTTAATAGTTTGGGAGTCACTCACCAACCTCCTGGTAATCTGAATTTTTATACACGCCAAAATGGCCAAGGTTCTGGCGTTATTGTGATTACCTCATCTCGTCCTATTATTGATCCTGAATTGAATATTGTCGTAAAAGTCAGTGAAGGTAATGCAACTCGTCTTCAACATATTAAAACCGTTTTAAAGCCATCGCCTATAAAAAAGGTCGCTGCTAACGAAAGTCCACTTTCACCGCAATTTATCGTAAATGAAAAAGACATCGCGTTAAACTTACCGGAAAGTACTCGATACACACCTGCTGAGACAGCAACAGCCGTAGCAGAAACTCCAGCTAATGAACGTAATCTAAATATTAGTACTGGAACTGCTCCAGCTTTGAATAGCTCTGCTCCTGCGACGCCTTTTACCGAAAAACCTTCGACTCAAGCGCCACAGCAAACTATAGCAGCAATGAGTACTGGGCCATCTGCTATAGAAAAACAGCCATCTACGCCTCTTAAACCAAGCAATGACAATCAAACAACTACAGTCAAAAAAGCAGCCCAACCTAAGCCTGCTCAACACAAAAATGTATTAAGTAAAAACACACAAACAAAGCAAAAAATAAGCACCTATAAAGGTCCAGCACCTACAGGTAAGTATGTCGTACAACGTAATGAGTCTTTATGGTCTATTGCCAATCGTATTGCAGCACAAACTAAACAACCTGTGGCTAAAGTCATGAGAGATATCCAAGCTCAAAATCGACATGCTTTTATCCAAGGCGATGTAAACCGTTTACGTCAGGGAATTTCACTAAATTTAACAGCAGCAAATACAGCCAAAGCACCTCATACAAAATCTAAATCAACTGAAGCTAACTTAGCAAAACCTACTTCTGGCCGAGCTAAATATCGTTTGCAACAAGCTGAAATGAGCATTGTGGCAGAGAACAGCCCAAATTCTAATCATGGAAGTGCAAAAAAGAGCACACAACAAGGTCAAAACAATACTGAGTTAGCAGTAAAAGTTATGACAACTCGAGAAAAAACCGTTACATTACAAAGGAATGTAACCAAACTAAATCAAACTTTAAGTTTAAAAGACCAACGTATTCAACTTCTGAATGCGCGTTTGGCAGAGTTACAGCAGCAATTAAAAGCACAGCAACAAACTCACAAGCAAAAACACTAAGTTAAAACCAGAGTTAGCTCGCTTTATATTGCAAAATTTTATTTTTTAAGGGGAAAGTAATGTTATATGTGATTCCGTTTATCATATTACTCGTGGTCGCCGTTGTTTTAAAAAAGCGCGAGAATGGCCAAAAACAAGAGACCACCTCCCCAAAGAGTATAAGTAAAAAATCGGGCAAAAAAGCAGGTGCCAAATCGAGTAAAAGCTCGCGTGAAAAAAGTAAAGCCAGTGTAGTTGAAGAAGTCGCTCCTGCTCTTCCACAAAGTAGTCCTGTTCCTGAGGCTGTTCGTCAAAATATTCAACAGCTCATTCAAGAAAAACAGTTTTCAGCGGCTGAAGCTCAAGTCAATCAGGCACTAAAAAAAGACAATACCCAGCACGAATTGTATTTATTACTTCTTGAAGTTCATATTGCTCAAAAAGATGAATTCGCGATTCAACAATTAATTAGCCACATTCGCAGTTTGGCATTAAATGAAATCGCGATTAAAGCAGAAGCAAGACAAAAAGAATATGAGTCTGCAAGACAACCCGATGCTATTGATTTTCCTCAATCTCAATCGTATGAAGAACCGAAAAACACACCTGACACAACTGCTCAGTTTGACCAGTTAACAACAAGTTCTTCTGAAACTTCTTTTGATGACTTGCAGAAAGACTATACACCTGTAAAACAAGAACCAGCAGTTGAAGTTGAACCGTTAGAATTTAACTTTTCATTTGAAAAAACTGCAGCTACCGAAAATATCAGTCAACCCATACAGGAACCAGAACAATCAACATCTCAGCAAATACCAGAAGTTTCGTCATCTCAAGAAACAAATGAACTAGCTGATTTAGAGTTTTCTTTTGACTTGGCACCTCTGCATGAAAATGAAGAAAAAACTCAAGCAGTAGAAGTAAAAGCAAATCAAGAAAATAGCGTCAATGCATTAGATTTTAACCTTGACTTAAATCCTTCAATTTCAGAAAAGAAATCTGATGAACAAGTTTCATCATTAGATGAACTTACACTCGTAGAACAAGCACCATTAGAAGCGACTTCTATCGCACCTCTTGAGTTTTCGCTAGATGAACCTGCACTAGTTACAGCACCAGAAATTGAAACTCAAAACCATCTAGATGTAGTAACTAAAGAGGCTACTCAAACTCAAATAGAGGATCCACTACTAGACGCATTTCCAGAATTAAAACAAGTAAATGAAAGTGAGCTCGACTTAAAACTGGCTGAGCAATATATCAAGTTTGGTGAGAACCAAGCAGCGCGCAATTTACTACAGGCTAATGAGCAAAAATTCAACACAGAACAACAACAACATGCGAAAAACCTACTTAATCGCATAGCTTCTTAGAACTGTTCGATTTACCATAAGCAGTCAGAGATGACTGCTTTTTTATGCCTGCAAAAATATGAAAAAAATAGCCTTATTTTACATGGGTGGTACTTTTGGTTGCGTCGGTGAGCCTTTAGCACCTATGCCTTATGACCAATTCTTACCTCAACTTGAGAAAGTGATACCTCCACACTTAACAGTTGACTGCTTTGCAGCACCCAATATTGTCGATAGCAGTGCATGTACGGCACCTGATTGGTTACGTCTAATTCAACGCATACAACAACTACAACTTGAAGGCTATCAGCATTTCGTTGTTATTCACGGTACAGACACGCTCAGTTATGCGGCTGCGACCCTAGCTCGCTTTTTAGGCCAAAGCTGTCATATTGTGATTACTGGTAGCCAATACCCGTTACTCAATGTTCAAGGTGATAATACTCGTGAATTCACTGATGCAATTGAGAACTTATATCTTGCATTAGAACAAGTTATTAGCTTACCTGTAGGTGCTTATCTTGCATTCCATCATCAAGTATTCCATGCACAAACTGCATTAAAAACTCATACAACTGAACTCGATGCATTTTCAGGTTTAAGTAGTGAAGTTGAATTTACGCCTCAACAAAATGAATTGATCGTACAAGATGCTCAAATTGAACGAGCCGCTTCATTTCAGATTTTAAACTGGATGATGCAACCGATTGCAACACAGCACTTGGTACAACAGTTACGTCACTTACTTCCTGCTCCACCGCACTTTTTAGTGTTACAAGGCTTTGGTACAGGCAATATCGCAGTTAACCCTGAACTATTGGCAACCTTAGATGAACTCTATGCTCATGGTTGTGTTCCAATCTTGGCAACACAAGTGACATTTGGCGGCATTGACCAACGTTATGCAATTAGTGCATGGGCCAAAACTGCAAAAATTGTCATTAATGATGCGCATAGTCATGCAGATCTTTATGCAAAAGCACTTCAAATCTATTTAAAATACCCAACCCCAGAACAATGGCTCAGCCATTGGAATGAAAATTTGCATTAAATAGAGGTAAAGCTATGCAACGTTATGCGGTCGGTATTGAGTTTAGCGGAGTTCAATATCGAGGATGGCAAACACAACAGCCAGGCGTTGCCAGCGTTCAGGAAACTATCGAGCGTGTACTCAGCAAAATCGCAGATGAACCTATTGCACTTCACGGTGCAGGCCGAACAGATGCGGGAGTACATGCAACGAATATGGTGGCACACTTCGATACGAACGCCATTCGTCCAGAAATGGGATGGTTGAGAGGAGCAAATAGCCAGTTACCTAAAGATATTTCCATTCAGTGGATTAAACTGATGGATGAAAATTTTCATGCACGCTTTAAAGCAACGGCTCGACGTTACCGCTATGTTATTTATAACGCTCCTTGCCGACCAGCCCTCTTACATAAACAGGTCACGCACATTTACCAAAAGCTAGATGTGCAAAAGATGATTAAAGCTGCTAGTAAATTTGAAGGTACACATAACTTTGAAACCTTTCGCGCAGCAGCATGTCAGTCCAATAAACCTGTTCGACATGTAACGCATTGTCGTCTATTTGAACATGGCCGCTATTTAGTGTTAGATATTCAAGCAGATGGTTTTTTACACCATATGGTGCGTAATATTGTTGGATGCTTACTCGAAATTGGTCAAGGTATGTATGAAATAGACCATATTGATACGATGTTTGCAGCACAAGATCGTAAAGCGGCAGGAGTCACTGCTCCACCTGACGGTCTCTACTTTATTCAATGTTACTATCCCGAGCAGTTTGACTTACCACAGCCACCACTTGGGCCACATTGGTTAAACCTACCTGAGTAGGCTTAACCCATTTTTATTAGCGGTGCTGTTTACGCTTACGGTACTCAACTGGTGTTTCATTGGTCCAACGTTTAAACGCACGATAGAACGTACTTGGTTCAGAGAAACCCGTTAAATACACAATACGCTCCACACTCTCACTGGTATTTGCCAAAAGTTTTTTAGCTAAACGACAACGATAGTCAGAAAGTATTTGTTGGAAACTGGTATTCGCTTCACTCAACTGAGTGCGTAAACGACGTGGCGTAATATTTAATTGTGCTGCTACAGTTTCTAGCGTGGTTTCTCCACTTTCTAGTGTTGAACCAATCGCTCGACGAACCTCACCAACCAAATCATAACGAGCCAATTCTTGTAGCTTTTCAATTGCGAGCTGTTCATGCAGTTGCAATAGTTCAGGTTCCGCCTGCCAAAGCTGGAAGTCTAAAATAGCAGGATCAAAATATAGCCTTGTTTCTTTTTGCCCTAAACTTACCGGACAGCCATAAACTCGGAAATATTCATCTTCCGAAGCACCTTCACTAAAGTTAAAATCGATGAAGATAGGATGAAACTGACCTTCGGTAATAAATTTGAAGAATCGAAGCACACCAGAAATCGCACATTCTGAAAAATGACGATTCACAAGGTTATCAGCCCCCACTTGCTCACCATTGGTTAAATAGCAACGCCCATCTTCGACAACCAGCTTTGCATCAAATGCATCACTAATTAGACGTTGATACGCTAAAGCTCTTTTAAGGCCTTCACCAAAGGTTTCACTACTAATAAATAAATGTTCAATCACCTGACCACGGTACAAAGGCAAATGCTCACCTAAATGCAAACCGATGTCTGGATCTTTACTGACTTCCTGAGCTGCAGTCCAAAAGGCATACTGTGCACTTAACGGAGTACGTGCATTTGTATCGACCTGATTTAAAGCGACTCCCGCTTTAGTTAATATTTCTTCTGTTGGCAATCCTGCACGACGAATTGCTTGATAGCCAAAACGTAATACAACTGATGCATCTGTTAGCTGACCCACGCAGTGCCCTTCCATGTAGATACTTCATTGATACTTAGGAGCTGTTGACTCTTTATGCATGAACAGTCCCTAATAACTATGATTTTAGATTAGCGTTGATTGACCAAACTGACAACAGAATTAGAGTTGTTTTGTGAAAAAAATTACATCTTTTTTTACTAGTCATAGTTTAACCAGATGCTTTAACAAGAAGATGTCTATCTTGTTTTTTTTAAATAAATTGACTATAATTTGCGCCTTTCCAATTTGATCATCAGGTAGGCTATGGCCAATAAAGAGGAACTCATTGAGTTCGAAGGCGTTGTCACCGAAACGCTTCCTAATACGATGTTCCGTGTACGTCTTGAAAACGGTCACGAAGTTATTGCACACATTTCTGGTAAAATGCGTAAACACTATATCCGTATTCTTACTGGCGACAGTGTAAAAGTCGAAATGACTCCATATGACTTAACTAAAGGTCGTATTACGTACCGTGCTCGCTAATTAGTGAATGCAAAAAAGCCACTTCATGATGTGGCTTTTTTATTGCTTTATTTATTCACTTAATCGACTGGACTTACACCCAACTGTTTGGCATTCACGCAATCTTTCTTGTAGCCAATGGTTTCTTTCCTGCGTTGTCTGTAAACGACACTGCACGTCTACACTATTTCTATTTGAATCTGTACATTCAGCATCACGTTGACGTATCCACGCAAGCTGAGACTTCTTAAGTGTATTTCTTTGTGCCGTATTCAATTTTGCTCTTAATGCCTGATAATTTTTATTTAGATCTGCATCAGCACTCGCATAGATTTTATTTGTACAGTAAATATCATCATAGGTATTACGAGTAGTGTCGCAATTATCGGCATATACCGCTGTTACTCCAAAGCTGCATAAAAGTGCTAAAAATATTTTTTTCATCATGTTTTCCTTAAGTTTTTTGCAAAATAATTATAAACCCTTTCAGATATGAGTATGAATTGCTAGATAAACTCATCCTCCATTTATCATAAACTTCCTTTTTTTCTTTACAAGCTAGGCAATCCAACCTACCGTTATCTAACAATAAATATAATTTGATAGAGAGAAAAATGAATATATCGAACCTATGCCGAATAACCTTGCTCTCAGTGATGTCTATTTATTTGAACGGTTGCGCAACTCAACCACGCCAATCTGTCGACTTACAAGAATATTTAAAAGGCTTTCTGGGCAAATCATCGACCACCATTCAACAAGAACTAAACTTACGCGGTCTTGGCTTTCAAATTGCGCATGTTCCACAAAAAACATCAAATCAACTCATCTACACGATTTTACGGCCATTAAGTATTCCCATTCCTATGGTGAGTAATGTAGAGATGGGTGGTAATCCAGTTCCTATCCAATCCGGGACATTAGGGAGCAACTCTTACGATGTTAATTTTAATTGCAAAGTTATTTTTCAGCTTAAAAATGACATTGCTGAATCTATTCAATACGAAGGTAAAGCTTGCTGAACACAACCATAAAAAAACGCAGCTTGAGGCTGCGTTTTTTAGCAAAGTAGCGATTAAGCAAGAGCAGCAACGACTGCTTCACCCATCTCGGCTGTACCTACTTTAGTCATGCCTTCAGACATAATATCGGCTGTACGGAAACCTTGATCAAGTACTTGCCCTACCGCATCTTCAATTGCTTTAGCAGCAGCTTCTTCACGGAAGGTATAACGAAGCATCATTGCAACAGAAAGAATGGTTGCTAATGGGTTTGCCACATTTTGACCCGCAATATCAGGCGCCGAACCATGACAAGGTTCATACATGCCTTTGCCATTTTCATCTAAAGAAGCTGACGGCAACATACCAATTGAGCCTGTAAGCATTGCTGCTTCGTCAGACAAGATATCGCCAAACAAGTTACCTGTAACGATTACGTCAAACTGTTTAGGTGCACGTACAAGTTGCATAGCAGCATTATCCACATACATATGTGAAAGCTGAATATTTGGATAGTTCGCTTGCTGTAAGTCAGTAACCGTTTGCTTCCAAAGCTCTGTCACTTCTAAAACGTTTGCTTTATCTACAGAACACACTTTACCGCCACGTAATCCTGCAAGTTCAAAAGCAACTTTTGCAATACGCTTAATTTCGCTCTCAGAATAAACGTCAGTGTTATAGCCCTGTTTTTCACCATTTTCGAGTTCACGAATACCACGTGGCTGACCAAAGTAGATACCACCAGTCAATTCACGAACAATTAAAATATCTAAACCTGCAACAATTTCAGGTTTTAAGCTAGAAGCATCGGCTAATTGTGGATATAAAATCGCTGGGCGCAAGTTAGCAAACAAGTTAAGTTCACTACGAATTTTTAAAAGACCGCGTTCAGGGCGAATAGAGCGTTCAATAGTGTCCCATTTTGGTCCACCAACGGCGCCTAATAAAATGGCATCGGCTTTTTTGGCTTGCTCACTTGTTACAGCTGGATACGGTTCTCCATGAGCATCAATCGCAGCTCCACCTAACAAGCCATGTTCCCAAGTCAAAGACAAATTAAATTTTTCATTTACTTTATTTAATACTTTTTCTGCTGCCCCAACAATTTCAGGACCAATCCCATCGCCAGCCAAAATTAAAATCTGTTTAGACATGAAGTTTTCCATTTTCAAAGACAAGACAGTGTTATGACTGTCGTGGTGTTAGTTTTTTCTGTTCGAGAAATTCACCGAGTCCTGTGGTTACATCAAATGGTCGACAAAAACGGCGAATTACACGCCCATCCTGCTCTAAGTCAACACATAATGGATCTGGTACAGAAACATTCAGCAAACTACCCGAACGGTTAGATTTGTCTCGGTACATTTTAAACATATAGCGATGGTTGGCTTTGAATTGGTGAATAACATGGATGGTTTCTGCCCGATCTGGAGAAATCGGATAGTAACGAATCACCACTTCATATTGTTTGGCAGGCACAGATAAATACAAACTATTGCTTTGACTTAACACCGAACCATTTAATCTCACAATTCCTTGATGAATTGCCTGATTACTAATACGACGTGTCTGTGCATCAACAACAGTAATATCATTTAGCCGTTCAAATTCGCAACTTTTTGCGCCCGAACAATATATTGCTGCATTCTGCCCCAAATTTTCTTGTTCAGCCTGCTTAATACGAACAGTATCCACTACATTGTAAGTGCTCTGACAAGCACTTAGTGTTATTGCGCACAGGCCCAACAAAAAGCTATGAGTAACGTTCCTCTTCATTGTTCAAGCCCAATCCTCATCTAGTGCATAATTTTAAGCTGTTGTTATGCTTTAGCATGTTAGCAAGAGTTTGAACACGACGCCATGACTATGTTTAAAATGTACCAAAAGGTTAATTTATCTCTTGGAATACCCAAGGACGAACCTGTTTGGTTTTTTCTTCATAAGCGCGAATTGCGTCCGCATTTTGGAGAGTTAAGCCAATATCATCCAAGCCATTTAACAAGCAGTGCTTACGAAATGGATCCACTTCGAATTTAAATGCTTCACCTGCTGGTGTACGAACTTCTTGCGCAGCCAAATCAATTGTTAATTGATATCCTTCATTCGCAGCACATTCTTTGAATAACTGATCAACAATATTCTCAGATAAAATAACTGGTAACATGCCGTTTTTAAAACAGTTATTAAAGAAAATATCAGCAAAGCTTGGCGCAATAACGGTACGAAAACCATATTCGTTTAATGCCCAAGGTGCATGCTCACGACTTGAACCACAACCAAAGTTCGTACGAGCAATTAAAACTGTTGCTCCCTGATAACGTGGTTGATTCAAAACAAAGTCCGGATTTTTTGGACGTACCGAGTTATCTTGACCTGGGTAACCTTCATCTAAATAACGAAGTTCATCAAATAAGTTGTCGCCAAAACCAGTACGTTTAATCGATTTTAAAAACTGTTTTGGAATAATTAAATCTGTATCGACATTGGCACGATCTAATGGTGCAACGATACCTTGTTCAACTGTATAAGCTTTCATGGTTTGCTCCAGACCGAATTAAAATGAACGAACGTCAACAAAATGACCTGCAATCGCAGCAGCAGCAGCCATTGCTGGACTTACCAGGTGAGTACGACCACCATTACCCTGACGACCTTCAAAGTTACGGTTTGATGTCGATGCACAGTGTTCGCCCGGTTGTAACTTGTCTGCATTCATGGCTAAACACATTGAACAACCCGGTTCACGCCACTCGAAACCAGCTTCTAAGAAAATTTTATCCAAACCTTCTTTTTCTGCCTGCTGTTTCACTAAACCAGAACCCGGAACAATCATCGCTTGCTTAATGCTAGAAGCCACTTTACGGCCTTTAACCACCTCAGCAGCAGCACGGATATCTTCAATACGTGAGTTAGTGCAAGAACCAATAAACACACGGTCAAGTTGAATTTCAGCCAATGCCTGACCTGCGTTTAACCCCATATATTGATACGCACGTGTCCAGTCACTACGTTGTACGTCATCTTTCGCTTGTTCTAAAGTTGGTACAGCTTTCGATACTGGAATTACCATCTCAGGTGAAGTACCCCAAGATACTTGTGGTTCAATCTCTGCGCCATTTAACTCAACGACTGCATCAAAAACAGCATCATCGTCTGAATGTAAAGTATTCCAATAAGCAACCGCTTGTTCCCACTGCTCACCTTTTGGTGCGTAGCTACGGCCTTTTACGTATTCAATGGTTTTGTCATCAACTGCAACCATACCAACACGAGCACCCGCTTCAATCGCCATGTTACATACCGTCATACGTCCTTCAATCGACATATCACGGAAAACTTGGCCACCGAACTCAATTGCGTAACCCGTACCGCCTGCAGTACCGATTTTACCGATAATCGCCAACACCACATCTTTTGGTGTTACGCCCTTACCTAAAACGCCATCAACACGAACCAACATATTTTTTGATTTTTTCTGAATCAAACATTGTGTCGCTAAAACGTGTTCAACTTCAGATGTCCCGATACCATGTGCCAAACAACCAAAGGCACCGTGAGTTGCTGTATGCGAGTCACCGCATACCACCGTCATACCCGGTAAAGTTAAGCCTTGTTCAGGACCAACAACATGTACAATACCTTGGCGAATATCATTAATACCAAATTCAAAGATATTAAATGCTTTACAGTTATCATCTAAGGTTTGAACCTGAATACGCGATGTATCATCTTCAATACCTGCAATGCCCTGATCACGCTCTTTTTTAGACGTTGGAACGTTGTGGTCTGGTGTAGCTACGTTTGCGCTTAAACGCCACGGTTGACGACCCGCAAGTTGCAAACCTTCAAATGCTTGTGGACTTGTTACTTCATGCAATAAATGACGGTCGATATAAAGTAAACACGAACCATCATCACGCTCTGTAACTACGTGGTCATCCCACAATTTGTCATATAAAGTTTTGCCTGCCATGTCGTCTTGCTCCATTGGACTGGGTAATTCTAATCTTTCTTCGATTATAGCCAGAGTTTCACATAAATCTAATTTATCATTTTTATAAATTAGAAAACTTTTAGGAATCATTCCCGTCTTTATTTATATTGTTCAAAAATATTTAAATCGGTTTTGTTAATGATTATCATTTGCATAATCCATTTTTAATCTTATACTCTTATCTCTATACTAAAAATATCAAATATAGGTAGAGAGAACGATGATGGCTAATATTCAAAAATTCGTTGTAAATAACCAACGTACATTAAAGAAAACCTTAAGTTACTACATTATGCATATTACGGTAGCCATGTTAGTTGCCTACTTTGTAACGGGTAATATTTGGATGGCTTTAACATTAAGTATGTTAGAACCAACCGTACAAGCATTTGCATTTTTCTTTCATGAAAAAGTATGGGCAGCAAAAGACCGTCGTATTTCAGCTTTAAACGAAAAAGAGACAACTGCTTAGGTTAAGATTAATACGCCAAATCACAAGTTTATAGAACGTTTGGCTGCAAGCATGATACGATTTTGGCTTGGCGACTTTAGCCTCTCTCGATTTTTCTATCCCAAGTAGAGTTGTATTATGAATCTTGCAGCCTTTGAAGCTTTTGTAAAAGTTATGGAAACAGGGTCTATCTCTGTGGCTGCAGATCAACTCTTTATTACCCAACCTGCTGTTACCAAACGTATTCATAGTCTCGAAGAATATTTCGGCGTAAAGCTATTTGAGTCGGCAGGACGTGGGGTTCAAGCCACTCATGCTGCGCATTCATTATTACCAAAAGTCAAAAGCTGGTTAAATGAACTTAAAGATATTCACCACACGCTAAGTCATGAACAAACACAAATACAAGGTCGTTTAAAAATTGGCACGAGTCATCACATCGGTTTGCACCACTTACCTGCTCCACTTAAACACTTTGTTCAGCAGTTTCCACAAGTCACTTTAGACGTACATTTTGTTGACTCAGAACAAGCCCACGAACAGGTCCTTGCTGGTGATTTAGAGCTTGCATTTTTAACGCTTCCTCCTTCAGGTGATGAACGTCTTAACTACATTACCATCTGGAATGATCCTTTAGTTTTTGTAGCTGCTCCATTTCATCCATTGGCTCAAAAAAAGAATTTAACCTTACAAGATTTAATTGAATATCCAAGTTTGCTGCCTGCCGCACAGACTTATACAGCCCAAATTACTTTGGCCGAGTTTGAAAAACAGGGGCTTAAACCGAAAATTACTATGAGTAATAACCCTCTAGAGTCAATTCGTATGTTGGTCTCTATTGGTTTAGGTTGGTCAGTTTTACCAAAAACTTTATTGAATCAAGATATGCAGCAGCTCGATTTAAATGTCGAGATGAACCGTCAGCTAGGTATGGTATGGCACCCTGCACGTACGCAATCTAGAGCCATGCAAGAGTTGATTAAAATGATGCAAGAATAACGGTATTAATGGCTATATTTTTTAACAAGGATATAAATCAAAACTGCGAAAGGTAGTAGTAAAAATAGAACGCCCCAACTGAAACATATGGCAGCGAAAATAATTCCGCCAAGTGCACTCATAAACAGTAAAGCAATGATATAAATAAGTAACTCACCAAAAATAGCGGTAATGAACTGATCTATAAATTCTTGAAAGAAACCATTGCTACCTTTACTTTTAGTGCGCTTATTTTTAGTCATGCTATTTTAATTAATAAAGTTATATATTGATTAGAAATAATACTGTAAATATATACCCTTTACTCTACTATCCTTATACTTTTCGCTTAAGATTCATGATCGTGAAGAATCCATATTCAAATATAATTAAAGTCGGTTTATATATATTTATAACTTTAGCTATCTTAGTTCTAGTTACATTTATTTGGTTTAAACCGATACGTGTTATTTTCGCCCATCACCTTTCATTGTTACATTGTGATGGTCAAGTCTGTGTAGATGATCCAAAGACACAACCTCTTGCGAACACACTTTATAATCAGGCATTACAAGAAACCCAAGATAAAGTAGGTACTTTTCATCAACAACCCATTATGGTTTTTTGCTCCACTCCACAATGTGCCAATACCTTTGGTATGGAAAAAGCAGCCGCTAAAGCGGTTGGTAATTTGGGGTTATTGGTTGCACCGCGAGGCTGGAAAGATTTCTATATCACTCATGAGCTTATTCATCATCGACAAGCCGAAGAATGGGGAAATATAGCAATGCTGACTAAACCTAAATGGCTGGTAGAAGGCATGGCTTATAGCTTAAGTGATGATCCACGCCCTACGTTATCGGAGCCCTTTCAGCAATGGCGGGCGCAATTCAAGCTTTGGCATCAACAGAACCCTGACCCAAATATTTGGCATGCCACAGAGAAAGTTAAATAATTTATTAAAGCGCATCATCTCCGGCGAGCTGAATCTTACTATCAGCAATTTCATTCATAAATTGCTGATAGTCGTTTAGATTACGCTCTGCATATTCTTCTGCATAGGTTTGTAATACGTCTACAATCGTATCGCTCTCTCCAAAATATCCTATAAGTACATCTGCATTTCCCGATTTTGCATGGGCATGCGCTAAAGCCAAGCCACAATCTTCAGCATACTTATAGAAATACTCTTCATCCATATCCTTAAGATTAAAAGAGATTTTCATATCACGTAACTGACGTACATGAAAATGTTGAGTTGATATTGAGGAAAATCCAAGAAATATATCACTTGCGGCTTGCATCAGTTGCTGGCCATGTATTACACGTTCACCTTCGTGATTTACTTGTTCTACAAATAACGGACTAAGAATTGATGGATTCGCTTCTTTCATTTGTAAAATTAATGGTTCCCGATCTGCATCCTGAAATAATGCTATGGCTGATCGTGTACCAACACTTCCGATACCAACCACTTTAAAAGCCACATCTGTACATTGATAACGATCAAAAAGGACTTGGCGATCATATTTCAAAGAGTCACGGTATTGTTTAAAGAATACGTCAACATCTTTACTAAATGGTTCATCTGCATTTGGGTGCCATAATAACGGCGCATCATCTACAAAATGACGCAAGCCTGTATCTTGGTCTTGCTGTGTAAGTTTCGGCAATACAGAGTACACCGTTTTTTTCTGCGCAGAATCAAGATCCTTTTCACTTTTTTTTCTTAGTTTTCGGCATTCAGTATTTTCTAATAAGGTAACGGCATCAATTTTTTCATACCAAACTTGTAGAGGCGAAAGTTTGGCATTTTCTAATAAGTGCTGACGATAACTATTCAGCATTATTTTAACTGCTTTTAAACCCACTTTATCTGCAAGATTAATATCGCGTGCTGCAATCACAAAACTGGTTGCTAAACGCTTTACATCCCATTCAAACGGGGCAACTAAAGTTTCATCAAAATCATTAATTCCAAATAACAGGTTGCGTTCTGGACTTGCAAAACCACCAAAGTTACTTAAATGACAATCACCACAAATCTGTTGAAATAAACCTGAATTTAGTGGCTCCCACACTTGGTCAAATAGCATCAAAGAAGGCATGCCACGATAAAATGTAAATGGTGAAACGCTCATCCGTTTTGCACGAATCGGTTTGAGTTTTTCTAAACGTCCTTGGTTACTCCAATCATAGATCGTTAAAGCAGTTGTTCCTTCTGGCCGTTCAGAAAGTTTTGAAAGTTGTTCAAGCGGTACTTTTTTCCGTTGAGTCTTACCTAATTTAAAACCCTCACTTTTACTCAGTAATTTTCCTTGATAGCTATGACGTGTTAAATCAATGCTTTGATTATTCCAAAGTTGTTCTGGTAATTTAATCTGTGGTGTTTTTGACATTATTACCTCTTTTTTTAAATTTATTTTTATTGAACTTATCAATATTTATTTTTGGATTAGGATTTTCATGGGATATAAAAAGAACGATTTAAACCTAATGAATGAAGAGTTGGAAAACCTTAAATACCGTATGGGTCTTCCAACTCTACAATCTTAAATCGACCAGTCCTGAATTTCCCAGTTATGCTCTTGAGCTAACTTTTCTAGACGATCATCAGGATTTACAGCAATTGCATGTGTTGCATATTCAAGTAAAAAACGGTCATTGATTGAATCTGAATAAGCCCAAGACTCAGACACACTGCGTCCAGCCAACCAATCGTCAAGACGCGCAAGCTTACCTTTTTGATAACATGCCAAGCCCGCAACTTTACCTGTATATTTGCCATCAACAACTTCGGCATTGGTTGCTAAAATTTCAGTAATGCCAAATTCACGGAAAATCGGCGCCGTAATAAAATCACTCGTTGCCGTAATACCCACAATGGTATGGCCTAAATCTTGATGTTTCTTAATCGCCTCAAAACCTTTAGGACGCATTTGAGGGCGAATTACTTTTTCCATAAACAACTGATGAAGCTCAGTTAAATAGTTATTGTCATGCTTAGTTAAAAAGCCAAAAACAAATTCATTATAAGCATAGGGGTCAAGTTGCCCAGCTTTGTAATCTTCATAAAATTTATCATTCATCTGACGATGATGAACCGGATCAACCAAACCTTCATTGACTAAAAATTCACCCCAAGAATGGTCTGAATCGGTATTTAACAAGGTATGGTCTAAATCAAACAACGCCAGTTTCATGAAAATTCTCGTTTAAACTGAAATTTAAGAAAAAAAATGTAAATCTATCTCCGCTAGTCGATAGAAATTCGTTAAGATCGTAACAATTTAAACATTTTACTTTGATCTTTTCGAGCTGGACATAAAAAGTTGTTGGTCCCCGTGGTCAAAGTCAACGATATAGACAAATATTTAGGTAGCCAAATGATCGACTCAGAAGGTTTCCGACCGAATGTCGGGATCATTTTGGCAAACGATGATGGACAGGTTTTATGGGCAAAGCGCATTGGTCACAATGCTTGGCAATTTCCACAAGGAGGCATCCAGTTTGGAGAAACCCCTGAACAGGCACTTTTTCGAGAACTGAGAGAAGAAATCGGCTTATTGCCCGAACATGTCCAGATTATTGCGCAAACCAAGGGATGGCTGCGTTATCGTTTGCCACATCGGTACATTCGGTCAGACTCTGACCCCGTATGTATCGGACAGAAACAAAAATGGTTTTTACTGAAGTTAACTGCGCCTGCAAAAAATATTCAGTTGAACCTCTCTGACCCGCCCGAATTCGATGAATGGCAGTGGGTTAGCTATTGGTATCCTCTTGGTCAAGTGGTGAACTTTAAGCGTGATGTTTACCGCAAAGCCATGGTGGAGTTGTGTACACAGTTGCCTATGCAACAATTACCCTAAAAATCATTTATCTAGCAAATGATTTTTATTAAAAGTGCTGTTATAAATACATTCATAGTCTAAAAAATACTGGAGTATACATCCATGTCAAACATGCAACTCGACACTCTAAGACGCATTGTCCAAGAGATTAATGCGTCCGTGAGTTTGCATGAATCGTTAGACATTATGGTCAATCAGGTTGCTGAGGCCATGAAAGTGGATGTTTGCTCTATTTATTTACTCGATGAACGCAATCAGCGTTATGTCTTGATGGCCTCAAAAGGCTTAAATCCAGAATCTGTTGGACATGTCTCATTGCAGTTAGGTGAAGGCTTGGTCGGTCTGGTTGGGCAACGTGAGGAAATCGTTAACCTTGATAATGCCCCAAAGCATGAGCGCTTCTTGTACTTACCCGAAACGGGCGAAGAAATTTATAACTCATTCCTCGGCGTACCTGTCATGTACCGTCGTAAGGTTATGGGTGTTTTAGTCGTCCAAAATAGACTTCCTCAAGATTTTAGCGAAGCAGCCGAGTCCTTTTTAGTTACGCTATGTGCACAGCTTTCCGGGGTAATTGCACATGCTCACGCGGTTGGTAACATCGATGTATTTCGTAAACCAAGCAATGGACCTGCCTATAAAACCTTCCAAGGCGCTTCAGGTGCAGGCGGTGTTGCTTTAGGCCGCGCTATCATTTTATATCCACCTGCCGATTTGGGTGCTGTCCCTGACCGTGAAGCAGAAGATATTAGCCATGAACTTCGCCTTTTAGATCAAGCGATCTCATCAGTTCGTTCAGAAATTCGTTCTTTAGACGAAAAAATGCATGATTCACTCATGGCAGAAGAACGCGCTTTATTTAGTGTTTTCTTAAGAATGCTAGATGAAAATGCATTACCCGCAGAAATTAAAGATCTGATTCGTGATGGTCATTGGGCACAAGGTGCTGTACGTCGTGTAATTGAAAAGCACACTGCCCTATTTGCGCAAATGGAAGATGACTATCTTCGCGAACGCGTTTCCGATCTTAAAGATTTAGGCCGACGTATTTTAGCGTGTTTACAAGAAGAAGATTCTAGCCACCGTGAACTCAGTCCAGACAGTATTTTAATTGGTGAAGAAATTAGTACTGCTGCGCTCGTCGAGTTACCGGTCGATAATATCGCTGCTATTGTAACCTCAGAAGGTGCAGCTAATTCACATATGGTGATTGTGGCACGCGCATTAGGTATTCCAACTGTAGTTGGTGTAACCGAACTGCCTGTAAATACGCTTGATGACGCGGAAATGATTGTGGATGCCTATCAGGGTCGTGTTTTTGTGAACCCTCCACGTCGTTTACGCCAACGCTATAAAGAAATTCAAAAAGAAGACGAGCAAATCGCAAAAGATCTCAAACAATACGAGACCAAAGAAGCGATTACTCCTGATGGGGTTTCTGTTCAACTATTTGTAAACACAGGTCTCATGATTGATGTTGTTCGCGGCGTACAACGCGGCGCGCAAGGTGTAGGTCTATACCGAAGTGAAATTCCATTCATGTTACGGGAACGTTTCCCGGGTGAAGAAGAACAACGTGCAATCTACCGCCAACAGTTGAGTCACTTTGCCAATAAACCAGTGGTAATGCGAACCCTCGATATTGGTGCCGATAAAGATTTACCGTACTTTAGTATCGAAGAAGAAAACTCAGCATTAGGATGGCGCGGTATTCGTTTTACACTCGATCATCCAGAGATTTTCTCAGCACAAATCCGAGCAATGCTCAAAGCCAGTATTGGTTTAAATAACTTACATATTCTATTGCCAATGGTGACAACAGTAAGTGAAGTCGAAGAAGTACTTTATTTACTTGAGCGAGACTGGATAGCCGTGCAAGAAGAAGAGCAAGTTAAAATTACTAAACCAAAAATCGGGATTATGGTAGAGGTACCAAGTGTACTGCTACAAATTGATGAGTTTGCTGAACTTGTCGATTTCTTCTCGGTTGGTTCAAATGACTTAACTCAATACTTACTTGCGGTAGACCGTAATAATCCGCATGTGGCTAGCGTATATTCACACTTCCATCCATCTATTTTGCGTGCGTTGACTCGACTGGTGAAGGAATGTCACAAATACCAAAAACCGGTAAGTATTTGTGGTGAGATGGCGGGTGACCCATTATCAGCAATCTTACTAATGGCAATGGGCTTTAATACTCTTTCTATGAGTTCAAGCAATATCTTGCGTGTGCGTAAAGCAATTTGCCATGTACCAATGACAGATGCGCAAAAGTTACTTGATGATGTCATGAAAATGAATAACCCGCTTATTGTAAAAAGCTGGCTTGAGTATTACTTTAAAACGCATGGTTTGGCGGATATGGTTAAATCTAACCGCCTTGTCACCGTATAAATATTTAAAAAAGGAGAGTTTTAACTCTCCTTTTTAATTGAACTAGTTTTAGTTTTTTCTTTTTTCAAATCCCCATTTACCGTACTCAACAATTTTGCTTAACCCTTAAAATCGATTTTACCTATTAATATAGACAATTTAATCCATTTGAAAAATAAACAATCAAATTTTAGTATATTTAAAGAACGAAATTGAAAGATATTGCGATGTTTCAATGATTAAGGAGCTCATGCCATGCATCATTATTTGCAAAAGTCGAACCATTTTCCCTCTTGTTTTTTAGCCTTCATGCAGTAAATTGAAGGAATAATAAACAAAGGAAACTCATGTATTGTTGAATAAAAATGATGAGCTGACATAACAGTGAAAAATTTTTAAAACGGTTTATCTCACCACTTGTTTCCTCATTTCTTTATTCGATAAGCATCATTTTTTAACCCAGAAGTCCAGGAAAATGAGCTTTCGGTTCCATTAAGAGCTCAAATAAATATTACCCAGAGAGAATATAATCATGTCAAACGAATCAAAATGTCCTTTTTCAGGTCATAACTCAAAACCGCAAGTAACAGTCGGTGGTGGCACGACTAATTTGCACTGGTGGCCAAATCAATTACGCGTCGACTTACTCAATCAACATTCAGAACGCTCTAATCCACTTGGTAAAGATTTTAATTACCGTGAAGAATTTAAAAAAATTGACTACTACGCACTTAAAGCGGATATCAAAAATGTCTTAACCGATTCCCAAGATTGGTGGCCAGCCGATTGGGGAAATTACACAGGCTTATTTATTCGTTTAGCATGGCATGCTGCCGGCACCTACCGTATGGGTGATGGCCGTGGTGGTGCGGGTCGTGGTCAACAACGTTTTGCGCCTTTAAATAGCTGGCCTGACAACGCAAGTTTAGATAAAGCACGCCGTTTACTATGGCCTGTTAAACAAAAATACGGTCAAAAAATATCATGGGCTGACTTATTTATTCTTGCCGGAAACATTGCACTTGAGTCTTCTGGCTTCCGTACCTTTGGTTTTGGTGCAGGCCGTGAAGATGTTTGGGAACCAGACAACGATGTAAACTGGGGCGATGAAAAAGAATGGTTAGCTCACCGTAACTCTGAAGCTTTAGCTGGCAGTAATCTTGCGGCAACCGAGATGGGACTAATTTATGTAAACCCTGAAGGTCCAGAAGCTAGCGGTGACCCAAGATCAGCTGCACCGTTTATTCGCGCGACTTTCGGCAACATGGCAATGGACGATGAAGAAATTGTTGCTTTGATTGCAGGCGGTCATACTTTAGGTAAAACTCACGGTGCAGCCTCTGCTGACCATGTTCATGCCGATCCAGAAGGCGCTCCAATTGAGCAAATGGGCTTTGGCTGGGCAAATAGCTATGGCACAGGTGTGGGTAAAGATGCGATCACTTCAGGTTTAGAAGTAATTTGGTCACAGACTCCAACACAATGGAGCAATTACTTCTTTGAAAACCTATTCAAATACGAGTGGGTACAAGAACGTTCACCTGCTGGTGCAATTCAATGGGTAGCAGCAGATGCTGAGGCAATTATTCCTGATCCTTTCGACCCGTCAATTAAACGTAAGCCAACAATGTTGACTACAGATTTGACTTTACGTTTTGACCCTGAATTTGAAAAGATCTCTCGTCGCTTCCATAACGACCCTCAAGCCTTTGCAAATGCTTTTGCCCGCGCATGGTTCAAATTAACTCACCGTGATATGGGTCCAAAAGCACGTTATTTAGGTCCCGAAGTTCCTGCTGAAGATTTAATTTGGCAAGACCCATTACCGGCCACTAACGCTATTCCATCTGCTGCAAGTATTGCTGATGCAAAAGCAAAAATTGTGGCATTAGGATTATCTGCCGGTGAGTTGGTTTCTCTTGGTTGGGCATCAGCATCAACATTCCGTGGTGGAGACAAACGCGGTGGAGCAAACGGTGCACGCATTGCTTTAGCTCCTCAACGTGGTTGGGAAGTCAATAAAAAAGCTGTTGAGACTTTAACTAAAATTGAAGAACTCAAAGCATCAACTCAATTATCATTGGCTGACTTAATTGTGCTTGCAGGGAACATCGGTGTAGAACAAGCTGCTCAGGCGGCAGGTTTCAACGTTAGCGTACCATTCGCTCCTGGTCGTGTAGATGCATTACAAAGTCAAACTGATATCGAAACTTTCCAATTACTACTCGGCGCTGCTGATGGCTTTAGAAACTGGAAAAAACAGGGAGTCAACACACCAGCTGAAATCTTATTGATTGATAAAGCTCAGCAACTGACTTTGACTGCACCAGAGTTAACTGCATTAATTGGTGGTTTACGTGTACTGGGCACCAATTGGGATGGTTCACAGCATGGTGTATTCACTCAGCAAGTCGGTGTACTTAGCACAGATTTCTTTACAAACTTACTCGACATGTCGAATGTATGGGCACCTGTTGATTCAACAAGTGAAGTATTTGAAGGCAAAGATCGTAAAACAGGTGCAGTTAAATTTACTGCAACACGCAATGATTTAGTCTTTGGTTCTAATTCAATCTTACGTGCATTGGCAGAGGTTTATGCTCAAGCCGACGGTAAAGAAAAATTTGTTAAAGACTTTGTTGCAGCATGGACAAAAGTCATGAATCTTGACCGTTTTGACTTAGCTTAATTTAAGTCGAAATAATAAAAAGCCAGTTCAATTTGAACTGGCTTTTTTAATATAAAAACCATAGGCTTTTAGACAGTCAATTTATGCCCTTCTCGAATACAATAAAAGGGATTAGCAAGTTTTGATGAAGCTTTAATAGCTTGAGCTAAAGCATGTTCAGGGTCTTCCCGATCTTCATCTGTTAACTGAAAAGTTCGATAGTGAATCGCAACAGAACGATGCGCTTGTAAATCCAAATGTGCATGAACTGCATCTTGAGGGTTCATGTGAACGTAGCTCATTAGTTTACGAGGTTCATAAGCTCCAATTGGAAGTAAAGCAACACGTGGTGCGCCATAACGTGCATGTATCTGTTTGAAGTGTGCTGCATAGCCAGTGTCACCAGCGAAAAAACAATGACCTGTTTTTGCTAAAACCGAAAAACCACCCCAAAGTGCTTTATTTTGATCACGTAAGCCCCGCCCCGAACCGTGCTGAGCAGGTGTATAGACAATTCTTAACTCATGATAAGGAATTTCTTGCCACCAATCCATTTCAATGACATGGAAATCTTTAGGCAAGTAAAACCCGTTGCCAAGCCCTGTATAAATCGGCATCGCAAATTTCTTGTGCAACCATTCAAGCGTTGCCAAATCCATATGATCATAATGATTATGGCTCAGTAAGACTCCATGAATAGTGGGCAACTGTTCCAAAGCAAAACCGGCCGGGCATACACGGCGTGGTCCACGCCCATGCAACGGACTCGCATAATCACACCAAACCGGGTCGGTAATAAAGTTATATGGTCCAATTTGAATGAGTACAGTAGCGTGACCTACAAACCATACTTGCCAATCATCTAAATCCGCATGAGGACGGTTCTGTGGTAAGGCAATTGGTGTATTCACACGAGTTTCGTATTCACCTTGAATATCAACATTCCATGTATAAGATTCACGAGTGACTAACCAACGCAATAATTCTTTCGATCCTCGTGCAGGCGATCTAGGCTGCTGATTATAAAAACGGGTGTCGTTTTCATGGCCCAATTCAGGATGACAAAAAGGCGGTTTTATCCATGTATGCGTCCAACAGGACTGAGTCGGCAATTGATAAGTTAATGTCGGCTTGTCTTTCATGGGCTTATTCTATGGTTGTAGCATCAGGAGGATGATTCATTCAATTTTCTATCTTAGCGATTTAAATAAATTAAGCTATGACACTTACACTTATTTATCATATAAATATCCCTTTATTTTTATCGCCGCCGACATACACCAATCTAAAGTGCCACAAAAAAATGTTTAGATGTGTTGAGTTTGTGATTCGTTACTTACAGTTCTTATTAAAAGCTACTGTATAACATAACAATAATATATAATAAGTAATCTATAGCTAAAGGATGAACTACTTTTATCTTGGTTATTCAATAAATCTTTTAAATTGCTTAATTTTATCAACTTTTATCGATGCTTGATAAACTAAAAAAATAGAGCAATATAAGTGTGATATATTTACTATAAAAATACTTTCCAAAATTTTTCGCTAAAAAAATCAACACCTAAATCTCTACATTAATAATAGATTTTTTCATAATATGAGAAAACTTTAAGTGATTTTTAAAAAAGAAATTAAAATTTCCTATGAAAATTTAAAAAAAACAGTTAATAATCGGCAATTAATATATTTTATAAATTAATAATTAAGAAAAATTTCATATTAATTTAATAATGATTTATAAATTTTCATTTATTTTATAAATATCTAAAGCATCTTCACGCTATATAGTTTTATGCTTTATACTTTACTTAAATCATAGTAAGACATTTTTTGGATTAGTCTTATGGAATTACGCCATCTTCGATATTTCATCACTGTTGCTGAAGAATTAAATTTTAGTAAGGCCGCTCTAAAACTCTATACTGCTCAACCCTCCCTTAGCCAACAAATTAAAGATTTAGAAGAAGATGTCGGTGTACGACTTTTAAACCGCACAAAACGTAAAGTCGAGTTAACTGAAGAAGGTGAAGTATTTTTAGAACATGCCCGTTTAACACTTGCTCAAGCAGATAAAGCTGTAGCGATGGCACGTCAAGTCTCAAAGGCCAAACAACAATTATTACGTATTGGTTTTGTCCCCATTGCAGAAATGAAAATTTTCCCGTACGTACTTCCAAATCTACGATTACAACATCCTGACCTGACCATTGAACTATCAAGCTTAAATAATACAGAACAACTCAAAGCATTAAAAAGAGGTGAACTCGACATCACCTTCACTCGTGATAATACCGAAACCGATGAAATCCAAAGCCAATTTGTTTTAACAGAACCATTAATTTTTTTATTACCTAGAAACCATCCTTTGGCTAAATATGAACGCATTCCTGTAAAAGCTTTACACGGTATAGATTTTATTATTCCTGCCGCCGAACAATCGAATACGCTGCACAATACTATTTTAGAATTTACTAAAACTCATGGTATTGATCTGAATATCGTACAAAAGGCCGATAGTATTTTACTCAATATTAATTCTATTGGGTCAGGTCTAGGTTGTACGATTTTACCAGCCTATGTTGCACCTCTAGGTGTATCAAATACAGTAGTTCGCCCTTTGGATGTGGATTTACCTTCTTTAGATTTATTTGTCAGTTATCGTAAAAATACAGAATCTGTAGGTGTTAAAAGATTTATTGACCAGCTCAATAAAGTGTTTCATCTTGATAAGAATCTCGATTAAATACGACAAATTAAAGTTAACTTTATTTGGCAATAATAAATTAGTTAGAAAATCTAAATTAAAGTATAAAATAAATGAGCTTAAGATTTATTTTATACTTTTGATCCATTATTTAAATTGCGATAATTTTTTATATTTTAGCTTATCAAAAATATTATTTAAAAAGACAATCAAAAGTATAAACAATATATAAAACTTAATGTTAAATTAACCAAATAGTAAAAAAATAGTTTTTACGGCATAAGGAGAGTCGAGTAAATGTTGGGACTATTAAAGCATTTGGGGCGTAGCGTAAAAAACCGACCTCACTTCTTTATTGCTTTATTCGTTGGCGTTATTGCCGGAATTCTATTGACTTGGTTTACCTCATGGAAATGGTCTACTATTTTATTAGTAAGCTGGAACGGTTCGATTGGCTTATATTTATTGAATGTTTTCAAACTTATGAAAAATGCTGATCACTCTCAAATGCAGCAGCAAGCTAAAAAACAAGATGAAAGCAAATGGGTCATTATGCTGATTGTTTTACTTGCAATTTCTATGTGTCTAGTTGCTATATTAGTACAGCTGTCTCAGCTTCCTTCTGACCATTATGCAAAATTAGGACATGTTGCTTTAGCTTTACTTACCATTGTTTCAGCATGGCTTTTTATGCACACCGTTTTCGCCTTGCACTATGCACATGACTTTTACATGGCTTTATCCAGAAATGAAGAAAGTGGTGGATTAGATTTTCCAGGGACCAAAAATCCAACATATCCTGATTTCTTATATTTTAGTTATATTATTGGTACTTCAGCACAAACAGCAGATGTATCGGTTACCACTAGGCATATGCGTTTGCTAAACTTATTTCATTTCGTTCTGGCATTTGGCTTTAACACGACTATTTTAGCAATTTGTATTAACGTCGCTGCGGGTTTTATTAGCAATTAAAGCTTTTGATTAAAAAACAAAAAGCCACCTTAAAAGGTGGCTCGAAGTAGCATAGGTTTACAATAATCCGCCCATACTGCTTTGTTTTAACCCTTCACGTTGTTTAATCGTTTCAACATAACGTGTAATGGCAGGATGTGATTCAATCGTGTTCATTTTCAATTGCCATAACAACATCGCGCCCACGCTGACATCTGCTGCCGTAAACTGTTCACCACATAAGTATGGATTAGCCTCACTCAGCCCTTGAATCAAAGCTTGGTAAGCATCGTTGTAATCACCATAACTCACAAACATTTTTTGCTCAGGAGATACTTTTATTCCTAGAGCTTTATCAACGCCAGCAGCTTCCCAAGGACCAGCCATCATAAATAACCAACGATAGTACAAACCACGCTTTGGATCATTCAAGGCTGGTGCCAAGCCTTTGTCACTAAACTTGTCCGCAAGATATGCGCAAATTGCCCCTAACTCATAAATAATAACATCGCCATCTACCAATACAGGTACTTTTCCAAAAGGATTAATTTTTAAATATTCTGGTGACTTCATCTCGGTTCGGTATGCAACTTCAATACGTTCACATTCAACACCAAGCTCGACTAAAAGCCAGTCGATCACTACACCACGCGATTCTTTGTTAGTATAAAGTTTAAGGCTCATTTTTATGGCTCCTTGTTTATCGTGGTTCTAGTCTACAAATATCTTTTGTCAGTTTTTGTCAGTAGTCTGCGATTCTTGTGCCCACCACTGCTGGAAGAGTTGCTGCTTAAATGATGGATATACTTCTTGGGTTAAACTTAAGTGTTGAATACGATCCATTCTAAAATGTCGAAAGTCCTGTCTTAATTCACACCATGCGGCCAACACAATTTTGTCATTAAAGTATCCCAAGGCAAAAGGCCACAAGGTTCGAACACTACTTCGTTGTTGTTCATCATGATAATGCATTGTAATTTTGACTTGCTGCCGAATGGCTAAACGTACTTGTTCAACCTGATTTTTATCTACAGGCAGCCATGTGTTAAACGCTCTTAAGGTTGTTTGCTGTAATAAATATTGGCGATGTTCAGGCAGAACAGAATTTAATTTAGCTAAGATTGATGTAGAAGCCGATTGTAAAGATTGATCGGGTACACTCTTCAACCAATACAACGCCAGAAAAATAGCTTCAACTTCATTTTCATTGAGCGTCATTGGTGGCAATACTATGTCTTCTTTAAGCTGAAATCCTAAACCCGCTGATGCATCGATTCTCACACCTTGGGCACGTAGACTATCAATATCGCGGTAAATACTACGAACACTAATTCCCATACGCTCAGCCAAGACTTGTGCAGTCACTGGATAACGGGATTCACGAAGTTGCTGTAAAAGATTTAATAAACGAATAGAACGGCTCATTTTTCTCGTCTTATTGTTATTGGACATACAATAAGAGGGAATAAATTCCCCCTTCTTATATCATTCTAAATTATGCTACATCTGCATTAGATAACTTTGCATACTCTCTTAAAAAGTTGTGCAGCTCAGGTACATCTTTAGCAATCGTTAAAGGCTGGAACTGTTGTAGAACTTCGATTGAATGCACACCATAGCCAACACCAATACGTGGCATACCTAAACGCTGTGCCATCTCAAGATCATAGCTACTATCACCAATCATTATGGCACGCTCGACGCTTACCCCTGTTACATTCAAAATTTCCTGCAACATGAGTGGATCTGGTTTTGAACGGGTTTCATTGGCTGCTCGAGTAACATCAAACAGATGAGTACTTTGTGTTTTTGCAATCACACGGTCTAACCCACGGCGGTTTTTACCTGTTGCTACCGCAAGTTTTAAACCTTGAGCTTTTAAGTCATGAAGTAACTCAGAAATACCTTCGAACCATGCATCATTTGTCGAGTTGGCAATATAGTGATCGCCATATGCTTTTAAAATCGATTCATGTAGCTCTGGTGTTTCCGGAAATAAAGTTTGCATCACTTCCGGTAAACCTAAACCGATAATACTTTTTGCGGCTTCATCCGTTAGCGTTAACTCATGCTGCTCGGCCGCATGCTGTAAACTTGCCACAATCTGACCAACAGAATTATATAAAGTACCATCCCAGTCAAAAATCACTAATTCGGTTTTCAGACTCATTTTGCTACTCTCAAAGCCTCTAATAACTGGGTCATGTCTTCTGGTAACGGTGCTTCAATCGTTGGATAACCCGGAATATCTAAACGCATGGCATGCAAACACAAACGGCGTGCTTCAGGCCCCGCATAAGCAGTGTTGTGACCATATTTATCGTCACCCAGCAAAGGATGTCCAATACTTAAACCATGTACACGAATTTGATGGGTACGACCCGATAAAGGCGAAGCATGAACCAGTGTGGCATTTTTAAAGCGCTCTGCAACCACCCATTCAGTTTTACTTGGCTTACCTTCTTTAGATACACGTACGCGACGCTCGCCATTTGCTAGCTCATAGCGAAATAGAGGAGCATCAATGAGTTGTTTATCAAGACTTACCTGACCTTTTACAATAGCGGCATAGGTCTTACGAATTTTGTGTTCACGCAACATATCTTGTAGCAGTTTTAAGGTGCTACGCTTTTTACTAATCATGACCAGACCAGACGTGTCACGGTCAATACGATGAATCAGTTCTAAATATTTTTTACCTGTTGCCGCGCGTAGTGCCTCAATCAAACCATACGCCACGCCACTACCGCCATGTACGGCAATACCTGAAGGTTTATTTACAACTAATAGGCCTTCATCTTCGTAAACCACACGGCTTAATAAACCTTGAGCTACACTGTCGCTTACAGGAACAGTAGTTTCATCTTTTTGTTCATAGCGAATAGGCGCAACGCGAATCTGGTCCCCAATTGCAAGTTTGGTCTCGGCTTTAATACGTTTTTTATTTACGCGAACCTGACCTTCACGAATCAAACGATAAATTCGACTCTTTGGTACACCCTTCAAACGTGAAAACAGGAAATTATCGATTCGTTGTCCTGCTTGATGCTCATCCACCTCAAACCAAGTGACACTTTGCCATTGCTGTGTAGAATTCATACTAATATTTAAACCTGAAATTTTACGAAATTTGATTAATAAATGACCGATTAGCTTAGTTTTTTCACAAGAAATCTAAGCTTAGCCCATAGGCAGATGCTGCAAGGTTTGATATAGTCAGCGCACGGATACCACCGTAAGTGAACATCTAAAGGGAAATTTCCCTGATTGAAACCTCAATCAAAATGATGCTTTCATCACCAGCTCGGACAGGTCCTAAAGAATTATGCCGACGCCGAAGGCTTATTATATCGGCAAAATGACAAACTGTTGCGTTTAATTCAGTTTGTTCAAAAAAATATGTTACCAACTCTAGTTGGTTATGGAACGTAAACTGATACACATCAGACAAATCGATCCTTAATGTTGCCTTCAGGCTAAAGCGTTGATGCATTGGAACTGCCGAAAGCACCGATACGATGAGCATTCCGTATCAAACTTCCAATAAAGAAGTCACTTCGCGCCCAATGACAGTGAAAGTCATTAACCAATGCACCGCTCACCCGCCAGTGAAGCAAAAGGGAATTCCGATTTAAAGGTTGAAGCAGTATTGCCTACATCACAGACGAGAATCGAAGCTAAGGCTAAATGTAGCCGGTAACAGATGACTCAGACCACAAGTATTTTGAGATCTGGGAAATGATCCGTCATGTTCGATGTTCGTTCAGAACCTTTAAGTTTGTTTGGTTTGTTTGTGTGAGTCACTATTAGGTGTCACACCCATGAAACGTATGTTGATTAATGCAACTCATGCCGAAGAAGTTCGCGTTGCACTTATCACTGGTAATCGTCTTTACGATTTTGATTTAGAGAATCGTACCCGAGAACAGAAAAAATCCAATATCTATAAAGGCCATGTCACCCGCGTAGAACCTTCATTAGAAGCTGTTTTTGTTGAATACGGCGCAGGTCGTCAAGGCTTCTTATCTATGCGTGAAATTGCGAACAGCTATTTTCAGGCAGACCCACGTCAAACTTCAAACATTCGTGAACTTATTACTGAAGGCACAGAGCTTTTAGTTCAGGTTGAAAAAGAAGAACGTGGTAATAAAGGTGCAGCCCTTTCTACTTTTATTTCTCTTGCAGGCCGTTATTTGGTTCTTATGCCAAACAACCCGAAAGGTGGTGGTATTAGCCGTCAAATTTCAGGTTCAGTGCGTGAAGAGTTAAAAGAAATTTTAGCGTCTTTAAATGTACCTCGTGGTATGAGCGTTATTGTACGTACCGCTGGTATTGGCCGTACTCAAGAAGAATTACAACTCGACTTACAACACTTGCTTGACCTTTGGGCACAAATTCAAAGTACAGCAAGCTCAGGCCCTTCTCCGATGCTTGTTCATCAGGAAGCTGGCGTTGTAACACGTGCGATTCGTGATTACTTACGTGATGACGTTGCTGAAATCTTAATTGATAGTGAACAGGCTTATAACGAAGCATATAACTTTGTTAAAGCAGTTATGCCACGTCAATTAGACAAATTAAAAACTTATACTTTAAACGAGCCATTGTTCGCTCATTTTGGTATTGAAAGCCAAATTCAAACTGCTTACGAACGTGAAGTAAAACTTCCTTCTGGCGGTTCAATCGTAATTGACCAGACTGAAGCTTTAGTTTCAATCGACATTAACTCTGCGAAATCAACTCGCGGACATGATGTTGAAGAAACTGCACTGAATACAAACCTTGAAGCAGCAGAAGAAATTGCTCGTCAACTTCGTCTTCGTGACATTGGCGGTTTAGTTGTCATCGACTTCATCGATATGACTAAAGAACGCAATCAACGTATGGTTGAAGCAAAACTTCGTGAAGCAACCCAAAGCGATCGTGCCCGTATTCAGTTCGGTCAGTTGTCTCGTTTTGGCTTAATGGAAATGAGCCGTCAACGCTTACGTCCATCGCTTGAAGAAGCAACAGGTTATGTATGCCCTCGCTGTCATGGTACAGGCATGGTTCGTGACTTACGTTCACTTTCTCTTTCAATCATGCGTAAAGTTGAAGAGATTGCTCTTCGTGAACGTCATGGTGAAGTTCAGGTTGAAGTTCCAGTTGAAATTGCAGCCTTCTTGCTTAATGAAAAACGCCATAGTTTGGTGTATTTAGAGCAAACTTCTGGTGTACGTGTAACTGTATTACCTCACCCGCATTTAGAAACTCCACATTACGAAATTGCTTATAACCCAGATGGTTTTGCTCCATCTAGCTATGAACGTACTGAAGCAACTCGCTCTAGTGAGAAAGAGTTAGGTTATGAGTCTTCTGAATGGCATTTAGAAGAAGCAGATCATGCTCATGTAACAGCTCCTGCTTCAAAAAATGGTTCTGCTCAGAAAAAGACAAGCCATGCAACTCAACCTGTAGCACAACAGCCTGCAGCTCAAAAAGCAGCAAGTCCTTGTGCATGGTTAGAAAACTTATTTGTTCAAAAACAAGCGCAAACTGTTGATCAATCTCGTTCAGCACAAAACGCTGCTGCTGCGATTGAGCAAATGGTAAATACGGGTGCTGTTAGCCGTGGTCAGTTCGGTCAAGTAGCCGTACCGGCTGTTGCAGAAGTTGCGCCAGTTCAAACAAATAACGCTTATATTTCACAGTCACCTGTGAAACAAGAAGTTCGTGAACATGTTGAAAAAGATGATAAATCTCAGCAACAACGTCAGAACAACAAAAAGCGTAAACATAAAGAGCAACGTGAGCAGCATCACCAATCTCATGAACAGCAACATCAAGTGCATGAAGAAGTGGTTCAGTTGTCACGCCAAGAGCAACGTGAGTTAAAACGTCAGCAAAAACGTCAACAACAGCAAGATCAGCAACATCAAAATAATGATGTACAACAAACTGAAAATGTTGTTCCACGTCGTGATCGCAATAATCAACAGCGTCCGAACCGTCCAAATCGCCACCGCGATCCAAGCGTATTAAATGAAAATCAAAATACGCCGGCACCAGTTGTTGTTGATGAAAAACAAGTTAAAGTTGATGTGATTGATGCACCTAAGCATGATGTCATGAACACTGCTTTAATTATTAATGTTGATCAAGGTCAAAGCGAGATTGTGGCGCTTACACCTGAACGCCAAGTTGAGCGTGTTGAGCCTACTCCTGCTGAAGTTGCTCCAGAGTCAACACCAGCTCCTGTTGCAGAAGAGAAAGCAGTTGTTGCTGAAGCAAAAAATGAAGCTCAGCCAACTGAACAAGCTGCTCAGCCACAAATCCAACGTGCTAGCAATGACCCACGTATGCGTCGTCGTCAGCAACGTGAGGCTAAACAAGCCAAAGCTGCTGCGCCATCTATTGCGCCATCGCAAATACCAACTTTGGCACAACACACGATTGGTAGCTTAATTCGTCATATATATGGCGAAGACTGTACCGTATTGATTGAACAATTTGGTTTAGTACCAACGTTTAATCGTGCATTGCAAAAGTTTGCAGAACAGTATGCAAGTACTTTAGTGGTTGAAGTAACTTCTGAAACAGAAGAGAAAAAGCCTGTAACTCGTGATGCAGAACTTCCAAGCCATAAACCGGCTGAAGAAGCAGAACCAGCACCAGTACTTCCACTTACTCCATCGCAAGCACCGACTCCACGTGTTGCAAATGACCCGCGTGAACGTCGCCGTTTAGCAAAATTAGCTGCGGAGCAAGCATTTGAGCAAGTGAAACAACAACATTCTGCTCAAGAAGAAGTTGTAACTCCTACTCCTGTAGCAGAAGAAACTGTTGCTACTGCACCAGCTGAAACACAAGCTACTGCTGAACCAGAACAGCAACCGCTTGAACTTAATCAGTCAACTGAAGTTGCACAGCCTGAAGCTGCCCCTGTAGAAGAAAAAACTACAGAAAAAGTAGCTGAAGCTCCTGTAGCAAAAGAACCTGCGCCATCAAAAGCAGCAAGCAAAGCGAAAGCAGTTCCTGAAGAAACAGCGGCTCCGACTGAAGCGGCAGCTGATGCTGAAACAGAAGACTCTAAAGCCGACAAGGATAAACCAAGTCGTCCTCGCCGTCCTCGTGGCCGTCCGCCAAAAAAAGCTAATCCTGTAGCTGAGTAAGCCATTTGCTCAATTGCAGCTAATTTAAACAAACCTAGTCATTTCGATGACTAGGTTTTTTTTGTTATTTTTAACCAATTAGGTTGATTGCACTAGAAGAAAAGTTTTAAAAGCATGGTGAACCATGAAAACTATTGGACTTTTTGCCCCACAACCTTTTTTGGATTGATCGAAAAATAAATAGGATTGATATGAGCCAGACAACACAGACCGATATCATTACGCTTGGTGATGTTGCCACAAGACTTCCTAGCTTCATTCCCAAAGTACCCCATATCCTAAATGGTCTTAGACAGGCTTATTTAAGAACATCACATACTCCAACAGGTTTGGGTATTGCTTTTGAAAAAGCTGTTAAGCGAAATCCTAAAGGCGCGGCATTATTATTTGAAGATCAAAGTTATTCTTATGAAGCTTTAAATGAATGGGCAAACCAGATTTCCCATTACTACCTTTCGCTGGGAGCGCATAAGGGTGACGTCATTGCTGTAATGATTGAAAACCGCTCTGAGCTAATCGCAACAATTATTGGTTTAGCCAAGATTGGAGTCACGATTGCGCTTGTGAATACATCACAAGTCGGTAAGGTTCTTGCTCATAGCATCAATCTGGTAAAGCCAATTGCTGTTATTGCGGGTGAAGAAGTTCGTGCTGCTATTGACGAAATTCGTCAGGATTTAAATGTTCCTAAAGATCGTTTCCACTGGTTCGCAGATCAGGCAACCCGTCAAAATTCGGGTACAGCACCTCAAGGTTATATCAATCTAGCTGACCAAATTGATCAATTTCCAAAATTTAACCCATCCACTACCCATTCTGTGACTGGTAATGATGGCCTGTTTTATATTTACACCTCTGGTACAACAGGTTTACCAAAGGCAGTTATTTTCAAACACAGTCGCTGGACATTAGCGTATGGTACTTATGGCCATATCTTAAACTTAGGACCAGATGACGTCATGTATGTAACCTTACCACTTTACCATGCAACAGGTGTGGTGGTTTGCTGGTGTGGTGTAATTGCTGGAAGTGCAACCCTTGCAATTCGTCGTAAATATTCGACTAGCGCTTTCTGGAAAGACGTTCAAAAATTTAATGCATCTGCTATTGGTTATGTCGGTGAACTTTGTCGCTACTTAATGGATGCTCCTGTTACGGAACTTGACCGTAACCATCGTGTCACAAAAATGATCGGTAACGGCATGCGCCCAAATATCTGGGACAAGTTCAAACAACGTTTCGGTGTTAAAGAAGTGCTTGAGCTTTATGCATCGAGCGAAGGTAACGTTGGATTTAGCAACATTTTCAACTTTGACAACACAGTTGGCTTCTCTCCTACACCATATGCCATTGTTCAGTTCGATAAAGAAAAAAATGAACCAATCCGCGATAAAAACGGCTGGTGCCAAAAAGTAAAAGCAGGTGAAGTTGGCCTACTCATTGGGAAAATTACTAGCCGTTCTCCATTTGATGGTTACACCGACCCTGAAAAGAACAAATCAGTGATCTGGAAAGATGTTTTCAAAAAAGGTGACTCTTATTTCAACACTGGTGATTTAGTTCGAGATATCGGTTTCCGTCATGCTCAGTTTGTGGACCGCCTAGGCGACACTTTCCGCTGGAAAGGTGAAAACGTATCGACCACTGAAGTGGAAAACATGGTGTGTGAATACGAAAAAATTGCTGAAGCTGTTGTGTATGGTGTAGAAATTCCAAATACCAACGGCCGTGCTGGTATGGCAGCAATTACGCTGGCAGATGGTGAAGAGTTAAATGATGCAGATTTAACCGAAATGGTCACTGTGTTTAAGAAGTGTTTGCCTGCTTATGCTGTACCGGTATTTTTACGTGTACAAAAAAAGGTCGAAACAACAGGCACATTTAAATATCAGAAGAATAAACTGAAAGAAGATGCGTTTAATCCGAGCAAA
The DNA here is from genome assembly GCF_000368085.1 of Acinetobacter nosocomialis NIPH 2119. Taxonomy (GTDB): domain Bacteria; phylum Pseudomonadota; class Gammaproteobacteria; order Pseudomonadales; family Moraxellaceae; genus Acinetobacter; species Acinetobacter nosocomialis. The sequence goes on from NZ_KB849239.1 coordinate 2,670,526, forward strand.
ACTTCTGAACGTTTACTCGCTTTATTGCCTGGCGCAAGCAGTTATTGTGACATCACAACTGAAATTTTTGACAACATTCAGGCATATAAATACCGTTTTTAGTTCATTTTTTAGCTAAACAAGAGGAAATCGTGCTTTTTATAGGCAATCATGCAAATGTTTTTAAATTTCCTCTTGTGTTAGTTGAATAACTTGCTAAAATACGCGACATCAAAACGATACGGGTCGTTAGCTCAGTTGGTAGAGCAGCGGACTTTTAATCCGTTGGTCCCGCGTTCGAGTCGCGGACGACCCACCACTTATCTGTTTTGAACCTATTTGGGTCGTTAGCTCAGTTGGTAGAGCAGCGGACTTTTAATCCGTTGGTCCCGCGTTCGAGTCGCGGACGACCCACCAAATTCTAAAAAGCCTCTCACAATTTGAGAGGCTTTTTTTATTGTTATCTTATTTTCTTTTTATGACTAAAAGATGACGATACATTTTCGATTTAAAACCTCTCCCACCCAATTCATAAAAACTTCTAATCGTTTCGGAATATAAGTCCTGTTGGGATACAAAATATTAAGTGGAAGTGACGGTGCACTATAAGCACTCAGGACCTCAACCAAGATTCCCTGCTCAATTTTATCTTGAACATCATAGTAAGGAACTTGAATAATTCCTAAACCTGCACAGGCCGCAGCACTATAAGCTTCGGTATTATTTACACTTAAAGCACTATCCATCATGACGCTTCCTCCTTGATATACAAACTCACCCTGCTTTTCACCTACGGCTCCCGCATAGTTAATGAGTTTGTGCTGAGATAGATCTTCTAATTGTTCAGGCATACCGTACTGTTCTAAATAGCCTCTACTTGCACAATTCACCATGACCAAATGGCCAATAAATCTTGCAATTAAACTACTGCTATCTAGCTCACCTACCCGAACAACACAGTCAATTCCTTTTTCAATTAAGTCAGTCATGTCATCAGAACTATTAAGCTGCAAATGTATATCTGGATAGCGATGATAAAAATCTGACAGTTCAGGAATAATTACTTGATGCACAATCCGACTGGGCATCGAAATTTTTAATGTGCCTCGGTAATGCTGTTTTTGGGTCTGAATGAGTTGTTCTAATTGTTCATAGTCCAATAAAAGATTTTGGCATTCTGGCAATATTCGCTGTCCATCTTGCGTAAGACTGACTTTACGTGTAGTTCGATGAAATAAGCGTACGCCATAGTGAGTCTCAAGCTGTTGAATAGCACTCGTTACTGTTGAGCGCGGTAAATCGAGTCGATGTGCAACCTCACTAAAGCTTTGTCGTTTAGCGACTTCTGTAAAAATAAAAAATTGCTGTAAACGATCCATTTAATTGTTCGTATTTTCTGAATAGTTAAACCAAACTAGCACAATTGATCAAAAATTACCGCCAATCTAGACTAAAAATACATTAAAACAAGTCATCATAGGAACAATCATCATGACAACTCATAGCCTCAAAGATAAAGTTGTATTGATTACTGGCGGTGCTAAAAACCTCGGCGGACTCATTAGCCGAAAATTTGCAGAACAAGGAGCAAAACTCGCAATTCACTATAACAGTTCAGAAACTCAAGCAGATGCCGAGCAAACACTCGCAGACGTAAAAGCCTTAGGTACAGATGCAATTCTAATTCAGGCAGATCTAACAGATATCGATAACATCGAGAAGTTATTCTTAGACACTAAGCAGCATTTTGGTGGAATAGATATTGCGATTAATACAGTTGGAAAGGTCTTAAAGAAGTCGTTTTTAGAAACGACAGAACAAGAGTTTGATAGCATGAGCGATATCAACTCAAAAATTGCCTATTTCTTTATTCAATCGGCAGGTCGACATTTAAATAACGGCGGAAAAATCTGTTCAATCGTGACTTCTCTTCTTGCAGCCTATACTGGACTCTATTCAACCTATGAAGGTTTAAAAGCACCTGTTGAGCATTACACCCGCGCTGCATCGAAAGAATTTGGTGACCGCCAGATTTCTGTAACTGCTGTTGCACCAGGTCCAATGGACACACCCTTCTTTTATGGCCAAGAGTCTGCTGAAGCAGTCGCTTATCATAAATCAGCTTCAGCTTTAGGTGGACTTACTAAAATTGAAGATATTGAGCCTCTCGTTCGCTTTTTAGTCACTGATGGTTGGTGGATTACGGGCCAGACGATTTTCGCAAATGGCGGTTATACTACCCGCTAAAATTAAAAAAGCCGCATCTCATCGTGCGGCTTTTTCTTTAGGACTATTTAATTATAAAAACTCTTCGAGTACCGAATTTAAGAAAATATGCCCTTGCTCTGTACAGGCCAAACGAGTGCTGTCCTCTACCAGAAGTTTCCTTGCCCGTAATGAAGTAAGCACATCATTTAAATCATCTAAACTTAAGCCTGTACGCTGTTTATATAAATCGGCTTTTACCCCATCATTTAAGCGTAAAGTATTCATCATAAATTCAAAAGGTAGTTCATCTGCTTCAATCTTTTTCATTTGCAAATGTTCTGCTGGAACTTTAGCTAAATAGTCTTTCGGCAAACGAGTCTTTTGGAAACGATAGACGCCATCTGGCTGTGTTACTTTGCCATGTGCACCTGCACCAATTGCAAGATAATCACCAAACTCCCAATAATTTAAATTATGAGCTGAAGGCTGCTCTTTACGCCAAGCTGACACTTCATAATTGATAAAGCCATTTGCTTTTAGATATGCTTCGCCTTGCTCTTGAATATCTTCTAACACTTCATCTTGAGGTAAAACAGGCTGTGTTCGGAAAAACACGGTATTTGGCTCAATAGTAAGTTGATACCAACTGATATGTGTAGCACCATGCTCTACAGCCATCTTTAAATCATAAAGTGCTTGTTCGAGTGTTTGTTCAGGCAGACCATGCATTAAATCGACATTAACTCGCTTAAAGCCTGCTTGTCTTGCTTGCTCTATTGCATCCATAGCATTGTTTGCTGAATGAATACGTCCAAGCTTTTGCAAGTGATCTGTATTAAAAGTCTGTACACCAATCGACAACCGGTTAATACCCGCCTCTAAATAGCCTGCAAACGGGTCATGTTCTAGTGTTCCCGGATTAGCTTCTAAAGTAATTTCACAGTTATCTTCAAATTTAAGTAATGACTTAAGCTGCTCAAACAGCCATGTATAACCTTTAGCAGAAATGAGTGAAGGCGTTCCCCCACCAATAAATACACTGTGAATTGAACGCCCTTGGGCCATCTCAACTTGAGTTTCAAAGTCGGCCACTAAGGCTTTTAAATAGATTTGCTCGAGTTCTGACGAAAGCGCACCATCAGGCACCGCATGCGAGTTAAAGTCACAATATGGACATTTACGCACGCACCAAGGCATGTGGATATATAAAGATAACGGAACAGAAGCAGGGTTTAATACAGCCAAGGAACAGGGTCCAATTTACACAATATTTCTATTTTAACATGACTGCATCAATGGGCTTATGAAAACATACCTTAATTGCTTTAGACTGTTTTTAAACATACTTAAATATTGATAAAAATGATGAAATTCTCTAGTCAACTTTTCCTGATCTTACCCTTAGCTATGGGAATCGGTGTTGCCATGGCTTTTCAGACTGCAATCAATGCTCAGCTTCGTGAGCAATTACACTCACCATTACAAGCGGCATTGTTATCATTTTTCATAGGCACTATTGTCTTGGCCATTATGGTGTTCTTCCAAAGTGCTGAAAAACCCTCTTTAAGTGAAATATCTAATATTCCTTGGCTTCTTTGGACCGGAGGATTTCTTGGGGTTTATGCAATTAGCATGAGCATTTATACTGCACCTAAGCTTGGTTTTTTAACCTTTACAGGGTTAGTCGTTTTTGGACAATTGGTCATTTCTATGTTACTTGATCATTTTGGCTGGTTAGGCACCGAAAAGACACCTGTTACATGGCAACGGTTTCTTGGTGGAGTGGTCATCTTTGTTGGTGTGTTACTCACCTTGCAGCGCTAGTTTCATTTTTATATTTATAAAGAGTACCTTTTGTGTCGAATGTCACGTCGTTTCGGGCTGAATTAAAACAACTCTTCCATTTAATGTTACCTATTTTAATTACGCAGTTTGCTCAAGCAGGGTTCGGGTTAATTGATACCATTATGGCTGGGCATTTATCTGCCGCAGACTTAGCCGCTATTGCGGTAGGTGTAGGTTTATGGGTTCCGATTATGCTTCTGTTTAGTGGAATCATGATTGCCACTACGCCGTTAGTTGCAGAGGCAAAAGGCGCTAGAAATACAGAACAAATTCCTGTGATTGTTCGTCAGTCATTATGGGTTGCCATCATTTTAGGTGTAATGGCTATGCTCATTTTACAGCTTATGCCTTTTTTCTTACACGTATTCGGTGTTCCAGAAAGCTTAAGACCTAAAGCAAGTTTATTCTTGCATGCTATTGGGTTAGGTATGCCTGCCGTAACTATGTACGCAGCGCTACGTGGCTATTCAGAAGCTTTAGGCCACCCACGTCCTGTAACCGCGATTAGCTTATTGGCCTTAGTGGTTTTAATCCCGCTTAACATGATTTTTATGCATGGCTTAGGACCAATTCCAGCGTTAGGTAGTGCAGGCTGTGGCTTTGCAACCTCCATTTTACAATGGCTAATGCTGATTACTTTAGCAGGCTATATTTATAAAGCTTCTGCTTATCGAAATACCTCTATTTTTAGTAGATTTGACAAAATTAACCTGACTTGGGTTAAAAGAATTTTAAAGCTTGGCTTGCCAATTGGTTTAGCAGTGTTCTTTGAAGTAAGTATTTTTAGTACAGGCGCATTAGTCCTTAGCCCATTAGGTGAAGTGTTTATTGCTGCACACCAAGTGGCTATTTCAGTTACCTCTGTGTTGTTTATGATTCCGCTATCACTTGCAATTGCCTTAACCATTCGCGTGGGGACATATTATGGTGAAAAGAACTGGGCTTCCATGTACCAAGTACAAAAGATTGGTCTAAGCACAGCAGTATTTTTTGCTCTATTGACCATGTCTTTTATTGCTCTAGGCCGTGAACAAATTGTCTCGGTTTATACTCAAGATATAGACGTTGTACCTGTTGCCATGTATTTGCTCTGGTTTGCAATGGGGTATCAGTTGATGGATGCTCTACAAGTCAGCGCTGCCGGCTGTTTAAGAGGTATGCAAGACACTCAAGCACCAATGTGGATTACCCTAATGGCTTATTGGGTGATCGCTTTCCCAATCGGGCTTTATTTGGCACGTTATACACATTGGGGCGTAGCTGGCGTATGGCTTGGTTTAATTATTGGTTTAAGTATCGCCTGTGTTTTACTGCTCTCAAGGCTCTACCTAAATACAAAGCGCCTAAGTCAAACCTAATAAAAAAGCCGATGAAATATCGGCTTTTTTATTTTATGCAGACTTTGCCCGCGGGCTTGCTCCAATTTGCCAGACAAAAGGTAAATCCGTACGGTTTACTTCCCAATCTCCAATCACTTTTTCTTTATAAATAAGCGGATTATGTGAAGATACAGTCCTTGCATTACGCCAGAAACGGTCAAGTTGTTTCGTTTGGCTACTTGCTGATGCACCTAATGCATTAAATAACTGACTTGTTAAATCAAGCACTAAATTAGAAATTACGACCTGCCCTTGTGCCGACTCAAGCTCGGCATCTACATTAAACTGATGCTCTTTCACTTCAGACTCGGCAAAATGGCTTTCATAAGCCTTTTGTAATGCCTCGGCCGTTTTCAAGGTGATTGCTTCACTTGCATAAGCTTGAGCTGAGGCCTTACCGACCACTTGTAAAACTTGTGGGTCGTGACGAACCAAGTCACCATTACCATGACTAAAAATACGTTTGCGTTCACGAATTTCCTGACTGAACGTCTCGACTGCAGCGCGCGCAATACCGGTTAAAGTTGCAAGATGCACCACCTGATAAAAAGCGGTTTGATACTTAAAACGTTGATCAAATGGAATGAGGTTTGAAGCTGGCAAATGAACTTGATGTACTTTTAAAGTACCACTGCCGGTTGTCTTTTGACCAAAGCCATCCCAATCATCAAGCACACTTACACCTGTTTCATGACGGTAAATAGCAGCAATCACATGACGGTCATTTACCTCATCGTAAGCAAATAAATCAATCCAGTCAGCAAAAATACTTCCTGTTGAATAGTACTTTTCGCCATTTACCACCAAGTTACCCGAAGCGTCTTTGGTGACACGTGTAACGACATCACCAATCTGTACGTTTCCAACTTCTGTCCATGCATTTCCGACTAAATCGCCTTGTATAAAACGCTGAAACCAGACCTCTTGTGAGTGCTCTTTATGAGCAACCAAACGGTCTTCAACAAATGCAAAATGACCACGTAAAGCTTGTACAATATTGGAATCAGCTTCTGCTAACTCTGCTAAAAGCTGGAACAGTTGAGGTAATGAAACCCCATCTCCACCATATTTACGGGGTACTCGTACAGCACCCAACTTAGCTTCTTTTAACCACTGAATCGGTTCAAAAGGTAAGATTCGCTCTTTTTCCCGTTGAATTGCACCTTGCGCAATTTTCTCAAAAATAGGACGAAATCTGTTTGCAACCTTTTCATAATCCGCACCGACCGATAGTTCTTCTAATTCAATTTGAGCTGTTGTCATCGTTATTCTCCTAATTTTGTTTTTTCTTCAATTTAACTCCATGCATGACGAGGTGGTTGAACTCCATTGAGGTAGTAGTTACCGACAATGTGATATTTCCAACGCACAGGGTCATGCAAGGTATGGGTACGGGCATTGCGCCAGTGACGGTCAAGGTTGAGTTCAGATAAAGTAGAACGCGTACCCGATAACTCAAAAAGTTTATTGGCAGCCAAAATAGCAATTTCTGTGGTAAGTACTTTTGCCTCGGCAACCAATAGTGTCGCTTGGTTTACATGTTCTTCGCTGGTGTCAGCAATCGCCTGATCAATTGCATCTCCAGCCAAGTCAAGGACTGCTTCTGCTGCACGCAGTTTGATTTTTAAGTCACCAATATTTGCAATGGTGTAAGGGTCATCACTGGCTTTTTCCAGACCTGAATCAATCCATGCACGGCTGTGATTTTTGACGTATTGAATCGTTTCTTCAATTGCACCACGCGCAATACCTGCATCGACTGCAGCCTGAATAAACTGAGAAATAGCACCTGCTGGTGTTGGGCGTTCAAATGCTTGGTAAATCGGAACTAAATATTCTTCACGTACTGGCACCTGATTTAGTTCTACCGTGCCACTAGCGGTGGTACGTTGTCCAAAACCAGACCAGTCATTAATAATATTGACCCCAGAAGTTTCACGTGGCACAAGTGCAGCATAAGGTTGTCCTTGTTCATTTACAGCAACAATTGGAATCCAATGTGCGAGCAAAGCACCCGTTGCAAAGAATTTTTTGCCATTAATTTCATAGCCATGTTCGGTCTTTTCAAGTTTAGTCGTGAGCTCCGCGACTGTCTTACTGTGTTTTTCCGAAAATGCATTGCCAAAACGAATTCCTCTTAGCACCAAATTAAAGAAGAACTGTTGCTGTTCAGGTTTCGCATCTAGTCTTAAATGTTCAACAAAAGCCAAGTGATTTTGAGGCAACTGAGCAAGAGAAGGATCGACACTTGCAATTGTTTTGATCACTTCTGCTAAAGTTCGATACTTGACTTGTGCGCCACCAAATTGCTTAGGTACTGTAATGGCCCACAGGCCGCTTTGTGAGAACTGCTGAATTTCATTTAAGGGTAAACGGCGTTCTCTATCACGATCTGATGCCTCTTGTGCAAACTCTTGAGCAAGTTGCTTGGCAATCTCAATTGCTTCTTCATCAGAACGAATAATATGTGCATCTTTCGACTGCTCGAATACAGATAAAGGAACCGCTTGAGAGCGCCCATAGGACGAATTTAGACTGGTCATAACTTTTATTGTCTCTATTTCTTATTTAACATGTCCTTCACCTTAGCACTAAAAAAACAGCGACTTTATAGATATTAAAGCTTTGTTTATGAAATGAATTTTGAAAACCTTTTCACATTTTTTACTTTAAAAATAACGTTTTGTTTTTCGAAAATTTTCTTACATGCGATAAACAATTTCATATAGGCTTTTTAAGTTTTGTCACCTATGATCAAAACTAGACAATATTATGTTGTAGTCAACGAGGTATCGAAGATATGGCAAAGAATGCAAGTTCACCTGGCAAACGATTTATGAAACTTGCAGGAATGACCGCGAGCATTGCAACAAAAACCGTTTCTAACTCGATTCGAAACCTGACTGCGGATGAAGAACAGAAACTGGCTGCAAAAACTAAATTGTTTCAAGATATCGGTCTACAGATTGCAGACACCTTAGGCGAAATGAAAGGTGCTGTCATGAAAGTTGGGCAAATTGCATCGCAATATAAAGATATCTTCCCACCAGAAGTTGCTAAAGCAATATCAAAACTACAACGCCAAGCTCCAGCCATGCCTTTTGCAGCGATTCAGCAACAAGTTGAACGTGAGCTTGGAAAACCGCTCAACGCTGCCTTTAAATCTTTTGATGAACAGCCTTTTGCTGCTGCATCGATTGGACAAGTTCACAAAGCAGTTTTGCCAAATGGTGAACAAGTTGTGGTTAAGGTTCAATATCCCGGTGTTGATGAAGCCTGTGAAAGTGACTTAAAACAAGTACGTTTAGCACTACGCTTAATGGGTGTACTTAAGATTGATAAAAAGCTGCAAGATCAGCTTTTTGCAGAGATTCAAGATAGTCTATCAGCAGAGCTTAACTATGAAATCGAAGCTCAAAATCTTGAGGTCTTTAAAACTTTTCATAGTAAATTAGACGACAAAATTATTATCCCGACTGTTTATAAAGATTACTCTTCAAGACGTATTTTAACCTTAAGCCTTGAACAAGGTGACAGTATTGAAACTGCTAGTTCTTGGCCTATCGAAATTCGAAACACAATTGGCCGTCGTCTAATCCGCGCTTTAGGTCAGGAAATGTTCTTTTTAAAACGTTTTCACTGTGACCCTCATCCGGGTAACTTTGCCTTCCGCCAAGATGGCAGTGTCATTATTTATGACTATGGCAGTGTTAAAACACTTTCCAATGAAATTGTTTACAGTTTCAAACGACTGGTGAATGCAGCTCGTCATGAAGATATTGATCTTATTGAAACCGAATTACTTGCCCTGCACTCTTTGACCGAAAAAGGTAAATTCCCGAGCGATCTTTATAAACTCTGGATTGAAGTGTTATTGCGTCCGCTTACCAAAACCTATGATTTTGCAGAGAATTCATCCCATCATGATGGCATGTTACTCGTGAAAAAGTCTTTAAAATATTGGGATGTCTTTAAACCTTCACCAGATACATTAATGGTTAATAGAACCATTTCAGGACACTACTGGAACCTCATTCACTTAAAAGTACATGACAACCTGAATGATTTATTTGAAGAACTTGTTCCGCCTTCTAACTAATTCAATGAACTGATCAATGTAACCTTTCAGAGGTTACATTGACTTATCTGTTGTTATGTTATAACATTTCTTTAATCAAAAATAATTTAGGACAATCTCTCATGCGTAAAGATATTCATCCTGCTTACCAACAAGTGTTATTTCATGACACCAATGCAGACGTATACTTCTTAATTGGTAGTACCATTCAAACTAAACAAACTAAGGAATATCAAGGACAAGTCTATCCTTATGTGACTCTTGATATTTCGAGTGCTTCACATCCTTTCTATACAGGTGAAGTACGTCAAGCAAGTAATGAAGGCCGTGTTGCAAGCTTTAACAAACGCTTCGCTCGCTTTAATCGTAAGAGTTAATCTTATGTTAAGTTTTAACCAATACACTTAAATCATTGGAAGCCTAAGACTCATCTCCTCCACTTAGGCTTCTTTTTTTATGTGCATTTTTTCAATGATTTTCTAAGGTGTGTATAAAGTTAAACTTATCCACAATTTTCACAAGAATGCTTCTGATTCTTTTCAACAACCCATCATTTTTTATAACTCCCAAGCTTTCAAAGCATGTATTCAATGCTATGCTTAAGCCCCATTTGATAGGAAGTTTAAGATTATGGCACAAGAGTTACTTGCCCAATTACAAGCAGGCACAGCAAAATTTTCAGACGTTTTAGCTTATATTGAAGCACGCTACCAACATACTCCAACAGCTTTTCAAAATGGCGCACAGCATAACGCTGCAACTGAAAATCAAGGCAGTGCAAAAGTTTTCTCTTTTGCTAAGTTACAAGGTTTAGACCAAGCACAAACTTTAAGTTTATTTGCAGAGCACTACGCATCTGTATTGGCTACACCAGAAGGAACTGATCATCAAAATATTCGTCAGTTTATGCAAAATGGTTGGGATGGTGTGAAGTTTGAAGGTCAGGCTTTAACTGAAAAATAATACGATTTAAATAAATAATAGAAATGTCTTAATTTTTTATTATGAGCACCGCCTTAAAAGGAAGTGATATCCAAATGATGGATTGTATAGGCTAAGCTTACTTTTCAAGGATGAAAAGTAACAAAAATCCTTTGTTACGCTGATGCTACATCCATGTAGCACAGCGAAACGACGGCATCCATGCCGTCTGTCACGATAGTAAATGACTAATTATTAATTAAACTATTTGATTAATCTCTTACATTGGATACTCGGAAAATCATCAACAGCCTGACTCGAATCAGCAATATAATGTTTCTGCGACATATTGGATAATTGTAAACAGATAACAGGTTCTGTTGATGAAAATGGTTTTGCCTACTTTTGCCGAAACAAAAGTAGGTCGAGCCGACGGCTAATCCAGACATAAAACTTTATTGAAAAGACTCTGCAGTAAACATTTCAGCCAGAACAAATACTCAATGTCCCGCTACCCAATAATAAGTCGCCAACCCCAAACACGTAAAAATTAAAGACCCAATTAAATGAATAGAAATCGCCAACATCGCCATTCCCCACTTACCACTTTGCAATAAAGTCACAATCTCAATCGAGAACGTTGAAAAAGTAGTTAAAGCACCACAAAAACCGGTAATCACAAAAAGTTTATAATTCGGGCTCAAATCACTATGAGCAAAATAAGCCATCGCAAAACCAATAATAAAACCACCGATTAAATTAACAGTGACAGTACCCAGTGGAATTTGCGGATAAATCGGGTTGAGTTTTAGACCTAAAAACCAACGCAACCACGCCCCTAGAACTGAGCCTAAAGCAATTGAAAGTAAAGGATAATACATAGAACTACCCCTTTAGTGAGATGCTAAAAGAGCAAATAAAAATGATGGGAAACGTGACATGGCGTACTCCAAAAATAAGCAGAGTACGCAATAACCTACGTACCCAGCGATATAAATACATGAGGGTAACGTAGGCATCATTAGCCAATACGGCGGTTTTTCAAGGGAGGAATGCCATCTCCCTGTTTTAAGTATATTAGATCATCTAAGATTTGATTAAAACATACTTTTTAAATCATGGACGTTCATCGTATTGCGGTAAATCGTCACAAATACTTTCCCACTCTGCTTTTGAAGCAGCAAAAATATGCATTGTCGGCTTTTGATCTAATGGTGTATCTAGTGTCCCAATTCTTAAACGATACAGTTCAGGCTGGGCATCACGCGAGCTAATAAGCGGTGAACCACATTCGCTACAAAACCAACGGTACACACCATTCACAGCAAATTTTTTAACAAGGTCTTCACCTTGCGTAATTTTAAAATCTGCACTGTTGATAGGAGCATTCGTGGCAAATGCTGTTCCATTGGCTTTCCGACAGCGTTGGCAGTGACACTGAATAATATCTCCGATATCGCCTTTAATTTCATAGCGGATACCCTGACATAAACAACTTCCTTGATAAACTGGTGATGTCTGAGACATGTTCTCATAAATCCTATTATTATTGATCGCTCAAAAATAACACTTTTCACATACCAAACATAGCACCAAATTCGCTGTTATTTTTCTAAGAATGAATGCACACCTTCACCAGCTGCTCGGCCCGTAGCAAAGCATGCTGTCAGCAAATATCCCCCTGTAGGAGCATCCCAATCCAGCATTTCGCCACAGCAAAAAACACCTGAAGTTTGTTTCAGCTCTAAACTTTCAGTTAATGCATCTTGCTTGACACCACCAGCACAACTAATTGCTTCTTCAATCGGTCTAAAACCATCTAACTTAATTTGAAGTGCTTTAATTTGCTGAGCCATAGCCTCTGGTTGGCTCCATAGCGATTTATCTACAACTTCTCTAATTAAGTTAATTTTAGATGTGTCTAAGCCTGCTTTACGCCAGATATTAGTAAGCGATTGTTTTTTGCTAGCCTGTAACTTTTTAACTAACTGTGTAAGCTCTACATCTGGCAATAAATCTAAAAATAGATTTAAGCTTTTTCCTTGTTTTTGTTGTTCTCTTAAGGCACGTCCGAGTTTATAAATGACCCCACTTTCTAAACCGTAGTGAGTAATCACAATATCACCATGAGTAACTTGGTTAGCTTCAACCCACGCATTGATACGTTTTAAAGGTTCCCCAAAACAACTTTCCATAAAAGCTGACCAAGTGTGCAATACCCCTGCGTTACTCGCTTGAAAAGGTTCGATACTGGATTGATCCATCCATTTTTGCCAAGCGCCATCACTACCCAATTGAGACCAAGACACAGCCCCGCATGCTAATACCACTGCATCATATTGTTGGGTAAAAGTTTCAGTGCTTTGATTATTTTGGTTTTCTAAAGTCACTTTTGTACCTTGCAAATTAATACAACGATGACGATAAAAGAATTTAACTTGCTGTTCTGCTAAACGTTTTAACCAAGCACGAAGTAAAGGAGCCGCTTTCATTTCAACAGGGAAAATACGACCGGAACTACCTACATACGAGTCTATTCCCAGACTTTTCATCCAGTTCTGAATCCAGACTGCATCCCATTTTTTAACCCACGGTTTGAGCCATTCTGCATGGTCATAACGTTCAATGAACTGGGCTAATGGTTCAGCATGCGAAATATTTAAGCCCGTTTTGCCTGCCATCAAAAACTTACGCGCAGCCGAAGGTTTTTGCTCAAACACATCAATATCATAAGCATACTGACTCAGTACCTCAGCTGCCATTAAACCAGCCGGACCAGCACCAATAATGGCAATCCGCTTATTCGCCATGTGTTTGCCCTTGCAATGGCGCAAACTCATCAAATCGAGTTTTATAACCTTCCGGCTTGGTCATAATGAGCTGCTGACAAAGCTCACCACGCTCTAAATATTTAATTTCAAAATGAGTGCGTGCAGAGGTTTGCGCAATTTTTTCTTTTTGGTAAGGCAGCTTCCACACGTTTAATAACTGTTGTTCAGCTTCTTCAATATATTCAGGAATATTACTTGCTAAAGTAATAGTTCCACCTGTTTTCAGGCGTGATAACAGGAACTCAAAAAATGGCATGTTCAACCAGCGTTGTGCTGGATTATGAGGTTCTGGGTTCGGATAGAGAATAAAAAAATGTTCAACTTGAGCAGGGTGTAAAGCATGTACAACCCAAGGTAAAGCATCTGCATGTACAGGTACCAAGTTGTCTCTTGGTTCCAAACCATGCTGCTTTTGCATGGCTAAGAATTTTTCTCTAGTTCGTTCAATTGCATATAACGTGTGCTGAGGATTTTGCCCACTAAATAGCAAAGCATGTTTACCTTTGCCTGCCCCAATTTCTACACAAATCGGAGTATTTTCAATTGGGGTAAAGTCACGAGGCGCTTGCATACGTTGTGCTTGAAATTGACGAATCTGCATAATCACATCAAACTAAATAAAAATCGGCACAAGTCTAACAAGTCACCTGACTTTTGCCTAATCTATTTCTCTTCACTTTGAGGATATCGCTTTATGCCACGTACATTCCCCTGCCCACGTTGTGGTGAACCAAGTGTTTGGGAAGGCAATGAATTTCGTCCGTTTTGTTCTGAACGTTGTAAACTCATTGATTTAGGCGCTTGGGCAAACGATGAATATAGACTGCCTACCCAAGATGCTCCTCAGCAAGACAAGGGTAGTCAGCATGAAGATGATTATGAAGATTAACCCGCTTTACCTGCGACAAAAGGGTTAAATTGTTTTTCATAGCCAATGGTACTCATTGGACCATGACCCGAAATAAACTGGGTTTGATCTGGCAAGCTAAAGCATTCACGTTGAATCGATTCAATGAGTTGCTCATGGTTACCACGTGGAAAGTCTGTTCTGCCTATTGAGCCTTTAAATAGGACATCGCCAGTCCAGAGTAAACCATGATTCTTGTTATAGAACATGACGTGACCTGGTGTATGTCCTGGTGCAAAACGCACCTCAAACTCATCTTCACTGAGTTTTAGCACTTCACCGCCTTCAAGCCATTGATCAACTTTTACTGGCTGTGGAATTGGAAAACCATAACGTGCTGAAACCTCCTGAATCATATCTAGCCAGAACTGATCTTCTTTATGCGGACCAACAACAGGAACACTCCATTCTTGTGCGAGCTCACCCACCGCCCCTGCGTGGTCTAAATGCCCATGAGTGAGCCATAACGCTTTTACTTTTAAACCTAAGGCTTCTACTTCTTTCTTCAAAACAGCAGCGTCACCGCCTGCATCAATCAAAACTGCTTCTTTTGTTTCACTGTCCCAAACTAAAGAACAATTTTGAGCAAAAGCAGTAACTGGAACAATTTTGACTTGCAGCATAAGAACCTCTGGCTAAAACGCAATTAACGGTGGGCTAAGGTATGGGTAAGGGCATCAAGATTAGCCTGAACTAAACCTGCAAGCAAATCAATATGAGCTTGATCGCTATTTAAAGCAGGAATGTAAGCGTAGCTTCCACCACCTGCCTCTTGAAACAACTCAGCGTTTTGCATAGCGAGCTCTTCAAGTGTTTCTAAACAGTCAGCAGAGAAAGCGGGACTTAAAACCTGAACAGACTTAACGCCTTGCTTCGCCCAATCTTGTAAGAGCTGATCGGTATAAGGTTTCACCCATTCTTGTTTTCCAAACCGTGATTGGAAACTAATAGCCCATTCATCATCTTTTAAATGCAAAGCTTCAGCGACTAACTTTGCAGTAATACGACAACGATCTGCATAAGGATCTCCTTTATCTGCATAAGGCTGCGGAATACCATGAAATGACATCAACAGTTTTTCAGGTTTGCCATGTTGCTCTTGGTAAGCTAAAACACTTTCTGCCAGTGCTTGAATAAACATTGGATGCTGGTAGTAGTCTTTAATAATAGTCAAACCCGGCAAATTTCGCTGAGTAGGAATCCACTTAGCAAATGCGTCGTATAACGGTGCTGTCGATGTCGCAGAATACTGAGGAAATAAAGGCAATAAAATGACATGCTCTTGTGGATGAGCTGCCAATTTTTCTAAAACTGCATCAATACCCGGATTACCATAAGTCATAGCGGGCAATACAGTTAATTCAAACTGTTTATTTTCACGCTCTAAATAAGCCTGCACACGTTGAGTTTGCTCAAATACAATTTCACGCATGGGCGAATCGGTAGACCATACCGAAGCATAAGCATGCGCTACTCTTTTTGGGCGAAAAGGCAAAACAAACAGATTTAAGATAATCCACCAGATGAATTTTGGTATTTCAATCACACGTGAATCAGATAAAAACTGCTTTAAAAAACGGCGCACCGCTGGGACAGTTGCCTCATCCGGTGTGCCTAAATTCGCTAAAATGACAGTAACTTTCGGTTTTTGTTCAAACGACATGCGCAAATGCCTTTCAGTTCATCTTATGACACTAATGTAACAGTTTTCATGGTCATATCTAAATTGAATTGCTCTAAGCTTTTAATCGAGTCACCCGATGGTTCCATTTATAACTGAGCAAGAGCTTTTGCGCTTTTGTCGTTACCTTCCATAAACTATGCTGCTGATCAATCTTGGTTGGAACAATCCACCCCTGTGATTGCATCTGATTTTTAATACGGAATAGTGCCTTGTGATTAATCTGTGCGCCAGCCACCGCATGTGCTCTTGGCAGTTCCTGACGGGCATCCTCTAGTCCCGCATGATTGAGATATTCATTGAGACAAGTTCCAAAGTTTTCTTCTGGCATGGCTGTCTCAAAATGTTTAGCCAATATACTTAAGAGCTGTGACCAAGTCATTTGTCTCTGACGCTTAAGCTCTCTAAAGTTGCCATCTTGAAAAGCTTGAATGTGATATTCAAACGCAAAAACATCATGTGGAGCCACTTCATTGGTTTGAGTTGATGACTCTACTAACTGTTGCTCTAATTGTGAAATTTTACTTTTTAATCGATTAATTTCATCTTCTAATTGATGTGCTTGGTGTGCAGGTACCCAGCCTTGCCCCACATGCTGTTCAACTATTAAAGGCATATTTAAACGGACCGCTAACTCTAAGTCACGAGGGCTTTTAAAGTAAAATATGTGGTGAGCTTCATGTAATAGTTTTTTTCTAAATGCGAGAAATTTTTCTTTAAGCTGTGGATGAGCCTCTTGTAAATGCATCTCGCGGCTTTCCGGCTGTTCATGCATAAATACCACAATAGGTTTAGCTCGACTTAAAGCGTATTCATACTCTAGAGCAAAGTAACTAGCACCAGAAATAGATTGTTCACCATACTGGCTACCTAGCAACAAAACAACATAATCCGATTCATCAATTTGCCGACGGGCAAGTGTTGTAGTTAAAGGACTTCTATACTCTAAACCCCAAGCAAAAAAACCCATACTGACTAAAGTTTGAGAGAGAACCATACGTTCAGGTTGCATCTCGCGACCTGACGTTGAAATAAAAATCTGATAGCGTGTATCGAGCATAACAATACCCTTATCGCCCCATAATCTTAATATGGCCCAAATAAGCCAAGATTATGAACCGCCCCAAATAAGAAAAATAAATATAAAAAAACGCTTTCTTCTGAATGCCTACAACAGAGCTCAACTCAGATTGTGTAGCGTCCATGTCAATTCTTGTGGAATCATATTCTGTAAAACAGGTTGCAATGCTTCAGCATTATTACCACTTACATAACATTCAATACGTGCAACATTCTGACGTATTTGGTCACATAATAACTCATTTTTTATTAAAATACGGGCTGTTTGTCGGGCAACTGCCAATCCCGAATCAACCAGTGTGAATTGGTTATCAAAAAGATGATGAATTGCTTCATTTAAGAACGGATAATGTGTACAACCGAGTACTAAATAGTCAGCCCCTTGATCGGCTGCAGGCTGTAAAACCTCTTTTAATGCATTCAAACAAACAGGACTCATTTGCTGTCCTGCTTCTACACAAGGAACAAGCTCCAGATTGGTTAAAGTCATGACTTTAACACCCGCTGGAACAGCAAATTTTTCAACGACATCTTTAATGAGTTGCCCACGAAAAGTAGCAGGCGTTGCCAACACTGCAACTACTTTAGAACGGGTTTGTAATACGGCAGGTTTTAATGCCGGTACTAAACCAACAATGGGAAAGTGCTCGCCATAATGTTCACGTAAATGGTCAAGACTAAATGCTGAGGCAGTATTACATGCCACGACTGCAATTTTACAACCTTGGCGGTATAACCAGTCGACAGCGCGAGCGGTAAGCTCTCTAATTTCTTCATCAGAACGAGGGCCATAAGGAACATAGGCTGTATCGGCATAATACACAATATGTTCGTTTGGCAAATATCTGGCAATTTCTGCTGCAACTGACATACCTCCAATACCTGAATCAAAAATACCAATTGGGGCATCTGCCGATGCTTTAGGCATAGATTCTAATTCAGTAAATAAAGGCTGTATGGCAGTCATGGCAGTACTAAAGAGTGTCGGAAAATTTCACTCTATAAAGCTTAAACCTCAAGTGCCTAATTGCAAGTGCAAATTACCACTTTTTAACTGCAAAATGGTTTCGCCTTTATCATTTTCGACCAGTGTTCCATAGTTTACGAGATGATAGAAAGCCTGACGTTGAATAAGCGCATTAATACCAAATCGGACATGCACGTATGGGCGTAATTCTCCTGCATATTCGCGCATAAAAATCGGGTGTTCTGCATCAACTAAAATCACATCTTGATTGGTGGTAGTCAGTTGCAAAAACTGATCACCTGAAATTTCAACCTGATCGACCTGATTGACCAATAAAGGTTCATCTTCAACTTCGATTTCAATTTGTTCTACAGGGGTTTTCAGGTAGAATTTACCCTCTTCTTTCCATAGGACTTTGGTAAACAAATCCAATAGAGCTTGGCGCTTGATTAATTGACCTTCGTGCCACCATTCTCCATTGGCTTTAACCGTTAAATCCATTTTACCGCAATGCTTTGGATGCCATTGCTCTAAAGGTGGGATTGACCTTTTGTGACTTTGCTGTACACCTTTTAAGTATTGTGCAATGTTCATTAAGTTTTTATCATCAGATAACGGTATTTTTCCTATATCCGATGGGGAATTATTTTGATTTACCATAGTTTATGCCTTGCTGACGAGAAAATATGACGACTCAGCCAATTGGCTAGATCATGGTTTAAAACTATACTAGCCAAAACGATAAAAGGCACAATAGCATATTTGCGCCTATGGATTAAAACTCACGGCAGCACCGGATGATCTGACATTACGGTTGCCACCTTTAAGTATTGAGGAGTCCTACATGGAACACATCGAACGCGAATCGATGGAGTTTGACGTTGTCATCGTAGGTGCAGGACCTGCAGGTCTATCTGCTGCGATTAAGATCCGTCAATTAGCGATTGAGAATAACTTACCCGATCTTTCAGTTTGTGTAGTTGAAAAAGGCTCTGAAGTAGGTGCGCATATCTTATCTGGTGCTGTACTTGAACCGCGTGCTATTAATGAACTTTTCCCAAACTGGAAAGAAGAAGGTGCGCCTCTTAACGTGCCTGTAACTGAAGACAAAACTTTCTTCTTGCTTTCAGAAACTACGTCTAAAGAAGCACCTCACTGGATGGTTCCAAAAACCATGCACAATGACGGTAACTATGTTATCTCGCTAGGTAATGTTGTTCGCTGGTTAGGTCAAAAAGCTGAAGAATTAGAAGTTTCTATTTTCCCTGGTTTTGCTGCATCTGAAGTGCTTTACCATGAAGACGGTACTGTAAAAGGTATTCAAACTGGTGACATGGGTATTGGTAAAGATGGCGAACCAACGCATAACTTTACTCCGGGTTATGAGCTTCACGCTAAATACACCCTCTTTGCCGAAGGTTGCCGTGGTCACTTAGGTAAACGCCTGATTGCGAAATACAATCTTGATAAAGATGCTGACCCTCAGCACTACGGTATCGGGATTAAAGAACTTTGGGAAATTGACCCAGCAAAACATAAGCCGGGCTTAGTCATGCACGGCGCTGGTTGGCCATTATCTGAAACTGGTTCGTCTGGTGGTTGGTGGTTATATCACGCTGAAAACAACCAAGTGACTTTGGGTATGATTGTGGACTTGTCTTATGAAAATCCACACATGTATCCATTTATGGAAATGCAGCGCTGGAAAACTCACCCACTTATTAAACAGTATTTAGAAGGTGGTAAGCGTATTTCTTACGGCGCACGTGCTGTAGTGAAAGGCGGTTTCAACTCATTGCCTAAATTGACTTTCCCAGGTGGTTGCTTAATTGGTGATGACGCAGGTTTCTTAAACTTTGCAAAAATCAAAGGCTCACACACTGCCATGAAATCAGGCATGTTATGTGGTGAGGCTGTATTTGAAGCGATTGCTGCTGGTGTAGAAAAAGGCGGTGACCTTGCGATTGCTCGTGTTACTGAAGGCGAAGATTTATTCGTTAAAGAATTAACTTCATACACTGACAAATTTAACAACAGCTGGTTAAAAGAAGAGCTTTATAACTCTCGTAACTTTGGCCCAGCAATGCATAAATTTGGACAATGGATTGGTGGTGCATTTAACTTTATCGACCAGAACGTCTTTAAAGTTCCATTCACTTTGCATGACTTGAAACAAGACTTCGCTGCATTGAAAACTGTTGATGCAACGAGCTTCAAGCCAAACTATCCAAAACCAGATGGCAAGCTTACATTTGACCGTTTATCTTCTGTGTTTATCTCAAACACTGTACATGAAGAAAACCAGCCAGCTCACTTGAAGCTTACTGATCCTTCAATTCCAGTGAATGTGAACTTACCAAAATGGGATGAGCCTGCTCAGCGCTACTGCCCTGCTGGTGTTTATGAAATCATGGAAAATGATGATGGTTCTAAACGCTTCCAGATTAACGCAGCAAACTGTGTTCACTGTAAGACTTGTGATATTAAAGACCCATCTCAAAACATTACATGGGTAACGCCTGAAGGCGGCGGTGGTCCGAATTACCCTAATATGTAATAAAAAAGCCCCGAATAATCGGGGCTTTTTTATTAGTATCCACTTATTGAAAAGGCGGTATTTTTGATACTTTTAGATTAAAATTCTTTTTATAGAAAATAAATGTGCCTAATAAAAATAAGCTAAGAAAACCAAAATTCCGTGCTAGATCAATATACCAAGCTGATTTTCCAAACAATAAATCAATCATTAGCATAAATCCCATGAATCCTGTATGTAAGATGAGGCTATTATTAATTTTTGATTCAGGAGCAAAAGATGTATTTCTATAACCTAATATAATTGAACCGAGAATTATAAAAGTGAATAAAATTATTGTAGCCATAGTCTCAGTTAACCAAGAAACTTTTATACTTAACAAACCAGCAAGACATGCGAACCAAAGGAAAATAAATAAGCTTCGTTTTAGAAAATAATCTTTCATTTTTATATGCCATTTATATACTTAATTTTATAAATTATATAATGATTCTTATTTGTAAAAAATTATCATTTTAAAATAATTTAAATGTTTAATGGCTCCCAACACTATTCATTAGAAGCCTTATTTATTCTATTAACCCTTTTTCACCAGATAATGAAATTCTTTATGACCATTTTCATCTAAGCGTTCTTCTTGCAAAAGTAACTCGTGACCTAAATGCATACAAAATTTAGGAATATCCCACGAAGTCGAATTGTCTGTTGCGAAGACCTCAACCACATCTCCAGATTTAGATTTACGAATGGCTTGATGCAACATCATGACAGGTTCCGGACAACGTAAACCACGCGTATTGAGTTGTACAGTAGGTGAAATAGGTTGTTCTGACATAACAAACTCGAACAAATAGAATTTTCACATTTTAGCATAAACCGATCACTGACTTATGAACTGTAACTGGTGTTTACATAACAATATGTGTTTTGTCTTTTACTTTGTTTTATAGATGCATAAGGGCCTTTTCTTCGGTATGATCAATGTATTCATTTGATACATTGAGTCTTTAGGAAAGATCATGCAAGAGGAACCGAGTCCGTCGTGGGGAATGCGAGGCTTACGAAAGTGGTTAGGTACAGCGCCCGAAACCCGAGATGAATTATTAAAACTAGTCCAAAATTCACGTCGTTTTTTAGAACCTGATACTGTTGCCATGCTTGAAGGTGTTCTTGACCTTCCTGCTACAAAAATTCGTGAAGTTATGACGCCACGAACAGCAATGATCAGTATGCAAGAAGATGATCAGTTACTTGATATTCTTCACGTATTGGTTGAGTCTGCTCACTCACGTTTTCCAGTTTTCTCAGCTGACCAACCCGATAACGTCGTCGGTATTTTATTGGCAAAAGATTTACTGCCATTTTTGACTGAACCGAATACCAAATTAGATATTGGCTCGCTTATGCGCCAGCCATTATTTGTGCCTGAAAGCGCACGTTCAGATCAAGTTCTTCGTATGCTCAAACATACCCAAACCCATATCGCAATTGTCATTGATGAATATGGTTCAACGGCTGGTCTTGTTACGCTTGAAGATATTCTTGAAGAGATCGTTGGTGAAATTGAAGACGAACATGATACTGCTGATGAAGATGCGCAGTACATTGTTCCAGATAACGACCATACTGTAGCGAATGCATGGATGGTGCAGGCACTTACACCAATTGAACACTTCAACACTGTTTTAGATGCTGATTTTTCTGACGATGAAGTAGAAACTGTCGGCGGTTTATTGCTTCAAGAAATTGGTCTAGTCAGTGATTTACAAGGTCAGACAGTTGAACTTGGAAAATGGTTATTTACGATTGTTGAAGCAGATGCCCGCACTATTCATCTGATTCGAGCTGTACGTCAATGAGAGCATACTTTGAAAAGCTGTTAGATTCTTCGCAACAACAAAAACAGCTTCCATTAATTTTTCCATTGCTCATTGCTTTATTTTCAGGTGCCGTGTTTAGTTTTGCACTGGCACCTTATTATTGGTGGTGGCTGGCAATTTTGTCTCCTGCCCTACTCTATGCAACATTGCATAAACGCTCAGCCAAACAAGCATTTGCGATTGGTTGGAGTTATGGTTTTGGTTTATGGTTTGTAGGGGCTTTCTGGCTCTATACATCTATCCATGTATACGGCGATACCAATGCCTTTTTAAGCGTATGTATGATTGCTGTTATGGCTCTTGTGATGGGGTTATTTACAGCATTCCAAACTTGGGTTTATCGACGCTTCTTCCCTGAAACACCGCTGACTTTCGCCCCTCTCTGGATTGTTTTTGAGTGGGCTAAAACTTGGGTGTTTACAGGTTTCCCATGGCTATTTGTAGGGTACGCTTTTACCGAACGTTTACTTGATGGCTATGCACCGCTATTTGGTATTTATGCAATTTCTTTCGTGGCAATTGTATTGGCGTGTGCTTTAGTTGAAGTTCTGCGTAAGCGTATTTTCTGGGTTATTCCTTCTGCCCTATTAGTTTTAGGTGCATGGGGAGCATCATATATTCAGTTTGTACAACCTAAAGCGGCTAAACCGCTTAGTGTTTCGCTTATTCAAGGTAACATCCCACAAGATTTAAAATGGCTAACCGAATATCAAGTTAGAACATTAGAAATTTATGCAGGTTTAACTCAATCTGAATGGGGCCGTGACCTCATTGTATGGCCTGAGTCTTCAATTCCACTCTTCCAAACCGATATTGAACCGTTTTTGGATGCCATGGATGCACAAGCGAAAAAGAACCATACTGCTTGGGTAACCGGTATTCCTTATTGGGATGTTGCAAAATCACATCAAGTCGGCAGTCCTCTGTATTACAATAGTATTATGGCTTCTGGTAGCGATTCAAGCGGCCTTTATAAAAAGCAGCGTCTTGTGCCGTTTGGTGAATATATTCCGCTTTCAGGTTTACTCTCTTGGGTATTACCAGCCATGCAAAATGATATTAGCATGAGCGGTTTTACACGTGGTGAGAGCAACCAGAAACCACTTTTAATTAAAGGGCACGCGCTTGCGGCTGCAATTTGTTATGAAGTGGCATATCCAAACCTGACACGCCGTAATGCAGAAGATAGCGACTTCTTGGTGACTGTATCTAATGATGCTTGGTTTACGGGTACTGCTGGCCCATGGCAACATTTACAAATGGTACAAATGCGCGCGAAAGAAAATGGCCGCTGGTTTATTCGTGCAACCAACACAGGTGTAACAGCGTTTATTGATCAAAATGGTCATATCACTGAACAAGCACCGATTGATAAAGAGTTTGTGTTGAGAGGCGATTTACCAGCCATGCAAGGTCAAACTCTCTATAACCGTTTAGGTGATTATCCAATTTTAGGATTTGCGGTATTACTGCTGGTTTTAGGTTGGATCTATCGCCCGCGTAAAGTTGATGTGTCTTATAAATCACGTCGCTAAATTATAATAGCTTTGTACCCAGAGGAACTTCAAACTCTGGGATACAAAGTGCTACATCCCCATCTGCGTTATGAAACCCTGTCACTAAACATTCTGATTGAATAGGCCCTATTTGCTTTTTAGGGAAATTCACGACGGCAACTACTAATTTATCAATCAAGTTCTGCGGTTGATAAAGTTTAGTAATCTGGGCACTCGATTTACGTACACCCAATTCCTCACCAAAATCTACATGCAGAATATAAGCAGGTTTACGCGCCTTTTCAAAAACCTCAGCTTGAATAATTTTACCTACACGAAGCTCTACTTTTAAAAAATCATTCCACTCGATTTGTTCCATTTACTTTTCTCATGTTCTTAAATATCTGATTTGAAGCATATAATATGTACAAATAAAGAAACACCCTCTTTTTATTTTCAGCTTTCAAAATTCATGTTAAATTAAATCTGCTGATTCAAAAGCCGTAAACGTTTACGTCAATCAACGTGCCAACATACCTCCAACAATGCTTGGAGCTATTTATTCAAAATATTTTTATATTTTGAATGGCACGGGCGTTTGTTGGTTTACGGAGTTAAAATGAAAAACTCAAAATCTTTATCTAGTTTTAGAAAACTTCCAAATCGCTATACCTCTATCGTTTTACCCTTTCTTTTATCGATCATTATGACTTTTGTGGTTTCAATGATTAGTACATTACGAAGTTTGGGATTAGAAGAATTTTCTCTATATGTATGGATGTCGGCATGGGCAATTTCTTGGATAATCGCTTTTCCAACATTACTTTTAGTCTTACCGATCGTCCGTAAAATCACGACACTATTGGTACAGCCTGCTTAAACAAAAAAGACGTAGATTTAATATCTACGTCTTTTTCAAAAATGAAGTTAGCTATCAGTATTAAAAAGCGATAGATAACTGCAAAGATAAATAGGCAACTAGACTTGATAAAAAAACCATTGGTACATAGCGATAAGCTTTAAAAACTAATTGCTCATATTTAGATGATATTTGTTTCGCTTGCCATATGCTTGCTTTTAATGCAGTGAAAAAGCTCACCATTAACCATGCACTGACAATACTTAATGCGAAGAAACCAATCATGATTTGGCTGCTACCTTCTGTACTCAGCCATAGTTTTAATGAAACTTCAGAAATTGGTAATAATGCTAAAATCAATAGGACAGACTTAAGCATCGCCCAATGAAACTGATTCAGTTCATCAAGTATGAGAAATGCTTTCATTTAATCTCTCCCATAGTCTTATAAAGTGGTTTTTATTTATTATGCAAAGCTTTTATTTAAATATATAGCTTATTTTCTCTCATATTTTAACTTTCTTGTAACTATTAAATATGGGAATAATTCTTATTTTAAATCTCAAAATTAGATATTAACTTTTTTACCTTATTTTCAATTAGTTATTATATTTTTGTGATTAAGAAAGATTATCAATTCGGATTATCGTTTTATCTTATTAACCGAATCGATAATCTCTCTTATATTTTAATTAAGGTTGGTAGTAAATATCGGCATCGTTGCCCTCACCACCTTCTTTACCGTCTGCACCAAATGAATATAAGTCAAAAGGATGACCGTCTTTTCCTGGAATGACATATTGAATATCATTTTTCCAACTATCTTTAGGATAACCACCTTTCACATAACCACCTGGCATCCAGTTTTTTGCTGTAGCAGGTTGATTAATAAGTGCATCTAGTCCACCTTCTTGCATAGTTGGGAAATGTCCGTTATCGAGCTTGTACTGATCTAAAGCACCCGCTACCCCCTTCAAGGTAATTTGAGTGGTATCGATTTTAGCTTTTTCACTACGCCCCATGACGTTCGGCACAATTAAAGCCGCCAACACACCTAAAATAACAATCACGACCATGACTTCAATAAGGGTAAAGCCTGAGGCACGTTTCATTCGAGCACCGCTCGAACGTGCCGAAAGTCCGAAAGCTACGCTTGAGGTTTTTTGAGCATCCTTAACGTGCTCTTTTTGTTTCATGACCATCTTCATCATTATCTCTAATATCAAAGTTATTAAATCATATTGTTCATATTTACGATTGGCAGCATAACCGCAATTACAATAACCAACACAATGCTTGCCATTAATACCAGCATAAGCGGTTCAAGTAATGCCAATAAGGTTGAAATAAATGTCGTCACCTCACGGTCTTGCATAGTTGATGCACGTTCCAGCATACGGTCAAGCTCACCTGATGCCTCACCACTTCGAATCATTTGTACCATCATTGGTGGGAAATAACCACTGCGCTCCAATTGCGTACCCAAGTTACCACCTTCGGTAACACGCTCAGCAGCATGGGCAATAGAGTCACGGATGACCCAGTTATTGGTCACAGCAGCACCAATTTTTAGAGCATCCACCAACGGCACACCCGAACGAGTCAAAATAGATAAAGTACTGGCAAAGCGTGCAGCATTAATACCACGAGACAGTTTACCGAATAATGGCAATTTGAGTGTTAAGCGATCAAAAGCATAATGACCAGCCGTTGTTTTTAAAAACCGCACAAAGGCAACAACGCCTATCACAGCAAAAAGGATGATAAAGACCCACGCATGGCGAATAAAATCACTCGCTTTCATTAAAGCGACTGTAATCCATGGTAAGGCATCTTTGCTTTGATCGAAGGTTTTTACAATCTCTGGAACCACATAGGTCATTAATCCCATCACAATACCAAATGACATCAGCATTAAAATGATCGGGTAAATCATGGCACCTTGAACTTTCTTTTGCATGGCAAAACGGTTCTCAGTGTAGTCTGATAGCTGATCTAAAATAAGATCTAAGTGTCCTGAACGCTCACCTGCCGCAACCGTTGCAATATAAAGGTCAGGAAAACGACCTGACTGTTGCATGCCTTGCGCAAGTGAATGCCCTTCTAATACTCTTGAACGAACCGAGAGTAAAAGATTTTGCACATGTGCTTTTTCACTTTGTCTGCTCACGGCGCGTAAAGCTTCTTCTAGAGGAATTGCAGCAGCAACCAAAACGGAGAGTTGTCTGGTCATCAGTGCTAAATCATAAGCACTAAACTTTTTCTGGAATAACCCGTGGCTTTGATGCTTATCTTTTTGTTCAACAGGGTCAACGCTAATCGGAGTCCATGCTTTATCGCGTAATTGTTGGCGAATCTGACGTGCTGAGTCTCCTTCAAGCACCCCCTTTTGCTGCTTCCCTGAAGCATCAATAGCAGTAAATTGATATGCAGGCATGGTAATGTTCTAATTTTCCAAAAATAATAGTCGCTGCTGTTGCATCTATGCTACGCAATCATTCATATTCATTCTATAGCCTGTGTAGAATACCCAAGTCCTCTTCACGACGCTATGCCGTTTTTTAAAATTGACGAAATGAGCCTCTATGACCATAACGCCAAAGCCTGATTCAGTTGTTTATCGTGTGCGTGTTGCCGTACCTGTGCATCTGTACGACACTTTTGACTATACACTCACCAAAGCACAATATGAACGGGCTCAAGTAGGTTCACGCGTCGCAATTTCATTTGGACGGCAAAACCTGATTGGTATCATTACTGAAAAAGTTGACCCACAAGAATCATTTACAGGTAACTTTCAGCTTAAAGCCATTTCTGAACTTTTAGATGATGAGCCTATTTTAGATGAACAAGTTTTAAATTTATTGACATGGTCGGCACAATATTACCAATTTCCGATTGGTGAGGTCATGCAAACTGCTTTACCTGCGTTATTACGTCAGGGTAAACCCATGGATGTTTTATTTCATCTATGGAAAATCATTCCATGTGACAATGTTGAAGCTCTGCTAAAACGCTCAATCAAACAACAAGACGCTTATCAAATTTTAAAATTACACCCTGCCGGAACCACAGAAAATATTCTTAATTTGAGTGGTGTAGAAACTGCGACACTTAAAGCACTTCAAAAGAAAGGACTGGTAGACTGTACGCTTGAGCCACATGACTTTAGCCCAGCACCCGTACAATTGGCTCAAATGCCACTCACGCTCAATGAAGACCAAAAGAAAGCAACTCAGCACGTCATTAATGCACAGCATCAATATCAAGCGTTTTTATTAGATGGCTTAACCGGAAGTGGTAAAACCGAAGTTTACCTGCACATCATGCATGAAGTGCTAAAGCAAGGTAAGCAAGTACTGGTGTTAGTTCCTGAAATTGGTTTAACCCCTCAAACCATTTCACGCTTTAAATCTCGTTTTAACTGTGACATTGCTTTATTACATTCGGGCTTAAATGACTCTAAACGCCTACAAGCCTGGCAACAAGCACAGGCTGGAAAGGCCTCTATTATTTTAGGAACACGTTCAGCCATTTATACCCCGCTGCCACGTTTGGGCCTTATCATTTTAGATGAAGAGCACGATCTGTCTTATAAACAACAAGAAGGCTTTCGTTACCATGCCCGTGATGTCGCGCTTTACCGCGGACATTTACAAGGCTGTCCTGTTCTTTTAGGTTCAGCAACCCCAAGCATTGATAGCTATCACTTAGTCGAAACTGGCAAGTTAACTGCACTTCAGCTGAACCAACGTGCAGGCCATGCGCTTTTACCAAAAATGCATTTGATTGATCTTAAAATTGTCAAAAAACAGCATGGAATTAGCCAGCCTTTAATCGAGCAAATTAAAAATACCCTAGCAAGAAAAGAACAAGTTCTAATCTTTTTAAACCGACGTGGTTATGCACCTGTTCTGGTCTGTGAAAGTTGTGGTTGGCAAGCGAATTGTCCGCATTGTGATGCGCATTTTACGTTGCACACTCAGCCTTATTCTTATTTACATTGTCACCACTGCGGCACGGTTCATCGCTTGCCAGACCACTGCCCTGAATGTCAGCAAAAGAGCCTCAAAACTTTAGGTGCTGGCACAGCCAAGGTTGAAGAGCATTTACAAGAATTATTTCCAGATCATGATGTGATTCGGGTCGATCGTGACAGCACCAGCCGAGTAGGTAGCTGGCAAAAAATTTATGATCGCATTCAGCAAAATAAACCTTCGATTTTGCTTGGTACGCAAATGTTGGCAAAAGGTCACCATTTTCCACATGTGACCTTGGTTGCTATTTTAGATATTGATGCAGGTTTATTGAGTGTCGATATTCGAGCGCCAGAGCGTACTGCTCAATTGATTGTACAAGTGGCTGGTCGTGCAGGTCGTGGAGAACATAAAGGCCATGTTTATTTACAGACTTTAAGGCCAGATCATCCTTTACTCACCACGCTAATTGAAAAAGATTATCGGGCAGTCGCAAAGCAAACATTGGCTGAGCGTAAAGTTGCTTTACTGCCGCCTTATCGTTATGCAGTTTTAATTCGTGCTGAGTCAAAAGATCGTGACTATACTTTACATTTTTTAAATGAAGCTGCTGAGCAACTTCGCCAAATTGCAGGTGGTATTGTTGATATTTGGGGGCCAATTCCCGCACCAATGGAACGTAAAGCGGGACGTTACCGCGCCCATATGGTGATTTTGTCTGCTGACCGCGCTCGTCTGCATTTTTACTTAAGACAATGGTGGGCTCAGTTGGTCCATGCGCAAAGACAGCATCAACTCAGACTCTCTATTGATGTTGACCCGCAAGAATTTAGTTAGATGACTTGAATATCATGGTGTGAAGAAACCTTTTTGGCTTTACACTTAAAAAGATCAATACATTCGGGGTAATGAATGTCATTCCTACTGCAAGCAACTATTTTTCTTGGAGCTTCTCTGATTTTAGTCCCTTTGGGTAAACGCTTAGGGATTGCAACAGTTTTAGGTTATTTATTTACGGGCATACTTCTTGGCCCAAGTGTTTTAAATATTGCCCATGACCCTGAAGCCATTATGGAATTGGCTGAGTTTGGGGTCATCTTACTTATGTTCCTGATTGGCTTAGAGTTACGTCCACAGCGCTTATGGGAAATGCGTGACTCTATTTTCGTGATGGGAAGTTTGCAAGTGGTGATTACGGGCATAATTCTCATGCTCACCATATTCCTGCTATTTCAACAACACCTCGCTGCGAGCTTTGTGATTGGTTTTGCGCTTGCGCTATCTTCTACGGCTTTTGTATTACAGCTTCTGTCTGAAAAACAACAGCTCAATACGACTTATGGCCAGCAATCATTTTCAATTTTACTGTTCCAAGATATTGCAGCAATACCTTTACTAGCAGTCATTCCCCTCTTGGCAGGAACCGAATCTACCCATCATGGTATTGCTTATTTTGCTGCTATCATCGCAACATTTAGTGGACTATTCCTATTTAGTCGTTATGTGATGCGTCCATTTTTTCGTTTTGTCGCAAAAAGTGGTGCGACCGAACTGATTACCGCAGTGGGGTTATTTATTATTCTCGCTGTTGTGCTACTTATGGACACTTTAGGAATTAGCACGACACTAGGCGCTTTTCTTACTGGGGTGCTTTTAGCCGACTCAGAATTTCGTCATGAACTTGAAGCAAGTATTGCTCCGTTTAAAGGGCTATTACTTGGTTTGTTCTTTATGACTGTGGGCATGACCACACAACTGTCTTTATTTATTGAAATGCCTTGGCTCATTATTGGCGGAGCGATTGGCTTACTCGTTATAAAAACCCTCGTGTTGACCGCTATTGCCCGCTATAAAAAATATAGTTGGAACAATAGCCTGCTGCTTGGAACATGTTTAGCGCAAGGTGGTGAATTTGCATTTGTCATTTTAAGCCTTGCTAAAAGTGAAAAAGTTTTGACTGATGCTTTATTAGAACCTGTTACCCTGATTGTGACGTTGTCGATGGTTCTTACCCCAGTCATTTACTGGATTATGGCAACTAAAATCATTCCTTTGTTTAATAAAGAACGCCCACCTGAATATGATGAAATTCCGCAACAAGATAATCCAATTATCATTGCTGGGTTTGGTCGCTTTGGACAAATTATTGCGCGTATTGCCCGTTTGCAGCACTTAGGCTTTACTGCCATCGACAACAACCTTCACCAAGTGGACTTTGTGCGTCGATACGGCGGTAAACTCTACTATGGAGATGTCACCCAACCTGACTTACTTCGCTCGGCAGGCATCGAAAAAGCCCAAGTATTTATTCTCGCAATAGACGATGTCGAAGACTCTATGAACGTTGCGCGGCATCTAAGATTGAACTATCCCCACATAAAGTTACTAGCACGTGCACGTGACCGACATCATGTACATCTATTAAGAGACTTAGGTGTTGAACATATTTGGCGTGAAACCTATTTATCATCACTAGGTATGGCTTATCGCGCTTTACGCGAACTTGGTATTTCAGATGAACAAGCCTATAACAATATCGAAATCTTTCGAGATTATGATGAGAAATTACTCATTCAGCAGCAAAGTATTTATACCGATGAACAAAAGGTTTTTGAAACTCATCGTAATGCGCTGGCTGAACTTGAACATCTCTTTGAAAGCGATGCACAGCAAGCCACATCAAGACATGACGTGAATTTAAAGCGTCATTTACAACCAAATCGTATCGACATTACACGAGATCACGAAGAATAACTTGAGATTTCGCAAAATGGCTATATTAAGGACTTATTCACATTGCCTAAATGATTGCGACAATCGGTACAAGAGTTGCCGATGTCCTGCTTGCAGCCACGCTGCATTCCCTAAGCTTGATTAAACCGAAGTTGTTATAATCTGCTTAGGGCCCTGGAGAATATTATGTCTGATTTACGCCAACGCTTTTATATAGAGGACTTTCCTGTTCGCGGTGAAGTAGTTCATCTGGAAGAAGCATTACAAACTATTTTAGCTCAACGCGACTACATGCCTGCGGTTAAGATTCTATTAGGCGAGATGTTGAGCGCGACTGCATTACTTGCAAGTACTTTAAAAATCAAAGGCCGTATCAGCTTGCAAATCCAGGCTAGCGGCTCTTTCAAATGGGCCATGGCTGAATGTAATCACTTAGGTGAAGTCCGTGCTTTAGCAGACTACGAAACAGATCCTCGTTTTGTTGAAGCAACTGACAGCAGTACAGTCCTTGGCGCTTTAGTTAATCCAATTTTATTTATTAACATCGAACCTGAGCATGGTGAGCGTTATCAAGGGATCGTACCTCTTGACCAAACAAACTTAGCGGGCTGTTTGATGCAGTATTATGATTTATCTGCTCAAATTCCAACTCGTATTGTGTTGGCAAGTACAGCTAAACGCTCTGGTGGTTTACTCATTCAGTTATTACCTCGTCATGATGAGGAAGAGCAAAAACTGGTTGATGAAGATTTATGGCCACGTTTAACCATGCTGACTGAAACGCTCAAGCCTGAAGAACTAACTGAGCTTTCAGCGAATGAAATTTTGTATCGTCTCTATAATGAAGAAGAAGTACGCTTGCCAGAGGTTGAACATTTAAAATTTGGCTGTACTTGCTCTAAAGAGCGCTGTGCTAAAGCACTCATTCAAATTGGTGTTGATGCTGTTCATGAAACATTGGAAGCACAAAACCCGATTCAAATGGATTGCCAGTTCTGTAATACTCGTTATGAATTCACTGCCGAAGAAGCATTAGGTCTGTTTGGTGAACATTTGAGTTAATCTCTTACTTTATAAAAAGGCGGTCAAACCGCCTTTTTATTTATCTATAATTTTTGATGAGAATTTTCAGCATGTTATTTTAAATCAGTTAATATGAGCTTACTTTATAACCCAATAAATAAGATGCTTATATTTCATGAATTATTTTGATTATTTTCTCTTTATTTTCAGTGTCATTATTATGATCGCCACACCTGGCCCTGTCATGATTTTGGTGGCAAGCGCCGGACTGAAAGGCGGATATAAAAAAGCACTGGAAACCATTTTTGGTACAAATCTCGCCTCACTGGTTTTAATTTTTATTTCGGTACTCGTACTTAAAGGAGTACTCGGTATTAATGAAAGCTATTTAAATATTATTCGTAATTTAGGTTGTCTCTATATTGGCTATTTAGGATTTAATATTCTCAAAGAAGTCATCCAAGCTCCGCATCCTGAGGCAATACAAACCGTTTCTGCCCAAAATGGTGGTTTTAAAAAAGGCTTTTTAGTGGGTATTTCAAACCCTAAAGATATTATTTTCTTTTCAGCTTTCTTTCCTCAATTTGTCTCTATTTCCCCTAACCTAAATTTCAGTTTGACCCTTCTTACACTGACATGGATTGTTTTAGATTTTTTAACCCTATCTTTGGTTTATGTATTCTTCCGTCGCCTTTCTAACAGCCACTTATATCCTAAAATACTCGGCTTATGCGGCCTATTGCTTTTATTAATTGCCTTATACGGTTTATATCAAACTTTCATATAAAGAATGAGAGGCATAGTCCTAATCGACTTATGTCTCTTCCACCTAGTCTCCCATTTTTGTAAGAGAACAACTCTTATACAATCTAGCTCATTGAAAGCCTTAAAAATTGTTTCATAATGAAATAAACAACACCATCGTGATAAAACATTATGGCCAAAAATTATTATGAAGAATTAGGGGTTAAACGAGAAGCCTCTGCTGATGAAATTAAAAAAGCATATCGCAAATTAGCTCGTAAATATCACCCCGATATCAGCAAAGAAAAAGATGCAGAAGAAAAGATGCAGGCGATTAACGTTGCCTACGACACCTTAAGCAATGCCGAAAAAAAGGCTGAATATGACCAAATGTTAGACCACCCACAAGGTTTCAACGGCTTTGGCCAAGGTGCAGCTCAAGGTGGATTTGATGGCGCACGCTTTTATCGTCAGGGCTTTACAGGCGGCAGCGGTGAACAAGCTGACTTTAGCGGTTTTGAAGACTTATTTGGTCGTTTTGGTGCAGGCTTTGGTGGTGGACAACAACAATACCAAAGGCAACAACGTAGTTATCGGGGTGAAGATCAACATGCCAGCATAGAGGTCGATCTTGATATTGCCTATCATGGGTCAACACAACAGATTACCTTACAAATTCCGACTGTGAATGTTTATGGTGAGCCTGAGGTACAACGCAAAACCCTACAGGTGAAAATACCTAAAGGGATGAAGGAAGGCCAACAAATTCGTCTAAGCGGACAAGGACAAAGTGGCATCAATGGTGGTGCCAACGGCGATCTTTATATCGAGATTCAATATAAAGATACAGATCGTGTTCATGTAGAAGGCAGTGATGTATATTTAACTGTAGATGTAGCGCCTTGGGAGGCCGCATTAGGTCAAGGTATTGAAGTAAAAACACCTGCAGGACCTTTACATGTCAATTTACCAAAAAATGCAAAACAGGGACAACAGCTACGTTTAAAAGACAAAGGGATACCAAATAAAACGCCAGGCCATCTTTATTTAATTTTAAATATTGTATTCCCACCTGTGCATTCTGAAAAAGAAAAAGAAGCCTATCAGCAATTGGCAGAAGCCTTTGCTTCATTCGAACCTCGTTCATCTCATTAGGGAGCAAGATCATGACAACCATCCATTATCGAGAAATTGTATGTGACGGCCACACCTTTAGTGCTGAAGTCGTTGATGAACAATGTACATTTGATCTGCAACAATTTGCTCAAGCCTGTGGTCAAAGCCCGGACTGGATTCTAGAGCTCATTGAGTACGATATTTTAGCGATTGATACTCCACCTGAAAAACATCAGTTTTTGGGTGAAGATGTTATTCGTGCTCGTAAAGCGTATC
Organism: Acinetobacter nosocomialis NIPH 2119; assembly: GCF_000368085.1. Classification (GTDB taxonomy): domain Bacteria; phylum Pseudomonadota; class Gammaproteobacteria; order Pseudomonadales; family Moraxellaceae; genus Acinetobacter; species Acinetobacter nosocomialis. The sequence goes on from NZ_KB849239.1 coordinate 2,705,041, forward strand.
GTTTGCAACGTGACTTTGATGCAAGTTTGGCAGCAGTTGCGGTGATGTTAGATTTGATTGATGAAGTGCAACAACTTAGAAAACAGTTGAAGCATTTTCATTAAGATTTTTTCTTCTAAATAATCTTTAAAGTAGGTATGAACTAACGTGATGGGCGGCATGGATGCCGCCTTTTGGACTGCGATAACATGGATGTACCGTCAGTCCAATAAAGGGGTTTTGTTACTTTTGCCCAGTCAAAAGTAAGGATATGCCTATACAAAAAATATCTAATTAATCCATATATTTGAGGCAGTACTAACAAATCAACTTTACTGATCTTTGAAAATTCCTATTACTTCAACCGAGTAATCTTCTCCACTTCCTTCAAAGTCTGCTTAATCGGTTCATATTCCAAAAACCAGAACAAATTCATACGCTCTTGACGGTGCTGCTGAGCCAATAAATCAATAACGCTTTTCTCACCACGCCCAACTAAATGCTGTCTATAGAAGTAGTACAACAATAAAACCGTACTGAGCAACATGACACCGAGCATAATCCAGAAACCCACTGGCGATTTAAGCCCCGGAATAAACTCAAAGTTCATCCCGTAAATACCAGTTAAAAGCGTGAGAGGCGCAAATACAGCGGTAATAATGGCAAGAATACGCATATTTTCATTAGTCTGGTTTGCAATCGCTGAGAAATGCAAATCTATTGCCGATTGAATCGCACTCCGTAAGCGTAAAGTATGTTTTTGAATACGTTCTACATGACTCATTAAATCATTCAAACGAACTAATAAAAGATCTTGTGAACTATGCGTACGCTCACCAATCACATGATGATAATTTTCTACAATTTCATCCCGAAACTCTTGTAGGGTTTCGATTTGTTCTTCACACAAGTTTTCGACCTGCTGAAAGGCCATGTTTTCATGAAACAGTTGATGCCATTGTTTAAAACGACGATTGCCCTGTAATAGTTGTTGTTGCCAGTGCTCGACTCGTCTGGTTAAAGGCGAACGAATATCAAGATAACCATCCACCATGCTATTGAGCAGACGTAAACATAAATCTACAGGTGAATTAGGCAACTTACGGGTTTTATTTTGTTCTTCTAAGGTTTTACATAAAATATTTTCAAGACGCTGAATATAATTTTCAATCGACTTGTTGCCCTGCTCACGTACACTAATCAGAACTTTAGGGGTAAAAATAAAACTAATTGGCGTGGTAGCTAAGCCAAACACACTCTCGTGTGTTTCTCCATTTTTAATTTCATCATCAGGTGTAACAAGCTTTTTAAAAATGAGCAGGTCATATTCTTCAAGCGTATCAAAGGCACAAGGATGCTCAATATTGGCAATATCTCGCATATGAAATTCATTAATTGCGACATCTGAAAGCTGCTGAATTTTTTGTTGCCACTCTTCATTATGGTTAACAACGTCAGATCTCACACTATCAATCCAGAAAAATTCCAGAACATGTTCAGTGTGCTTTTCTCGGCTCAAAAAAACATAGCCATCCTTTTGATGACGATAAAAATAATAAACCTGCATACCACGTCGATCTATTTGTGTGTTACTTGCATCATGCCATAAAAAAAGCCCGCATCAAGCGGACTTTTTTAGTGAGTTAAGCAATTATGCTTGCTCAATATCTTTCATAGTCAATTTGATACGACCACGGTTGTCAACATCAGCAACTTGTACTTTCACTTCCTGACCTTCTTTAAGAACATCAGTTACGTTCGCAATACGCTCATTAGAGATTTGCGAAATATGAAGAAGACCATCAGTACCTGGCATAATGTTTACGAATGCACCAAATTCTACAATACGGATAACTTTACCGTCGTAGATTTTACCTGGTTCAACTTCAGCAGTAATCGCTTGGATTTTTGCAATTGCAGCTTTAGCAGCAGCTTTAGTTTCACCAAATACGCGAACTGTACCGTTATCTTCAATATCAATAGCAGCTTTAGTTTCTTCAGTAATTTGGCGGATTGTTGCACCACCTTTACCAATTACATCACGAATCTTGTCCGGATTAATTGTAATTACTTCAAATGTTGGAGCATGCATTGAAATTTCAGGACGAGCGCGTGAAATTACTTTGTTCATTTCATTAAGGATGTGCATACGACCAGCAAACGCTTGGTTTAACGCAACTTCCATAATTTCTTCAGTAATACCTTCGATCTTGATGTCCATTTGAAGTGCAGTAATACCGTTTGCAGAACCTGCTACTTTAAAGTCCATGTCACCAAGGTGGTCTTCGTCACCTAAGATGTCTGAAAGTACCGCAAAACGATCGCCTTCTTTCACTAAGCCCATTGCGATACCCGCAACTGGTGCTTTAAGTGGAACACCTGCATCCATAAGAGATAATGACGCACCACATACAGAGGCCATTGAAGATGAACCGTTAGATTCAGTAATGTCAGATACAATACGAATAACGTATGGGAAGCGGTCAGCAGCAGGAAGAACAGCTTGAACACCACGACGTGCTAAACGACCATGACCAATTTCACGACGTTTAGGACCAGACTCACGACCTGTTTCACCTACAGAGTATGCAGGGAAGTTGTAGTGCAACATGAAGTTATCAGTTTTAGTACCAGAAAGCGTATCAACCATTAACGCATCACGAGTATTACCCAAAGTTGTTGTTACTAACGCCTGAGTTTCACCACGTGTAAATAATGCAGAACCGTGTGCACGGTCTAATACGCCAACTTGAACGTCGATCGCACGAACAGTTTTAGTATCACGACCATCAATACGTGGCTTACCAGACAAGATGTTGTCACGTACTGTACGATATTTAAGGTCTTCAAATAATTCGTTTACTTCGTCAGCAAGACCAGTTTCGTCATTTTCAGGAACGAACTGAGCTACAGCTTCTGCATAAAGTGCATCTAATGCTGCATAACGATCTTGTTTAACCGCAATCGTATACGCTTCAGAAATTTTAGCTTCGAAAGCTGCTTTTAATTGCTCACGAAGTGTTTCATTTTTAGCTGGAGCAACCCAAGTTGATTCCACTGCACCGGCAGCAGCAGCAAATTCTTTAATTGCTTGAATCGCGATTTGCATTTCGTCATGACCGAAAAGCACAGCACCAAGCATTTGGTCTTCTGAAAGTTCTTTTGCTTCAGATTCAACCATTAATACAGCCGCTTCTGTACCAGCAACCACAAGGTCAAGGTCAGACTGAGCCATTTGTTCAAAATTCGGGTTTAAAACATATTCGCCGTTAATTAAACCAACACGTGCTGCACCGATTGGGCCACGGAATGGTGTACCTGCAATTGCTAATGCAGCAGAAGTACCTAACATTGCAGCAATATCAGCTTCCATAGTTTTGTCAGAAGAAACAACTGTTGCTGTTACTTGAATTTCGTTGAAGTAACCTTCTGGGAACAATGGACGAATTGGACGGTCAATAAGACGTGAAATTAAAGTTTCAGCTTCAGAAGCACGACCTTCACGCTTACCGTAACCACCAGGGATACGACCAGCTGCATATTGTTTTTCTTGATAGTTAACTGTTAACGGGAAAAAGTCTTGACCCGCTTTTGCTTTAGATTGAGCAACAACTGCAACTAAAACAGTTACGCCGCCCATTGTAATTAAAACTGTATTTGCTTGACGTGCAACGCGACCCGTTTCTAAAACGACTTGATGTTGACCGAACTGGAATTCTTTACGAACGATGTTAAACATTGACATGTATTGTATTTTCCTAATTTTATTCTAGTGAGACCCCTAAGGTTTGGCATTCAGGCTACAACTATTGGTAGATAAATGACAAAGCTTAGAAGCCATCACACTAGACCAAAAATTTTAAATAATATTAAACGCAAAGAAGGAGCGCACAAGCGCCCCTTCTATAAATCGCCTAACGGTTGATTAGGCGAAACTTTCTTTCCAGAAACAAAGCATAGCAACATGCGATAAACCGAAAACAAAGCAAAATCGAATTAACGACGTAGACCTAAAGCACCGATCAAAGCAGTGTAACGCTCGTGGTCTTTACCATTTAAGTAGTCAAGTAATTTACGACGTTGGTTAACCATACGGATCAAACCGCGACGGCTATGGTGGTCGTGTTTGTGAGCTTTAAAGTGACCTTGTAAATCATTGATTTGAGCAGTCAATAAAGCTACTTGTACTTCTGGTGAACCAGTGTCGTTTTCAGCGCGAGCAAATTTAGCAATGATCTCTGCGCGGTCTGCATTAGTTAAAGCCATTCGATTTCTCCGAGATGCTTAAAAAATAAAATGATATGAATCAGTTGAGCGCAACTGACTGCCGTGCATCACTACAGCAAGTTGCCTATTTTAAGGTATCTATATATGGATTGCAAAATTGTTTTCAGTTACCTGTCATTTTAGACACTGACATACGCATCCGAACCCTGCACACTTGACCGTCAATAAAAAGAAAGAAACGCGAGGGACGTGTGAAAATATTTTCGACCAACACCTGTCCAGTACCAGACGATATTGGATCGGTCATTCATCACAAAGATGAGGTACCTGCTGAACAAGGTGGAATGAGTGAACGTCAGGTTCAAAAGATCTGGAAGAGTATTGAGTCGCTCTATAAAACCGGGAACTATCCGCTCATTACTTTTTGTTTACGTAGACAAGGGAAAATTTTATTAAATCGAAGCATTGGCTATGCTCAAGGGAACTCTCCAGAAGGTTTGCAAAATAATGCCCTCATCGCAACGCCGGATACTCCTGTTTGCTTATTTTCAGCATCCAAAATGATTACTGCTATGTTGATTCATCTTTTAGATGAAAAAGGTGAAATCAACTTACTTGACCCCGTCAGTTATTACATTCCTGAATATGGTGTAAATGGGAAGCGCCGTGCGACCATCTTTCATTTGTTAGCACATCGGGGAGGCATTCCTTATGTTGATGGAGAAGTCACTCCTGAACTGCTTTTTGATAAAGATGAAATTTTAAAGCGCCTATATGCAGCAAGACCTGTTTCTCCAGCAGGAAATCACCTCGCCTATCATGCAGTAACGGCAGGTTATATTTTAGGTGAAATTATTGAGCGAGTCACAGGGCAAGACCTTCGCCAATTTGTGCATGAGACCATCGAGAAGCCGATGGACATGCCTTATTTCAACTATGGTTTGAAGCCAGAGTATCGCTCCAAAGTTGCACTCAATTGTGCAACAGGTTTACATCCTCGCTTAGGAACAGATCATTATTTAAATCATGTACTAGGTGGCGGCTTACAACTCGCTGTAGATGTAACTAATGATAGCCGCTTTATGGATACCATCTGCCCTGCTGGCAACATTTATACCAGTGCCGAACAAGCTGGACGCTTCTTTGAAATGCTTTTAAGTGGAGGAAGTTACCAAGGCAAACAAATTTTAAGTGAGAAAACAATTTTTAGAGCAACTCTACCGACCACAGGAGTTAACATTGACCGAACCTTATTAATACCTATGCGTTATGCACTAGGTCCCATGCTCGGTAGCAATCCAGTAGGTTTATTTGGTCCAATGACTGGACAAGCTTTTGGTCATCTCGGCTTTTCTAATATTTTATGTTGGGCCGACCCAGAGCGAGATATTAGCGTTTCACTGTTAACCACTGGAAAGTCCGTAGTAGGCACTCACCTTCCGGCTCTAGCCAGCTTGCTCTATCAAATTTCTAGCCAATGCCCACGAATTCCTAGAGATCAGCGTCGCTCATTGTTTGGTAGCGATTCACATGAAACAGATCTAGTCTAAATCGTAATAACTTAGCGCTAAAATAAAAAACCCAAGCATTTCTGCTTGGGTTTTTGGCGCTGTAGTTCTTGTTTATCGTGTTTATCGCTGTTCTTATTGTTATGTGTGAGATGCTTTCCACATCCTTCTTCTCGTTTTACTCACTTCCGTTGTTTTTATTTCTATTTCCTTATGTGATGTATTTTGTCATATCCAATTATGAAGAAAAGTAGTATTTTTCTTATCATCATGTAAGCGAAAACGTACAGGTCTGTCTAATATTTAGCGTTTATCTGTAACAGCTAAATAACGTACGGTTCTGTATAACATTTAACTTAACAATTCACGCGAAAAATGCCCATTTAAGAATCATATTACAAATAAATATATTAATATGCTTGAGTTAAATTATTGATAATCAGAATAAGAAATAGCACGACGCAAACAAGGGGTTATTTAATTTATTTAACGTGATAAAAACTCAAAATATAAAAAAGCCCTGTAGTCTCTCCCAAAACTACAAGGCTTAGCGGCTGTAAGTTTCCTCTTTATTCACCTACTTCATTGTAAGTTCGCAGTCTCTCGACTTAAGTTGTTATTATTGTGCGATTTTGCCCGACATTCCTTGCCAAGCTCGTTGTGCGTTTATAATCTCAAAAACAGGGTATGTTCTCTAGCAGCAAATATCTCGAATCCATGTAAGCTTTTTCTTACAAGGGTAAAAATATTAAGTTTGCCTTAACGAACTAACCGATTAACTTTTTCAACTAAACCGCTTTTTCTGGTCGTACGAACTGTAAAAGATTGCAATAAAGCCTCTGGATGAACCAACAGACTGACCACTTTTTTCGCTCGTGTAATCGCAGTGTAAATTAACTCTTGGCTTAACAAATTCTTAGCGGCCTGATCGAGAACAACAGCTGTGTGGGTAAATTCAGACCCTTGCGATTTGTGAATGGTTAAAGCAAATGCACTTTGAATACTTTTAGGTAATCGGTTTGCAGCAACCCACTTATTTAAACTTGGGAAATAGACTTCAAACTGTTGAGGCTGGGTTCTATGTTCAAAACATAAACCAATGTCACCATTTGAAATACCAAGCTGGTAATCGTTATAAGTCATCATGACCGGACGGCCTACATACCATCCTCCTAAAGTCACAATACCTAGCTGTTGTTGTAACCAGCGTTCGGCATATTGATTAAGTTGCTGCAAGCCAAATGGCCCATGACGAACTGCCGTTAAAATACGGTAGTCATCGAATGACTTAACAATATTTTCAATATGCTCAAGTGATCGATCATCTTGTAAATAAGCTTTTAGGCTTTGCACATAGCCTTGAAAGCCCACCATCAATTTTTGGTAGTAAGCTTCCAGCTCTGTAAATGATCCTTCAGGTAAATATTCAAGCTGAACTACATCAGGCATATCAGCCTCTAAAGGAATTGAACGTAATTCTGAAACCTGAACAATATCGACTTCAAACTGTTGTAAAACTTGCTCATGATTGATTTGACTGGTTTGCATTTGAATAAATCGTGCCACCTGACCAATCAAAGCACCTTCTGCAAAACGACGGCTGGTTTGAAGGTGAACACGGTTTTCAGATAAAGCCTCGATTTGCTGTAAATCTGCAAGTACCGCTCCAACATCTACAGAAGCAAGCTGGTTGGCATCACCTAATAAAATAATTCGACAAGACTCAGGAACAGCTTCAAATAATAACGTTGCCAGATTTAAATCCAGCATAGAGGCTTCATCCACCACAATAACGTCATAAGGCAAAGGCTGTTTTTGATTAAACCGTGGAGTTTGACTATGCCCCATACCTAATAATCGATGAATGGTTTGGGTACTTTGGTTTCTTAGCTCATCACTAACTAGTCCCGACTCAAGAAGTTTCGGATCATTAAACGAATTTTGTAAGGCTTCTTGCATTCGCTGTGCAGCTTTACCCGTCGGAGCTGCCATTGCTACACGAATGTGAGGAATTGCTTGGCTCAGCACAGCAATAATACGAGCGAGCGTATAGGTCTTACCTGTACCCGGCCCACCTGTAATAATACTCAAACTCTGCCGAGTCACCATTTGCAAGGCAGCTCGCTGATGAGGATCAGTGAGTAAGTCTAAATGCTCTTCACACGAAACTGGTTGAATTGGTTGCTGCTTTAATCGGCGAATTTGCTCAGCTAGACGTTGCTCTAGGTTCCAATATCGGTATAATGCCAACCCCTGCCCGTCGTGGACACAAGGGCCAACTTGAGACATGGCTTGTTCAGCAGATATCACCAGTTGACCAAGTGCTTCTGTTTGCTCTGGGCTAATCTCAATACAACTGTCACCTTGCAAGCTCGCTTCAACAAGCTGCTGCAAAAAATAAGCTGCCTCTGGAGCTTGTGTCTGTGCAGTAAACGGGGCTTGATTTAGAAAGGTACTCCAAGTCGTTAACCAGCTTAAATCGCTTTGTTCAGGGCTATTTAGATTGTCCACACACTTATCCACCTAGTTTTCCACACGCTTGTCCACATGGTTATAGACAGGCTTATCCACACCCCAAGTATTTGTTAATACTAAAATTAGATCATTTATCAGCATTTTTTATGCAATTTTATCCTCAGCAAAGTACCCTAAAATAGCATCAAGTCGTAGAACAAATTCTGTACTTGGCTGCCAATAATAATAGCCTTGCTCAGCTTCGCCATTCATACCGCGTAAGTAAAGATAAGTTGCCCCACCTAAGTGTTGTTCAATATCATAATTCTGCATTTTGACTTTTAAATAACGATGTAACGCAACCAAATACAGGCCCGCTTGTAGCCAATAGCTGGCTAAAGACATACTTTGTGCAATGCTTTCTACACTGTAATCAACAAGGTTCTCACCCAAGTAGTTACTCTTATAGTCAGCAATGTGATAACGCTGCCCATCAAAATAAACCAAGTCTATCGAACCATTTAAATAGCGAGCAGAACGAGCCTCTAATAACTCAGGCATTTCCATACCATATTCAGCAAACAACTGCTGAATACGTTTCATGGCTAATACCCGATCTGACAGGGCCAAATAAAAAGGACACTCTGATAAATAGTGCTCTGGTTGTAACTGATTTAGGCGAAAGCCTTGATATAACGGCGTGCTTAGAATTTCTTGCAACCATGTCGCCACAGCATGATAAAGCGAATATTCCGCTTCTTGTTCTTCGGGAAAGCTTTCTTGGTATTTGATTAATAAATCTTGCCACAAACTACTGTAGTCATTTTTAAAACGACGGCGTATTTCACTTACCCACTCATCTGAACATTGAAAATCAATATGTTCAAAAATTTCATGTAAGAAATTACCTGCGAGTGTGCCTCTCGGAAAATTGCTTTTGATCCAGCTAATGGGTTGTGCTGTAGCCGCCTCAACAGAAATAACCTGATCGAGTTCATCTTCGGCTAAAACAGCCTCATGGCTCTGGCTCGCGAGTAAATCTGTACCTACTTTATGTCTTAAATGCTGTACCAGATAACTAAAACTGGTTTTGCCTCTTGAATAAAAGCGTTGATCAGGAAAATGCTGTGCCTGTATCTCAATAATATTGATGTGTTGATTTAAATGTCTTGCAGCAGGTGGTTGCTCCAAAATTATTTCATCGGTACAACAACGGTGCTGGAATGGTTCAGCTCTGTTTTTCCAAAATGCCAAACCTGAAACAGACTTACCATCCGTATCTTGTAAGAGCGCATAAACACGATGACTTGCCCGTGTTAAAGCAACGTACCATAGACGGTTTTGTTCCGCCAAAGCCCGTTCTTCATGCTGCTTCAGCTCGGTTTCGTTTAAATATGTTTTATCGGCAATCGCAACAACACGTTGTGTTAGAGTTTGAGCCGACTCCGGAACCGTTATATCTTGGGTCGAGAAGTTAAGCGTTTTGTTATTTTCCCGAAATGGCTTGTCGGCCCCGAGCAAAAAGACAATTTTAAACTCAAGACCTTTTGACTGGTGAATGGTCATGAGCTGTACGCCAGCTTCACTCGACAACCTACGCTCTAACTCCCATTCACGGTCAAGCGGTGACTGTAGTTGCTTGAGATACCAATGATAGAGATTTTGCGCGCCCTGATATTTCTCGCTATGTTGGCTCAAAATTTCGGTCAAATGACGCAAGTTCACCACAACCCGCTCATTATCTTTACTCTGGACAGCAACCAGATTTTTCCAAATGTCAAATTGGTTTAAACATTGCTGCCATGCTACTAAAAAGCCCTGAGCTGACCAAAGCTCACGAATAGCATCAAAACCAGTCATAAACTGGCTTAAACCTTCGGCCGTTTGTTCGAGTTGCAATAGCTGTTTAAGGTCCATAGCAAATAAACGGCTAATCAAAGCTCGTTTCACTTTGGCCTCATCGTAAGGATGGAGTATCGCTGTGAGTAAGGCTCCAACATCCTGAGCAATTGTGCAATCAAAAACACTTCGTTTTGATGGCCGGTTAACTCGTATTCCTAAACGTTCTAATTCAAATTGAACTTTATCAAGACCATCATGATTACGGGACAAGACCGCAATATCATCTTCATTTAAGGTTTGAGTCTGAGCATCTTTTTGAAAATAAAGTTGTCCAGCATGTGACTGATTGAGTAAATCACGTATTTTCCACGCGACTTGCTGTGCTTCCGTTTCCTTGTCTTTTAGCATGACCCAACGTAAAGGATGCGGATTAGGCTGGTTTTGATCGATTAAAACTGGATGTGGTCGAGTCCCTGCCCGAATTGGGTCATATTGAACCTGTTCACCAAAGTCGATTTGCCTTTGAAATAAGGCATCAACCACTTCAACCAAGTCAGCGACTGAACGGTGGTTATGAATTAACTTATATTCGCGACCATGCTTTGCCTGAATATCTTTGTAGGCATTCAAGAAGGTGAGCATATCCCCACCACGGAAACCGTAAATTGCCTGCTTACGGTCACCCACCATAATCATGCAACCTTTTTGATAACGTTCTGGATGACGCCAAATGCTGGCGAGCATGTCATCTTGGTCTTGGTTGGTGTCTTGAAACTCATCAACCAAAATTAAGGGGTATCGAGCCTGCACAAATACGGCGAAACGTTGCCCCTGCTCGCCCTTTAAAGCTTCTGACAAAGTGCGAATTTGCTGAGAAAAAGTCGTCTCACCCTTGTTTTGTAAAACCTGTGGTAAACGTTTTTTAACCTCTACACACAAATAAGCTTTTAAATAAATATGAAGCTGATCGAACTGTTCAGCGTAGTTTTTCAGCACACCAAATAACTGCTGAATCTGCTGAATACAAGGATGCTGATAAAATCCATCTGAAATTTCAGCAGGACATTTCTTGAAAACTTTCTGATCGGCAAGCTGGCCTAAAAACTTAAAAATGAGTTCCCGTTGTACTGCCAAAGACCCATCAAAAACTAAAATACTGTCGCTTTGCTTTAAAACTTGTAATAACTGTGGCAAACATTCACTAAATAACTTATTAAATGCCCCATTACGAAATATTGTGCCGCTTACATGTTTATAGTGTTCGCCATCAAGCGAGTAATACGGTTCTAGAAGACTGATATCAATTTCTGCTGCCAACTGTTTGAGCTGAGCAAGCTGTTCAAACTGAATGGTAGGCTTTTCGGGAAGTTTAAAATGAGCCGAACTAAAATTCAGTGAGTCTTCGACCAGTTTGACAAAACTGTCGACACTTTTTAACTCACCTGCCAGATACAACGCATCAATCACGGTTTGAGGCTGAGACTGTATCCATTCACGTAAAACATCATGAATCAGTTGTCGGCTATAGGTTTTGGCATCATCGGTAATTTGAGCACGTTCAATTTTGCCACTTTCAAAGGCAAACTCACGTAACAACTTTTGGCTAAAGCTATCGAGTGTTCCCACAAACAGCTCATCTAGCTGATCGATAACGAGCTTTAAACGCTCACAGGCATAGGCAATACGTGTCGCAAAATGCTTGAGAACATGTTGCAGTAATAAGTCAGATTCTTGCTCAGCCTGTAAAAGGATCTCTTTTTCAGTCAAGCTCCGCTTAGCATCTAAGTAACGGTGGGTTTCGACCAAACGCGCACGAATTCGGCTTTTTAACTCGGCAGCGGCAGCACGGGTGAATGTTGTTGCAATAACTTGGCCCGGTAAATATTTCTCAAGAAAAATACGGACCATTAAACTCGACAGTGTATAGGTTTTTCCGGTACCCGCCGAAGCCTCAATTAAATGCAGCCCACTAAATTCAATATCAATAATAGGTTGATAAGACACCTGTACTCTTGAGTTCATGCCTTACTCCGAATGTTGAAATTGAAAAACCGGATGATACAGGTCATAAGCAAACTCATCACAAGCATGTTGAAGTAATGCTTGTGCATCTTGTTCTTGCAAAATGAAACGCCAGTCTTGATGTAACTTGCACGCTTCATTTTGTGTCATATCGATAGAAGTAAATGACCCTTTTTCATTCCAGTATTTTAACAGCTCCACATAGCTCTTCTCATCGAGTTTTATTTTTTCTGTCGGATTTGTTGTTTCCCACTGATATGCCTTAGCTTTTTCAAGTGGTTTTAATAATAAAGCTGCTGGTAACACGAGTGGCTGCTGTTGAGCATAACGCCAGATTTTAAACCAAGGCTGTAAATACTGCCGAGCTTGCTCCGAACTAATACCTTTACAGATGACGGTTTGGTCACTAAAAACCACAATACGGCGTCTTTCAGTTCCTGCACTTCCTTCATTTAAATAGGCCAACCAAAGCAAGTACTCTAACCAGACTTTTGCACGTCTTTTTGCTCGGGCACTTGATGCTTCCATGCTGGCCCAATCTTGAGTTTCAGATTTTGGCACCGTAATATTCATATGAAGCTGTTTGGCAATTCGCCACACACGCTGCGTGGTTTGAGTCACGGCTGACGCATAGTGATGAAGACGCTCAAGCAAACACTCTTGTTCAAAAATGCCCTGTTGCCAAGCACTGTACTGAACTTTGCCTACAGGCAACTGATCAAGTAGAGCTTCTGGCTGTGCCTGCTGTTCATTTTGTTGTAAAAAATGTCGAATGGCATAGCGGCCCAAACCATCTAAAAGCAGAGGTTCATTCTGATCTAGCTCCCCAACACTTCCCAAGTTTTCTACACCTAAAGTTTTTAAATATAGGCGTGCGGGGAAAATCACATCCTGTATCCACTGATGGCTGTCTAAAACCAACATGTCAGGTATTTCTAAAGGATAAGATGTATTTGCCCAAGGCTTAAGAACACCAGAAGCTTGCTGAATTTGCATCGCCACATTAAACCAGTGATCTTGGTAGCGAATATAACTTTTCTCGGCCATAAAACCCTTCGGGTCAAACGGCTGTAAATAATGTAAGTGATAGAGCTGTTTTAATTGAGACGGAATTTCAATGCCTTCAATCACTTCACGGTCAGGTGCATTTGGCTCCGGTTTTACAATAAGCGCAAGATGCTCACGGAACTCTTGAAGAATACTAGAAGGATCTCTCACCTCACCGTCATTAACATCAAAACCGTTATAAAACAGCCATAAGTTTTCTTGAGCTAAAAGTAAGGCATCCAAGAAAGCACCTTGATCATCCTCAAGACGGGAACGGTCACCTAGTTGTTGACGTAATGCATCCATCAAATCAAATGGCACGTGGGTATCACGGTTTGGAAACTGCCCTGCATCAAGGTTCAACATCACAATTAAGCGATAAGGTAAGGGACGAATTTGTCCAATCTGGGCAAAGGTAATCTGTCCGGTCGGTTCAGCTTGGGCTGTCTGATTTTCTAAAGTTCGCTGAATCTCATCCAGAATATAAGGCAAAGGCAAGGTGATTTTACGTAAGGCGCCTGTTTCTGTCTCGGCATAGTAGCTTGCAAGCGTTAACATACGCTCTTGTTTTTTTACAATTTCCCGCGCAGTTTTTAAAGCAGCCACACCGGCCTGCTCAAACTCGATAATATCTTGCGAGAGTATTTGTAGCCAGTATTCCACCGTATGACTCTTTTTCTGCTCATGCATAATGAGCCAGTCACGGCGCTCATTTAAATCTTGATAAATCTGAATGAGCGTACCAATAAGTTCAAAATCACTCGGTTGGACCTTAGCGTAACTCAGCACCTGATTAAATGTAGCGTGTTCAGGAATTGCTATACCGAGCGCTAACCGCTCTAAAGCAAATTTAAAGCTATATCGATAATCATCATCGCCGTCACATAAGCTACGTTTCAGATGCTCTGCATCAAGCCCACGTTTAAACCCTGCATCGGCAAGTAAGTTTAAAATTCGCTCTACTTGAGCATATTCAAGTGCATAACGCTGTTGAGTCGCGTGTAAACCAAGCCAGTCAGCAAAGTCAGCAAAGCCAAATCGCCCTTGCATGAGGTTAATTCGGCCAATTACGGCACGCCATGCATTGAGTGCATCAAGTGAGGCAACACCTGCTATTTTTACAGGCAAATGCACGCCTTGCTCAGTCGCTGTAGCAGGAAAAACACTTCGTATTAAAGGCTCTACCTCAGCCAAATTAGGAACCAAAACCAAAATATCATTTGGACGACGCGGCTGTTCGTGCGGTTTTGCCAACCAGCCAATCAATTGTTCTTTCAATACTTCAAGTTGCCGTAATGTCGAGTGGCAAACATGAATTTGGATTGAATCGTCATTAGGGGCAAGCTCATATTGCTTTGCTTGGGGTTCCACCAAGTGCAAAATATCTGACTGAACTTTACCAAGTAAACTTTCAGGAAAATCATCTACAAAGGCATCCACCCACTTACCCTCTTCACCTGTGGACAAGTTTGAGAGTAAAGAGAAGTGGTCGCGGGCTTGTTTCCCTAATCTGGTTAAAAGTGGATGTCTTGACTCACGCGCCTCAGCATTAAAGTTAAGCGTAAACTTATTAAAGAAATCGGCAATTTCCGCATCGGTCGCTTGGGGATTCTTTGCTATAAAACGCTCTTTTACCCCTAAGTCATAGCGCTGTTTCCAGAGTGGGTCGACACTATCGGCCCAATATTCTTGCGAAGGGTTATAGTGCAAAATCAACACATCAATGTATTGCCCTAAACGGCGCAAAAACTGAAGCTGGCTAGGCGGTAAGTCTAGCAAAGTAAAAATGACTATTTGCTCCGGCAAACGAGCCAATGCCTTCTTCTGGCGCTCAGGATGCTCTAACTCTTGCCAAAACAACTCATCAATTTGCTGCATTTGCATAAAATCATCATGAAAATGCTGCTGCCATAACCAGCGCTGCCAACGCTCTAACTCTTGTGTTTGCTGTAAAGTAAATGCCGAAACTTCTTTATCTTTCTGCGCAATATACTTTTCGATATCCAGCGCGCGACCTTGTCCCCACGCTGCTAACCAGTTATTTGGACAAGTACAGGTATTTTCACAACCACGCTGGCACTGTCCCCGATAGACCATATAGTTACTAAATAAATCGGCAACCTGCTCGGCAACCCAATACAACATTTTTTGTTTTTTTAGCTGCTTCTCAATCCCTTGTTCGAGTCGATCTGCGCTGTCATAAATACGTTGAACAATAGAATGCAGTGGATGAGAGCTATCTATGCTCATGACATCAGGCTGAATAAATTCCTGTAAGGCTTGATGTACACGCCATTTAAAAATCAAGCGTGGAATATTCGCTTTACGAACTTGCTCCTTATGCGCCGTGAGGACCTGTTGATAGGCATACCACTGAAACCCGCGCACACGTTGGTGGAACTGGTAGTTAGCGCTCATTCCTTGTTGTTCTGCAAGTTTTTGTATCAGCCATTGCTCGATGGCAGGACTTGGCACAATGAAATGCTGGGCTTTCAAAACCTGTAAAGGATGCGTTGAAGGTTGGGACGTAGACGCTAGTACGCCCTGCAACAACACATCAATACGTTGACTTTGAATAACATGGATGCCCATTTATTTCATATCCTACTCGCATAATTTATGCACAAAATCATAAACATTCATTACTATACAACTGAATCTGACTATGTCACGTTGGTTTAAACACAGCATAATCTCATTTTAGGTGTCACTTACCTTATGTTGGCAAGGCACCTTTAAGGAACACATTACAGGTAAAACATTATGAAAATTGATAACATTCCTGACTATATTGATCCTAGCCTAAATCTGGAACAAATTCGCGATGAGTGCCACGATCTCATTCAAAAAAGAGCTTACGTCTCTGCTGGTGCAGCAATTGTACCCATTCCTTTTTTTGACGTGGTAGTAGATTTGGGAATTTTGTCACAGCTTATTCCCGATATTAATTCCCGTTTTGGTTTAGCACCTGAACATGTCAGCGTCTATGATCCAAAAACAAAAACCATTCATTGGGATGAATTGCGTAAACGTGGCTTTCAATTTTCAGGTTTTGTGGTCGCGCGTACAACCGTTAAAAAAACCTTTAACGGTTTCTTTGGCAAAATCGTAACGAAACAAGTGACGAAATTTATTCCGTTAGGCGGACAAATTGTTGCAGCAAGTTTAGGTTATTTTATGATGAAAAAAATAGCCCAAACTCACTTAAATGACAGCTACAATCTTGCTAAACGTATCCAACAAAAAGGACGCAACTCAACAGTACTTGAGCATTAATATAGTCCTATCATAATTTTAAGGCACATGACTGTGCCTTATTTTTTTACTTTTAAAATTTACACAATAAAACAAAAGATATATTAAAAACTTTAATCTTCACTTATTTTTTTAAGTTTTACTAAAGTTTAAAAGTCTATTATTCAGTTTACAATGCCAAATGAAATACGGAGAGCCATTGTGGAATATGGACAATCAACATCCCGTTTACGTGCCATTTTTAATGTGACCAGTGGCAACTTCCTAGAACAATATGACTTTTTTCTCTTCGGTCTATATGCAAAAGCCATAGGTGAAACTTTTTTCCATTCTGATAGCAGCTATGCCGCGCTAATGAAAACTTTTTTGGTATTTGCCGTTAGTTTTTTAATGCGTCCAATTGGTGCACTCGTCTTAGGTCCATATGTCGATCGAATTGGACGCCGGAAAGGATTGATGGTCACCTTAAGTATTATGGCAATTGGCTCATTGTTAATTGCACTAACACCTAGATATGCCACTATCGGCTTTGCAGCCACTGTCTTAATATTTGTTGGCCGTTTAGCCCAAGGTTTCTCAGCGGGCGTTGAGTTAGGTGGTGTTTCGGTTTACTTATCTGAAATTGCGGAACCACATAACCGTGGTTTTATTACCAGTTGGCAATCTGCCAGCCAACAAGTCGCTGTAATTTTTGCTGCTACATTAGGCTATTTAGTCAGTCTAGCCTTTACAAAAGCTCAAGTTGATGCCTGGGCTTGGCGTATTCCATTTTTTGTCGGCTGTGCAATTATTCCGTTTATATTCTGGTTACGTAAATCCTTAGCCGAAACTGAAGCTTTTTCATCTCGAAAAGAGCATCCAACTACTAGACAAATTATGTCAACGCTTGCAGCGAATTGGAAAATTGTAGTTGTTGGAATGTGTATGGTTGCAACAACCACAACCATGTTCTATTTCATTACAGTTTATACCCCAACTTATGGAAAAGAAGTCCTACACTTAACAAGCACAGAAAGCTTATTTGCAACAGTGATGGTGGGAGCAAGTAATTTTATTTTATTACCTATTGGTGGTTATTTATCAGATAAAATTGGCCGAAAGCCATTATTAATCACCACAACCATTTTAATTTTTGTAAGTGCTTATCCTTTATTAAGTTGGCTAACTCAAAACATTAGTTTGGCACACATGTTACTTTCACTACTATGGCTATCTCTGCTCTATAGTTTCTATAACGGCGCATTGGTTGTTTCACTAACTGAAATGATGCCAAGCTCTGTAAGAATTGCTGGTTTTTCTGTAGCGTATAGTCTTGCCACTTCTATATTTGGTGGGTTAACACCTATGATTGCCACATATCTTGTACAAGAATCTGGCAGCAAAAGTATGCCTGCTTTCTGGTTAATGTTTGCCGCAATCATTAGTTTGATTGCAACGCTTATTGTATTTCGCAATCGACAAACTCTTGCTACAAAATCCTCTTCAATTGAGGATCAATTTGTACAACCAACAGTTCAATAATATTCAAACAGTTAAAGGAGACATTAGTCTGCCTTTAACTGTTTTAAAATCGCTCTTAACACTTCTAAACGCGCAGTATATTTATCATCAGTGGCAACAATATGCCAAGGAGCATATTCGGTACTGGTTCGTTCAAACATATCTGCTGCTGCTTTTAAATAATCATCCCATTTGTCACGATTACGCCAGTCTTCTGCGGTAATTTTAAAGCGTTTATGCGGTGTCTCTTCTCTGGCTTTAAAACGTTGTTCTTGCTCATCTTTACTAATCGCTAGCCAAATTTTTACCACAATCGTTTGGCTATCAAATAAGTCTTTTTCAAAGCGATTAATTTCGTCGTATGCCCTTTGCCATTCCAAAGGTGACGCAAAACCTTCCACACGTTCTACTAGCACTCGGCCATACCAAGTACGGTCAAAAATCGTAATTTTTTCGGCTTCATTAATGCGGTTCCAAAAACGCCACAAATAAGGATGCCTTGCTTCGAAACGTTCAGGTGCTCCAATACAATGAATATCATATTCACGTGGGTCTAAGTTTTTCACAATTCGTTTAATGGCCCCCCCTTTGCCCGAAGCATCCATTCCTTCAAAAGCAATCACAAAATTACGTTTATCAAAACGCATGGTATCGGCAATTTTTTTGCTGAGTTTATCGAGCTCTTTTTTGTACTCAGCTTTATCAAGCTGTTCTTGAGCAGGTTTTAATAAACTCTCGGGAATCTTGGCCTGCTGCCATTTCCCTTTGACTTCACTTTCATGTTCAGGTAGCTGACGCATATGTTGTAAAAGATACTGAGCAAAAAATTGATCGCGCTGTTTTTCATCTTCCCCATCAATAATGTACCAATCGTCAGTGAAGCGGCGGCGTAACTTTTGCAAAGTGTCATATTGTTTTTTATTACGCCAGTCTAGGCCGTGGAGTTTATGCCAATGTTGTTCAGAAGGGTCTATTTTATCTAAACGTTTTTGCAATGATTTCCAAGAAAGATCAAACCAGACTTTAATCACATCGACATAATTATTTTTTAGGTCTTGTTCAAATGAACGCATATTTTCCACATATGCATCAAAGCGTGCCTCATCCAAAGGCTCTGACACATGCGTCGCGGTAACCAACAAGTCGCTATACCAATTGCCAAACATCACCACAATTTGGCCCTCAGTCGGAATAAACTCTGAATATGACTGCCAAAAAGCTTCTGTATCTGTCAGCACACGCGGTGCATCTGCTTTTACCCTTAAATATCTTGGATCTAACCATTCTCGAAGCTGTTTAACAGCCTCACCTTTTCCGGCCAGTTCGATACCACTCATTAAAATGAGCGTACTTTTAGCATTTTTTTTACCGCGACTATCTTTTAAAGCATATTGTGCTTCAATCAAATCGACCGAAAGCTGTTCTTCGTCTCGAATTTCAAATTTTGGTTGTTGTTCACTCATAGTCCACTGCTCTAATCTTTTATTGTTTAATTTCGTTGTTATTTAACTTATGCGCTTAGATGATGAATTGCTATACAAATTATGTCATTGCAGCAAGATTCTGTCTAAAAATTGACGCATAAATCATTTTTTTTACATCTACTCGCCATAGTAGAAGGTTACAATGCCTTTTATGATTTTTTGCAAATAGCCCAATATTAGAGCCTTAAATGTCTAAACTCGCTGCTTTTGATGATCTTTTACAACAATATAAAACATTTAATTATCACGATAATCCAGTGCTTGCCCAGCGTTTGCAAGATGTACAAACATGGTTAAAAGAGCGGATGAAAGAAACGCATCACGACTTTTTTAATCTGCCAGAGCACAAGCTCATGTCAGAGTATTTTTTAAACCGTTTATATGGCGGCCCAGAGTTTGATGCGCTTGCTGCACAAATTGAACGACTATTGAAATATGCCCATAAAGCAGAAAAAGTCCTACCTGAAAACGCAATTAAAACAGGAACAAAGTCGGTAAGTTTGGCTGTACTTGCCACGCAACTTGATGAACAAGTGGCCATGCAGCTTCTTGAAGACTATCCAGCAGATACAGTACTCACTGATGAGATCATGCGTTTAACCTTAATCAAGCTTGATCAGGCCGAAGCCCGTTACCAGCAGCTTGCCCTTCTGGATGACTTAGGGATAGCACTCGATAAATACATGCGTTCATTTATGATGTTCACTGCTTTTAAAATGTGTAAAGGTATTGCACAAAAATATCACTTCGAATTGATGTATGATTTTATTCAAGATGGTTTTACCGCAATGAAACCATTAAAATCAGCAGAGGCTTTTATTAAGACTTTTACGGAAAAAGAACGTCAGATTGTTGAAAAAGTACATTCAGGACATCCGAATCCGTTTAGAGTGTGATAAGGTCGGCACATAGAAAAAACTCAACCTCGCGAAGTTGAGATTTTATTCATTATATTTGCATGATGATGCCTGTAAAAATAGACAAAATCTGTCATCATGCAGAACTTATTCCGTTTCACTTGAGTTTGAGTCTAGGAGAGACAATATGTCTAACGAAAACCAAAAGCCAACATCTCCAACTGAGCAGGCACAAAGTTCAGACAAAGTTAGCCCATTCCTAAGCTCACCTTTACCGCAAGGTACCCCTCAAGGGCAACAACAAACTTTACAGCAAACCTTAACAGATACACCTGTTAGCGGTTCTGTACCAAAATACAATTTACCACGTGGTGCAGGCAACACTGGCAACGTTGGTGAAACAACTCACTTTGGTTATTCAACAGTTCGAACCGAAGATAAAGCACAAAAAGTTGCTGAAGTTTTCCACTCGGTTGCAAGCAAATATGATCTTATGAATGACTTGATGTCATTTGGTATTCACCGTTTATGGAAACGCTTTGCAATTAACATGTCTGGTGTTCGCCGTGGTCAACACGTGTTGGATATTGCTGGTGGTACAGGCGACTTAGCAAAAGTATTTAGCCGTGAAGTGGGCCCACAAGGTCATGTGGTACTTTCAGACATTAACGAATCTATGCTGAATGTTGGCCGTGACCGTCTGATTGATGCAGGCTGTACCAATGTCGATTTCGTACTTGCCAATGCTGAAACTTTAGAACCTTTTGCAGATAACAGCTTTGACCTTGTTACCATTAGCTTTGGTCTACGCAACGTAACGGATAAAGATGCTGCGCTTGCCTCTATGTTCCGTGTACTTAAACCAGGTGGTCGTTTACTGATTCTTGAGTTTTCTAAACCAGTATTTGAGCCTTTTTCAAAACTTTATGACCTCTACTCATTCACCGCTTTACCGATTATGGGTAAATTGGTTGCCAATGACTCAGAAAGTTATAAATATTTGGCTGAATCAATTCGTATGCATCCAGACCAACGTACCTTAAAAGGCATGATGGAAAATGCTGGCTTCCAGAACTGTGACTATCACAACCTGACTGGCGGTATTGTTGCTGTTCACCGCGGTTTCAAACTGTAAGGGATAGCGATATGTGGTCGATTCTAGCACTCGGTGCAGTCGAACGTATCATTCATCATCTGATCGATCTGGATGCATTAACCCGCATTCAGCTCAATCAGTTACAGGGCAAAATGTTGCGTGTTGTCATCAATAGCCCGCAGCTTTCTGTCGATGTATTCTTTGACCAAGAAAAAGTACGTCTTGAACCTACTGCAACTGGGCACAGCGAAAAACCTTCTATTTTTGAACAACGCCCTTTTGATCCGCAATTTAAAATTTCTGAAGCAACAGCTACTTTACATGTCAAAGATGTTGTTGAACTCATCAAACTATTGGTGAGCGATCCCGACCAGATTGGTAATATCCCGCTACAAGGTGACTATCACCTATTACAGGATATTCAAAAAATTATGCAGCAGACTGAACCTGATTTAGCTGCGCATTTATCAAAATGGGTTGGCCCTCAACTCGCTCATGAAATTGGTAAGATTCAACTTGCACCCAAGCATCTAAAACGCTCTCTTCAAAGCCATCTATTTTTCGCTGAAGATGCTTTAAAAGAAGACAGTGGTTTATTTGCCCCACGTTGGGAAATGGACGATTTAAATCAAGCTACGCGTAAGCTTAATCAAGATATTGACCGTCTAGAAGCTAAATTACAGCAGCTCAATGCACAACTACAACCCACTCAAGACTAGGTAAGACCGTATATGATTCCGCACGTTTCACGTTTACTCGAACTTTGGCGTATTGCAGCGCACTATAGACTCGATACGTTGTTCCCTGCGGATGAACTACCAGTTAAAGCTAAACATGCATTAAATATTATTAAAATGCATCCGGCAGCATGGTCGAGTCGTGAGCGCAAGAATCCTTTAAAGCTTAAAGAAGCTTTAGAAGACATGGGACCACTTGCAATTAAGCTTGGGCAGTTACTGTCAACTCGACGCGACCTAATTCCACCTGAAATACTCGCTCAATTGGTTTTACTTCAAGATCAGGTGAAACCTTTTGATAGCAATGTTGCTAAACAACGTATTCAAGACTCTTTAAAAGCAGACGTAAATACACTATTTGCTCGCTTTGATGACCAACCCCTTGCTGCTGCCTCAATTGCACAAGTTCATACAGCGGCACTACATGATGGCCGAGAAGTTGTTGTTAAAGTCACTCGTCCAGATATTCGTAGCCAGATTTTACAAGATTTTGAAATTTTGGCATGGCTAGGAAATACACTAGAAAGCCGTCTTGAAGCTGCTCGTGCATTACATTTATCTGAAATTATTCAAGACTACCGCCAGATCATTTTAAATGAGCTGGACTTGAGTATTGAGGCAGATAACACTCGTCGTATGCGCCATTACTTCACTGGTTCGACCATGATGTATGTGCCAGAAGTCTACATGGACACCAAAGATGTTATGGTGGCTGAACGTATTACTGGTGTGCCTATTTCAGACACGGCAACCTTTGACCGTTTAGGCATGGACCGCGCACAACTTGCAGAAAAAGGCTTAACGATTTTCTTTACGCAAGTATTCCGCGATAACTTTTTCCATGCCGACATGCATCCCGGTAATGTCTTTGTAGAAACCATCAACCCAAGCAATCCACGCTTTATTGCACTGGATTGTGCGATCATGGGTGAGCTTTCTAAGCACGACCAGATGACGGTTGCCCGCATGTTGCTTGCCGTAATGAATAGCAACTTTATGCAGCTTATTCAAATTGTGCATCAAGCTGGCTGGATTCCACCGGGTACCGATCAAGATGCTTTAGCACGTGAGATGCGCCGTACTGTTGGGCCAATGGTGTCTAAACCAATGGATCAACTTGATTTTGCAGGTATCTTAATTCAAGTGATGGACATTGCCCGTCGCTTCCATCTTGAGATTCCACCACAGCTCATGCTGCTGCTCAAAACTTTAGTGCATGTAGAAGGCTTAGGTACGGACCTTTATCCGCAACTCGACATCTGGAAATTGGCAAAACCTATTTTGACAGAATGGGTTAAGTCTAACATGAACCCAGTCAAAAATGTAAAAGAACTTGGCCAGCAGTTACCTGACCTGCTTTTAGGTGCTCAAGATTTCCCAAGCTTAATTATTGATAGCTTAAATGGTTTAAAGAACCAATCTGCTTGGCAGGACCGTCAGTTACGTGAAATTCAGCAACTTCGTTTGCAAATGGAACATCAACAGCGTCGTAGCTGGATGTTTGGCAGTACCATGCTGATTTTACTAACCATTGCCATTATTAGCCCTTGGTTTGTTTCCATTATTTTAATTGTGCTGAGTAGTTTAATAGCGCTTTGGCGTGTGTTGAAATAAATTCTAAATCCCTTGCCTCGCAAGGGATTTTTTTATGCCTAAACTTTAATTTTAAAAAATATAGATCGTTTATTCGTTCATTGCTAAATTGAAGCTGTAAATGCTTGAAAAGAACAAACAATGAAAACACCTCATTTTGCCATTGTTGGTGCAGGCACGGCAGGTTTAGCAACTGCCATTTTGCTTGCCCGTGAAGGCAACCACGTTACTATTTTTGAACAAGTTGATGAGTTATCCCCGGTAGGTGCTGGGTTATTACTACAACCCGCGGGCTTAGCTGTATTTCAACATTTAGGTGTACTCGACAAAGCCTTAACCTTAGGTGCGAGAGTCACAGGCCTAGAAGGGCAACTTCCGGACAAGCTTCTTTTAGTTAACAGTCACTATCACGAAGCATCAGCAAATCTTTATGGTTTAGGTATACACCGTGCCACTTTGTGTCATGTACTCACTCAAAAGCTTAGCGAGTATTCAAGCCAGATTACTTGGCATATGAACCATTCTGTTGAAAAATTTGAAGAACATAACGATGAAGTTCGGATATTCGGCAGTCATCAAAACCAAAAGTTTGATGCTTGTTTTGATGGCCTACTCATTGCCAATGGTGCTCGTAGCCAGTTACGCCCTAAAGCATGGGTAAAAGTTGATCAAGCTTATCCATGGGGTGCGGCATGGAGTATCGTGCCTGAGTGTAAAGTACTCGATTCTGAAATTCTGCATCAATTTTATGATCGCTCGAAAATTATGATGGGAATTCTTCCTACGGGAGCGGTTCCAACCAAACCTCAACAGCGCCTTTCGAGTATATTTTGGAGTCTACCTACTCCACAATTACAAAACTTTTTGCAAGATGAACAAGCTAAACAGACTTGGTTAAAGCAAGTCTCAGAACGTTGGCCTACAGTTGCAGAGTGGCTCAAAGAAATTTTGTATAACAGTCAAACTCAGCCCAAATGGTTATCTGCAAACTATCGTGATGTCGTCATGACCCAATTTGGTCAAGGTCGAATTGGGGTAATTGGAGATGCAGCTCATGCAATGAGTCCTCAGTTGGGTCAAGGGGCCAATATGGCATTATTAGATGCTTGGGCTTTTTCTCAATCATTGCGACAAGCTCAAAAGAACCAAAATATTGATTGGTCCCTGCTCTGGCAGCATTATCATCAGCTTCGCGGTTCATCTACCCAGTTTTATCAATTTCTTAGTCGCTTACTAACACCACTATATCAATCTGACCATTGGTGGGCGGGAAGTTTAAGAGATCTAGTTTTCCCTTGGATGTATCAAATTCCTTATTTTCGAAAAGAAATGGCAATTACGATTTCAGGCTTAAAGACAGGGCCATTCCAACATTTTGAATATGATCAAATAGCTCAATTACCTAAAGAAAGCAGTGCGTTTCATTTAAAAAATGAATCTCTGTCTGACTATTAACCCATCCAAATGATAGTGAATAGCATATGAAAATCAGCCATCTTGATCATCTTGTTTAACTGTTGCCAGTATTGAGAATACATGTAATTTCTATCAAACCGCGCTGGGGTTTAAAGTCATTACCTTTAAAGGTGATAGAAAGGCTCTACAGTTTGGAAATCAAAAAATAAATTTACACCAGCAAGGTAACGAGTTTGAACCTAAGGCATTACAGCCAACTCCCGGATCTGCCGACCTGTGTTTTATTTCAGATACTCCCATTTCAGAAGTGGTTGCACACCTTAATCAGTTAAATATTCAAATTGAAGAAGGCCCCGTTGAACGTACTGGTGCAATGCACCCTATCCTTTCAGTTTATATTCGCGATCCAGATCAAAATTTGATTGAGATTTCAAATATTATAACGACTCAGCCACCTAAATAGGCTCTTCATAAGTAAGAAGTGCAAGCTATTCATTACGTTGACAAAGACAAAAAGAACAAAGAATTTTTCCGCAAAGTGGCGTTGATGCCGTACACTATACAAGCTATTTTTTAGCATCTGACAGAAATCAATTTATAGTTCATATTTCTTTGGTGATTCCTCATGAATAACACGCAATGGCTCGATGAAGTAAAATTTAACGAACAAGGTCTTATCCCTGCCATTGCTCAACATCATCAAACCGGACGTATTTTGATGGTAGCGTGGATGAACCGTGAAGCACTTGCGCTCACAGCAGAAAAAAATCAGGCTGTATACTTCTCTCGCTCTCGCCAAAAACTCTGGCACAAGGGTGAAGAATCAGGCCATTTTCAAACAGTTTATGAAATTCGTTTGGACTGCGATGGTGATGTAATCGTATTACAAGTTGAGCAACACGGCGGTATAGCGTGCCATACAGGTCGTGAGTCTTGTTTCTACCGTAAACTTACCCCACAGGGTTGGGAAATTGTCGATGCACAATTAAAAGACCCTACCGCAATTTATGGTGACAAAGCTAAAACTGAAAGCCACGATCATGCTCACACCACTGAACAAGTTGATGTGCTTGCTCACTTAGGGCAATTGATGCAAGAGCGTAAGCAAGCAGAAGCAGACACTTCATATGTTGCAAGCCTCTACAAAAAAGGCATTAATAAAATCTTAGAAAAAGTTGGCGAAGAAAGCGTAGAAACTATTATTGCTGCAAAAGACTACGCTGCTCAAAATACAGAAAGCAATTTAAATGACTTGATTTATGAAACTGCCGATTTGTGGTTCCATAGCATTGTCATGTTGGGTTATTTCGATCTTAATCCACAGCTTATTATTGACGAATTAGCTCGTCGTCAGGGTTTATCTGGTTTAGTTGAAAAAGCTAACCGCAATAAGGTTTAAAATCACTCAGTGTCGAATATCGAAAAACCTAAAGCCACCTATGAGCAAGCAATTGCCATAGATAACGCACGTCTTGGGCAATCATTTAAAGTGATTGCCTATGCGGGTACAGGTAAAACTACTACCTTACAAATGATTAGTGATGCCATGCCTGAACGGCGTGGAATGTATTTGGCATTTAACAAAGCCATTGCAGGCGAAGCTCAGAACAAATTTCATCGCAATGTAGACTGCCGTACTTTTCACTCACTCGCGTTTCGTAGTGTGCCACGTGGTGTGACTGATAAATTACGCTTACCTCGCTTAAGTCCAAGTTTTATTGCCAAAGAATATCGACTAGAACCGATTACCTTACGACGCATGATGGGTGGACGTTATGAAAAATACGTCTTAATGCCAAGTCGATTAGCGAGTCTTGTCGCCAATGCAGTAAGCTATTTCTGTTCGACCAGTTCTCAATATCCAGCGCCTCGACATATTCAGGCGCCAAACTGGTTACATCCAGACGATATTACTGAGCTACAGACCCACCTTTACCCTGCTGTTGAACGCCGCTGGCTTGAGTCCATCGACCCAAACCATCAAGCGGGAATTGGTCATGATATTTATCTCAAGCTTTGGGCATTGTCTGAACCTAACATTCCGGCAGATTATGTCTTATTTGATGAAGCCCAAGATGCTGACCCTTTAATGTTGGGTATTTTGCTACGTCAAAAAAGTACGCAGGTTATTTATGTAGGTGATGCCCACCAGCAAATCTACGCGTGGCGTGGTGCAGTAAATGCCATGCAACAACTGCCTTTGCCAGAGTCTCGCCTAACGACCTCTTTTCGTTTTGGAGAGGCAATTGCCGATGTTGCCAATGCGTTATTAGGTGGCTTAAATGAGACAGTTCCTTTACTTGGTAATCCGAACCAAAAATCAAGCGTAGTCAATAAACCGCATACAAAAATGCGTGATGCGATTTTATGTCGTACTAATGCTCGCGCAATGGAGCTGTTATTGGCAGGCTTAGTTCACGGCGATAAAGTGAGTTTGCAAGCTGACCATCAAAAACTAAACCGTTTTGTAGATGCTGCAAGTCTCTTGAAGCAAGGAAAACGAGTTACTGACGTTCCTGAGTTGGCATGGTTTAACTCATGGCATGATGTTCATGAGTACTGCGAAACCAATGAAGGAAGCGATATTAAACCATTGGTTAAACTGGTGGATGATCACGGTACCGATCCACTGAAAAAAGCACTTGCAAAGATTACCCCACTTGAGCAAGCTGACTATGTCATCTCGACTGCCCATAAAGCAAAAGGACTAGAGTGGAACCGCGTCCATATTGAAGATGATTATCAATTTAAAATTAATGGTTTAGAACACAAGATTACAGATGAGGAATTAAGATTACTTTACGTGGCCTGTACTCGTGCTAAAGTAAGTCTAAACATCCATCATCTTTATGATCTGATACAACAATTAAAAGTAAGGGCGCCTTTAAGTCTTCGTAAGTCGGTTGGTTGAAGCGCTCATAATTAGGTGAGCCTATGAGACTTCAATCCATCCAATTTAAACATGTTGCTCTGTTTCATGACCTAAAGATCCAATTTCAATATGATAAGCAACCGATTACTTTAATTTTAGGTGAGCAGGCAACCGGTAAAAGTATGCTACTTAAGCATATTTATCATGCTTTAACGTGGTTTCCTGCGCGTCTTAAAGATGTCCGCACTCCGGGTGTTGTCATGCCCGATCAAGACATTACTCATTCTCGTTTACAATCTAAAATAGAAGTGAGTATCCATATTCCTTCAGAGTTCGGGCAATTACCTGAAACTACATCTGCACAGCAAACCGACACATCCGTTTGTAGTTGGAAACTATTTAAGACCTTAAATGCAACTGGTGTGGGTATTAGTCAAGTTGAAACTCAGCAGCTCGATCAAACTGTTACGCTTTATCATCAAGTCACCAGAAAAGACCCGCTTCAAGGACTTCCTCTACTTGCCTATTACCCATCTGAACGATTTGTTAACGATATAAATTTACTCAATAAAAACCTTCCAGGTATTACTCAGTCTATTTCTGCTTATGAAATTAGTTTAATCCCGTTTACAACTTTTACTCGCTTTTTTGAATGGTTACGTGAAATTAGCGATATTGAAAATGCGCAAGCAGCGCAGGTTGTACAACGAATTATTTCAAAACAATCTAATCCACAAAATCAGGAAGAACTTTTACATCAGCTTCAAATCGAATTGGCAGGGCAACCTAAACAGCTTCCTTCACCAAATCTATATGCGCTTAAATCAGCGTTAAAGATTATATTTCCAGAACTTGAAGACCTTTACCTACAATATCATCCACGGCTTCAACTCATGGTACATTACAAAGGTGAAGCTTTAGCATTTCAACAACTTTCCAATACCACAAAAACATGGATCGCACTCGTAGGGGATGTTGTACGCAGACTTTGTTTGCTCAACCCACTCAGCTTAGATCCTTGCCTTGAAGGCGAAGGAATTTTATTAATTGACCAGATTGATTCACAACTAGATGCTCAACATTGTTCAGAAATTTTAAATCGACTTCATCAAGCATTTCCGCGTTTACAAATTATTGTGACTGGGAGCCGTGAAGAATTACTTGAGCATGCGACTGCTTATCAATGTTTTAAATTAGAACATGGCAAAGTAGGTCAACTTGATTTAAATACGGCTCAGCAGCAGCTCGAACACCTTTATACCCTCTTGCATCGAGATGAAGCTTTAGCACCACATATAGATACTTTGCCACCTGATACTGAACTTACAACAGCCCAGATCGACAATTTGTACCAACAAATTCAAAACTTAAATGAACAACAAAAAAATGAATTATTACGTATGATTCATGCAGGAGATACTTCGGAAGAAACCTCATCTCTGTAGACGTTATTATCCATATAGCTCAATTTTTATAATAAAAACCGGATTCGCTAAATATACGATGAAATCTGTTTTTTGAGCTGAAAAATCACTAGATGTTGTTACCACATGTAATAACATCAGATTTTTAATGATTTTTTAGTGTACAATAAATTTCATTTTGCGTTTTTATTATTCAAGTTGCGCAATACAACTTGTTTCTCGCTTTATTTTTCTAATTTGGTCGGGTTTTCAGAATATAAGCTTTGGAAATCTCTTTGAATTCCTATCTATTCTGAAATGAAAATTTCACCTTTAGGCTTCGGTCTAAATTATATATGGATACGAGTGTGCTACCGATAATTATCTTATTACCGTTAATATTAGGCACCACCCTTGTTTCATTGCTTCAACGGTTTTCACGTGGAGTAACGGCTTTAGGGGCGATCGGAGTCAGTTTAACCAGTTTTGGTTTATTACTGACTCAGGCTAAAACTGTGCTTGGTGGTGCAAGCATTCAACAAAGTTGGGATTGGTTACCGCAATTAGGAATTAATCTGAGCTTTAGACTTGATGCCCTTGGTTTATTATTTTCTCTTCTTATTACCGGTATCGGTACACTCATTTATATTTATGCCTATTATTATTTAGGCCCTAAAAATTCATTAAGTAAATTATATTTATTACTCATGCTGTTTATGGCAGCAATGCTGGGTATTTCCCTTTCAAACAATTTAATTATTTTATTAGTGTTTTGGGAACTTACCAGTATCTCATCTTTCTTATTAGTGGGTTACTGGAGTCATTACGAAGCTGCTCAACGTGGCTCGCGCATGGCACTTACCATTACAGGAATGGGGGGACTCGCCATGCTAGGTGGATTTGTCTTATTAGGGCAAATCACAGGAACCTATGAAATTAATGATATTGTCGGAATGAAAGAGCTCATTCAAAGTCATCATCTTTTTGTTCCAGCGCTTTTGCTTATCCTACTTGGTGCTTTTACTAAAAGTGCTCAGTTCCCTTTTCATTTTTGGTTACCCAATGCAATGGCAGCACCCACCCCGGTGTCAGCCTATTTGCACTCTGCCACTATGGTTAAGGCAGGTATTTTCTTATTAGCACGTCTTGCACCTATCTTTATTGGTGCGGCGCTTTATCACAACATTGTCACGTTTGTCGGCCTATTCACGCTTTGTATGGCGGCATGCTTTGCTATCTTCAAAGAAGATTTAAAAGGATTATTAGCCTATTCCACTATTAGTCATTTAGGTCTTATTGTCTGCTTGTTAGGTATTGGTTCACCTTTAGCGGTTGCCGCTGCAATTTTTCATATTATTAACCACGCAACCTTTAAAGCTGCCCTGTTTATGATTGCAGGGATTATTGACCATGAAACAGGTACACGTGATCTTAGAAAATTAAGTGGCGTTTGGCAGCTACTGCCGTTTACCGCAACGCTCACTATGATCACTGCAGCCTCAATGGCAGGTGTTCCTCTTACCAATGGCTTTATTTCTAAAGAAATGTTCTTTACCGAACTGTTAGCGAACCTTTCAGGATCGGCTGTTATTTTTGCCAGTATTATTGCGACCCTTGCCGGTATTTTTGCAGTGAGCTATTCAATTCGGTTAGTTCACGGCGTATTTTTTGATGGCCCATTGGGTAAACAAGTTCCAAATAAAAATGCCCACGAGCCGCCTATCGGCATGAGAGCACCAGCTATATTGCTCGCGACACTATGTATTTTGGTCGGTATTTTCCCTGCCCTACTGGTCGAGCCTTTAGTTAACAGTGTGACACGCGCAAGTCTTATGCAGCCTGATTTTGTAGGAACTCATCTTGCAATTTGGCATGGATTCAATGCGCCATTAGTCATGAGTATTATTGCCTTGATTGGAGGTACGCTTTTCTATTTTGCCCTAGCAAAAGATGGCATGATTCGTAAGATCGACCTTGACCCAAGACTTGGTCGCTTACAAGGCCGTATTTTATTTGATTTATTCTTAAAGCATTTATTATTAACGAGCCGAAAAATCAAACAAAAAACCGAAAATGGTTCTTTACAAAGCTACCTGTTTTTAATCATTGCTTTTAGCATCATCATGGTGACCATGCCTTTGCTCAATCAAGGGCTTACCACTGGTACACGCGAGCTTACTCATGCCCCATGGATTGCAGTTGTGCTTTGGCTAACCTTATTCTCAGGTTGCTGGATGATGCTCTGGTTTCACCATGAACGCATCAAAGCTGTACTCATTAGCGGTGCAATTGGTCTCGTGGTGACCATGGTGTTTGTTACCATGTCTGCACCTGACTTAGCACTTACTCAAATTACGGTAGATGTGGTTACGACTGTTCTTTTGTTGATGAGTTTGTCTTTACTACCACAGCTGACACCTTATGAATCTACTCGCTCAAGACGTTTAAGAGATGCATTTTTAGCAATCATTGGTGGCTTAGGTATCGGCTGGATTACGTGGCTCATTTTAACGCGTGACCACAATTCGATTTCATGGTTCTTTGCTCAGCAATCTTTACCACTTGGCGGTGGTTCTAACATCGTGAATGTTATTTTGGTGGACTTCCGTGGTTTCGATACCTTTGGTGAAATTACCGTATTAGGCATTGCTGCGATTGGTGCGCTATGTCTTATGGATGGCATGCGCGTACACGGTACCACCATGACACAAGGCCTCACCTACCGCTTTAACCCATCTCCGCTTATGTTCCGTATTACGGCCTCTTGGGTTTTACCGTTAGCGTTGGTGGTAAGTGTCTATATCTTTATGCGCGGACATAACTACCCTGGCGGTGGCTTCATTGCAGGTTTAATTACCTCAATGGCACTCATTATTCAATACATTGCTTTAGGTCAAGATCAAGCAGAACAAATGTTAAAAGCCCAATCCGGTCGTCTTTACGAAATCTGGATTGGTTCCGGATTAACAATTGCAGGCCTTACTGGCATTGCCGCATGGTTCTGGGCTCGTCCATTCTTAACTAGTGCTCATGTCTATGTTGAGTTACCAATTTTAGGAAAACTACATCTGGCTTCAGCAGCAAGCTTTGATTTGGGAGTGTATATCACCGTGGTAGGTGCCACTATGCTACTCATTTCTGTATTAGGAGACTCTCGCCACTCGAGTATGTCTGGTCCTGTACCTCATGGGGAGAAATCATCATGATCAGTTTAGAATTCTTACTGGCCTCTGCCATTGGGCTACTTGTTGCTACAGGCATCTATCTTATTTTGCGTGCGCGTACCTTTCCTGTTGTGTTGGGTTTAGCCGTACTAGGTTATGCGGTTAACTTATTTTTGTTTGCGATGGGCCGTCTGCAAGTCAGCTCGCCAGCTATCCTAACGGAGACTACCAATATTACAGATCCGCTTCCACAAGCGCTTGTTTTAACTGCGATCGTTATCGGTTTCGCAACCACAGCGTTTATTGTGCAACTGGCTTTACGCAGCCGTTATGAATCAGGTAGTGACCACGTTGATGCAAAAGAAGATATTTCTCCAACATACGACCCACGTGAGGATGAGCCGTGATGTTTGATTTTTTATCTTTTTGGCAAGTAAATACACCAATTTTCAGCATCCTCATCCCGGCATTTACTGGTTTTATTTTACTGCTTCTAGGCAATCCTGGCGCTGGTGCATTAAAAGAAGACTGGCGTCAACCTTGGCGACGTGGCATTAGCTTGCTCTCAGCAATCGCAGGTTTAGTCACTGCTGTTAGTTATCTGATTGTTGCTAATACAGGCCAAATTACTGTTTACCAGTTGAGCGAGTGGTCAGCACCATTTGGTATTGTGCTGGTACTTGATCGACTTTCAGCATTTATGCTGGTTTTAACCTATGCCTTAGCAGTCCCGGTTTTATGGTATGCAAGTGAGAATTGGGATACGAGAGGTCGCTATTTCCACGCTATATTCCATTTTCTTTTAATGGGCCTATGCGGAGCATTTCTTACAGGTGACTTATTCAACCTGTTCGTTTTCTTTGAAATCTTGCTTATGGCGTCCTATGTTTTGCTGTTGCATGGACAAGGCAAACCACGTTTTCAGCTTGGCGTACACTATGTCATTATCAATCTCTTAGCCTCTGCCCTATTCTTAATTGGCCTTGGTATGATTTATGGCAGTGTAGGCAGTCTAAATATGACTGACGTTTCACGCCTTTTACCAACTTTAGATGCAGATCAACATAAATTAGCAGTCGCTGGTGCCCTACTGTTATTTGTCGTGTTTGGTATTAAAGCAGCCATGCTACCAGTGGGTTTTTGGCTACCAAAAACTTATGCCGTTGCAAGTACACCTGTCGCAGCGATCTTTACCATTATGACTAAAGTGGGCATCTATGCCATTTTGCGTGTAAATGGGACTGTATTTAATGATGTACTTAGCCAAGAAATCTTTAAAAGTTGGCTTCTTCCAATTGGCTTAATTACGTCTCTATACGGTGTGGTTGGAGCAATCGGTGCAGATCGCCTTAGACGTTTTGTTGGTTTTATGGTGCTGTCTTCGATTGGTACATTATTGACTGCAATTGCTATGTCAAATACGCAAGCTTGGTCAGGGGCACTATTCTATTTAGTCCACAGTACACTGATCGGTGCTGCATTTTACTTGTTCTGTGGTTGGATGACTTCGCAACGCGGTGATTTCAAAGATCACTTAAAAATCGCACCAAGAATTAAGCAAGAAAAAGCAGCCATGCTGACTTATTTCTTAATTGCCATGATGCTCGCTGGTTTACCACCTTTTAGTGGCTTCTTTGGAAAGGTGTTTATTTTACAAGCAACTGTTGAAACAGCATATCAAGGCTGGGTAATTGGTATTGTACTTGTGGTCAGTCTATTAAGCATTATTGCGTTAACACGTGTCGGATTTATTTTATTCTGGCGTGCCTCAGCACCAGAAGAAGATCCGATCAATCCTGCTTATATTATTTATCGGGCTTTACCTGAACGTGCACCACCACGTAATGATTCAGTGATTTATATTTTGCTTGCAGGTTTAGTGGCTTATGTCGTATTTGCTTCACCTGTGTTGCAATACACCACAAGCACTGCTCAGCAAATTCAAAATCACGCCTTATATCAGCAATCTATTCTTAAAACTGATCAAAATGGCGAAATCATTAGTGTGCAGCCTTATGATTCAACTTATTTACCAGAAACAAAATATGGTGGAGAAGTTGAAGATCATAATGCCTATCTGATACCTGACATTATTTCTAAAGACACATACAACGGTGTACATATTTCCGAATACAAACACCGCCAAATTCAGCAGCAAGAAAAATTGCAAACCCCAACCATTGCTGATGAAAGTCAACTGAAACCTATGGAGCCATAACAATGCAGCTATCTAAATTGCTTGACCGCTGGTTTCCGCATCCATTTGTTTCTTTTTTAATTATCGTTTTTTGGTTAATGCTCTCGCATAGTCTTGATGCAAGTGACCTGCTCATGGCTGTAATTTTGGGGCTTGTGATTCCTCGATTGGTTCGACCTTTTATTACTAGAACACCGCACATTCATTGGCAACCAGCAGTAAAACTATGCTTTGTTGTACTGTGGGATATTATTGTTTCCAATTTTCGCGTTGCTAAACTGGTATTAGGGTCACCTAAAAAATTACATCCCAAATGGTACCGTGTTCCATTAGAAACAGAACATGAACAAGTAAATTCTTTACTCGCAATGATTATTACCACAACACCAGGTACGGTCTCTGCTGGTATTGATCAAGAGCGTGGTGACATTTTGGTACACTCGCTCAGTACAGAAAATACTGAAAGTGATGTGCAAGACATCAAACAACGCTATGAGGCTCCACTCATGGAAATTTTTGATGTGAAAAGCAAATCGGAGGACAACACATGACCATCCTACCTTATGCACTTGGCATTAGCTTGATTGCCATCACGATCTCTATGTTGCTCTGTCTGTTTCGTATGGTGATGGGACCATCAATTGTAGATCGCCTTTTAGCACTTGATACCCTTTTTCTAAATGCAACTTGTCTTATTGTTGTATTAGGTATTTATTGGACAACCACCTCTTTATTTGAAGGGGCATTATTAGTTGCCATGCTAGGGTTTGTATCGACAGCTGCTTTGGCTCGTTATTTTACAACCGGTCATGTAATCGATTAGAGGGAGGTCAAAATGCAAATTACAATGGAAATTATTGTTTCGATCTTTCTAGTTTTTGGTTCGTTCTTTATGTTAGTTGGTTCTATCGGCATGGTACGCCTACCCGATTTATTTATGCGACTACATGCGCCTACCAAATCGAGTACATTAGGACTAGGTAGCTTTTTAATTGCTTCAATGATCTTTTTTGCTTTTCAAGGTCGTTTTGGCTTTGCCGAACTTCTCATTACTCTGTTAGCTTTCATTACGGCACCTGTTTCAGCCAATTTAATTGCACAAGCAGCACTACATCTGCGTTTACGCTCATTAAGTGGTGAAGTTCCTGAAGCAATCGAACGTCCATTACCATGGGATCGCTATAAAATCGGACAACGCTTTTCACAAAACAAACCTCCGATGGAGCCTCCTCAGGAATAAAAATGTGAACAAATAAAAAAGCCACCCAAAGGTGGCTTTTTTATTTTGAGTATAAATTACTCTTCGTCATCTGACTTACGTTCCGGTAAATCTTGTACCGCTTTTTCAATAAGACCAAACATATAATTACCATATGCATTCGTCTTATCGTAATGGAAACGTAAGCGAGGCGTAATACGTGTTTTGATACGACGACTGAGTTCATGACGCAAGAAACCAGAAGCTTTATTTAATACATCTAAAGTTTCTTTATTTGCTGCTTCACTCTGCTCATCACCTAGCTCACGCCCCATAACAGTAACGTAAACTTCAGCGTATCCCATATCCGCACTGACTTTCACGGCTGAGATGGTCACTAGACCACCCAGACGCGGATCTTTTAACTCCTGACGGATTAGATCAGACAGCTCACGCTGTACTGAATCCGCCATTCGCTTTAAGCGTTGGCTACCCGCCATTAAAGACTCCGTTTAATCAATTGAACATCATATACTTCGATCTTATCTTGTACTTTGATGTCTTTATAACCTTTAACCGCAAGACCACATTCCATACCAGCACGAACTTCATCAACTACATCTTTATAACGACGTAATGATTCAAGTTCACCTTGGAACACAACCACGTCATCACGTAATACGCGAATCGGTTTATTACGGTGTAATGTACCTTCAAGTACCATACAGCCTGCTGCTGCACCAAACTTACTTGAGTGGAATACTTCACGTACTTCAGCAACACCCAAGATTGTTTCACGGTGTTCAGGAGCAAGTTTACCGCTCATGGCATCTTTCACATCATCAATCAATTCATAGATGATGCTGTAGTAACGAATATCGATACCGTCTTGGTCACTTCTCTGACGCGCAGCTGTATCAGCACGAACGTTGAAGCCTAACAATACTGCTTCTGAAGATTCAGCAAGAATTACATCAGATTCAGTAATCGCACCAACACCAGAACTAATTACACGAACTTTTACTTCATCAGTAGAGAGTTCATATAAAGCTGCATTCAATGCTTCTAAAGTACCACGTACGTCAGTTCTTAAAACAACGTTCACTGTAGGAACATCTTTTTTGCCCATTGACGACATGATATTTTCAAGACGCATTGCACTTTGACGCTCAATACGTTTTTGACGCTCACGGTCAGCACGAGCATCGGCAACTTCACGTGCTTTTTTCTCGTCATTTACAACAAGAACTTCGTCACCTGCCATTGGAGCATCTGGAAGACCCAGAATTTCTACCGGAATAGATGGTCCTGCTGATTTAATTGGCTTACCGTTTTCGTCAGACATTGCGCGGACACGACCATAAGATGAACCTGCAAGAACAAGGTCACCAATATTTAATGTACCGTTTTGAACAAGAATAGAAGTTACTGCACCACGGCCTTTATCAACACGCGCTTCAATAACAACACCTTGCGCAGCACCTTCAGCAGATGCTTTTAATTCCATCAATTCTGATTGAATAAGAATTAAATCAAGAAGTTCATCAATACCTTGTCCAGTATGTGCTGAAACTTTAGCAATCGGAACATCACCACCCCATTCTTCTGGAACGATTTGTTTCGTTGTTAATTCATTTAACACACGGTCTGGATCAGCAGATTCTTTATCCATCTTGTTGATTGCAACAATAATTGGAGTACCTGCTGCACGAGCATGGTCAATTGCTTCTGCAGTTTGTGGCATTACACCGTCATCTGCCGCAACAACCAATACCACGATATCTGTTGCTTTAGCACCACGTGCACGCATTGAAGTAAACGCAGCATGTCCCGGTGTATCAAGGAATGTAATAATCCCTTTGTCTGTTTCAACGTGATACGCACCAATGTGCTGGGTAATACCACCTGCTTCACCAGCCGCAACTTTCGAACGACGGATACGGTCAAGCAATGATGTTTTACCATGGTCAACGTGACCCATAATCGTAACAACTGGTGGACGAGTTGTTTGCTCACCACGTGCTTCTTCAGCCGCTTCAAGCAAATTATCTTCCGCCTGTGTATCAGAAACTAGAACAGGGTTGTGTCCCATTTCTTCTACAACAAGTGCAGCTGTATCTTGGTCAATAGCTTGATCTTGATTAACCAACTCACCCATTTTCATAAGTGTTTTGATAACTTCACGTACTTTAATCGCCATCTTTTGAGCAAGATCGGCAACAACAATACTTGAACCGATTTCTACGTCATAGACTTGCTTTTTAACTGGCTTTTCAAATCCATGCTTGTTTGCTTGGCTTGATTTTAAACCACGTTTGTTATGGTTAACGAAGCTTTGCTCTTCTTGACCACGACGACCACCTTTCTTACCCGCACGCGGGTTAGTAGTTGCGCCACCGCGTTTAATTTCACGGTCTTCTTGCTTAAATGAATCTTCATACGCTTGGCCAACAAGACCTGAAGCAAGTGGAGAATCATCAATTACACGAATTGTGGTAGTAGCATCGTCATTTGAGTACTTAGATGCCATTTTGCGCATTTGTTCAAGCGTACGTTGCTGAGCTTCTTCAGCCGCTTTACGACGTGCAGCTTCTTCAGTTGCTTTTAACTGAGCTGTTTGAGCTTCACGCGCTTTCTTTTGCTCTAATGTTTCTGCTGGTTTTGGTGCAGGTTTTACTGTACCACCACCACGTTTTTTCACTACAACGGCAGCTTTAGGAGCTGACTGTGCAGCGCTATCTTGTTGATGAGCAGCACGCATTGCATCTAAAGTTGCTTTTGCTTTTTGCTCTGTTTGAAGACGCGCTTTTTGCTCTGCAGTTTCACGCGCTTGTTGATCTGCACGTGCTTTAGCTTCTGCTTCTGCACGCGCTTTAGCTTCTGCTGCAATTTGTTCTGGGTTTGGTTTAGCAAAAACCTGTTTTTTACGTACTTCTACGTTAATTGTTTTTGCTTTACCTGAAGTACTTGCAACTTTAGCGGTACTGGTTGTTTTACGTTTCAACGCAATTTTTCCTGTGTTACCACTTTCCTGACCATGCACTTTTTTCAAATGATTGACTAAAGTGTCCTGTTGTTCAGTGGTAATAATGTCGTCTGCTGTACGTTGAGGCAAACCTGCTTCGCGAGCCTGTTCTAGGAGCTTCTCAACAGGACGTCCTACACTGAGAGCTAACTCTTTAATCGACTTGTCCGTCATATTTCATCTCCTAGTTAAACCATGATTCGCGAGCTTTCATGATCAATTGACCTGCTTTTTCATGATCAAGACCTTCAATATCAGAGATATCGTCAGTAGCCTGATCTGCCAAATCATCAACGGTAATAATACCGCGAGCGGCAAGCGAGTAAGCGATCTCAGAAGTCATGCCTTCCATTGTGAGAAGGTCTGCGCTCGGTTCTTGAATATTTTCTTGCTGTTTCAAAGCATCAGTAAGGGCTGCTTCTTTTGCACGACTTTGCAATAACTCAACCAATTCAGCATCAAGCTCAATTTCGTCAAAAGTTTCAGCAGGAACATAAGCAATCTCTTCTAAAGAAGTGAAGCCCATTTCTACCAATGCCATTGCTAAATCTTCTTCAATATCTAAACGTGATACAAACATGTCGAGATATTGTTGAGCTTCATTTTGCTGACGAGCACGATACTCTTCTTCAAGCATCATGTCGAGTTTGTAGCCAGTTAAATCAGAAGCTAAGCGAACGTTTTGACCTTGTGAGCCAATCGCACGAGCTAATTGATCGCTGGTTGCAAAAATAATATCGGCACTTCTTGCATCTTCATCAAGCACGATGCCTGAAACATCAGCTGGTTCTAATGCGCTAGCAATGTATTGAGCTGGATCATCAGACCAAACCACTACATCAATACGTTCACCGTTTAACTCCTGCTGTACAGCTTGAATACGCGTACCACGCATACCAATACATGCACCTACAGGGTCGATACGGTGATCATTTGTTTTCACTGCAATTTTAGCACGGACACCTGGTTGGCGTGCCGCTGCTTTAATTTCGATAATCTCTTCAGAAATTTCAGGAATTTCTTTTTTCATTAAAGCGATTAACATTTCAGGCTTAGCGCGTGATAACAATAACTGAGCGCCGCGGCCTTCACGGTTAACATTATATAAGATAGCGTTTACACGTTGCTTTGGACGAAGAATTTCTTTAGGAATCATTTCTTCGCGAGCAAGATAAGCTTCTGCGTTGTCGCCTAAATCAATGATGAAACCATCTTTGGTTTGTTTTTTCACTTCACCGTAGATTAACTCACCCACTTTAGATTCGTATGCATCAGCAACTAAAGCACGCTCAGCTTCACGGATTTTTTGTACGATAACCTGTTTTGCAATTTGCGCAGCAATACGGCCAAACTCGATAGATTCAACTTCAAGTTCACGCACATCACCAATTGACCATTTCGATGGATCAACATCAGAGATCGCATCTTGGCAAGCTGGCATTTCGTGATCTTCATCCGCCACTACAGTCCATTGACGGAATGTACGGTAATCACCAGTTTTACGATCAATCTCTACACGAAGCTGAGCTTCTTCAGCATGCGTACCTTCGTAAAATCTTTTCTTCGTTGCAGCAACTAGAGCTTGTTCTAAAGCCTCGAAGATCGCTTCACGACTAACACCTTTTTCATTACTAACCGTTTCTACAACGGTAAGAATTTCGCGGCCCATAAGTCACCTACCGATTTCTTATATAATTTAAATAAATTTAATCTTGATAGATCAAGTTTGCTTTATCGATATTGTTGCTGTCGATATCAAGCACATGCTTTCCTTCAACTTCAACCTTAATCTCTTCATTTTCAAGGTCTACAGCAAGGAGTTTTGCTTGAAATTTACGGCGATTTTCTACTGCTGCAATTAAACGCAAAGCAACTTGTTGTCCAATATAGCTTTGCAACTGTTCAAGTTGAAAAAATGGGCGATCCCAACCTGGTGAAGAAACTTCTAAA
This sequence comes from Acinetobacter nosocomialis NIPH 2119, assembly GCF_000368085.1. Lineage (GTDB taxonomy): Bacteria > Pseudomonadota > Gammaproteobacteria > Pseudomonadales > Moraxellaceae > Acinetobacter > Acinetobacter nosocomialis. The sequence continues at coordinate 2,745,867 of NZ_KB849239.1, forward strand.
GAATATTCACCTGAAATCGGATCATGAACATCCAACATCGCGCCGACTTGTTGTGTAACACGTACACAATCTTGTACGCCAATACCACGACCTTGTTCTACTTCACCATCTTCATTAATCACTGGTTCAGCGTTTTCATCAACCGGTCTATCGATATAAATACGCAATAATGAACGTTTACCTTGTGGAAGGAATTCGATTCCCCACAGGTCAACACCACATGCCTGCACTGCTGGAGCAATCATGTCATACAATGCTTGGGATTTATTTGATAATTTCATTTACTCTCGTCATTCTCGTGCGATTCAATCGGTTGTTTTAACCGACACAGACCTACTATAGTGAAGCATGACTATTTGACCAATTGATGTCGACACTACACGATAGCGATACGATAACCAATAAAAAAGGGCGTTAATCGCCCCTATGTAGCACAGAAAACAATAGTCCACTGTGCAAAAAGGCCCACCTGTCTGTGAGCCTCTTTTAAGAAACTTGGTAGCGGGAGCTGGATTTGAACCAACGACCTTCGGGTTATGAGCCCGACGAGCTACCAGACTGCTCCATCCCGCATCAACGTGCAAAAATTATATACAAATATCGAAAAAAGTCAATGTAAACTTTACAATATTCGCTTGATTAAGTTGCACCTTAATCAAATTGGTAGCGGGAGCTGGATTTGAACCAACGACCTTCGGGTTATGAGCCCGACGAGCTACCAGACTGCTCCATCCCGCATCAATAAACTGCTTGCACTCAACTTTCTGGTTCAAAGTTGGTGCGGAAGGGGGGACTTGAACCCCCACGCCCGAAGGCACTACCACCTCAAGGTAGCGTGTCTACCAATTCCACCACCACCGCAGCTTGTGGGACGCATTCTAGTCCTTTCAACTGCAAAAGGAAAGCCCTATTTCGAATTATTGACCCGTTTTTGGTGCATTTGGTGAAGTTTCAGGCGATGTTGTTTGAGCTGGTGCTGTTGTTTGTACAGTTTTCAAACTATATGCCTCTGTAGTCTGTTTTTTTGCAAAAACAGCAAGAGTCAAACTCGTTACAAAAAACAATGCAGTTAAAACAGCAGTCAGGCGAGTAAGGAAGTTACCCGAACCAGATGCACCAAATACAGTTGCTGCACCGCCACCACCAAAAGAAGCACCAGCATCTGCGCCTTTACCATGTTGCACTAAAATCAATGCAATCATCAGTACAGCTAAAATAATATGTACAACAAGTACAAAAGAGTGCATACCCTATCCTCGTTATTTGCTTTGCGCGAAGGCTTGTACAATTTGATAAAAAGATGCTGCATTTAATGAAGCACCACCCACCAACGCACCATTAATATCTGGACATGCAGCTAATTCAACAGCATTTTCAGCTTTTACACTACCACCATATAAAATAGCAATACTTGAACCCGCTGAAGTAAGCTGGCATAAGCCTTCACGAATTTTAGCGTGCATTGCTTGCGCATCTTGTGGTGAAGCTGTTTTACCAGTACCAATTGCCCAAATCGGCTCATAAGCAATTACGACTTGGTTTTGCCACTGTTCAGCAGTCACTACGGGTGCAATATCACAAATTTGTTGTAAAACAACTTGCTCTGCCTGCCCTTGTTCACGCTGTTCAAGACTTTCGCCCACACAATAAATGACAGTCAAGCCCGCATTTAATGCATTTTGGAGTTTCGCCTTCAAAATTTCAACGTTATCGCCAAAAATATCACGGCGTTCAGAGTGTCCGACCAATACGAAATTAATTTGGCTATCTTTTAATAATTCTGCACTAACTTCGCCAGTATAAGCACCTGTACCTGCAATACGCGATACATCTTGCGCAACTGTATATACCGTTCTTGCAGCATCCTGCAATTGCGCCTGTACTGTTGTAAGTGCAATAGAAACAGGGGCAACGCCCACATGGCAGCTTTCATCTGCAATTTGGTTTTGTTGCAATAATTGTTTAAATTCTTCTATAAGTTGGTTGGCGTTAGCACGCATTGGATTCATTTTCCAGTTGCCAACTACCCAAGGCGTAATCGTCGAACCCGACATACTGCTCACCTTTCATCAAAAATGCAGCACATTCTACACGCATTTATACAAATTTCAGATACTTTTCTTTAAAGGGATTACTTATATCTTTTCTTCTCTTTGAAATTAAGAAAAACTTTATAGCCATTCGAAGTTAAACATTCTAAAAATTAATCTTTAAAAACTTCGACTAGTTCAAGCTTTAATAGCTCGAGTAAGACTAGAGCAACACTTTATAAGGTAGTAATTTTACATAACAAAAGTATAATTTTTCATATACCAATTATAAACACATTAGCATAGGCAGGCAGATGTCAGTATTACATACATCTCCAAAATTTACGGGGTTTTTTCGGCGTTTAGTCGAAGAAAAGCATGTGTCGGCAGCGACCATGCAAAATGCATTAGATGCAGCAAAGAGAGCCAAGCAGGATACAGTCGCATATTTAATTGAAGAGGTACATCTCTCCCCTTCTTTATTGGCTGAAACCATTTCTGCGGAGTTTGCTGAACCATATTTTGATCTAGATGTTTATGACACATCTCAGATTCCTAAAGATCTGGTCGATCAAAAACTGATTTTAAAACATCGAATTTTGCCGCTCATTCAAAGAGGACAAATTCTATATGTCGCCACCAGCAATCCAAGTAATATTGAAGCAATCGATGCAATCCGTTTTAACAGTAAATTGCTGGTTGAACCTGTTATTGTCGAGCATCATAAGCTGGAAAAAGTTTTAGGCCAGCATTTTGCAGAAGAAAGCAGCTTTGACTTTAATGATGAAGAGTTTGATCTTGACGTCAGCCTTGATGGTCCTACCACTCAAGAAGATGAAGAAGAAACACCTCAAGGTGATGAAGCTCCTATTGTTAAATATATTAATAAGTTGCTTATTGATGCCATTCGTATGGGCGCGTCAGATTTACATTTTGAGCCTTATGAAAAGTCATATCGGGTACGTTATCGTGTCGATGGTGTGTTACGTCAAATTGCCAATCCGCCTTTACAACTTGCAAACCGTTTGGCATCACGCTTAAAAGTAATGTCCCAAATGGACATTTCCGAAAAACGTGTCCCACAAGATGGTCGTATTAAACTTAAGCTATCAAAAACCAAAGCAATTGATTTCCGTGTGAACTCTCTCCCTACCTTGTTTGGTGAAAAATTAGTTCTACGTATTCTTGATCCATCAAGCGCAATGCTAGGCATTGATGCATTAGGCTACGAAGAAGAACAAAAAGCTTTATTTATGGAAGCTTTAGATAAACCACAAGGTATGCTTTTGATTACTGGACCAACAGGTTCCGGTAAAACTGTATCTCTATATACAGGCTTAAATATTTTAAATACTGAAAGTTCCAATATTTCTACTGCCGAGGATCCAGTGGAAATTAACTTAGAAGGTATTAATCAGGTTAACGTCAATCCTAAAGTGGGTTTAACATTTGCAGCTGCTCTTAAGTCTTTTTTACGTCAAGACCCTGACATTATTATGGTCGGTGAGATTCGTGACTTGGAAACAGCAGAAATTGCGATTAAGGCTGCTCAAACCGGCCACATGGTGATGTCAACACTACATACCAATAGTGCTCCGGAAACATTGACCCGTCTACGCAATATGGGGGTTCCTTCTTTTAATATTGCAACATCAGTAAATCTAGTGATTGCACAGCGTTTAGCACGTCGTCTTTGTTCTCAATGTAAAATACCTGCTGATATTCCTAAACAAAGCTTATTAGAAATGGGCTTTACCGAACAAGATTTAGCACATCCAGATTTTCGGGTTTTTCAACCCGTGGGCTGTCCTGAATGTCGTGAAGGCTATAAAGGCCGTGTCGGTATTTATGAGGTAATGAAAGTTACACCTGAAATTTCCAAGATTATTATGGAAGATGGCAACGCTTTAGAAATCGCGGCTGCTTCTGAAAAATTGGGGTTTAATAATCTACGTCGTTCAGGTTTAAAAAAGGTGATGCAAGGGGTGACCTCTTTACAAGAAGTTAACCGTGTAACCAGTGAATAAGACACTATTTAAAATAAGGATAATCTAATGGCTGTCAAAAAGGCACAAATGATGCCGACTTTTGCTTATGAAGGGGTTGACCGTAAGGGCGTAAAAATTAAAGGAGAACTTCCGGCTAAAAATATGGCTTTAGCCAAAGTAACCTTACGCAAACAAGGGGTGACTGTTCGAACTATACGTGAAAAACGTAAAAATATTCTTGAAGGGTTATTTAAGAAAAAAGTAACTACACTCGATATTACGATTTTTACCCGACAACTTGCGACTATGATGAAAGCTGGTGTACCTCTAGTACAAGGCTTTGAAATTGTAGCAGAAGGTTTAGAAAACCCTGCCATGCGAGAGGTTGTCCTCGGTATTAAAAGTGAAGTTGAAGGTGGTAGTACCTTTGCCTCAGCTTTAAAAAAGTACCCTCAACATTTTGATAACTTGTTTTGTTCACTTGTTGAATCTGGTGAACAATCAGGTGCACTCGAAACGATGTTGGATCGCGTTGCAATTTATAAAGAAAAAAGTGAGTTGCTCAAGCAAAAAATTAAGAAAGCAATGAAATACCCTGCAACAGTTATTGTGGTAGCCATTGTGGTGACTATTATTTTGATGGTTAAAGTAGTCCCCGTTTTCCAAGATTTATTTGCTTCTTTCGGCGCAGAATTACCAGCATTTACACAAATGGTCGTGAATATGTCGAAATGGATGCAGGAATACTGGTTCATTATGATTATTGCGATTGGTGTATTTATTGCTGCGTTTTTAGAAGCAAAAAAACGTAGTAAAAAGTTTCGTGATGGCTTAGATAAACTGGCGCTTAAGTTACCTATTTTCGGAGATCTGGTTTATAAAGCAATTATTGCCCGTTATAGCCGCACGCTTGCTACAACATTTGCCGCAGGTGTTCCGCTTATTGATGCACTAGAGTCGACTGCAGGCGCAACAAATAATGTCATTTATGAGCAAGCTGTGATGAAAATTCGTGAAGATGTGGCAACCGGTCAACAACTTCAATTTGCTATGCGAGTATCTAATCGTTTTCCATCTATGGCTATACAAATGGTTGCAATTGGTGAAGAATCGGGTGCACTAGACAGCATGCTCGATAAAGTTGCCACTTACTATGAAAATGAAGTGGATAATGCCGTTGATGGTTTAACTTCTATGATGGAACCTTTAATTATGGCAATTTTAGGGGTACTCGTAGGCGGTCTGGTAATTGCTATGTATCTTCCAATTTTCCAAATGGGCTCAGTTGTATAATGCAAGACATCATTGCGTATTTTATTCAAAACTTAACTGCACTTTATATTGCTGTTGCACTCGTGAGCCTATGTATCGGTAGCTTTCTTAATGTAGTGATTTACCGCACACCAAGAATGATGGAGCAAGATTGGCAGCAAGAATGCCAAATGTTACTCAATCCTGAGCAACCCATTATTGATCATGAGAAGCTAACTTTAAGTAAGCCTGCTTCATCATGCCCTGCATGCCATCAACCCATCCGTTGGTATCAAAATATCCCACTCATAAGCTGGCTAGTGTTAAGAGGAAAATGTGGTCATTGCCAGCACCCGATTAGCATTCGCTATCCAGCCATCGAACTACTTACCATGCTATGTTCATTGGTGGTGGTTATGGTGTTTGGTCCAACCATACAAATGCTTTTTGGACTCGTCCTCACATGGATATTGATAGCACTTACCTTTATTGATTTCGATACACAATTATTGCCTGATCGCTTTACCCTACCTTTAGCTGCGCTTGGTTTAGGCATTAACACCTTTAATATCTACACCTCACCCAACTCGGCCATTTGGGGTTACCTCATTGGTTTTCTATGTCTTTGGATTGTCTATTACTTATTTAAAGTAATTACTGGCAAAGAAGGTATGGGCTACGGCGACTTTAAATTACTTGCAGCATTAGGTGCATGGATGGGGCCATTGATGCTGCCGTTAATTGTGTTATTGTCATCGTTACTTGGCGCAATCATTGGCATCATTTTATTAAAATTAAGAAATGACAATCAGCCTTTTGCGTTTGGGCCATATATTGCCATTGCAGGTTGGGTTGCCTTTTTATGGGGTGATCAGATTATGAAAATTTATTTGGGAGGTTAAGATGGCTTTTATTCTGGGAATCACAGGTGGTATAGGCAGTGGTAAATCAGCTGCAACACAGTGGTTTGAATCCCAAGGAATCCAAGTCGTCGATGCCGATATTGTTGCTCGCGAAGTGGTTGAAAAGGGCCAACCTGCCCTTCAAAAAATTCAGCAAACTTTTGGAGACTGGGTGCTTCAACCCGATGGCAGTTTAGACCGTCGTGCCTTACGTGAATATATTTTTCAAAATCCACAAGCGCGTCATACACTTGAGCAAATTACCCATCCTGCAATCCGTCAATCTATTATTCAACAGCTACAAAATCCTAAAAGTCCTTATGTAATTTTAGTTTCGCCATTATTGTTTGAAACAAATCAACATGAACTGGTCAATCACACGCTACTAATTGATGCGAGTGAACAAACTCAAATTCAGCGTGCAAGCCAGCGCGATGGGCAAAACCAAGAACAAATCCAGAAAATCATTGCTGCACAAATGCCACGCGAACGAAAACGTGAGCTTGCCAATGACATAGTGTTTAACGATGGATTACTCGAACATTTATATCAGCAATTAGAGCCTTTACATCAAAGCTATTTGAAGCGTGCAAACTAATTTTGTGTATTTTGCTGTTTAATCTTTTGTGTCAGGCTATCTTGTCTAAACCAGCGCCAAGGCTGTAAAGCGCCTACCCCCATACCTACCAAGCCCACAACAATTGATGGGCTTAATGATTCACCAAGTAAAGGTACAGCTAAAATAGCTGCAATAAACGGCGCCAAAGTTACAATACTTCCCGTTTTAAAAGCTCCAAGACGTTGAATAGCAGCAACATAAGTCAACGTTGCAATAATAACGACAAATACGCCATGAAAAATGCCTTGTACAGCCAAATGTACAGGATCTACATCCATAAAATGTTTAGGTAAGAATAATAGGTAAATCGGCAAATAAATAATTGCAGACCAAATCGCGACGCTTGCCATAGAGTGCCAGGCAGAGAGTTTCCACTGTTTAAGTAATACAGTGAAAATGCCCCACCAAATCGCACTAATAAAAAGAAGTAAATCCCCCAAGCCAAAAGCAGAAGCATTACCTTGCAACATCAACACACTCATGAGAGCCAAGGCAGTGATCATAATTGCCAGACTCACCCATGTATGCTTATCAAATGGTTGTCTAAATAAAATATAGGCAGCTATAGCTGTACAGATGGGGATACAACCATTTAAAAATATTGCGGCATGTGCAGCTGGCGCATAAAGAAACGCAGTATAGACGGTGAGACAATAGATGACTCCACCAATGAGCGCCAAAATAACCGCATGCTTACTCCATAAAAAAGCGAGATCTTTTTTATAAATTAAGATAGGCATCAAAATTAGAAAAGCAATAGCGAAGCGCAGTGCAGCAATATCCCAAGCACTGATGTGCCATTGTGCATTTAAACGGGCAAAAAGCGTAAACCCGCCCCAAATGCACATGGTCACCAATACAAAAAAATAACCTTGCTTACGGGGAGACATATTAAGACTGCTTTAAAACGAGAAAGGCAGCTAAATTATACCTCAGAACGCTGACGGCAAGCCTCATAAAGTGCCATACCTGTTGCCACACTCACATTTAGGCTCTGTAAATTCCCAGACATCGGGATATAAACTTTATGATCACACTGTGCCTGAGTAATTGGACGTAAACCTGTGTCTTCTGCACCCATAACAATGACAACTGGACCAGAGAAATCACATTTTTGAATAGGCAAAGCACTTTCATCAAGCATTGTACCAATCACACGTACGTGAGTTGTCTCTTTAAGATGCGCTAAAGTACGAGCCAAATTAGTCACTTGAATGAATTTAACTTTTTCAGCCCCGCCCGCTGCGACTTTACGAGCAGTTGGAGTTAAGCTTGCTGAGCGATCACGAGGAACAATGACTGCTTGAACACCCATTGCAGCGGCTGTACGAATACAAGCCCCTAAGTTATGCGGGTCTGTCACCTGATCTAATGCCAGCAATAAGGCATCTGGAGTTTCAGCCAAAATCTGATCGAGATCTTTTTCATTTAAGGTCGGATGCGGACGTACTGCTGCAACTACACCTTGGTGGAATGGTAAGCCTGCAAGCTTCTCAAGACTTTCACGGCTTGCTTTTTGTACGCTAATTCCAAAAGGCTCAGCCAATTGCAAAATCTTTTGTAAACGTTGATCATCGCGCCCCTTCAATGTAAACAAGGTCAGCACGCGCTCCGGCTCAAGTTCTAACAATGACTCCACTGAGTGAACGCCATAATAATATTCCGGTTTTGCCATGCATGACCTCTAACAACGTTTGAGCAAAAAATAAAAATCCTGCAAAGCCAACTTCACAGGATTTCTTTGGGCATAGTGTACCCGATTTAAACAGGAATTTCTTAGCCTTCTAAATGGCAAACATAATCGAGTACTTCATCAGTCTCGATTTTAAAAACGCTATTGCCTGGTACATAAAATGATTGACCAGCGCGGAACAATTCACTTTCATTGCTATCTGCAATTTTAACGCGACATTCACCTGAAATAATTTCCATACGCTCAGGAACATGTGTTTCAAATGTTAAAGGCTGCTCAGTCGGCAAAATAACACCTAATGTTTTTTTCGTTCCATCTTCAAATTGCACGGTATGGCTGATACATGCTCCACCAAAATAAACATTTGATTTTTTGATGACCGTTACATGATCAAATTGGGTTGAACTCATGCACACTCTCCAGATAATGCCGCATTTATATAAATTATGATGAATGTAGTTTAATTGTGCCTAAATAACTAATCAATCAGTTTTCATACGGATAGACTTGTAATTTCCACTGCTGTAACTGAATTTTTTTAGCAAAAGCGTGGGGTAAATTTACTTCAATATTTCGACTCTTCGACACTATTGCATCATATCTGCAAACTTCATCGTGATTTTCATCGAATACAACCCAATAAACTTTCTCTGCAGTTGGGTGTGTCACAGCAGTTGTAACCACTGGTGAACCATTATCCATGCCAACATGAAAATTGTCTGGGTCATTTTGCATTGAAGCTGACTCGTAAGCCGGAAAATCGATGCCATTTTCATCAAATTGCTGGCTGTCATGCACAAGTACACTTTGTTTTAAAGTCGGCCAAACACGATAACGAAGATAATGCTGATCTATGACCCGATTGTCCGGATACTTTCCAGTGGCGACATAATCTCTGACATGTGCTTCAATATTATGAAAAATACCTGAGCAACCACCCCACATTCCCGCCAAAATTAATTCAGTGTGAGAATAGCTATCTCTCATTAAATGAAACCATTGATCACTCTTGAGCCAAGCATTGACAGCAGCTTTTTCACGATAAGACACGATAGAGTCAGCATCCCGTATCAAAAATCGTTTAACTAGCGGATCATCCATGACTAAAAAGCGCCAAAATAAACCAGATAACTGTTTTTGAGTGGGGCTGACATGTACTACTTGGGCACCATTTGCTTGTAAACGTTTCTGTACAAGTTCAGGAACGGTATCATCTATATAGAACCGACACGTCCATTCCGGATAAATTTCTTGCGCTAACTTAGTATTTAAAATTGAAGTTTCACAGTAACGTGGATTTGCTCCAAATAAAGAAAAAGCAATAATGTTTTCTTGAGGATTGGGACTAAATGGTACAGGCTTATGAGGGGGTATATTTAAAGCTGGCTCATTCATTGTAAGTTCTTTTTTTGTTGAAATGGCTAAACGCCCAAATTTGATTTTTTCTTCTTTTTTATTTAAATGATGACAAACTTCGGTTAAGCCATCATATAAATTTGTATTAACGTTGGAACCACTTGCTTTAATAGCTTGCATATAATGTTGATATGCATCGTCATAACGGCGTAACCGCAGCTCAGTATAAGCTAAATCAGATAGTGCTCCAGGATGCTGTGGCACTAGATTTACCGCTTTTTTTACATGCTGATAAGCTTTGGCATAATCACCTTGTGCAGCAGCCTGTTTAAATGCATTAAAATGCTGACTTAAAATTTTATTCATTTCAGCAGGATTTGTTTTTTTATGGCGGTTCATCATCCCTATTGGTGCTTTCGGTAAGCTTAATGTTTTTTTCATTGTAAAGTTCCGCAATCTTGCTGTTCTATAATTTCATTTAGAATAATAGATCACTTGTAGCAAATTCAAAACTTCTCTATCTTTAACCCATAATTTGGCGCGTTGGATGCGTTTATGCTCACACATTTAACTTTAATCAATTTTGCATTAGCTGATCATTTAGCTATTGATATAGAACAAGGATTTAATGTTCTAACAGGTGAGACAGGTGCCGGAAAATCATTATTACTGGATGCACTCTCTGCCTGCTTAGGGGAACGTACAGATACAAATTATGTCCGCTATGGTTCGGACAAAGCGGATGTAACCGCAGTTTTTACTTATCAGAACAATAGCCCTGAGGCAAAATGGTTACAGGACCATGAACTAGATGATGATTCTGGGGAAATTCATTTACGTCGGGTTATTTTCGCAACTGGTCGTAGTAAAGCATGGGTGAATGGCCGCCCAAGTAGCCTCTCTGAGCTTAAAGAATTGGGGCGCCTATTGGTTCAATTATATAGCCAGCACAGCCAGCAACAGCTTCTTGAACCACCTTATCCAAAGCATTGGTTAGACCGTTATAACAATTTTTATGCTGAAGCGAATGATGTCCGCGAAGCTTATAGCACATGGCAACGCACGATTCGTTTACACCAAGCAGCCTTAGATGCTCAAGCAACTCGTCTACAACGTATTGCGACCTTAGAGCTGCAAATCGAAGAACTTGAGGAAGTCATTCAGACCGATTACAAAGAAATCGAGCAAGAGTTTGACCGTCTCAGTCATCATGAACATATTATGCAAGATTGTAGCTATAGCTTGAATGCGCTTGATGAAGCTGAACAAAACATTACTCAAGAAATGTCATCGATCATTCGCCGACTAGAATCTCATGCTGGACGTAGTGAACAGCTTTCTGAAATTTATAATTCTTTACTTAATGCTCAAAGTGAAATTGATGATGCAACATCAAATTTACGTCAGTTTATTGACCGTCAGAGCTTTGACCCTGAACGGATGGAAGAACTCAACTCCAAGTTAGAAGTTTTCCATCGACTGGCACGTAAATACCGTACTCAGCCAGAGACGCTGAAAGAAGAGTACGAAACATGGCAAAATGAGCTTGAACAGTTGCATCAACTTGAAGACCCAGAGACTCTGGCAGAACAAGTAGAAAAGTCACATCAAGAGTTCTTAGAAAAAGCCCAGCATTTAGACAATATTCGTCGTGAAGCTGCTATCCCACTTGCCAAACAGTTAACCGAGCAGGTTAAGCCTTTGGCACTACCTGAAGCACACTTTGAGTTTAAATTTGAGCCATTAGAGCAACCAAGTGCAGAAGGCTTAAGCTTTATTCAACTTTTATTTACTGCCAACAAAGGCATACCACCACAACCATTGGCGCGTGTGGCATCGGGTGGTGAGCTTTCACGTATTGCACTCGTCATGCAAGTGATGAATGCTGAAAAGACCGAAGCAGAAGTTTTGGTATTTGACGAGATTGATGTCGGGATTAGTGGTGGTACGGCCGAAGTGGTTGGACGATTACTTGCCGATTTGGCTCAGCATGTCCAACTGCTATGTATTACTCACCAAGCGCAGGTCGCTGCACAATCTGATCAACATTTGTTAGTTAAAAAACAGCAAACAGATCCGGCAAGCAGCACCATCGTACAACTCGATGAAAATCAGATTATTTCTGAACTAGCACGTATGTCAGGTGGAGTTGAAATTAATGAAACGACCTTGCAGCATGCTAAACAATTACGCCAACTTAAATTTCAGGCTTCTTCAAATTAATAAAGAAAATGAGAGAAAAAGATTGGCGAAATCCGATTAACTCTTGTATGTTGATAAAAAGAACCTATATACATAAAAAGGGTCGAGAGACCCTATAGCGACATTTTTTGAGGGAGAACCGCTTAGGTGACCAAACAATACATGACTCACCGTTGTCTGATTGCCCCGCCAGAAATGGCAGATGACTTTTTTGCAAATACTGTAATTTATCTTGCCCGCCATGACGAAGAAGGTGCTCAAGGTATTATTATCAATCGCCCTGCTGGTATCCAAATTAAAGAACTACTCAATGATTTAGACATTGATGCAGACAATGTAAATCCGCATGAGGTTTTACAAGGTGGACCTTTACGCCCTGAAGCAGGTTTTGTCCTTCATACTGGTCAACCAACATGGCACTCCTCTATTGCTGTCGGTGAAAATGTCTGTATTACCACCAGTAAAGATATTCTCGATGCAATTGCACATAACGAAGGTGTTGGTCGCTACCAAATCGCCCTCGGTTATGCGAGTTGGGGTAAAAACCAGCTAGAAGATGAAATTGCTCGTGGTGACTGGCTCATTTGTGATGCCGACATGGATCTGATTTTTAACTTGCCGTACGATGACCGTTGGGATGCAGCCTATAAAAAAATTGGTGTAGATCGTACATGGCTGGCTTCTGAAATCGGACATGCTTAATGACTGCAACACAATCAAAATCAATTATGGCTTTTGACTTTGGTACTCAAAAAATGGGAATGGCGATCGGCCAATCTGCAATTGAAAGTGCTAATCCATTGCCATTATTTGTGATGAAAGATGGGATTCCCAACTGGGACCAACTTTTAAAAATTGTCAAAGAATGGCAACCTGATTTGTTTATTGTCGGTCTTCCATTAAATATGGATGATAGCGAATCAGAGCTTTCTACACGTGCACGTAAGTTTGCACGCCGTTTACGCCATCAAACCAATATTGAAACGTGGATGGTAGATGAACGACTCACCACCCGTGAAGCAAGAGAAGAACTTGGTTTTTATCAAGAACAAGGCCGTGCAAAGAAATTATCAGCAGATAGTTTTGCCGCAGCTTTGCTGATTCAAAGCTGGTATCGCAATCCAGTTGGTTTAACACCATAAAAAATAAAAAAGCATGTTTTACACATGCTTTTTTATTGGGTTTAAAAACTTCAATTTTTTATTTTTCAATAATATGTACTGTAGCAGTACGACCAGAAACAAAAGCCAGCTCGTTTTTTGGTGCTTCATCTAACACAATTTTTACAGGTACACGCTGTGCTAAACGAACCCAGCTAAATGTCGGGTTTACGTTTGCAAGCAATTTAGAACTACTTGAACGCTCACGATCTTCAATACCCGATGCAATACCTTGCACATGGCCTTTAATTTTCTGACTGTCACCCATTAATTGCACACTTGCTTGATCGCCAATATGAATGCGGTCTAATTTTGTTTCTTCAAAATATCCCACCACATAAAGTTGTTTACGATCTAGCAATGCTGCAACCGCTTGTCCAACTTGAACATAGTTACCAGGGCGCAAATCAAAGTTAGAGAGTGTTCCATCTGCCGGTGCAACAACAGCTGCACGGTGCATATTGAGTTCTGCTAAATGTAAGTTACTTGTTGCTGCTTCAACCAGTGCTTGTTGCTGTTTAATAGTAGCTTCAGCTTGTTGAATAGCTGCTTGGAGTTGCTCATGTTCCGCATGTGATTGATCGCGAGTTGCAAAGACCTGATCTTGTTCTTGTTTAGAAATCGCGCCATCCATTAAGTTTGAATAACGGTTTGCGTTTTTCTCGGCTAACTTAATGTTAGTGCTCGACTTAATCAAGTTTGCTTTGGCTTGGGCTAGACCTGCTTGTGCTTGAGCATAGGCCGCTTTTGCTTTTGCCAAATCAGATTTTGCTTGCTCTACATCTAAAGCTCGGCGAGAGACATCAATTTTAAAAAGCACCTGACCTTTTTTGACAGTCTGGTTATCTTGAACCAATACTTCCGTTACAAGTCCTGCTACATCTGAGGAGACTTGAATAACGTCACCACGAACTCGGCCATCACGTGTCCACGGCGCTGCATTATAGTAGTTCCATAAATGCACAATGGTATAGACCGCAATCATTAATGCGACAATCAAAATCACTGGACGGATGACTTTTTTCAACTCCAATTGATTCATTTTACTCACCTAACTCAATCTTTAATCTGGCAATCATCTTTAAGCACCTAACCCAACAAAAATTTGGTGTATCACCAAAAGTAGTAAAAGGTAAAAACACAAATTGAAAATGCTGGGTAGTGCAATCCAGCCTTGTGCAATCCATTTGTTAGTTAAAGGACTTAACAAGCGGAAACATATATATGCAAATAAGGCTTGGACGAGCAAAGCGGGCAGGTAAATACCGTAGACATTAAACTCACCCATGCGCTGTGGCTCCTGTAAGCGTACGATCTGCATTCATTTGGTTTGATGAAACATGACACATGCTATAAGCAATATTATTTAGCGAAATAAATAATCTTTGACGCAAAGTCATATCTTCAATATGTGAAGCAAGTTGTTTAAGTTCAAACAAGGTCTGATGAATGTGCTGTACCAATACATCACTTTCATCTTTTTCATTTTCTTTGGCTCTAAACAGCTCATCTAAATCTTGTTGCAAACGGCCAATGTGATGAGCTAGTTCTGAAGATGGCTGAAATTGATTTGCTAACTCTTGAAGTCGGCTTAAATCGACAATCGCACTTGATTCAACCAATGCTTGATGAATCGATTTTTTAATCTCTTCTGACTGAACCATTTTGGTATTTAAAACACCAACACGGTCTAACATCGCCCGCAAATGTACTTTGAATTCAATGCCATAAGGTATATAAATCGCTTGACGCATCGCGCGATAATGTAAAGCTAAAATACGGTTTGCACTGGTATCGGGTGACATGGCACGTACCACATCTATCACAATGAGAGACACCAATACGCCCATAACCATACCAAATGAGCTGTCTAGGTAAGACACTGCATCCATGCTGTAAGCATTGTGCAAGTTCAGACCCATCATGGTGTTAATACCCAGCACCATTCCCACTGGCATGAGTGCTTGATTCGCCATCATAGAAACCGCAAATAAGAACATCGGCAACAAAACGAGTCCAAGTTCCCAAAATGTAGTGACATGAGGAAAAACACCAAAAGCATAAATAAACACTAAAACAGCCGAAGCCACACTGCCCCATATAAAAATACGCAAGACAGGAACAGGGTTATCTAAGGCCGTTAAAATACAAGCAGTTACTGCACCAATCTGTGCCATCATAAATCCAGCTTTCCAGCCAGAGAGAATCCACACACCAGTCACAATAAATGTAATGAGTACCGCACTAATACCGCCTCTGACGGCTACGCCATGATCTCGGTGCAAACTTGGATATTTAGTCGTCATTGGGGTAATGTTATCTGGAATCTCTTTATTACCCTGCTTAATGCGTTGCCATAAAACTTTCACAGCTAGAACATTACTAATGAAATGGCGGACATCCATTTTCATGGCAGCCAATAGCACTTGTTGATGTTCAGAAGCCGAGTCATTTAAGTTCAAAAAATCATTTTCAAACTCGTCAGGTAACTGCAGAATATTTTCATCAGACATCTGATCTTTTTGTTCAAGAAAATGAATCACATGACCTGAAAGCTGCTTTAATTTGTCTGAATGACTTTCAATAAAATTGAGTTCTTGCAGTTGTTTAATTCGTTCAGATAAGGCAACCAAGTTCGCAACCACCATCGACATTTGATGGAGCATTTCTTGCAAAGGTTTGGTCATGCCATGCAACTCACCTTTTTCATAGCTCAAGTGAACTGCTAAAGCATGAATATCGGTGGTATCACGAGTAATAGCAGCCAAAAGCTGTGTATTGTTTTGCTGATGGTCTGCATTTAACAAATTAGCAAATAGGTTCTCTGTATCTTTGAGTGTCTTAGTTACACGCTGTTTGATTGCCGAACCAATATGCATCGGCAAAATAGTTGCGGACACAACCGCACTCGAAATCACCCCAATTGAAATCTCGAGTACACGCGCCAAAGCAATATCAAAAATATTGTACTGATCAATATATGTAATCGCGTTATATGCAATCATTGCAGTTGAATAACCCGCCAACATAAATGCATAACTGCGAGGTGTCCGGTCGAGTAAGGATACATAAAGCGCAAAGCCCACCCATAGTGACAACACAACCGTAAATATCCACGGCGTATTAATCAAGTGAGGTGTTATTGTTAATGCAACAATGGCACCACCCACCGTACCTAAAACACGATAGACACACTTAGACGACACCATACCCGAATAAGGGTTGGCGATAATCAGGACGGTACCGATCGACCACATTGGATTAATCAGGTCTAATTCAAACGAAACAAATAATGCCAACATGCCGGCAATAAATGTCTTTATTGCAAAAATTAGATCCAGCTTACTCGGGCGGAAAGCCAGTATTTGCTTTAATAACATGAACTCATCTCAAATACAGATTTGAACTGATGAGCATGCTCATCAGTGTCCATTTGCCTTTTAAAAAGACAACACGACTTTGTCATTTGCCTTATAGACAAATGAGTTAATGAGAGCATCCTTCAATACAATGATTTTTCCTACATCTCTGCATGATGTACCGAGATGATTTCAGTTTGGCCGCTATTTATACGACCAAGCTTAGGAAAGGAGAGACATCGAAAAAGTCGGCAGAGTAAACCAATTTCTCGATTAGATATTTTGCTGCACAATTTTTTCAAAATAAAGTGATTTAGTCAACTAAAATATCTTTATTTGATAATTTGATATGTTTTTAGTTAATCATATATGATGTGTGAATCAAGAGAACTTTTCTGATTCTGAGCGTAAAATATTTAAATCAGGTAGTTATCTTGGAATTGAGACAAAGCTTCAATTTTTCTGTTATAAGAACTCAAGTGTGACCCATTTATTAAGGATACGAATAAGACATCATGGCAATTTCAAGTTTTGGCAAAATTTTAACCGTACTGGATTTATTTTCCGTTTCACGACCAGTGATTAATGTCGATATTATTTGCGAAGAACTTGGCTTGTCTAAACCGACCAGCTATCGTTATCTGAAAGAACTCGTATCAGCCGACTTATTAAAACGTATTAATGGTACTTCTGGCGATTACACTTTAGGCTCAAAAATAGCAGTTCTTGACTATGTATCCAGAACAACCGATCCATTAGTTCAAATCAGTACGCCGTTTATGCGTAACATTGTTGAACGCACTGAACTTTGCTGTTTACTCACCTATTTAAATGATGACTACTGTATTGATATTCATCATGAGATTTTTAAAGATACAGAGCTACTTTCATATGGCCGAGGTTGCCCGCGTCCGATCTATGTTGGAGCATCACCAAAAACAATGGTGTCACATTTAAGTAAACAGCGCATGCATGACTATTATCAACGTTTTCAACATGAGTTATCACAGTCAGGTTTTGCTCTGGATGAACCTAGCTTTATTCAACGTATGCGTAAAATAAAAAAACAAGGCTTCTATTTCTCACAAGGTGAGATTGACCCGAATGTTTCAGGACTTGCTGTACCCGTTCGTTTTTCAAGTAAAGAAGTTCCATTAGCTTTAACACTAGTCGCATCAAAAAATCGCTTTGATTTTTTAAATATTGAAAAACTCATTGAAATTTTGCAAGAAAATGCTGCCTTAATAGAACAGCGCTTTATGGAACTTTCCGAAAAAGGCGAGATCTAAAATAATATTTTTGATAATTTAAAGTTTTCTTACACTTTGAAGCATTGAAAATATCCAAATATTCTCATATTATGATTTTAGCACCTATTGATGATTCTTTTCATCAGCAGCTCATCAATAGAAGGCTCTCCCTCAGAGGAATAAGCTCATGCTGCCATCATGGGCTTTTTTCTTGCCCAATTTTTAGTATAAAACTTATGAAAATTTGAACTGACGGAATGTCAGATTAATACGCGGTTGTAAAATCTTTGTAGAACGATTTAAACGGTGTTGCCAATATTGTTGAGTCTCACCACGCATCACAATAAGTTGACCCGGTTGTAACCACATCTCAACTTTTTCCTTGGTTTGAATATGTCTAAAAGAGAACTTCCGTGTTGCTCCAAAACTTAAAGAAGCAATTGTAGTAGTTCTAGCTAAAGACACATCCGAATCACTATGCCAAGCCATACCTTGTGTTCCGTCTTCATAAAGATTTGCCAAGCAAGAGTTAAATTTTTCTGAAAGAATCTGCTCGACTTGCTGCTTTAGCTTGGCAAGTGCTCTGTCCCACGGCAAAGAATCACGGAAAACACCAGAATATTTATATCGATAATGCTCATCTCCATACCAAGCAACCTTGCGGGGTGTAATAAAGTGCTTGCCATATAGCTTCGCTTCATCATGTCGCCATGCCAAATGGTGGTACAAATAATGAAAATATTGTTCGGCTTCTTCCGTACTTAAAATACATCCATAATCCTGAACCTCACCTTCATAAGGCAATAAGTTTGAACAAGGCTCCGGAGAAAATAAATCTAGTGTCATGCAATCTCCCCTTGCTGCTTAGCCATTTCCCAAGCTAACAATGCCAGTTTACGCCCTTTTTGCCAATGGTACTCACCGACCATTCCTGTTGCACGAATGACTCGATGACACGGAATTAAATACGCAATCGGATTTTGGCCAATTGCCGTAGCGACTGCTCTGACTGCTTTAGGTTTTCCAATTTGATCAGCAATATCTTGGTAAGTACGTAGCTGTCCTTCGGGAATAGTAAGTAATGCTTCCCACACTTGAAGCTGAAATGGTGTTCCTGCAAGATTAAGCGGTAATTTCTGCTGTAAGTGTTCTGAAAAATCTTGTCTAAACCACTGTGCAATTTGCTGATGCCAAATCGGAGAGTGATTTCTTAGTTGAGCTTTCGGAAAGTATTGTTTAATGATGTCTTGAATATTTTCACGACTATCAACAAAGCGAACAGAACAAATCCCTTTCTCACTACTTACTACTAATAAATCACCAAATGGGCTTGTTTCAACTGAATAATTCAGTTCAACCCCATCACCTTGCTGCTTGTATTCACCTGGGGTCATCCCCTCAAGCTGAATAAACAAATCATGTAAACGACCCGTACCCGATAGTCCAGTATTTAAAGCAGTATCTAATAAGCTACGTTGCTGTATTAAATAATACTTTGCCTGCTGCAAGCTCATATATTGCACAAACTTTTTAGGGCTAATGCCTACCCATTCCTGAAACTGCCGCTGGATATAACTTGGACTTAAATCCATATATTTAGCGACATCTTCTAAGCTTGGTTGCTGGTCTAGATGTTCATATAAATATTCAATAATTGTGGCAATCACAGCAAATTGCCGAGAAGAAAGCATTTGCATCTGTCACCTCCTTAGCACTTAATCTTACTTTAAAGTAGCCAAAGTCTTATGACGACCCGATTCTTGCACTCTTCAAAAATAAAAAAAGCCTTTCGTTATAGAAAGGCTTAATCATTCAACCTGACATTAGGGTTGTTTTAGATATGGCCACGCTGCTTTTAAATAAATAAACATTGACCATAAAGTGAGAATCACAGCGGTATATAACAAAGCATAAGCCAGCATTTCTAAAGGCTGCCAATTCAGTAGAAATACACTAATCGCAATCATTTGAAATGCGGTCTTATATTTACCTACAGTTGACACTGCTACACTGGTTCGTGCACCGAGCTCTGCCATCCACTCACGTAAAGCAGACACGGTAATTTCCCGTGAAATAATAACAATTGCAGCAAAAGCCATCGCAATTGTCGGTTTCCACTGCACTAAAACAATAAGTGCAGCTGCCACCATAAGTTTGTCTGCAACTGGGTCTAAGAATCGGCCAAATGCTGAAGTCTGGTTCAAAGTTCGTGCTAAGTAGCCATCAAACCAGTCAGTTACGGCAGCCAGCACAAAAATAGCCGTCAAGATAATATGACGCGTCATACTTCCTACGTGCTCACCAATACCTATTGCAGGCGGCCAATATGCAATCACCAAAAATACAGGAATAAGCGCGATACGCGCCAAAGTTAGGATATTTGGGATATTCAGGATTCGCCCTGTGGTCATAAACACCGCCAATTTAGTCTTCACGCATCTTTTAACAGACAACGACACATACTTCAATATTGTATCTATCTGTAACAGCCACTTTATACGAAATATGTGAATCGAGAAAGTAGATTACTTAGGTAAATACCGTAACAGTTTGCCGCAAGATTGCAATTAAATGATCATTTTGATCCCAAAGATATGCATATTCTGTGGAATAACCCTCAGCCGCATATTCAGTCGTGACTTTATATTTAAACCAGTCGCACAACTGATGCTGAACTGGATGAACATAAGTAATGTGCCATGTTAAAGAGCTTGCTGGCGCAACTTGCTTAAACATTGGCAATACACCCGGCGGCCAAATATCCATAAGCACAATCAAATCAGGTAATGTCATTTGACGATTTTCATGTTGTTCTGGTGAGAACCTTGACCAACCACCAAAGTCAGGATGCCCACTTGCCGTTACCGGATAATTACCCTCAGCCCAACAGACTTCAAAATGCTGAAAGCATTCCGGCATATGTTTCGCAAAAGGAATGACGGTTAAATTTTCTGGTTGTACATAAGCAGGTGCTATGGGTTCTTGTTTTACCTCAATACTCGACACACGAGACACGCCAAAACTTGCAACCAAAATCGTTTGTACTGCATTATCTTGCCATAACCGCGCTTCAAGCGTAGTGACTGACTTTCCTTCTCTTAAAACTTCAATAGTCAATCGGGCAGCGCCTTGTTGTACAGGGCCTACAAAAGTAACACTACAACTTAATAACCTTTTATTTGAATCTTGAATATAGGAACATGCCTTTTGCATTAATAATCCAGCAACAAGGCCACCAAAAACGGTGCGGCCCTGTAACCATCCTGCGGGTATATCAATCCATTCATTTTGTTTTACATCTTCCCATAGTTGTAATAACGACATTCCTATCCCTAAATCATGCGCGTGATAAGGAAATATCTTTCATTATTTTGAATGGTATGTGAATGATCATTCAGCTATTAATTTACGAGCGCTTTTGTCACTCACATAAATAAGACATGACTACTCATGCAAAATTTTATAAATCGTTCTTGCCATCACTTCACCCAAGCCCGGCACGACTGTCAGTTCTTTTTCAGATGCTTTTAACACACCTTGAATTCCACCAAAATGTGTTAATAAATCTCGACGGCGTTTAGGTCCTAGGCCCGGAATTGCTTCTAAAACTGAAGTACTACGGCGTTTATCGCGTTTAGCGCGGTGTTTAGTAATGGCAAAACGGTGAGCTTCATCACGTACCTGTTGAATCAAATGTAGTGCCTTGTTATCTTCAGGTAACTGGATTTTTGTGCCATCAGTAAAATGAAGCGTTTCAAGGCCCGGTTTACGTCCCTCACCTTTTGAAACACCAATCATGAAAGCATCAAGTCCAAGATCTTGCATAACTTCCATGGCCATATGGAGCTGGCCTTTACCACCATCAATTAAAAGTAAATCCGGCAACATTGCCTTTTTATAACGACGTGTTAAAGCTTGTCGCATCGCAGCGTAATCATCGCCTGCGGTAATATCTTGAATGGCAAATTGTCGATAATCCCGTTTACGTGCACCGCCTTGGTCAAACACCACACACGATGCAATCGGTGCTTCACCCATGGTATGGCTAATATCAAAACACTCAATACGATCGATCGGACGGCCAACTACCTGCTCAAGCTGGTGGAAACGCTCATTAAGTTCTAAATGATTACTCAACTGTCCTTTAATCGCATGCTGAACATTCATTTCGGCAAGTTCTAACCATTCAGCACGTGTTTCTCGTACATTACTCTTAATTTGAACTTTCTTTCCAAACTGCTGTGCTAAGGCTTCTTCCAATTCTTTACGGTCAGGTAAAGCAGTATTTACAATCAGTTCGCTTGGGACTTCATCGGCAACCTGAAAGTAAAAGTTTGCCATAAAGTCACTTAGCATTTGCCCGAGGTCATCCCCTAACATATCAGGGAAATAACTTTTGCCGCCTAACATACGACCATTACGCACATGCATAATCTGCACACATGTCACACCAGCCTGATAGGCAATGGCTAAAATATCCGCCTCACCTTTCACTTTGAAAACAGCTTGCTGTGCTTGTACTTCGCGAAGTAAAGACAAACGATCTCGATAAAAAACAGCTTTTTCAAATTCAAGATCTGCCGCTGCCTGCTCCATTTTCGCAATCAGTTCTTGGTTTAATTCTTTGGTATCACCTTGTAAGAAGCGAATACTGTTATTGACGTCTTCTTTGTAATCTTCTGGTGAGACTAAGCCTACACATGGGGCCGAGCAACGTTTGATTTGATATTGCAAACATGGACGCTTGCGCTGTGAGAAGTAAGTATTTTCACATTGGCGCACATTAAAAAGTTTTTGTAAAACCAGTAAGGTATCTCGAGCACTATAAGCGCTTGGATACGGGCCAAAGAACTTCCCGATTTGGTGCTTACCTTTGCCACGTCCACTGGCAATTCGCGGATAAGGTTTATCTGCCGATACAAAGATATAGACGTATGACTTATCGTCACGCAGCATAATGTTATAAGGCGGACGATGTTGCTTAATTAAGTTTTGTTCTAAAAGCAGCGCTTCAGTTTCTGAACGCGTAACGAGCGTTTCAATATCATAAATTCGTGCAACTAAAGCCTGAGTTTTCGGATGCTCAATAGTTTTAACAAAATAACTCGATACCCGATTTTTTAGGTTTTTAGCTTTACCCACATATAACAACTCTCCCTCTTTCCCTAGCATCTTATAAACGCCTGGAAGTTGGGTCAGGTTAGCTAAAATTTTTTCAATATGGGGACGAGCGTTTTGATTCACTATTGGCATACATGGCTTAATATTGAATACCTAATGTGATGTTTTCACCCTTACTTTTCAAGTGCTTTACTGTGGCAGAACCTAAATTTGAAAACACATCATGAATTAGCCCGACAATATGTGTCGTACTACCTTAAGAATCGAGGCGATAGTAACTATATTTCACGTCTTTTTCTTTATATACCGCATAGGTTTTTTGACGAAAATCTGAGAACCAACCATTACCCGTATAGCCAGCAATGTGTCCGTAGGTATGACCACTGGTGCGTTCAATAATATAGATATCCCCTTCTTGAGGGCGATTAAATGCCGGCTTGATTTTCTTATATCCGTTCTTTTCTAAGGTATGTCCCCAGTCAGATGCAGCTACTGGATGCTTGGAAACATCTGCACCTGCTGCTTGTAGAGCAATACGGATATTCTTGGCACATTTCTCTTTGCTGTGCTTTGCTGACATGCTTTCAAGTTTGCTTGAGAACTTATGTAGATCAATGTTTTGATCTTCTACTTTATGTCTTTTAGAAGTTGTTCGGCCATGCTTTTTAGTCTCAGCAGAAGCTTTGTGTAACATCGCTTTCGTTTTTAAGTCACCCTGAGAACTTTCTTCTTTTCTCAATTTAATATGGTGAACATGTGCATGAGCTACGTGATGAGCATGAGCCATTTTGAAACCTACTTCCGCTAATCAGTCTTCGAAAAAACGGAGCAATTGTAGAATCAAAATTATGCGTTGGCTTTTAATAGTTGTAACAAATTGCCAGCACTGTGAAATGAGTCACAAAATGAATTTATCGTTTTTATTTTATAAAAAAATACCTTTTCTGGCCCTTTAATCTTTCTATAAATATTGAGGAAAAGATATCCTCTTATAAAAGCAAAATACTTAGCTACAACCAATCAATCAAATTCATTTCAACCGACCAAACACTTATATAAAACTTCAGATTAATTAGAAATTTTAAATATTATAAATATTTCCCTAAATAATATTTAAAATAAAAAAATTTAATAAAAATAAATCACATTTATTTTAAATAAAAATCCTTTTTAATAATTGACGCTTTTCATTTTAACTATTATTATTTCGTTGCTGGCCTACATTGCCAGTCGGTTTTAGCAGACCGTAATCTATGGCGGGTTATAGTACAATCTATAAGTCGTTAGACCCTTGCGTCCCCTTTTCTTTGCGGTAGGACGGGAGGGGGACGCCCTGTGCGTGCTGGTCCCATAGATTCCAGTCTGCTAACCCCCTTTCGTTCTACCACCCTAATTAATTCGCGGTAATCTGGTGGTAGGACTCCATTTTTTAAGGAGTTGGCCATGCCATTATTCAAACTTGTTTTCTCTCTAATTTAATTATTTTATTTATTTAAAATTTGGTTTTATGCCTTATTTTTATATCTATAAATTATTTTTATTTTAAAAATTTTAATCATTTTATTTTCCTGTTTTTTAGGAGGATTAATTATTAACTAAAATTTATTTTAACCATTTAAACCCATTATATTTTTATTCTACTCATAGATATAAATCATTATGAGAATAATATGAAAACTTATAAATCTATTTTAGCTTTTAGTTTAGTTCTAGGTAGCTTGGGTATTTCGGGTTGCAATTTACACACTCAGCAGGAGTTTGAAAAAATTTGCTTGTCAGGTGGGCATAGCGAGGCCAGTTGTGACTGTATTTACCAGCAACTTGAAAAAGCTTATTCCCCGAAAATGATGCAACGCCTTAAACATGTCAGTTTGCAAAGTCCTGTTCTCCCACGGGACTTTGCCCCTACTTTTTTAAGCACCATGCAGCGGTGTGACAAAAGTAGTCTGGGCTAAGCGTTGGCTCAGCTCTTTATCTCTGTGTCACAATGGTTGATTACTTTAAATCAGCGCAAAAAATTAAAGTATGTTGTGGCACAGAGTCCTCTCAGAAACTTTCCACAAAAAAACCACACTCGAAGGTGTGGCTTAGTTCAATCACGCAGAATTTTTATTTCGGGCGCTTTAATTAAAATACATATGGTCGAACAAAAATCAGGAAGAAAATTCCAAGCATGAGGAACCACTTCAAGAAGTAATACAACTTACGGTTTTTAGCTTTTAATGCTTTAGCTTTAATACGAATTTGGTAAACATAACCAAAGGCTTTATTTAAACCACCCGTTTGGTCACCTGTTTCATTCGGTGAACTTGCCGCAGTCATCACGTTACGGCCAAACCAATGGTTGAAACGTTCCATCCATTTCACTTTCATCGGACGTTCAACGTCTGCAAAGAAAATAATACGGTTTTGATCAGTCTTATTTTCAGCATAGTGAATATAAGTTTCATCAAATACAACACTTTGACCATCACGCCAAGAGTATCTTTCACCATCTACATCAATAAAACAACGGTCATCATTTGGTGTAATTAAACCCAAGTGATAACGAAGTGAACCTGCGTACGGGTCACGGTGTCTAACCAAACGGCTATCAGGAGCAAGTTCTGTAAACATTGCCGCTTTAATGGTTGGTAATGTTTTGAGTAAAGCCGTTGTTTTCGGGCAAAGCTCAGCAGCTGAAGGATGGCTTGATTCATACCACTTGAGGTAAAAACGTTTCCATCCTGTTTTAAAGAACGAGTTAAACCCTAAGTCATTGTAGGTACTCGATGCTTTAATCCCACCTTGGTCATATAAAGCTTTCGCTTCGTCTCGAATCATTTCCCAATTTTCATCTAACACTTTTAAATCTTTGAAGTGTTGAGTATCGATATAGGGCTGATTCGGTACCTTTGAAAAGATGTACATTAAAAAGTTAATCGGTGCGAGCAAGGTTGAATGGTCAAAAAATTGACGATAAAACGAGTGACGCACTTTGCCGCGATGTTGGATATACAATGCAGATATTACAAAAATCGCTAATACGATCCACTTAATCATATTGCTACTCTTTCAAAAGTTTAGGGCAACATTACCTTAATTTTCGAAGGTAATAGTAGCCAGAAGAATATTTAATTGGCGCAAATTTTAGCAAAATTGACTTATAAAAAGCGAATGTAAAAAATTAAACAGCATATTTCGGAACATTAAGTACTTTAATATAAAAAATAGTACGTAAATTTTTGTGGTTCTAATTCATTAGAAAATTGTGACTTTATAGTCGGTTTTTTCAGTCCTTACACCAGAACAATTGACCTTTTTGACACGAAGTGAAAGGAATAAAATTCACATTTTTTATATAAAGAATTAAAGATTTATACTTTTTATAATTAAAAACTTAAATTAAAACAAAAACCTCTAACCAATAGCTATCTCTATGATTTTCTTTATGCATTTAAGTGGTATGAATTCAACAAAAAATAAGATGACCCTTGCGTCACGGCTTGATACAACTTGTCGGGTTCTTTTTAGATATAGTTATCGTAAGATTAGCGAAGCATAAATGTGTACCGGAGCTGTACACACGCTTCATAACATCAACTTAGAAATCCTCCAAAACTAAGGAGATCAGGCATGATCCACGCTGGCAATGCCATTACCGTCCAAATGCTTGCGGACGGAATTGCAGAATTCCGCTTTGACTTACAAGGTGAGTCGGTCAATAAATTTAACCGTGCAACAATTGAAGATTTCAAAGCTGCTATCGCGGCTGTAAAAGCTAATAACGATATTAAAGGCTTAGTCGTAACTTCTGGTAAATCTACATTTATTGTAGGTGCAGATATTACCGAGTTTGGTGAAAACTTCGCACAAGGCGAAAAAGCGATTGTTGACTGGCTTATGCCTGTTCACGAAATCTTCAATAGCTTTGAAGATTTAGACCTTCCAAAAGTTGCTGCTATTAATGGTATGGCTTTGGGCGGTGGTTTTGAAATGTGTTTAGTTTGTGACTATCGCGTGATGTCAGAAGCTGCACAAGTCGGTTTACCAGAAATCAAACTCGGTATTTACCCTGGTTTCGGTGGTAGTGTTCGTTTAAGCCGTCTTATTGGTATTGATAATGCAGTTGAATGGATGGCAATGGCTACTCCAAAGAAACCGGCTGCTGCACTTAAAGATGGCGCTGTAGATGCTGTGGTTGCTGCTGACAAATTACTTGATGCTGCAACTGACTTGGTTAAACAAGCAATTTCTGGTCGTTTAAACTGGAAAGCAAAACGCCAAGAAAAACTTGAAGCTGTAAAATTGAATCCGCTTGAACAAATGATGGCGTTCAACACAGCAAAAGGTGCAGTACTTGCTAAAGCAAATCCTGCTCAATACCCTGCTCCAAAACTATTACTTGATTCATTACAAGCTGGTGCAAGCCTTGCACGTGATGAAGCATTAAAAGCTGAAGCTGAAGGCTTTGCTAAAGCAGCAATTACTCCACAAGCTGGCGCATTGATTGGTCTATTCATCAATGACCAAGTTGTGAAAAAGGCATCTAAACAACATGAAAAAGGTGCTCACCCTGTAAACCAAGCGGCTGTTCTAGGTGCAGGTATTATGGGTGGTGGTATTGCTTACCAAGCAGCAAGCAAAGGCACTCCAATTATCATGAAAGATATTGGTAACCCACAACTTGCACTAGGTATGTCAGAAGCTAACAACTTGTTAACTAAGCAAGTTGAACGCAAGAAAATGAAGCCTGCACAAATGGGTGAAACGCTTGCTCGCATCCGTCCTACTTTAAGCTACGAAGAGTTTAAAGAAGTCGACATCGTGATCGAAGCGGTAACTGAAAATCCAAAAGTTAAAGAAATCGTACTTGCAGAAACTGAGAAAAATGTTCGTGAAAACACGATCATTGCTTCTAATACTTCTACAATTTCAATTACACGTTTGGCAAAAGCATTACAACGTCCTGAAAACTTCGTTGGTATGCACTTCTTCAACCCAGTTCACATGATGCCGCTTGTAGAAGTTATTCGTGGTGAAAAGACTTCTGAAGAAGCAATTGCAACGACAGTCGTTCTTGCTCAAAAAATGGGTAAAACACCAATCGTTGTAAACGACTGCCCAGGGTTCTTGGTTAACCGTGTATTGTTCCCTTACTTCGGTGCATTTGACCTTCTTGTAAAAGACGGCGCAGATTTCCAACAAATCGACAATGTAATGTCTAAGTTTGGTTGGCCAATGGGCCCTGCTTACCTGATCGATGTTGTAGGTATTGATACAGGTGTGCATGGTGCAGAAGTAATGGCTGAAGGTTTCCCTGACCGTATGAAGCCAGACTACAAAGGCGCAATCCAAGCAATGTATGAAGCGAAGCGTCTTGGTCAAAAGAATGACGTAGGTTTCTACAAATACGAACTCGACAAGAAAGGTAAGAAAGCAAAAACTGTTGATCCAACAGCGTATGAAGTGATTGCTCCGTTCGTAACTGGCGAAAAACGCGAATTTGATAACCAAGAAATCATTGACCGTATGATGCTTGCTTTCTGTAACGAAACAGTTCGTTGCTTGGAAGACAAGATTGTAGCAACTGCATCTGAAGCAGACATGGCAATGATTATGGGTGTAGGTTTCCCTCCATTCCGTGGTGGTCCATGCCGTTACATCGACCAAACAGGTGTTGCTGAATACGTTGCACTTTGCGATAAATATGCACACTTAGGTAAGGCTTATGAAGCGCCGCAAATGTTGCGCGACATGGCTGCTAACAATAAAAAATTCTACGGTTAAGGAGCGACGTGAATGGCTACTTTAAATCCACGTGACGTTGTGATTGTTGATGGCGTTCGTTCTGCCATGGGCAAATCTAAAAACGGTATGTTCCGTAATGTACGTGCCGACAGTTTATCTGCTGAACTTGTACGTGCGCTCGTTGCCCGTAACCAGTTTGATGTAAACGAAGTTGAAGACCTGATCTGGGGCTGTGTAAACCAGACTCTAGAACAAGGTATGAACATTGGCCGTAACATCGGTTTATTGGCTGACTTGCCTAAAACTGTTGCTGGTCAAACAGTGAACCGTCTTTGTGGTTCATCTATGCAGGCAATCCACACTGCCGCAGCACAAATTGCGACTAACCAAGGTGACATCTTCATTATTGGTGGTGTAGAGCACATGGGCCATGTAGGTATGATGCACGGCATCGACCTTAACCCAGAAGCATCTAAACACTATGCAAAAGCATCTAACATGATGGGCTTAACTGCTGAAATGTTAGGTCGTATGAACGGCATTACTCGTGAAGAACAAGATGCGTTCGGTGTTGAATCTCACCGCCGTGCTTGGGCTGCAACTCAGGAAGGTCGTTTCAAAAATGAAATCGTTGGTGTTGAAGGCCACGATGCAAATGGTTTCAAAATCCTTTGCGACATCGACGAAGTGATTCGTCCAGATGCAAACCTTGAAGCATTCAAAGCATTAAAACCTGTATTTGACCCTAAAGGTGGTTCAGTAACAGCAGCAACTTCTTCTGCTCTTTCTGACGGTGCTTCTGCAATGTTGCTTATGTCTGCTGAACGTGCACAAGCATTAGGTTTAAAACCACGTGCTGTAATTCGCTCTATGGCAGTAGCAGGCTGTGACGCAGCAATCATGGGTTACGGCCCAGTTCCAGCGACTCAAAAAGCGCTTAAGCGTGCTGGCTTATCAATTGCTGATATTCAGACTGTTGAGTTAAATGAAGCATTTGCTGCACAAGGCTTGTCTGTTCTTAAGGGCTTAGGTCTGTATGACAAACAAGACATCGTGAACTTAAATGGTGGTGCAATCGCACTTGGTCACCCACTAGGCTGTTCTGGTGCACGTATTACAACTACGTTGTTGAACGTGATGGAACAACAAGATACTCAAATCGGTCTTGCGACTATGTGTATCGGCCTTGGTCAAGGTATTGCAACCATTATCGAACGTGTTTAATTAACACCAAGATAAAAAAATCCCCGCTCAATGCGGGGATTTTTATTTTATCGGCCTTTTAAACCATCTTGGATTTGTTGCTGTAATTTCAAAATATCATCTAAATTTACTTTCATCGTACCTTCACGATAAGCATCGACATTACTTCGGTTAATGTTCAACGGTTTTAACATTTCAAAAAGACCATTGGTTGGGTCAGAAGACTGAATCCCGCCCGCTACCGCTAGAATATATTCTCGTAAAAATGGAGAAAGTTGTGAGAGATCAGGCTGCGCCATAACGGGCTGATAATCTATGGTCGTCATCCCTTCTGGGACTAAAGCATTCTGTATATCGTTATGTATTTTATATTCATGGTGTTGTAGTGCTTGGCGTACCTTCTTATCTTCTTGAAACGGCACAAAGCCCACCTCATCACGTAGCTCAGATTCAGCCATAACGCGAATAGTGGGTAAAGTCGTTACTTCTTCTGCCTGAACAGTTGGTAAACCCATAAAAGCAAATGCAGCGATTAAAGCTGATTGTTTTAGAAAGTTCATAACTAGCTCCAAAAAATCAGTCACCCTATTTCAATCAAAAGATGAAGATTCAAATAAAGGTCTCTATAAATAGGCTACAACAAACTGCTTTTTGATTCAGTAAGGCTCAGATAAACGGTAAATATAATTAAAATTTTTAATGTAATAGTAAGGGACTTTCTTAATAAAAAGCTGAATAGAAAAACCACCCTATAAATGAGTTATAACCATTTATAGGGTGAGATTTATCTTATAGATTTTATTTATTCTCTAACATTTCTTTTAAAGAGTCGACCAATTGAGGAAATGCCGTATAACCTTCCCGACCTAAAAAGTGCCCGCCATTAGGAACAGTAATGTACGGCGCATCAATATCCTTAGCCAATTGAATCGTTAAGTGTGGTGGAACCAAATCATCATTATCAGATAAATACACCAACTTTTTCTTTATGCTCTTAAAATAATTGGTGTCGACTTTGCTCTTTGTTATATAAGCTGTGAGAGGGGAAGAATCTGCAATTGGTCCAGAGAATCCGGATACTAAAATCATTCCTCCAATATTTTTATAATCATGTCTTTGCAAAAAGTGCAGTAAGGTAATGACACCCAAACTATGTGCCACAAAATAAGTATTTTCATTAACCTCTGGTATCTGTTCATCTAAAACCTTCTGCCAAGCATCTACATTGGGATGCTCAGAATCTGGAAATGGTATTAAAGTAACAGAGGTATTTTCGTCTTCTATTTGATGTTTTAGATCCAAGAACCAGTGATCATGTATAGAAGCCGAATAACCGTGAAGTACAAATATTTGACGCATGTTCTTCTCCTGATGTTCCAGTGTTTTGGTATTTGCAGCAAATGACATTAATCCAAATAACACCAATAAAATGAGTTTTCTGATCATTGAACAAGTACCATTTTGAAAGATAAAAACATGCTAAACTATGACACCACTGTTAAGGTCAAGCCTATTTTATGAACCTAGCTAAAGTCGCTGAGCTTACAAAAGTTAGTCCGCGTATGCTGCGTTATTATGAAAGTTTAGGGCTAATACAACCGCATCGAGCAAGTAATAACTATCGAAGTTATACGCAAAAAGATATTGAAAATATTAAGAAAATTAAAATATTAAATGATGCTGGTATGACGCTAAAAGATATCCAAGTGTTATTACCATGTTTTGATTTAGATGAAAGGGTATTTACGCTTTGCCCTATTGTTCAAGAAAAGCTACAAACAGAGCTGATGCATGTATCGGAGCAGTTAAACAAACTACAAACTTCTCAAAGTTTATTACAATCTTTCTTGATAAAAGGCAAAGCTGAGAACACCAATACATCATGATTGATGCTCATGCTGTAATTATTCTTCTAACTCATTTTCTAAAGCAGCCACGTTCTTTTTCTTAATACTTTCAATTTTTGCATTAAGCTTTAAGACATGTTGGTAAAGCTCGTTAAATTTTTTAACTTGAGCATTTTCATGAAAAAGAATCATATGGTCTTTCTTTTGCCACGAATAGTTTTTTAGAAGTTTAAACATTTGCTCTGCGTCATCTAAAATTTGCAGCTCAATCATAAAAATCGTATGGTCTTGATCAGTCTTTTGCTGAGTTCCCAATTTCATTTCAAGAAGTTGTCTGGTATCTGCATCAACAGATAATTCCTGTATTTTAGCGAGAAAGATTTTATGAATTTTTTCATATTCAGATTGGTATTTATCTGAAGCTTTTCGAACGTCAGCCAACATCTTTTCTGTTTCAGCATATTTTTGTTTTTTATCAATATCCAAACGGTCAACATTTAAAAAAGTATCCCATTTTGCAGCCTTTAATTCTCTTAAGTATTCATTACGCGCATTTACATTTTGAACCCAATAACTTAAAAGAAATTCTGAGACTTGCTTATAATGCCCTGCGAGCCGTTTATCATGAATATCGAGTTGTACAGGTTTAGACCAATCTTGAGCCTGTTCATAAAGTTCACTCATTTTTTCATTCATCACCACATCGAACATTTGGCTACTGTCTTTAGCTTGTTGCTGTTTAATATGTTGATAGGAAAAAAAGACAATACCTGCAATTACCACCAAACCTGCAATCGCAATCAAAATTCGGCGCATACACACCTCCTATTTCCATTCTTATAGTTTTGCTCTTTATAGTTATGAAATAGAGCTCTTACTTCTTTATATGTCATTTATTTCACAATACGCAACACTCTATTCGCTATTCAATGCTTTAAATCCTTGTACATCATCCCTATTATGATGGGTAATTAAAATTTATGAGATTCTCCCATGCGTGTTGATGTCTGGTCTGATGTAGTTTGTCCTTTCTGTTACATCGGCAAAAAACGCCTTGAGCATGTCGCGGCTGAAGCTGGCATTGAACTTGATATTCATTGGCATAGTTTCGAGTTAGATCCGAATGCGCCAGCGACCCACGACACTTCAAATACTGAGCGTTTAGCGAAAAAATATGGTCGTACCTATGAAGAGATGGAAGAAATGGAGCGCAACATTGCGGCCATGGCTGCCTCTGAAGGAATCGACTTCCAATGGCAAAAAGCCAACTCAGGCAATAGCTTTAACGCTCACCGTATTATTCACCTAGCTCAAAGTAAAGGCTTAGGTAACGAAGCAAAAGAAGCCTTTTTTCACGCTTATATGACTGAAGGTTTAGCTATTGGCGAACGCGAAGTCGTAGAAGAAATCGCTTCTCGTATTGGCCTAGATAATGCCGAAGTTGAATATGTACTCGATACAAATGAATTGGCTGACTTTGTTCGTCATGACGAAAAGATTGCGCATGAGCAACTTAATGTAACAGGCGTACCATTCTTTGTATTTGATCAAAGAATTGCGCTTGCAGGCGCACAACCTCGTGAAGTGTTTTTACAAGTCTTAGAACAAGCACAGCTCAAGGCAAATGCTGAAGAAATCGAGCAAGATGATGCTGCTGTTTGTAATGATGAAACATGTGATATTCCACAAAATAAACAGTCTTAATTGCAAAGTGTGAACAAATCGTATGTTTTATCATCGTTTTAGCAATAGAGCGTTCTAAAAAAAGAACTATTCAATTGCTTAAAATGCGTTTATGATTGCCACTTAGAATATTCGCGCTGTAATGTTCTGTTTTTTATGTGTTTAATGATCGGAATTTGAAGTTTCCTTGATCTAAAATCCCCCTAGTTTGGGGGATTTTTTTTGCTTAAAAATTCTCGCTAATAGCTTAAACTTTTTAAGTTATTTCAAATATGTAAGAAAAGTTAAATTTACTTAACTTTTGTGTCGTCCTCTTGATTTTATTAGAAAAATCAACAAAAGTGGCAATAACAACAAAACATAAAGATAGATATGAAAACATTTCACGTTATTACGTATCGGCAGCTTTTTGCACTTGTAACATTGGGATTTGGTTCTATATGCATGGCTCATGCAGAAGTAAATTCTTCTTCAACTCAACAAGTCAATGGTTCGTCATCTGGAGTGCAAACCGAAGAAAATAAAGATGAAAATCTTTTAGATCAAATTCCAAGGTGGATTGATGCCACTCCAACGATTTTTCCGGAGCAGTCCAACCAACCAATTGTTCCACCTACCGAGCAGACCGAAGACCAGACCTGGTTTGACCGTAAGCAAAAGAAAATTCGAAATTGGGCCGATCACACTTCGGAAAAAATTGATAACTGGTTTGGTGAAGTCGACCCTCAAAAGCCTGCTTCGGCTACCATTCGAGTCATGATTGATAACTATTGGAACGAATATGATAACTTTGAAATTAAGCCAAGAATACGCGGTAAAATTAAACTCCCGACGCTAGAAAAACGCTTAAGCGTAGTATTTGGTGATGACTCTTTAGATAACGAATTTAATAATAGTCCAGCCAATATTAACCAGAACCCAAATCAAGATTCAAATAAGAAACTTGATACTAAACGAACACGAGATGACAACAGCTCAATCGCATTACGTTGGTCAAATTTCTCTAAAAAACTGCCGTTTGAAACAGATGCCGACTTAGGTATTCGTTCTGGAGACGACGTGTATGTTCGCTTAAAAGCATCAAGAGATTGGCAACTCCGTAATGACTTTAAGTTTTATGCTGAAGAAATTTATCGCTATGGCATTCATAGTGAAAATTATTTACGTACCAATTTGGAACTCACCCATGCTCGTCCAAATCAACCCATCTTATCAAATCAGTTCAGCCTAACTTATGCCGACGATCAAGATGATGATTTAACATGGGAAAACCGAGTTTTCCGTGAACATAGTTTCTTTGCAAATAACCGTTTTAACTATGGTATTTACACAGGTGGCTATTACAACGACAACGATTTACGCTTAAACAGTTGGGGACCATTTGTATCATGGCGTCAGCCGCTCTTACGTGAGTGGTTCTTTGTACAAGGTGACGTCAACTACTTTAATGACCACCGTGAAGACCGTAACCATTTTGTCAGCACATTCTTACGTTTAGAAGCACTTTTCTAATTGAGCAAGATCACCTTGGAGGTTATCTCCAAGGTGATGAATAATAAAATACTTTTAAATAAAAATTTAAGCTTTTTCCCTTACAATACTGAGCTAACTTTTGATTCCTGATTTTCAGAAAAATGAATCAATTCTCTTCTTTGTCATTTGAATATAAATCTAAAGCTCTACTTTGTATTTATAGTTTAGGTATGTTGGTTTTAATCCCTCATACACAGCTTTTCTCTACGTCCTTAAAGCATCAACGCTCCACGAGACGCTCCCTACATCCGTCGAGCCTATTCATAAAAAGCAAAAGTCATTCTGTAACTTTCGGAAATTCACCATGTGAAGTAGAAAATAATAATGATTCAGATGCAGCACTCATTCAGGATCTGATGGCCGTGTTTGGAAATGATACGCTGTGGAACCGTGCAACCCAGCACAAACAACCTTATAAAACCTTGGGTAAGAAAAAGAAGAAAGCTTCAACACCCCATATTTCGATCAGCAACCCAATTACTGCAAGCTGGGATACGATTTCAACATGGATGCCTTTCGAAAATAATCTTGATTTAGGCTCAAATTCAGAAAGTGATGTTTATGTACAATTTCTTGCCAAAAAAAAATGGAATTTAAGACATAACATTAGCATAGATACCGAACAAGTCTTTCGCTATGGCTCAACCAGCCGAAACTATACTGAAACCACGCTAAACTTAACGCAAAAGATGCAAGACAACACCCTGTTCGCTAACAAATTTAATGTGAATAAGAGTGAAAATGAAGAATACAACTGGGGCAATTGGACTTTTCAACAATTTGAGTTCGTAAAAGATAATAGCCTGACTTACGGCATTTATAGTGGCGGTGTATATACCAAAAATGACATGCGGGTAAATAGTTGGGGACCTTATATTTCATGGCGCCAGCCCGTATGGCGAGATTGGATTTTTATGCAAAATGATCTTAATTTTTTTAATCATATTGATGATGACCCGAAACATCAGCTTAGTGTCCAAATGAATTTAGAAGCTAATTTTTAACCAAAAATCATCAAGTTGTGGATAACTCTTTCTTTATCCACAAAAAAGCCTCTGACAGTTCAGAGGCTTTTTTTACATCAAATATTATTTCAACAATAAGCTATTAATACGCTTCACATAAGCTGCCGGGTCTTCTGGTAAACCACCTTCTGCAATCACAGCCTGATCAAAAATCACGTTTGCCAAGTCATCAAACTGTTCTGAACCTTCAAGTTTTTTCACTAAAGGATGCTCAGGGTTAATTTCTAAAATTGGCTTGATTTCAGGTACAGCTTGTCCCGCTTGTTTCAGCATACGAATAAGTTGAGGAGACAACTCACCTTCACTAGTCACTAAACATGCCGGAGAATCTACCAAACGGGTCGTTACACGAACTTCTTTGGTTTTAGCCTTCAACGAGTCACTTAATTTCTCAACAACAGGTTTAAACTGTTCAGCCGCTTGCTCTAGTGCCTTTTTCTCTTCTGCATCTTGCAAGTCACCTAAATCAACAGCGCCTTTAGATACATTCTTTAATGGCGTACCGTCAAACTCATGAACAAAGTTCATTGCCCACTCATCAACACGCTCTGCCATTAACAATACTTCAATGCCTTTTTTCTTAAACAACTCTAGCTGTGGAGAGTTTTTAGCAGCAGCTAAGCTGTCAGCAGTAACATAATAAATGGCTTTTTGGCCTTCTTTCATGCGCGCTTTATAGTCTGCAAAAGAAGTTACCACTTCATCATTTGTTGAAGTTGCATAACGTAATAATTTTAAAATACGTTCGCGATTACCAAAGTCTTCGCCCAAGCCTTCTTTAAGTACTGAGCCAAACTCAGTGTAGAAGGTCTTGAATTTTTCTTGGTCTTTTTCATCTTCTGATTTAGCCAAACCATCAAGCAAAGTGAGTACACGGCGTGCGTTACCTTCACGAATTGTTTTAACATCACGGCTTTCTTGCAACAACTCACGGCTCACATTAAGCGGTAAATCGGCGCTGTCCACGACACCTTGAACAAAGCGTAAATAGTTTGGAATTAAATTATCCGCGTCATCCATAATGAAAACACGTTTTACATACAGCTTAATTCCCGCTTTTGCTTCACGTGTAAAAATGTCATGTGGCGCTTTACTTGGAATATAAAGTAATTGGGTATATTCGGTGCTACCTTCAACACGGTTGTGTGCCCAAGCCAGTGGTGCTTCGAAGTCATGAGTTAAGTTTTTATAGAACTCAACATATTGCTCTTCAGTCACTTCACTCTTGTTGCGTGTCCATAAAGCACTTGCAGAGTTAATCGCTTCCCATTCATCAGTCTTGACCATTTGGCCGCCTTTAGGCTCTTCACCTTCAGCAACCTCCTCTTCCTGCCAAACTTCTTTTTGCATTTCAATTGGCAAGCTAATGTGGTCAGAGTATTTATTAACGATTTGCTTAACTTTATAAGACTCTAAATAATCAAGCGCGTCATCACGCAGGTGAAGAATAATGTCAGTACCGCGTGAAGCTTTATCAATTTGCTGAACTTCAAACTCACCTGTGCCACCGCTGATCCAACGCACCCCTTCAGAAGCATCGAGACCTGCGCGGCGTGATTCAACTGTAATTTTATCGGCAACAATAAAACCTGAGTAGAAACCAACACCAAACTGACCAATCAACTGAGCATCCGCTTTCTGGTCGCCCGTTAATTTTGACATGAAGTCTTTAGTACCTGATTTTGCAATAGTACCCAAGTTATCAATTGCTTCTTGTTGGCTTAATCCAATACCGTTATCAGAAATCGTTAAAGTTTTATCTTCTTTGTTTAAGCTGATGCGTACATGTAAGTCCGGATCATTTTCATAATATTCAGGATGATTAATTCCTTCAAAACGCAACTTATCACATGCATCAGATGCATTAGAGATAAGTTCACGTAAGAAAATTTCAGGGTTCGAATAGAGAGAATGCGTCACTAAATGTAAAAGCTGGGCTACTTCTGCTTGGAAACTATAATTTTGTGATGCTTGTTCACTCATAAATCACTCCTTAAATTTTGAAGTTTGTTTGTTCTCGAATGCTTTATGAATGGAGTACTTCTACAATTTTTCAATCCTGAATATTAAAAAATTTTTCTTTAATTAAAACGGACCATGACTTAGTACCCTATCTTGCAAGATAGAGTCCAATTGTTGTTGTCTCTGCTGATAAGCTTTAGAAATACAACTTACATTAGCTGCACAAGCATTTCTTTTTTTTAACCACTGCTGCTGTGTATCTTTTTGATTATCACGGCCACCCATTGGCAATGCATGTAAAACAATTTGATATGTTGTTGCCATTTTGACATCAGCATCATTTAAAGAACGATTTTTGCAAATACTCAGCTCAGTCTTAGTTTTTGCAGCATTACAGGAAAAACTAGCAGCCTGTACATTATGAGCAAGAGTGATGCCACTAAAAAGTGCTAGACCTATGGCAAATTTTCTATTCATGATGTTATTCCTTTAAAGATATAAAAAATAGTTTAAAAATAAAGATCAAAAGAATATGTATAAAACTGTCTGTTTTATGCTTTTTTTAGTGAGAGCAATAAAATAAAAAACCTCACATAAAATCTATGTGAGGTGCCTGAGTCTAGGTTTGTTATTATATTTTTTCTATTTATTATTATGCTTAAAATTTATAGCTATAACCTAAAGTGTAAACAAACGGATTAATATCCAAGTCAAATTTAGCACCATTTGTTAAAGTAACTTCTGGGCTAATATCCGCATAGCGAACATCTACAAATACACCCCAATTTTTCGCATCAGCAGGTTGGAAGTTAAAACCAACTTGTCCAGCTACACCAAAATCTTCTTTTACTTTGTCAGCAACACCTTGCTCATCCCAAGGAATAAATGCTGTCGCCCCGATACCAATATACGGTGTGAAACGAGTTGAGTTTTTAAAATGATATTTTGCGGTAATTGTCGGAGGTAATTGTTTAATACGTGCTACATTTTTACCGTCTAATAAAACATCATGATTAACCGGCGCTGCTAATAATAATTCTGCCGAAAAAGGTGATTCACCAAAAAAGTATTCAACTGATGGTGTAAATGCATATTCATGATCAGCTTTTACTACACCTAAAGCAGTTGTTGTATCGTCAGATGGAGCAATAACACTACCCCCAAATTTTACTTGCCAATTACCAGCAAAAGTAAATGAAGACATCCCCATTAATGCAATAATCAAAGCTTTTTTGAACACGTTAATATCTCCAACCTTATTTATATTTATAATAAACATTTATTTTAAATTGATGCAACACCCATTATAAAATTATTTTTATATTTATTTTTAAATAACTGTTTTAAATAAAAATATATATTAACCAACTATTTTAATTGGTTTTTATTCCAACTCAATTAATCAGAATTATTTTATATAACCAACCTTTTTAATATACTTTAAATTCCGAGTATTTTAATATAATTTATTTTAAATACATATTTTATTTAGAGCATAAAAAAACCTTCTTAATGCTTATCTTAAGATAATTATTAAGAAGGTTTTAATTTAATATATTATAAAAAACTTATAAAACCATGGCTGCAATCCAACCAAAAACTAACAATGGAATATTAAAGTGGATAAATGTTGGAATGACGGTATCCCAAATATGGTCATGTTGTCCATCGACCCCTAAACCAGCTGTTGGTCCTAAGGTAGAATCGGAAGCTGGAGATCCAGCATCACCTAAAGCCGCCGCTGTACCAATCAATGCAATTGTCGCTAATGGCGAAAAACCAAACTGTACACATAAAGGTACATAAATAACTGCTAAAACAGGCACACTTGAAAAAGATGAACCAATACCAATCGTGACAAATAAACCAATACTCAGCATTAAGAAAGCCGCAAGCGCACGATTATCACCAATGATTTCAACCACCCCTTTAACCAGTTGATTGATATCTCCTGTATGCGTCATGACTGAAGCGAAACCGGCGGCAGAGATCATAATAAAGCCTACTAGAGCCATCATTCGCATGCCTTGTACAAAGACATCATCTGCATCTTGCCATTTAAAAATGCCGGCTGTAGACAGAACCGCAAAGCCTACTAAACCACCCAAAATCATTGAGCCGGAATAAAGCTGTGCAACTAAGGTAAGACCAATCGCGAGCAAAGCCATAAAAATTGTTTTTTTCGCAATTACAGGGCCTTGCTCTGCTTCGTGTTTAAGTTCTTCTGCATCTGCTTTTAGATCTATTGTTTCATCTTGCGCTGTTGCACGCAGAGGTTTGTCTAAATCAATGGTAGCTACAGGGGTAATGGCACGGTCCGCATAAATTCTTGGCTTACGGTAACTAATAAATACTGCAACTAAAGTACCTAAAACCATACCTAAAACTGGAATAGCCATGCCAATTGGCATCATCCCACGTTCTACATGCAAGCCATAAGCAGCACCGATTTTGTTGATATTCCCCATCAAAATTTGTTCAAGGAAAATCGCACCAAAGCCAACGGGTAGAAAAATATAAGTACCTACTAAACCTAAAGTCAGGACACAAGCTGCTGCACGGCGGTCTAGTTTTAAATGATTCATGACTCGTAATAATGGCGGCACCAGTACAGGAATAAACGCGATATGAACCGGTATGAGGTTTTGAGAGAAAATGGCAGCAATAAGTAAAATACCTAAGAGTAAATATTTTACTTTGGTTTCACGGCTTTTCCCCGCTTCCATTCCCAACAGACCAATAAGTTTATGAGCAAGCAGGTCGGGTAAACCCGATTTAGAGAGAGCGAGTGCAAATGCACCTAATACAGCATAAGCGAGAGCAACTTCGGCTCCATCACCCAGACCAGCATTAAAAGCTTCCACTGTTTGAGAAAGACTTAAACCCGCGACAAGACCACCAACAATGGCAGAGACCACTAATGTCAATACGACAGAAACGCGTGCTAGTGATAGTAAAAACATCACAGCAATCGCCACAACAACAGCATTCATGAACAAATTCAGAACAAAACAAAAGGCGATATTCTATCAGATTCACATCTACGAAGCCGAAAATATCGCCAAATTATCAGTTTTGTAAATTAAACAGTCACTTATTAACTTTGTGATTCGATGAACTGACGAATATGTCCTGCTACTTTTTCAGCCTGACTCAGAATCGCCCAATGGTTTGCTTCAAGCTCAACATACTCAAAGTTTTCCACCCATTTTGGCATTGCTTCCGTAATATATTCAGGACTCACAAAAGTATCGTATTTTAAAATTATTGCTTTGACTGGACACTGTGCATAACGCTGGCGAGGAGTTGTTAAGCGAGGAATAAAATTCGCACGATATAAATTAATCCCGTATTTACCATCAGCAGAAATATTACTATTTAACGGTAAATTATCTTTTCTCTCTAAGTCTTTTAATATTTTGCCCCATTTTTCTGGAGTAAAAAGAGACCACACCGTCGGAGCAATTAATGGTAAATGGAAAGCACCGATATACCATGATTTTGTTAGTATTTTTAAGATTTTTGCAGGAGTCGTTTTAAATTTATCTCTTAAGAACAGCGCAGCATGATCTAAACAAGGACCAGAAATGGTTGTATAAGAGAGTAAACGGCCTTTAAATTTAGGTTCAGTTGCAGACTCCCAAGACTGAATTGATCCCCAATCATGGGCAGCCATATGGAACTGTCGATTTGGGAGTACTTCATCGACGACTTCTTGTAAGTCTAAAGATAAACGTTCTAAACGATAATCTCGTATTCGTTTAGGAATAGATGACAAACCCGCTCCACGGACATCATAAGTAACAATATAAAAATCATTGATTAAATACTCAATGACCGATTCCCATACTTCCTGATTATCTGGATAACCATGTACTAAAACTAATGGAGTATTTTTCTCATCACCCCAAGCCTTAGCGCATAGAGTTTGTTGATCACTTGTTGTTACTGTATAAATCTTTGGCTGCATAATCATTTCCTATTTTGTTTTTCAATCGATCATGTCGTTAATCGGATAAAGCATTGCCATCAATATAAAAAAGATGATACTTATCTAGTATGACCAGTGTTGCAATAAAAAAAATTGACTATTATGGCTATTTTAAAAAAACTTCAGAACATTCCCTCAATTTCTAAATTCTTATTTAATTATTATCCTCCCTACCGCGGTGCAGGGATTCATATTGAAATCATGAATTTAGAGCTTTGTCATGTTCGCGTAAAAATGCCGCTGACCTGGAAAAACCAAAATCTGGTAGGTACTCATTTTGGGGGTAGTCTTTATTCTATGGTTGATCCATTTTATATGCTGATTCTTATGCATCACCTTGGATCAAAATATATAGTTTGGGATAAAGCGGCTGAGATTAATTTTTTATCGCCTGGGCGAAGCACTGTTTATGCTGATATTCGAGTTGATTTAGCAGAAATTGAACAGATTCGAGAACTTGCCGAGAACTATGCTCCAGTGCTTAGAACATATCATTTAAATATTTTTGATGAATCAGGTGTGAGAATTGCTGAAGTGCAAAAGACGCTATACATCCGTAGAAAAAAGGCAAAAGCCTTATACCCATAAAAATAAGTGCCTAAAGGCACTTATTTTTATTTTAGTAAATTCTAACGCTTTTCTTCAATCGCAGCGCCGGCACCACCACCAAGTGCACCACCAATCGCAGCACCTGTGTCACCACCAAAAATGGCTTTCCCTACTACAGATCCAATACCGGCACCGATAGCACTACTTGTTGTGGAACTCTTATTACTACCTTTAGCATTCGCCCCTACACCCGCACCAGCTGCTGCACCTACACCAGCACCTAGACCGCCACCAACATGGTTACCGACACCGCCACCAACAGCACCACCTAATGCGGCTGCACCAATACGCTGATCAGATGGACTCATATTCTGACAACCAGTGAACATGAATGCAGATAACATTAAAGTAGAAATTAAACCAATTGTTTTTTTCATGACCATACTCACTCCATTGTGCTCTAATCAAAGCATAATCTTCTTTTATGAGGAATTTGATCAGTTTATGTTATCGCACTGTGGCAATAGATTGATATTTTGTAAAAGCATTCTAGGTCTAGTTATTATTTAAATTTCAATCTAATAAGCAAAGAAAATAGAAGCTCTTATTTTACAAAGAGCTTCTATTTTAAATATATTTAAAGGTACTTTTAGTATTTCCCTTTTTTCTCTTCATAGGCCGCACCCGCACTACCACCAAGTGCACCACCTGCAGCAGCACCAGCATCACCACCAATCACTGCACCACCTAAGATTGCACCAACACCAGCACCAATTGCACTGTTACGTACAGTTTTACTGTTAGACCCTTTTGCATTTGCTGCAACGCCTGCGCCAAGAGCGGCCCCTAAACCTGCACCAATATTACCGCCTACATGTTTACCTACTGCACCCCCTGCACCGCCACCAATAGCTGCAGAACCAATACGTTTACTTTCTGGACTTGCATTTTGGCAACCTACAAATAGAGTGGTTGACATCAGACCCACACCTGCAATCATCATCATTTTTTTCATTGAAAGCTACTCCTCTACTCAGTTGTGCCTAGGATAGTATGCTTTCATGGAGAGTTTTTTCTCATTAAGTAATAGATTAAGAGTGCTTTAATAGACTTTTGTAAAAATAGCTTATTTTTTCCACAAAAAAGACGCCCTAAGGCGTCTTTTTAATAAAACTTTAAGCTTAGAATTGTTCTGAGTTTAAAGCTTGGCTAAATGCTTGGTCTACTTCGCTGAAGTCATTATGAAGCTCATGTTCTGCAGCTTCTGCTTCTTGACGACGACGTTCTAAATGATATGCAAGACCAGTACCAGCTGGAATCAAGCGACCCACTACAACGTTCTCTTTCAAGCCGCGTAAATCATCTTCTTTACCAGTTACAGCCGCTTCAGTTAACACACGAGTTGTTTCCTGGAACGATGCAGCAGAGATGAACGAGTCAGTAGAAAGCGATGCTTTCGTAATACCCATCAATTGACGTTCAAACTTCGCAGGGAACTTGTTCTGAGCCAAGACAGCTTGGTTCTCTTGAACAACGCGGATGTAATCCACTTGTTCGCCTTTAATGAAGCTTGTATCGCCACCATCGATGATATCAACTTTACGCAACATTTGACGTACGATAACTTCAATGTGCTTATCGTTGATTTTTACACCTTGGAGGCGGTAAACGTCTTGAACTTCGTTCACGATGTAGTTAGTTAAAGCAACTTCGCCTTTCAAGCGTAAGATGTCATGTGGGTTTTGTGGACCATCAGAAATGGTTTCACCACGGTTCACATGTTCACCTTCAAACACGTTGATTTGACGCCATTTTGGAATCAACTCTTCGTAAATTTCAGAACCGTCATCTGGAGTAATTACTAAACGGTTCTTACCTTTAGTCTCTTTACCAAAGCTTACGATACCAGACACTTCTGCCAAGATCGCATGTTCTTTCGGCTTACGTGCTTCGAACAAGTCAGCAACACGTGGAAGACCACCGGTAATATCACGAGTACGTGAAGATTCTTGTGGTACACGACCAATAACGTCACCCACACCAATTGTTTCACCATCACGAACGGTAACAATTGTGTTTTGTGGCAAGAAGTAGAACTGTTCGCCGCCATCAGCCGTATCCAATACGATTGCTGGACGTAAATCTTTACCAGAAGCAGGACGTGCTGTTACAGGCAAGATTTCAACAGTTGTCATACCAGTTGCATCATCAGTTTTCGATGTTGCAGTTACACCATCAGCGATTTGGCTGAAACGTGCTTTACCAGCAACTTCTGTTACTAATGGATGTGTATGCGGATCCCAAGTTGCAACGATACCACCTGCCTCAACGACTTCACCATCTTTCAACAAGATGCTTGCACCGTAAGGAAGTTTATAACGCTCACGCTCACGACCTAAC
This sequence comes from Acinetobacter nosocomialis NIPH 2119, assembly GCF_000368085.1. Taxonomy (GTDB): domain Bacteria; phylum Pseudomonadota; class Gammaproteobacteria; order Pseudomonadales; family Moraxellaceae; genus Acinetobacter; species Acinetobacter nosocomialis. Next base: position 2,790,721 of record NZ_KB849239.1, read on the forward strand.
TCATCGGCAATACCAATTTCACCTGAACGTGAAACTGAAACCAAGTGACCTTTCGCGTGTTGTACAGTTTTCACGTTGTGGAAACGTACAGTACCTTTGTTACGTACTTGAACACTGTTTGCAGCAGAAGTTCGGCTCGCAGCACCACCTACGTGGAACGTACGCATCGTTAACTGTGTACCTGGCTCACCAATTGATTGCGCAGCCATTACACCTACTGATTCACCTGGGTTCACCAAGTGACCACGTGCAAGGTCACGACCATAACAACGAGCACATACACCGAATGTAGATTCACATGCGATTACTGAACGTACTTTAACTTCATCGACACCAGCTTCTTCAAGCTGAGCTGCGATTTTCTCGTCAATTAACGTACCGCGAGGTAATACAACTTCATCATCAGAGGCACGACGTACATCTTCAGCAGTTACACGACCTAATACACGGTCACGTAATGGCTCGATGACATCGCCACCTTGAATGAATGGAGTCATTACTAGGCCGCCATTTGTACCACAATCAGGCTCAGTAATTACCAAGTCTTGTGCTACGTCTACAAGACGACGAGTCAAGTAACCAGAGTTCGCTGTTTTCAATGCTGTATCGGCCAAACCTTTACGCGCACCGTGTGTAGAAATAAAGTACTGAAGTACTGTTAAACCTTCACGGAAGTTCGCTTTAATCGGTGTCTCAATAATCGAGCCATCCGGTTTTGCCATCAAACCACGCATACCAGCAAGCTGACGAATCTGTGCCGCACTACCACGGGCACCAGAGTCCGACATCATATAGATGCTGTTGAATGATTTTTGCTTCTCGTCTTCACCTTGTTTGTTTTTCACAAGTGTGTAAGACAAGTTATCCATCATCGCTTTAGCAACTTGGTCGTTTGTACGCGCCCAAATATCGACAACTTTGTTATAACGCTCACCAGCAGTTACGAAACCTTGTTCGAACTGTTGTTCGATTTCACGAACTTCTGTTTCAGCTTTATCAATAATTGTGTGCTTAGTAGGTGGAATTAACATGTCTTCCATACCTACAGATACACCTGAACGAGTCGCTTGACGGAAGCCCAAGTACATTAACTGGTCAGCGAAGATAACTGTATCTTTCAAACCAAGTTTACGGTAGCAAGAGTTGATTAACTTCGAGATGTTCTTTTTAGTCATCTCAAGGTTGATCATGTCAAAGCTTAAACCTTCTGGAACAACTTCCCAAAGTAAGCAACGACCTGGTGTCGTATCAACAATAATAGTTTGCTGTTCACGCTCACCATTTTCATTGATAACAGTTTGATGCACACGTACTTTAACACGAGCATGAATCGCAACTTGACCAGTTGCAAGTGCACGGTTTACTTCGTGAGTATCCGCAAACACCATGCCTTCACCTTTAGCATTTACTGCATCACGTGTGATGTAGTAAAGACCCAAGACAACGTCCTGAGAAGGAACGATGATTGGCTCACCGTTTGCTGGTGACAAGATGTTGTTTGTTGACATCATCAATGCACGAGCTTCTAACTGTGCTTCAAGTGTCAATGGAACGTGTACCGCCATTTGGTCACCATCGAAGTCGGCGTTAAACGCAGCACAAACGAGTGGGTGAAGACGGATTGCCTTACCTTCAATAAGAATAGGTTCAAATGCTTGAAGACCTAAACGGTGAAGTGTTGGCGCACGGTTCAACATTACTGGGTGTTGACGAATTACAGATGCAAGAACGTCCCAAACTTCCGGAGTCTCACGCTCAACCATTTTCTTCGCAGCTTTAATGGTTGTTGCCTGACCTGAAGCTTGTAATTTCGCGAAAATGAATGGCTTGAATAATTCAAGAGCCATTTTCTTCGGAAGACCACATTGGTGAAGACGTAAAGTAGGACCTACAGTAATTACCGAACGACCAGAGTAGTCAACACGCTTACCTAACAAGTTCTGACGGAAACGACCTTGTTTACCTTTGATCATGTCTGCCAAAGATTTTAATGGACGTTTGTTAGAACCAGTAATTGCACGACCACGACGACCATTATCAAGCAACGCATCTACAGACTCTTGTAACATACGTTTTTCGTTACGTACGATGATGTCCGGCGCTGCAAGGTCAAGAAGACGCTTCAAACGGTTGTTACGGTTAATTACACGACGATATAAATCGTTCAAGTCAGAAGTCGCGAAACGACCACCTTCAAGTGGAACTAATGGACGTAAATCTGGTGGAAGCACCGGAAGTACATTCATTACCATCCATTCTGGCTTGTTGTTCGAGTCTTTGAATGCTTCCATCAATTTCAAGCGTTTAGATGCTTTTTTCAACTTCGTTTCAGAAGTTGTTTGAGGAATTTCTTCACGTAAACGAGCAATCTCAGCTTCAAGATCAATGTCTTTCAACAAGTCTTGAACTGCTTCCGCACCCATTTTTGCAACGAACTCGTCACCGTGCTCTTCTAAAGCTGTAAAGTATTCTTCGTCATTAAGAAGTTGATACTTTTCGAAAGGCGTCATGCCAGGATCAGTAACAACATATGATTCGAAATACAATACACGTTCGATATCACGAAGTGTCATATCAAGTAATAAACCGATACGGCTAGGTAACGATTTTAAGAACCAGATATGCGCAACTGGAGAAGCAAGTTCAATGTGACCCATACGTTCACGACGAACTTTCGCTGTAGTTACTTCAACGCCACATTTTTCACAAATGACGCCTTTGTATTTCATACGCTTGTATTTACCACACAAGCATTCGTAATCTTTTACTGGACCAAAGATTTTGGCACAGAATAAACCGTCACGTTCTGGCTTGAACGTACGATAGTTGATCGTCTCAGGTTTTTTAACTTCACCATGAGACCATGACTTAATCATTTCTGGTGACGCAAGACCAATACGGATACGGTCGAACTCAACTGGCGCATGACCATCTGAATCCGTTTTCTTACGCATGATATCGAGCAAGTCTTTCAATTTTTTTCTCCGTGTGTCGGGAAGCCTCGCTTACCCGACTGGGTCACAAATATTGTTTTTTCCTAAAAAATCGTGAGTCTTACGACTTAATCACCATTTTTCAGTTCAATGTTGATACCTAAAGAACGGATCTCTTTGGTCAATACGTTGAACGATTCAGGCATACCCGGATCCATATAATGGTTACCATCTACAATATTCTTATAGATGCGAGTACGGCCTTCAACGTCATCCGACTTCACTGTGAGCATTTCTTGGAGTGTATATGCTGCACCGTATGCTTCAAGTGCCCATACTTCCATCTCACCGAAACGCTGACCACCGAATTGTGCTTTACCACCAAGCGGTTGTTGTGTAACTAATGAGTACGAACCAGTTGAACGCGCATGCATCTTGTCATCAACCAAGTGGTTCAACTTCAACATGTACATGTAACCAACAGTTACTGGACGGTCAAACTGTTCACCTGTACGTCCATCAAACAATACTGTTTGACCTGTACGTGAAATGTCAGCCAACTCAAGTAAATCTTTAATTTGACTTTCTTCAGCACCATCAAATACAGGAGTAGCCAAAGGAACACCAGCACGCAAGTTGCCTGAAAGTGCTAGGATTTCATCATCAGTCAAGCTATCAAGATCTTCTTGCTCGCCACCGACTTTGTTATAAATCTTGTCTAAGAATTCACGTAGTTCTAAAACTGTACGCTGTTCTTTCAACATTTTTTCGATTTTGTCACCAAGCCCTTTAGCCGCCATACCCAAGTGAGTCTCGAGAATCTGACCCACGTTCATACGAGATGGTACGCCCAACGGGTTCAATACGATATCTACCGGTACACCGTTCGCATCGTGTGGCATATCTTCAACAGGTAAGATGTTAGAAACAACACCCTTGTTACCATGACGACCAGCCATCTTATCACCAGGCTGAATACGACGTTTAACAGCTAAGTAAACTTTAACAACTTTCAATACGCCAGTTGTTAACTCATCACCTGTTGCAAGCTTACGTTTCTTCTCAGCGAATTTCTCATCGATTTCTGCGCTCTTCTCTTTCAAGAACACTTGAATCTGAGTTAAACGCTCAGCGATTGCTTCATCTGTCGGTTGAATTTCAAGTAAATCAACAAGCTCTAAACCAGACAATAAATCTTCAGAAAGTTTATCGCCACGTTTAGTTGAACCACCGCCATTAGACTCTTGGCCTTTAAGTAAACGGATTACACGTTCACGAGCCGCTTCTTCGAAGATTTTATATTCTTCTTTCAAGTCTTTACGGTAAGAATCAAGCTGTGCTTTTTCAATCGCTAATGCACGGTCATCTTTCTCTAAGCCATCACGAGTGAAGACTTGAACGTCGATAACTGTACCTTTAGTACCAGATGGAACACGTAAAGATGAATCTTTAACATCAGCAGCTTTTTCACCAAAGATTGCACGAAGCAATTTTTCTTCAGGAGTTAACTGAGTTTCGCCTTTAGGCGTTACTTTACCAACTAAGATGTCACCAGCAGTAACTTCAGCACCGATATAAACGATACCTGATTCATCAAGTTTAGAAAGCGCAGCTTCACCTACGTTAGGAATATCGGCAGTAATTTCTTCTGCACCTAACTTAGTATCACGTGCCACACATGACAATTCTTGAATATGAATAGAAGTTAAACGGTCTTCTTGAAGAACACGCTCAGATAATAAGATCGAGTCTTCATAGTTGTAACCATTCCATGTCATGAACGCTACACGCATGTTTTGACCAAGCGCAAGTTCACCCATGTCTGTTGACGGACCATCTGCCAAGATGTCACCACGAGCAACTTTGTCGCCCAAATTCACGATAACATTTTGGTTAATACAAGTATTTTGGTTCGAACGTGTATATTTGATGAGGTTATAGATATCTACACCTGCCTCACCTGCAACCATTTCATCTTCGTTTACACGAATAACGATACGAGAAGCATCTACATATTCAATTACACCACCACGGTTTGCGATTACACACACACCCGAATCACGTGCTACGTTCGCTTCCATACCAGTACCAACAAGAGGCTTGTCAGCACGTAAAGTAGGAACAGCCTGACGTTGCATGTTCGAACCCATCAATGCACGGTTCGCGTCATCGTGTTCAAGGAATGGAATAAGTGATGCAGCAACAGATACAACCTGCTGTGCAGAAACGTCCATATGCGTCACTTTTTCAGGTGGCATACGTACGAATTCACCTTGGTGACGAACAGAAACAAATTCTTCTGTTAAGTTGCCATCTTTATCTACTGCTGAGTCGGCCTGTGCAATAACAGTACCTACTTCTTCAATTGCAGATAAATATTCAACATCATCAGTTACACGACCATCTACAACTTTACGGTATGGTGTTTCCAAGAAACCGAAGTCATTCGCTTTTGCATATACAGAAAGCGAGTTAATCAAACCAATGTTTGGACCTTCAGGTGTTTCAATTGGACACACACGACCATAGTGAGTTTGATGTACGTCACGTACTTCAAAGCCTGCACGTTCACGTGTTAAACCACCTGGGCCAAGCGCAGATACACGACGCTTATGTGTAATCTCAGATAATGGGTTGTTTTGGTCCATGAACTGAGATAACTGGCTTGAACCAAAGAATTCTTTGATTGCAGCAGCAACTGGCTTAGCATTAATCAAGTCTTGTGGAGACAAGTTATCAGTTTCTGCTTGGCTTAAACGCTCTTTAACAGCACGCTCAACACGTACCAAACCAACACGGAATTGGTTTTCTGTCATTTCACCAACAGAACGTACACGACGGTTACCCAAGTGGTCGATATCGTCCACTTCGCCTTTACCGTTACGGATTTCAACCAACGTACGTAATACATCGATAATATCTTCGTGCGATAAAATACCTTCAACTTCACGTGACTTCTGATCAGTACCAACTTCGTAAGGACGACCTAAACGACGGTTGAACTTCATACGACCTACTGGAGATAAGTCATAACGCTCAGAAGAGAAGAATAAGTTATTGAATAGGTTTTCAGCAGCTTCTTTTGTTGGCGGCTCGCCTGGACGCATCACTTTGTAGATTTCTACTAATGCTTCTTCACGTCCCGCTGTTGTGTCTGCACGCAATGTATCAGCAACAAATGAACCACGGTCGATGTCATTTGTGAATAGGATGTTAAATTGTTTAACACCACCTTCTGCCAACTTCACCATTACTTCATGGCTTAACAACGTATTTGCAGCAATTACTTCACCATCACGTAAAGTAATATCTTCAGCCGTAATACGTTCATATAAATATTCATCCGGAACTGAAAGTTTAGTTAAACCTGCAGCTTCCATTTGACGTACGTGACGCGCATTAATACGTTTGCCTTGCTCAACAATGACTTTACCTTCATTGTCAGCAATATCAAATTGAGCCATTTCACCACGTAAACGCTCAGGAACAAGGTCAATTTGATAGCTGCCCATGTCAAGATACACAGGTACTTTTTCGTAGAACAAATTCAAGATTTGTTCATTGTTATAACCTAGTGCACGTAACACAACAGTAGCAAGTAATTTACGACGACGGTCAATACGTACGTAAACAAGGTCTTTTGCATCAAATTCAAAGTCTAACCATGAACCACGGTAAGGAATGATACGTGCTGAATACAACACTTTACCACTTGAGTGAGTCTTACCTTTATCATGGTCAAAGAATACGCCTGGTGAACGGTGTAATTGAGATACGATTACACGCTCAGTACCATTGATAACAAAGGTACCGTTTTCAGTCATGAGTGGAATTTCACCCATATAGACTTCTTGTTCACGTACGTCTTTAATTGATTTAGTTTCGCGATCTTTAATAATCAAACGAATTTTAACGCGCATTGGTGCCGCATAAGTCGAACCACGAAGAATACATTCGCGTACATCGAACTCAGGTTTACCAAGGCTATACTCAACAAATTCTAAAGCAGCATTGCCAGAATAACTTTCGATAGGAAAAACTGAACGAAATGCGGCTTGGAGACCGATATCTTCGCGGTTTTTTGGAGTTTTGCCATCTTGCAAGAATGTTCTGTACGAATCGACCTGAATCGATAGTAAGTACGGTGCATCCATTACTTGGGGCAATTTACCAAAATTCTTACGGATCCGTTTCTTTTCGGTATATGAGTATGCCATCTGGAGTCCTCGGAAAGTAAACTAAGCCCGCCTGCAGAACGGGCTCAGAAGGAATTACGCAGGCCGATATGGCCACCACTGTTTACAAATGCTGCAATTTTTAGTGGTATAAAAACGCTTAACAATATTTTTAAAAAAGAAAAATATTGGTAAACATTTGAAATTTCTTGTTTTATTTAGATTTTTCTAAAAATCAAACAAAACTAACAAAAATCGAGCCGATTATTGTAACGCAAAAAGGCTGATGACCCAAGAGCCATCAGCCATTTTATGGAGCCGATTTAAAAACCGACTCCTTTTACAATTACTTAAGTGTAACTGTAGCACCAGCTTCTTCAAGTTTCTTCTTAAGTTCTTCGCCTTCTTCTTTAGAAACGCCTTCTTTAAGAACTTGAGGAGCACCTTCAACTAGGTCTTTAGCTTCTTTAAGACCAAGGCCAGTTGCTTCACGAACTGCTTTAATAACAGCTACTTTGTTAGCACCGAAAGAAGTCAACTCAACGTTGAATTCAGATTGTTCTTCAGCAGCTGCAGCAGCGCCACCAGCTGGAGCAGCAACAGCAACAGCTGCAGCTGAAACGTTGAATTTCTCTTCGAAAGCAGAAATTAATTCAACAAGTTCAAGAACAGTTTTTTCAGCAACTGCGTTTAAGATTTCTTCGTTAGTTAAAGCCATGAGAATAACTCCAAATGGATATTGAATGGTGTGTAAAATTGATTAAGCAGCTTCTGACTCGTTTTTCTCTTTGAGCGCTGTAATGAGGCGACCCAATTTCGAAATAGGAGCTTGAAGAACAGAGGCAAGCATAGTAAGCGCTTTCTCTTGGTTTGGAAGATTAGCAATTACGCTAACATCAGCACCTTGATAAACTTTGCCGTCAAATGCAGCAGCTTTTAATTCAAATGCTTTGTTAGTTTTTGCAAATTCTTCAAACAAGCGTGCAGCTGCACCCATGTCATCTTCAGAAGTTGAAAAACCTAGAATTGTTGGACCAACAAGGTTGTCGTTCAAGATATCAAATTGAGTACCTTGGAATGCGCGCTTAGCCAAAGTGTTACGTACGATACGTGTAGTTACACCTAACTTACGAGCTTCAACACGAAGTGTTGTTAATTGCTCTACGCTTAAACCTTGATAGTCAGCAACAACGGCTGCAAACGCTTTAGAAGCAACTTCACTTACTTCTGAAACGATCTGTTTTTTGTCTTCGATAAGAAGAGCCATTGTAAAACCTCCTAAGGTGATTTATGCACCCAATGGGCACACTCCCAATTCGTAAGCCTTTCGACTTACACGCGGAGGAGGAACAAATCACACCACCGCGTCTACGCAGGCTGGATTATTAAGAAAAGCCGCTATCCGAAAATAACGCCTTCTCGCCTGAGGTCTTTGACGCTGATAAATTCTCATTCATCAATTCAAAGTCCGCCTGATAAGCAAGAGTCAAAGCGTTGCTTTAACTGCGCAAAAATAGAAACTTATTTCTATTTTTGCTACCTACTCAATCAGGACTTTAAAATTCTGTACAGAACTAAGTTAAAACTTAGTTAGAAACGTTGTTTACATCAACAGTAAGACCAGGACCCATAGTTGAGCTCAAAGTGATCTTTTTGATGTATACACCTTTAGAAGTTGCAGGTTTTAACTTTTTCAAGTCAGCAACTAAAGTTTCAACGTTTTGACGGATTGCAGCAGCATCAAAGCCAACTTGACCAATCGCAGCGTGGATAATACCCGCTTTGTCTACACGGTAACGAGCCTGACCAGATTTTGCGTTTTTAACAGCATTCGCAACATCAGGAGTTACAGTACCTACTTTAGGGTTTGGCATTAAACCACGTGGACCAAGAATTGTACCGAGCTTACCAACAACACGCATAGCGTCTGGAGCAGCGATCACAACATCAAAGTCAAGGTTTCCACCTTGGATGCTTTCAGCAAGGTCATCAAAACCTACAACATCAGCACCAGCTTCTTTAGCAGCTTCTGCTTGAGCGCCTTGAGCAAATACAGCTACACGTACAGTTTTACCAGTACCTGCAGGTAATGTAGTAGCACCACGAACAACCTGATCAGATTTACGTGGATCTACGCCAAGGTTTACAGAGATGTCTAAAGATTCTTTGAACTTTGCAGCAGGTAAGCTGTTAAGAACCTGTACTGCTTCTTCCAAAGTGTAAACTTTGTTTGCTTCTACAGCAGCAGCAATGGCTTTTTGACGTTTAGTTAACTTTGCCATGTCTTATAGCTCCACTTCCAAGCCCATAGAACGTGCAGAACCAGCAATGGTACGAACACGCGCGTCTAAATCAGCACCAGTTAAGTCTGGTTCTTTAGTAGTCGCGATTTCTTCTAATTGAGCACGAGTCAACTTACCAACTTTAGTTTTGTTAGGTACAGATGAACCCTTTTGGATACCAGCAGCTTTCTTAAGAAGAATAGAAGCTGGAGGAGTTTTCATGATGAATGTGAACGACTTGTCGTTGTACACAGTAATCACTACAGGAATTGGAAGACCTGGTTCAACTTTTTGTGTAGCAGCATTGAATTCTTTACAGAATGCCATGATGTTTACACCACGTTGACCTAGTGCAGGACCAATTGGTGGAGATGGATTTGCTTTACCAGCTGGAACTTGCAGCTTGATATAGCCGTCAATCTTCTTAGCCATTTTAAAATACCTCTGGGTACAGGCGCCGTTAGGCTCCCCAATTTCTACGTAACAACACTGTTACAACAAGAATGCCCGATAAAATCGGGCGCTTTTCAACCAATTAAGATTAAATCGTTTTTTCGACTTGGCGAAATTCGAGTTCAACCTGAGTTGGTCGATTAAACACGTTAATCGTCAACGTTAAACGTGACTTGTCGTATTGAACCTCTTCCACCACACCTTTAAAGTCTGTGAATGGACCGTCAATAACGAGTAATTCTTCACCTGGTTCAAACATCGTCTTAGGACGTGGAGCTTCACCAGTATTACGTACACGCGCAAGAATCGCATCTGCTTCACGTTGAGTGATTGGCGCTGGTTTTTCAGGTGTACCCCCGATAAAACCTAATACTTTCGGACATTCTTTAACAATGTGCCAAGTATCATCATTCATTTCCATTTCAACTAACACATAGCCAGGAAAGAATTTACGCTCAGATTTACGTTTCTTACCATCCTTCATTTCTACCACTTCTTCGGTAGGAACTAGGACATCACCAAAGCTATCGGCAACAGCGCTACGCTGGATTCGTTCTGTAAGTGAACGCATCACTTGTTTTTCATAACCAGAGTAGGCATGAATAATGTACCAACGTTTCATAGCTCTTTTACCCGATAATCAACTTAATTAACCAACCCAAACCATAGTCAAAGCACCATAATACTAACGATGCAACAACTACAACCAATAGAACCTGCCACGATGTAGTGACTGTTTCTTGTTTTGTTGGCCAAGTTACTCGACGCAATTCGACTCGTGCATCTTTCAGCAAACGAACGAAGCCTTTACCTTGATGGGTGGCGTATAATAAACCTAAAGCCACAACGATACAAGCAAAAATTACCCCAACGCGCACCCATACATTATTTGCAGGGGCCCAATACGCTGGTAAATGCTGATTCACCATGGTAGCCGAGAGCAATAATGCAATTGCTATCACCCATAGAACGATATCTAAAGGCGAACCAGTACGAACAACTTCAGCAGAATTATTTCTTTGAGGAATTGGCGCGTCGCTCAATGCGTCACGCGATTTATCATTCGACATTTTTGTACTCGTCGTAGAACTCGCGACTTATTATATGAACAACTAAGCCAGCATCAAGCTTTTTATTTCAAAATATGGCAGGTCAGGAGGGACTCGAACCCCCAACATTCGGTTTTGGAGACCGACGCTCTACCAATTGAACTACTGACCTATAAAGCAAGTTGAGAGCCAAAGCTCTCAACTTGAGACGTAATACGTCACTATATTATGCTTATGCAGTTACTTTCGCAACAACACCAGCACCTACAGTACGACCACCTTCACGGATCGCAAAACGTAGACCTGGGTCCATTGCGATTGGGTGGATTAATTCTACTGACATTTCAACGTTGTCACCTGGCATTACCATTTCAACGCCTTCTTTCAACTGGATCGCACCAGTTACGTCAGTTGTACGGAAGTAGAACTGTGGACGGTAACCATTTAAGAATGGAGTGTGACGACCACCTTCTTCTTTAGAAAGTACGTATACTTCTGCGTCGAATTTAGTGTGCGGCTTGATTGTACCTGGTTTAGCAAGTACTTGACCACGTTGTACGTCTTCACGCTTAGTACCACGAAGTAATACACCACAGTTCTCGCCTGCACGGCCTTCGTCAAGAAGTTTACGGAACATTTCTACGCCAGTTACAGTTGTTTTAACTGTATCTTTAATACCAACGATCTCTACTTCTTCACCAACTTTAACGATACCAGATTCTACACGGCCTGTTACTACTGTACCACGACCAGAAATTGAGAATACGTCTTCGATTGGCATTAAGAATGCTTTGTCGATAGCACGTTCTGGTTCTGGGATGTAAGAGTCAAGAGCTGCTACAAGAGCAAGAACTGATTCTTCACCGTAAGGACCTGCTTCACCGTTAAGAGCAGCAAGAGCTGAACCACGGATTACTGGAGTGTCATCACCTGGGAAGTCGTAAGTAGAAAGAAGTTCACGAACTTCCATTTCTACTAATTCAAGTAATTCTTCGTCGTCAACAAGGTCGCATTTGTTTAAGAATACGATGATGTAAGGTACACCAACCTGACGAGAAAGAAGGATGTGTTCACGAGTTTGTGGCATTGGACCGTCAGTCGCAGCACATACAAGGATCGCGCCGTCCATCTGAGCAGCACCAGTGATCATGTTTTTAACGTAATCGGCGTGGCCCGGGCAGTCAACGTGTGCGTAGTGACGAATTGGAGAATCGTATTCTACGTGTGAAGTATTAATTGTAATACCACGTGCTTTTTCTTCAGGTGCTGAGTCGATTTGCGAGTAATCTTTCGCTTCACCGCCGTAAGTTTTTGCACAAATAGTTGCAATCGCAGCAGTTAAAGTTGTTTTACCATGGTCAACGTGACCGATTGTACCCACGTTTACGTGTGGTTTATTACGTTCAAACTTGGCTTTAGCCATGATGATCTTCCTCGTTTACGTCGAACCAACTACAAATGGCGCTGAACTAACTCAGCTTATCGACATATCGCCTAAAAAACAGACACCCAATACTTGAAAAGCAGACTATATAGCCTGCTTTCTGAAAACTTTGTGGAAATCCACTCAAACTTTAATATCTGGAGCTCTTATCGAGATTTGAACTCGAGACCTCTCCCTTACCAAGGGAGTGCTCTACCACTGAGCTATAAGAGCGACTATCCTTCGATGGAGCGGGAGACGAGGATCGAACTCGCGACATGCAGCTTGGAAGGCTGCCGCTCTACCAACTGAGCTACTCCCGCAACGTTGGTAATAACCACTTCATTCGAAGTTTAGGATGGTGGTGAGAGAAGGATTCGAACCTTCGAAGCTTTCGCAACAGAGTTACAGTCTGCCCCCTTTGGCCGCTCGGGAATCTCACCAATATCGCACTTATCTACAGTGCTGTTCTTTACTCATTCAACTTAACACTTTAAAATGGTGCCGGCACACGGATTCGAACTGTGGACCTACTGATTACAAGTCAGTTGCTCTACCAACTGAGCTATGCCGGCGTTTCTTAGTGTTTCGTACGTTTCGTATCGGAACGGTGTGCAGTTTAGCAAAACTTCCAAACGATGCAAGCGGTTTTTTAAAAAAAACCGCTAAAAACTCATAAAATCAATCCGTTTGATGATAATTCAACCGCTTTGATCACTGCGCGAGCTTTTATTTGGGTTTCATTCCACTCAGATTCTGGATTTGAGTCAGCAACAAGCCCTGCTCCAGCTTGCACATACACTTTTTTATCACGGATAACACAAGTACGGATTGCAATCGACATATCCATTTCACCATGCCAACCTAAATATCCCACTGCTCCACCAAAGACACCTCGTTTTACGGGCTCTACTTCATCAATAATTTCCATTGCGCGTATTTTTGGGGCACCGGATAAGGTTCCTGCCGGGAAGGTTGCCTTAAATACATCAAGTGCATCGATATCATCACGCACTTCACCTTGCACATTTGAAACAATATGCATGACATGTGAATAGCGCTCAATTACCATTTGATCCGTTACTTGGACCTTACCAATTTTTGATACACGCCCTACATCATTTCGACCAAGGTCAATCAGCATCAAATGTTCAGCAATCTCTTTTTCGTCAGAAAGCAAATCTTTTTCTAGTGCAATATCTTCTTCTTTAGTTTTACCGCGTGGTCTGGTTCCCGCTAACGGCCGAACAGTAGCAATACCATTTTCTAAACGAGATAAAATTTCTGGCGAAGAACCTACTATATGAAATGGTTTTTTATCAGTAATCGTTTGGCCTTGAACTAAAAATAGATAAGGTGAAGGATTTAGATGACGTAATGCACGGTAAACCTGTAAAGCTTCTCCATCAAATTCGGAAACCATGCGTTGCCCTGGAACAACCTGCATCACATCGCCAGCACGAATGTATTCTTTAACTTTTTCTACTGTCTCTAAAAATTTTGCTTTACCAGTGATCGATTCAAAATGTGGAGGTGTATGCGGCTTCGCTTGCAAACTAACTGGTGTTGCCAACAGTTGTTCTAATTGATCTAATTTTTGTTGAGCATCATTATAGGCGTTACTCTGCTCTGCATCCGCATGAACAATTAAAAATAACGTATCTTTAAGATTGTCAAAAATAATAACCGTCTTTGAAAGCATCAACCATAAATCTGGAAGCGTAATTGGATCAGCTGTAGGAACATTCTTTAAACGTGGCTCGATATAACGGACTGCGTCGTAGCCCAAATAACCTACTAATCCGCCTGTAAAGCTTGGTAAATCTGGTAATAGATCGGCTGGGGGTACTTTAAATTGTTTTTGGAATTCACGAATGTATTGAAATGGATCTAGACAATCTTGTTGTGTGATTGATCCATCAGCATGCTGTATAGATAAAACACCAGCATTGCAGGAAAAAACTGTTGATTCACCCAATCCAATCATAGAATAGCGAGCCCAGTTCTCTCCACCTTCAACTGATTCAAACAAGTAAGCTTGTGTTTGATCTTTAAAGCGGGCAAAAACCGATAATGGAGTTTCAGTATCTGCTAATCGTTGACGATAGACTGGAATAGTATTGTAACCAGCAGTTTTAAGTTGCTCAAATTGCGCTAATGTTGTCATGAATCTTCTCTAATATGGTTTCGATTTAAAAGTGTGTTTTTCTAGATTCGAGTTAGACACGCCATCGAAAAACCATACGCTTATTCATTCTTATCTCCATTTTCTTCATTAGACAATTAACTCAGCAAGACTATCAACAACTTGCTGAGGTTGGCAATCATAGATATTTTCTCCATGATTATAGCCATAGCTAACCACAATACAATCAATTCCGGCACGGCGGGCAGCTTCAATATCATTACTTGAGTCACCAATCATTAAGGACTGTGAAGCAGATGTTTTTAGGCTTTCCATGCAATGTAATAGTGGTAGTGGGTGCGGTTTTCTTTCAGGTAAGCTATCTCCTCCAAGTACAACTTGAAAATAAGGAGAAAGCTCTAAGGCATCCAACAGTCCCTGAGCAAGCTTGACAGGCTTATTGGTAACACATGCCATTTTTATATTCAAAGTTTGGCAATGTTTTAAAAATTCAGGTACGCCTGGGTAAATTTGAGTATTTACACACAGCTCTGCACCATATATGTCTACAAACTTTTGCAATAAAACCTGATGTTGTTCAGCATCCAATTTTCCAAATATATGAAGCAGAACACTTTCACAAAGTTTTGAAGCCCCTTTGCCTACCCATTCCCGTATTTGTGCTTCTGTTACTAATGGCCAACTGAGTGATTGCAGACTTAAGTTCATAGACCGATATAAATCAGCAGCAGAATCAACCAAGGTTCCATCCAGATCAAATAAAATTAAATCGCGCTTACTTAGTTGTGCAACAGACATTTTCTTCTACTCAAAATTAAAAAGGCATGCGTTTAGCATGCCTTGATTGTAAAAGCACCAACGAATTATTTAAAGAATAACCATGCCAATACAGCCAAAATCACTAAAATAATAATAGTAATTAAACCAATAGATGCATTCTTTTGCTGCTCTTTTTCTTCAGCTACACGAGAAACAGGTTCTTCAATAGCAACCGGAGTTTGCTCAGGCTGAGCATGAATATTCACTCCTTCAGGAATCGGTGCTGGTTTTGGAATAGAAATATTCTGCGGCATACCATCGTGGCGAACTTCCACCTCTGCAGCACGCTCTGCAAGGCTTGGCATGCCTTGATCACTTAAATCTTGTGCCGGTGCAGCTTGTACTGGCTCTGCTTCAATTTCAGGTAAATCATTATTTTCTTGAGCAGGCGCTAGTACTGAAAATTTAAAACTTGCAAATTGAACAATATCGCCATCATGCAGCTGCTTTTCTTGCTCAATACGAATATCGTTTATAAATGTACCATTTGATGAATTAAGGTCTTGCACCCATAACAATTGGTCCTTTAAAAGCAATGCCGCATGGCGACGCGAAATTTCAGCGGCCTGTAATAGCAAATCAGCATCTTGATGACGTCCCACCAACATATCACGATCAATACTAATTTCTTGACCAGTAAATTCACCAGTAATTGCTTGTAGTTTCCAAGTCATGCCTATGTCCTATTCATTTTTTATCAATCATAACATGCTACTACGGTGCCGTGCTTGGACGCAGTGTCGTTGTTGTTACTGTATTTTTAGTTCGATTCACTTCTGGATCAGGTAACTGCAAGGTCTGTTTCTGAACAGCAGGCTCTACCGCCACAGGTGTGGTTATGGTCGTGCTTTTTCCACCTGATGGAACCTGTTGATAATTTTTGGATTGAGTTCCAATACTTGGAGGTGTCATTTTTTGATTGTAAACATCATCAACCTGCTCAGGTAATTTTGCAAAATTACCATTTTTATCCATAGCCAATTGCAAGCTATAAAGCTGATTATAGCGCTGCTGAGATAAACGGCGAACATCATTCGCATCGCCTACAATTGTTGGATGAATAAAGACAAGTAGATTACGTTTTACATTACTTCTATTATCCGATCGGAATAATCGCCCAACATAAGGGATACTACTCAATCCTGGTATACCTTGCCTTGAAAGTGATGTGTCATCTGATACCAAACCACCCAGCACTACAGTCTGCCCATGTTCGGCCAAAACAGCTGTTTTAATAGCACGTTTACTTGTCACCAAGTCAGCAGCTTGCCCACGACTATCCTGAACAGCAGAGACCTCTTGCTCTACTTCCAGACGCACTGTACCGCCTTCACCAATATGTGGAATAACTTTTAATGTTACACCGACGTCTTTGCGTTCCACAGTAGTGTATGGATTAATACCCGTACTATTGGTAGTGACTGATCCTGTGACAAATGGAACGTTTTGACCTACAACAATATAAGCTTCTTCATTATCCATCGTTACAATGGATGGCGTTGAAAGTAAGTTTGATTTTGTATTGGTTTTGAGAGCTTGAATTAATGCACCATACGCCTTACGAGAGTTATCAAAATTACCCAATCCTAAAGTTGCACCATTACCTTTATTAGCTCCATTAGCGATAGCAGATGCAGCTCCAGCCGTACCACCCGATAAATAACCAGCAGCAATAGAAGATAAACTCGCCCCTACATTACTAAAGCTAAGTAAACCAATTCCACTAGATAAATCGCCGAGCGCCCATTGAATTCCAAGTTGATCTGCATCATCTCCAGAGACTTCAATAATTGCGGCCTCGATAAGCACTTGTTGACGACGGACGTCTAGTTGTTGAATTGCAGATTCAATTTCACGCATTAATTGGGGATCAGCTTTAACCACCAATGAGTTCTGAGCATTATCTGCAATGATACTTACACCATTTTGACTAAAGCTAGAGATATTGTTCTGATTACTATTGTTTGAATTACCATTTAGGTTGATTGATGGGGTAGATATTGAACTACCATTTGAACCCGACGTGTTTGAACTAGAGTTCTGGTTATTCCCAATCAAACCATTAATCGAATTTGATGAATTAGATGAGTTCTTATTGTTGCCAGAAGAAGATACTGCTTGACCAGTGACTAGTCCTTGTAAAATTTCTGATAAATTTTTAGCACTCGCATATTTTAATCTAAAAACTTTTAAGCCACCCAAACGATCAGCAGAAGGCACATCCAGCATTTCAATCATGTGGCGAATGCGCTTACGTGTTTCTGGATCACCTTTTACTAAAATACGGTTTGTTCTGTTGTCTGCAATAATACGAATACGAGCACCGCTAAAATCTTTAGATGCACCTGTTGCACTCATTGCTTCAAGTTGTGTGATGATTTCTTCTGCTTGGCTCGATTGAAGATTGATCGCTTCAATATCGTTTTGCCCAGTTCCGTCTAAGTTACGGATAATATTTTCAAGCTGATAGATATTTGCTGCGCGGTCCGAAACAATCAGTGCATTGGTTCCTGCAATCGCAGCCATATGCGCAAACTGAGGCATTAAAGGGCGAAGTGCTGGAATTAAGTCATTTGGATTAGTATTTTCAAGCCAAATCACTCGTGTAACGATTTGATCTCCACGAACCCTATTTCTAGCATCATAAGGAATTCCTGAGTTTTTAACGTTGCTATCGGGCACAAGCTTAATCGTATTACCAGAAGGAATTGCAACAACCCCATTTACATTTAAAACCCCAAGAAATAGGTCATAAACTTCATCTTTATTTAATGGCTTATTAGAAATGACCGTGACATTACCACGTACTCTTGGATCTACAGCGAAGTTCTTTCCTGTAATGTCTGCAACTTCATTAATAAAAGCAGTTAAGTCAGCATCACGTAAATTGATCTTCCATGTTTGGGCATAGGCGCTGCTACTCACTGTCGCAATCAATGGGGCTGCTGCAAGTAATGCCCAAAGTGGACGTTGATGATTCAATAAAGCCATAACTCGCGATATTTCCTAACTCTTATGGTGACGTGTTATCACTAAAAATTTTGTTGTATGGTCATCACTTGATCACCACGTTTTATTTCTATTTTTACTTGTCCTGCTCGACGAGCTTGTTCAAGTAATTGCACATCCGTTTGCCCTTGCCCAACCGTTTGACCATTTAAAGAGACAATTCGATCGCCAGGCCTTAAACCTAACTTATTTCTAAGCGCAGTCGGTGTACGTTCTGTAACTTCATAACCTTCACTTGAGTTTCCACTGACCCCCATATCTTTGAGGTACTGCTCTCGGTTACCTTGCATCTGCTGAATCGCTTGCCCTAGGGCTTGTTGAGTCGTATTTACAGGTGCCGCAGGTTGAGAAGGTGTAGTAGGTTGTTGTTGTGAAGCATCTGGCGTCATCGGTTGATATAAACCATTTGGCAAACCTTTAAACTCAAGTTCGCGGGTACTGCCATTTCCTTGACGTAACACCACATGATCCCAATAAACTTCTGCCAGTTGGTAAGAAGTAGAACCAATGGTTTCACCAACCCGATAACGCTCAGCAATATTATCAACTTTAATAACAGCCGAAGAGAAGCGGTTTGGATAACCCACCATTACGCCTTGTAATTCTAGATTCACACTTTCCTGAGCCGCATTGGCAGAAGGTTCATTAAAAAGTGAAAAAGTACTAATGTTTGGTATTTGTGGCTGCTGAGAACCGAGCTCTACCCGATCAAACTGCATCATTTGTGGAGGAGCAATCACCAACCAAAAAAATGAAGCCAATTTCCAACACAACCATAAAATTAAAATGGCTAAGACGACTACACTGAGTCGATCTAATTTTTGCCATTGTAATTGCTGTAATTTATCAAGCCATGCTTTCATTAGTTACCACCTTGTAGTAATGGTTGGCGAGAACTAATGACAAAAGTGTCTAAACCAGCTTTTCCATCATAAGATGGAACGTTAAGCAATAAACGCTGCGTGAGTTGAACATCAAGCATCATATTGGCATCAAGTAAAAGATTCGCCATTTTTTGATTTCGCTGATCACGGATGTCAACTTGTAGCTGTCCATTGTGGTCAGCCAACTGCCCACTTAAAGAAGGCATGTTCATACGATCTTGACGATCACCAATATTATAAACTAGCGCTCCACCACCCCAATGCAACTGTCCATCAACCGCTGCAAAGCCTTGCTCTTTTTTATAATTAAACTGGATATCTTTAAGTTGAATACTATTTACAGGCCATTGCCAGTTCACAATCTGCTTCAGTGTTTCTGGAGCAACTTGACCATTCATATTTCGTACAATTACTTTTTTGCCAAAACCATATGCCATGATTCCCGCTAATTGTGTATTACCGCTATGAATATCAACATCTGCAGCAAAGCGTAATAAAAGTAAATCTAGAGGTCTCGTTTTCCAGTGAATGGTTCCCCGTAAAGCACCACGATGCCAGTCTGCTTGCCCCTGCCAGATGTTGCCACTTACATTATGGACAGTTTGATTATTTTTTGAAAATTTAGAGATAAGCCAAGTCGCCGGAATCTGTAAAATAATAAAAATTAAAAATGCAATGAGGGCAAAAAACCACCACTTCCATTGCTTAGACTTTTTCTTCATTCAGCCTTACCAACATGCAAATTATCGTCCTTATATGAGAGTTCCTCTCTAGTCTGACATTATGCATACTTTTTCAACATCGCCAATTCACTTCATATAAAAAAACCAAGCAATCAGGCTTGGCGTCTTCTTAAAGACTATAAGTTGTACGTATGACAAAATCATGAAAATTGACGATTGATCTCACTAAATGCAAATTTAGTCTCAACAATGTATTTATTCAGGAATTTAAACACTTTATTGAATACTTTATTTTTTAAATAAAATTTTTAATTCTTTTTAAAATAAAAAAGCCAAGCTAAATCGCTTGGCTTTTTAAGAAGCAATACAATTAGATTAAGAAATCTTCAAGTTTTGCACCTTTTTCGATTTCAGCAACTAACCAGCGTGGTTGTTTACCGCGACCAGTCCAAGTCTCTTCAGAGTTGTTTTTGTTACGGTAGCGTGGTTCTACAGATTTACGTGTTGTTTTCTTACGTTTTTGAGCACCAAACTCAAGAAGTTGTTCAACACTAAAACCTACATTTTCAGCAATCTCGATAATTTGATTATATGCATCTTCAATTGCTTGATCTTTTTTGCTTGCAATTAAAGCTTCTGCTTCTTCTTGTAAGCGTTTTAACTCTTCAACAGATAATTCACTAATATCCGGTTTCATTAATAAATACTCCAGTCTTACAGACAATTCAAATAATACAGACAAAATTTAAAAACATTAAATCATAACCAATAGTATTTATAATCTATTCAATAAGCAATAGTTTGAAAGACGAGTTCGTCAGAATAATGCTATAAATTTACTTTTTAATTACATTAATAATTATAATTGAAATATAT
Organism: Acinetobacter nosocomialis NIPH 2119; assembly: GCF_000368085.1. GTDB lineage: Bacteria > Pseudomonadota > Gammaproteobacteria > Pseudomonadales > Moraxellaceae > Acinetobacter > Acinetobacter nosocomialis. The sequence continues at coordinate 2,811,453 of NZ_KB849239.1, forward strand.
TTTCTTAATATTTATTTAAGCTAAATGTATTAAGTCATGTCCTACTGATTTTTCTAATTCAATAATTTTACTTTTTACTTCATTTGGTATTTCACATTTTAAACCTGTAGATTTATCTACACAAACCATTACTGCTTCAGCTGTAGCAACGATTTGCTGCTGCGTTTCACTCCATAATATATAAGCCATACGGAATGCGCTATTGCGCATCTCTTCTACACGAACCCCTACTTTCAATACATCTGGATAAAACACAGGTTTTAAATATTTGCACTGACTTGAAGCAACAACAGTATATATATTTGGGGTCAATATATTTACATTTTCCATATATAAAATACGTGAGCTTTCAATATATCTATAATATTGTACATTATTGACATGACCAAAAGCATCCATATCTCCCCATGCTACTTTCTGGTCGTATATTACAGGGTAGACAGACAGTTCTTTCATTTTTACCTCATATTTTAAATTTTAAAAAATTCGCATCATTTTCAAAGATTAGGTTTAACTGTTTGATTAACTCATCATCTTCTTTTAAGGTTGATTTAATACGTAAATAGCTCATTAAAATATTATCTGGGTATAAACTTAATAATATTTCTGCTTCAGCTTGACGCTCCGTTGCCATGTAAACATGCCATTTTGCAAATGTTAAAACCGGCAAATTCATATATTGAGATTCGAATTGATTAATCTTTTCCTCAACATCTGCATAGTCAGGAACCTGCTTAAGCAATTGTTGCTGAAACCATAAGTAAAATACGTCTGGATCAAATTGCTCTTTGAGTAAATGCAAGGTTAATGCTTCATGCTGAATACTCATTTCTGGCATACGTGCCAAAAGTTTTAGCCATAGCAATTTACTACTATAAGGTCTAGTTTGAATTTCAGACTCTAAATCTAGATAGCGCTGTTGCAGTGCATGTAAATCGTCTACCGAAGCTTGATCGAATTGTTGTAGAAGCTGTTGCAACCATAAATCACGATGCTCAGCATCCAATAATCCATACTTCATTGAACGCAAATATACCCATGGTTGCTGTAAAGCAAGCTGCCCCCATAACGCGGTTAATCGTTGTTGATATGCAGTCTCGATCTCTTCAAGCCAAGGTGATAATTGATGTTGATATAGAAACTCAAGATGAGTTAATGCACGTTCAGCTTCATTTTGAGCTAGAAATATTTCAATACGCTGCAACTCAGCTAATTCAAAAGCCATTGGTGGGGATTGATCTAAAGCATCTAATGCTTTTTGATAATCTCCACTTAAAACCAAAAACTTGGCATCAATAATATTTTTTAAAAGGCCCGACTGATTAAAAACGCGTTCGATAAATACGCGTTGGTCTTCGGCAGCTTCTAATAGCCAGACAATACCTAATTGCTCATAAGGATGAAGGTTTTTAAATTGAAAAATATTTTCTCTTTTCCTCTGTTCACGCGAGGAATAACGTTTAATCCAAAGCCATATTAACTGAGCAATAAAACTCATCACAACAAAGGTAAGGACTAAGCCCCACACATTTGTTTGCAGTTGCAATTGACGCCAGTAGATATAGACGTAACCCATACCGTAGCCATAACTCAATAAAGCTAAAGCCGCAAAAAGTACTAAGCTAATGAGCAGATAAACCCATAGGAGATGTTTCATATGTCCTCCTTATGAGCCTAATAGACCAAGAGTTGATAATTTAGGCACAGGCACGATAGATAAGTGAGCCACTTTAGCAATACGGTTTTTCAATTGTTGACTGGTGGCGTCTGGCAGTTCATTTAGTTTTTGCATTACTGATTGCAGCTCATTTTGATACTCTGCCATCTTTCCTTGATTTAATGCCTGCTCAGCAATTAAGAGTCTTAATTGCACTTCCTTAAATACAACACTTCGATTCATTAAATTAATAGACGGCGTTTCTACTTTTTCAATACGGAACCATTTTTTCCACCAAGACACTGCCTCGGATTGATCCATTTCAAGTTTAGGTTGAGCTAATGCTTGTTGAATATTCTTATCAATAGTTTGCAGTAAGTCATCAATCAATTGATGACGCTGATTTTGAGCAATTACGTATTGCTGTATTGCCTGTTTATCCTGTTCAATCGCCTGATTTAAACTGTGTTGTAATGCCGGGGCAATTTCATATTGTGGTAAGGATTGTTGTAGCTGAGTTAAATGATCTACCGCAAAAATAAACTGTTGTTGATCTATCGCAAACTGAATTAAATCTAATTTTTGTTTAATGACTACCGTTGGCGTAATACCAGTATGAATGATTTCATGATTTGTTAAAGGTGCTGCTTGAACGTCACTACTCGACTGAGTCTGTGTTTGTCTTTTTAATGCCACCAATTGATCATTTAAATTGGCATACTGCTGCTCCGATTGCAGTAAGCTCTGCTGAAGCTCAGGAACAGTACGAGAAATTTGCCACATATCGTAACTGAGCTTAGCCAACCAAGCGATGCTCAGCAAAATGATGATAGAAACAAGTTTTCTCATACGAATCCTTATAATGCCTGAATGTGATGAATCATCCCCGAAGGCGATAAATTTTCAAGTTGAATAATGTGAAAATAGGCCTGTTGTTGATCGCGATATTTTTTTACAAGTTGAAAAAGACGTGGCCCTAAAACCAAATATACACAATCAGGTTGTACATTATTTTTTAAACAAAGCTCTAACCAATATTTCCAGCTTGCCTCACTGGTAATTAAGACAAGCCATTTTTCTAAATTATAATTTGAATTCTGTGTCAGATGTTTGAACTTTGAATATGAAACTTCTGGGCACTGTCGATGATATAAGACAAAATTCAAAATCTGAATGCCTTGCTGCTGCAAAGTTTCCATCATAAATTGACGGCCACCTTCACCTCTCCAAAAAGCCACACTACCCGTCTGTCGCATATTATGAAGAATAGGAAGATTAAGCATGCCTTCAGACGTTTCCACATCTGGAACATGCGCGTCAATTCCATATTCATGGAGACGATTTGCCGTGGCTTGTCCGACCGCAATCCACTGAATATGTTTTAAGTCTTCTAGCTTTAAACCACTTTGCTTTAAATATTGCATCCCCACATCAACAGCAGTGGGGCTCACAACTATAATCGCTTGTGCGCCAGTTAACTGCTGATAGAGTTGAGCGAGTGATTCTAAAAAAGGTTGAGCAACCAGCTCTAAAAGAGGTAAAGACTCGACCTGAAACCCCTTATTTTGCAAAGCTTGAGTTAATTCAGCCGCACGTGAATCAGGTCGAGTATTAATAAACAGCATAACGTTAGTAAAGAGCCTTCAATAAATCGCCAGCGCCTTGTTCAAGTAAGTTTCGAGCAAGGTTTTCGCCTAATTGCTGAGCATTGTGTGCTTCATCTGTGAGTTCAGCACGCAGTAATGTTTGCCCATCAGGACTTCCGACGCGACCTTCAATATGAATTTTGCCGTCTTGTAAGGTTGCATAGCCCGCAATCGGTACCTGACAACCACCTTCAAGATAGGCATTAAATGCACGCTCAGCACGCACACAAACATCAGTCTCTGTATGTAAAAGAGGTTGAATTAAAGCCAATACTTCTTGGTCATCTGCACGACATTCCAAACCAAGAGCGCCCTGCCCAACCGCAGGCAAACTTACACTTGGCTCGATACAGTGACGAATGCGTTCTTCTAACCCTAAACGTTTTAAACCAGCGCTCGCCAAAATAATCGCATCGTATTGACCATCATCTAACTTACTTAGGCGAGTTCCAACATTTCCACGTAAATCAATAATTTGTAGATCTGGGCGTTGTTTTAAAATTTGTGATTTACGACGTAAGCTTGATGTACCAACTTTTGCTCCTTGCGGCAAGTCAGCAAAATTTTCAAAATGATTTGAAACGAAAGCATCTAATGGATCTTCACGTTCGCAAATGACGGCCAAAGTTAAACCTTCTGGTAATGCCATTGGAACATCTTTCATTGAATGCACAGCAAGGTCCGCACGACCATCTAAAAGTGCTGCTTCCAACTCTTTAACGAACAACCCTTTACCACCAATTTTTGCTAAAGGTGTATCTAAAATTTTATCGCCCTGCGTGACAAACTTAACCAACTCCACCGTTAAATCTGGGTGAAGCTCCTGTAAACGGGCACGAATATGTTCTGCCTGCCAAAGAGCAAGTGGGCTTTGTCGTGTAGCAATTTTCAAGGTTTTCATAAATTCAAGCATGGGCTGGTCAAACAATACACCCTAAACTTAACTTGATCCCTTAAAATTGCAAGTAAAATCTCACTGACAAAATAGGATGCTGACTCGTTAAAGTTGGTGTATTCGCTCTCTAAGGGTAGATAAATGACGGCGGCTAACGGAAAGTCTTTCATCCAAGCCACGTAATCGAACCTGATACTGACCTGAACTCACAAGCTCTAAACCATCTAAATAAGCAATTGAGACCAAAGCATTTCGATGAATACGGATAAACTGATCTGCAAATTCAGTTTCAAGTTCTTTTAGTGTTTCATCAATCAAGACACTGCCATTTTTATGTCGTACCGTGACATATTTCTGATCTGCCAAAAAATAATAGATATTTTCAACAGGAATCAGCTCAACACCGCGATAGGTTTTAGCAGCAATTTGATGTCTTTGCGTTTTTAAATCCTGCAAAAGCGTAGGATTAGGTAAGGCACTGAGCTGCGCTTGAGTAAGTTGAGTTAATTGCTTAAAAACCTGCTCAAGTTCTTGAGGGTCAATCGGTTTAAGAAGATAAGCTTGTGCCTGTGATTTAAATGCTTCTAGAGCATGTTGATCATAGGCTGTGCAAAATACGATAGCAGGTCGAGGATTAAGCTGACTTAATTGCTCCGCACAGACGAGACCATTCATACCCGGCATTTGGATATCAAGTAAAATCACATCCGGTTGATGAAGCCGTGCCTGTTCCAAGGCATCTTGGCCATGATGAGCTGTTGCGACAACATCATGTCCCATCTTTGAAACTAAACGTGATAATCGTTCCACTGCAAGTGGCTCGTCATCACAAATTAGCACCTTCATTCATCCTCCTTGTCACCGTTAACTTGGTCCATTTTTTTATGGTTAACTCTGACTGACTTATTATTTTGATTGGTAGTGATAGCTCATAATAGTGGTATATAAAGTTTCACCCTTATACACTTGGAACCTAACAGAGTTCCCATAATACGCCTTCAAGCGCTGCTTAACATTTTCAAGAGCGATTCCATGCCCTTTCCGTGATTTTATTGTATCGTCTGTATAAGGGTTGGTAATGACTATACTGACCTGATTTTGCAATATTTCAACCAATACCCCAATGGTTGCTTTACCTATCATTGGTTCGACCCCATGAAAAATACTATTCTCTAACAAAGGTTGTAATGTCAATAAAGGAATCGTGACCTGCTTTAATTGCAAAGGTTCAATTTCCATTTTCCAGTCAACTTGTAAACGCTCACCTAAACGTATTTGTTCAATTATTAAATATTGTTTACTAAGCTCAATTTCTTCATACAAGCTTACCAATTTTAATTCTTGAAAACTCGCTCTAAATAAACGTGACAGACTAATCAGCATACTTTCTGCTTTATCTGGGTCTATCGTAATTAAACTCACCACATTATTTAAACTATTAAATAAAAAATGAGGATGAATGCGTGCTTGCATAGCCTGAATACGAGCATTTAATTCTGCATATTGTTGATGCAACCATTGTTCCCGAACATATAAATAGCGCAAACAAAATGCGCCAAGTAATATTCCATAACTTAAATATAATGGGACATGAGTAAAATAAATACTCCAGTCCTGTGCTGTAGCAGTCATCCTTTTCAAAATTCCGAATTGAAAAAAATTAGTTATGATGGTGGTCGCCACCACAATCGCTTGCAGCAAGACAAAACCAATGGCCAAAGCATATTTTTGCTGAAGCTGACTAAAAAAATTTTGAAAATATTCAACTAAAGCAAAAAAAGACAAAATCACCCAGTTAATAAAAATCATATATTGTAAAAGGCGTGACCCACTTAATGCGTGCCAAGACTGCGCTTCCGCCAAGGCCAGAACCAATGCCAAAACATTACTTGCAATAATTAATTCTAATAAGTGTTGCCAACGATCAATTTTCGTAAAAAAATAGGAGGAATTTTGATTTCGATATGCTGTAGAAAACAACTTTGTTTGTTGAGCTTCGGCAAGTGATATACTCTTTTTTATTTTACTGAGCCACCATGACCACATCTTCAAATCCCCCTAATTCAGCAGCCCCAAACCAAACCTCAGGTATGTGGGGTGGTCGTTTTTCTGAAGCGACAGACGCTTTTGTAGCAGAATTTACTGCCTCTGTTCAGTTTGACCAACGTTTTTATAAGCAAGACATCGCTGGTTCTATTGCGCATGCTACCATGCTTGCGAAAGTTGGCGTACTGACAGAAGCAGAACGAGACGACATTATTGAAGGTTTAAGCACCATTCGCGCAGAAATTGAAGCTGGAAACTTTGAATGGCGTATCGATCTTGAAGATGTTCACATGAACATTGAATCACGTTTGACTCAACGTATCGGCATTACAGGTAAAAAATTACACACTGGTCGTAGCCGTAATGACCAAGTTGCAACAGATATACGTCTTTATCTTCGCGATGAAATTGATGATATTTTAGGCTTATTAGAGCGTTTACAAAAAGGTTTGTTGGGCTTGGCTGCCAAAAATGTAAACACTATTATGCCTGGCTTTACACACTTACAAACAGCTCAACCGGTAACTTTCGGCCATCACTTGTTGGCATGGTTTGAAATGTTGGTTCGTGACACTGAGCGTCTTCAAGACTGCCGTAAACGTGTAAACCGTATGCCACTTGGCTCAGCTGCGCTTGCTGGTACAACCTACCCGATTGACCGTGCTTACACAGCAGAATTACTCGGTTTTGAAGCTGTATCTGAAAACTCGCTTGATGCTGTATCAGACCGTGATTTTGCAATTGAATTTAATGCAGCAGCATCTTTAATCATGATGCACTTATCACGTATGTCTGAAGAACTTATTCTTTGGACTTCTGCACAGTTTAAATTTGTGAACATTCCTGACCGTTTCTGTACTGGTTCTTCAATCATGCCACAGAAGAAAAACCCTGATGTTCCAGAACTGATTCGTGGTAAATCTGGCCGTGTGTTTGGTGATTTAATTAGTTTACTTACGCTCATGAAAGGTCAGCCATTGGCGTACAACAAAGACAACCAAGAAGATAAAGAACCTTTATTTGATGCAATCGATACAGTTCGTGGTTCACTCATGGCATTTGCAGACATGATTCCTGCATTGGTTCCAAATATTGAAATCATGCGTGAAGCTGCACTTCGTGGGTTCTCGACTGCTACAGACCTTGCTGACTATTTAGTGAAAAAAGGCGTTGCGTTCCGTGATGCGCATGAAATTGTGGGTAAAGCTGTTGCATTAGGTGTGGCTGAAGAAAAAGATTTATCTGAACTCACACTTGAGCAATTACAACAATTCTCTGACCTAATTACAGCAGATGTATTTGATAAAGCTTTGACACTAGAAGCTTCGGTAAATGCACGTGATCATATTGGCGGAACTTCACCAAAACAGGTTGAAGCTGCGATTGCCCGTGCCCATAAACGTCTAGAACAGTTATACGCTTAAGGATACAAAATGAGTCGACAAGTATTTTGCCGTAAATATCAAAAGGAAATGGAAGGATTAGACTTTGCTCCGTTTCCAGGTGCTAAAGGCCAAGAATTTTTTGAAAATGTTTCTAAGCAAGCATGGCAAGAATGGCTACAACACCAAACTACGCTAATTAATGAAAAGCGTTTAAACGTTTTTGATCCAGAAGCGAAAAAATTCCTTGAAGAACAACGTGAGAAGTTCTTCAATAATGATGAAAGCGTTGAAAAAGCAGAAGGTTGGAAGCCAGAATAATTCGTTTTTTCTAAGCTCATCATCATTAAAAAGGCGGGTTTATATACATAGACCTGCCTTTTTTTACGTGAAACTTACACAAACATATAAAGCCTTACATAGAGCGCACAGGACTCTACATGACATAAATTGGCTCACACCTTAATATCAATTCATAGCAAGTAAGACACGATCCCTGTCGTGTTTTCTCTTAATGCACTTGATTTTCTGTCCTGAACTTCCCCCCAAAGTTCGGGACATTTTTTTATCTATTATTTCTAAAAAATAAAAAAAGCCTTGTTTCAAACAAGGCCTTTCGATACTTCAACTCAAGTATTACTTTTCGTGAACTTTTGCTTCAATTTCTTCAATTTTAGTATGGCGAGCATCAAAACCTTTTGCCATGTAAATCACTTGTTCAGCAATGTTACGAGCATGGTCACCAATACGCTCTAAAGAACGTAAAACCCACATCACGTTAATTACACGTGCAATATGACGCGGATCTTCAATCATATAAGTCATTAAAGTACGTGTTGCTGACTGATATTCACGGTCAATATCCGCATCAGCTAAAAGTACACGTAAAGCTTGATCGGCATCTAAACGTGCAAAAGCATCTAGGGCATCGTGAATCATGACACGGACTTGGTTACCGATATGACGGGTTTCCATGTAACCACGAGGTGATCCACCCTCTTCACATAGATTTTGTGCAATACGGGCAATTTTTGCAGCTTCGTCACCAATACGCTCAAGGTCAGTATTGGCTTTGCTCATTGCAATCACCATACGCAAGTCAATCGCTGCTGGATGACGGCGTGCCAAAATCAGTGTCAGACCTTCATCAATATCACGCTCATATTGATTGACTGCATTATCTTTAAATTGAACATCAATTGCTAAGTTTGCATCTGTATCAAGCAAAGAATGAATTGCATTGGCAACCTGTTGTTCGACCAAGCCACCCATGGTCATAAACTTTGTGTTCACATCTTGCAAATCTTCATTAAATTGAGAAGAAATATGATGGCTTAACACCGGATTACTCGGACTCAAGGGAAGCCTCCAACATGATGGCGCAGGGATAAAATGATTGAGCATTAAAACACATCAATCATTAAATTTTTATGACAAAATTAAATTTCAGATAAAAGCATTTTTTTATTACTGATACGTTAACCAGCTGTTTAATTCAACCAGATCTTTTTCGCCTAACTGACCTACAGCCGCTTTTAAACGAAGTACATTTAATAAATAGTCATATTGAGCATTAAGATAATCCTGTTTTGCTGAAAAAGCATTACGCTGTGCTAATAAAACATCGACCATACTTTTTAAGCCCTCGTTATAACTTGCTTTTGAGGCTTGAGAGACAAGTGAAGAAGAGTCCATTGCCGCCTTTCTTGCTTCAAGTTTTGCACGGTCGGTATCCACCTGCATAAAAGCGCTTTTTACATCGACATTGGCACGGCGAATGGCCGCATCGAGTTGAGCTTGCGCTTTATTTAACTCTATAGTGGCTTTTTTAATAGAGGTTCGGGTCTGTCCTCCATTAAATAAATTCCAGTTCATCTCTACGCCAACCTGATCAAACTTTCCATCAGTCGAAATCAGTGTTTCTGGTGTTTGTTTGGTATAGCCATAACTCGCCACAGCATCTATTTGTGGATAAAGTGCAGCTTTTTCCACACGGCGTTGGTCTTCAGCATATCGCTTTTGTAAACGGGCTTGCTGAATCTTTAGATTTTGTTGTTGGGCTAAGCCAATCCAGTCATCAAGTTGGGCTGGATAAGGCTTTTGAAAAGTAAAATCACTTCGCAGTACTGCAAGCTTGTCTTGATAAGGGCCAATATATTCAGAGAGCTGTTCTTGAGCTAAAAGAAGCTGAACATTAGTTGCAATACGGTTGGCTCTGGCATTTTGATATTGGGCATTTGCCTCACTTACATCACTACGTGCCACCAAACCCTCTTTAAGCTTGGCATTCATCATATTGAGTTGTTCAAGTAAAGCCTTTTCTTCTTGTAAATATGCAGCGGTAAGTGCCTGCTGACGCAGTACATTAAAATAGGCTTCTGCCACATTTAAAACATGATCTTGTTTTTGCAGGCGTAAAGTAATTTCACTAAGAGCAACCGAGGTTTTAACCTGTTTATAACCTTCCCATGCATCCATACGAAAAAGAGGCTGACGAGCAGATAAAGTTGCTTGTTTGGTTGTTGATGTATTACTTACCAAAGCATCGGACAGTCCCTCTTGATCAACACCGGGAAAATTTGAACGCTTTACGGTTTGGCTATTACGATTAATCTTTCCAGATAAGGTGACTGTAGGCAATAAAGCACCAGTTGCTAAGCCTAAATTGAGCTGATCTGCTTCAAATTGTTGTTGATTCGCTTGCCATGTCGGATCATTTTGCTTTGCGCGCTCATAAGTTTCAACTAAATCTAAAGCAAAACTCGGCGATGCAAAACTCCATAAACTCGCCACAAGCATTAATTTTATTTTCATTGTCTAAATCAACGATAAAACTTGGCTTTAAGACTAAGAAAAATTTGATTTAAACTCAAGCCAGTAAAAGTTTTCATTTTTGTGTATTTTCAGGCTTTGATAACATCAAAATACAAATGAAAATCAAAAACATGCCTAGCCAGCCCACCCATGATACATGTTCACCGACCAACACAATCGCAAAAATCGCAGCAACTAAAGGCTCAGATAAAGTTAACGTAGTCGCTTTGCTCGCATTTACAGTCTTTAGCCCAAAGCCGAAAAGTAAATAACCGAGGAACATAGGAATTAGCATCATATAGCCAGCCACAAGTAAATTTGTTGAGCTCTCTAATAAACCGCCCCCTGTAAGCAACAAAGTAGGAAGTAAAATAACTGCTCCGCCACCCATAATCATGCCCATTGCAGCTTTAGCAGCAATACCTCGGTCTATTAATCTTTTTGCAGCCCATGAATAAAGCGAATAAGTTGTAGCAGCAACAAGCCCCAGAAAAATACCGAAGTATTTATTCCATTCATTTGTAATATCTTGTGCTATGTGGCTTTCACCCATAGATAATAAACTTACTCCCACAACACCAAACACAAAACTCAGGAACCATGTTTTAGATAAAACTTTACGGTCAAAGAATCGCTCTAAAACTGCTGCAATGAGTGGAGCTGAACCAATTGAAACCACAGTACCAATCGTAATTCCGGCATAATGCATAGAAGAATAAAAAGCTAAGGGATATATCCCAACTGCTGCAATGCCCAAAAGAGTAATAGGAATATTACGCCTAATAAATTGCCGGTTTTCCCGTATAGCTCGTGATGCAACCAGAGCTTGTAAAAGGCCTCCACCGCCCATCGCTACAGCACCAATTGCCAGTGGTCCAAGTGTTGGGGCAAATGCTGCCGCAGTTCCTGTTGTCCCCCACAAAACAGAGGCAACTAAAATTGCAATTATGCCACCATAACTACTATTTTTAATAAGGCTAATCATGTTGGCATTCTCGATCTAAAATATCTTCTGCCATTTGCCTCGCTAATTGAAGTTGACGGCTACTACCTTCTAGACCAGCTCTTGCCATAGAACCTTCTAAAAGAAAAGAAAGTTGTGAGGCGATATAGCTAATACGCTGTGAGTCTGGTATTAATTTTTTTAAATGCTCAGCAACAATAGCCTCAACTTGTTCTTTATGCTGCCTTACAGCATTTCGTCCTGCACTATTTGCAGGAAACTCAGCAGCAGCATTTAAAAGTCCACATCCCCTAAAACCCTTTTCATAAGCAAACTCGGCATGATCTTGATAGGCATCAAATACGGCCAAAATAGCTTCTTTAGCTGTTTTTGTTTTTTCTAAACGGTTTTGATAAAGGTCTAACCACTCTTGATGTCGTGCAGCAATGTAGGCATCAACAAGATCTCCTTTTGAAGAAAAATTATTGTAAAGCGACATCTTGGCTACATCTGCTTTAGCCGTAACCGAGTTAATGCCAGTTGCAGTAATGCCATCGTTATAAAATAGTGTTGCCGCTGCATCGAGAATTTTCTGTCTTGCTGTTTTATCATTCATGGTATTAAATTAAGTAGACCGATCTACCTAATAATAAAGATTTCTAACAGTGATGCAATCTTTTTAAGCGTTATAATTTGAGCAATATCAATTTCGATAAAAATATAAAGATGAAAAAAATTCTAATGATGAGTATGTGCAGTGCACTACTTTTAGCTGGATGTAGTAAAACATCAGAGCAAGATCAGGCTGTATCTAAAGAGCAAAAATCAACTGCACAAAAGTCCACCGAACAGCGAGACAGTAGCTGCTTACAAACTATAGCTGCTATGCAGAAAATTAATCAAAACAGTAAAATAGAAGACCTAAATCAAATTAATGAAAAACTTAAAACCTGTGTTCCCTCTTTTAAAAATAATGAACAGCTTAAGCTAATTGAAGCATCGACGGCTATGTATCAGCGTTTTCTAAAACAAGAACATAATGAAAAAACAGCAAAAGCGTTTGAAGCTTTTGGATATGCCATTTTAGAACAAGAACCATTAGATGCTAAAAAAACAATGAAAACCAAGAAAAAGTTATTCGATCAGCTTGGTACTCGTGATCAATACCTGATTCAACACGAGGGCCAAGCCTATATTGAACTACTCTATCAAGGTGAGGGCATGTTTACTTATCGCCGTCAGCCGAACTATTTAGTTGACGTTTTTTCTAAGGCTTTACCTGCTGATCAGAAAGAATTCTTATCTCGTATGGCGAAAGACAATAAAGACATTTTCTATGACGATGGTGCGTTGGCTATCTCATGGAAAGAGCTTACTGAGCGTGCATTATTTTGGGAGAAATTTATCCAAAAATATCCAAAGAGTTATTTTATTAATGATGCAAAATTATTATTTAATGAGTACCGATATTTTATTTTCTTTGGGCTAGATAATACGCCTGTATCCGATGAGTTTGCTCCAAACACATGGATTGATAAAGATGCGCTTCAACAAATTCGTTTCTTATCTACACAAAATCAATCTAGCTTAGCAAAACCCGCTCAACAATTTCTGAAGTTTATTGCCACCCCTGTCGATGAGCGCAATAAGCAATTTAAAATAGATTTAACTGATGAAAATGGGCAAAAGAAATCTACCTATCAGATTGTGCATGAACAACTTGAGCAGCTATTAAAGTTTGATTCGCCATGGAATACTCAAAGCTACCGAGACTGCCATATAGATGCGGTTTGTATAGATACAAATTGACAATGCCAGCCAACCTAAAACATGTTAGTCTTTAAATCGCTTGACGGAGCGCGAGTAATAGCTCGCTGAGATTGTGTAAATTCCGTGTTATCGCAACACCAGTTTGATCACAAGTACCGTTGAACCTGATCAGGTTAAGACCTGCGTAGGAATCAAGCCATCTGAAAACTTAAAGCCCTCAATTTATCTAGTTCAAGATAAATCCGCCATCGTTTTTGGTCGTGCTTGATTCGTTGATGTTATTCATAAGGATCATGTGATGAACCAATTAACGAATCTCTCTTCTGCTGAAATTTCAGCACAACATGAACAAGATGCAAAAGACTTAACCCGCATCTTACCCGCTTCTAAAAAAGTTTATATTGAAGGCTCTCGCCCTGATATTCAGGTTCCAATGCGAGAAATTTCTTTAACTGACACCCCAACTGGCCTTGGTGGTGAGCACAACCCACCTATTATGGTATATGACACTTCAGGTGTTTATACTGACCCAAATGTTCAAATTGATTTAAACAAAGGTTTACCTTCAGTTCGCCAAAAATGGATTGAAGAACGTAACGATACTGACGTACTTGCGGGTTTAACTTCAAAGTTTGGTCAGGAGCGTTTAAAAGATATTCGTACTGCTGATATTCGCTTTGCACATATTCAAAACCCACGCCGCGCTAAAGCAGGCAAAAATGTCACTCAAATGCACTATGCCAAACAGGGTATTATTACGCCTGAAATGGAATATATTGCGATTCGTGAAAATCAGCGTCAACGCGAAGCTGTAGATATGCGCCAGCACCCAGGCCAAAACTTTGGTGCAAAAAACTTAAAAGAAATTACACCTGAGTTTGTTCGCCAAGAAGTTGCCGAAGGCCGCGCTATTATTCCTGCCAACATTAACCACCCAGAACTTGAACCAATGATTATTGGTCGTAATTTCTTGGTTAAGATCAATGCCAATATTGGTAACTCTGCGCTTGGCTCTTCAATTGATGAAGAAGTTGCGAAAATGACATGGGCAACCCGTTGGGGCGCTGACACCATTATGGACTTGTCTACAGGTAAAAACATTCATGAAACACGTGAATGGATTATTCGTAACTCACCTGTTCCAATCGGTACCGTGCCAATTTATCAAGCCCTTGAAAAAGTTGATGGTGTTGCTGAGAACCTGACTTGGGAAATCTTTAAAGACACACTTATTGAGCAAGCTGAACAAGGCGTTGACTACTTCACCATTCACGCAGGTGTATTGCTTCGCTATGTGCCACTTACAGCAAACCGTTTAACGGGTATTGTGTCTCGTGGTGGTTCAATCATGGCGCAGTGGTGCCTCGCTCATCATGAAGAGAACTTCTTATACACACACTTCGACGAAATCTGTGAAATTATGAAAGCCTATGATGTGTCATTTAGCTTAGGCGATGGCTTACGTCCGGGTTGTATTCAAGATGCAAATGACGAAGCGCAGTTCAGTGAACTTAAAACATTGGGTGAGCTTACTCACCGAGCATGGGAACATGATGTTCAGGTCATGATTGAAGGCCCGGGTCACGTACCAATGCACATGATTAAAGAGAACATGGACTTGCAGTTAGAGGTATGTAAAGAAGCACCATTCTATACACTTGGGCCTTTAACTACAGACATCGCTCCGGGTTATGATCACATTACTTCTGCAATTGGCGCAGCTATGATTGGTTGGTATGGCACAGCAATGCTTTGCTATGTGACACCAAAAGAGCATTTAGGTTTGCCAAACAAGAAGGATGTAAAAGACGGAATTATTACCTACAAGATTGCAGCACACGCAGCCGATCTTGCCAAAGGCCATCCGGGTGCACAGGTTCGTGATAATGCCTTGTCTAAAGCACGTTTCGAATTCCGTTGGGACGATCAGTTCAACCTAAGCCTAGATCCAGATACAGCACGCAGCATGCATGACGAGACTTTACCGAAAGAAGCGCATAAATCTGCACACTTTTGCTCAATGTGTGGTCCAAAATTCTGTTCAATGAAAATCACCCAGAATGTACGTGACTATGCCAACAATCTCACCAATAGCGATTCAGAGGTTGAAGAAGGCCTCAAAGCGATGAAAGAGGTTTATCAAGAGCAAGGACAAAAACTGTATCATAAAGTGTAAATATTCAAAAAAAACACTTGCCTAGCCATGATTCTCGGTTAGGATGAAATAAATAGATTTCGTCCTGATCGAATCATGAGTATTGTCGAGCATCCAAGTTATACATCTAAAGATGTCGAAGTAACATCACGTGAACTTCTGTTCAGTGGTTTTATTCAAGTTGAAAAAGTCAGCCTTCGACATCGTCTATTTAATCAATCTGAATATACTCCTGTATTGCAGCGCGAACTTGTGCATCGACCTGAAGCGGCTGGCGTTCTACTCTACAATGACCAAAAACAACAGTTTGCCCTAATTGAACAGTTTCGTGTTGGTGCTTTAGATGACTCTCAATCGCCGTGGCAACTCGAAATTATTGCAGGCGTGTTAGATGGCAATGAGTCACCAGAAAGTTGCATTCGACGTGAAAGCCTTGAAGAATCAGGTTGTGAAGTTCAGGATTTAGAGCATCTATTTAGTTTTTACCCATCAGCAGGCGCCTGTTCAGAATTATTTCATCTATATGTCGCCGAAACCGAATTACCCGCTGTAGGCGGTGTTTTTGGAGTAGATGATGAGGGTGAAAATATTCAGCTGCATTTGTTTAGTTATAGCGAAATTCAAACACTACTCGACAGCGGACGTTTAAGAAATGCCCCTGTTATTATGGCATTACAATGGCTGGCTCAACACAGCAAAACGATAATAAATCCGAAGAGGTAGGACGGTGACTTTCCAAGTCTCAACACTTTCACAAAAAAATCATGTCATCATACAAATTACCGATACACATTTATTGGAGTATCCACAGCTAGAATTTGTGGGGATGAATCCTGAAGAAAGTTTCCATGCCATTATCCAGCAGATATTGAAACAACATCCAGAAGCGGACGCGATTATTCATACCGGAGACCTCGCACAAGCCCCAACCCCTATTACCTACAAGCGTTATATCAACTTTATGCAAACCTTGGGTTTGCCTTTTTTCCACACGCTCGGTAATCATGACAATGTGGACCACTTTCCACTGCATAACGAAAATCATCAGGAACCTGTGGTGGTCGGCTTAGGGAATTGGCGCATCATTATGCTCAACAGTGCCGTAAAGGGAAAAGTAGATGGTCATTTGTCATTGGAACAATTAGAAAATTTAGAAAACTTACTTGAGCAATTTGCAGATCATCCAGTTCTGCTGGCTTGCCATCATCACCCATTTGCCATGAAATCAAAATGGATTGATCATCACAAACTACAAAACTCAAATGCACTACTAGATACGTTAAGCCCATTTAAAAATGTAAAGGCTTTAGTTTGTGGACACGTACATCAAGACTCTCTTAATATTTGGCAAGGTATCGAATTTTTCTCAACACCTTCCACAAGCGTACAATTTAAACCGTTTATTAACGATTTTGCACTCGATCAAAATGCACCGGGTTACCGTTACATTCGTCTGAATAATGATGGTACTTTTGAAACAAAAGTGTTTCGACTTGAAAATTTCGAAACCCATATAAACACTGATATTTCAGGATATTAGTCCTAAATTGAATACCTCTATGAGGAATTATGACTAGGGCAAACACGTTTTGAAATTATTTACGGGATAGAATGACTATCATCTTGCAGGAAAAATCTATATGATGACGACCCGATGGAAAAATCCATCGATGGTTTTCTATAAAAACACTTGCATATCACCATATTTTTTGCGTATAGATAATACGTGTATGATGAGGAATGCCCTATTATGGCGAATGACAACCACAACCAAGTTTTGGATGAACATACAGAAGTTGTAGTAGAAGGTGATAAAGCTTCTGCAAAACGTGCACGTAAAGTGAAACCTAAAACTTCTGACGTAGGCTCAACTGCAAGTTTATTTGGTATTGCACCTTATCAACCTAAGAAAAATGAAGAGTACATGTCTGAAGGACAGCTCGAGCATTTCCGACAAATTCTGCAAGCATGGAAAGCTGAATTAATGTCTGAAGTTGATCGTACTTTAAATACGATGCAAGATGAATCAACTGCATTGCCAGACGTAAATGACCGTGCTACCCAAGAAGAAGAATTTGCAATTGAATTACGTACACGTGACCGTGAACGTAAATTAATTCGTAAAATCGAACAATCTCTTGAAGCGATTAAAAACGAAGACTACGGTTTCTGTGAAACTTGTGGTATCGAAATCGGCTTACGTCGTTTAGAAGCACGTCCAACTGCAACGTTATGTATTGACTGCAAAACCTTGGCAGAAATTAAAGAGAAGCAAAATAACGGTTAATTGTGACGGTTAAGAATTCTCCAGCCGAGTTCGACTCGGCTCTTGCGCAGCAGTTAAATCGCTTGCCAGAAAAGCATAGCTTTTCTCTTGCGCAGCGGCGGAACAATGTTCCACTTAATCGCTGCTCATACTCAGGTCGGTTTGCGCCCTCGCCAACCGGCCCTTTACATTTCGGATCACTGATTACTGCTGTTGCCAGTTACTGTGATGCTAGAGCTCACAAAGGGCGATGGTTTGTTCGTATTGAAGATACTGACATTCCACGCATCTATCCCGGTAGTGAAGACCATATACTCGCATCAATTGAAGCTTTTCAGTTCGATCTTGATGCAGAGATCATCTTTCAAAAAGACCGCCTAAATATTTATGAAAGCGTATTAGACCAACTTAAAAAAGAAGGTTTAGTTTACGCCTGTCAATGTACCCGTAAAATGCTCGGTTCAAATGCAATCTATGCAGGTACTTGCCGTGATTTGCATCTCGATTTTCAAGATCAAGCGATTCGCGTAAAAGTTAAGGATCAGCAGATCTGTTTCGATGATCGATTGCAAGGACTTCATTGTTCTAATCTACAACATGACCTTGGTGACTTTGTTCTTAAACGCCGTGATGGCATTATTAACTATCAACTTGCTGTTGTCGTGGATGACTACTTACAAGGTATTACACACGTTGTTCGTGGTGCAGACCTTTTAGATAACACTGAACGCCAAATCTGGCTGGGTCAGCTCCTCGATTACCCTAAACTAAGCTATATGCATCTTCCTCTGGCTATGAATGATCAGGGGCAAAAGCTTTCTAAACAAAATCTTGCTCAAGCACTCGATTTAACTAAAGCACCTGAATTACTTCAAAAAGCGATACTCGCCTTGGGACAACCCAAGGTTGATTTAGATCGCCCTGAAGTGATGCTCAAGCAAGCTGTAGCGCAGTGGAATGTAGATTTAATTCCTCACGGACAAGAGCTTGGCGGAATATATTTATAAATAAAAAAAGCCCGATTCGATATCGGGCTTTTCATAACAACTGAAATAGTTTAGAAGTTCGATTCTTCTCTTTCAGGGTTTACTTCTTGAGTTGATGCATCAATCTTTAAGATCAAGCTAATCATAGCTGCACACATCATTAAAGACGTACCACCATAACTAATAAATGGCAGAGTTAAACCTTTGGTTGGCATTAAGCCCATGTTCATACCCGCATTTACCAAAATCTGGAGTAAGAAAATAATACTAATACCGTAAGCCAAATAGCCCGCGCGAAGATAATGATGTTTCAAGGCACGGTGTCCAATTTTGATACAACAAGCCAACATCAAGAAAGATAAGCCAATGACAATCGAAATACCAAAGAAGCCAAACTCTTCGCCTAACACGGCCAACATAAAGTCAGTATGCGCTTCTGGTAAATAAGATAGCTTTTGAACACTATGCCCTAAGCCTGTTCCAAACCATTCACCACGGCCAAAGGCCATGAGTGCATTTGATAACTGATAACCCACACCTAATGGATCTGCCCATGGGTCGGTAAACGAAATCAAACGCTGGAAACGGTAAGGCTCAAACAAGATCAAAAACACGATACCGGTGACAATCGCACCAAGCATAATTAAGAACTGTGTTGGCGGCGCACCAGCTAAAAAGAACACGCCGACCATCATCATGACAATAACGATCGTCGCACCCAAGTCAGGCTCGGCAATAATTAAACCGACCGTAATCGCCATCACACCACTTAAACGCAGTAAACCTTTCCAGTGCGTACGAACCTCTTTAGCACGGCGTACCACGTAGTCTGCCGTAAAGATTGCCATCATGACTTTGGCAACCTCTGTAGGCTGTAAGGTAAAACCACCGATTTTAATCCAACGTGTAGAACCATTGACTTCCGAACCTACCGCCAAAGCAGCAAGTAACAGAACCATGGTTAACAACCACAGCGGAAACGTATTTTTAAACCATGTATTGAGTGAGATTCGGTAAGTCAAATACGCCACGACCCCAGCAACCGCAATAGATATCGCATGGCGGATGACATAGTGAAACGGGTTCTCATGCATATATTCTGCATAAGGCATCGAAGCAGATGCTACCATCACCGAACCGATACATAACAATGCAACGACACAGAAAATCAAGACATTACGTGGCGTCACTTCCGCTGGCCATTTCGGCAATATCCGTTCATACCAATGATTGATTTTCTGGATTGTGGTCTGAGCTAAGCCTGCCATACTACATTCCTAATCATATTTTCTTTAAACCAACGAATTGACGCAGGCAACAAACTGCTGACCACGGTCATTATAACTTTTAAACATATCAAAACTTGCACATGCTGGTGATAGCAATACCACATCTTCAGCTTGTGTTTCACGTTGACATATCTCGACAGCTTCTTTAAGTGTTGCCGCATGTAAAATTTTAGTTGCGCCTTGAATGGCCTGCTCGATGACAGGCGCATCTTCACCAATCAATACCACAACTTTGGCATACTTTTCGATAGAAGAACGTAAAGGAGTAAAGTCTTGACCTTTACCCTGCCCACCTAAAATTAGGGCAACTTTACCTTTTTTCACTTCAATCGCAGCACCTAAACCATCAATTGCTGCAAGTGTAGCGCCAACATTGGTTCCTTTTGAGTCATTGTAATAACGTACATCATGTACGGTCTTTACATACTCACACCGGTGCTCTAAACCTTTAAAGTGTTTTAAAGTTTCAAGCATAGATTCCATAGGTAAGCCAATTGCTTCACCCAATGCTAAACACGCTAAAGCATTGGCTACGTTGTGCATACCTTGAATATATAAGTCTGAGCTTTTAATTAAACGCTGCAAGCCACGAGCAAGCCACAGTGTACCGTCAGCATCTCTTAAAACGCCGTACTGGTTTAAGTCAGGTGCATTTAGACCAAAGCTTTGCATTGGCGTTGTATCAGGTACAAGAGGACGGCTTAAAGCATCATCACGGTTAAATACAACTTTCTTGACACCTTGGAAAATACGGTGCTTTGCTTGGTGATACCCCAGCATATTGCCATGACGATCTAAGTGATCTTCACTCATGTTCAGTACCACAGCTACCTCAGCATTTAAGTGAGATGTGGTTTCTAACTGGAAGCTTGATAACTCAAGTACTAATAACTCTGGTTGATCTTTAAGTAAATCTAGAGCTGGGCGACCAAGGTTACCACCAACGGCAACTTTCTTACCTGCATCTTTAGCCATTAAGCCCATTAAAGTAGTAACAGTACTCTTCGCGTTAGAGCCTGTAATCGCAACAATCGGTACATCAGTTGCACGGCGAAGCAGCTGAATATCACCTACTACAGAAATACCTTTAGCAATAGCAGCCTGAATTTCTGGTAATTGTGGTGCAAGGCCCGGGCTTAAAATAATTTCTTCTGCTTGTAGTAATAATTCTTGATCGAGTTTACCAAAACTGATCTTCACGTCTGCAGGAATTTGATCATGTCCGGGAGGTGTGGGGCGGGAATCCGTTACTGCAACTTGGTAGCCTTGTTCATGCAGGAAATTTACAGCAGAAACACCTGATATACCCAAGCCTGCTACAACTTTTAACCCACCACGTTGTATTAACATTTTTGCCCCACAATTTATCAATCGACAGAATGGCAAAAATGTTAGCACTTTGCTGTTTTGAATACTTTTTCAGTTTGACTTTTATTCTACTTTTTTTGTGTCAGTGCGTAAAAAAGCCATCATTCGATGGCTTTTTATACAGAAAAGTTAACGCCACTTCACCGTTTGTACCGGAGCGGACTTTTGGGTAGGTGCATCATCAGTAGAACAGCCACAATTGCCACCACAACCGGCAGCCTGTTTAGGCTTCAACCATGATGCCAAACGCTGCCAACCCAAGCGTTGACACTGGATTGATAATGCAAGAAATACTGAAGCGGACGTTTGAGGAAATACCTTTTTAAAGACAACAATGGCACTCCACAACACCAATACAGCAACAATAAGGTAATCAAACATAAGCGCCTCCTATTAACCCCAAATGCGTGATGCAATTTGGTAGGTTAAAAATGACATGAGATAAGCCAAACCAAATAGATAAGCCGTCATGACTGCCACATGTTTCCATGAACCTGTCTCACGGCGTACCGTTGCCAAGGTTGCTAAACAATGTGGTGCATAAATAAACCAGACCAATAAAGATAGCCCTGTAGCCAATGACCAACCCGTGCCGTTTGCACTAATCAAATGAGCAAGCCCCTGTGCAACAGCATTATCATCAGCACCAGATAACGCATATACCGTACCTAATGCTGCAACCACAACCTCACGAGCAGCCATTGCGGGAATGAGCGCCACCACGATTTGCCAGTTAAAGCCAAGCGGTGCGAATAAAGGCTGAATAAAGTGCCCTGCCATACCCGCAAAACTATAATCAATTGCTGGTAGCGTTGCGCCTTCGGGTGGTTGAGGGAAAGTACACAAGAACCAAAGAATAATGGTCAATGCAACAATAATCCCACCAACACGACGCAAGAAAATCTTTGCGCGCTCCATCAACCCAATAGCGATACTTTTTGGATCAGGAAAACGATAACTTGGTAATTCCATTAACAAGGCATGCTGTGATTTGTCTTTACGCAAAAACTTCATCACAAAGGCAACACAAAGTGCACTTAAAATACCTGCCATGTATAAACCAAACAGCACCAAACCTTGTAAGTTAAAGATGCCTAAAACAGTTTGACTTGGAATAAATGCACCAATTAACAAGGCATAGACAGGCAAACGTGCCGAACATGTCATGAGGGGTGCAACCATGATCGTGGTAAAACGGTCACGTGAATCACTGATACTTCGGGTTGCCATAATGCCAGGAATCGCACAGGCAAAACTTGATAATAATGGAATGAAAGAACGACCACTCAAGCCGGCTTTAAACATTAATTTATCGAGCAAGAACGCTGCACGCGGTAAATAACCTGATTCTTCGAGTACCAAAATAAAGAAGAAGAGAATCAAAATTTGAGGCAAGAAAGCCAGTACTGTGCCCGCTCCTGCCAGAACACCGTCTACGACTAAACTGCGTAGCACAGGTTGATGGATGGCTCCATTTAACCACTCACCTAACCATGGGATTACCCCATCTTCAATTGCAGCTTTAAAAGGTTCAGCCCAAGCAAATACTGCCTGAAAGACAATAAACATCATTACTGCCAAGCTGAGTAAACCCAATACAGGATGTAAGAAAATTCGATCTAGAAAGTCAGTACGCTTATCATCATGATCAACAAAATTAACCACATCTTTAAAAATCGTTTCGATTTTCTGATGATGTCCACCACTTAAACCACTCAGTTCAGTATGAGGTACGGTATATTTTTCTTGATCGAGCGCATGCAATAAATTTTCAATACCTGAATTACGTACGGCAACCGTTTCAACAACAGGAACACCTAAACGCTCAGAGAGTTTCTGTGTATTGATTTGAATACCGCGACGACGCGCTTCATCCATCATGTTCAATACAACCAGAATTGGACGCCCTAATTCAATAATTTCAAGTACCAAACCCAAATGCAGTTTTAAGTTCGTCGCATCGACAATACATAAAAAAGCATCTTGCTGCCCTTCTTCGGCAATTTT
Source organism: Acinetobacter nosocomialis NIPH 2119 (assembly GCF_000368085.1). Lineage (GTDB taxonomy): Bacteria > Pseudomonadota > Gammaproteobacteria > Pseudomonadales > Moraxellaceae > Acinetobacter > Acinetobacter nosocomialis. The sequence continues at coordinate 2,834,677 of NZ_KB849239.1, forward strand.
GCCTTGGCAGACATCACGGGTAATTTCTTCATCTGGGCTAGTTGCCTGCAAACTATAGGTACCCGGTAAATCTAGTACACGAACTGCACGGCCTGAAGGTAATTGAAAGTTACCGACTTTACGCTCTACAGTTACACCCGCATAGTTAGCAACCTTTTGTCTTGTTCCAGTTAAATGGTTAAACAGCGAAGTTTTACCGCAGTTCGGGTTTCCCACAAGGGCAATACGTAGCGCATTACTCATGCGGGTACTCCTTCTAACTGAATCTCGATTTTTTCCGCTTCCGCCTTACGTAAAGCGAAACGAGTAAAGCCAATTTGGATTAAGATCGGATCACCACCAAAAATACCTTTGGTAATCACCTCTACTCGAGTACCTGGTACAAAGCCCAAGCTTTCCAAACGAATTGCGACCAAATCTTGTTGCTCGGATGTTTGTGTCATCCGATCTACTTTGGTGATGGTAGCCGCTTGCTTCACTTTCAACGCTGATAAACGCACCGCATCCGATCCTAAACCTTTTTTACTAGTATACATATAAATGAGAATAATTACCAAATAAGGTTAAATTTCAATTCTCACCTACTTTAATCGACAAATCTTAAAGTTTCTTTTAAAGTACAGGGGTTTAGAGGACATTGTTTATGATAAATAAGAAACCGCGTATTCCAAGCCCTGTTCAAATTCCTGAACATTTGAGCTTTTTACAAGGTTTTCGCGACTATTTAGTTGCACAAACAGTAAGTCCACATACTCGTAATGCTTATTTATCTGACCTGATTCAATGTGCTGAACTTCATAAAAAAAATAGCTTGCCGAAATGGTCGAGTGATGACATTTCTGATGTCCTTATTGAACTCACCAAAATAGGAAAAAGTCCACGCTCAATTGCACGTTGTTTATCTGCCCTACGCCAGTTTTACAAATTTTTACGTGAACAAAAATTACGAAGCGATAACCCGGTAGCGACACATCACTCACCCAAAATTGGCCGAGCTTTACCCAAAGATTTATCAGAAGAAGATGTCGAAGCACTGATTCAAGCGCCTGACATTACAACAGCTTTGGGGTTACGTGATCGAGCGATGTTTGAAGTACTTTATGCATGTGGTTTACGTGTTTCCGAGCTAATCAACTTGCGCTTGGAGCTAATCAATTTAAAACAAGGCTATTTACGTATTACTGGTAAAGGCAATAAAGAACGTTTAGTACCATTAGGCCAATATGCTTGTGACTGGGTAGAACGCTACTTAAATGATGCACGTCCACAACTTTATAAAACTTCCACTGACTATTTATTTTTAACTCAACATGGCGGAATCATGAGCCGTCAGAATTTTTGGTATGCAATTAAACGATATGCACTACAAGCCAATATTCAGGCTGAGCTGTCGCCTCATACCTTACGTCATGCCTTTGCAACACACTTGCTCAATCACGGCGCTGACTTACGCGTAGTACAAATGTTACTGGGCCATAGTGACTTATCTACCACCCAAATCTATACCCATGTAGCACAAGTAAGAATGCAACAATTACATGAAAAACATCACCCTAGAGGTTAAAAATTTTTAAACGAATTATATGAAATACACCGAACAATCATTTGATTTCGTTCACAAAGGTTAAGAAAGTTTTAACAATACACACTAGATTTTTTGTTATGCTTAGCAGCTTCTGACTATAAATACTGATGAAATAAGGGTTATCTATGTCCTTTACCCGATCTCAAATTTTTCTTGCCTGTGCTTTGGCTTCTAGCTTGTTGTTCAGTGCTTGTTCTAAAGAAAACAAACCACAAAAAGAAGATGCGCTCACAGCGACCGCACCTGCTACTGGGGAAGCTTCAACCATCATTGAACGCAATGCTAAACAGCGTTTAATCGAAACTTTGCAAAAACAATTTAAGAATGCAAACATCAACGTCAAAATTTTAGACATCAAACCGACTGAAGTACCTAATTTATATTGGGTAAACCTTGAAGGTATGACTTCTGTTTATACGACAAGTGATGGTAAGTACCTTATTCAAGGTGATGTCATCCGTTTAGGCGGTAAAGAGCTGCATAATATTGGCGACAACCTTCAAGCATCAGAAAACAAAAAGCACCTTGCTGCTTTAAAAAATGAAGATTTGATTGTTTACCCAGCTAAGGGTGGTAAAGCTAAACATGTAATTTATGTGTTTACCGATGCAAGTTGTCCTTATTGCCACAAACTACATGAGCATTTAGCCGAGATTAATGAGAAAGGCATTGAGGTTCGTTACATTGCGTGGCCGCGCGGCGAACAATTTATGCCAACGATGGAAGCCGTTTGGTGTAGTGCAGACCGTAAAGCTGCATTTAATCAAGCTGTACAAGGCATTAGTATTCCACCTGCTCAATGCAAAAACCCTGTTCGCGAACAATATCAACTTGGTTTAAACATGGGTGTGAATGGTACTCCAGCCATCTACAACGTTGACGGACAATATCTCGGTGGCTACTTAACACCAGATGAGTTAGTTAAACGTCTGGATAAATAATATTCTCAATTTTGATGAATAGTTCACCAGTTATCTTGTACACAAAGCGCTGCTCTTATTGCAGCGCTTTGTTTTTTCAATAAATAGTTCTTTACATGCCAGTGTTTAAAGACTGATCTACTCTGCTTTTCCGAACATCGCACTCTAATTGATTGAACAGGCACGAAAAGCGCTAGAGTCTGGCGTTTTTTTTAGCTATGATCTAGCTTCAATTAAATGATTCAATGATGATATGGAGTGTGACGTGAAACCAGTTCGCCTGGCAATACTCGGTCTAGGTACCGTAGGTGGAGGAGCCCTTAAACTACTACAAGAAAATGCCGCTGAAATTAAACGTCGCACCGGTCGAGAAATTCAAATTACCCACGTTGGAACACGTCGCCCTCGTCCAGATCTCGAATTAGAAGGGATTAAACAAAGCGCAGACTTACTTGATATCGTTCGTCAACCCGATGTAGATGTGGTTGTAGAAGTGATGGGTGGTATTCACCCTGCTTACGAAGTCATTATGGAAGCCATCAAGCACGGTAAACAAGTTGTTACTGCAAACAAAGCTTTACTCGCTGAACATGGCAATGAACTATTTAAAGCAGCAGAAGACAACGCTGTCCAAATTGCTTATGAAGCAGCAGTTGCTGGCGGCATTCCAATTATTAAAGTGATTCGTGAAGGCCTTGCTGCAAACCATATCGAATGGTTAGCAGGCATCATTAATGGTACAGGTAACTTTATTCTGACTGAAATGCGTGAGAAAGGTCGTGCATTTGATGATGTATTAAAAGAAGCTCAAGAACTCGGTTATGCAGAGGCAGACCCAACTTTTGACGTTGAAGGTATTGATGCTGCACATAAGCTTACAATTTTAGCGTCTTGTGCGTTCGGTATTCCTCTGCAGTTCGATAAAGTCTATACCGAAGGTATCAGCAAAATCACTGCGCAAGATGTGAAATATGCCGAAGAACTTGGTTTCCGCATTAAACATTTAGGTATTGCACGTCGTGCTGAACATGGTATTGAGTTACGTGTTCACCCAACGCTTATTCCAGATGAGCAGCTTATTGCCAACGTAAACGGCGTTAAAAATGCTGTCTTAGTTCAAGCCAATGCCGTTGGCCCAACGCTGTACTATGGCGCTGGTGCTGGTGCTGGTCCAACAGCTTCTGCGGTCGTTGCCGATGTGATTGATATTGTTCGTGACATCTCTTATACAGAAGATGGAGCAGGCACAATTCCTCAACTGGCTTTCGAAGCATTAACAAATATGCCAATTTTAAGCCGTGAACAAATGACTACAGGTTATTACATCCGCTTAAATGCTGAAGATCAGACTGGTGTACTTGCAGATGTAACAACCATCTTAAGCCGTGCTGGAATCAGTATTGATGCCATCATGCAACAATCACGCTTAAAAGACCTCATTCCAATCGTAATTTTGACCGATCCAATCGTTGAATCAAAAATGGATGACGCTCTTGCGCAAATTCAAGCATTACCTGCAATTCGTGGCGAAATCGTAAGAATTCGTTTAGAATCGCTCGATAGTTAATCAGGTTGAGGGAAAGATTCCCTCTCCCGCTTCACCTCATAATTGGAACACCATCATGTCTAATGCCAATCGTTATACTGGTCTTGTAGATCGTTATCGTGACCGTTTGCCAGTTTCGGCAACTACTCGTGCTATCTCTTTGGGTGAAGGCAACACCCCTCTCATTAAACTTGAGAATATTCCACGTATTATTGGCAAAGATGTTGAAATTTATGTGAAATATGAGGGCTTAAACCCGACTGGTTCATTTAAAGACCGTGGTATGACCATGGCTGTAACCAAAGCGGTTGAAGAAGGTTCTAAAGCAATTATCTGTGCATCTACAGGTAACACTTCTGCTGCCGCTGCCGCATACGCTGCGCGTGCTGGTATCAAAGCATTTGTTTTGATTCCAGAAGGCAAAATCGCGATGGGTAAAATGGCTCAAGCCATGATGTATGGTGCGATCACTATGCAAATCCGTGGTAACTTCGATGATGGTATGCGTCTAGTAAAAGAAGTGGCTGATCAAGCTCCTGTAACGATTGTAAACTCAATCAACCCTTACCGTTTGCAAGGTCAAAAGACGATTGCTTATGAAATTGTTGAAGCTTTAGGCCGTGCACCTGACTATCACTGCTTGCCAGTAGGTAACGCAGGTAACATCACCGCTCACTGGATGGGTTATACAGAAGCTGTAGCAAACCAACCTGCTGATCAGTTTGAACAAGTTATATATGATGCTGCGACCGATCAATTTACCGGTCCTAAACCAGAAGGCTTACCAACAATGGTAGGTTACCAAGCTTCTGGTGCAGCTCCATTCTTGCGTGGTGCTCCAGTTGAAAGCCCTGAAACAGTTGCAACTGCAATCCGTATTGGTAATCCACAAAGCTGGAACCATGCAAAAGCTGTGGTACGCGACTCTAAAGGCTGGTTTGATGAACTTCAAGACAGCGAAATTTTAGAAGCTCAACGCTTACTTTCTATGTATGAAGGTGTATTTGTTGAGCCAGCGTCTGCTGCTTCTATCGGTGGTGCGATCCGTGACATTAAAGCGGGTAAAATTGCTGAAGGTTCTGTCATCGTATGTACAGTAACTGGTAATGGCTTGAAAGATCCTGATACTGCAATCAAACAATGTGCTGATGCAGTGATGTTGTCAATTGATGCAACAATGGATCAAGTAAAAGATTCAATTTTATCTAATATGTAAAATCTGAATTTTTATAAAAAACGGCTGTATTAAACAGCCGTTTTTTATGCTGTTTAAAATGGCATAAAAAAACGCTTCTATTAAGAAGCGTTTTTAAAATATTTAACTTAAATACGTTTTGGCAAATTACTTAACCAACCTAATAAGTTAGTTGCATCGTTATTACGCGCCTGTGTACTTGGTTCACCAAGCAATACAATGACTGCTGGACGTGAGTTCACAGTAGTATGCATAACAACACAACGGCCTGCTTCATTAATATAACCGGTCTTAGATAAGTTGATATTCCAACCACCATTACGCACTAAAGCATTGGTATTGTTTGACTTGAGTACACGGTAACCTAAATTAAAGTCGTAAGTTGGTGTTGTTGAGAATTGACGGATCAAACCATACTGAGACGCTGTACTCGCCAAAATTCCCAAGTCACGCGCCGAAGAGACATTACGTGGATCTAAACCGGTTGATTCGTAATAATGAGTGGCATTCATACCCAAAGAACGTGCTTTAGCATTCATCGCTGCTACGAATGCAGGACGACCGCCCGGATAAGTACGTGCTAAAGCTGCTGCCGCTGGGTTTTCTGACTTCATTAAAGCAAACAGAAGAACTTCTGCACGGTTCATCTTGTCGCCCACACGTAAGGTAGAGCTTGAGTTCTTACCATTTGCACCGGCAAAATCGATTTGCTCAAGTGTAATTTCTTCTGACATGTTTAAACGCGCATCTGCGGTTACAACTGCTGTCATTAATTTGGTAATAGACGCAATCGGTACTGACGCGTTGGTGTTTTTACTATAAAGGACCTCACCCGTTTGCGCATCCATTACAAGTGCAGCACGTGCACTAACACTCGGCTGGGCATTATAGCCCACGGTATCACGGATTGGAGCAACTCTAGGTGTAGAGCTAATAACTTTCGGTGCATTACTGCCACGTAAAGTTGTAGTAACAGACGTTGAACCTTGCGGAGTCGGCTCATCATCTTCATCATTTAAAAGTTGACTAGCATCCGCTGCAGACCAATTTAAACTTGCAGTACCAGTACTCCCTGAGGACGGGTTATTGACGAGTTCTGCAAAGCTTGTTGAACTCAAACTAAGCAAAATAGACATGCTTAGCACATGCATTAAAGACTTTTTAGAATTTTTCACGGCACAATACTCGACTCAGGGTGACACACATTTGCGCTTACTATCATTATGCCTTACATTTGAGATATAAGGTATAAAGCTTTACCGACACAATTGTGCACAACTATTCGCTCACTATAGAAGAATAGGATTGCTAATTTTGTCATTCCATTGCAAGCTTATTTTGCTTTATGTAACAAAAAACTTGTTTTTTGAAAGAAAGGAGGTCTTCTTGATTACAGTTTTAGTTGTCGATGACCATGAACTGGTACGTACGGGTATTTGCCGTATGTTAGAAGATCATGCAGATGTTGAGGTAATTGGACAAGCCGAATCTGGGGAAGAAGCTATTGCTATCGTTCGCCAGCAACATCCGCAAGTCGTACTACTTGATGTCAACATGCCAGGCATCGGTGGTGTAGAAACAACTCGTCGTTTATTACAAACAGCTCCAGAGACGAAAGTGATTGCTGTAAGTGGCCTTGCCGAAGAACCCTACCCATCTTTATTGCTAAAAGCTGGAGCAAAAGGCTATATCACCAAAGGAGCCCCAATTGCCGAGATGGTTCGTGCAATTAATAAGGTCATGCAGGGTGGTAAATATTTTAGTGCCGATATTGCCGAGCAACTAGCAAGCTCTTATTTATCTGATACTCAACAATCTCCTTTTGATTCGTTATCGGAGCGGGAAATGCAAGTTGCGATGATGGTCGTTAACTGTATTAGCGCACAAGAAATTGCCGATAAACTTTTTGTAAGTGTGAAAACTGTAAATACTTACCGTTACCGTATTTTTGAAAAGTTAGGAATTGATAGTGATGTAAAACTCACACATCTTGCGATTCGTTACGGTCTGATCAAACCATAATCAGACTTACATGCACTCTCCTTTAAATTCATCCCTGTCCCATACGATTTTTCGTTTGGGCACTTGGTATGGTTTATACCGTCTTATTATTGCGGTTAGCCTGAATATTATTTTGGTTTTAACCAATGCTCAAACCGACAATAGTTTGCAGCAACCCTCTTTATATTTTTACACTTTACTAAGCTATTCAATTGTAAGTCTTGTGCAATTGTTATGCTTTAAATTTATTGCTATCCAAACTACTCGGCAGCTTATTTTATTTTTTATTGTCGACATTATTTGTTTAAGCCTCCTTTCATTTTCTGCTGGGGAGCCTAATTTACAAATTAGTTTGCTGTATGTGATTGCTATCTTTACTTCGGCGATTTTGCTCAGTGCAAGAGTGTCTTTAGTTATTACCTTACTTGCGGTTATTGCGGTTATTTACCAACGCTTCGTGGGTAGTTTATTTGACTACAACAATCTAAACACAATCGGTAATAGCGCTTTATTAGCTTTTTTATTTTTCGTTGTTCACGGGATTGGACAAATTGCAGTGCAGCGCTTTAAATTACTTGAAGCACTCACCTTTCACCAGTCAATCGAGCTTTACCAGCTTCAAAATATTAACCGTTATATTTTAGAGCAAATTGAACAAGGCTATTTAGTTTTAGACGAAAATTACGACATTGTTGTTAGCAATCCCGCTGCTTGTTCATTGCTTGGTATTCCTCCCCAGTTTGCCAATGAAAAATATCCTTTAGCAAAGTGGCATGCCGATTTATTTGAAATATTGAAGTTTGGCGACTTAAAAGAAAATGACCGATTTATTTTTGAGTCTCGGCTATCGGCTTATTCCATTAATATTAAAGTACAGCATCTTTTAGTGCCGCAACAAGCTCTAACACTACTCATTTTACAAGATGCCCAACAAATTAATCAGCAAGCACAGCAACTTAAACTTGCCGCTTTAGGGCAACTCTCGGCAAGTATTGCACATGAAATCCGCAATCCCCTGGCTGCAATTGTTCAAGCAAATGAGTTACTTAAAGATAGTGATCTCGAACAACAAAATACTTTACGCCATATGATTGGCAAGCAAACTAAACGCATTGATAGTATTGTTCAGGACACCTTAGGACTTGCTCGTAGCGAAAGAACACACCCTATTCAGATTGACTTAAACAATTTTATAAATACGCTACTCGATGAAGATTTATCTGACGTTAAGCACTCAATTCAACTCAAAATTTCTGATCGTTCTTTAAAATTTTTATTTGACGAAAAACAACTAAGACAAGTCATGATCAATTTAGTGCGAAATGCTTTACGACATAATGCACCCGACTCACCGAATGTCATGATCAACATTCATTCACAAACAAATAAAATTTATATTGATGTGATCGATTACGGTGAAGGTGTTTCAAAACGTGATATATCTCAATTATTTAAACCATTTTTTAGTACCGAAATTAATGGAACTGGTTTAGGATTATACTTGTCTCATAGTTTTTGTGAGGCAAACCATGCAAAGCTCACCTATGTAGAGCAAAAACAAGGGGCATGCTTCAGAATAGAATGCCCAATAATATATTGATTTTTTATTAGGTTTTTGGGGAAATGGCAGAACAGCAACCACTCGTTTTGCTTGTAGACGATGAGGAAGATTTGTGCCTTTTAATGCAAATGACACTTGCACGAATGGGGATTAAAACACATCTTGCTTATCGGGTTGAACAGGCCAAACAACTCTTCACACAGTTTCATTACGATGCATGTTTAACCGATCTAAACTTACCCGATGGGAGTGGGTTAGAGTTAGTCAAACATGTCTCTCAAAATTATACAAACACACCCATTGCGGTTTTAACTGCTTACGGCAATATGGATATTGCAATTGCCGCATTAAAAGCAGGCGCTTTTGATTTTGTAAGCAAACCGGTCAACCAAGTACATCTAGATCAATTATTACAGAAAGCCTTAAATCGGCAAAAAATAGAGCATGATTTTGCAGAGAGTGCTCTAGAAAACAAATTATTAATCGGCCGCTCTCAGCCTATTCAACAACTACGCATCGCAATTAAAAAAATTGCGCGCTCACAAGCACCTGTATTTGTTACTGGCGAGTCTGGAACAGGTAAAGAAGTGGTTGCCAACCTAGTTCATCGGCTGAGTAACCGTAGTGAAGGGCCTTTTATTGCGATTAACTGTGGCGCTATTCCAACTGAACTGATGGAAAGCGAGCTGTTCGGACATAAAAAAGGCAGTTTTACTGGAGCGACTCAAGACAAACAGGGCCTCATTTTATCTGCTCATGGTGGCAGTTTATTTTTAGATGAAATTGCCGAATTACCACTTAGTATGCAGGTTAAATTACTACGCGCAGTACAAGAAAAAAAGATTCGTCCTGTCGGTTCTGATCAGGAAATTGATGTTGATTTTCGGGTGATTAGCGCGAGTCATCAAGACTTAGATTTATTGGTTAGACAAGGCAAATTTCGTCAGGATTTATTCTTCCGTATCCATGTTATGGATCTCATGTTACCGCCTTTACGCGAACGTGGTGAAGATGTCTTGTTACTTGCGAATCACTTTATTCAGAAAATTTGTATGGAGTGGGAAACCCCACTTAAACAATTAACTGAGGCTGCTGAAACTTATCTGCTACAACAACACTTTCCCGGCAATGTTCGCGAATTAAGAAATATGATTGAGCGAGCAATTACTTTAAGTGACGATGCCAATATTGATGTACCGCATTTGCACCCAGCCCCTTTAAGAGCAAATATTTCTAATTCAATCGCAACGGTATCTCAAAGCTTGCAGAATCCCGTAGCTACGCCACAGATTGTAAAAAAATTACCAAGTGAGGGTCTAGAACGTTATTTAGAGAGTATTGAAAAAGATATTCTGCTCAATGCACTCAATATGACCCATTGGAATCGAACCTTAGCAGCTAAAAAATTAGGAATGACTTTCCGTTCTTTACGCTACCGTTTGAAGAAATTTGGGTTAGATACTGAAACTGAACAGGAAGTATAAAGCTTACTTCCTTTTTAGAAGTAGGTCGGCAACACGCTCTAAATAAACTTCGTCTTTCATTTCTGGAGGCAAGGGATAGGTCTGGTTAGGCTGAATACCTTGACCTTCGATCATATTACCATTTGGCGTGTAGTAATGTGAGACCGTCATTTGCAAGGCTGCCCCACTTGGCAAAGGGAAAAGTTTCTGTACAACGCCCTTTCCATAACTTTTTTCACCCATGACCCAAGCACGTTGATGCTCTTTCATTGCAGCAGTAAAAACTTCTGCTGCCGAGGCAGATCGATGATTAATTAAAATACCAACTTTTATATTTTGAAAATCATTTCCCGGTAAGGCCTGAAATTGCTGATTACCTTCTGAACGACTTTTTGTAGAAACAATAATGCCATGATTTAAAAATAAATCGGCTGACTCAACAGCAGCAGAGAGCAGCCCGCCTGGGTTATTTCTTAAATCAATTAATACAGCTTTTAAGCGCGAAGAACTATTTTCTTCAATTAAACGTTTAATCTCATTGGCGGTATCTTGCTGGAATACTCTAATTTTTAGTACCAATACCTGATTATGTAACATGACAGGTTCGATATCAGTTTCAATCTTTTTATTACGGACTAAACTGATTGGGGTATTTGACTCTTCTGTCTGTACTTGCAGCGTTGAGCCTATTGAACCATACAACAAACCAAGCACCTGATCTTGGGTTAGATTTTTAAGTTCCTGATTATCTATCTTTAAAATGGTCTGTCCATTTCTCAAGCCTAGTTTATATGAATCAGAACCTGCCTTTAGGTCACGAATCATCCATTTATGGACATGTGCTTCTGGGCTTAATGCAAAATCAACCGAAGCAAGATCACCTTCAGTATATTGAATGAGTTGACGGTATTCTTCAGCTGACAAATAGCGTGAGTAACGGTCTAGACCACTAACAAGGCCTTTAATTGCTTGTAAAAATAAAGCATCGTCCGATTTTTCATCGACATAGTTATCGCGAACAATCCCGTAAATTTGTACAAACTGCTGAATCGACTCAATAGGGACTTCTGCATAACTTTCTTCTGATTCTGGTGAATCAGCATGTTGAGGCGATAATTTTTCTTTTACAACAGGAGCAGTAAGAGCAAACTGGCTGCAACACATCAATACACTACCCAAAAAAGCTTTATATATATTGTGTTGCAGCATTTAGTCACCTATCGCTTATGCAGATAATGTAATCAGATTACGACCTTGCATTTCCGCAGGTACAGGAATCTGCATTAGATGAAGGATAGTCGGTGCAACATCTGCAAGTACACCACCTTCTGCGATAGTCGCTTGTGTTGGACCAACATAAATAAATGGTACAAGCTCTGTTGTATGTTGTGTATGAACTTGGCCACTTTCGTAGTCCTGCATTTGCTCAACATTACCATGGTCAGCAGTAATAAGCATATGACCTTTCTTGGCCATCACAGCTTCGTATACACGACCTAAACATGTATCAACTGCTTCAACCGCCTTAACCGCGGCATCAAATACGCCTGTATGACCGACCATATCACCATTGGCATAATTCACAACAAGTAAATCGTACTCACCCGAGTTAATTGCCCTAACGAGTTCATCAGTTACTTCATAAGCACTCATTTCAGGCTTTAGATCATATGTCGCAACGTTTGGTGATGGAATTAGAATACGCTTCTCACCTGGGTATTCATCTTCTCGACCACCACTAAAGAAGAAAGTCACATGCGCATATTTTTCTGTTTCAGCAATACGTAATTGCGTTTTACCAAGAGAAGATAAATATTCACCAAGTGAGTTTTTCAACTCTTCAGGCATATATGCCACAGGTGCATCAATGCTGGCCTGATAACGTGTCAACATGACAAATTTAGAAAGGTTCGGTACAACTTTACGCTCAAAACCTGCGAAGTCCTTTTCAACAAACGCACGTGTAATTTCACGAGCACGGTCAGCACGGAAGTTCATGAAAACAACGCTATCGCCATCTTGAACTTTAGCCACATCACCAATACGAGTTGCTTTCACAAATTCATCATTTTCATTGGCTGCATATGCAAGTTCTAAACCTTCAACAGCAGTATTTGCTGTACGAACTGCTTCACCTTCGGTCAATAGGCGGTAAGCCTGTTCTACACGGTTCCAACGATTATCGCGATCCATTGCAAAATAGCGGCCAATCATAGTTGCAATACGGCCCTTGCCTTCATATTGAGCAAATAGAGCGTCTAATTTTTCTAGTGAAGATTGTGCACTACGTGGAGGAGTATCACGACCATCAAGGAATGCATGAAGATAAACTTTTGCACCACGTTTTAATGCGAGTTCACACATCGCCACAATGTGGTCTTCATGTGAGTGAACGCCACCTTCTGAGAGCAAGCCCATAATATGAACTGCACCACCAGCAGCTTTGGCTTTTTCAACAGCATCAATTAATACTTCATGTTTGAAAAAGTCGCCAGTACGGATGTCTTTAGTAATACGGGTAAAATCTTGATACAACACACGTCCAGCGCCAAGATTCATATGGCCAACTTCAGAATTACCCATTTGTCCATCAGGTAGACCTACATCTTCACCAGAACCAGAAATAAGACTATTTGGATGCTTTGCTTTCATTGCAGTTAAATTCGGGGTTTTTGCTGCAAGAAAAGCATTATCTTCAATCGCTTCACGGTGTCCAACACCATCCATAATGACCAGAACGTGAGGGATCTTGCCAGCAGTTGCATCCGTCATAATCAATTTCTCTTTAGTCTACAATTTCATCGCAATATCTTACCGAATTTTCGGTGAAGACTCTATTTTTTCCTATGGCTTTCACCAATGCATCTCATTGAGAAAGCCATTTATATTCTTTCGAATTAGCGAGCACGGTAAAGTAAGTAACTACCGGCACCAAACATTAAAATAATAGGTACAAGTACAAACCACGCTGGTGAAGGCGCGTATACCAAACTTGCGTAACCCAAGAAATCTTGTAAGTAATAAAAGCCTAAACCAATAAAGAGTGCGATCACCAAACGAAAGCCCATTGACTGTTGACGCAGTGGACCAAAAATAAAAGAACAAGCCACTAATACAAGCGTAATCAATGAAAATGGAGAAGCAACTTTTTGCCAGAAAGCCAATTGGTAAGTTTTAGGAACTTGGCTATATTCATCCATATAGCGCATAAAACTAATGAGCTGACTTGGAGATAAGTCTTCAGGGTCTAAAGTCACCATGTGGACATATTTAGGTTGTAGAGCCAATCCTAAAGACTGCTGATCATGATTATTTAGTATCGAATTACCATCTGTAAGAATGTCTGTCTGGCTGGCTTTTTGCAAAGACCATTGACCGTCTTTAATAAACTTTCCTTGCTCTGCATTAATTACAGACTGCAAGTGATATTCTTTATCAAAGTCGACAACCTGAATATCTCTTAAGTTTCCTTGCGAGTTCGCATAGTCAATATAAATAAAGCGTTGCCCTTCTCTTGACCAATAGCCTTTTACTTCGCCTAGAGCAGCAACTGAACGATGACTTTTGATACTTTGTGCTTTCTCATTGGTATAGGGAACAACCCATTCACTTAACGCAAAAGATAAAACAATCAGTAGCAAAGCTGAACGCATTACCCAGCCCACAATACGCCATAAACTGATCCCAACCGAGCGCATCACGATGAGTTCACTGTTGGATGCTAAAGCGCCCAATCCAATTACCGCACCAATTAAGGCTGAAATAGGCAAAATTTCATATAGATAACGAGGAGCACCCCATAACACATAGATAAAAGCTTGCCATGCATTATAGTCAGGCTTTAACTCACCCAGTTCACCTAAATAGGTAAACAAGACTTGCAAAACAGATAAGACAATGGTGGTACCAAACATTGCAAGCGCAGTGGTTTTCGTCACATATTTGGCGACTATTCGACGTGCTAACATTATAATTTCACTCGCTTGATCTGTTTCTTGATTTTCGGCCCTAATTTCTGTTTACGAGAAAATAAGGCAGCTGCAATTGCATAAACCAATAAAGCCGCTGGATACGCCCAAATATCGAGCTCACCTTTACTAATACGAGTCTTAATCGCAATCATAAGTACAATCAAGCTCGCAAAAATAAAAATAGATGGAATGAGACGATAATAACGACCTTGTCGAGGACTCACCTCAGACAACGCAACCGACATCATGAGAGCAACAATAATGGTAAACGGACCGAATAAACGCCAACCTAATTCACTTCTAATGACTGGATCATTTGTTTTAGCCAATAGTTTAGAGGTTGGAAGTGCCTCTACGTCACTACTCTCAAACTTGACGTCTTTATCATTCTCAAGTCTTAAACGATAAGACTGAAACTCTGCTTGCGTATATTTAGGTTGTCCCGGATATATTTCATAACGGCGCCCTTGAACCAGATCGACGACATTGGCAGTATCATTGGCAACCTCAACACGTGTTGCCTCTTTGGCCAAAATCATGACATCTGGTTTGCCTTCTTTGGCAGCCCGCTGGTAAAAGAAAATATCTTTGAGGTTTTTACGGTCTTCCGACAGTGAACCTGCATAAATCGTATAAGGTCCTGAAGAAATAAACTCTCTTGGTCGAACCAAGTCAAAGCCTGTCCGTACAGCTTGGGTCGTTGTTAATTTTTCAAATTCACGTAGTCCCCACGGCGTCATCCACAGCATAAGCACAGACTGACAAACCATATAAACCAGTGTCATTGGAATGAGTAAGCGTGCCAATTGATGACGGCTTACCCCGCTACCATTCAAGACAGCCATTTCATGGTCAACATATAAACGACCAAACACCAACATTAAACCAATAAAAAATCCCAGTGGTAAAATGAGGGTTAAAAATTCAGGTAAACGGTATCCAATGATGCTAAATAAAATACTTGCATCTAAACGCCCCTGTGCCGCCACACCAAAGTATTTGATCAGACGACCACCCATCATGATTAGGGTCAATAATGCGATGACCACCAATGAGGTAGAGACAACTTGCTTGACGAGATAACGCCGAATAATCAAATTAATACTTCCAAAAGGCTAAACGGGACGAACGCTAGTTTACCCGAATGTTAAAAATATAAAACCGCACATTGCAACGCTATGCTTGAAAGTGTTTCAATGTT
This sequence comes from Acinetobacter nosocomialis NIPH 2119, assembly GCF_000368085.1. Taxonomy (GTDB): domain Bacteria; phylum Pseudomonadota; class Gammaproteobacteria; order Pseudomonadales; family Moraxellaceae; genus Acinetobacter; species Acinetobacter nosocomialis. The sequence continues at coordinate 2,850,120 of NZ_KB849239.1, forward strand.
TTAATCCAACATAACTTTCTATAGGCAATCACGGCAGCCATGAAATTTACAACTTATACAACTTTTCCTGAACAAACATCTAATGAATCTTTGTGGGTTTTAGTTGATTCAGAACAGCTACAAAGCAACCTCAATACATATCAAATCAATAACCTAGAAAGTATTCTTACGGCGACTCAATATAAAGCTAACTTCAATGAGACACTGCCATTATTTGGTCAGCTTAGCACTCAACCTCACAGCCAACTACTTGGTTTAGGAAAAGCAGCTGAACTTCAAGCAGTTAAGTTAGCTAAATTGGCACAAACCATTATCAAATCGACACAAAATAAATTTAAGCATATCGCAGTTGATATTGCTGCATTACCTGTCGAATACCATTATTTATTTGCATTAAGCTTAACTCAAGCAGCTTATGGTTATGATGAGTTTAAATCGAAAAAAAATGAATTTGTGTTACAACAAGTTGATTTAATTAGTCCACACACAAGCCTTGATGAAAATCAACTTGCTTTAGTACATGCCGTACAATCTGGTCAATCTTTTGCGCGTGACTTAGGTAACCGTCCAGGTAATATCTGTTTCCCTGAATATTTGGCTGAACAGGCTTTAGCTTTGGCAGCAGAATTCCCTGATTTACTCAAAGTGACTGTCTTAAATGAGCAGCAAATGGCTGACTTAGGCATGTATGCTTTCCTTGCTGTGAGTAAAGGATCTGAGCGTCCGGGCCGTATTGTCACTCTTGAATACCAAGCACAGCTTGAACAAGCCCCTGTCGTACTTGTCGGCAAAGGCGTTACTTTTGATACAGGCGGTATTTCTTTAAAACCAGGCCTTGGCATGGATGAAATGAAGTTCGATATGTGTGGTGCAGCCTCTGTACTTGGTACGATTCGCGCACTATGTGAAGCACGCCTTCCAATTCATGTGGTAGGTGCGATTGCAGCAGCAGAAAATATGCCTTCGGGTAAGGCGACCCGCCCAGGCGATATCGTAACGACCATGAGCGGCCAAACTGTTGAAATTTTAAATACTGACGCTGAAGGCCGTTTAGTTCTTTGCGATACGTTAACGTATATCAAACGTTTCAATCCGGCAGTTGTGATTGATATCGCAACATTAACTGGTGCTTGTATAGTGGCATTAGGTAAAGTGTTAAGCGGTTTATTCTCTCCTGACGATGCTTTAGCAACTGAGCTACAACAAGCTGGTGAGCAGTCATTCGACCGTGTATGGCGCATGCCAGTGATTGATGATTATCAAGAACTATTGGACTCACCTTTTGCAGACATCGCTAACATTGGTGGACCACACGGTGGTGCAATTACAGCAGCCTGCTTCCTTGAGCGTTTTACTCGTGACTATCGTTGGGCTCATCTAGATGTAGCAGGAACAGCTTGGTTATCAGGTACAGCAAAAGGTGCAACTGGCCGTCCAGTACCACTACTTATGCAATTCTTGGCTAACCGTGTAAATACGAATGGCTAAAGTTAGCTTTTATCTGTTTGAAACCAGTGAAGAACGGCAAGTCGATAGTGCTTGCCGTTTATGTCGAAAGATCTTACTAAAGCATTCAAACATCTGGTGGTATTGCCCAGATGTACAGCTACAACAGACACTTGATGAAAAATTGTGGAGCTTTGATCCGACCAGTTTCATTGCGCATGGGATTGATCAGACAGATGCAGCAGTATGTATTTCGGCTAAACAACCTTCTGAACAAGGCTGGTTGGTATTTAATTTTAACAATCATGCACTTGAACAAGTGAATCATTTTAGCCACATTATAGAAATTGTTGAAAATAATGAAGCAGCCAAGCAAATTGGCCGAGAAAAATTTAAAATGTATCGTCGTTTAGGTATAGAACCTCGAACCTTTAAATTATAACGCGCTAAAATGTAGATACTGTTGAGCAAAGGAGAACTGTGGTGGCATTAAATGTCGGGCAAGATTTTAAAAAAAGATGGTTAAATGCGCCTGAAGCTGTCCGTCATGCCTATCAACAGGATTTGGCACGTATTTGTGATTTATTAGAGCCTCAGACGCCTATTCAACTTTGGGTACTCAATGATGAGAAGGCACAGCTAGAATCACAGCAAAACATTGAACAAGCTTATGCTGACTTAAAAGCAGAGTTAATCGAACAGGCACGTATTCGTCGTCAGCTTGCTTTAGAAAAGTCTCTTGCAGATAAGCGCGCAATGGAAGCAGCCTATGCTGCTGAATTACAAGCAGACGAAGTTCGTAAATTTAGTGAACAAACTCAAGCTCTACAAGCTTTCCGCAGTCATTTAGAACAAGAAGTTGCTGAACACACTGCGCGTTATCAGAAAAATCCTGAAACACCAGCAGTGAACTACTCTTCTGGAGTAAAGCTTAGCATTACCGATGATCAAATCTTATCTGAGCTTGAAAGTTTACGTATTCGTTTAGAACTTGAAGCTGAGAGCTTAATTGAACAGTCTGTTACGGCTTTCCGAGCTAAGCTAAATTCGGCAGCTCAAGAAGAAATTGAATATATTTTAAAAAATTCTAAGTTTTCTGATGAAAAAATAGAAAAGTAAAGTTTATACAACGCTCCTTGTCATAAAAATGACATTTAATTGTCACAAAATAGTCATGCATAATATTCTTTTAGTTCAAATAATTATTAGAATAATGCATATGTATTTATGAAAATTAATGAGGGTAAAAATGGACATTCCACATCAGATTTCAATGCAACTTGAGCAGCTTAATCAGGGTGAGCAATGGACATTTTCAGCACAAGAACTTTATATGAGTCATAACGACTTTAACTCACTTTCAATTTTACTCACACGAGCGTCAGAAAAAGGTGAGTTTTCAATTACACGCACCCAGCATAATAAACCATGGGTTGGCACACACTCGGTTACTCTGACCAAACATTAATTTCAAAAATAAAAAACCGGAACATATGTCCGGTTTTTTTATTTTAGCGATTTAAAAGTTTATTTTAAAAAACCATTTTCAGCTAAGAAAGCCATACTAATATTTGACTCGGTTTTTTGTTCAGCAGCTTTATCACCCAGTAATAAACGCTCGATATAACGTGCTAATACATCAACTTCAAGGTTAACTTTGCTACCGACTTGCCATGTTCCAATATTGGTACGTTCTGCTGTGTGTGGAATTAAGTTCAAACTTAAAATATTACCACGCAAATGGTTAATGGTTAAACTAATACCATCTACTGTCACAGAACCTTTCTCTGCTAAGTATTTAGCAAGTTCTACAGGTGCTGTCACTTCATAATAAATTGAGCGAGCATCTTCACGGACTACGGTAATTTCACCTACACCATCAACATGACCACTTACAATGTGTCCACCAAAACGGGTTGTCGGCAGCATCGCCTTTTCCACATTGACACGTTGACCCACTTTCCAGTTACCTAAAGTGGTACGGTTTAAACTTTCGCGAGAAACATCAGCTGCGTACCAGTTGTCTCCCCACTCAATAACGGTGAGACAGATCCCATTGGTTGCAATTGAGTCACCTAAATGTACATCCGACATATCCAAATCGGTTTGAATACGTAAACGCACATCGCCACCTACACTTTGCAGGCTTTCTACTTTACCTAAACTTTCAATAATGCCTGTAAACATGGCTCATTCTCCAAATCTTTTACACTGCTTAAATTGCAGCGCTTACCAAAGTGCGAGCTGCGTACTGTTACCTGAAGTATCTACACCACCTAGCTCGGCAAAGTGGTAAAGCTGGCCTAACAATTGACGTAACGGCGGCCCTGGTTTGGCATGAGTATCTGTAATCACAATAAACTCAAGCACACGTGCGCGCTCTGACTGACGTTGTTTACTTACGCGATAACGTGGAACATCTTGAGTCAATAAAGTGACTTTTCCACGCTCCAGATTGGCCATCAGTAAGTCTTTTGGCTCAATATTACCATCGGTGGAATAACTGGTCAGAATATAACGCGCATTGATGGTTGAAAGTAATTTTTCATACGCATCTTTTGCATGTTTAGACGAGTTATAAGGACTTGGACGCTCTTTACGCCATGCACGGTCAATACCACTCTTATAACCTTTCGTGTCTGGCGGTGGTAGGTCGACTTGATCCCATAACGTCAATGCATTTAAAACGTGGTAGTTACTACTATAAGCATGCTGGTTATAAGGTGGGTCAAGATAGGCTACATCTACTTCAAAACCGCTCATCTGATTTGCTAAATGCTGAGCATCTACACACCACATTTCAGCTGCAGGGCGTTTACGGTCACCAATCTCACAAAAACGGCTCGGTGTGAGCCACAGCAATGATTCAATTCGTTCTAAGGCCGTTTGTGTACGTCCGCCCCACCCTTGGTGGAAGCTTTTAAATACACCACTGGTATTACTCACAAAACTTGCCGAATAGAGTAATGGCGCAAGCAAGGCGCTCATTTCTACATCATTAATTGCGCCTTGTGCCTGCCATGTTGCAATCTGCTGGCGAATCGCATCAATGCGCATACCATTACGACGCTTAAAAAACAAACGGTCACGCGAAGGATCGTATACATCATCATTACGAGGGCAAAGGTTATGCGTTACCCAACCTTTAACCTCAGGTAAACGGTTTAAATAATCGATGGCTTTCTGGTAGCCACCAAGCTCTTTAAACGCGGGTGCATCGACACAAGCTAAAATCGCATGATTTAAAGCATGGCTATAAGGTTCCCAGTCATTTGCAATGACTCGGTAACCATTTTGACGTGCCAAGCGAGACACCACACCACTACCTGCGAAGAAATCGGCAAAAATCGGAGGATTCTTTTTCTTGCTGTTCAGCGTCCCTGTAATTTCCAGAGCTTCTAAAATCAAGTGGAGCAATCGGCGCTTGTTACCCAAGTATGGTACAAGCTGATGAAAAAGATATTCGTCTGTCGTGCGGGCTGCATGACGACGTTTGTGGTAAACCGAAGGCTCTGAATTCATACTTTCTCTTGCGTAGGGATTAACCTTAAGCGTATATCTTGATCAAGTTGCATTACATCAAGAAGTTTAAAACGAAGTTGCTGTGCCATATATTCAAAATCTGCGTTGAACATGGCTATTGCACTTTGCCCCAATAAAGTCGGGGCAACATAACTGATCATTTCATCCACCAAACCTTCTTGCAAAAAGGCGGTAGACAATGTTGCGCCAGCTTCAACCAGCACATCATAAATTTGGTATTGCTTAGATAAGGCCTGTAATAGTGTTTTTAAAGGCTGAATTTCTAATTGTATCACGCCTAAGTCAGCAAGTTCCTGACGATATGGCCCCATCACCATGACAGTTTCAGGATTTTCTAAAATTTTAGCAGTGAGCGGTAAACGCCCTCTTCGATCTAGAATTACCCGTTTTGGCTGCGCAACCATCTCGATATCAATATTATGGAGTGACCGTACATTAAGCTGACAGTCATCAGCAATCACAGTATCAATACCTGTAATCACGGCACCTGAAATCGCACGCCAATGTTGGACATCTTGACGAGCAGCAGAACCAGTAATCCACTTCGACTCACCCGATGCCATTGCAGTACGCCCATCTAAACTAGAAGCAACTTTTAAACGCACATATGGCATGCCCGTAGACATCGCTTTTAAAAAGCCTTGATTAAGTTGAGCTGCCAAATCTTCACAAATCCCGATTTCTACTTCAATACCGGCATTTTTTAAGATCTGAACACCTTTACCTGCAACAAGCGGATTGGGATCGGGACATGCCACCACCACTTTTTTAACCTGTGCTTTAACCAATGCTTCAGCACACGGCGGGGTTCGTCCATAATGAGCACACGGCTCAAGCGTCACATAAGCAGTTGCGCCTTGTGCTTGTTCACCCGCCTGACGCAGCGCAAAAACTTCAGCATGAGGTTGACCAGCTTTCGGATGAAAACCTTCACCAATCACTTGATTGTCTTTGACAATAACACAACCGACATTTGGATTTGGTTTTGTCGAATAGAGTCCTCGTTTGGCAAGTTCAATGGCTTGCTGCATCCAGTACTGATCTTGTTTCAACTCAGACATATAAATCTCAAATGATTAGTGTTCACGTTGTTGCATTTGCTCAATTTGACGGCGAAACGCTTCAACATCCTGAAAGTCTTGATAAACCGAAGCAAAACGAACATAGGCAACATGATCAAGTGCAAATAAAGATTGCATAACAATTTCACCAATAGTTCTAGACTTAACATCACGCTCACCTAAACGGCGAATCTGCAATTGAATATCGCTCAGAACCGTTTCGATCTGCTCTTGTGTCACTGGACGCTTTTGTAAAGCATGCATAAGTGAACGACGTAGCTTGGCTTCATCGAACGGTTCATTCTTTCCATTCGATTTGATCACACGGGGCATCACCACTTCATAGCTTTCAAAAGTGGTAAAACGTTCACCGCAAACTACACACTCACGACGTCGACGAATCTGACAGCCTTCTGCGGCTAGCCGAGAATCGATGACTTTACTATCTGCGGCGTTGCAAAATGGACAATGCATAGCGGACTTAACAGGGTCAATTACTTTGACCTAGTGTAGCAAAATTTCTACGCTTACTGAACCAGCATTCTATGAGACAAAAAAACAGCCCTGAGCCAGATCAAAGCATCGCTTTGATCACAGCCCAAGACTGTTTTTAGTACAGCAAATATATTATGAATTATTCAATACGTTCGCCATGTTGGCTTAAATCCAGACCCATACGTTCATCATCGGCATTAACACGCAGACCAATCACCACATCAATTACTTTAAGAATAATGAAGGTTGCAATACCGCTGTAAACCATAGTTGCAAGTACACCTTCAACTTGTACCCACAATTGGCCTGCAAATGTTGGTGCTAAAGTCACACTAGCTGCTTTAATGATTTCATCACTATAGAACACGCCAGTTAAAATCGCGCCGACAATACCACCTACTGCATGTAAACCAAAGGCATCCAATGCATCATCCGCTTTGAGTAAACGTTTAAGTGCTGTAATACCCCAGAAGCAGACTACACCACCGATTAAGCCCATCACTAGAGCTCCGCCTACGCCGACGAAACCTGCTGCTGGTGTAATCACAACCAAACCAGCCACAGCACCAGATGCACCACCTAATACAGAAGCTTTACCACGAATCATACGTTCTACAACTAACCAAGAGAACGCAGCAGCAGCGGCAGCAACTTGAGTCACTAAAATTGCCATACTTGCACGAGCACCAGCGCCTAACGCACTACCACCATTAAAGCCGAACCAACCTACCCAAAGTAAGCTTGCACCGATTACAGTTAAAGTTAAGTTATGCGGTGCCATAGATTCACGGCCAAGGCCAATACGTTTACCAAGCATGTAAGCTGCGACTAAACCTGCAACACCAGAGTTGATATGTACAACTGTACCACCAGCAAAATCTAATGCGCCTGCTTTAAATAACCAACCATCTGTTGCCCACACCCAGTGAGTAATTGGCGCATAAACCACAAGTACCCAAATTGTAATAAAGGCCATGAAAGCTGAATATTTCATACGGTCAGCAATCGAACCACTCAAAATTGCGACAGTAATGATGGCAAAAGTCATTTGGAAAATAACAAATAAGCTTTCAGGAATTGTTCCACTTAGTGCGTTAAAGCCTACGCCATTGAGCATAGCTTTAGACAAGTCACCAAAGTATGCACCTGTGCCAGAGAACGCGAGTGAATAACCAGCAATCACCCAAAGCAAACTTACCAAAATTGCAGCAGAAAGGCTGAACATCATGGTACTTAATACGTTTTTCTTACGGACCATACCGCCGTAGAACAATGCCAAACCAGGAATCGTCATCAACAGTACTAAAGCTGTTGAAACTAAAATCCAAGATGTATCGCCTGTATCGAGTTTTGGTGTCGGTGCTGGAGCTGCCGGAGTTGCGGCAGCTGCTGGTGCTGCTGCAGATGTTGCAGGTGCTGCAGACGTTGATGTTGCTGTAACCTCAGATGTCGGTGTTGTTACAGTCTCTTCTGCCCAAGCGGCAGTACCACCCAAAAGTGCGCCTGTTAGACTCAGCGCCATAAGCATTTTTTTCATTCGTGTCCCCCAACCTCATTTGCGAGCTATTTATTGCTCAGCAAGCTTTGTGCCAATTTAGACAGCATCTGGTCCTGTTTCACCCGTACGGATACGGATGACTTGTTCCAGGTTAGTCACAAAAATCTTACCGTCGCCGATTTTCCCAGTGCTTGCCACACGAGTAATTGACTCAATTACTGCGTCGACCATTTCATCGCTAATCGCAATTTCGATTTTTACTTTAGGTAAGAAATCAACCACATACTCCGCGCCGCGGTAAAGTTCTGTATGCCCTTTTTGACGACCAAAACCTTTAACTTCAGTTACGGTAATCCCTTGTACACCAATGTCAGAGAGTGCTTCACGCACATCATCCAATTTAAACGGTTTTACAATTGCAGTTACAAGCTTCATGTTTGTTTCCTTCGGCTTCTTTTCACCAGTAAGGTTTTATGTTCAATTTTCATGCCAATATTTCAAAGGTTGGAGGAGATGAATCTTTTGCATGAGCTTTCTTTATAACCTATTTAGTTATCAAGATGTAGATGAGCTACTAAAAATAAAATGAATTTGCAGTCCTGTTTTTATTTCATTTTATCGTTATCCAATATGGAAAAGCCAAGAAGCCTATATACGAGGTTCAAGCAGTGTTAAACTGGCAAGCATAAGGTAATACAACAGTTTGGATATCTCATGCTAGAAACTCTATTACAGGCTATTTTGGAACAAATTGACGAGCCTAAAAAAGATTTAGAAAAAAACTTACGTGCATTATTAAATGAAACTGTCGAGAAATTAGACCTCGTGTCTAAACAAGAAATCGAAAGACAAAAAACTGCACTTCATTTAGCCAACCAACGTTTAGAAGAGCTACAAAAACAAGTAAGTCTATTAGAAGAAACTTTAAAGAATAAAAAATAAGCACCAATGTAGCGCACTTATACTTTACAACGATTAAAAATTAAGCACCACAATGGAACAAGAAGATGTCTTTTTCTAAAATTTATACTCGGGGACTTTTAGGCTTACATGCGCCTCTCATTGAAGTAGAGGTACATGTGAGTCAAGGCTTACCTTCTCTAACGATCGTAGGGCTTGCTGAAGCAGCAGTCAGGGAGAGTAAGGACAGGGTTCGCTCAGCAATTATTAATAGTGGATTTCAGTTTCCGACTAAACGGCTGACTATTAATCTTGCTCCCGCAGATTTGCCCAAAGATGGTTCACGTTTAGATTTACCGATTGCATTAGGGATATTAATTGCCTCAGGTCAGCTTCCAGAGAACTGCACTGAAGACTTTGAATTTATTGGAGAGTTAGCACTAGATGGTCATGTAAGACCTATTTCAGGTGCTTTAACTTTGGCAATGGCCTGCCAACAAGCCCAGCATAAAATTGTTTTACCCCAAGATAATAGTCAGGATATTAGTCATTTACCAAATCTTGAGTGTTATCCGGTTAGTCATTTAAAAGAAGTTTGTGAACACTTTTTAGGAAATACCAAGCTATCTCAGGTGCAATCATCTTCCCGCTCAAATGACATGCCGTATAAATTTGACCTTGCTGATGTAAAAGGTCAGCTACGTCCACGTCGTGCACTGGAAATTGCAGCTGCTGGAGGGCACTCCCTGCTCTTTAAAGGACCACCGGGTACAGGTAAGACTTTACTCGCCTCACGTCTTCCTTCAATTTTACCACCACTTTCTACTCAAGAAACGCTTGAAGTTGCGAGTATTTATTCGATTTCAAATACACCGCATATTTTTGGACAGCGCCCTTTTCGTGCACCCCACCATACAGCCTCAGCAATTGCACTAGTTGGGGGCGGTTCTCATCCTAAACCGGGTGAAATTACCTTATCTCACTTAGGGGTTCTCTTTTTAGATGAATTACCCGAGTTTGATCGCAAAGTATTAGAAGTCTTACGCCAGCCGCTTGAGTCAAAAGAAATTATCATTTCACGGGCAGCCCGGCAAATTACCTATCCTGCCAACTTTCAGCTTATAGCAGCAATGAACCCCTGCCCATGTGGTTACGCATTTAATCAAGACAGTCGTTGTCAGTGTTCACCCGAAAGTATTAAGCGCTATCAAAATCGTATATCGGGGCCATTACTTGACCGCATCGATTTACATATCGATGTACCGCCATTAAAAGCTCAGGAACTACAAGATCCAACACCCGCCGAAGATTCAACAACTGTGCGACAACGTGTGATTTATGCTTATGAACAACAAATAAAAAGGCAGGATTGTTTGAATCAGGCACTTTCACCGAAACAACTAGAACAATTCGCTGTCCTAGATGACGCGTCACAGCGAATGATTGAAATGGCTCAGCAACGTTTAAATTTATCTGCACGTGCTTATCATCGTGTTTTACGGGTTGCTCGCACCATTGCCGATTTGTCTCAAAGTGAGATGATTCAAAGTCCTCACCTTACAGAAGCACTCTCTTATCGAGGCAATCATTCTTAAAATAAAACAGCGGATTATGAGTCCGCTGTTCATTTATTTCTATTAAGAATATTGTTTAAGTTTTCAATTAAAGTCGTAATTTCTTTCTCTGATAAAGCTGCAAAACCAAAGCGAATACTACAATTAGGATGTTCTTCCTGTTTAAACTTATGCTCTGCATCAATGTTGAGCTCTTTTAACTTTATGAGCTGTTCTTGGGTAAATGTTTTCTGAAATTTCACCCACAAAGCCATTCCACCTGCAGGTGGTTGTATTTGAATACTTTGAGCAAAAACTCTTTGAAACTCAGCTAAGGCATGATCACGACGTAACTTATAAATCTTTTTCATTTTACGTATGTGTCGTTTGATCTCTCCTCTCTGCATTAAATCCGCTAAAGCGAGTTCCGTAATATTATTGCCCTGCCGGTCAATCAATAAAATATCTTCAGTAATGGAGTGAATGATGGGGGGAGCTGCCACGATGTAGCCTAACCGAATACCAGGTGCAAAAACTTTAGACAATGAGCCCACATGAATGACCAACTCAGAATGAGGCAAACTCGCTAAGGGTGGCATAGGTCGGCTGTCATAGTGAAATTCATGGTCATAGTCATCTTCAATAATGTAAAACCCCCATTTTTTTGAAAGCTCTAAGAGTTGAAGACGACGACTCATTGGCATGGTAACTGTTGTGGGATATTGATGATGTGGCGTTGTATAGATGGCAGCGACAGAATGTTCTTTTAAAATCCGTTCTAGATCTCCAATGACAATACCTTGCCCATCTAATTTGACAGTAACAACCTGAAAACCATTTGACTGAAATGCTTTAAATGCAGAAGGATAAAACAGCTCTTCAACGACAATGACGCCTTGGCGGTTTGGTAACGCGCGCGATGCAAGAAAAATTCCCATCTGGCTTCCACGTACAACACAGATCTCATCTTCGGCAACATTCATAAAACGTTCCATCGATAGCATTTGTTGCAAGGCTTGTCTTAACTCAATCATTCCTCGTGGGTCACCATATCCCATGTACTGATTTTGCGTAATTTTAATGAGTGCATGCCGATAGGCCCTCGAAAATAATTCGTATGGAATAAGCCTCGGATCTGGCACACCATCGTTATGTGGACGTTGAATCACTTCTTGAATAATTGGCTTATCATTAACTTTTAGCTCAGATACTGACTCTATTTGAAGCTGTTTTTCCGGCAAAACATCTGCCACAAATGTGCCTTTTCGGGGGCGAGTCACTAGCCATCCTTGTGCCTCTAATTCCTCATATGCCGCTTGTACCGTTTTCCGATTAATTCCTAGTTCTTTTGACAAGCTACGAGACCCTGGTAGCATAGTTCCCTGTACTAAACGCCCATTTAAAATTTCTTGGCTAATCAAGTTAGTAAGCTTTAAAAAAACTGTTTTTTCTTCTCTTTCATCGATACGGAAATGTACTTGCCAAGGTCTTAGCATATTCGCCCCATCTGGACCATATAACTTATAAAAACTGGATGTATTGATTCATCCAGTTATTTTCTATTCTGCCTTCACCTACTTAATTTGGTCAACTGGACTGGAGAAGAGATGAAGACTGCTTCTGTAAACAAACAAGAGCTGATGCAACATGCACAGCAAGACATGCAAAAGTGGATTAGCGACTCAGATTTAACTGATCGTCAAAAGCTTGCACTCACTTGTCGTATTTTATTTGATCATGGTCATGATGCTGGTTTAGCGGGACAAATTACTTGCCGTAGTGAAAATAAAGAAACTTTTATTACTCAGCGTTTCGGATTAGGTTTTGATGAAATTACTGCTTCAAACTTACTTGAAGTAAATCAAGATCTAGAACCCATCAATCAAGAAGGAATGGCAAACCCAGCCAACCGTTTTCACACTTGGATTTATAAAGAACATCCAGAGGTGAATTGCATTATTCACACACATCCCACCCATGTAGCTGCTTTATCTATGCTACGGATTCCACTCATGATTTCTCAAATGGACGTCTGCGCACTTTATGAGGACTGCTCATTTGTAGGTCATTGGCCAGGTGTTCCTGTGGGTAATGAAGAAGGTATTTTGATTTCCTCTGCTCTGGGTAAAAACCGCGCTGTTTTGTTGTCTCACCACGGCCAACTGGTCACAGGAAAAACTATTGAAGAAGCATGTAACTTGGCTCTTTTAATTGAACGCGCAGCCCAACTGCAACTACTGGCAATGTCTGCCGGACAAATTCAGCCTATCCCCCACAGTCTAGCAACAGAAGCACATGACTGGGTATCTACCGATAAACGCAACAAAGTGAACTTTGCTTACTACGCACGTAAAGCTTTGAAAAACCATTCTGACTGTATTTAAAAAGAGACTTCGACCATGAAACTAAAAGGCATTATTGGCTACCCTGTTACTCCATTTTCTGATGACAACACCATTAATCTTCCTGTTCTAAAACAAATGCTGAATTTGCTTATTGAAAATGGTTGCGATGCAATTGCACCTTTAGGCAGTACAGGCGAAAGCGCTTATCTTGAATGGGATGAATGGTGCTTAGTCGCAAAAACCTCAATTGAAAGCATTAATAAGCGCGTGCCTGTCATTATTGGAATTTCAGAACTCACCACTAATCAAGCCATCAAAAAAGCCCAGATCGCGCAAAGCTATGGTGCAGATGCACTTATGGTGATTCCTGTATCTTATTGGAAACTAACTGATCAAGAGATTTTTGAATATTATCAAGCGATTGCTCAGGCCACGAGTTTACCGATTATGGTGTATAACAACCCTGCAACCAGTGGCGTTGATATGTCTCCAGAGTTAATTGTGCGTATGTTTAACAACATCGCAAATATCACGATGGTAAAAGAAAGCAGCGGCGATATTCAGCGCATGCATAAAATTTATGAACTATCAAAAGGTGAACTTCCGTTTTATAACGGTTGTAATCCTCTAGCTTTAGAGGCCTTATGTGCGGGAGCAAGCGGTTGGTGTACAGCAGCACCAAACTTGCTAGGCCAGCAACCTCAACAGCTTATTCAACACGTCAAAAATGGTGAATTAGAGCAAGCTCAGAAGTCATTTTACCAACAACTTCCTGTCCTACGTTTTATTGTAACTGGTGGTTTGCCTCAAACAATTAAAGCAGGTTTACAGTTAAAAGGTATTTCTGCGGGGTCACCACGTAAACCTTTGTCTAAAGCCACGAATATTGAGCTTAATCAGTTAAAACAACTACTTTCTGAAATAGAAAACTAATAAAAAAGCGGGTTGATTTACCCGCTTTTTTACAGCATAAACTTAGAAAGTTTTAGTTAAACTAAATACTAGGCCAGCGTCATAAGGCTTTTTCTGAGCATCAGTCATACCAGAAGTACTCACATCGGTACCCACTACGTCTAATTCAGCCAAAATACCTAAAATGTTACGGTTTACACCAACTTTATAATCGATATAGCTGTCGTCTGTACCAGGGCCGCCCGCAACTACGGCTAAAGCCTCTTTGTTTTTGAATTTGTTATAACCAACTGATGCAAGTCCAGTAAATCCAGTGTTTGCAATTGGTGCCGAATAACCTACGTTAAAATACCAGAACTGTTTAGAGTTCGCCCAGTAGTCATTTGAATAGTTAACGCCCACACTGAGCGCATCGCCTTTAAATAAAGAATCGGCAAACGTTAACTTACCGTAAACTTCATTAAAATCTAATCCATTTTTGCCATCGTAACCAATACCGTTACGGTCAAAACTATGCCCCGAACCAATGTAACCATAATGGATCACACCTACATCATAAGTTGGCGCAAGCTTATCGGATAATTTTAATGTATTGGTATAACCCAAAGCGACATCTGTTTCAGTTGAGTTACCTGTTACACCAAAATCAACACTTGAACCCCAAAGCGATAAATAAGCACCTGATTTATGAGAAAAAGTAAAACCACCTTGAATGGCAGGGTTATTTGAAGATTGTGTAACACCACGGAAACGATAATCTGTAGTTGCTGCTACGCTACCTGTTGTCGTGATTCCATAGAAAGATGGAGCACTTTCAGCCATAACCATGGTTGAACCTGCTGTGAGTACGCCGACTGCTACTGCTTTAAGTGCAAATTTCATCATTTTGATCTCCCCCACAATGAACGCACGATTTAATTGAATTAAACAAATTTTGTTACTTAAGCTTTAGCAATTGCTGTGCCAAGTCCATATTTCGTATCGCTGGGCTGCATAAGTTTTGAAATCAAATTCTTTTTAAAATGAAAATATTGCCTAACGCTCATAGAAATATATTTATAAAAAACAAATATATAGAATAGATTTATTACAAATCTAAAAATACTCAACATAGAAAAACCCCTTATCGGAAATTAGTAACCGAGGTAAGAAGTATTCCTTTGATACGCGTAAATTTTCTATTTAGATCTAAAGTTGAGATATAAAAAGTATGTAAATTATTGAAGGCGGTAGATGAAATGATCTGTGATTGAGCATTTTTGCTTACTTCATTTCTGTATTTATTTCTGAGTTAAAGTCGATGAACTATTTTGGGTCTTTTTTAGGCACCCATATAAATAAAAAAAGTACTGCACAGAATTTATGCAAAATATCGCACTAGATTTGATCAGTTCAATTAAATTCTATTGGCTTATTATAACAATCGGTTCATATATACAGTACTTCTAAAAATAATGTTATACAGTAACATTTTATAAGTAGGCTTAAAATAAATCGTTGAAAAAATCAACTCAAAGCAAGGTTAAAAAGTAAACATATCCAGCAAAAAAGGATAAAAAATGAACACAAGAATCACGTATTTTTTGAAGTTTGACTATAAAATAAATGGTAAAAATCAACTAAAAAATAAATTACTTTTTTTATTTTAAACAATACATTAAGTATAAAAGGCTATGAGTAAATTTACTAAATAACCGGTAGCACATTAATCAATTTCTGCATAGCATATATAAAATAAAATCAACAAAAATATATCTTTTTTATAGATTACTTATACAATTGATGGAAATCCTAGGCCCTGAACTATAACAAGACACAGGATTTATCGTTTTTATGAGGTTCTTTAAATATGCTAAATGCACAAAAACTTACATTAGCAGTTCTCATTTCTGCGGCAATAATTTCCTCAGCTCAGGCAAGCGAGCAAAGTGAGGCAAAAGGATTTGTTGAAGATGCGAACGGTTCTATTCTCTTCCGTACAGGTTATCTAACTCGCGACAAAAAACAAGGCGCGAAAGATACTAGTTCATTTGCTCAATCGGCAATTGTAAATCTTGAATCTGGCTTTACCCCTGGTATTGTTGGTTTCGGTGTAGGCGTTGTTGGTGACGGTTCATTTAAAATCGGTGAAAATAATAATGCCGGTAACCAAATGATTCCTAAGCACAATGATGGTTCAGCTTACGATCATTGGGGCCGTGGTGGCGGTAGCGTTAAAGCTCGTTTCTCAAATACGACTGTACGTTATGGTACTCAAGTACTCGATTTACCAGTTTTAGCAAGTAACACAGGCCGTATAGTTCCTGAATACTTTACAGGTACTTTATTAACAAGCCATGAAATCAAGAACCTTGAATTAGTAGCTGGTAAATTCACTAAAGACCAAATGTCTGATCAAATTAATACCGATGCCGATGCGTCTGGCAGAGGTCTTGATCGTGCAATCGTTTGGGGCGGTAAATATAAGTTTAATGACAACTTAAATGCATCTTACTATGGCTTAGACAGCAAAAATGCACTTGAACGTCATTACGCTAATGTGAACTTTAAACAGCCTTTAACAAATGACAGCTCATTAACTTATGACTTTAGTGGCTACCATACTAAGTTTGATGCAAATGCACATACTTATTCAGCGACTGGAGCTGTAGCACCAAATTATGGTAACACTGGTGTAGCTGGTGAAGAAAAGACCAACAACATTTGGGCAATTTCAGGAACTTATGCTACTGGTCCACATAGTGTGATGCTTGCTTACCAACAAAATACTGGTAATGTTGGTTATGACTATGGTCAAAATGCTGATGGTTTCCAAAGTATTTATTTACCAAACTCTTATATGTCTGATTTCATCGGTAACCACGAGAAATCTGCACAAATTCAATACAACGTTGATTTCGGTAAATTAGGTGTATTACCTGGCTTGAACTGGACAACTGCATTTGTATACGGCTGGGACATCAAAGTTCGTAATGTAACTGACGATGCTCAAGAGCGTGAATTCTTTAACCAAGTGAAATACACAGTTCAAAGTGGTTTTGCTAAAGATGCAAGCCTTCGTATTCGTAACTCTTACTACCGTGCGAGCGATGCTTACCAATCTAATGCGTACATCGGTGATACAAACGAATGGCGTATCTTCCTTGATATCCCTGTGAAATTATTCTAATTCATAGATCTATCAAGCATAAAAAAACCTACCTCTGGTAACACAGGTAGGTTTTTTATTGAGTCTAGAATATCAATTGAGACACACTAGACTCATAAAATCAGAACTTATTTTTTAGCAGCTTCGATTGCTTTCAATACTTCAGCTTTAGCAACGTCCGCACCTTCCCAACCGCTGATTTTTACCCATTTGCCTGGTTCTAAATCTTTATAGTGGCTGAAGAAATGCTCAACTTGGCTAATCAACAATGGAGGAAGATCTGTATATTCCTTCACGTCTTTGTAAAGTGGAGATAATTTCTCATGTGGAACCGCGATTAATTTCGCGTCGATACCACCGTCATCTTCCATGTTTAATTTACCCACTGGACGGCAACGAATTACAGAGCCAGCAGCAACAGGATGCGGAGTTACAACAAGTACGTCTAATGGGTCGCCATCTTCAGACAAAGTATTTGGTACATAACCATAGTTTGCTGGATAGAACATTGCTGTGCCCATGAAACGGTCTACAAACAATGCATCAGAATCTTTGTCAATTTCATATTTAATTGGCGCTGCATTTGCAGGAATTTCAATGATGACATAGATGTCATTTGGTGCATCTTTACCTGCTGGGATATTGCTGTAACTCATATCAATACTCTTTCGTTATGAAGTCAGATGTAAAATCCACTCGATTATAACGTGGATATCATCAAAATGATGCCGATTATACAATGCGCACACGCGAAAGTTGATATGAATGGTGACAGAATGACACTCAAGTCAACTTAATTGTCACGATCAACAAGAATATTGGGCATAACAATGATAAAAACCAGACAATCGAGCGTAAAGTTGCCCAATTACTCAAGTAACAAATGCCATAAATCACGCGCAAAATAATATATGCCCAGCCCAGTCTCAAAATAAAGTACTCAGGCACCACCATATATTCAGCCATCAGAATAGCTGTTAAAAATAAAGGTAAACTTTCAAAACTGTTTTGTTGTACTGCATTTGCCCGAGCAGCGATCCCCTTTGTATTAGCAAGAAAATCTCTTGGGTTCTGATTATCAGAGGGCTGAAAACCACCCTTAAATTTTGCAATTACGGTAAATGCGTATGGCAGCAAACATGCCACTAAAATAATATAGATAATGCTGCTGATGCCGTGCATAGTGCCATCCATCACTGAAAATACTGTTGATCATGCTATCATAACTCATCGTTTTTACCTGAAATTTTATGCAATCGCATGTCATCACTGATTTATAGGGCTATGTATGCAACAACCTGATCAAAAAGAATTGCTCGAGGTCTTAGAAAAGCAAAAGAAGAACCAGCTTCAGGTAGATCTTATCTTCAAAATTGTATTACCAATTGTCGCTTTTTTACTGAGTGTGATTTGCGCGAATTTTAATTGGCAATCGACACTGGGTACCTTTGTCATTTTGACAATCATTTTTATTGCAGTAGGTGTCAAAAGACTTCCTTTATGGCATTGGCTGATTGTAATTACCGTGTATTGTCTGATAGATAATTACCTTAGTTATGGCCAACTTGACTTGTCTCACTTACGCCTACAACTCGGCACAATGATTATTTTTGTGGGTATGGTTGGAATCGGCCGTCCTTATGTAGACCGCTGGTTTATGAAAAGCCACTAAATAAAAAAGCGCCCTACGGCGCTTTTTTTAATCACTAACGATTAAGCAGGTTTACGTAGATCTTTACGTAAAATTTTACCTACATTTGATTTTGGTAATTCATCCATAAACTCAACATAACGAGGGCGTTTGTAGCCTGTTAAGTTTTCTTTAGCAAAGTTCAAAATTTCTTCTGTGGTCAAGCTTGGATCTTTTTTCACAATAAAGAGTTTTGGTACTTCACCTGATTTTTCATCTGGAACACCAATTGCAGCAACTTCCAACACTTTTGGATGTTTAGCAATAACTTCTTCAATTTCACTTGGATAAACGTTAAAGCCTGAAACCAAAATCATATCTTTTTTACGGTCTACAATTTTTGTATATCCACGGCTGTCCATTACACCAATGTCACCAGTACGGAAGAAGCCGTCAGGTGTCATCACTTTAGCGGTCTCATCTGGACGGTTCCAATAGCCTTTCATCACTTGAGGACCACGGATGGAGATTTCACCTTGTTCACCTAAAGGTAATTCTTTACCCTCATCATCTAAAATAGCAACTTCTGTTAAAGGTAATGGAATACCAATCGTGCCGCTAAATTCAGTAGAAGCTGGAGGGTTTGCAGTCGCTACCGGAGAAGTTTCTGATAAACCGTAACCTTCAATAATGGTAGTGCCAGTAATTTTCTTCCAAGCTTCTGCTGTAGAAGGTAAAACTGCCATACCACCGCCCATTGCCATTTTTAAATTGCTATGGTCAAGTTGTTTGAACTCTTCATTATTTACCAAGGCATTAAACAATGTATTTACTGCTGGGAAGAAAGAAGGTTGGTATTTACGTAATTCCTTAATCACGGCTGGTAAATCACGCGGGTTCGGAATCAGGATATTTGCCTGTCCTTTGTACATGCCGTACATCGCACAAACCATGAATGCAAAAATATGGTAAAGCGGTAATGCACAAACGATACGATCGCCTTTAGCACCATCATTTGCACCAAATTTACTTTGGAAAATACCGTCACACTGTAAAAGGTTAGCAACCAAATTACGATGCGTCAGCTCAGCACCTTTTGAAACGCCTGTTGTACCACCCGTATATTGAAGCACAGCAGTATCACTTAAAGTTAAAGTCGGGCGTTTATAATTGCTTGGGTTTTCTTTATTTAATGCGCTATTAAATTTAACATGGCCAGGAATATTCCAAGCTGGAATTTGTTTACGCACTTTACGTAAAACAAAGTTCACTAAAGTACCTTTTAGTGTACCTAACATGTCTCCAACAGAAGCAACTACAACATGCTTGACTGGAGTTTTACCTAAAATACTTTGATAAACACTCGCAAAGTTTTCAATAATGACAAGAACTTCAGCACCTGAGTCATTTAACTGATGTTCAAGCTCACGTGCTGTGTATAGCGGGTTAACATTCACTAAAATCAAGCCAGCACGGAAGACTGCCAATGCCACTACAGGGTACTGCAATACGTTTGGCATCATTACTGCAACACGCGTACCTTTTGCTAACCCCAAATTTTGCAAATAGGTCGCGAACTTACGGCTTGCAAGTTCCAACTCGTTAAATGACATGGCTTTATCCATAAAGATAAAGGCATCACGAGAACCAAATTTTTGAAAATTACGCTCAAAAATATCAACAAGTGAGGTATTTTCTGCAGGCAATGCTACTGTTTCTGGAATCCCTGTCTTTTGGTATTCTGCAAACCAAATCTTTTCCATAATGCCATTATCTCCGATTCGTAATCCTTAGTAATAACTGTTATTCAATGCCCCAGCTATTCTTTAGCTTCTTGGTGCCAGAACATATTTAAAACTTATTGGCACATTCATGACACTTTCGAACAAGATTATGAGACAGAAGTTTTGACAATTTGACCCTGTCAAATTTTTTGCATGGAGTACAAATTATGTACTCCAAATTGCTGCCCTTTTAATCATTATTCCATACCAACAAGTTCAGTTCACTGCTTGAACTTGTTGCCATATATAGCGTATTTATGTTGCCAGACGCTAGCTTTATCTCTGAATCAACAGTTTATTTGCTTTTTGATATCCACGTGGTAAGAGCTGACCTTTCGAAGCACGTTTACCCATGTATTTTTGTAGATCATCACCTTTTAATTTGAGATGTTGTTGACCTGCAACTACCTGAATTATTTCATCTAAGTTCAGGGTTGTCATGGATAAAATTTGCTCTTTGGCTTCAAGTTGTATCAACTTATTACCTTTACCTTTATTTAAATTTGGCAGCTCGGCCAAATCTAAAATTAACAAACGCCCTGCTGAGCTCAGTACAGCCAAATGCGTCATGTTTTGGGCAGAAATGAGTGGTAAAGCTTTTGACTTCTCTGGTACCGTTAAGAATGTCTTACCAGCTTTCGCATTGGTATCTAATTGCTTAGTTTGAGTTTTAAAACCGTAACCTGCTGAACTTGCAGCAATCAATTCAGACTCATCATCATCTAAATAAACCTGAATAAACGATACACCACTTGCTGGAGAAAGCTTAGAACTCAATGGATCCCCCAAGCCTCTGGCTGAAGGTAAATTACTAATCGGTAAGGCATAACTACGCCCTGTTTCATCAAGGAAATAAACTCGCTGATTGGTTTTACCGACAGCATGACTTAAATATTGGTCCCCTGCGCGGTAGTTCAGATTTTCAGCATCAACATCTGCACCTTTTGCCGCACGAACCCAGCCAGCTTCAGACAACACAACTGTTACCGTTTCGGCTGGCATTAAATCCTGTTCTTTAATTTGAACCGCTTCAGCACGTGCAACAATTGGAGAACGGCGCTCATCACCGAACTTTTTCGCATCTTCTTTTAGTTCACCAATAATCAGATTTTTTAGAGATTCAGGATTTTCCAGTTGTTCACGAATAATGGCAGCTTTCGCCGAAAGCTCATCTTGTTCATGACGGATTTCCATCTCTTCAAGTTTTGCCAAATGACGTAATTTAAGCTCTAAAATTGCTTCGGCCTGTATCTCATCAATATTGAAGTGTTCCATCAACACTGGTTTAGGCTGATCTTCTTCACGAATAATACGAATAACAGTATCAATATCGAGATAAGCAATTAAAAGACCTGCCAAAATATGTAGGCGCTTTTCAATACGGTTTAAATGATACTGCAAACGACGAGTTACCGTTTTTTTACGGATCTCAATCCATTCCAGCAAAATACGACGAATCGATTTAACTTGAGGGCGGCCATCTTCACCAATCATGTTCAAGTTGACACGATAACTCGACTCTAAATCGGTGGTCGCAAATAAGTGACTCATCACTGCTTCCGCATCAATACGGTTAGAACGCAGCACAATCACGAGTCGTGTCGGGTTTTCATGATCCGACTCATCACGCACATCAACGACCAATGGCAGCTTTTTAGCCTGCATCTGGTCAGCAATTTGAGTAATCACCTTAGAACCAGATACTTGATATGGCAGCTCAGTAATCACAATTTCATGCTTTTCAACAGAATAAACCGCTCTCATGCGGTAGCTACCACGACCAGTCGTCTGGATTTTAAGTAACTCTTCTGGCGGAGTAATAATTTCAGCTTTGGTTGGTAAGTCTGGAGCCGGAATATATTCAGCTAATTTTTCATCTGAGGTTTGTGGATTACGGATTAAGGCAATCGTTCCTTTTACCACTTCACGCAAATTATGCGGTGGAATATCGGTGGCCATACCCACAGCAATACCAGTTGTACCATTGAGAAGAATATTAGGTACACGTGCAGGTAAAGTGATCGGTTCTTTTAACGAACCATCAAAGTTATCTTGCCATTCGCTAGTGCCCTGACCTAATTCGCTCAGCAATAATTCACTATAAGCCGAGAGTTTGGCTTCGGTATAACGCATCGCAGCAAAAGACTTAGGATCATCTGGTGAACCCCAGTTCCCCTGACCTTCAATTAAAGGATAGCGGTAACTAAATGGTTGAGCCATTAAGACCATGGCTTCATAACAAGCCGAGTCACCATGTGGATGGTATTTACCCAGTACATCACCCACTGTACGCGCTGATTTTTTAGGCTTACCACTATTTTTTAAGCCTAGTTCGCTCATAGCATAGACAATACGGCGCTGTACAGGCTTTAAGCCATCACTGATATGCGGCAATGCACGGTCCATAATGACGTACATGGCATAATTCAAGTAAGCCTGCTCAGTAAATTCGGCTACAGAGCGGTTTTCTGTTGCATGATGCGCAAGGCTGGTCATAGTCAGCTTATCTTCCAAATCAGTCGTTATTTTAAGTGTGTATTATGCTAAGTGGGCTATGTTACAGACACAAGAGGGACTCTGTCACCTGAGCGTCAAATTGTGTCTTATCTCTCTATATTTTTAGTTACTTGCTATAAAGTTAGGCAAAAACTATAGGCCAATCGACTCTAACCTTTTACCTTGAGTCTCTTCACCTAATACCAAAATAACTAAGGCCACAGCAAGTAAAACAACAGTAAACATCATAAAAACGTGATTAAAGCCGTTTTTGGCAACCATCATATGTGTCACGACCATTGGCGCAACAATTCCACCAATACGCCCCATTGCCGATGCCCAACCCGAACCAAAGGCCCGAATGTTGGCTGGATATTGTTCTGGTGTGTAGGTATATAACACTCCCCATGCACCCAAATTAAAGAATGACATGAGACAGCCCCAAAACATAATGCTATTTACACTGTCGGCTTGTCCAAAGAAATATGCCGACAAAGCACAAAAACCGATAAATGCCGCGAGTGTGATTTTTCGACCTAAACGTTCGACAAACCAAGCGGCTGCCAAGTAGCCTGGTAACTGCGCCAAAATCATAAGCAATACATATTCAAATGATTTGACAACGTCGTAACCTTGTTTCACCAATAAACTCGGCAACCACGTAAAGATGCCGTAATAGGAATAAACAATACCAAACCAGATCAGCCAGAGCATTAGACTTCTGCGAGCAAATTGGCCACTCCAGAGCTGTTTAAATGAAACTTTTTGTCGCATGGCTACAGGTACGACTTCAATATGGTGAACAATTTGCACACCTGCTTTAGCTTCTAGTTTTTGTACAAGTGCATGCGCTTCTTCAATACGACCACGGTTAATTAGATACGGTATCGACTCAGGGACTTTTTTCCAAATCACTAAAATATAAATAAGTGGAAGACCTCCCACAAGAAAGGCAATATGCCAGCCAAATTTAGGAATAATAAAATAAGAAATGAGCGCAGCAACCAGCCAGCCTAATCCCCAAAAGCTTTCAAGCAGAACAATAAACCGTCCACGAACATGAGCAGGAACATATTCACTGACCAATGTAACTGCTACAGGTAACTGTCCACCTACCCCTAGTCCCACAATAAAACGAAAAATTAATAGCCACTTCAGATCTGGAGCAAAAGCACATAACGCAGTCGCAATACTATAGATGGCCATAGTCATCGCAAATACAGTTTTTCGGCCAAAACGATCTGCTAAGGCACCAGAACAAACTGCTCCTATGGCCATTCCCACAAAGCCAATACTGACAATCCAGCCACTTTCAACTGGTGTTAATGACCAGTCTTTAACAAGGGTCGTCATAATAAAAGCGATAATACCGGTATCCATCGCATCAAACATCCAACCTAAACCCACTACCCATAAAAGCGTGTAGTGAAATTTGCCAATTGGAAGATTTTGTATACGTGAAACCAGATCCATAGGAACAACTCTACTGGAAAGAATAAGTGGACAAGACCATATATAGAATTGTTATATCATGCCCACATGAAGTTCTGCATGATTAATGTTCGTCGGTTGAAGAAGCCGACTCTGCATCATCATCTTTATAAATAAATTTAGGCATTTCCAAACCAAAATAAATGGCAATTAAACGAAGTGTAAAACCAAATACCAAGGTTGAAATAACAGTAAGTTCTAGACTTAGACCTAAGTCTAAACAGACCCAATAGCAAATAACGGCAACAAAAGAAATACTTGCATACAGCTCACGGCGGAAAACAAACGGGACATCGTTACATAAGATGTCACGTAAAATACCGCCAGATACTCCCGTTAAAACGCCTGCTACAGCCGACACGACAAAGCCATGTCCCATTTGTAAGGCAATCTGGCAACCAATAATGGTAAATCCAATCAAACCTAAAGCATCAAGTACCAAGAAAATGTTATGTAAATGGCGCATCCACTTGGCAATAATGATGGTAACAAAAGCAGCACAACACGTTAAAACTAAATATTCAGGATGCTTTACCCACGTTAAAGGATAGTGTCCAAGTACTACATCACGTACAGAACCACCACCCAAGGCCGTCACACAGGCAATCAGTACAACACCGAACCAGTCCATACTCCGTCGTCCAGCAGACAATGCACCAGTCATGGCTTCGGCAGTAATCGCAATAATATAAATAACGGTGAGTAACATTGCCCTTTCCTTCAGGCCAAACGGTGGGCGTATTTTAAGATAAAGTTATAGGAATTGTGCACAGCATTGCTTAAATTTTTTTCCTGAACCACAGATACACGGTTGTTTCATGGTGACCTGCATATCGACCGTTGGATCAAGGAAAAACCATTGCTGCTGGTGATATACAAAATGTGAAACTTCATGATGGATTTGAGCACTTTTTCCATCGTGATAATGAGCCTTAAACTCGACCTGTGCATGAGTCTTGTCTAGTTTTTCTTTAGCCTGTATGACTTCTAAACCGAGCCATTGATTTTGTTTACTCCATTCGGCAATCCCCTCTTTATCAAGAACAGCTTGCTGACCTAAAGCGGTAGTTTGAACAATATAATCGATTTGCTGCAATGCAAATGCGCTATAACGCGAACGCATAAGCTGCTCTGCGGTGAGTACTTTTGCTGTGCCTAAATGTAAAGGCTCACAACATTCTGCATAGCTACCTTTTCCGCATGGACAAGTTTGTTGGGTCATTCGATACTTCTCAAATAAAAAATAGCTCAAAGTTGAGCTATTTTATGATGTTTCTAAATTTGGAACGCAATTTAATCTTTCGATTCATCTTGTTCGATAGAAACAATATGAACTTTCTCGATCTTGTGGCCTTCCATGGTTACAACTTCAAAGCGATAACCATCCGCTTCAACAGTTTCACCATTTTCAGGTAAGCGACCTAAATGGAATAACAAATAACCCGATAAAGTAGAGTACTGTTCACTTTCATCTACCAAATCACGACCGAGTAAAAGCGATACATGACGAATATCGGTTGAACCTTCAAGTATTAAAGAACCATCTTCTAAGCTTTCAGCTGCTGCATCTAGTTCATCTTCATCAGGGAACTCACCCGCAATTGCTTCTAAAATATCAATTGGTGTCGCAATACCTTCAATTGAACCATATTCATTTAGAACAATCGCCATTTGCAAAGGAGCCTGACGTAATTGTTCCATCACCATAAGCACTTGAGCATTTTCATGCACAATGACTGGCTCACGTAAGTACTTTTGAAAATCAACAACGCCTGTTTCAATGAAGCCATTTAGAACTTTATGCGTAAGCGCGATACCTTCAATATTATCAAGTTCACCACGAGCAACAATTAAACGTGAATGTGTCATCGACATTAAGCGTTCTTTCAAAACTTCTGGTTCATCATCTAAGTCAATCCATTCAAGCTCAGGTCGTGGAGTCATCACCGACTTTACTGGGCGTTCAGATAACCCAAGTACGCCTTGTACAAGCACACTATGGTAAGCACCATTTTCTTCATCAAAGACTTCATCGGCAAAAGCTTGAGTAGCCAATACATCTTCTTTATCAGCCGTTTGGGCATCTGAAGTAGAACCGCTATTTTTACTGCCTAACATACGTAAAACCGCAGAAGCTGTGCGATAACGTAAATCTGTAGTCGTCACTAGCTTTTCTTGATTGCGACGCATGGTTTGGTTGATCATTTCGACTAAAATCGAGAAACCAATCGCAGCATATAAGTAACCCTTCGGAATATGGAAACCAAAACCTTCCACCACCAACGAGAAACCAATCATCATTAAGAAGCCAAGACACAGAATAACGACTGTTGGGTGCTTATTTACAAAGTCCATGAGTGGTCTTGAAGCCCACAGCATAATACCCACAGCAATCACAACAGCAACCATCATGATTGAAAGCTCTTTGACCATACCTACAGCAGTAATTACGCTGTCTAGTGAGAATACGGCATCAAGCACTACAATCTGGACAATCACCATCCAGAACGCAGCATGAACTGGATTATCTTCTTTATGGAGCTGTTTACCTTCCATGCGCTCATGCAATTCCATGGTGCCTTTAAATAACAAGAACACACCACCGAATAACAAGATCAAATCACGGCCAGAGAATGGATGGTCAAAAATATGGAAAAGTGGTTGGGTGAGTGTCACAACCCAAGCAATTGAAGCTAACAGAATAAGACGCATTCCCAAAGCGAGTATTAAACCCACTATACGTGCCTTAGTACGTTGTTCTGGCGGTAACTTTTCAGCCAAAATAGCAATAAAGACGAGGTTATCGATCCCTAGTACGATTTCAAGAACAATTAATGTAGCTAAGCCTACCCAAGCAGACGGATCAGACATCCATTCAAAGATCATTGATCCTGCTCCTGTGCTGGGTGGATTTTATCTTTATTGGGCAACGCAACAGGCGTGCCTAGACAAAGGGGGAATAATGTTTTTTTAGGACAAGAAATTAAAACGGAGCGACTACAACCACTACCCATATTTGTTCATATGTTGTTAAACGAATTTTCAGTATAGGCAAGATTTAACATAAATTCATCATTTTTATTTGATCATTATATGTATTCACCAAACCCATACAAAACATGAATCTTTCCTATAAAACTGCTTATAAAGTTGTCATATTTTTTGCTTAGTGTAGACAAGAAATATGAACGTGATAAGGTGAAAATAAAGCAATGAATAGCGTATTAACAATGGCAGTAAATGATTCACCAATAACATCTGTAAAAACAACACAACCTCTTATTGCATTATATTGTGGCTCACGAGCAGGAAATAACCCGATTTATCGCGAAAAGGCAATTGAATTAGCCAGCGGAATTGCTGAACAAGGTTTTGGTTTGGTCTACGGCGGTGCCAGCATTGGTCTAATGGGACAAGTTGCAGAAAGCGTACTTGCGCATGGTGGAGAAGCTGTAGGTGTCATTCCTGAATTTATGCTTGATTATGAAGTGGCTCATGCTGGATTGACCGAACTGCATGTGGTCGAAACCATGCATGAACGTAAAGCCATGATGGCAGAACGTGCGAGTGCTTTTATCGCACTACCTGGTGGTTTGGGAACATTCGAAGAAATTTTGGAAATTGCGACGTGGGGTCAACTCAATCAGCATCAAAAACCTATGATTTTATATAACGTAAATGGTTTTTATAATGCATTAATTGCTCAGTTAGACCATGCTGTACAAGAAGGCTTCCTCCCTCTTCAGCATCGAGCTAAATTAATTGTATGTGAAGAAATCGATCAAATTTATAACGTCATTAAAAATTTAAAAATGCCAAAAAGATTTGTTGTGTAAACTCTCTTATCTCAATAAAAAAGCGGTTCTTCCGCTTTTTTTGTTTTAACTATTTTCACCGTTGTCTTCAAAAGCAATTAGATTTAGTAAAGGGGTACTCAACATTGCCTTACTCTTTTTACTTTCAATTTGTTTTACACTAAGCGAAAACGTTAATTTTCAAATGTTATGAATGCCACGCCGACTCATCAAGCTTTGCAACCTGAATATCGCCTATTGGTTCTTTTGGTTTCCATTGGCTTTTTTATGCAGGCATTAGATACAACAATTGTAAATACAGCCATTCCTGCAATGGCACATCATTTAAATGAAGATCCATTACGTATGCATAGCGTGGTGGTAGCTTATGTTTTATCTGTGGCGGCCTGTATTCCTTTAAGTGGATGGTTGGCAGACCGCTTTGGTGTTAGAAATACGTTTTTATCAGCAATTGTTATTTTTACGCTTGCATCTTTAGGTTGTGGTCTTTCTCAAAGCCTTAATGAACTTTTATTTTTCCGTGTCATTCAGGGCGTAGGGGGGGCATTATTACTCCCCGTTGGTCGTTTATCACTTTTAAAAATTATTCCCCGAACTCAGTTCCTAGCTGCCATGAGTCTTATGAGTCTGGCAGGTTTACTTGGTCCTTTGGCAGGTCCCACACTCGGAGGCTGGCTCGTTGAAGTTGCAACATGGCACTGGATTTTTCTTATTAATATTCCAATGGGTATACTCGGTATATTAATGACATTAAAAGTCATGCCAAATGTAAAAGAACCTACAGTAAAATCCTTTGATCTTATTGGTTTTGTGCTCTTAGTCGTTGCAATGATTGGCTGGTCTTTAGGTATTGAACATATTGCCTCGCCTGAATACTCCAAATGGTTCAGTATTTCACTGTTAGTGGTGGGAGTAATCGCAACGCTTTGGTATGCCTATCATTCACATACACATCAAAATGCATTATTCCGTAGCCGTCTCTTTAGAAATAAAATTTATGCGATTGGTATTTTAGGTAATTTCTTCGCCCGCTTTGGTGGTAATGCCCTACCTTTTGTTTTACCACTCATGCTACAGGTCGCTTTTGGTTTTGAGCCATTCATTGCGGGATTAATGATGATTCCGCTAGTGTTAGGCTCGCTTTTCTCCAAGCCGATTGTTAGACCGATCATTCAGAAACTGGGTTATCGTCGTTTTCTGTTAATTAACACAACTTTAGTGGGACTATGTATTGGGTCTTTTGCAATTATGACTGTCGACACCCCAACTTGGTTTAGAGCTTTACACTTCTTCTTATTTGGTACATTAAACTCATTACAATTTGTAGGAATGAATACGCTCACCTTAAAAGATTTGCCTCAGCAAGATGCGAGTAGTGGGAATAGTTTCTTATCAATGATTATGATGCTTTCAATGAGTATTGGTGTTGCGCTAGCAGGTACACTCATCAATGTATTTACCAATTACTATGGTACAGCCCATGTAACAACAGCGTTCCATGTCACCCTTATTTGTTTAGGGTGTATTAATGTCATTACTGCGATTATCTTTTGGCAAATTCCAAAAAATACACCTGTGTAAGCAGTTGCATTTTTAGCATGGTTTATATTTCTTAAATCACGCTATGATGTGGGCTTCATATCAATACTGAGTTTTGCATGACCAAGCTGGCAAAAACCTTTTCTGCACCACGCTACAATACCCTAATTGGGATTGTTTTAGCTTGTGTTATGGGGGTTCTGACTTACTTCGGTCTGTTCTACCAACAAAAAGCAATCGCTCAAGATTACCCTGTTCAAGGCTTTGATATTTCTCATCATCAAGAAGATATCAACTGGAAAAAAATATCCCCATAAAAATTCCAATTTGTTTATTTAAAAGCAACTGAAGGCGGTGATTATAAAGACCCAAAATTTCAAGAAAACTGGCTAAAAGCACGCGAACATGGATTTCATGTCGGGGCTTATCATTTTTATCGTTTATGCCGTGATGGTAAAACACAAGCTGAAAATTTTATTGCCACTGTGCCCAACAAGACCGATGCCCTTCCCCCTGTTATTGATTTGGAATATGACGGCAACTGTATTAATGCGCACACCAAAGAACAACTACTTAAAGAAATAGGCATCATGCATGACCGCTTAAAACAGCATTATGGTAAACAGCCTATCTTTTATATTTCCAAAACTTTTTACCACATTGTATTAATAGGTAGTTTCCCTAATACACCTCTGTGGGTCAGAGATTACGAAGGAAAACCTGAGCTTAAAGACAAAAGAAAATGGCTCTTTTGGCAACATAGTAATCAAGGTAAAATTGAAGGTATGACCAAGCCAGTAGACTTAAATGTTTATGAGGGTTCAGTCAAAGAATGGCACCAATTTTTACAGCAGCAAGGCATCGTGAAAGCACAATAATATGCGCAAAATCATTCATATCGATATGGATGCCTTTTATGCATCAGTCGAATTGCGAGAACGTCCTGATCTAAAGCATCTGCCCGTCGTTATATCTTCACATCATCCGCGCGCTGTTATTGCGGCAGCTTCTTACCCTGCCCGTGAGTTTGGCTTACGCTCTGCTATGTCTATGAGCCAAGCCAGAAAACTATGTCCTCAAGTTGTTATTATTGAACCTAATTTTGAAAAATATCGTGCTATCTCGGCTCAAATTCATAGCATTTTTCAACAATACACTACTCTTATTGAACCTTTATCTTTAGATGAAGCATACCTTGATGTCACTGAAAATTTAAAACAAATCGCGAGTGCGACCGAAGTGGCCATGCATATTCGGGAAGATATTTTCAGGCTAACAGGACTAACAGCTTCGGCTGGTGTAGCACCCAATAAATTCTTGGCAAAAGTTGCGTCCGATTGGAATAAACCGAATGGCCTGTTTGTGATAAAGCCCTCTCAGGTGGCCAATTTCATTCAAGACTTGCCCTTAAAAAAAATTCCGGGGGTCGGTAAAGTTACCCAAGAAAAACTCCAACAGCTTGAGTTACATACGCTGGGTGACTTACAAAAAATTGAAGAAGCTGTTTTAGTTCACCACTTTGGTAAATATGGGCAACAGCTTTATTTATACGCTCAAGGCATCGATAACCGGCCCGTTCAAGCTGAACGTGCTCGTCAGCAAATTTCAAAAGAAACCACATTTGATAGTGACTTTACTTTAGCCCAGTGCCAACCCTACTGGCATGGCCTAGCCGAAAAAGTCTGGCAAAGCTTAGAGAAAAAGCAACTTAATGCTCGTGGTGTAAATATTAAGCTCAAACTCAAAAATTTCCAGACACTCCAACACAGTAAAAGTTTTAAGAACCCAATTCATTCTCAACAAGACCTCATTCAAGTTTTATTCTTACTTTTAAATGAGATGCATATTCCCGAAAACTTCCAATTTCGGCTGATTGGTATTGGAGTTTATCAATTACAGACCAAAGCTGACGACTTTCAGTTGTCATTATGGTAAGTGTTGTTTTTTTATACAAAAGAACAACTTTTAAACAAAATCTATTCCCTTTTGCTCAAAGTTTGAAGTAATCTAATCAGCGCATATTCATTACCCATGTATTTGCAACATGTCAAAAACAACCTTTATTTTTGGCATATCGTCCTGTGATTGGCGCGACGACCAAATCCGAATATTACAGGGCACTTAAAGTACATGGAGCTTGCCCATTCTTATAAATCACAACAATAATCTACCCAAATTCTTTTGCACTTGCTTGCACCTGCCTACTAACTCTTCATAAAATCGAACTATTCACTAAAGAAACTTTAGAGCATATTTATGACGGTAAAACGATTACACGTAACTTCAAGATATTGTGAAGTAGCAATTTCGGGTAATTTGGTTCATTTAGCAGGACAGCTCGCTGATGATACCAGCGTGGACATTACAGCGCAGACCCAACAAACTTTAGACAATATTGATCGCTTACTTGCTGAAGCTGGTACGGACAAGAGTCATATTCTTTCTGTCATGATTTTTCTAAAAGATATTGAAACGGATTATGCGGCTATGAATGCTGTATGGGATGCATGGATTAGCAAAGAGCATCCGCCTGCTCGTACTTGTGTGGAGTCTAAACTTTATGCACCTGATGTACTGGTAGAAATGACTGTCGTTGCAGTACTTCCTTAATTCTCTTTGATTTTAATTAATAAAAAAACTGAGCAATATTGATTAAGATAGTGCTCAGTTTTTTATGTTTTTAGAAATTTTAATTTCAGCATTTTATTCAAATCTTCTTTAATGAGCCCTAAAATTAAATTGCTATAACATCTAGTTATAACTTTTAAGACTTCACGAAAGCATTTGAAATTCTCTCTAACTGAGGTGTGGCAGGTAAAGTTGCCATCTCCGATTCAGGAGTTAATAAATCTCTTCTTAAGTCATGATAATCAGGCACACTGCTATAACGAAGTACACGATACCCTGCAAGTTGTAATAAACGGCGCTCATATTGCTGATGTGCTCGACGTAGCCCATTTTCCTCAAGCATAACCACCACAAAAACCTGATAATTTTGATCAAGTACAACAAAGTCAGCCGTCATATTCTGATATTTGCGGCGAGTATGAGCATATTTAGTCGTTAATAAGGCATCAAATGAAACATGAGCTAATACAGTAAATTTAGGCAATACTGTTTGTAAGCGGGTTAGTGTCATTTGTTCATGACTACTTAACACGGCGCGACGCTTTAAAGCACTGTCTTGTTGGTGCTTTCTTGAGAGACTTTTCACTGCCATCACGACAGTCAAAAAGAGTAATAAGATCGTAATTAAATAGTACATGGGTCCAATCCTTTAAGTTTTTTATAATGATTTTGCTAGATCACGCTTTGTTTTAATTGATAACGACATAGCCGTTTTTTTAAAAGGTTCACTTAGTAATTTCACTTGTAGTTATCAAGCTTGGCTTAAATTTAGCCACCCTCATATTATTTATAATCATAGAGTCAGCAACAATCAAGTGCAGTTCGTCAGATTTTTAGAATTTATCATTTTTCATTACATTTTTTAGGTTAAAAATTCTCAAAAATCTCACTATACGATTTAAATCCCCTCTTCAAAAATAAAAAAGGCTCTGTTTAAGAGCCTTTTTTATCATTATCCACGAGCTTTGGATTTTGGTTTACTTTTGCCACCAAATGGTCTCTTCTCACCTGTTTCACGAGGAGGTAAACCCGTATGTTGAGTAAGTACCTGACCTTTTTGTGGACGCTTGTGATTTGAATGATTATTCGTTTGCTGGTTATTTCGTTTAACTGAGTCACCTGCTGTAGACGAATTTTTCTTACGGGCAGATTTATATTCCCCTTCAGTACCTTTTGGCTGATAAGTCGGAATTAAATGCTGCTTTGAATTACCAATTAAATCGGCACGGCCCATTTCTTTTAAGGCTTCACGAAGTAATGGCCAGTTATTTGGATCATGGTAACGTAAGAATGCTTTATGCAAACGACGACGTTTTTCACCTTTTACAATATCAACTTTTTCAGTATAGCGAGCGACTTTAGCAAGCGGGTTTTTACCCGAATAATACATCGTTGTTGCAGTTGCCATTGGTGAAGGATAGAAAGTCTGTACCTGATCGGCACGGAAACCATTCTTTTTCAACCAAATAGCAAGGTGCATCATGTCATAATCTGAAGTACCCGGATGCGCAGCAATAAAGTAAGGAATTAGATATTGCTCTTTTCCTGCTTCTTTACTGAAACGATCAAACATTTGTTTAAAACGATCATACGTACCAATACCCGGTTTCATCATCTTAGATAGCGGGCCTTGCTCAGTATGTTCAGGAGCAATTTTTAAATAACCACCCACGTGGTGTTGCACCAGCTCTTTGACATATTCAGGGTTCAATACTGCAAGGTCATAACGTAAACCTGAACCAATCAGAATCTTCTTCACACCTTTAATTTCGCGCGCTTTACGGTAAAGCTGCACTAATGGCGCATGATCGGTATGCAAGTTTTGACAAACGCCCGGATAAACACAAGAAGGTTTACGACAGTTCTTCTCAATTTCTGGGTCTTTACAGTGCAAACGGTACATGTTTGCCGTTGGGCCACCTAAGTCAGAAATAATACCTGTGAAGTTTGGTGCTGTATCACGGATTTTTTCAATCTCACGTAAGATCGAATCTTCCGAACGGTTTTGGATAATACGACCTTCATGTTCTGTAATTGAACAGAACGTACAACCACCAAAACAGCCACGCATAATGTTGACCGAGAATTTGATCATATCAAATGCAGGGAAACGAGCATCACCATAAGTAGGATGTGGCAACCGTGCATAAGGTAAATCAAACACATAATCCATTTCCTCAGTCGTTAGAGGAATTGGAGGTGGGTTAATCCAGACATCTCGTTCACCATGGCGTTGCACCAATGCACGGGCATTACCGGGATTAGTTTCAAGGTGCAAAATACGGTTTGCATGCGCATACAGCACTTGATCATTTGCCACTTCTTCAAAAGAAGGTAAACGAATGACCGCTAACTCTCGTGGTGGTAATTTGTGTTTAATTGCTTTTGATTGCGCAGGCTTTAGTTGAACAATTTGAGTGTCGTCATCTAGTTTA
This sequence comes from Acinetobacter nosocomialis NIPH 2119, assembly GCF_000368085.1. Lineage (GTDB taxonomy): Bacteria > Pseudomonadota > Gammaproteobacteria > Pseudomonadales > Moraxellaceae > Acinetobacter > Acinetobacter nosocomialis. The sequence continues at coordinate 2,884,839 of NZ_KB849239.1, forward strand.
TCGCCTTCACGTACAATCGGATTTGCAACAATCTCTTTTTGGAAATTTTGATATTGAGCTAAAGAGTTACCTTTTTCTTTCTCAACCTCACAGCCATCAATATCTTCAGTCATGACATAAGGGTTAATAATTGGGTCAACACGCCCAATCGTATCTACGTCATTACTGGCAATTTCAACAAATTTTGCTTTAGATGCTCTGTTATTTTTATTAATAATAAATGCTGTCCCACGAACATCTGTAATCTCGTGGATTTTTTCACCTTTAGCCAAACGGTGCATTACGTCAATAATGGCACGTTCACCATTACCATACATCAGCATATCGGCTTTTGAGTCCATTAAAATTGAACGACGCACTTTATCTGACCAATAATCATAGTGCGCGATACGACGTAAACTGCCCTCAATCCCACCTAATAATACTGGTACATCTGGGAATGCTTCACGACAACGTTGGCAATATACTGTTGCAGCACGGTCAGGACGTTTGTTCGGTTCATTATTTGGGGAATAAGCATCATCCGAACGGATTTTACGATCTGCCGTATAACGGTTAATCATCGAATCCATATTACCTGCGGTTACACCCCAAGCAATCGTTGGCTTACCTAAAACACGGAAGCTTTCAACGTTGGTCCAGTCGGGTTGCGCAATAATTCCGACACGGAAACCTTGTGCTTCAAGTACACGTCCAATCACACCCGACACAAATGATGGGTGGTCAATATAAGCATCACCACAGACTAAAATAAAGTCACACGCATCCCAGCCGAGTTGGTCCATTTCTTCTCGTGACATCGGCAAAAATGGCGCTGGTTCAAAACACGACGCCCAATATTTGTCGTAATCAAACAGCGCTTTTGGCGCAGTTTGCATGGTATAAGCGGTAGACATGGCTTGCGAATCTCGGCTAGCAGATGAAGGAGAGACATCTAAAGATGAAAGCCGATCATTTTAACATGAATTTCATTCATTTTCCTTGTTTATAAAACATACGAAAACAATAATATAGAAATTAATTTGATTAAAGTTTATCCAATATTTTATTCTCGGAATAAATACGGCGGAATAAAATCCGCCGTAGTCTTAACACAATTTATTTATAGGCATTAGAACAAAGCTTTTGGCAAACGAATTTGAATAATCTCATTATCATCAGCCAGTTTTGCGTTGCGTCCTGTTGAACCAGGGAAGTTATTGTCATTTAGTACTGTAAGCGTTGTGCCATTTTCAATAATCACATCTTCAATGGTTTCAAACGGGAAAGCAAACACCTGTCCCGTACCAATATCCCCCGCTCTAGCTGTGCCATACAACATATTCGGGTTAGCAATTTTAATTAAATCGACTAAATCTTCACGGCTTACTAGCTGGCCTGACTCATTCAATTTAATACGAATTAATTTTTTATAGCCGCCTAAATTATTCTGAGTTGCATCACGCTCAATAATAATGCCTTCTTTATCATTAAAGAGTTGGAAATCTCCAATGTTGGTTGCCTTACTATCTAGCTGGAACCAATAATATTTTCCTGTATAGGCTTTTTTCTTAATATCGAATTGAGAAATCAGTAATTGTCTTTCCGTTTCCCGAATTGATTTAATTGGCTTTTCTATAAGCGGGTAAAGATACTGCCCATCTGGTGAAATTGCCATACCTTCAAAACCACCACTTTGCTGAACTAGAGGTTCTACAAAATTAATTTGTGCTTTATTAAACTGATTTTGTGGTGAACGTAATTCTTGAGTCGGATTTAACGGATTTGGTAAAGGAATTGGGGCATCTAATAACACACCATCCGCTGAAAAATGAAGTAAATAAGGTCCAAACTCATCCCCAATCCAATAAGTGCCATCGCTAGTACGTTGCATTGACTCTGGGTCAAAATCAGCACCCGTTAATAAACGCTCAGGCGTGTTACCATTCACGATATTAAAAGGAATTAACTTGTTTGGATCACGCAATTGAATAAAGCTTTGTACAGTAACTTGCCCTGTACCTTTGGCTTTAGTTTTGAAATCAGGTTTTAATTTATAAATACGAAGCAAAAAGTCAGAAGAATTATCTTGGGTACCAAAACCATTATCGGCCATTGCCATATAGCTACCATCTTCATTTTTTAATGCAGCAGAAAAACCTTGTACAGGCTGGCCTTTAAATGGCGGATAAATTCCATTTGCACCTTTTACATATGCACCAGAGTCTGGCCCAGCAGCATAGGTTTCTACAGGTAACTTAGCGAAAGAAATTAAAGTTGATTCGGTAACGTTTTCAGTAGGTGAAGTTTGTTCTTGATCGTTATCATCATTACATGCCGTCAATCCTAAACTGGCACAGCATAATAATGCGACTAAAGTTTTTTTGCTCATGATTTTATACATTTGGTAAAAAATTAAGCAAATTTAATCAAGCTTATATGAAGTTTTTGCTTCAAAAAGATGAAATCTTTATGGCGAAAATATGACAAGCCCACTGCTCAATACAAACATAAATTAAATGTCTTCACTATAACGAATTAAAGTTTTGTTGGCTGATATTCTCCAGCAATTGCTGCTTTCAAAAAGTTCTGAAAGGTTGGGCATTCCATATGATTTTCGGCTGGACAGACAGCTGCATGTTGTAATCCTTGACTAATAAAATGTAATCGCTTTGCCATTTGCTCTAGTTGTTCAGCTTTATTTTTTAGTTTCTGACGATCAAGATCAGGCTTACCATCTTGTCCAAACATAGTAGCGATCTCATTTAAAGAAAATCCGGCAGCACGTCCTAAAGCAATAAGTGCCAGTTGATCAAGCACCTGCTTACCATACTGCCGACGCAAACCTTGCCGCCCTATCGGTTTAATTAACCCCTTCTCTTCATAAAAACGTAGTGTAGCGGTTGTGACTTTTGCCTTCTTAGAAACTTCACCAATATCCATAACACCCCCTTGACTTCAAGTGAACTTGAACTTGCACAATAAATTTATCACGTTTCATACGTATAAAAGCAAGGTGTAAAAATGAATACCTCCACATTATTCTTTCAAGCTTTATGTCTTGGTGTTGGTGCAACAGTTATTATGGATATATGGCTGTTAATACTAAAAATATTTAAGATCCCGACTTTAAATTTTTCCTTTCTTGGACGCTGGGTAGGTTGGATAGTTCAAGGAAAACTCATCCATCAATCTATCGCTCAAAGCCCTCAAATTCAGGGTGAATATTTATTGGGCTGGATTACTCATTATAGTGTTGGGATTATCTTTGCATTGAGCTTTCTTGTCATTGTCGGCTCAGATTGGCTCATTCATCCTCAGTTTTACTCAGCACTAATATTTGGTGTAGTCACTGTTCTAATTCCCTTTTTTATTATGCAACCGGCCATGGGTAGTGGTTTTGCTTCGTCAAAAACCCCGCACCCTTTCCTGAACTGTCTAAAAAGTTTACTGAATCATAGCTTTTTTGGCTGTGGTTTATATCTCACCGCAAAACTATTTCAAATTTAAATAAAAAGGAAATTATCCATGAAAACTGTTGCCATTATTTACTATAGTCGCCAAGGACATACCCAATTTATCGCTCAGCAAATTCAAACTGGTATTTTAAGCCATCAAGATATTGAAGTAGATTTACTCAATGCCGAAGATCTTATCGAGAACCCAGAGACTCTTATCCAATATGATGGCTTAATTTGGGGATCTCCTACTTATTTAGGAGGTGCATCTTCCAAGTTAAAACAACTCATGGATGCAACGGGCCCATTATGGAAAAAGCAGAACTTTAAGGGAAAGCTTGCAGCTGGATTTACCGTTTCCTCTCTTCCCGCTGGTGATAAACAATCGACACTCATTTCGATTTTTACCTTTTGTATGCAACACGGTATGTTATGGATCGGCAACCCGATTCTGCCCGAGCAGCACCAAGGTATTCCTTATGCTCAAGCAGCCAACCGTCTCGGTTCATGGTCAGGCTTAATGGCTCAGGCTGAACATGGCAGTAATGCCGATAGGTTTGATGAAGGAGATATTAAAACTGCTCAACAATTTGGAGAAAATTTTGCATTAACATTGAATGCTTATCTAGGACTATAAACCCATGAAAGCACAGAAACTTTTATTCCTCTTAATTTTATCGGGAATGATGTCTTTTATCGTTTCAGGTATTTCAACTTTTAAAGTAGTAGGACTAAATCATCACTTCGTTTCATTATGGGTATCAGCTTGGATTATTGCATGGATACTGGCTTTTCCGAGTGTATTGATTTGTGCTCCTGTAGCCCAGAAACTCGTTGACCTTGTATTTAAGAAAGTTAAAAAAGTACGTCTGTAAGTTAAAACTTACAAAACTTGCGGTGATTTGCGGATATTCAGCTTTAGTATTATTTCATAATATATGAATCATAGAGAGACAGGATGTCTCATTGAAGAAGAATAAGAACGCAGGAAGCGGTAGTTGACAGGAGTTAGCTACATAAAGCTGAATACGAAGGAACCTCGACAGGATGTCGGGGTTTTTTCATTTCAATTATACAAAATTCTTACTTTTTAGATGTGCTGAGCAACAGAACTAACATTGATCCTATAAGTACAGCTAAATACCATCATTTTATTTGAAACTTCATTATTGGTTTTGTATTTTGCTTACCCCATCTTTAACCCAAAATCGTTTTGAACCATCACAATTACACATCCTTGGTCTGAAATTTTTCATAATTTTCTTGATGATCATAATGACAGGATGTACAAGCTTAGGCCCTAATAGTGGCTCATTTACTTGGCGTTCAAATAAGCTATCATCTGGTTTACAAAAAGCTTATTCCGTTCCACCGAGTACAGCGAATAGATTATCTCCTATGATTATTCGAAGTGCTGACAAATATAATGTTCCTCCACTTTTACTCGCGGCAGTTATCAGACAAGAGTCGAATTACAACAGTAATGCCCGATCTCCGACTGGGGCTGTTGGTTTAACTCAAATTATTCCAAGCTATTGGCAACAAACTTGTGCTGGTAATTTGTATGATGAATCTACAAATATCCAATGTGGTGCTTATATTTTAAATCATTACTATCAAACCGCAGATAGCTGGTTTAAAGCTACAGCTTATTATAATGTTGGGCCAACAGGATATGAGAGAAGCTTCTGGACCCGTCACAAAGCGAAAAAATATGCTCGATCTATTAAGCATCATCAAAAAAATTTAAAAAGTGCTCTATAAAAAACTTAAACAAAAGCCCATCAATGGATGGGCTTTTTTATGCGGTTAATTTTATTCGTCAAATAAACCTTCAAATAAGACAGAAGACAAATAACGCTCCCCACTGTCTGGCAGAATAACAACAATGGTTTTACCAGCATTTTCAGGACGTTCTGCAATTTTTGCAGCGGCTGCTAATGCAGCTCCACTTGAAATACCCACTAAAATACCTTCTTGGGTTGCACAGTTTCTCGCCCATTGAATTGCTTCTTCGCTACTCACTGGTAAGACTTCATCCACAAGGTCCAAATCAAGATTCTTTGGAATAAAGTTCGCACCAATTCCCTGAATTTTATGTGGTGCAGGTGTAATGTTTTCACCATTTTTGGTTTGAGTAATAATTGGAGACTCAGCAGGTTCAACTGCTACTGAATACAAAGGTTTATTTTGAACCTGTTCAAAGTAACGAGAAATACCTGTAATCGTACCGCCTGTACCGACGCCCGCAACTAAAATATCGACTTGCCCACCTGTAGCTTGCCAAATTTCAGGACCAGTTGTGTCTACATGAATTTGTGGATTCGCTGGGTTTTCAAATTGTTGTGGCAAGAAATAAAGATCTGGCTGTTCAGTTGCTAATCGTATAGCCTCATCAACTGCACCTTTCATACCTTTTGCGGGTTCAGTTAAAACCAAATTAGCACCTAAAGCTTTCAGTACTTTTCTACGCTCAAGGCTCATACTTGCAGGCATAGTTAAAGTTATTGGATATCCTTTTGCCGCAGCAACAAACGCCAATGCAATACCAGTATTACCACTGGTTGGCTCAACAATATGCATACCTTCTTTTAATACACCACGTTTCTCTGCATCTGCAATAAGTGCCGCGCCAATACGGCATTTCACAGAAAATGCAGGGTTACGGCTTTCCACTTTTGCTAATACGGTTGCGCCCGTTTTAATCAAACGGTTAATACGTACTAAAGGTGTATTACCAATAGCTTCGGCATTATTGGAATATACCGCGATACCTAAATTGTTGGGAGTTGGAAATTGCTGGTCGGTAGACATGTTATATCCTTATTAGATTTGGAATGATTCTGAATCATTATAGGCTTGTCTAATAAACAGGAAAGTAGAAAAAGTTAAGTAATATAAAAAAATGACAACTACATCTAAATTAGACTTAGAAAAAAATAATAAAATTATTAGACCATTCTAACTACCAAACCTCACCCTCTCGCCATTCTGCGCAAATACTATCGCCCTGTGAGCGATGCAATAGTAGATCTTTCATAGAGATACTCAAAGGATATAGCATAATTTCATAGTCATCAGTCAGATAAGTAGATGTATCTTGTTTGATGTACAAATCTCCCCACCAAGTAGTCCAACCTAATTTTTTATAAAACGCTTCATCTTCTGGTTGTAATGCAGCAAGTTCATATTCCAAATCAGTTAATGCTTCAACTAAATATTTTAGTAATTGTGATGCAAGCCCCTTACCTCTCATCGTGTAATTAGTAGTCACATACTCTACATAAGCAGTTTTTACATTGGAGCTACCATTTATAGTAAAAACTCTATCCGTCCATAAGGCATGTGAAACAATTTGATCATCTAATATACCCACGACATGAAATGCTTTTTGCATGAAAGCATATTGGCTCCAAGGATCTTCATCAAAAGCAGCAAAACATAATTCAGCAATTTGATGGCGTTGATTTTTATCTAGATCTTGGGCTGCGATAATTTTGAACTGCATAGATGAAAACTCAAATTTAACTATTTATAGATTAAGCAAAGATTGAAATATTATGAAATGTTTTTTTATTACATTGAACTAAGACCCTATATCTCTGAAACAGAGCAACTGTGCAAATCTGATTTTTAGTTATGTGTTTTCTATGAATTAAATTTTCACTTTATTTCGCGCAATAAAAAACACCCCCACTCTTTAGAATGGGGGTGTTTGGAATAATGAGCTGGCGATGACTTACTCTCACATGGGTAACCCCACACTACCATCAGCGCTAAGAGGTTTCACTTCTGAGTTCGGGAAGGGATCAGGTGGTTCACTCTTGCTATGGTCGCCAGCACAACTGTTTATGGATACTTGCTTTGGTCTTATTAACTGCCGAAGCGTTTTCCAAATCTTTACAGACTGGGCTGATTGAATCTGACTGTGTTCATTTTAGCTAAGCGTTTAACTAAATCAAGTTGCTTTGTAGATTTATGAATCGATTGATGCTTTATATACAACTGCTTGGGTGTTGTATAGTCAAGCCTCACGAGCAATTAGTATTGGTCAGCTTCACATATCACTATGCTTCCACATCCAACCTATCAACGTCCTAGTCTCGAACGGCTCTTTAGAGGAATAAATTCCTAGGGAAATCTTATCTTGAGGTAGGCTTCCCGCTTAGATGCTTTCAGCGGTTATCCCTTCCGAACATAGCTACCCGGCGATGCGACTGGCGTCACAACCGGTACACCAGAGGTTCGTCCACTCTGGTCCTCTCGTACTAGGAGCAGATCCTCTCAAATTTCCAGCGCCCACGGTAGATAGGGACCGAACTGTCTCACGACGTTCTAAACCCAGCTCGCGTACCTCTTTAAATGGCGAACAGCCATACCCTTGGGACCTGCTTCAGCCCCAGGATGAGATGAGCCGACATCGAGGTGCCAAACACCGCCGTCGATATGAACTCTTGGGCGGTATCAGCCTGTTATCCCCAGAGTACCTTTTATCCGTTGAGCGATGGCCCTTCCATACAGAACCACCGGATCACTAAGACCTACTTTCGTACCTGCTCGACTTGTGGGTCTCGCAGTTAAGCGCGCTTTTGCCTTTATACTCTACGCGTGATTTCCGACCACGCTGAGCGCACCTTCGTACTCCTCCGTTACTCTTTAGGAGGAGACCGCCCCAGTCAAACTACCCACCAGACACGGTCCTCGTCCCGGATAACGGGACAGAGTTAGAACCTCAACATTACCAGGGTGGTATTTCAAGGACGGCTCCATTGGAACTAGCGTTCCAACTTCAAAGCCTCCCACCTATCCTACACAAGTAAGGTCAAAGTTCAGTGTCAAGCTGCAGTAAAGGTTCACGGGGTCTTTCCGTCTAGCCGCGGGTACACTGCATCTTCACAGCGATTTCGATTTCACTGAGCCTCTGCTGGAGACAGCGCCGCCATCATTATGCCATTCGTGCAGGTCGGAACTTACCCGACAAGGAATTTCGCTACCTTAGGACCGTTATAGTTACGGCCGCCGTTTACTGGGGCTTCGATCAAGAGCTTCGCTTACGCTAACCCCATCAATTAACCTTCCAGCACCGGGCAGGCATCACACCCTATACGTCCACTTTCGTGTTTGCAGAGTGCTATGTTTTTAATAAACAGTTGCAGCGGCCTGGTTTCTGCGGCTGTCATCAGCTCAGGAAGCAAGTTCCATCACCAACAACAGCGTACCTTCTCCCGAAGTTACGGTACCATTTTGCCTAGTTCCTTCAGCAGAGTTCTCTCAAGCGCCTTGGTCTACTCGACCTGACCACCTGTGTCGGTTTCGGGTACGATTCCTGTGTAACTGAAGCTTAGAGACTTTTCCTGGAAGCATGGTATCAGCCACTTCGCTGTACAAGTACAGCTTGCTATCGGATCTCAGTATAGAGTACCCCGGATTTGCCTAAGATACATACCTACATCCTTCCACCTGGACAACCAACGCCAGGCTGACTTAACCTTCTCCGTCCTCTCATCGCATTACACAGAAGTATTGGAATATTAACCAATTTCCCATCGACTACGCCTTTCGGCCTCGCCTTAGGGGTCGACTCACCCAGCCCCGATTAACGTTGGACTGGAACCCTTGGTCTTTCGGCGAACGGGTTTTTCACCCGTTTTGTCGTTACTCACGTCAGCATTCGCACTTCTGATACCTCCAGCATACTTCTCAATACACCTTCATCGGCTTACAGAACGCTCCCCTACCACTTGACTAATGTCAAATCCGCAGCTTCGGCACATAGTTTTAGCCCCGTTACATCTTCCGCGCAGGCCGACTCGACTAGTGAGCTATTACGCTTTCTTTAAAGGGTGGCTGCTTCTAAGCCAACCTCCTAGCTGTCTATGCCTTCCCACATCGTTTCCCACTTAACTATGATTTTGGGGCCTTAGCTGGCGGTCTGGATTGTTTTCCTCTTGACTACGGACGTTAGCACCCGCAGTCTGTCTCCCGGATAGTACTCATAGGTATTCGGAGTTTGCATCGGTTTGGTAAGTCGGGATGACCCCCTAGCCGAAACAGTGCTCTACCCCCTATGGTATTCGTCCGAGGCGCTACCTAAATAGCTTTCGGGGAGAACCAGCTATCACCAGGCTTGATTAGCCTTTCACCCCTATCCACAAGTCATCCCCTGGCTTTTCAACGACAGTGGGTTCGGTCCTCCAGTTAGTGTTACCCAACCTTCAACCTGCTCATGGATAGATCGCCTGGTTTCGGGTCTATACCCAGCAACTAAACGCCCTATTAAGACTCGATTTCTCTACGGCTCCCCTATACGGTTAACCTCGCTACTGAATATAAGTCGCTGACCCATTATACAAAAGGTACGCAGTCACACCACGAAGGTGCTCCCACTGCTTGTATGCATGCGGTTTCAGGATCTATTTCACTCCCCTCACAGGGGTTCTTTTCGCCTTTCCCTCACGGTACTGGTTCACTATCGGTCAGTCAGGAGTATTTAGCCTTGGAGGATGGTCCCCCCATATTCAGACAAGGTTTCACGTGCCTCGCCCTACTCGTCATCATTATGTGTGCCCTTTCGTGTACGGGAATATCACCCTCTACGTTCGCACTTCCCAGAGCGTTCCACTAAAACACACATAACTTAATGGGCTGATCCCCGTTCGCTCGCCGCTACTGAGGGAATCTCAATTGATTTCTTTTCCTAAGGGTACTGAGATGTTTCACTTCCCCTCGTTCGCCTTGCAACACTATGTATTCATGTTGCAATACCTACCTTAAAGTAGGTGGGTTCCCCCATTCAGACATCTCCGGATCAAAGGATATTTGCCGCCTCCCCGGAGCTTTTCGCAGGCTATCACGTCTTTCATCGCCTCTGACTGCCAAGGCATCCACCACATGCACTTAATTACTTGACTATACAACCCCAAACAGTCGATGTTACCTACAAGTTAGTAACTTCAACATTTCAGTTTAGAGCACTGTGTATTTAAACACTGTACAGCTTCAATCTAAATTCATATACCAAAACGCTTGATTCAGTTAATTTGCTAGTTCTCAATTAACTCCAAGATCAGAATTACTTCATCTCTCTTTGTTATTGAGTGAACAATTTATTTCAGACTCAATTTTGCCAATCTGTTAATGAATAAACATGCCTTCATCAGGTCATGCTTAATACTGTGATACTTAAATCACAGAAGTTAATAAATCAAGACCGAAATCTCTATTTACTAATTTCTGTAATCCGAACTTATCTTAAGTTCTGGTGGAGACTAGGAGAGTCGAACTCCTGACCTCCTGCGTGCAAAGCAGGCGCTCTACCAACTAAGCTAAGTCCCCAGCTTACATCATCAGTCATGTATCTTTTATCTATAACTTTAACCAGTCAAAGTCATGGTGGGTCTGACAAGACTTGAACTTGTGACCCCACGCTTATCAAGCGTGTGCTCTAACCAACTGAGCTACAGACCCTCAGATACATCTATGAAGAACAACTTGTTGTGGATTCTTACCAATCGTCAATCTTTCGTTAAGGAGGTGATCCAGCCGCAGGTTCCCCTACGGCTACCTTGTTACGACTTCACCCCAGTCATCGGCCACACCGTGGTAACCGCCCTCTTTGCAGTTAGGCTAGCTACTTCTGGTGCAACAAACTCCCATGGTGTGACGGGCGGTGTGTACAAGGCCCGGGAACGTATTCACCGCGGCATTCTGATCCGCGATTACTAGCGATTCCGACTTCATGGAGTCGAGTTGCAGACTCCAATCCGGACTACGATCGGCTTTTTGAGATTAGCATCACATCGCTGTGTAGCAACCCTTTGTACCGACCATTGTAGCACGTGTGTAGCCCTGGCCGTAAGGGCCATGATGACTTGACGTCGTCCCCGCCTTCCTCCAGTTTGTCACTGGCAGTATCCTTAAAGTTCCCGACATTACTCGCTGGCAAATAAGGAAAAGGGTTGCGCTCGTTGCGGGACTTAACCCAACATCTCACGACACGAGCTGACGACAGCCATGCAGCACCTGTATGTAAGTTCCCGAAGGCACCAATCCATCTCTGGAAAGTTCTTACTATGTCAAGGCCAGGTAAGGTTCTTCGCGTTGCATCGAATTAAACCACATGCTCCACCGCTTGTGCGGGCCCCCGTCAATTCATTTGAGTTTTAGTCTTGCGACCGTACTCCCCAGGCGGTCTACTTATCGCGTTAGCTGCGCCACTAAAGCCTCAAAGGCCCCAACGGCTAGTAGACATCGTTTACGGCATGGACTACCAGGGTATCTAATCCTGTTTGCTCCCCATGCTTTCGCACCTCAGCGTCAGTGTTAGGCCAGATGGCTGCCTTCGCCATCGGTATTCCTCCAGATCTCTACGCATTTCACCGCTACACCTGGAATTCTACCATCCTCTCCCACACTCTAGCTAACCAGTATCGAATGCAATTCCCAAGTTAAGCTCGGGGATTTCACATTTGACTTAATTAGCCGCCTACGCGCGCTTTACGCCCAGTAAATCCGATTAACGCTTGCACCCTCTGTATTACCGCGGCTGCTGGCACAGAGTTAGCCGGTGCTTATTCTGCGAGTAACGTCCACTATCTCTAGGTATTATCTAAAGTAGCCTCCTCCTCGCTTAAAGTGCTTTACAACCATAAGGCCTTCTTCACACACGCGGCATGGCTGGATCAGGCTTGCGCCCATTGTCCAATATTCCCCACTGCTGCCTCCCGTAGGAGTCTGGGCCGTGTCTCAGTCCCAGTGTGGCGGATCATCCTCTCAGACCCGCTACAGATCGTCGCCTTGGTAGGCCTTTACCCCACCAACTAGCTAATCCGACTTAGGCTCATCTATTAGCGCAAGGTCCGAAGATCCCCTGCTTTCTCCCGTAGGACGTATGCGGTATTAGCATCCCTTTCGAGATGTTGTCCCCCACTAATAGGCAGATTCCTAAGCATTACTCACCCGTCCGCCGCTAGGTCCAGTAGCAAGCTACCTTCCCCCGCTCGACTTGCATGTGTTAAGCCTGCCGCCAGCGTTCAATCTGAGCCATGATCAAACTCTTCAGTTAAAATCATTTTGCACCTTATTTATAGACAAGGTGCCAATTCTGGCTCATCAATTACTGACTTAAATTTCGCTCAAATAAACTTCGAGTAATTTAAACCAATCAATCAATGAAAATTATTTCGATTAATCAATCAGTAAAAATCCACACAAGTTGTTCTTCAATTCTCTTAATGATCTTCTTCCTGGTTCGTCACCAGCAAGCTAGGTCGGCTATATTACTCTTAATCTCTTAAAAGTCAACAGGTAATTTCGATATTTTTAAAACTTACTTCTCAAACCAACTTAACATCAAATTCATCACTTAAAGTAACCAATCTAATCTCAAGTAACTGTTTTTCAACAAGTTTCTATCTGCATCACCGCCGATGGATGTGCATTATAGACCATCCAAATCCCTTTGCAAGCGGAAATTAGAAATTAATGACTTGAGCGTTCAATTTTAAACCAAAATACAAATCAAGTATTTGTTTTATATGAATAATTATTTTTATTTCTTATTTTTGGCCTAAATAAGCCAGTATCATGCTTGATAATTCTCGTTTAAGTTGTTGTTCTGAGATAAGAAAATTGTTCTGGCTCACGTAACGCATCATCGTAAAAAGCGTACTATTAATAATTACAAAGGATTTATGCTTTACCTGCTCGAAGTCCCACTGATGAGGATTTCTACTAAATGTATATAAACCTACTTCAAAAAAATGCTTTTCTAAAATCTGAGCAGCTTGCGAATGACTGTAGTCATGCCAATGTTTCAGTACTTCTATAAAAAAGCCTTGATCAGCTTTTAATGCATTAAATCCTAGCTCTATTGCCAAGGGGATAAGCAGATCTAAAGGAATATTCCCCTGCTGCATAACTAATTCTTTAAGTTGCTGCCCTAATAATTCACTTTTACGGCGTAATAGTTCTTCTATGATTTGATCTTTATTCTCAAAGTATTGGTAAATCGAACCTACACTCACTCCAGATTTCTCTGCAATTTTGGGAGTTGTTGTATGAAGCAATCCATATTGGGCAATACATTGCTGTGTCGCTTCTAAAATATTGTCAACAATAAGTTTTGAACGCTGTTGCTGTGGAGCTTTTCTCATTAGTTTGAATTCATTAAATGCGAATTGAATGCGAATAATTATTCATATTAGCCTATTTATTATTCAGTTCAATACGCAAGTAAAGATATGCAAATGATTAACCCGACTCGACTTGCTTCTTTTAATGATATGCAAGACAGTAATTTCTTTACTCAGTTTTTAAATATCTGCTGTGAAAAACCAGTACAACCAAACTATACAGAATATGTATCTTTACAACGTGCTCTTTGCGAAGGGGACGTTGAAATGGATAAGCTGATTGATTGGGTTATGCAAAATCCCAAAGATCACCGAATAATTTTTGAGAAAATATTATTTCAAGGCCGCGATGATCTATCTGAGTCTCTACCTACTGAGTTAGAAAATTTCTTTAATTACATTGAACAAAAGCCTGAATGGTTAGACCAGCAACAAATTGATGAGGCTATTAAATTTACTCATCGTTTAGGAATAAATAATGGTTTTATTCTTAGAGATTTATCTTTAATGGGGGGATATTTATATCCGGGATTTAATCAACCCCTAATTTTAACCGGGGCATTAAAGAAACAAGCAGGTACTCGTTTAGCAGAAACCACAAAATGGTGGGTGGATATTACTGAACCTCAAGGGCTTTGTCGTTTGAGTGCAGGTTTTACGTCAACGATTTATGTTCGCTTTATTCATGCACTCGTTCGCCGGCAATTAAAAAAGTCTGATCGTTGGGATAGTGGGGTTTGGGGAATTCCTCTTAATCAATTTGATTTAGCCATGACTAATTTGGCTTTTAGTAGTGTAGTTTTACTCGGTATTAGAGCTTTAGGTATATGGCCAACAAAACAAGAGGCAAAGAGTTTTTTACATTTCTGGCGTTATGTTGGTTGGTTAATGGGAATCGATGAAAAGTGGCTTATTCAATCTGAAACTGAAGGCTGGCGATTACTTTACTGGATGCAGTTTGCTCATCCTCGTTCCGATCACAGCAGTATTGAATTAGGATCAAGCTTATCTAAAGAGCCTTTTGAGAGACAATATCTGTATTTGCGTTCTTTACAGCAGAAACTTGCTTATCGGCAACATTTAGAACTTACCCAATTTTTTATTGGTAAGAAAAGGATGAAACTACTCGGATTGCCTCAGCAGTCTGCTTCATGGTTTGCTTATTATCTGATTTTGCGTAATTCAGTACTTTTTAACGGCGCAAAATTTTCACCAAAGGTTGAAAGTTTTTTAACTCAATCGGGTCGTAATTTACAAAAACTTGGTCTACGTCTTTATGAAAATCAAGGCAAGATAAAAACCTTAGCAAGTATGCATCAATAATTATTAAAACCTAAAAATAAAAAATGGAAGCCCGTTATCCGGACTTCCATTTTCAAATATTAAAAACCTTATTGAGCTGATGAACCGTGCATTTCAGCGTGATTCATTTGCTCATGCGTTTCCATCATCTGCTTATTTTTTTGACTAGGCATATAGTCAGGTTCATTGTTAATGGCCAAGTAAAAAACAATCATAAACAATACACTCAAGATAGACGCCACAATAAGTAACTTCCATCCCCACCAAGACTGTTCAGGCGATAATTTATTAGTCATTTCATTTCTCTCTTAAATTAATTCATTTAATTCGCTAAGCTGATCAAAACTTCATGCTCATACGAACCCAGTAATTTCTTCCGATATTGTTAAACTGCTCTTCGCTCGCAAATCCAAAGCCTGCACTACCAGCTTTATTTAAGTGTTCGGTATAGGTCTTATCTAGTACGTTATCGATACCAATAGAGACATCAATATCTTTACGAAGGTTATAACTTCCGTTTAAAGAAAGTGTTGAGAAACCTTTACTTGGTTTTAGGTCATATCCCACGATATTACCTTGATGTAGACTCACACGGTTTTGCTCAGCAACAGCTCGCCACAACAGGCCTAAGTTATATTTGTCGGCTACATAGCGAATATTTAATCGACCTTCTAACGGGGAAATTTGAGGTAACGGTTTGTCATCTGTGGTGTTTTTACCCCACGCATACATAGCACTCAAATCTGCCTGAATATGATCGGTAAATTGATATCCAATACCTGCTTCTGCACCAGCAATAGTTGCATCAACATTCTTGGCACCTGCAGTAATATCATGGCTCATATCATGCCCACCCATTCCCATACTCGGGTGATGGTGATAACTCATTAATATGTAGTCATCTACTAAGCCTGCATAAGCAGAAGCCCATGTGTTTAAAGCACCATGTTGTTGTTGGAAGCCTAGATCTAACTGCAATGTTTTCTCAGGATTCACACCGTTAAAGGTGTTGGTTGAGCCAGCATTACCATGTTTAGGAGAGAAAAGCTCCCAATAATCAGGCATACGCTCTACATAACCTAAACCGATATAGCTTTTGAAGTCATGCTCAGGATGTTGGTTTTCCCAGCGAACAAATGCGCTTGGCAAAGTCTTCTCAAGCTTCGTATTAAAGCCTTGGGCTTTAGAATCGGCTCGCTCATCTTCAACTGTTACCCGATCTAAACGTGCACCTGTCACTAACTTGTTTTTATCATTCCATTGATAGCCAAGTTCACCGAAAGCTCCATATGATTGAAAACGCATATCTTGTCGATATGGAACATTCATAGAAGGCATTGTTGGCGATGACATGCTACCGCCATGTTTATTAAATTGTGAATCTACCCCAGTGATCAGGCTCCATTTATCCCATTCAGAGGTCATGGCTAAGCGAGAATTTAGTGTACGGCGCGTTACTTGCATGGCCATCGCGTTTGGCATGAGCATGGTCATACCACCATGGTTCATTTCAACTAATGGCGGTGTGCGCAAACTAAAATTATCCATAATATGGTCGTTATAGCTGTAGTTCACCTGCCCTTCGATTTTTTTAATGATACCGGTGATATTTTTCTTTTCGAAACGCAGTCCTAAGCTTTCACGCGCAAACTGAGAACCATCCATTGAACGTCCTGCATAAAGCGACTCACCATCAGATTTTCCGCCTGTGAGTTCGATCCACGTGTTTTCATCTGGAGTAAAGCCAAGTGCTACATCAGCATTCCACTTCTTCCATGCTGAAGGTACAGTATTACCATCACCGTCTTGATAACTATTGGACTCTGAACGGTTGGCATTTAAACGAATATATTTTTTCTCATCGCCAACTGCTGCTTCAACATTATGGTCGATACGTCCATATGAACCTAGTAAAACACTTGCTTGCCCACGATAAGGTTTTTCGGAGGTAAGTTTCTCAGGCTGACGTTCAAACAGGACTGTTGCTGCCGAACCTGTATTGGCATATTGAACCGTTTGCGGACCTTTAATCACAGAAATACGATCATAGCTTTCTGGTGAAATATAAGAAGTTGGAGCATCCATACGGTTTGGGCATGCACCGAGATTCTCCGTACCGTTTGTTAGAATTTTAATAC
Source organism: Acinetobacter nosocomialis NIPH 2119 (assembly GCF_000368085.1). Lineage (GTDB taxonomy): Bacteria > Pseudomonadota > Gammaproteobacteria > Pseudomonadales > Moraxellaceae > Acinetobacter > Acinetobacter nosocomialis. Next base: position 2,901,849 of record NZ_KB849239.1, read on the forward strand.
GTGAACCAAACATCCCTCGGAATGTCACATCACCATTTGTTCCACCGCTTTGTATTGAGTTAAAACCCATAATACTTTGTAAATAGTCTGCGCCATCTGTAGCAGGTACTGGCTGAATTGGCTGTTTCGGGTCCGCATGTACAATCAGACCATTTGCATCGTTGCCTTGCTGTGCTGTAACAACAATAGGTGCTAATGAATGAAGTGTGTTGGTATCAGCATCATTTTTCTCTGAATCGGCAAAAGCTAAGCCTGAATGAGAAACAGCAAGCATCGCAACCCATAAAGGTTGTAGTAAAAATTTAGAATGTGGCATTTTTATACGCTCTAAAACATAAATAAAGTGATATCGAAGTCAATAAAGACCCCAACAAAAATTGCTTTTATTTATGCAAATAGAGGCGGTGCACGCCCTTGCGGGAGTAAGAAGAGTCGCTGTAGCGCAAAATAAACATGTCTAAATGCTTGTTGATAAGCGACTAAGCGAACTTGTATACGAACAAGTACCTCTTTTACGCCAAATTCAGGTGGTAAAACCAGATTGGCATAGACGGTACAATATTGGCACTGGTGATTTGCATCATGGTGGTCATGATGTTCAGGTACTTGTGCCTGTCCGATATGGTGGTCGTGATGTGAATGATGCATGGCATGTGACATGGTTTCCATCTGTGCCTTAGGTTTAAGCAAAGCACGGGTAATAGTTTCACAGACCGGAGCAATTTGATATTGCTTCGGTAATAGCGGCTGTAGAAATACCGCAATCTGTAAAAACACTGCTGCACATGCGAGCAACAGACCACTACGAAAAACCAAAAATCACATCCACGCTATATTGATGTTTGAAAACTTTTAACGTTTTACCGCAACTTTTTCACGCTCGCGTTGGCGAACAATCTTTTCGACTTTTTCACGTGCACGCTGACGTTTAAGTGGCGATAAATAATCCACAAACAATTTGCCTTTTAAGTGATCCATTTCATGTTGGATACAAACAGCGAGAAGTCCGTCAGCTTCTATCTCAAATGCTTGACCTTCAAGGTTAATTGCCTCGATTTTCACACGTGACGGACGGTCAACTTTATCGTATATTTGTGGCACTGATAGACAGCCTTCTTCGTACGGCTGCGTCTCTTCAGTCAGTGGAGTTATTTTGGGGTTAATGAAAACCATAGGTTCATCTTTAGATTCAGACAAATCCATGACGATAAGCTGAATATGACGATCGACCTGAGAAGCTGCTAAACCAATACCGGGTGCCGCATACATGGTTTCAAACATATCTGCTGCAAGTTGACGAATTTCATCAGTAACTTCTTCAACAGGCTTAGCAATGGTACGAAGACGGGGATCAGGAAAACTTAAAATAGGTAATAAGGCCATACTGACGTCCTCACTTATGCCATTGATTGAAAAACCAAATGAAGGAAATACTTCATCGAAAAATTGTGTGTAAGCCGCCTATTATAACGCATCTGCACGCATAATTTTTAGGAATTATCATAATGAAAAAGGTTTTTAACGGCATGGCTGAATTTCATGCTTTGGGGATAAAGAAGCATTTACTTGCTTTAGCACTCTGTACAACTGTCGCACTAGGTACGGTAGCAGAGGTTCATGCTGCCAGTCCAAATCATAATCCACCTTCTCTTAAAAGCAATGCACCGAATGTGTATGTTGTAAAACGTGGGGATACCCTATGGGATATTTCCGGCCATTTTCTCAATAAGCCATGGCGTTGGCCTGAAATTTGGGCAAGTAATCAACATGTTAAAAACCCTCACTGGATTTATCCGGGCGATCGGTTACTGTTATGTAGCTTAGATGGACGTCCACTTGTGGGCAAAGATGAAGGGGATGGCTGTGTAGGCATTATTCGTCGTTACACAGGCCAAACCACAAACTTACAACCACAAGTTCGCGTAGAAGCATTAAATAATAGTGTGCCAGTTATTCCACTTGAACATATTAAACAGTGGCTAGAGAACAGCACTATTTTACCAGCCGATTCAATTACCAACACACCTTACGTTGTTGGTACAGCCGACCAACGTGTACTTGCAGGAAAAGGTCAAACTATTTATGCAAGAGGAAAAGGTCTAGTTGATGGTCAGCGTTATGCAGTCTATCGAGAAGGTGAACCTTACTATTTCACAGATAGTAAAGGTAAAAAGCATAGCCTTGGTATTGAGCTACTACAGGTTGCTTCAGGTGTTGCGGTATCTTCTGAAAAAGACATTACTACATTAGAGCTAACAGATAGTTATAACGCTGAAGTACGTCGTGGCGATCGTGTTATGCCTGAAGAACAAGCTACTTTGCCAACCTTATTTTACCCAGTAGATGCCAAACAAGTGACTGATGGGGGCAAAATTATTCGTGTCATGGGTTCAATCGGTAGAGCTGCAAAACATAGTGTAGTGACTTTGGACCGCGGTACAGCACAAGGTGTTCAGGTAGGTCAAGTTTTTGATATTACACAACAAGGCGAGACAATTCGCGATCCTAAAACTAAAGAAGCGATTCAACTTCCTGGTCAACAAATTGGGAGTCTGATGGTTTTTAGAACTTTTGATCAGCTGAGTTATGCCTATGTTCTAGAAAGCGATTTGCCTATTAAAGTCGGCTCAAGCATTCAGCCACCTCGCTTTAATGATTAATGTTGGATGTACCTTCTACAATGCTCACCCAACTTTCTTCACACCATTACCACACGCTTAAAGTGTGGTATTTGGTGCAGCACTCATTAGTTAGTTTTAAAAAAATTATCGATTATTTTGGAACTTGTGAAAAAGCAACTCAACCTGATGGTTTAGCAAAGTGGTCCTCTTTGGGGTTACATGCTAATCACTTAAAGCGTGTAAACGAATTTCAAACAGCACAAGGCCAAGCTCAGTTCGAACAGCTTATACAACAAGTTCAGCAGCATACTGATTTTATTTTGACGTTAGATGACTCTGGCTACCCTACTCAATTACTCCCTTATACAGATCATCCACCTGTTATTTTTGGAAAAGGTCAGGCACAGGCATTATTGCAACCGCAAATTGCGATTGTCGGTAGCCGAAAACCAAGCCCACATGGACGTCAGGTGGCTTATGATTTCGCCTACTATTTAAGTGAAAAGGGCTTTTTTATTAGTAGTGGTCTGGCTTATGGCATTGATGAAGCAGCTCATCAAGGTGCATCCGCTCATCAACGTACAATTGCAGTCACTGGTACGGGCCTAGACACTACCTATCCAGCTCAAAATAAAAAACTGGCAGAACATATTTTGGCTCAGAACGGCGCCATTATTACTGAGTTTTTACCTGGTACACCGCCATTACAACAGCATTTTCCACGTAGAAACCGAATTGTTAGTGGTTTGAGTTTAGGTGTTTTGGTGGTAGAAGCGACATTAAAAAGTGGCTCGCTCATCACGGCCAATAAAGCTGCTGAACAAGGCAAAACCGTATTCGCCATTCCGGGCCATATTTATAGTGAGTTCCATCAAGGATGCCATCAACTTATTCGTGAGGGAGCAATTTTAGTTGATCATCCCGAACAAATTATTGAAGACCTCGCCTTACCAACTCAATGGCAAAGCCAGCAACAAAGTCAAAATGAAGAAACTAATACGTATACTTCAGAAATTCCTGAGCATTTGATTGATCTTTATCAGTCTTTAGACTGGGTAGGACAAAATATTGACCAGCTTGTAATTCATCATAATGTTTCGGTTTCTGAACTGACCTCTTCACTAATGGAACTAGAACTACTCGGTTTATGTATGCAACAATCAGGGCTGTATTTACGTTGTCGTTCTTAGTATTAGAGCGCACAATAGCGATTCTGTTTGATTGAAAGGAAAGTATTACCATGATTACGACCTCAGTGACCGAAGCAGCCGAATGTTTACAACAAGGTCAAGTTTTGGCATATCCAACTGAGGCAGTCTGGGGACTAGGCTGTGATCCATTTAATGAACAAGCTTTTCAAAAGATTCTTGAATTGAAACAGCGCCCTATTGAAAAGGGCGTCATTTTATTGGCTGGCCATATTAGTCAAGTAGAACATCTACTAACTTCCTTACCGCAAACGACTCAGCAAGAAATTATTGATTGCTGGACGAACCACCAACCATCAGAAAGAGCCACAACTTGGCTATTGCCAGCCGATCAACACATTCCTTCATGGATTAAAGGCGAGCATCCTCTTGTTGCAGTCCGTGTAACGACACATCCTTTATGTGTCGCTTTATGCAATGCTTTTCATGGATTTATTGTCTCGACGAGTGCCAACCCTAGTGGACAAGAACCAGCCCATTCTTTACAAGATGCCTGCCAATACTTTGGTTCACAATTAAACTATCTTAATGGTGATTTAGGTCAAAGCCAACAGCCGAGCCGCATCATTAACGCCTTAACTGGTGAAGTCATTCGTCCTTAATTCCAGACAAAAAAAAGCTCAGTTATATAGGGATAACTGAGCATAAAAAAGGATGGGTATATACCACATCCAGAGGGTTTGGATATCTCTGGAACGAAAGAAAAATTGCTTAAAAGAGCATCTTTCGTAGTGGTCGCTATTATGTGGTAAGAGACTAAATGAGAGAAATATATTATTTCTCTAAAAAAAGCATGAAAAGTGTAGGGAATTTGGCGTTTTTAGCAATTAAGTTAAAATTATATTAATATTTTTATTGGTCTTTTTTAATATTTATATTACACAATATTTTTATAAATATATTTATAAATCATATAGAAAAGCTTGGATTAACAAAAAAATTGGCATATTTTCATTACTTTTTTTAAAAATATGCCATAGTTTTTTTATTATTCTTAATTTTGCTCTGGCAGGAGATCTGATTTTTTAGATTTAACCTTCTTTTGTGCCATGATAATACCCACGAGAATCATAATCCCACCGAAAGTATGATAGATCGTCCACTGCTCAGATAACCAGAGGCTTGCAATAATGGCTGTGAACACTGGTACAAGGTTCATAAATATACTGGTTCTATTTGGCCCGAGTTGTTGTACAGCCAACATCCAAACTAACGGCGCAATTAAAGAAGCAAATACACCGGCATAAATTGCACTTGGCGCATTTTGTGCATTTAAGCCATCAAGACCAAACCAGAAAATTAAAGGTAAATGGAACAGCACAGAAAACCCAATCTGGACATATAAGCTCGTCATAATTGGAAGTGGAAGCTGCCATTTCTTTAAGAAAACCCCATAAAATGCATAGAAGAATACAGCAACAATCATGAGCGCATCACCAAGATGCCCTCCACCACTTAATAGCTTATTAATATTTCCTTGGGACATGACATATAGCAAACCCGCAAAAGATAAAATACTACCAAAAACAGCAAAACGATTAGGTACATCTTTTAAAATCACAAGAGAAACAAAAATAGTAAAAATCGGAATAAAGGCATTAACAATACCCATATTAGTTGCACTGGTATAATGAGCCGCCGTATAAGCAAGGCCTTGATAAAGCACCATCCCAAATGCACTTAACACAGCAAGCTTAGGTAAATAGGGTATTACTATTCGTCTTTGTCTCCAAACAGATATAAACATAAATGGAGTCAAAATAATAAAGGCAATTAACCACCGATAAAAGCTAATACTTACCGGAGAAATATAGTCCGAGACATAGCGGGTGACTACAATATTTAAAGACCAAATCAGTACTGCCAGAATGGGAAAAATAAATGCCCATTTGTGATATTTCATGACCTGACTCATAGTAATACACCATCTACAAAAGAGATTTTATTTTGAAGAATGTCTTAATAAATTGAAATATCGCATTTCCGACATTGATATTGAACTTAGGACATCATTAATTTTTTAAAATAATGTCCAAGCTTTCATGGCATGTTCTACCACTTTATGTAGTTGCTCAGTGGTCGCGCCATCTCTCGCTTGAATAGTCAGTCCTTGAATAACAGTAGCATAGAAGTCTGTCATTTCTTGTAGAGGAGCATTAGCTGATAAATCACCCTGCTCTACACCTTGTTCCAAACGTTTTAATAATTTTTCTTTAGTTTTTATACGCTTATCTAATAGATTTTGTTGGACCTCTTGTGTCGCATCAGAGCAATTCATAGCTGCAACCACCAACATACAACCTGCTGGTTTATTGGGTTGAACCAATCGTTTTACATTGTCATAAAGATACAACTCAAAAGCAATTTTTGCAGTTTTTGCTTCTAAAAAGATCGTTTCAATAGGACATGCTTCATGAGCTAAGTAATAATCAATACTTTTATAAAATAAGCCTGCCTTATCGCCAAAAGTACTGTATAAACTAGGCGCCGTAATTTCTAAAGCCTGCGTTAAGTCACTAATAGACGTTGCTTCATAACCATGTTCCCAAAAAAGCAACATAGCCTTCTCTAAAACTTGCTGTTCATCAAAGCATTTAGGGCGTCCACGCTTCTTTTTCAACGTATCTTCATTAACCATAAGATCTGTTTCATACCTATTTGTCATAAAGATCACATCTATTTTTATAACAATCGTTATTAAATTAATTGACGTTCGATTTTTTATCAACTATTTTATTTTCATAATGATCGTTAGTTAATTAAAAATTGCCTTTCTTCACTCTAAATTTAGCCAAGTAAGGATTTATTATGGACCAATCTACTACCTCTAAACCGCGACCCATGACTTCCACACAAGGGAGCTGGTTTGCTATTTTGGCGGTTGCCATTGCAGCATTTGCATTAGTAACAAGTGAATTTTTACCGGTTGGTGTTTTAAATAGCGTTGCAGCTGATTTACATATTTCTGTCGGTACCGCTGGTCTTATTATTACTGTACCTGGCATTATGGCAGCCATTGCGGCCCCTCTATTACCTGTTTCAGTAAAACAACTTGACCGTCGTTACGTGCTTATTTTACTGACTGCAATTATGGTGATTGCCAATAGCATTACTGCTTTTGCTGAAAACTTTCATGTTTTATTACTGAGCCGCTTAATTTTAGGTATCTCAATCGGTGGCTTTTGGGCCACAGCTATTGCGTTAAGCGGCAAGCTGGCACCTGCACATTTGCCTATTGCTAAAGCAACTGCCGTAGTCATGGCTGGTGTAACCTTTGCGACTGTATTAGGGGTCCCGATTGGAACTTGGCTAAGCGAGTTTTATGGATGGCGTAGTGCATTTGGTATTACCGCTGCGATCGGCCTTGTTGTACTCGTCCTTCAGCTTATTTTCTTACCAAAACTTTTACCAGAATCAGCCATTCATATTCGTGATTTACCTGCTCTATTACGTACGCCCAAAGCACGTAGCGGTATGCTTATTGTTTTATTAATTGGTCTTGCTCATTTCTGTGCCTACAGTTATTTAGCGCCTTTTTTTAAGAATATTGCAGGGTTCAATGGCACCACTATTAGTTCATTATTATTGCTTTACGGAATTGCTGGTATCTTTGGAAATGCATTTGCAGGATATAGTGGCAACTTAAATGTTCGTTACACACTCGCATTTGTTGGGACATGTTTTGCAATCGTATTTTTTGGCTTCCCTATCTTTGCTATTCATGAATTTGGTGCCATCGTTCTTACTGCGCTATGGGGCTTCGCATTCGGTGCCTTTCCTACCTCTGCCAATATTTGGATGTTTGTACACGCACCCCATGCTGTAGAAAAAGGTATGCCGCTTTTTGTTGGCATGTTTCAAGTCATGATTGCTACAGGTTCATTATTAGGTGGTTATGTAGTTGATCATTTCAATGAAAATACTTTAATTTATGGTGTATTAAGCTTCGTTGCTTTAGCATTAATTAGTACATTTACCTTTGCCAAAGGCTTAAATAATCCTAAAGCGACTTGTGAAAACTAAAATATTATTCAGAGTAAGTAGATGAAAAATGAGGACCAACAATTTTCTTTATTGAATGATATAGAAGTTCATGAGTTTCTATATGAAAAAGAAGATATTGTTCGTCCTCATGCTTCACTTTGGGGAGATTTTAATTTCAGTTTGAATGGTATTTTGGAAATGCAGGTAGAAGAACAAATCTATTTGTCACCTCCAAGCTATGGGCTTTGGATTCCACCTCAAACGGTTCATCAATCTACTCATATCGATCATGAAATTCACTATATTTGTATCCGCCTCCACCCTCGTTTATGTCCTATTTTAGGTAATGTCTGTAAGTGCTTTAGCATTCAGCCTTTCTTTCGAACTCTAGTTTTACAAATTCTGGAACAGCAAAAACAAAATGGAAAACCTGAATATTTAGTACACCTTCTGCAAGTTTTATTCGATCAATTACAGCAAGCCACCGCATATTCTCATTATTTGCCACAAACACGACATCCTGTTTTATTGCCAATTTTGGAAAAGCTTTCAGACCCCTTGTTTTTTAATCACTCTTTACAACAATTACTGCAGAATTTTTCTGTCAGTGATCGCCATTTATTGCGCTTAAGCCAACAAGAATTACAACTTTCTTTATCGGAATGGCGTAATAGAGCCAAAATTGTTTATGCCATTCATCAAATTCGACAAGGTATGCCCATTAAACGTTTAGCATACGATTTGGGTTACCAGCATAGTTCTAGTTTTATTGAATTTTTTAAAAGATATACAGGTCAAACACCTGTTCAAATCAGAAACAATTAGATCGCAGACAGTTTTTTCTTCTCTTTTTATTTTTTGAACACGAATATTATTGCACTCCTCAAGAATAGCAGTTAAAACAAATGCGTTACTTGATATCAATTACAATCTTCAGGAAAGACATATGACTCAATCTGTATACCATATTCCAGTAAAAGCTATTTCAGGCGAAACGGTTGACCTTGACCAATATAAAGGTAAGGTTTTATTAATCGTAAACACAGCATCTAAATGTGGTTTAACTCCACAATACGAAGGTTTAGAAAAGCTTTATCAAGCGAAAAAAGATCAAGGTCTTGAAATCTTAGGTTTCCCTGCAAATAACTTCAAAGAACAAGAGCCTGGTTCAGATGAAGAAATCCAACAATTCTGTTCATTAAACTACGATGTTCATTTCCCGCTTTTCTCTAAAATTTCTGTAGCAGGTGCAGATAAACATCCTCTTTATCAGGCACTGACAACAGCTCAACCAGAACGCATTGGTGATGGTCCTTTCCGTGAGCGTTTAGAAGGTTTAGGCATTCCAACAAACCCTGCTCCAGAAGTATTATGGAACTTTGAGAAATTCCTCATCAATAAAAAAGGTGAAGTTGTTGCTCGTTTTGCGCCAAACTTAACAGCAGACGATGAACAAATTGTAAAAGCAGTTGAAGCTGAACTCGCTAAATAATTTTTAGCGCAATTTAAGAAAAAAGAGTGCTACGGCACTCTTTTTATTGTCTGGTCAAAATGTTGTTCATTTGCAACAATACCTTATTTCTACATATTTTATGCATATAGTACGCACTTGCTTTACTTGGTATTGTTTGTAGTTATGAAAAAAGTTTTACAAGGCGCATTTTTTCCATTTGTGATTTTTGCTTCAGGTATGTTGTTACTTGGATGCGATCAGGCACAAGACCATGCTAAGGAACAAGAATCTGCTCAAACCAATGACGAAGTATCAGAACAAGCAGATGATTCTCAACAAGAAATCGTACCTACCAAAAATAAAGCTGAGTTAAAAAGCGGTAATGTTTTTTATATCGTTCGTGATGCAGCTAACTTACAGTTAAAGGCAGGCGACTATATTGAAAAGCTTAAAGACACTCAAATTGATGTTGAGCAAGCCATCCAAGATAAAGATCAACAAGAACTAAAAACAACTGTGACCACTTTAAAACAGCAGTTAAAAGGCTTAAATCAAGCACTATTGACTTTAGATATAAGAAGTCAGGAAGTTGAAAATATTCGCCAAAACTTACTACAAGCAAACCAACAAGCTTTAAGTATGCCTTTATTAAATGGGAAATTAGAACAAATTGATTTCGACCAAATTGAGAAGCAACTCAATACCATCCAAATGGATATGGTCAAACTTGCTGCACTGATTATGGCAGGAGATGAAAAGTCTGATTCAAAAACTGATTCTTAATTTTCTTTCTAGCAATAAAAAAAGCCACCCTAAGGTGGCTTTTTCAATCTCGAACCGCGTCTTATTGAGCGCGGTTTTTGATTTTACGGATTGTTTCAAGCTGGCCTGAGATCTCTGAAAGAGATGCCAAAGCAGCAGCTGAGTCCAAATCACTCTTTTGGTTTGCAAGCAATTGTTCAGCATTTTTACGTGCTTCTAAAATTGCAGCTTCATCCAAATTGTCAGCACGGATTGCAGTATCTGCAAGAACCGTTACAACATGAGGTTGAACTTCTAAAACACCGCCAGATACATAGACGATTTCTTCTGTACCATTTTCCAACAGAACACGAATCGGGCCCGGTTGAAGCAAAGTTACAAGTGGAGCATGACCTGGCAAAATACCAAGTTCACCACCTGCACCTTTCGCGATTAACATCGTCACTGCGCCAGAGTAAATAGACTCTTTAACACTTACGACATCACATTGCATAGTCGCCATGAGATGATCTCCTTAAATTAGAGTTTCTCAGCTTTAGCAATCACTTCGTCAATACCACCAACCATATAGAACGCTTGTTCTGGGATGTGATCGTATTCACCAGCTAATAGACCTTTAAAGCCACGAATCGTTTCTTTAAGTGGTACTAATTTACCAGGAGCACCAGTAAATACTTCAGCTACGTGGAATGGTTGAGAGAAGAAACGTTGGATTTTACGCGCACGGTAAACAACCAATTTATCTTCTTCTGCCAATTCATCCATACCCAAGATTGCGATGATGTCTTTAAGCTCTTTATAGCGTTGCAATACGTTTTGTACTGCGCGCGCAATTTCATAGTGCTCTTGACCAACAACTAATGGGTCTAACTGACGTGAAGTCGAGTCAAGTGGATCGATCGCTGGATAAATACCAGAAGATGCGATGTCACGGCTCAATACTACTGTTGCATCTAAGTGAGCAAATGTAGTTGCAGGCGATGGGTCTGTTAAGTCATCGGCAGGTACGTATACTGCTTGGATCGAAGTGATCGAACCAGATTTAGTAGACGTAATACGCTCTTGAAGAACACCCATTTCTTCTGCAAGTGTAGGTTGGTAACCTACCGCAGATGGCATACGACCTAACAATGCTGATACTTCAGTACCCGCAAGTGTATAACGGTAGATGTTGTCGACGAATAATAATACGTCACGACCTTTACCATTTTCGTCTTTTTGATCACGGAAGTATTCAGCCATAGTCAAACCAGTTAACGCTACACGTAAACGGTTACCTGGTGGCTCGTTCATCTGACCGTAGACCATTGCTACTTTGTCAAGAACGTTAGAATCTTTCATTTCGTGATAGAAGTCGTTACCTTCACGAGTACGCTCACCAACACCAGCAAACACAGATAAACCTGAGTGTGCTTTTGCGATGTTGTTGATCAATTCCATCATGTTAACGGTTTTACCAACACCCGCACCACCGAATAAACCAACTTTACCACCTTTTGCGAACGGGCAAAGTAAGTCAATTACTTTAATACCAGTTTCTAAAAGATCAGTAGAAGCTGCTTGTTCAGCATAAGAAGGCGCTTGACGGTGAATCGGCAAACGTTCTTCAGTCGCAACAGGACCTGCTTCGTCGATAGGACGACCTAAAACGTCCATGATACGGCCAAGAGTGGCTGTACCAACTGGAACAGAGATCGGTGCGTTTGTGCTAGTTACAGTAAGACCACGTTTAAGACCTTCTGTAGAACCCATTGCGATGGTACGAACAACACCATCACCAAGTTGTTGCTGAACTTCTAAAGTAGTTTCAGTACCGTCAACTTGGAGAGCGTCATAGATCTTAGGAACGCTTGTGCGCTCAAACTCGACGTCGATAACCGCGCCGATGATCTGAATGATACGACCGCTACTCATTGCTGTCTCCTCAATTCAAACTTAATAATGTTAAACGGCAGCGGCACCGCCAACGATCTCGGAAATTTCCTGAGTAATCGCGGCTTGACGCAGCTTGTTGTAAATGAGTTGTAGGTCTTTAATCAATTGTCCTGCGTTGTCTGTCGCTGCTTTCATCGCGACCATACGAGCTGACTGCTCACATGCAACGTTTTCAATCACACCTTGATAAACCATAGACTCGATATAGCGAACCAACAAACCATTTAACAATTCTTCTGCTTCTGGTTCGTAGATATAATCCCAACCATAAGTACGGTTGAGGTCATCGCCTTCTTCTGCTGGTGCTAAAGGAACAAGTTGTTCTACTTTAGGCTGCTGAGTCATTGCATTAACGAAGCCATTTGATACGAGATAGATACGATCTAATTCGCCCTTATCAAATGCATCAAGCATAACTTGCACTGAGCCAGTTAACTGTTCCAAACTCGGCGCATCGCCAAGTTGGGTAGTTGCACCAAGCACTTTACCGCCGTAATTCTTAAAAAACGAAACCGCTTTTTGACCAATTAAAGCAAATTCAACTTCAATTGACTGCTGTTGTTGTGCTTTGACATGCTGCACAACTTTCTTGAACAAGTTAATGTTCAAGCCACCTGCCAAACCACGATCTGAAGACACTACGATATAGCCAACACGCTTAACTGGGCGGTCAACCATATAACGGTGTTTATATTCAGGGTTTGCTTGTACCAAGTGAGCAATTACACGGCGCATATTATCGGCATACGGACGGCCTTGAGCCATGCGCTCTTGCGCACGACGCATTTTAGAAGCAGCTACCATTTGCATCGCGCGAGTAATCTTTTGCGTGCTCTTGATACTAGCTACTTTGGCGCGAATTTCTTTTAAATTTGCCATACGCTTAACCTAGTATTCGAAAGCCCTTTCGAGCTTCCGAAGGTTGATCCGTGAACCAAACTTAACTAAAACTGAACTTAGTAAGTTTGAGTCGCTTTAAAGCTTTCAATACCTGCTTTGATTGCTGCTTCGATGTCTTTGTTGTAATCACCAGTCTCATCGATTTGTTTCATCAACGGAGCATATTCAGAACGGAAGTAAGCAATTAACGCAGCATCAAAGTCTACGATTTTCTTAACTTCTACGTCAGCCATATAGCCTTCGTTAGATGCATAAACAGAAACAGCTTGGTCAGCAATTGAGTAAGGAGCATATTGTTTTTGCTTCATTAACTCAGTTACGCGTTGACCATGTTCAAGTTGCTTACGAGTTGCTTCGTCAAGGTCAGAAGCAAACTGAGCAAACGCAGCCAATTCACGGTATTGTGCTAAAGCAGTACGGATACCACCAGACAATTTTTTGATGATCTTAGTTTGAGCAGAACCACCAACACGAGATACAGAGATACCCGCGTTCACAGCAGGACGGATACCTGCGTTGAATAATGATGTTTCTAAGAAGATCTGACCGTCAGTAATCGAAATTACGTTCGTTGGTACGAATGCAGATACGTCACCTGCTTGAGTTTCAATAATTGGCAATGCAGTTAAAGAACCAGTTTGACCAGTTACTGCGCCATTAGTGAATTTCTCAACGTATTCAGCAGATACACGAGAAGCACGCTCAAGAAGACGTGAGTGAAGATAGAATACGTCACCTGGATACGCTTCACGACCTGGTGGACGACGTAAAAGCAATGAAATTTGACGGTAAGCAACAGCTTGCTTAGACAAATCATCATAAATGATAAGAGCGTCTTCACCGCGGTCACGGAAGTATTCACCCATTGTACAGCCAGAGTACGGAGCTAAGTACTGCATTGCAGCAGGATCAGCAGCCGCAGCAGCGACAACAGTTGTATACGCCATAGCGCCAGTTTCTTCTAGCTTACGTACAACGTTTGCAATTGTTGATTGTTTTTGACCAATCGCAACGTATACACACTTAATGCCAGAGTTTTTCTGAGCGATAATCGCATCGATCGCCATTGCTGTTTTACCAGTTTGACGGTCACCAATAATCAACTCACGCTGACCACGACCCACAGGAATCATGGTATCAACTGATTTATAACCAGTTTGAACAGGCTCGTCTACAGATTGACGCCAAATTACGCCTGGTGCTACTTTTTCAACAGCATCAGTTAATTTTGCATCAATTGGGCCTTTACCATCAATTGGGTTACCCAAAGCATCTACTACACGGCCAAGAAGTTCAGGACCAACTGGAACTTCTAAAACACGACCTGTACAACGAGCTTTTTGACCTTCTTGAAGGCTTAGGTAGTTACCTAAAACAACGGCACCCACTGAATCCTGTTCTAGGTTCAGTGCCATACCAAATAAGCCGCCGTCGAATTCGATCATTTCACCGTACATTGCATCAGCAAGACCGTGAATACGCACGATACCGTCGGATACCATAACAATGGTACCTTCGTTTTTAGCGGTCGCGCTGGTGTCCAGATCTCCGATACGCTGTTTAATGAGCGCACTGATCTCGGATGGATTCAGTTGTTGCATTGCGCTATTCCTCAATCTTTTATTAGTTCAGTCTTCATCATTTGCATTATGCAAGAAGACGAGTACGCATTTTTTCAAGCTTGTTAAGCGCAGAATCATCTATCACTTGATCGCCTGCACGAATAACCACACCTGCAATCAAAGCAGGATTAACTTCGACAGAAACATTAACTGCTGCCTTGAAGCGTTTTTCTAACGCATGTGCAAGCAATTGTTCCTGAACAGAAGTTAACGGAAACGCCGATTCAATCACGACATCAACCGTATTGTTATTCTGTGATTTAAGCTGTTCATATTCTGCTGCAATTTCAGGTAACAACACTAATCGATCGTTATCTGCAAGAAGTGTCAAAAAGTTAGACACTGCTTGAGATTGATCTTCACCTAAAACTTTAGCAAAAAGCTTCACTTGCTCCGCAGGAGTAAGTTCAGGGCGATTTAAATAAGCGGAAAATGCTTCGTCTTGCACCGCAGCACTGAGCACTTGTAACGCATTCGACCAATTGTCTGTTGCACCTTGCTCAGAAGCATAAGCAAATGCTGCTTTGGCATACGGACGTGCCAACGTCAAGAGTTCAGCCATAATTCGCCTCGCTTAAAGTTTAGCAGCCAGCTGAGACAGCATGGCGTTATGAGCTTCTGCATCAACTTGTTGGTTCAGGATCTTTTCTGCACCAGTCACTGCCAAGGCAGCTACTTGTTGACGTAATTCTTCGCGAGCAGAATTGATCTCTTGATCAACAACTTCTTTAGCTTGTTGACGAATACGCTCACCTTCAGCCGCAGCTTGAGTACGAGCTTCTTCGATCAATTGCGCTGCACGACGGTTCGCTTGTTCGATCAATTGAGCCGCTTGTGCTTTAGCTGCATCAAGCTCTTGCTTCACTTGCGCTTGTGCATCGGCAAGGTCAGCTTTCGCTTTTTCTGCTGCATTTAAGCCATCAGCGATTTTACGCTGACGCTCACTAATCGCATTGATTAGTGGTGGCCAAACAAACTTCATGCAGAATGCGACAAAAAACGCAAACGCAATCGCTTGACCAATCAATGTGAGGTTGATATTCATTGCAATTCCTCAAATAGTGGATTTCGGAATTAAGCTGATTAACCTACAAATGGATTAGCGAAGATGAAGAACAAGCCAATACCAACACCGATCATAGGCACAGCATCAAGAAGACCCGCGATTAAGAACATACGAGTTTGAAGTTGTGGAGCTAATTCTGGTTGACGAGCTACAGCTTCTAAAAAGCGACCACCCAAAAGACCAAAACCAATCGCAGTACCCAAAGCACCGAAAGCGATCAAGATAGCAGATGCAATTGCAACTAGACCTAAAGTGAGTTCCATGAAAAATTCCTCAGAGGTTAGGTTATTACCAAATTAAATTAAAAAAATTCAGCCCAACCATCATTTGATAGTTAGGCAATACCATTAATGTTTTTCGCTTGCCATGCTCAAGTAAACGATGGTAAGCATCATAAAGATGAATGCCTGCAACGTGATTACAAGAATGTGGAAGATCGCCCAAGGCACAGATAACGCCCATTGAATCCAGAACGGCAATAATGCGATCAGGATAAAGATTAACTCACCGGCATACATGTTACCGAACAGTCGGAGAGCCAATGAAATAGGACGAGCAAGGAATGTTACCAATTCCAAAATCAAGTTCACTGGAATAAGCAACGCTTTTGCAACTGGATTACTTGGGTTAAATGGGTTAAGTGCCAACTCGCCTACGAAACCACCAACACCCTTCTCGCGGATGCTGTAGAACAAGATAAGTACAAATACAGATAAAGACATACCAAGGGTAATGTTTGGATCTGTAGATGGAACGATCTTGAAGTAAACGTGGTGAGGGTCCATGCCAAATACGTGAGCACCAACAAATGCAGCAACTTGAGGAATCCAGTCAACTGGAATCAAGTCCATTAAGTTCATGAGGAAAATCCACACGAAAATAGTGAGTGCAAGTGGAGCAATTAAACGTGATTTGCCATGAAAAGTATCACGGACACTTGAGTCAACAAACTCAATGATCATTTCAATTGCAGATTGGAATTTTGTTGGAACGCCAGCTTTCGCAGTTTTCGCAACCATCCAAAACAACAAACAGAAAATCACACCAAGGCCAATTGACCAACCCATTGAATCCAAGTGAATTGCAGTGAACCCCATCGAATGAGCTTCTTCAGCAGTCTCAGCCAATTTCCATGTACCGTCTGGCATTTTGCCATAGGTCATATTGGTCAAGTGATGCTTGATATACTCTGTCGAAGTGAGGGCATGTTCTTCAGCAGCCATAAATCACACCTGGTCAATGTCAATTACTAAAAAGAAGGGAAACGAACATCGGCGTACTGTCGATATCTCGCCACCCTCCAAAAAATCTTCAATTCTTCTTGTTTCTATACTCGTTTTTGTAGACGTGAAACCCAAAAAGGAGCAACCCACGACATCGCTTGAACGAGGATAAAACCAAACAGCAATGCTAACGGTGATAAAGGTTTAACATTGCTCAAAATCAAAATAAATCCAACGATCATAATTGCAAATTTGCCTAACATGCCCCTATACATGTTAGACAGCACTTGTTTAGATGCTCTCGCACCTGCCGTCCTGAAGGATTGCCACGCAAAATAACTGGTAGCAAGCCAGCAGACCAATGCACCAAGTGCCGCACTTAATGCTGCTGTCATGTCTTTTATGCTCCACGCCACAAGTGCGGAAACAGGGATCATGCATGCTTGTAAGAAGACCAAAGCTTTTGCTAATCGTCGGTCAATCAAGCGACTAGTTTGGCTCATTATTTATCCACTCACAGCATAAATGCTTGACAAGTTTAGCTGATGATCGCTTTTAATCGCAGGCATTATAGAGTTACACCCCTGAACATGCAATCTTTTCCCGACTTTAGTCGGGGTTTTTCGTGACAGGTGGTGCTGACGCTACAGTCAGCCTTTGTTTACTTTTTATCTTACTTTTGCGTATTTAATACACATTTATCGGTTTTTATCGCCAGTTTCTTCCATGCTGTTACAAAATCGTCCTCATTATTCATACTTTCATCAACGGGTTGGAAGGTAATACTGCCCAGTTTCTGATATTGACCTTTTGTTGTGAAACTTTCTGCAAGTAAACACATCTGAGGTTTTGGTCGATTATCATTAAGATACTTAATTTGAGCTGCTGTAGGTGCAACATGCGGGTCATCCGTTAAAGCACCTGCAAACTTTAAATTAAGCGAGCGTTCCAAATACTGATAAGCATCATGATAAGACCAATATGGTTTCCCATTACTTGAGCTATCGTAAGCTTGAGCTGCCTGTAACATATTCCGGGCAAATATATTGGCATTATTCCAATACTTTGCTTTGTTTTCAGGATGCTGCTGTGAACGCAAAGCTGCAATAAAAAAGCCAATCCGTACTGCATTGTTTGGCTCCAACCACACATGCGTATCCACAGTATTTGGTAAAGCAGCACCACGCGTATTACGCTGCGGCAAAATAGAAAGAATACCACTGTCTAATAAAGAAATTGCTTTCTTATTGTTACTCAGCAGTTTGTTTAGCGGAGCTTCATGAGCCTTTCCTAACCAAATCACCAAAGAGGCATCATTGATTGCTTTACGATGTGCTGGGGTGAGTTGTACGTCATGTCCACTTTGGCCCTGAAGCAATAATTGAGGTTCTTCAACACCTTTGGTAATTTCTTTTGCAATCAAATAGATTGGGTGTGTAGAGACAACCAAACCCTGACTCCAACCTAGCGTACTCAAAAGAGAGAACATACTGAAAACAAAAACGCGGAACATGACAGACCATCAATTAGTAATAGCTCGAAGCATGTTATAATATAACAAAGTTACAAAAATACCTAAGATTAATCGAATGAAGCATCGCTTCATGCTAATATTCCATTAAAAATTTGAGGTTATGTCTATGAGTTCTTGCACGCATGAACATCATGATTCTTTGCATGGTGTACATGATCACCATAATGTCGCAAGTCGTTTAGCTGAAGCAGAAACTTTATGTTCTGCAGTTGGCGCACGTCTTACGCCTTTACGTAAAGAAGTTCTTGAGCTCATTTTAAATGCTTCAGGCCCAATGGGTGCATATGACTTATTAGCACGTATTAAAAGTCAGACAGATCGCCCTGCCGCTCCGCCTACTGTTTATAGAACTTTAGACTTCTTATTAGAAAAGGGTCTAATTCATCGCTTAACATCTATTAATGCTTATATTCCATGCTGTCATCCACGTGAGGGACATCAAGCTGCATTCCTAATTTGCACCGAATGTCACACTGTTAAAGAAGCATCTTCACAAGGTCTAACTCAACAACTCGACCAACTTGCAGCTTTAGATGATTTCACAGCACAACACAGCATTATTGAAATTTCGGGGAAATGCCAGCAGTGCCGCACAGCTCGCTAAATCCTGTATTAATACAACTTGAACAGGTTTCTGTTCGCCGTGATGATCGGGATATATTAAAAAAAGTCGACTTTGATCTGCATCAAAATGAAATTGTGACCTTAATTGGTCCGAATGGTGCGGGTAAGTCGACTTTAATTAAAGTTCTACTTGGTATTTTAAAGCCAAGTAGCGGACGTGTCATAAGCGATAAAAAACTAAAAATGGCTTATGTTCCTCAAAAGTTTAATCCCTCTCATAGTCTTCCTTTACGTGTTCAAGATTTATTAAATCTTGAAAAGTGTAGCCCTGCCCTTCGTCAGGAAATTATTCAAGACACCGGTATTGCAAAGTTACAACAATCAAAAGTTCAACAACTTTCTGGTGGTGAACGTCAACGCGTACTATTGGCACGCGCTTTACTTAGAAAACCAGATATTCTCGTTCTTGATGAACCGATGCAAGGTCTAGATATTCAATCTGAAGCTGAGCTTTATGAATATGTGCGTAGTCTGCCGGAGCGTTATGGATGTGCCATTTTAATTGTTTCACATGACCTACAATGGGTTATGCAAGGGACGCATAGAGTTGTTTGTTTAAACAAGCATATATGTTGCAGCGGTTTACCTGAGAATATTCAACAGCATCCTGAGTATCAGGCAATATTTGGCACTCAGCGAGTTTTTTACCAGCACCATCATGACCACTGTGCGCATGGTGATGCGGCACACCCCTGCCCTCACAATAGTAGACCTCACATCCACCCAGAACCGGAAGCTTAAGCCATGATGGAATGGTTACAATTATTGTTGCCCGCATGGATTATGGGAACCTTATTGGTCTTTTTGACCGCACCACTTGGTTGTCTCATGCTATGGAGACGTATGTCTTTTTTTGCAGACACGATGGCACATGGAACCTTACTTGGGGTAGCAATTGCTGGTGCCTTAAGCCTCCCTCTGTGGCTTGGCGTAGCAGGTACAGCTATTTTATTAGTCGCCATTTTATGGGCTTTGCATGACAATCGTTTGCCAAACGATGCCCTACTTGCCTTATGCTCAGCAACATTACTATGTAGTGGCCTTCTGTTTATTCAACATGTTCCGAGTTTAAGACCAGAACTTTTAAGTTATTTGTTTGGTGATTTACTGAGTATTGATTGGTCAGATCTACCTGTTTTCACATTAATTATTGCGGTATCACTAGTAATTCTTTATCGCTATTGGCAACCACAAATTCAAATTGCAATTGATCCGGACATTGCGATTAGTGAAGGTGTGAATGCGAAATGGCAGCGTCTTATCTTCATGTTACTGCTAGCCTTATTTACAGTATTAGCTTTACGTGCAGTTGGTTCACTTTTAATGGGAGCACTGCTGGTTATACCAGCATTGAGCGCCCGATTACTCGCTCACTCACCAAAGCAAATGGTTATTTGGGCTTTTGTTTTAGCTCAACTCGGTGTCAGTGTTGGCCTATGGTCAAGCGCAGCACTTAATATCTCGACTGGCCTCAGTATTGTTTTATGTATGGCTTTGAGTTTTGCTCTTATTTTTATGGTTCAAAAAATCAAAAATCAAACTCAAGCGGCCTAAATCAGACTGCTTGATGAACCGTACTTAACAATAATGCTGCGCAACTAAACATGACAGCAAAACCACGGTTCAAATATTTTTGTTGCTTAGGAGAACGTAGTAATCTTAAAACTTTTGAAGCCAGCCCTGTATAACCAGCCATTACAATCAAATCAATCGTAACCATAGTGACTGCCATAATTAGATATTGTATCCATTGAGGTTTATTTAAATCTAAGAACTGAGGCAAAACTGCCAATAAAAATACAATCGCTTTAGGGTTACTGATATTGACCACAAATCCATTTAATAGCAGAGCAGAAATAGTTTTATCCTTTTTTTCGTGTTGAATTTCTATGTCTTTTACTGGTGCAGTCCACTGCAAATAAGCTAAATACAGCAAATAAGCTACCCCAAACCACTTAACAGCCTGAAAAGCTAATGGAGTCGTTGCAAATAAAACACCTACACCTGCCGCCACAATCATAATTTGAATTAACAAGGCGATTTGCAAGCCAATTGCATTCCAGTAGCCATGTCTAAAGCCATAATTTAAGCCGCTCGACATAGAAGCAATAGCTCCTGCTCCCGGAGAAATACTAATGACCCAACAGGCCAACATATAAGCAAACCAAACTTGCAAAGACATAGCGAAAATAGGCAATAAAAGTGGAATTATACCGTTTTATAAAACTATCGCGGCGATAATTCAAACAATAAAATCAATAAATAGACTACTAACAGCTCTTCGCATCAGGCACAATAATTAAAGCTCATACTAAATTATAATTGAGGAGAGATCTTCTAATGACTGCTCAATCTGTCATTTTGCCATTACCATCTGATCATGCCCGCTTTATTGTTCTTCGTTTAAAAGATCTAACAATTGCTGAATTAAAAGAACAACTCGAAGCTTTATTCGAAACACGTGACCGTCTCATTACTCAGCATTCAGACGCGCAAATTAAAACAGCAGTCGCTTTTGGTCCAGAACTTTGGAAACAGCTTTACAGTCAATCTCCTGCTGGCTTTAAACAACTTGAACCAGAAAATGGTGCATTCAACATGCCCGTCGTACCAGCTGATGTGCTTATCCACATTGCCAGTATGCGTTCAGATATTTGTTTTGCATTAAGCCAAGCATTTTTTGAAGGTATTAAAGATAAAGTTGAAGTTTTGGATGAACGTGTTTGCTTCCGTTATTTCGATGGTCGCGATATTACTGGCTTTATAGATGGTACTGAAAACCCTCAATTTCCAGACGACCGCGCGGAAACAGCCCTACTCCCAGAAAGTGCTGGAGTATTTGCAGATGGTAGTTTTATATTTGCGCAGCGCTATGCACATAACTTGGAAAAATGGAAAAAACTTAAAGTCGATGCACAAGAAAATGTCATGGGCCGCACCAAGCTCGAATCTATTGAATTAGATGATGACGTTAAACCAGAAAATGCCCATGTCGCTCGTACTGTCGTTGAAGATGAGGAAGGCGAAGAAATGGAAATTTTACGTCACAGCTTACCTTACGGTGATGGTCGAGGTGATCAAGGCTTATTCTTCATTGCCTACACCAAAGACCTGAACATTATTGATGCCATGTTAAAGCGTATGTTTGGTACAAGTGGGGATGGCATTCATGACCGCTTACTGCACTTCGTGACACCACTAGACGGCGCATATTACTTTGCACCAAGTGAAGAATTGCTAGAAGAAATTTTAGAGGATTAAGTTTTTTAAAAAGTAGCTATCACCACGGTAGCTACTTTTTTATTTAAAACCAAAGAAAAAAACGTGTACTTTGACATTCTACAAAAATATTATCTTTACCTTTATAAATTAATAAAAATCACTCTTAAATATAAACTTAAGGCCCATTCGCATTTCTTATTTCAAGCATTTCATTACAGTCTTTAAAAGTGGAATAAACAAAAATTCGTTTATCTTGATTTTCTAGCAAAATAGCGTCTTTATTTTCACCAAAGGCGTTTTTAGAGATATCACACTTATAAGCTGACAGTTGAAAGTTCTTTACGACTTCACATTTAGGCTCAGCAACACTCTCATTAAAACCATACCATTGCGTAATATTTGGATTTGAACAAGAGATTTCCCCCACTTGATCAGCTGTTTTAAGCCCCTTCTCCGCACTCTCTTTCTTTTCACTTACAGCAGAGTCTGATTGATTTTTATCCACCTGCACCACATCTGACTTATGATTAGCATCATGTTGAGTTTTATCTGGACTTTTATCGCTACAAGCCATTAAAGCGCCTATAAAAATTAAAATATAAATATTTTTCATGAAAAAGTACTCATAATTCTGTGCTATTTAAAAAACTCATCTTAATTAAAGCTATTAGCTAGCAAGTATATCTAATATTAAACACAGAAAAACTTATGAATATAGATTAATAATATGCATTTATAAAAGGTGAATCATCTATTTTATTTTAGGAGATTCAAAAGCCTTTATAGCCAAATTAAGTTAATAAAAAAGGGAGTATCTTACTCCCTTTTTTACACGTCCAATATTTTAGAAAGGAATACGCTTATATTTACGGTATTCTGGTTTCCAGAACGATTGATCAATCTTCTGCTTAAGTAAATCATCACTAATGGTTACAGCCACACCATCTGCCATTGCAGCTTTTGCCACTTCAAATGCAATCACTTTAGATACTTGTTGAATTTCGCCTAAAGGTGGCAATAAGTCAGCTTGTGGATCTTTCAGCAACGGTGAACAGTCTGCTAAAGCACTACTTGATGCCATAAGCATGTTTTCTGTAACACGTTTAGCACCTGATGCTACTACACCTAAACCAATACCAGGGAAAATGTATGAGTTATTGCACTGCGAAATATTGTAAAGCTTGCCGTGATGATTTACAGGTGCAAATGGGCTACCCGTTGCAATTAGTGCCTTTCCTTCAGTCCACTCCACAATATCAGCTGGTACAGCTTCCACACGTGAAGTCGGGTTAGATAACGGCATCACAATTGGTCGTTCACAATTGGCAGCCATGGTCTTAATAATTTCTTCGGTGAATAAACCTGGCTGACCAGAAACACCGATTAACACTGTAGGCTTGGCATTTTTAACAACATCAAGTAACGAAATTACTTCTTCAATGTTGCCCCACTGATCTACTACTTCAGCTTTTTGAGCTAATTTACGTTGGAAGTCTAATAGGTTCGGCTGGTTTTCAGTGATTAAACCAAAACGATCTACCATGTAAACACGAGCACGTGCTTCAGCATCGGTTAGACCTTCTGAAACCATTTGTGCAACGATTTGCTCTGCAATACCACAACCCGCTGAACCCGCACCTAAGAAAGCAATTTTCTGATCTTTTAATTGTTTACCTGCTGCACGGCTTGCAGCAATCAAACTACCAACAGAAACCGCTGCTGTTCCTTGAATATCATCATTGAAACAACAAATTTTATCGCGATATTTTTCTAATAATGGCATCGCATTTTTTTGTGCGAAATCTTCAAACTGGATGAGTGCTTTTGGCCAACGACGTTTTACAGCTTCAATCACCATATCTACAAATTCATAATACTCATCACCACTAATACGTGGTTGACGCCATCCCATGTAGATCGGGTCATTTAATAATTGAGGGTTATTCGTCCCTACATCGATTGTGATTGGCAATGTGTACGCAGGGCTAATACCACCACATGCGGTATAAAGCGAAAGTTTTCCAATTGGAATACCCATGCCACCAATGCCTTGGTCACCAAGACCTAAAATACGTTCACCATCCGTAATCACGATGACTTTAACGTTGTTTTTATTAACATTCTGCAAAATATCATCAATCACATCGCGATCTGGATATGAAATAAAAACACCACGATGACGGCGATAGATATCAGAGAAACGTTGACATGCCTCACCTACGGTCGGCGTGTAAATAATTGGCATCATCTCTTCAAGATGATTTTCAATTAAATGGTAGAACAGAGTTTCGTTGGTATCTTGGATATTACGTAAATAGATGTGCTTATTAATATCATCATTGAAAGCGCAATATTGCTGATAAGAGCGTTGGCTTTGCTCTTCAATAGTTTCAATAATATGTGGAAGTAACCCGTGTAAGTTAAAGTTACTTCTTTCTTCTTGAGTGAAAGCGGACCCTTTATTTAAAAGGGGTAACTCTAAAAGTGTATAGCCTGCATAAGGGATATAAAGTGGGTGTTTACTTGGGTGTCCTGATATCATTGCCTATCTCATTTTCCAGCTTAGAACTCCGAAAAGTACAGTTTCAGCACTCTCTAAAGCTCGTTGTATGCGTAAGCTTAAGACTATTTAATACAAAATAGGTATTTTAAACTGTGATATTGAAATTGAATACTATTTAGAAAAAACATACAACAAAATTAATATTAAAAATTAATTACTTACATTTTTCATCTTTTTTAAAATTATTCTTAATTAACTCTATATCTGACTTAAAATCTTATATTTTCTTACTAGCTTACATTTTCATAAAAAATACCAAGTGTTTTACTACCTTATAATTTTAAAATTATTGCCTAGAAAGCCTGTATTTACGTATTTTCAGAATTGAATCATATTCATTTTTTAATATTTACAAAAAAAATAGTTATATGGAACTTCAAGAAAGAAATTAAATGAAAGCGTTAAATGTACTCCCCTAACTCATAGGAAATTTGCTATATTTGACGTTTTTCTGCGACATCTATTTTCGATTGATATGAATACGGCAATACAAGCAGCTCTCGACCATGCAGTGCAAACCCTTCAGCAAGAAGGTGTGCTTCCTTCGGATTGGAATAATTCAAGCAATTTAACGCGCACCAAAGACCGAAGCCATGGCGATTTTGCTTCTAATATTGCCATGATCGGCTCTAAAGCTGCTGGTATGAAACCACGCGATTTAGCTGAGAAAATTCTAGCAGCATTACCAGAAGTTGCAGACATCAGCAAAGCTGAAATCGCAGGTCCTGGTTTTATCAATTTCTTTTTAAATGCAGACCAACGTTTTGCGATTCTTGATCAAATTCAAGCTCAAAAAGAAAGCTTTGGTCGTAGCCAATCAAATGCGGCTAAAAAGATTCAGGTTGAATTTGTTTCTGCAAACCCGACATCTAGCCTACACGTAGGTCACGGTCGCGGTGCTGCTTATGGTATGACTGTTGCAAACTTACTTGAAGCAACAGGTGCTAAAGTTGATCGCGAATATTATGTAAATGATGCTGGCCGTCAAATGGATATTTTGGCGACTTCTACCTATTTACGTTATTTAGAATTATTGGGTCAAAATCTTGTATTCCCAAAAAATGCTTATCAAGGCGACTACGTTAAAGAGATCGCCCAAAGCATTATCGACAAAGATAACAATGCATATGTTCGTGATGTAGCAGACGTCTATAAAGATGTACCAGAAGATGTGCAATATACAGACGAACTCGATAGCGAAGGCAACAAAGTCGTGTTATCTGGTGATAAAGAAAAGCATATTGATGGCCTTATTGCCAACTCACAGCAGTTATTAGGTGAAGGCTACCGTGTTTTCCATCAAGCAGCTCTTCATGCCATTTTAGATGATATTAAAGATGACCTTGCTGACTTCGGCGTAACCTTTAACCAATGGTTTAGCGAAGCGTCTCTTAGCGCAAAAATTGACGAAGCGTTGGAAACACTTGATCAACGTGGCTTCTTGTATGAAAAAGATGGCAACATCTGGTTTAAATCGACTGAATTTGGCGATGAAAAAGACCGTGTTGTTAAACGTCGTAATGGTCAAACGACTTACTTTGCATCTGACATTGCATATCACTTAAATAAACTACAACGTGGTTATACCGACCTTGTTGATATTTGGGGTTCTGACCACCACGGTTATATCTCTCGCGTAAAAGCTGCGATTGATGCAATGGGTTATGACTCGAAAAAATTAACTGTTCTTTTAGTTCAGTTCGTAAGTTTATGGCGCGGTGGTGAGATGGTTCAAATGTCATCTCGTTCGGGTCAGTTCGTGACTTTACGCGACTTACGCAAAGAAGTTGGTAACGATGCTGCCCGTTTTTATTATGTAATGCGTAAGAGCGAACAACACATTGACTTTGACCTTGACCTTGCTGTGTCACAAAGTAAAGATAATGCTGTGTATTATATTCAATATGCTCATGCACGTATTTGCCGTATGTTAGAAAAAGCAGCAAGCACTGGCTTACAATTTGAAGTAAGTGCAGCTCGTTCACATGCTGCGCGCTTGTCACTTGATGCAGAAACTGAAATTCTTGCTAAACTGGCGGCATATCCAGACGTTGTATTACGTGCTGCTAATGCGTATGAACCACATCAAGTAGGTAACTACTTAAAAGAATTAGCTGCGCTATTCCACGGTTGGTACAATGAGCATAAAGTTCTAAGTGATGATGCTGAACTTACACAAGCACGCTTATTACTTTCAATCAACGTACAACAAGTACTGCGCAATGGCTTAAAATTACTCGGTGTTTCTGCACCTGAAGCCATGTAAGTTCATGTTGGGGTATTTGGCAAAGTCATATACCCCTTCGTGTTGCAAGAAATAACACTTTGTAAGGACTTCACCTATACAAAGCGATGTTTTAAAGTAAACGAGAACTAAACTCGAAATAAAACAATCAAAAGACAGAGGAATAATCCACGTGTTTGGCAAAACGCAACGCGGTGTATCTGAAAGACCTAATAAGCCTAAAAAGCCTTTAATTCCTAAATGGTTAGGGACACTTGTCGCTATTTTAGCGGTCTTATGTATCGCAGTAGTGCTCATGCTTTGGAAACCGTGGCAACCTGTTTCTTCAAAAAACCAGATTACTTCTGACCACTACAAAGAAGAAGAAACCAATAAAGATTACCGTTTTTACGATTTATTACCTCAACAGCAAGTTACCCCTATTCCGGAACAGGCTATTCCAGAAAGTAAAAACCAAGGTACTGCTATGATTGTTGAGGCACCTAGTACTGCTCAACCTGCTGCATCAGAATCTGTTGCTAATACTGATGACAATACTGACTCTACAGCTGCTGCACCTCAACAACCAAATTATATTTTACAAGTTCGTAGCTATGCTGACCCAGATCAAGCAGATGCTCGACGTGCAGAGATCATTTTAAATGGCTTATCAGCTGATGTAATTAAAAGCTCTGAAAATGGAAAGACTTGGTACCGTGTTATTTCTGGTCCATACGATACCCAAGAAGCTGCTCTTGCTGCTCAGCAAACCTTACAGCATAGCGGCATTGACTCTATCGTAATTAAACGCAAATAAAGATTAAGTAATAAAAAAGGAACAAGTATTTGTTCCTTTTCTTTTATATATCAGCACAATTTCTTTCGTTTGACCCCAAACCTTTCTGTCTTGCTTTTTGAAATGCTGGTCTTTGCTGAATCCGATGCAAAAATGCCTGAATATGCGGATATTTGCCTTGAAGACGGGACTGTAGAGCCTCTAATGGAAAGCTCATTTGAATATCGGCAAATGAAAAATCCCCTGCAAAATACTCATGCTCAGACAAGTAGTTTTCTAAAAAACTAATATGATCTTTCATACGTGGACGAACAAAATTTGCTTTAACCCCTTCTGTAATTTTCTTTGCTACAGGTTGAATTAACCAAGGTACATGTTTATTCACGTTATTCATCACTAGAGTCATGACCAATAAGGGCATAAGTGACCCTTCGGCATAGTGCATCCAGTAAATATACTGCTGCAAATCCTGAGCTTGCTTAGGTTTAAACTGCTGATTTTGATCATAACGTTGCTGCAAATACTCTAAAATAACAGCTGATTCTGCAATAACTTGCTCATCGTCTGTCAAAATTGGCGCTTTGCCGAGCGGGTGGATACATTTCAAAGTTTCTGGTGCTGAATAGTTGGGAAGACGTTGATAATAATGAATATCATAATCTAAGCCTAACTCTTCTAAAGCCCATAAAATCCGAAACGATCGCGAACATTCCAGGTGGTGTACACTAATCATGATACTGCCTACTTTTATTTTTCTTTTTTACATAAAAAACAGCATGTGAACATGCTGTTTTATTCCATTTGTGGGATGGATATAAAATCATCCACCGCAACAAAATAGCATTTTTATGCTGTAACAAGCACAGTATGAATGTCTAAACTACGTAACAAAGTTTTAGTTACTGGCGTTTTACTACATACCGTTAAGATTTTTTGTTGAAGCTCTTCGTTCGGCAACTCTTTAAAAACAATACGACGCTCGATATGTTCTTCATGCTCACGATTGGTATGAAAATCAATTTCAACCGAAAACTCACCAAAGTCATAATCTTTATGCTTTGCATACATTCTTAAAGTAATGAGTGTACAAGCTGCCAGACTTCCAGTCAGCAAATCATAAGGTGCTGGACCTTGATCATGACCTTCTAATTTTTCTGGCTCATCACAAAAGTATTGATGGCGGCCACTGGTAATCTCACCCTTCCACTGTTCAGCAAGTGGCTTTGCTTTACTGCTCGCGATTACTGCTGTCATTTTGATGCTCTCATTTGATCTGGAAGAACTGGGGCTTCTAAACGTGCGCCAACATAATCGGGAATTTCGCCAAAACGTACATCATGATTAATCCACTGCTCACGCGCTTCTTTTAAATCATCCATAGTACGTGCTACAAAGTTCCACCATAATAAGATTGGAGTTTCAAAAGGTTCACCACCAATTAATAGCACACGGTTCCCTTTCTTTACTTCAATCTCAATTTCACTTAAACCCGTATCTAATACCACCATATTGTCAGCAGTAAGTTCATGGCCATTCACATGAGCAACCCCATCTAATGCCATAAAACCATATTCAAACTCAGGATTTAATGGAATACGTGTTTTAGTATCACGGGTAGCAATTAAGTCAACACCTACTAATGGTGTATGCACCATGACTGGAGAAGTCGTCTCTAAATATTCACCCACAAGTACAGTAAATTCTAGACCATCTTTTTCAACAACAGGCAACTCAGGATAATGTTCAAATTTCGGATCCATATTGCGCTTATGATCAGGTAAAGCAATCCAGAGCTGCGCAGCATGCATTTGAGTTTCAGTATCAGGTGCAACTTCTGTATGAGAGATACCATGACCGGCTGTCATTAAATTAACTTGTTTAGGACGAATTAATTGTTTTGAACCTAAGCTATCGGTATGCATCATGGTGCCTTCAATCATCCACGTGAAGGTTTGCAAACCAATATGCGGGTGCGGACCCACATCTAAACCATTACCTGCAGGAAATGTTACTGGGCCTGCATGATCCAGAAAACACCACGCCCCAATCATTCGCTTTTGTCGACTAGGTAAAGCCCGCTTAATCACCGTCCCCTGTCCAATTTCAGCAGAGCGAATTGGAAATTCCTGAATGAATTGATTGGCAAATTTCTCGCAATCCTTTGAATCAGAAATATCGTAATCGTTATTATTGCTCATGATATTACTCTCTTTTACCTATGCTTTTGCAATGAGTTGTTATACTGATCTTAACAATACACTTATTATTCAATATAGTCTTTTAGTAATACACAGGGTCTTATGAATGAGACAATCGATTTTTAATTATAAAATAGAAAATAATTAAAGCTGCTTTAAGCAGCTTAAGATGATTGAGTTTTAACGAGCTGTTTTAGATTTTTCATAAATTGCCCGAACTGGGGAAAGAACTCTTGAAACAGTGGATGGTCCCGATTTTCCAACATGACTTCACTAAAAAGTTTTAGACCAACTCCAAAAGATTTCGTAGTTTGATCATCGAAAAATTCTGCGTTCTTTAACTTTTCAACAATCTCAAAAATGTCGTCATGATTACCGGTATAGAACTCGAGCCTTTCCGTATAGTTAGAAACTTCGCCTTTGGCATCTTTTAAATGTTGTACAGTAACGTGATATTGATGCTGTTTCATATATAAGTTCTCTATTAAAAATTAATGGTTTTGGATAATTTCAATCTGCTTCAAGTCAACTTGAAATTGAGTAAATACAGATTGCAAACTCGCTAGAAATTGTTCCTGTTTCGCTTGTGTCAACTCTGCACAATAAATTTGTAGAAGTTGATTATTGGCTAACTCTGATAAATTAAATTTCGCTTCACCACGCTGAAATTGAGTATTTGAGATTAAGCCTGCTCCTTCCAAATCACTGACCACCCGATAAACTGTTGCCAAGCTCAACTTCTGTTTTTGGGTATAGAGCTTTTGATAAATTTGTTTAACCGTTAAATCTTCCGCTTGCTCCTGAATTAAAGATAAAACAACAAGTCTTGGATGAGTGACTTTTAGGCCCGCTTCTTTGATTTTTTGCTGTAGCTCTAGCATGGCTTATCTCAACTTATAGACGCCCGATTGCAACCGCAGCCTGATCAATTTTTTCGGCAATTTGATAGATCTGCTCTTGCTTTAAGTCAGTAGTATTCAATTTCAAACGTAAGGCTGTTTTCAAATTTTCCATGGCGCGGTGAATTTCAATTAATTGATCATTACTGTGAATTTCACGTCTTAAGCGTAATTTTTCTAACAGTGCATTTAACTTATCTTTTTGTTCAGTTAAATAAGCCTCACCAAACTCCGTAATTTGATATTGCTTACGCTCTATATCTAACAAGTTAATTAGGTTCATTTCTTCCAGACTGGTTAAAGTCGGATAAATTGTTCCTGCACTTGGGGTATAGCCATCGCCTACCAAATCACTTATTTCTTTTATAATTTCATAACCATGCTTAGGACTTTGTTGAATGAGATGAAGGACTAAAAGTTTCATTCGCCCAGCTTCAAAAAGTCTTCCACGGCGACCTGAACGGTGATGGCCATGATGATGGTCATTATGTTCAGCATGATGATGTTCTGATTGTTGTCTCATCTTTGAAGGTTCTCTAATATGCTTAATTTATAATTATTAAGATATATCTTAATATATCTTTTATCAAGTATAAGTAATATTATACGACCTATTGTATTGATAGTTATTAAGATTAATTTTTATCTTTAAAAGTTAAGCAATAAAAAAGAGTGCTTAAGCACCTTACTAGGTAGTTTCCTGAGAAGAAATTTAAGCTGACGAAAGAAAAGAATATTTATGATGAATTTCTTATAAAATGTAATATGTTAATTTTTCTCTTTAATCATAAATAATATGCACTTGTGTTATGTAAGCGATTTAACATTAGCAGATGCGTCTAATTTAGTTAGACTTTATACAAATGATACGACTAGAAAGTATTTAGGTGGCCCATTGGAAGTATCTCTAGCTCAAACGCGAGCACATGCTGATATTAATACTCCAAGTAAATTACCTATTTGGGCAATTCGATCTTCTACTGATCATAATTTTTTAGGAATTATATCTCTGGATACTCATCATGACGGTTCAGATATCGAAGTATCATATGAATTGCTGCCGGAATATATGGGATATGGATATGCAACTCAAGCACTTGAATTTGTTTTAAATTATTCATTTAATGAGTTAAATCTTAAGAAAGTAATAGCTGAGACTCAAACACAGAACAAAGCATCAATCAAATTACTAGAACGTGTTGGAATGGTTTTTGAGAAATCAGTAGAACGTTTTGGTTCAAATCAAAGTATTTTTTTTATTACTAGTCACCAGTATATCGATAAACATAAATAATGCTTTTATCAATAGACATAAAAAAGGCAGGATTAAATCCTGCCTTTTCATTTGATTATTCCCACTCAATCGTTGCTGGTGGTTTAGATGACACGTCGTATACCACACGTGATACATCTTTAATTTCATTCATAATACGCGTTGAGATTTTATCAACCAATTCGTATGGTAAATGTGCAAAACGAGCTGTCATAAAGTCAACTGTTTCAACTGCACGAAGCGCAATTACCCAAGCATAACGACGGCCATCACCTACTACACCAACTGACTTAACAGGTTGGAACACAGCAAACGCTTGAGCAGTTTTATCATACCAACCACTGTCACGAAGCTCTTGCATGAAGATGTCATCAGCAAGACGAAGAATATCTGCATATTCTTTTTTCACTTCCCCCAAAATACGAACGCCTAAACCAGGGCCTGGGAATGGATGACGGTAGATCATGCTATGCGGTAAACCAAGTGTAGTACCTAATTTACGTACTTCATCTTTAAACAAGTCACGTAAAGGTTCAACCAATTCAAATGCTAAATCGTCTGGTAAACCACCCACATTGTGGTGAGATTTAATAACGTGTGCTTTACCTTGTTTGCTTGCAGCAGATTCAATTACGTCTGGGTAAATCGTACCTTGCGCCAAGAATTTCACGCCATCAAGTTTACGTGCTTCTTCAGCAAATACTTCGATAAATTCACGGCCAATGATCTTACGTTTTTTCTCTGGATCAACTTCACCAGCCAATGCATTTAAGAAACGTTGTTCAGCATCTGCACGAATTACTCGGATACCCATGTTTTCGGCAAACATTTGCATCACTTGGTCACCTTCGTTTAAACGAAGTAAACCGTTATCAACAAATACACATGTTAACTGATCGCCAATTGCTTTGTGCAAAAGTGCAGCAACAACAGATGAGTCAACACCACCAGAAAGCCCCAAAAGAACCTTTTCATTACCGATTTGTTCACGTAATTGTTCTACACGTAAATCGATAATGTGTTCAGGTGTCCAAAGGCCACCACATCCACAAATTTTATGAACGAAGTTTGCAAGTAACTCTTCACCTTTTGCCGTGTGCGTTACTTCTGGGTGGAATTGCACGCCATAGAAACGACGTGCTTCATCACTTACAGCAGCAACTGGACAACTTGGTGTGCTTGCAGTAATTGTAAAACCTTCTGGAATTTTGCTCACTTTGTCGCCGTGGCTCATCCAAACGTGTAACTGGTTTTCGCGGTCTTGTAAGTTGCCAATAAGTTGGTCACGTTTAACGATATCAACTTCGGCATAACCAAACTCATGTACAGTACCCGGCTCAACTTTACCGCCTAACTGTTCAGACATGGTTTGTAAACCATAGCAAATACCCAATACTGGAACACCTAATTCAAACACCACTTGCGGTGCTCGCGGGCTGCCCTCTTCATGCACACTCTCAGGTCCACCTGATAAAATGATACCGTTTGGCTTAAAAGCACGGATGTCTTCTTCAGACATATCAAAGGCATACATTTCAGAGTAAACACCAGCTTCACGTACACGACGTGCAATGAGCTGACTATATTGAGAGCCGAAATCCAGGATCAGGATACGATCTTCAGTAATTTGAGTATTGGTAGTCATGACAAACCACTAAATGGCAAAAGAATTAAGCGCGCCATTTTAACATTTTTCACGCTTCGGCGCACCGCAAATCATCATATATCTTATTTTTTTCATATCAGAATCATTTCTATATTGGGATTGATCAATATAAATTAAAATTTATTGATATTTATCAATATACTGTATACCCCTTAAAAACTTCATACACATTGATAAATTCATCACATTCTATGCAACATCGTCGTGAATTTGATGTTAAGATGACCCGATAAAACAGGCATTACCATGGAAAGGTAAATACCATTAGCGATATTTGTCTGTCCTTGAACAGTTATCCGTTTTTTTATGGCTTGTTGCCCCATATCAAAATCAATAGAAATCTAAGGAACAACAATGCTTCAAACTATGATTGCAGATTTCCAGCAACATTTTTGGTTGTATGTCTCTATTCCTTTCATGAGTGGTTTAATTGGCTATGTCACTAAAGTGATTGCCATTCAAATGATGTTCTCACCACTTGAATTTAAAGGTATTAAACCGTTTTTTGGCTGGCAAGGTATCGTGCCTCGTAAAGCTGAAAAAATGGCAACCATTGCTGTTGAACTCATGACAGCCAAGCTGATTAAACCCGAAGAAATTTTTGCTCGCCTTGACCCAAAGCGTATTGCCAAAGAAATTGAAAAACCATTAATGGCAGCAGCAGAAGATATTACACGTGAGGTCGCGCAAGAGTATCAACCCGGTTTATGGGAAGGTATGCCTGAGTTTGCCCGTCAAAGACTGATCCGTAGAGTGCAATCAAAAGCACCGGAAATTGTCGAGCACATCATGAGTGAAGTGCAACGTGACGTAAATCGATATTTTGATATTAAGCATTTGGTCATTAGTAATTTGCTTAAAGATAAACGTCTACTCAACAATATTTTTAAGCGTGTAGGCAAACAAGAATTTAAATTCTTCAGTAACGTTGGTTTTGTATTCGGTTTTGGAATTGGTGTAATCCAAATGTTGTGCTGGATTATTACCCAAGGCAAATACCCTTGGATGCTGCCGATGTTTGGCGGATTTGTAGGGTTCTTTAGTGACTGGATTGCCCTACAAATGATGTTTAGACCGCTCTATCCGAAAAAGATATTAGGCTATACATGGCAAGGTCTATTTATTAAACGACAAAATGAAGTAGCAGCTGACTACGCAGCCTTAATTTCCAAACAGCTTTTAACTTCACGACATATGATGGAAGAGTTGTTTTCTGGTACTCACTCTGCGCGTGTAATTGAGTTGGTTAACCGCCATGTTAAACAGGAAATTGATATGCAGGCAGGTGTGATTCGCCCACTTGTTGTTTATGCAATTGGCGGCGAAAAATACCAAAATATGAAAACACAGGTTGCTGAACGTATTATGCAACAGCTACCAGAAACGATGAAATATGTTGAGTCGTATGCGGAAGATGCAATGAATATTCGCAGCACTTTAATTGAACGTATGCAAAAATTAACACCATCCGAATTTGAAGGGATGTTGCGTCCCGCGTTCAAAGAAGATGAGTGGGCACTCATTGCAGTAGGCGCCGTACTTGGTTTTGTTGTTGGGGAATTACAAATCCAGTTTATGCTCTAATTTTTAAATATAAAAAAACCGGATGAATTGCTCATCCGGTTTTATTTTGTCTTGAATATTATTTTTCAATTGCATGGTCTAAGCTAATACGTCCAGCGCCATGAAGCATCAAGAAGAACAAACCACCTGCCATTGCAAAGTTTTTCATAAAATGGATGCCATTATTATATTGCGCTGCTGCATCAGCACCACCTTGGTGAAACAAGAATGCAGTCAAGATACTAAAGATTCCTAGACCAAAAGCTGCAAAACGCGCTTGGAAACCAAATAACAAAGCTAAACCACCACCGAACTCAACCAAAATGACTAATGGTAGAATTCCACCTGGAACACCCATAGCTTCCATATAACCTACAGTTGCTGCATAACCGGTAATTTTCCCCCAACCAGCAACAAGAAAGATGTAAGCGATAAGAAGACGAGCAACAAGGCTAATGAAACTATCCGCGCCTGGTTGCGTTACGATATTTTTGACCACCACATTTGGATTAAACATACAGCCACCTTTATTTAAATGCTTATTTGTTGATGAACTCATTCTAGGTTTGGGACATTGATAATTAAATACTCAAAATCCATATATATCGTTGCACAAATAGGATGATCAATTTGTATATTTTTGATGTTTTATACTGACTTTCGATAGGCTCACTGCTACGATTTGAGCACGGTTTACCACTTAGTCATCTCATGGAACTTCTTGATTTTATTCTACACGTTGACCAGCATCTCGCCGAATTTATTACAAATTACGGAGTCTGGATTTATGGCATTTTATTTTTAATTATTTTTGTCGAAACCGGTCTAGTGGTCATGCCGTTCTTACCGGGAGATAGTTTATTGTTTGCAGCAGGTGCTTTAGCGGCATCTACGGGTAAGATGGATCCATGGTTACTGGGTACTCTACTTTTTATTGCAGCAGTTTTAGGCGACACTGTGAACTATCATATTGGTCGTTTTATCGGTCCACGTGTGTTTGAAATGAATTCCCGACTCATTAATAAACAGCATTTAACCAAAACTCAAGAATTCTTTGCCCGTCATGGTGGCAAAACAATTATTTTTGCCCGTTTTATTCCATTTGCCCGCACCTTCGCCCCTTTTGTTGCCGGTGCTGGTAGTATGAATTATAAGTTTTTCCTGACATACAACCTAATTGGAGCATTCTGTTGGGTGGCTTCTTTTGTAACGTTAGGGTATTTATTTGGAAATATGCCAGTTGTAAAAGATAACTTTACCCATCTTATTTTCGGCATCATTATTATTAGTGTTCTACCAGGTATTATTGGATTTATCCGCGAAAAATTAAAGAACCGTAAAGCTAACGTTTAAGGGTTCCTTTAGAAGAAACGAAATACCACCGGAAGCATACACAAAATGAGTAACATGGCCGATCCTTTATATAAATGATCGGCTTTTATTTTCTGCATTGAACCCGTTAATAAAGCACGTCCAAAAATCATCCAGAAACTCGCAGCAGGAATAAGGATCAACGTAAAAGCAGCAAAGACCATAAGAAAATTTTCGGGCGAATTCCATGTTTCAGCTGGGAAAATACCAGCTGCAAACAGTAAGGACTTAGGATTTTTTAAAGTTGAGAAGAATAGTTGACGTGGGCGAATATTGCGATGGTTCTGGCTAAACTGTTGTAAATGTGTGGTTTTCCATAAACGGAATGCCATCCAGAATACATATAACACACTCGTAATATGCAAAATGAGTAGCAGCGCTGGCCAGACTGGAGCTGCTAAATGAATAAACACGGCCCAAAAGCTGATGCCATAGGCATAGCCTAACCATTGCATTGGAATAAGCCAGAATGTTTTAGATAAACCTTGTGAGTGAGCTGCGGTTGCAAGTAATGCATTTGTCGGACCAGGGATAAGCAAAACAGCCAACATTGCTAATACAAAAAACCAGCTTTCAATCATAAAGTTTCCACATTGATAAAGATGCGGCAACCTTAAACGAAATAGGCAAAATATAGCAAGTTTAGTGAGTATATTGACTAGAAAAAATACAGCCACTTTAAAGTTATATTTTAAAAAAGCTTTTGATTTATATTGATTTTATTATGAAACATTTTGCTAAACTTTATTCATCACAATATGCTTTGATTAGCATATTGTGATTCAAAATTGACTATTATTTCGCCTTTTTGCGAACAATAATTGGACAATTCTTAAACTGAGCAGCCTGAACAATTGCCTCTTGTTGCCCCATTACACGTGAAAGTTCAGTGTTCTTGGTTGAAGAAGATTGCCCCATGTTGACAGAGATGGATGGACCGAATCCCCAACCGCCTCGTCCCCAGCCGCCACCAAGACCAACGCCAACACCCATACCTGTACTTTTTGGAGTCTGTACACCATTGTCGATATATTGTTGAATACGGTTATATTCACTTTGAAGTTGTTGGCAACTCAAAGATTGATACTGTGTCGGAGACACATAAGTCGGTTTTACCGTCGTGGCACAAGCGCCCAATAGTAAGGTGGCTGCTGCCAAAGGCACAAGATATAAGCCTTTCATCATTTTTCTCTTATCGTTTTGGTTCAATTTCGCTGAACAATGCCTCATAAGATTGAGTCAATTTGTGTTCTGGCGCCAAGTGAGCCAAAGGTAAATTTTTCTGATGTGATTCTTTCATTAAAATTGATGGTGGTAACATGCTATTAAGTACAGGTAAACCTTCATCTTTTAACTGTTGAACCACTTCCCGCGGTAGTTTTGCTTGGGACTGGAACTGATTCACCACAATTCCCTCAATTTCCAAGCGGTCATTATGATCATCTTGCGTTTCGAGAACATTTTCAATCAATGTTTGTAACGCACGCTTTGAAAATACATCACAGTCGAAAGGAATCAGAACTTTATCTGCAGCAATTAAAGCAGACAAGGTGAAAAAGTTAAAAGCTGGTGGTGTATCAATATAAATGCGGTCATATCGTCCAATTAAGCTTTGAATTGAATCACGTAATTTATAAATTTTATGTTTGCTTTCAAGTGCATGTTCAAGAGCACCGAGCGTAGGGCTAGCCGGAAGCACATCTAGTTTTGCAAAAGATGTTGAGTGTACAAAACTGTCGAGATCTTTATTACGAGGGGCTTTTAAAATTGAGCCTATAGCATTACCAATTAGACCTTTTTGTTGATTATTCCCCAGCACATCTTCAAAGAAGTTTTCAATATTTGGTTCTAAAACTGCTTTATCAGCAGCGTATGTTGCCTCTTCACCTAAAAGGTATTGGCTAGAGTTGGCTTGAGGATCAAGGTCGATCACCAAGGTCCTTAAGCCATGTTTGGCACTAATTGCAGCCAAATTTACAGTAATACTTGATTTCCCTACACCGCCTTTTTGGTTAAACACCACACGAGTTAACATGTTTCCCTCTACATATTTTTTTACTGTATGCAGTTTAACCTAGAGCTTAAGCAAAAAGGCAAAGAATGTAGAACAATTAAGCAAAAACCGGTTTCACGATGACCAAAATAATAATGGCAACAAATGCGATTGCACTAATAACCAAACCCGCACGGCGCTGGGCTAATAAAATAGTGTCATCCTTTTTAAAGGCTTTCATTAATGATGATAAGAGCACTAAAAATAAGATAATTTTAGCGTAAAACCACGGCTGGACCTGAAAGTTCTTCATTACCAGTAAAATCGCACCAGTAATAAAAACGACTGTAAAAGATAGATGCTGTAAAGCAACTAACGCTTTACGCCCTGCTGGGTTAGGTTGTTGACCTTGTACACCAATAAACAGTGTAGAAGCGCGTAATACAAAAACCATAAGTGCGGCTGCTACCGCAGTCATATGAATAATTTTAGTGAGTAAATGTGCGTCCATAAACTAAGCCCTTAGCTCTTAGGTGCATGTGCACATTCTGGACTCGCTGGCGCTTGACCTTGCCACTCACTTGGTAAATAAGCGTGAATTGCTAAAGCATGGATTTGTCCCGGATTCATTAAATCAGAAGCCAAGGCATAAACTTTTTGATGACGTTGAACCAAACGCAAGCCGTTAAACTCTTCACTCACCACAATCACTTTAAAATGTGATTCTTTACCTGGAAAATATCCACCGTGGCCAGCAGACTCATTAATGACTTCTAAATGGCTAGGTGCAAGGGTTTGTAACCGTTCAATCAACTGTTGTTCAAGGCTCATAGCTTTTCCTTTTACGATTATTCGTATATTTAGACCTAGTATACCCTGTCTACACACAAACAAAAGTTGCTCTTGTACACTTTGACTTCAAACAAAATGTCTATTTATTCGGCAACTTATCAATAAAAACGGCTCTAAATACTCATTTCTGTTTTTATTTTATGCAATCAGCATAATTATTTGCATAAAGTTGTTGACCCTTGTTTTGCTTAATGTATTATAAGCGGCACGCGGGAATAGCTCAGTTGGTAGAGCATAACCTTGCCAAGGTTGGGGTCGCGAGTTCGAGTCTCGTTTCCCGCTCCAAATTGGTTTTTTTTGAGAA
>NZ_KB849239.1:2941714-3564800 GCF_000368085.1 Acinetobacter nosocomialis NIPH 2119
AAACTGCTCATATATGCGGGAATAGCTCAGTTGGTAGAGCATAACCTTGCCAAGGTTGGGGTCGCGAGTTCGAGTCTCGTTTCCCGCTCCAAATTTAAAAGGCCCTAGTCAAAAGACTGGGGCTTTTTTCTTTTTATCGATCCTTATTTTTTTACTTTATCAATTCAGAGCATAACTTACTGAGAAGAACCCGGTTCAAGTCCAACGAAAGACTTTCTAGCTTCTACCCGATTCACCTTTTTAAATTGCCAGTTACATCCATTTAATTATATTTACAAGGTGTCGGCTTCATTGGATGCATAGATATACACGGCAATAATTGGAAACAGTCCATATTAAAGCGTTCTATATGGTGGCTCTGCTGTAAACATATGGAAAAGATAAAATTGCAGTCATAGATATAACTTTGAAAATAATAATGTTCTGTTTTTTGAGCATTATGAGTTGCATCAAAAAACTTTATATGTTCAGAAAAGACACTGAAATTCAGCTTCTTTAAATGGCTACTCATTCCTTGACCAGTACATTTAATATAGGCTTCTTTCAAGGTCCATATTTGAAAAAACCGCTGATATACGCTGAATGGGTCAATCGGTTCATTTTCCTGAATCCACTCTATTTCACTTAGGTCTAATACACTATCGACACGCCTCCATTGGAACTCTCGATTCACTCGTTCAACATCAACACCGATTTCCCCTTCTTCAGTCACAGCAAGGACAATAACGTCCGCTGAATGACTAAGATTAAAATAAATCGTCTTACTACCTTGTACAAAAGGTTTACCGTTCGGTTGTAATTGAATATTGACTTGATGGGCTGAAATACCCAGCTTATCTGCTAGAACAGACTTCGTTAAGACACGAGAAATTAAGAAAAGACGCGCTGCCTGAGGAAGATATTGATCATATCTCAACTTTTCTGCGGCATTGAGAAAGCTGAGATAATGACTCAATATGAGATGATTATCTGGTACCCGTGAAACTGGGCAAATATAAACCTGCACTTGGGGTATATCAGACATCACTAAGTTGCGCTGTAGTACTGATATACTTTGTTAGAACTGGTGTGAGGTAATCATAAACCGCTTCTACATGGGTAATGTGTGGATTATGACCTGCGCCAGCAATGATATGTACAGGAATATCAGGACTTATTGGGGTAACAATTGGATTTTTCTCTCCAATAATAATCTCGACTTTAGATCGAAGCTCATTGAGCAGAGTAGTTTGAGCGGCTCGTTGCTGTGGCAAATTAACGAGATGCATATACTCGCTAATATGCTTAGATACTGACACACGACATAATGAATCCATCGCATAGCCCACTGACGGATTTTTTTGTCCATCTGGATGCAGATCTTTAGCAATGATATCTTTCGGCACAAAACGGAAAATTAAATTAGAGATGGCCTGTATTTGGAATATTTTAGCAGCCCGCGCCTGAACAAAATAAGGTGATATCAGGATAAGGCGAGCAACTTTATCTGGATATTTCTTTGCAAGATTTAATGCGAAAAGACACCCTAACGAGTGAGCAATCACAACACTATTTGGTGCTAAAAGCTTTGAAGCAACATCAATAAATTGATGGTTGTTATCTTCCATTATCTCATAACTACCCGAACGCCCAAGTCCCGGTAGGTCCATCATAGCGACCTGATCATATGTAATTCTATTGATGATTGGAGACCAGCATGCACTATCAAATGGGATTCCATGTAAAAATAATGCAGAAGCTTTTTCTGAACCAAGCGACTGTTTAATATAGGTTTCTGTCCAATATCGACTCTGATAGCTGAAACGACTCGGTGTAGCTACTTGCATATGACCAAAACGTGTGAGTACCAGACGATCAATCCAGTGAGAGAAATAAGGAGTAGTATTGATTAGATCAGCAATCCCCATCTTCGTTGCCATCATCTCTGTTTCAGCGACTTGATAGTTTTCATTAGAAATGAAAGCAAGTTGCTCTTTGGAGCTATCAAGCAATACTTCAGGTAATTTCTCGAGTAGAATTTTAGGGAGTTGCAAATGTGGTGTACTCACTCCTAAATACTCGGCAGCCAGATGGATCAGGTGATGAAATTTCGGCGTCGCAGGATCGAGCAGCATATACTCCTGAGCAATGGTTTCAGGATAAAACATGGTGCGGATTAGGAAGCTTACAATATATTGCATATTACAAAGTGGTAAGAATGTGTCACGACCACCAGGCAGTGCCATCAGTCGTCCCTGATATAACTTACCAATCATTTCGGCAATACCAATATATTGCATATCGCCATAACGATAAAAACCATCAATAACTGTAGCAGGATGTATTGCAGTCCATGGCACATTTAAACGCTTACAAGCCTCAATGAAAGCCTGATGACCTAAAAGTTTCGAAGCCTCATAACCGCCGTATTTACGATATAAATCATCAGGTGAACCTTTCGGTGGAGAAACCATGCGGTATCCACCAATCCAGATGAATCGCTCAAGCTGTTTTAATGTTGCCGCCCACTCAATCAAGGCAAGGCCTGATTTTACATTGGTAAGTTGAGCATCA
The DNA here is from genome assembly GCF_000368085.1 of Acinetobacter nosocomialis NIPH 2119. Taxonomy (GTDB): domain Bacteria; phylum Pseudomonadota; class Gammaproteobacteria; order Pseudomonadales; family Moraxellaceae; genus Acinetobacter; species Acinetobacter nosocomialis. The sequence continues at coordinate 2,944,268 of NZ_KB849239.1, forward strand.
GCTTTACTAATTCCCCAATTAAATGATGCAGCCAAATGATAAATAACATGGATCTTCGTTTGAGTATCCGCTAATAGAGAGTCCAGCTTAAAATCACGGCTTAAATCATATTCAACAAAAGAAATAGAGGGATCAATCAGCCCTTCTGTTGCAATGAAATCTAATAGTTTTTCTTTCTTGGTTGGAGCATTACGCAGTGCAGCGATTACTTGATGACCTTGACGTAAAAGTTCAACAACTAATCTGCTTCCAATAAAACCAGCTGCACCTGTTACTAATATAGTTTTCCGTGAAAAATTATCTTTTTTTGCTTTATTTAAATTATCCATAAATCACCTTATTAGGGATTGCGAGCTCCAGTATTACTTGAAGCGGATTATCTTAAAAATTATATCGAATCTGGGCATATACCAGACTGTTATCTCTAAATTGTCCAAACACAGTATCATTTCTGCCCCAGAAGCGATCGCCACCTGCATTCAGCTGCCAGTGATCATTGAGGTTGTAATTAATACGTACTCTTAGTAACTCATTCGGTTTGGGCGCAAAATAGAACCCTGTTACTTCTAATTTTAAATTGTCATTCAGCAGGTTAAGTGCATAGCGCAGCATAGCTCCATACTGATTTTGCTGATATTGATCACTAATTGTTTGCTGATAACGGTAAACTTCTCTCAATAATGGATCTGTCAAGCTATCGGCAGACCTTACGTCCTCTGTATGTTTGTACACACCCATTAAGCTTAGCGTAGTATTTTTTAATGACCATTCGGGTCCCATGACCACGGTTAAATTATTTTTCTTATGTGTAAGATCTTCGCTGCCATCCGAGTCAGTCTTTGTATATGCAGCTTCACCACGCCACACGATATCGTTACGGTTATAACTGAAATCAATCCCATAGACAGACATAGGATTATTTTTCAATTGTAACGTTGCTCCTGTTGGAGATAACGACTGCAATGACAGATCAGGCATGTGATCTAAACCTGAAAAATACGATGCACCTACATCTAGACCATCTACGGAATAATCCCAACGCACTGCAAACGCAGGACGGCTCTTACGGTCTATGTCATACTGAACACCAGCAATCTGACGCAATGGAATCACATCTGAACGGCTACGCGGATACCATAATGCCGTCCATTTATTAGTTCCAGATTCAGGAATATACGTCAATTTGAGTGCGTCATTTCCAAGACGTTGATCTGTCTCATCTGGCACTAGACGCGTATAGTCACGAGGCGAGAGATTATCCGTTGGGTTAATCCCATCAGCTCTCCCCCAGACCACAATCTGGCGACCAAAGTCGAAATAAAACGTTTGATCCCAGTTATAAGATGCATACAACTCACGTAAGTTGCGATTCACCTTACTCACCTGATCCGGATTTACAGTATGGTCCGTTTCGTCTCCAATATTTATATCGTAATGGATCTTAAACGCTGGGTTAAACTTAAGCGTACCATTGGACCAGAAACTTGCTTGCCCAATATTTTTTAACGAACTTAAATCACGATCTGATGACCACACATCGAGTCTGACCGAGTTCTGGCTTACAAAACTAATTTCGCTGTCATCTGCATAAGCATGTTGCAGTAGCATAAAGCTACTACAGCATGCAAATACCCAATAGGCACCTTGCGTCATTTTTCAAGGCTCTGCGGTGAGAAAAGCTTATCGGATAAAGTTTTTTCTGCGACAAAATCATTGACGATCACTTGCGTCATATGTTGAGTTTGCAAGTTTTTCGCCATAGATTTCATAGCCTGCCATCTTGGTTTCACTTTGCCGTAAGGACGGATATCGGTGAACTCAATGTGCTTTAACGGCTTACCTGCGGTATCCCAAATATCGATGGTTGCTGTAACAAAGTTGTCTTTGAGTATGCACATGCGACGTTTGCTATAACCAAAGTCACTCTTCACCGTATTATTGATTGGCGTTGCTTCAATCATGTAGCAATCTTTACCATTAAATTTGCCATCTGCCAGTTTCGTGTACTTCCAGTCACTGAGCTTATAGCCAAGTACATCACCATAACTAAAATCGGTACCAATAAAAGCATCGCCCTTATTCGCTGATGCTAGTCGACGTACTTTTTTCAATGCAGGCAAATAGACAAACATGCTATCACTGCCTTTTGCATTTTCAATCAACAGTGTCGTAGTGCCTTGGACATCCGCTGGCGAGATGAACTCAGTCAAACGCATATTGTTCTGAGTATTTCCAGCAAGCTTAGTCATATTTTTAGTCATACGTACACGTTGCTCACCATTTTTAGACGTCAGAATAAATTTGGCGCTAGCAGTTGAAGACAAGAACTTAGAGGCATCATCACTACGATTAACAATGTCTTGAGCCTCATCTGCATGTGATGTTTTAGGTAGTGAAAAAGTAAGTGCCGTACCCAACAAAAGGCTTGTCACGACAGTTTGTGCAACAGGAATGCTCTTCTTATTTGAAGAAAAGATAAAACGTGGTTTTAGCATCAAAATCATTGTAGGTACCATAATTAAGGTTGCAAATACACTGAAAAGCATCGCAATCACAATAAACAGCGCTAGCCATTGATGTACGTGGAAGCCCTGTGATAAGGACAGTACACCATAACCACCAGCAACCGCAGTCGCGACGAAAAGAGAAGCCTTACCAGCTGTACTTAAGGTTTTACGAACAGCATCTTTGATATCTCCGCCTTCTTCACGCAAGATTTCACGCAAGCGATAGAGGAAGTAGATGGCGTAATCCGCACCGATACCAACAGCCATAGCCGAGATGAGAGAATTTGGAATATTGAGGGGAATATTGAGCCAACCCATTACCCCAAAGATCGCAAGAATTGAGAATAAAAGGGGTGTCAGAACGATCAGCCCAGCTGAAAGTGAGCGGAAGACCAAAGCTGATATAAAGAAGACGGCAAATGAAATTTGTAGAATATTCATGAGTTTGCCGTGGACCATTGTTTCAGTTAAAGCAATAGTCTGAGTCACGTCACCACCAAAACTTACTACAGCTTTATCACCGAATTGACCTGCCATATAAGTTTTTAGAGATTCAAGGATTTCTGTAATGCGATGATTACTACCTGTTTTCATCAGAATCGTAATCTTGGCATAGCGCTGAGTGGTATCAATGTAGGAATCAAAATCCGTCGGCTCACCAGACATTGAATACAACAGTAAATACTGAGCGACAACATCTTTGGTTGCAGGAACCTGAAATGCCTGTGGCTGATCGGCATTCATGGCCTGATTCATCCGTTTGATATAGTCCACAATAGAGATTGTTTTACCGACCTCTGGAATTGAATTCGCGAACTTTTCTGTATTATCAATTGCTTTGAGAATTTCAGGGTTTTCGATACCATCACGAACTTTAGTATCGACCATAATGTAAAGGCTATTTGTTCCACCAAGAGACTGATTCAAAAATCTGTCGTCTTGCTGCATTGGTAGGTCACGCGAGAAGAAATTTCGACTATCGTTATCTACTACAATACGGCTGGTGCCGATAGCAAGTAAGACACCTACTACCGCAATCGCAGTCATTAACATCATTCGCGGACGAACTGACAAAATAGCATCACCAATACGGTTTGGAATCCAATCCCATATCGGTAGACCTTTACGTTTGACCTTCGTAGCAGAAGGTGGTGGCAACATCGAGCGCAGTGCCGGAATAAAAGTCATCTCAATCACGAGTGTACTAATGATCCCGATCCCAGTAAAAATACCGAATGAACGAATAGTCGGAATATTGAAAGTTAACAGGGAGAAGAACCCAGCCGCTGCAATTCCGCCAGCCAATATCATAACAGGACCAACACGGACCAGAGATTGAACAACAGCTTCACTATTGGCAGCTTTAGGCTCCATCCCTTGAGCAAGCAAACGGTCAAAGTCTTCGTAGTACCGCTTTAACAACTGTACGGCATGACCTGCTGCGATGGCCAAAATCAAAATTGGTGTAGGCGAGTTAAAAATATCCATCGGCTGTTTAAATAGGCCCATCATGCCCATACCCCATGCCACAGACAGCAAAGCTGTAACGAGTGGCAAGATCAACCCCTGCTTACTGCGAAATGCTTCAAAGTGCAATAAACCTATCACCAACACAGCAATTGGGAACAAGATATTGATACGCTTAGAATAATCTTCAGCTTTATCGAGATAGACGGGATTGCCACCAACACTGATGGTCATATCTTTAGATTGTTCGCTCTCTACAATTTTGTTGATTGGAGCCATCATCTTCTGGAAGCCTTCCGGGCTTTCCTCAAGCTCAAGCAAAATTGCAGCAGTTCTTTGATCTTTAGATACGACTGAATTCATATAGGTCGGGTTCATTGCCAACATTTTTTTCAAATGATCGATATCGTCCTGAGTTACAGAACTGGTTGGCAATAATTTCTTGGCATCAAACCCTTCCGAATTAGCCATGATCCCTTTGGCTTGGCGTGCAGCCAGACTCATCATCGTAGAACGAACTACGCCAGGTGCATTGTCAACTTCCTCGGTAATATGTTTAACTTTTTCTAATACTTGCGGCTGATAAATATCACCTTGTTTCGGTGTGATGCCGATCACGACCATATACTTGGAACCGAATTTCTTTTCGATCAGTTTGGTCGAGGTGATATAAGGATGCCCATTAGGTGCAAGTGCGCCCGGATCAATAATAATTTTTACGCCCGATGCGAGATATGCCAAGACAATCGTTAAGAGCATGACTACGGTCAGCACAATACGGCGATGGCTGAGAATCCAACGCGCATATTTTTCCATCACTGGATGAGTCTTTTGAAGTGGTGTTTCGATCTCGTGTGATTTTTTATCGGCCTCTTGTGCTGGCTCTTCAATCTCTTGTGATGGCTTCTCGATCTCCTGCGATAGCTTCTCGATCTCTTGCGACGGTTCTTCGATCTCCTGTGCTTGCTGACTCACTGCCTCATAGGTTCCACCCTTTTTGGCCAGTGCTTGGAGATTAATAAGATCTTTCTTGAACTGGGCAAGAACCATCTTTTTTAGCAGTGCATCGGGAAAGACACCAAAAAAGCCGCCTGGTTCCGCCACAAAAAGCCACTCAATCCATGTACCTTCTGGATGCGGTTTAAAGTGGTAAGTACCCGTATAAAGAAAAGGTCCTTCTAGCACTTGAAAGGCATATAATTCGTTGGGTACCAGATGTGTAATTTCACCTTTAAAGGCCAACTCACGACCAGCAAAGGTCAAACCGATTTCATACCTACTGCCCACACGCGGAGTATTATCTAGCAGCTCAGAATGCTTACATGACAATTGCCAGCTTGCATCATGACCCGGGTTGGCAAGATATTTAAAGACCTTATCAATATCGCCTGGTATGAGGAAAGCATGTTCTATGGTCACCATAGTGGTTCTACCTTCTTATATTTTTTATGCAGGAACTGGATACATCTGATCAATTGTCTGGGCCACAGCCGCCACGTTCTCAGCGAACATAATCGATGAATGGTCACCAGGCAGATCCACTTGTGTAAGCGTATCTTTGATCAGTTGATCCCAACCGAGGCTTTCCCCGAAATCTTCCATCTCATCTTTAGCCTTGACCAAGAGGATCGGAAAATCTTCAGGTTCTGGGAAATAGGTCTGGAGTGCGACGCCATTAGCCAAATAAGTGTCAAAGTAAAGTCGGAAATCTGATGGATTAGCATCCAAAGGTATAACATTGATAGCTTTAGCTTCTTTAAGCACATGGTCAAACATGTGATCTGAACTTAATTCGCGCAAGTATTGCGCTGGGATCGTCAACTTTTTCCCATAAGGGACAGCTAAATCACGAGCAAACCAAGACAAGAGCATGGCATCATCGGCATCTTCAGGTACATTTTCTGGAATTGGAGCACGAGTATCGATCATGACAATCCCTGTGACCTGCTGCCCCATTTGACGCAACTGACGACTGATCTCGTATGCAATCGCACCACCAAAGCACCATCCACCGAGGAAATAAGGCCCCTGAGGCTGCATCTTTTGCATTTCAGCAATATAGAGTGTCGCCATTTCTTCAATGGCTACTTCAGCAGCATCAGCTTCAATCAATCCTGGAGACTGAATAGCACGTAAAGTACGATTCGGATTGAGATGACGCGAAAGCTCCATATAACAGAAAGTACTACCACCAATCGGATGGAACAGCCACAACGGTTGTTCATAGGTTCCACGACGTAATTCGATTACGATGGAAGGTTTGATTTCTTTATTTTCACGGATGATCTCGCCTAAACTTTCTACAGTGGAGTACTGTGCTAGTAAGGCAACTGATAATTCGGTACCAAATACCTTCTTGAGATGATTGACAAGCTTCACCGCAAGTAATGAATGCCCGCCTAACTCAAAGAAATCATCATGTATACCCACTCGCTTAACTGACAAAATCTGCTCAAAGGTCGTACATAGCTCGATTTCGATCGAATCTCGTGGTGCAACATAATCATTGCTCTGCTCAAACACTGGCTCAGGGAACGCCTTACGATCTATTTTGTTACTACCCGTCATTGGAAATTCATCCAATTGGATAAACGTACTTGGCACCATATAAGCTGGGAGATGGATTTGCAGGGTCTTTTTCAAACCTGCCATATCAATCTCAGACCCTGTCACATAGGCCACCAGTTTCTGATCGTTGTCGGCAGTGGTCTTAACCAATACTACGGCATCTGTAATACCATCGATCTGTTTGAGAACATTCTCAATTTCACCCAGTTCAATACGGAATCCACGGATCTTGACTTGGAAGTCCAGACGTCCGTGATGGGTCAAACGCCCATCCATACGCAAACAGACTTTATCTCCAGTACGATAAAGTCGACCGGCATTTGGTAGAGATGGCAAGGTTCTGAATTGTGCATCTGTCAAATCAGGTCGTTGCCAGTAATCAATTGCTAGGCCATCGCCTCCAATCCAGAGCTCTCCCATAACACCGCGTGGGACCAACCGCTGTTGTTCATCAAGAACATAAAGCTGGGTGTTCGCCATTGGCTGGCCTAAATCAATCAATTTTGAATCGGTGATATGAGCTGCACTGGACCATACTGTAGTTTCGGTCGGACCATAGATATTCCAGAGACAACTTACTTTGCCCAAAAGTTTTTCTGCAAGTATAGGATCGAGTGCCTCGCCGCCACTAACTGCAGTCATACCCGGAATACCGTTCCAGTCGCTATCTAAAAGCATTTTCCAAGAGGCTGGTGTTGCCTGCATAATATTGATCGACTTCGCCTGCATATAGTCCACCAGCAAGTTACCATCTAGCGATACCTCACGTGGGCAGACGTGTACCACACCGCCATACATCAACGGAATCAATAGCTCAACAACCGAAATATCAAAGGCATAAGTTGTAATCGCCAATAACTGCATATCTGGCGTTGCTTGCAGCCTATCATTCACAGACAGCAAGAAATTAGCCATTGAAGGATGCCCAATACGCACGCCTTTGGGCTTCCCTGTCGAACCTGAGGTGTACATCACATAAGCGGTATCACCAAAGGCAAGTGTCTCACGCACTTGCTCAAGGGGTACAACACCAGCTCGATTAATATCTAAACGAGGCACAGAAACATTAACAGCATCCATTAACTCAGCTTGAGTCAAGATGACTTTAGGTTCAGCGTCTTCTACGATGTTATGCAGACGTTCTCTTGGGAAACTAGGATCTAATGGCACATATGCTGCTCCTGCCGCCCAAATTCCGAGGATTGCAGCAGGCAATAGCGTAGTACGGTCTAACATCAGACCTACACGATCACCATTGGTAATATTGTGTGCACGCAAATATTCAGCGATACCAGCGATATGCTGACCTAACTCATGATAGCTGACATCATGATCTCTGCAGGTCGTAGCATAGTTGTCACCACGCTCGTCAATCTGCTTCAGAATCATTGCCAATAAATCATGCTTAGAATAGTCCGTAACCTGACCATGTAGATAGCCTAGCTGGATGTTATTCGCATAACTAGGAGCAATATCTAACTCAATGAGCTTACGCTCAGGATGGGTCACCATCTCCGATAGTATGATTTGCAGCAGTTGCACCATATTTTCGGCAGACTCTGCAGAGAATATTTCGGAATTGTATTTCAGTACACCAACCAATTCACCCTGATATTCACCCCCCATTTCCAGCATAATGTCTAATTGACCTTCTTGCTGGCGAACTGGAAAGCTTCCTAAAGTCAGGTCTTGACCAACTAATGTAGCTGGATTCTGGATTGGTAAGAGTAGTTCCTTAAACTCATCCATGCCGCCTAGACGTTCCCAGAACATTCCCACCTGAGCCAATGGGTTAATACTGCCATCGCGCTTTGGTGAGACAGCCTCAACTACTCTAGAAAAGGCAACTTTTTGATGTTTTAGGCTTTGTTTTAATTGTTCTTGGACCTGTTGCGTAAATTGGCGTAAGGTTTGATCAGCATCAATGTCTACATGAAGAGCTATTGTATTGACAAATTGCCCAAGCGCATTACGCAAAGAACGCTCAAGCCTACCTGCTACTGCTGTGGCAATAACTAGATTATTTTCATTTGATAGTTTGTTCAGTAGGATATAAAAGCCAGATAGTACAAGACCAAACAATGTGATCTCATAATCTTTCGCCAAGCTCACAAGCCCAGATGATACTGACTCAGGCACACGGAAAATCACCGAGCTACCTTTATGTTGCTGCACAGCTGGACGTGGGTAATCAAGCGGAATACTATGCACATGTGGTGCGTGCTGTAACGCATTTTTCCAGAAAAGTAGGCTTTCATCATCATCGTCGGTCGCATTGTTCTTCTGCTTATCCGCATACTGTGCGAACTCAATTCCGTCTACCGCATTTGACTCTGTAATTAGTCCAAAGCGCTTGCAGACATCACGCAGCAACAGACCAATTGACCAGAAATCCATTAAGGCATGATGAATCACAACTGCGACCACATAATGATTCTGACCACGTTCATAACAATGAATACGCCACAATGGTGGTTGAGTCAGGTCAAATGGTTGCTTGGTATCTTGTTCAACCAATTTTGTCAAATCAGAAGCTTCAACATGTCGAGCATCAGTGAAAATAATATTAGGATACACGCGATCCCAGATAAGTTGCTCAATCCCCTGTTCATTGGCAGGCATGCTTACACGCAATAGCGGGTAATCATCCATCACCGCTTCCAAAATCTCCATCGGTTTGTTGCCTAATGGTTGATTGACCTTTACATCAAAGGCCACCACCATATTGTAGGCACTGCAAGTTGGCTCAAAACGTTGGATATACCAAATACCAAGCTGCTCTGCAGAAATCGCGTGACGTGACAGAATTTTTGGCTCTAGGTGTGCAATGTTATTCATGAAGCAACTCCCTGTTGCAACTCAGAAACAAGATATTCGGCCAATGTATTAATTGTTGGGTAATCCCATAGTAATGTCGGCTCAAGCTCCAGTTTTGTCAGATCTTCTAAATCCCCAGAGACAGACAAAGCAACGATCGAATCAAGACCATAACTGGTAAATTTTTGCTCTGGATCAATCGTCTCAGGCTCTACACGCATTTCTTTGGCTACTAGTGTACGAATGATCGCGCTCCAGTAAGCTTTATCCTTATTCATGGGGTAATCTCCTCTTTAACTGGTTTGGCATCGCGCGGTGCCAATGCAAAATCGATAACAGATAACATATGGTTAGTTGAAATTCGGTCTAGCAAATCTGCCAATGTGCTTTCACGTACTGATGCCATAGGAGGAGATGACTCTCCTTCATCGGTATTTAAGAAAATGATCAGCCATGCACCATCCTGCAAAGCAGGCCTTAAACCATGACGGTTAAAAACCCAGAAACCCAGCACAGCAATGCGGGCAAACAGCTCGGCGTAGCCACGGGCAAGGCTAAAGCGCAGCGTTTCAAATTCGTTGCTTTTCTCAGAGTTTGAAAAGTAATCCTGAATTTTTTGATCCAATGAGCGCTGTTCAACAAGCAACTGGTTTGCTCGCTCACGTAGTGTAGAAAGCGTTTGGGCAGACAATCCTGCTGTGACATCGGTATTGTTGAGCATTTCGATGATTGTCCCGAGCGACTCCATTACCAAGTCACCATCTCGGTTAAAAATCTCCAGCTCACGAAAATCAATAGCACCTGTCTCTACCTGCAAGTCATACAACTGGCGATAGCGTGCTTTAGCTTCGGCTTGATTGAGTTGATCGGCTTTTTTACTACGACCTTTATTGGCAGACTTGAGCTGAAAACTCAGGCTGTCTAGACAGACGGTACTGCTACCATCAAATACACTAACAATCAGATGGTCTCTGAATGCTTTTTGGTACATTCCATCAGCATATGCATTTCTTAAGAAAAAACGTGAGCCAAGCACTGAAGAAGTGATCTTGGCAAGCGACTCTACATACTCAGGTACTACGACCTTGACGATTGGTGACCATGTACTGAATTGATTGATACAAACATGTAATCCACGCGCACCAACGAGTGATAACACCTCAGCCGCTAAAAGATAAGCATAGGCGGTGGCGAGTTGCTCACGCACTAGCGGAATGTTTATCACTTTTTTGTTATATAACTCGCGCTCAATAGCAAATTCGGTCGCGATACGTAGCATCGTGTCACCCGCTCCGAGCGAGAAACTACTGCAATATGCACGTGTTACCTGTAGCGTCTTGAGACCAAGCTCCAAGCCCTGGCCTTCTTCACCGATTAGAGCGTCTTTGTGAATTTCAGCATTATTAAAACCAATACCGCTAATATCTAGACCACGCATACCCACTGTTGGCAGACGGTTCAGGCTATACGTTCCTTTCGAAGCCATTTGACGCTTATCGAGCCAGAATGCACTCAAACTACGCGGTCCACGATCATTCGATGTTTTAGCAATCAGACTTAAAGAGTCACCTAAAGTGGCGCGATTGATCGACCATTTTTCGCCATTTAAGACATACTTGCTTTCACCAGATTGTGCAGTCACTTCACTAGATAACAGATCTGCACCATGTGCTTTTTCACTATAAGCTAGTGCTGGCGCAGCACCACTTAAAATTCGGTTAGCGATGTTTTGACATTGATTCGCATTACCACCGATCCATACGATCACAGACCAAGCATTCGTACTATAGGTCGAATTGATGGTTAGATCGCGTCGTGCTAACACACGATGCAGATATAACAACTCTTCACCAATTTCCATGCGCCCCCCAAGTTCTGAAGGTACATAGAAACGGTTCATGCCCACCGCATTCAGAAAATCAACAGCACGCTGAGGATACTGTTCCTTTTCATCACGCTCGATGGCAGCGGACCAAGAAAAATCATTGTTGGTATCATGTACGGAGCCTAAAATTTGCTCCAGACGAGCAGCAGATTGAAACTGCCGCAAATTGGAAGTAAGTGACATGAATTTTCACTCAAATGATTAAAGGGTAAGGGTTAAAACAAAGCACTTTTCAGACGATTAAAAATCAGCGTGCGCACTTCACGTTCCTTGATCATTGAGTTGAGTAGATTGGAGCTATAACGAATCAACTGCCCCCGCTGCTCACGATCACGGATGACGTCTAAGCCGTTCTTGATATAATTTCGAGCAATCACCGTTCTACGGTTTGGATGGGTCAAACAGACCAGCTGACCTCGCTCGATCTGTTCTTTAATTTTTCTTCTTCTAATTTTGCCGCTAGTCGTTTTATTTATTCGGCCTTGATGCAATAAATAGACCCCTTCTACAGGCAAGCCAATATCAGCTGCCACTTGTTCTTTAACCTGAGTCCTGATGTTTTCAAAATTAAGAGTCTTGTTTAATGACTTCTTCTTGATCTCAAGTACAACCGTAACACCCTCAGAATCAGCAAAATTTACTGCTGCAACACAGCCTTTACGAACAGCAGGATGTGCCATTTCAACAGAGCATTCGATATCTTGTGGGTAATAGTTTTTGCCACGGATAATAATTACATCCTTAAGACGGCCAGTTACATACAGGTCTCCATCTTTGATAAAGCCCATATCACCCGTTCTTAAGTAATATTCTTTACTTGGCTGACCTGCTTCATCAAGGATCGTTGCTTCAAAGGTTTCCTGATTGATCTCAGGCTTCTGCCAGTAGCCTGCTGTGACACTCTCTCCTGCTAGCCAGATTTCACCAACTTCATGAGCTGCTACTTCTTTATGGGTATGCGGATTAACTATGCGGCAATCAATGTGCGCCGAGATCTTGCCACAGCTCACCACTTGCACCGCGGTCTGATCCTGACTGGTTTGTACCAAGTGGGCATTCAACTTATCACGATCAAGAGAAATTGCATTGAGAGGTCCAGTCACACCACTGACCAAGAGCGTCACTTCCGCCAAGCCATAGCATGGTAAGAAACTATCTAGTTTCAGTTTGGACTGAGTATTGAACTTCTCCATGAAACGCTGCATGACATGCGCTTTGATTGGTTCTGCACCGTTAAATAGTACACGTACGCGGCTCAGATCAAGTGTTGCTGCGTCTTCATCTGAAATACGATGCAAACACAATTCATACGCAAAGTTTGGACCACCACTGATCGTGACGCCTTTTTCACTAATAAATTGTAGCCATTTAAGCGGTTTACGTATGAAGTCCAGAGGCGACATTACATAACAAGTTAGCCCCACATACACGCTCTGCAAAACCGAGCCGATCAATCCCATATCATGATAAACAGGCAACCATGTAAGGCCGATATCATCAGGTTGTGTACAAAAAGCCTCCGTAATCATGGCTTCATTTGCCATAATATTTTTGTGGGTGACAATTACACCTTTAGGCCAACCGGTCGATCCTGAAGTGTATTGAAGGAAACAAACATCATCTGCATCAATATAAGGAAAATCCTTTTCCGCCAAGTCACGCTGAAATTCCGTATCAACAGCATGTAGTATTAAACTTTCATTTTGAGCTTTTAATGTAATTAGGCCCGATAACTCAAGAATCTTTTTTGTTGTGAGCACGATTTTTGGCTCACAGTCATTCATAATATTCAAAATATTAGAAAAACCATTACGATTAAACGGCAAGCTAACTGGTACTGCGATAATTTTAGCTTTCAGACAAGCAAAGAACGATACGATAAAGTCTAGCCCCGGTTCGAACAGCAAGACTGCACGATCACCACTGTCTACAAGGTTCATTAATATCTGAGCTTGGTGTTGAACTCGCTTATTCAGATCTGCATACGTTAGAGATTGAATCCCACTAGATTGGCGTCCCAAATACTCAAAAGCAGTCTTACCCCCATTTAGGTTCGCGTGGGATTCCAAAGTTGCAATGATATTATCCGTACACATTACAGCCATAACTTACTCCGATTAATTATAATTAACCCTTAAAACCTGCTGATTCAGAAATTAATTTCTAGTTGGGGGTTTTAATAAAAATGAATATACTTTTTCTTTAAAATATAAATTCACATTATATTTTATGCACAAGTGTCCTTTATTACACCTGTAAGGGTTTACAGGTTAGATGTTACTTATTGAAAAATAAGAAGCTAAAATATTTTTAAAAATTATTTTTATTCAGTTATATAGGTTAAAAATTTTTAAACAATTAAAAAAGCGACCAATCTTTGATCTAATTTTAGATACTCTTAAGTAAATTTTTTTAATCTTCAGATCATTACTTAGTTTTTCTTCTTATGCTTTTGTTTTAATTTTTTTTAGTTTCTATATGAGGTATAACTTATAGTTCTTTTAAAGGTAAATTATCAAAAAATATCAACTTTCATACAATTTCACTTTTAAGATTAAATTATTAATTCCACCTATTTAATTTTACTTCAGATAATTAAAATTTAATTTCTACATTATTACAATAAACTATAAATAATTTTATTTAAAATAATAAAATTATTCCTTACTTTAAATTCATAGATTAAATTTTTAAAATAAAAATTAAGATACACATTATAAAAATATTTAAATAAATATCATATAATTATTTATTTTATAATACCCTATATTCTTTATATATCTTTTTACAAAAGTCCCAACATTACTGCTCGAATAGCTGCTGAAATTTTATTATTTACATTTAATTTTTGCATCGAGTTACAAAGATGAAAATTTACAGTTCTTTCAGTAACCCCAATAATCTGAGCAATCTCTGCTGAGGTTTTACCCTCTGCTGTCCAACGTAAAGCTTCTTTTTCTCGGTTCGTTAAATAAAGGTTGAACTGAGAGAACTCTACATCATTGACAATTTTAGCAATGCTGGAATGCACTGTTTGAGTCAACCAATACATATTTGTATATTGTGCTTTTTGCTCTTTTTCTGATAATTGATCGGTGGATCTTGCTAGTGTTAACATCCCTCTCGTCCCAATAAAATCACGACTTGACTGAGCCCAACCGACATTTAAACCATAAGAACGCGCCTCTTCCCAGAAATCTTTTTCTTCTTGTGTTTTTGCATTTTGACTCGACCAGACAAGAGGTTGCAGTGATACCATACAATGCTGCACAGTAGGGTCTACCTTCACGTAACGTTGCTCTATATAGCGCTTTTGCCATGCCTGAGGATAATTATTCAACATAATTGTTTTTGGTTCAGCAATAGACAGCGGTGACTGCATACCATAAGCACAATAATCAAATCCAAGCTTTGACGCTGTAGATTTGACTACTTCAAACAATTCATCTTCATTTTTTACGACCAAAAATGCTGATAATAAATCCTCTTGCCAACTTTCCATTTGCTCTCATTAGGCTCCATTCAGAAATTATTTTTTGTTCAGTTATCTCTTGTGAATCCAAATAATTAAATTGAAGCGTAGGGCTATTTTTTACCTTTATTTCAATAGAACTCTACAAAAATCTAAAAGATTATGAGGCTGTCAAAATATTTCCACTACTTCATCTTCTTTTATTACTTTCTCAATTGCAGATTTTGAACTCATCATCCAATTAACAACACTTTTAAGCCCAAATGGTTGTAAATTATTCAGATAAACTAAATTTCTGAAAGCCTTTAAGGTTGTTATATTCAATATACAGATTATGCTTGAAAAAATTAAATTTTACAGGATGCATTTTATTCCAAAAAACATAGTTTTTAAAATAAAAAAACAATGCTCAGTATTTAATCTTGAAATTATATTTTATTAATTTAATTAAATAATACATTTCAACAATAACCCAAGAAATATAATTTTACCAATCATTATATATTCAAACTAAAAAAATAAATAATTATTTAGCAAATCAAATAATTACATGGTAGCTTATTTTAGTTAAAACTATTGTTTTAATAACAAGTATAAAAGCCACCTAAAAAAGCTAAAAAAGTAAGTCAATTGAGCATCGTTAAAAGCATTTTTTATATTATAACTACAAGATAATCATTTTTTACTTTAGCTAACCTTAATACTTAAATAAACCTCCAATAAGAATAGCTTAACGATATAGGGCATCAAATTATATTTAACCTGTTAAACATAACAGTATTTAATTGGCAATAATTTATGGTATTTATCAAAAGATTTCTAATTCAGGGTACTTGAACAGGTAGCATGGCCAACATTACCCCTCATTTTTCAATTTCGACAGATGGTTTTATTCGTATGAATGAGAACCAACTCATGAATTACCCTTTTCAACACGTTGTATCTATCGTTGAATCAGCCCAAATTGAAGAATCTCAAATTGTTTATTATGGTTTTACTGAATGGGCGACATTAAAAACTCCTGCTTTAAGTACAGGATGGGACTGGGAATTCGTTGAACAAAACGGTTTTGTTACTTTAAAACGAACTGGTCTGCCTAGAAGCAATATTATGATTGTTGATATATCTGGTACAGATATTGGATTTGATAGCACTGAAACATTAATCAAAAGGAAGATAGATACTTTGTTCTGGGAACAGTTCATTTATGCTCAAATCAATACAAGCTTAATCAAGTCTAAAGTAAGTCTGAATTTCTCTTAGAAACCTGTAAATTTTTACAGTTACCGCCTTTCCAGCTGTTCAGTAAAGTCACATCAAAAATAAGTGGAAGCACTTGTAGTGAATATTATTGCTGGATTTCAAAACAATTTTTCAGAAGGCTTATATAGCAAATTTAAAAGTTACCGTTATAAGGTATTTGTTGAGCATTTAGGATGGGAGTTAAACTGCCCACATAATGAAGAACTCGATCAATTTGATAAAGTCGATACAGCTTATGTGGTCGCTCAAGATAGAGACTCTAATATTATTGGCTGTGCCAGATTACTACCTACGACTCAACCATATTTACTTGGTGAAATATTTCCTCAATTACTTAATGGAATACCTCTCCCGTGTTCCCCAGAAATTTGGGAATTATCAAGGTTTTCAGCCGTAGATTTTTCAAATCCGCCTACAACAGTAAGTCAAGCAGTGTCATCGCCAGTTTCAATTGCAATTCTGCAAGAAGCGATTAACTTTGCAAGAGAACAAGGGGCCAAACAACTTATTACGACCTCTCCTCTGGGTGTAGAGCGTTTATTACGTGCTGCTGGTTTTCGCGCCCATCGTGCAGGCCCACCAATGACGATTGATGGCTATTCTATGTTTGCCTGTTTAATTGATGTGTAATGGTTTAAAGGTTAACTCTTGTCTCTCGGACATGAGTTAACCTAGTTTTTTTATAATCAAGAAATACGCTTATCGCGAAGAATAAATAACACGTATCAATCAATCTTGGTTTTTAAATTTAAGTTTGCTTTCTTATAATAAGTCTCATCCGTTTTAGAGTTTCCATCACGCGGCATAAATGATGTCGATATAATTGCAACGACAGCCATACTTCCAATATAAAGCATAATTAAATATGGGTTACCTTGCCCAATACTGAGCAGCTTGGTGGCAATCATAGGGGCTAAACCACCACCCAAAACACCTGCCAACTGTACCGAAATTGAAATACCGCTATAACGAATTTCCGCAGGAAATTGACGCGCAAAAAGCTGTGCTTGTGGCGCATACATAATTGGAAACACCACACCAATCGCCAGCACAATTGCTGTCCAGACCAGTACCGGATCTTTGGTATTGAGCATGCTAAAAAATGGATAGCAGTAAAGTGCTAATACGCATAAGCCAAACATAAACATATTGCGTTGACCGACTTTATCGGACAAATGTCCGCATAACGGCGTCATAAATAAAATCACGGCTGCACCACAAATGGTGGCAAATAAAATATCTTGGCGGGGAATACCAAGTTGTGTAGTGGTATAAGCTAGCGTAAATGTTGACGCAATATAAAACCATGCATTTTCAGCAGCTCTCGCCAAAATAATGGTGATAAGTTGTTTTGGATGGTTTTTAAAAACCTGAAAGGCAGGAACTTTGACTTCTTCAGACTGCTGTTTTACTTTTTCAAAATCTGGTGACTCAGGCACTTTTACACGAATATACCAGCCCACTGCCAGTAAAATAATGCTGGCAAGAAATGGTAAACGCCAGCCCCAGCTAAACAGTGCTTGCTCAGATAATAACGACACCAGTCCTAGTGCGATTGAGGCGAGCATTAAGCCACCACCTGTACTCGCCTGTGGCAAACTTCCCCAAAACCCTTTACCACCTTCGGGTGCATGTTCAACGGCCATAAGCACGGCACCGCCCCATTCACCACCCATGGCCATACCTTGAATAAATCGTAAGATCACCAAGCCAATTGCAGCCCAATATCCAATTGATTCATAAGTTGGTAAGAGGCCAATCAGTACGGTTGGAATTCCCATGAGCATCAGCGTTAACAACAACATTGACTTACGACCGATCTTGTCACCGAAATGACCAAAGAGCAAGCCACCTAAAGGCCGCCCAATAAACCCAACAGCATAAGTTGCAAATGCTGCAAGCACACCTGTAAGTGGGTCCAGATTTGGGAAAAATAGCTTGTTAAAAATGAGGGCTGCTGCTGCGCCATAAACAAAAAAGTCATACCACTCAATCGTGGTGCCAACCATGCTAGAGATGCCTGCTAATCGATGTGACGACTTTTTAGGATGTGAACCGTTTCCATGTATTGTTTGCATCGTAATGTCCTTTTTAGATTTTCTTGTTTTGTCTTTTTATGCTTATGACCTGTCCTGACCATAAGCATGTTCAGGTCTCGCTTGATCTCCTTAAGCTTTTTGTGTGTTTTTAAAATGGGTTAGCTTAGTTTTTCTAAAATTTGCTCTAACTCCGGATTACGTTCTTGCCAACGTGGTTGTTTATCTTTATCGACAATCAGTGCACGAACGCCCTCAATAAAGTCACCATGCTCAAACCAGATATCCTGTAAATCACGCTCAAGCTGCATACACTGCTGTAGTGAAAGGCCGCGCCCTAAATATTGCAGTTTCAAGCTGGTTTGTTTGGCAATAAATGAACGCTGCTGCAAAATACTAAGCATCTTACTCGCCCAAACCTTTAAGCTTTCATCCTGTTCATTTTCAAGGCTTTGCTCAATCTCATCTAAATGCTGATATCCGAAGTGTTTACGGATGCCTTCGGCAAGTTGTTTAAGCTCACTTTCGACAGGCCGAGTAATAAATCGGGTAATGATGCGTTCAATTCCCTCTTTGCTTAAACTTGGTGCTTCAACGAGAGCGTCTTGTAAAGCTTGTAACTGATCGCTTGGTACATGGTAGTCAATTAAGTCGAGATAGAGCGCATCGCTACTACTAATCTGCTCACCCGTAATTGCCATATAAACGCCAATATCATCAAGGCGAGACAGGAAATGAGTTGCGCCAACGTCCGGGAAAAAACCAATCGCTGTTTCAGGCATAGCAAATCTGGACTTTTCGCTGCTTACCACAATGTGACACGCCTGAGCCAAGCCAAAACCACCGCCTAATACATAGCCATCAAGCACAACGATGATTGGCTTTTCATATTCGCGCAGTGTATTGAGCATTTTATATTCGGCACTAAAGTAGCCTTTGTAATCAGCCGTGCCATTTTTATAACTGTCGTAGAGATAGCGAATATCGCCCCCTGCACAGAAGGCTTTTGGGCTATTTGATTTGATTAAGATCGCCTGAACAGCAGCATCATTTCGCCACAGTTCCAATTGGGCACCAATCCCTTCAATCATATCTAGCGACAATGCATTAAGATGAGTCACACGATCTAAGGTGATCACACCAAGCTTACCTTGTCGCTCAATCATTAAGTGATTTTCTGTATTCATTTTATTGATCTCTTACTGATTTTTAAAATTTGCCTGCCGTTTTTCAACAAATGCTTGCATGCCTTCTTTTTGGTCCGCAGTTGCAAAAATGGAGTGGAACATGCGGCGTTCAAAACGTAAACCTTCGGTAAGATTCACTTCAAAAGCTCGGTTAATGGTTTCTTTGAGCATCATGTTTGCAGTTAAAGACCGCATTGCGATTTTTTCAGCGGCTTGCAAGGTTTGTTCAAGTAATTCTTCTTTACTAAAAACACGTGCAACCAAACCGCTTTGTTCTGCCTCTACTGCGCCCATTTGACGAGCGGTAAGGCACATTTCCATTGCTTTAGCTTTACCAATGGCATGCGTTAAACGCTGTGTCCCCCCAATGCCCGGAATTACCCCTAAAGTGACTTCGGGTAAACCAAACTTGGCGTTGTCAGCACAATAAATAAAGTCACACATAAGCGCCAGCTCACAGCCACCACCCAATGCATAGCCACTCACCGCAGCAATTAAAGGTTTACGGCGCTGTGCAATACGGTCTGCAAGATGAAAAAAATCATCTAAATAAATATCAGGAAATGCCAAATCGGCCATTTCTTTAATGTCGGCCCCTGCGGCAAAAGCTTTTTCTGAGCCTGCCAATACGATGCAGCCAATTTCGCGGTCTTTTTCGAGTTGATCTAATGCCTGATTAATTTCACTAATTAATTCGCTATTTAAGGCATTGAGCGCTTGAGGGCGATTTAAGGTAATCAGTCCAACCCCATTACGCTTTTCTAATAAAATACTTTGCCACTGCATTATTTATTCCTTGTTCTGGTTTTATAGACTACGTGCGATGACTAAACGTTGGATATCACTTGTGCCTTCGTAAATTTGACAAATACGCGCATCACGATAAATACGCTCAATTGGGAAGTCTCTGAGATAGCCATAGCCACCAAACACTTGTAAGGCACTTGAGCACACACGTTCCGTCATTTCTGAAGCAAATAACTTAGCCATTGAGGCTTCGTTGAGACACGGTTGGCCTGCTTCTTTTAAACGCGCAGCGTAGTGAACGAGTTGTCTCGCTGCTTCAATTTCGGTTGCCATACTGGCAAGGCGAAATGCGATGGTTTGATGCTCAAAAATTGGTTTTCCAAAAGTAATACGCTCTTTGGCATAACGAGTTGCTTCTTCAAGTGCCGCACGTGCTAGACCCACTGCTTGTGCAGCAATACCAATACGTCCACCTTCTAAATTGGCAAGAGCAATTTTCAGACCCTCACCTTCTTTACCCAGCATGAGACTTTTATGGATGCGTACATCTGTCAGCGCAATTTGGCAGGTATCTGAAGCATGCAGACCGAGTTTTTCTTCTACACGAATCACTTCATAACCCGGTGTTTCGCGTGGGACTAAAAATGCACTAATGCCCTTTTTTCCTGCGCTCGGATCCGTCACGGCAAACACGATAATGACGCCGGCGTTATTACCCGAGGTAATAAATTGCTTGGCACCATTTAAAATGTAATCGTCACCATCTTTCACCGCTCGGGTTTTAATGGCTCCCGCATCCGATCCTGTATGCGGCTCAGTTAGGGCAAAAGCACCGATCATTTCACCTTGTGCCAAAGGCTTTAAAAAGCGCTCTTTTTGCTCGTCGGTCCCAAATTTTAAAATAGGCACACAACCAACCGAGTTATGTACACTCATGATGGTCGAGGTTGCCCCATCTGCTGCCGCAACTTCCTCGAGTGCCAGTACATAGGCTAAGTTACCCGTTTCTGAACCACCCCATTCCTCTGAAACAAGCATTCCCATAAAACCGAGTTGTCCCATTTGAGTCAGAGTATCTTTTGGGAAAGTCCCGTCTCGGTCCCAATCACTGGCATTAGGCTTGATTTGTTCTTGGGCGAAACTTTTCGCCATATCACGAATGAGTAATTGTTCTTCGGTAAATTGCATTATTATTTCCTTTACCCTGCTTTAGCTTGTTGTTTAGCAATTTCTTGATTACGCAATAAAAAGCGCTGAATTTTGCCACTTGGAGTTTTAGGTAATTCACTCACAAATTCAACTAATCGTGGGTAAGCATGTGCAGAAAGTCGTCTTTTCACAAACTGGCTGAGTTCTTCAGCAAGTGCATCTGAAGGTTGTACGCCCGCAGCTAAAATTACAAAGGCCTTGACCACTTCGGTACGATCCGGATCAGGCACGCCTATTACTGCGGCTTCAATCACAGCATCATGTTCAAGCAGTGCGCTTTCTACATCAAAAGGCCCAATACGATAGCCCGATGTGGTGATTACATCATCACTACGGCCTACAAAGCTCATACTGCCATCGTCATGAAGTTCGGCAGTATCACCCGTTAAGTAGTAATGACCAACGAAAGGTGATTTACGGCTTTCTTTATAGCCACCAAACCACATCATTGGAGACTGGCTAATATCGACCGCTAAAATTCCCGGTGTATCAGGCGGAAGTTCCTCACCTTGTTCATTAACAATTGCAACGCGATAGCCCGGACTTGGAAAACCTGCTGAACCAGCATGAATTTCATGTTTTAAACCATGATGATTACACACCACCATGCCGACTTCGGTTTGTCCGTAATGGTCATAAATTGGAGCATCAAGGACTTGTTTAAACCAGCGAATTACTTCCGGATTAAGCGGCTCGCCTGCACTACTCACCACACGGAACTGGCCTTTTAACGGTGCCATTTGTACCGGATCTGCTGCCATCATCATACGGTAAGCTGTTGGTGCACCTGCCAAGTTGTTAACTTTATAATCTTTCACAATTTGGCATAGGCTATCGGTACTAAAACCGCCTTCATAAAACAAAGTCGCATGACCTAAAAATAACGGCCCAGTAATCGCATAGTACAGACCATAAGCCCAACCCGGATCTGCAATATTCCAAAACGAGTCCTCTTCGGTTAAACCAATGGCATCTTGCATATATCGACCAAAAGCAATCAGTGCTTTTAGTGGCACTTCCAATGGTTTCGCTGGTCCTGTAGTACCTGAAGTAAACATAAGCAAGAAAGGATCTTGGATGCTACGCATCACCAGATCACATTGATCGGACTGCTGCTTCACTTCATTCCAGAAATTAAAATCCCCTGCTTTAAGCGGAGTCCCTTGTGCATCGGCCACTGTCATAATTGCAGGGCACTTTTCAATTTCATCGAGCTTGCTACGGTTGCCCATATCGGTCACCACCAACTTGCTTTGTGCAAGTTGAATACGGTGCTCAATCGCTTTTGGGCCAAATGCAGTAAATAAAGGCTGGTACACAGCACCAATTCGCCAAGCCGCCAAAATGGTTACAATCAGTTCAGGTGTTCTTGGCAATAAGCCTGAAATACGGTCGCCTGCTTTTACACCTTGTGCTTTTAAAAAGTTAGCAAACTGACTCGACCATTCTTTTAGTTCACGGAAGGTATATTGCTCTTTGCGACTGTCTTTTCCTTGCCAGTACAGCGCGATCTTGTCGCCATCTGCATGTCGATCACAGCATTCATAACAAGCGTTCAGTGCATCGAGTGAACCTGACAACATCTGTTTAGCAGTGCTTTCCAAATCGAAAGCCTGTACAGCATTTTGATAATCCATCATATCTTTTCCCTCAGTCCGGATTTGTTGTTATTCACGACAGGGTTTGATTTATTGGTTTAAAGCCATCCTTTGGCTTTACCGTTATGCCTCTTGTGGCAGGTACTGCTGAATAATGCTCGAAAAATCGAGATTGGCATTACCACGCATGCACATTTGCTGATAAAGCTGTTGCACCATACCACCTAATACAACAGGCTGTTTGACTTGGCCTGCGGCTTCTACAGCGAGTCCTAAATCTTTTAGCATTAGCTGAGTTGCAAAACCGTCTTGGTAACCTCGAGATGCGGGCGCATTTTCATTAATGTGTGGCCATGGGTTACATACATCCGAACTCCAACAACGACCACTTGAGGTGTTAATTACCCCTGCCAATGCTTGTGGGTCGATGCCTAGCTTCACACCGAGTGCCATGCCTTCGGCCACCGCAGCCATTGAAATGCCTAAAATCAGGTTATTGCAAATTTTGGCAATTTGTCCTGCACCCACATCACCACAATGAACAATATTTTTGCCCATATGGCTGAGCACAGGTTTTACTTCGTTAAAGGTTTGTTCATCGGCACCCACCATAAAGGTTAAGGTTCCTGCTTGAGCACCAATGGTTCCACCAGAAACTGGTGCATCACAAATTTTAATATTTTTACTCTGTGCAACAGCAGCAATGTCTTTAATAGTTTGCGGGTCAATAGTGCTGCTATCAATGCATAAGCTACCTGCTTTTAGCACTTCCAAGACACCATTTTCACCCAAGTAAACCTCTTTAACATGCTTCGCCGCAGGCAACATGGTAATGACCACATCTGCTTGTTTAGCTGCATTCTGGGGGCTGTCGCAGACTATGCCACCTGCCTCGGCGAAGTGCTGGATCGCGACTTCACTGAGGTCATAACCATAAACTTTGATTCCGGCTTTTAGTAGGTTTTGGGCCATTCTGCCGCCCATATTCCCTAGACCGATAAAGGCGATATTCATCCGTGATCCCCTTAACGTAAACTAATAGTTGTATTTACACCGCCAACTTCATGGCTATCTTCAAACCAGCGACTCGTAATGGTTTTGGTTTGAGTATAGAACTGGACAGCCTGTTTGCCGTATGGTCCCAAATCGCCAAGTTTTGAGCCTCTTGAACCGGTAAAACTAAAGAACGGCACAGGTACAGGAATTGGAATGTTGATACCAACTTGGCCGATATCAATCAAGTTTTGGAAAGTACGTGCAATAGCACCACTTTGTGTGAATAGGCCTACACCGTTACCAAATGGATTGGCATTGATAAGAGCTATTGCTTCATCGAGTGTATCAACACAAATAATTGAAAGTACTGGACCAAAGATTTCTTCTTTATAAATACGCATATCGGTATTTACGCCACTAAAAATCGTAGCACCCACAAAGTTACCTGACTCATAACCTTGTACTTGAACATTGCGACCATCGAGTAGAAGTTCTGCCCCTTGCTCAACACCGCTATTAATCAAGTCAATTACACGCGCTTTGGCACGTTTTGAAATGACTGGGCCAATGTCAGTATTTGGTTCATGACCTGCATTTACTTTTAGAGTTTTGGCTTTTTCGACTAACTCTTGAATCCATTGTTTACTGTCGCCAACCATTACTGCAACAGACAATGCCATACAACGTTGCCCAGCAGCACCAAACGCTGCGCCCACTAAGGCATTTAGGGTTTGTTCTTTATTGGCATCTGGCATCACAACCACATGGTTTTTTGCGCCCATCATCGACTGCACGCGTTTGCCATGTTGACCTGCAAGGTTATAAACATGTGTGCCGACTGCAGTTGATCCTACAAACGAAATCGCTTTAATATCTTTATGAGTACACAAACGATCAACTACTTCTTTACCGCCATGCACAACGTTTAAGACACCTGCTGGAATACCTGCTTGAATTGCAAGTTCAACCAGCATCATGGTTGATAAAGGATCTTGTTCTGATGGTTTTAAAACGAAGGTATTGCCGCACACGATTGCCATTGGGAACATCCAAAGTGGAATCATGGCAGGAAAATTAAACGGCGTAATACCCGCACAAACACCCAAAGGTTGTTGCAAGGTATATGTATCTACACCACGTGCTACACCTTCGACGTACTCGCCCATTTGTAAAGTACCAACTGAACAGGCATGTTCAACCACTTCTAGACCACGTTGAATATCGCCTTCAGCATCTGCCAAGGTTTTACCTTGTTCAGCCGTCAATACTTGTGCAATTTCTTTCATGTTGGCACGAATCAAGTCTTGTAGCTTGAGCATGATGCGCATACGTGCCTGAATTGGGGTTTGGCGCCAAGAAGTAAAAGCATCTTGTGCAGCTTGAATAGCAGCGTCGACTTCTTCAACCGTTGCAAAAGGCACGCGGCCAATCACTTCCTGAGTTGCAGGGTTAATAATGTCTTGCCATTCTTGGGTTTTAGATTCGATAAACTGTCCGTTAATAAGTAATTTAGCGGTGTCCAATTCGATTTTCTGGATTGTGTTCATAACCTCTCCGTAGGTCATATTTTTATTGTGTTCAGTTATTAGAAAATACTTTTCTACGTATTTTCTTTATTCAGGTTTTATTTGAGACTAACAAAGAAATCTTTGACCACCAACGCAAATTCATGCACGATTGTTGTGCAAATATGCACAGGGACAATAACAAAAATGAAAGTGGATTGGGATCATCTACAGTTTTTTCTGGTTTTAGCACGCACTAAAACTCTAACCAATGCTGCACGTATTATTGGTGTCGAGCACAGTACGGTAGCTAGACGGATTCAGGCTCTAGAACTTGCTTTAGGTACGACGCTATTTAAGCGTGAAGCAACGGGCTATGAGTTAACTCTCGAAGGGATGGCACTTGTCCCTCGAGTTGAGCAAATGGAACAAGCTTTCTTACAAATTGAAAAACCGCATCAACCTTTACAAGGACGTGTGCGAATTGGCACACCTGAGGGCTTTGGAACTGCATTTTTAGCCCGCTTACTGGCTGAGTTCTCTATTCAGTATCCACTGCTTACCATCGATCTAATACCCGTGCCAAAAATGATTAAGCTCTCGCACCGTGAAGCAGATATTGTGGTATCCATTGAACGCCCAACCTCAGGGCCTTATATAATTACGCGCTTGTCTGATTATTGTTTAAAAATTTATGGCAGCCAGAGCTATCTAGCACAAAATCCACCAATTCGTGGTTTAGAAGATTTAACCCAGCATCGCTTTGTAAATTATATTGATGATCTAGTGTATAGCCCAGAGCTGTATTGTCTAGAACGTTTACCTTTAAAGCTGAATGCTAACTTTCGCAGTAGCAGCATTTTGGCCCAACAAATTGCGGTCAGTGCAGGCGCAGGGCTTGCAATTTTGCCGAAGTTTTTAGCAGATGACAAACCTGAGCTCGAAGAGGTATTAGAGCAACAAGTTCGTTTTACCCATACCTTCTGGATGCTGACCTTCGTCGATTTACAGCATGAACCTCGCATTAAACTGGTCTGGGACTATTTGCGTAAACAAGCTGATAAATATCAACATTTGCTAGTCGATTAATCTTTTAATAAAAAAGCCAATCAATGATGATTGGCTTTTTGGTAAATCGAGAAAGGATAATTAAAAGATTTCTCGGCCTAATTTTTTCATGCGCGGCTTATAGAATGCATAGTAAGTCACCCCTAAAACCACCACCCATACTGGACTGACGTAGAGCGCTTTTAATGTATCTGGCTCTAACGCCAAAATCACTAAAGTAAACAAGAAAAAGGCTATAACCGCATACGCCATTAACACGCCGCCCGGCATTTTAAAGGTTGATGCAGCGTGAAGTTCAGGACGAGTTTTACGATAACGTAAATAGCACGCCATGATCAAAATCCACACACTAATGAACAAGATTACACAGAGTGAACTTGCCAGAGTAAATGCTTCCATTGTGTTTGGAACAAAGTACTGAAGCACTGCCCCACCCATAATGAAAATACATGAGAAGATTAAACCATTTGAAGGTACGGCACGTTTTGATAAACGTCCTAATATACCCGGCGCTTGACCATCTTTTGATAAGCCGAACAACATACGGCTTGTTGAAAACACGCCACTGTTCATTGAAGACATGACCGACGACAGAACAACCAAGTTCATAATAATTGCAGAAATAGGAATACCTGCATTTAAGAACAACTCAACAAATGGGCTTTTATCGGCACGAATATGATCCCAAGGTGTTACAGACATCACCACAAAAAGTGCTAACACATAAAACAGGATAATACGTACCGGAATCGCGTTAATTGCTTTTGGTAGGTTCTTTTCTGGATCTTTCGTTTCAGCAGCAGTTGTACCAATCAGCTCAACACCAATAAAGGCAAATACGGCGATCTGGAAACCTGCCAAAAACCCGCTCACACCTTTTGGAAATATACCACCATGTGACCAGACGTTACTGATGCTTACCACGTCACCATGAGGAGCTTGGAAGTGGGTTAAAATCATGTAGCCGCCCACACCAATCAAACCGATAATGGCTAAAATCTTAATAAGCGCAAACCAGAACTCAACCTCACCAAACAACTTCACTGTAAGAAGGTTAAGGCTTAAGACGAATAGTACACAGCCCGCACTAATCATCGCTTGTTGCATGGGTGAAAAACTGGCGCCTTCGGGTAACCAGAAACTTAAATAGTTAATAACCGCAGAAAGATCGGCAATACCGACCAATACCCAGCCTAACCAATAGGTCCAACCTATATAGTAGCCAGCCCACGGACCAATCAAGTCATACGCCATGTCGACAAATGACTTGTAATGTAAATTAGCAAGTAGTAATTCACCCAATGCGCGCATAAGGAAGAAGAACATTCCACCAATTAACATGTAGATTACAAGAATTGAAGGACCTGCGAGAGAGATGGTTTTGCCCGAGCCCATAAATAGACCGGTACCAATTGCGCCGCCAATTGCAATGAGCTGTAAGTGGCGATTACTTAATTTCCGTTGTAAATGATCAGGGGAGCCTGCCTCATCTGAATGATGAACCATTGTCATATTAGAA
This sequence comes from Acinetobacter nosocomialis NIPH 2119, assembly GCF_000368085.1. GTDB lineage: Bacteria > Pseudomonadota > Gammaproteobacteria > Pseudomonadales > Moraxellaceae > Acinetobacter > Acinetobacter nosocomialis. The sequence goes on from NZ_KB849239.1 coordinate 2,972,112, forward strand.
GTCCTTTTTATATTTTGCTTAATTTAAATCAGCAACCTATAGGGAGAAAACGAACCGTATATCGTGGGTTGCTGAGTCTATACCTCAGGACAAGATGTTCAAGTATATTTTTTCCTTAATTGATCTATCTTTTGTCCCTATTTTTTAAGTTGCATTATTTATGTACTGCCTTCACGGCAATTTTAATTATCCAATCTCGATTCACCAGATTAGCCGGAGTTTAGCATGTGATCATCCTAAAAGTACTTTGCCAACACCCTCCAAACTGCTCTATTGATCCAAAAATAAACAATATTATTCCGATAAAAAATCTAATAAAAATAAAAAAAGCCAATCATGATTGATTGGCTTTTTAATAAAACTTAATGATCGTTGACGAGTTCACGTCCTAGTTTTTTCATGCGTGGTTTATACAACACATGATAGGTAACACCTAAAATAACCAGCCATACTGGACTGACATATAAAGCTTTCAATGTATCTGGCTCTAATGCCAAAATAACTAAAGTGAAAAGCATGAATGCCAAAACAACATAACTCATCCAAACGCCACCTGGCATTTTGAATGTTGATTTTTCATGTAATTCAGGACGTAATTTACGGTAGCGTAAATAGCACACCATGATGAGACTCCAAACACTAATGAATAGAATCACACAAAGTGAACTTGCTAAAGTAAATGCCTCCATGGTGTTTGGAACAAAGTACTGAAGCACCGCTCCGCCCATGATAAAGGTACAAGAGAAAATCAAACCATTTGAAGGAACTGCGCGTTTTGATAAACGACCAAATGCACCAGGTGCCTGACCGTCTTTTGATAAACCAAACAACATACGGCTGGTTGAAAACACGCCGCTGTTCATTGAAGACATCACCGAAGAAAGTACCACCAAGTTCATGATGATGGCTGAAACAGGAATACCGGCATTTAAGAACAACTCAACAAACGGACTTTTGTCTGCACGAATGTGGTCCCATGGGGTTACTGACATCACAATAAATAGTGCTAGCACGTAGAAGAGGATAATACGTACCGGAATCGCGTTAATTGCTTTTGGTAAGTTCTTCTGCGGGTCTTTGGTTTCAGCAGCTGTCGTACCAACCAACTCAACCCCGACAAAAGCAAAAACGGCAATCTGGAATCCTGCCAAGAAGCCTTCTGTACCTTTCGGGAATAAACCGCCATGTGACCAGACATTACTAATGCTGGCAACAGCGCCTTGCGGAGCTTGGAAATGGCTGAAAATCATGTAGCCACCTACCCCGATCAGGCCAATAATTGCCAGAATCTTAATAAGGGCAAACCAAAACTCAATTTCACCAAATAGACGTACTGTTAGGAGGTTAAGACCCATCACAAACAATACACAGCCTGCACTAATCATGGCCTGCTGTATTGGAGAGAAACTTGCACCATCAGGTAACCAGAAACTCAAATAGTTAATGACTGCTGAAAGGTCCGCAATACCCACCAGCACCCAGCCTAACCAATAGGTCCAACCCAAATAGTAACCGGCCCAAGGACCAATCAGGTCATGAGCCATATCAACAAAAGATTTATAATGCAGATTTGCAAGGAGTAGTTCACCCATTGCACGCATTAAGAAAAAGAACATTCCTCCAATAATCATATAAATAAAGAGAATTGAAGGACCTGCGAGGGAGATGGTTTTACCTGAGCCCATAAATAGGCCAGTTCCAATTGCACCGCCAATTGCAATCAGTTGTAAATGACGGTTAGACAGTTTTCGTTGCAGATGATCGGGAGAATTTTCCGTATCTGAATGACGAGCCGTTGTCATATTAAAATTCCTTTTTGAATTCCTTTGTTAAGATCAGCAACCTATGGCGAAAATTGAACCGTATGCCATAGGTCACTGAATCTGTTCACCAAAAAATGACTGGATAAACCGTATCTATCTTCCTTCTGTTAGATACATCATCATTTTTGGAGTAAAAACGAATTACTTTTGTGCTGCCGTCACGGCAATTTCAATGAGCCAATCCGGATTGACCAAATCGGCCTGAATTGTGGCACGCGATGGAGCAACACACCCTTTTAACCAGTCAACCCAAATTGCATTTACGGTTGAAAAGTCAGAAAGATTTTTCAAATAGAGCTGCGCAGAAAGCAAGCGAGATTTATCGGTATTGGCTAATGCCAAAAGTTCATCAATCGTGGCAAGAATTTCACGAGTTTGGCCTGCCACGTCTTGCTCGGTATTTTTAGGCACCTGACCTGACAGATAAACCACTTTGTTAAAAACAGTCACGGCGCTCATGACTTCGTTGGTGTTGATCTTTTGTATATCTGAATTAGACATTCGGATTTCCTTATACCTGATTAATAAATTGAACACGGGCGGTGACAGCACACATCAGTTCATAACCCACCGTACCGGATGAAACTGCAACATCGTCTATAGGTAGAACAACGCCTGTACTTGATTGCCCCCAGAGCACCACTTCACTACCGACTTTGGCACTATCAATACCCGTTAAATCAACTGCCAACATATCCATACTGACGCGGCCAACTGTACGCGTGCGTACTGAGTCCACTAAAACCGGAGTACCTGTTGGCGAAATACGTTGATAACCATCGGCATAGCCGCAAGCCACAATCCCAATCGTCATGGGTTGCTCTGCGACAAAGTTTGAGCCATAACCTACGCTTTCATTCGGTTCTAAATGCTGAACGGAAATAATTTCACTGCGTAAGCTCATAGTCGGCTGTAAGCCCCAATCTGCAATACTATGCGTTGGGTAATCTGGCGAGCTGCCATAGAGCATGATGCCACTGCGGGCATAATCTGATTTGAGCTGGTCTTGATAGCGCAAAATTGCCGCACTATTACTTACCGATCTTTCACCTGGTAAATCCTTCACAATTTCTTCAAAGGCAGTAATTTGATAATCAATACCTTGCTGACCGAAACGCTCGCCATCTGCATCTGAAAAATGCATCATGTGCGTAATCTTGGACACATTTGCCAAGTTATTTAAACGTTCCCAAGCTTGAACATAGTGTTGTGGTTTAAAACCAAGACGGTTCATACCACTGTTCATTTTCAAGAAAATATCAAATTGAGCTGGATAAGGATGCTTTTCTACCCACTCGATTTGCGCTTCACTATGAACGGTGAAACTGAGTTGATACTGCACACATTCAAATAAATCTTGAGGAGAGAAAACTCCTTCGAGCAATAAAATTGGACCTGTCCAACCTAGAGCACGAATTCGTTTTGCTTCATCAAGATCAAGTAAGGCAAAGCCATCTGCTGCTTTAAATGCTTCATAAACACGTTCAATTCCGTGTCCGTAAGCATTGGCTTTTACAACAGCAAAGATCTTACTGTTTGGCATAGCCTTGCGCACCACCGCCAAGTTATTTTGTAAAGCTTGACGGTGGATCACTGCGGTAATAGGACGAGGCATGATTTACTTTCCTAACGTCCGTTAAGCCGCATGTGCGTGTGAATAACGCTGGATTGAAAGACCATCGGTACTGATATCAGTCTTATGATTCAATACGATGTCACTGATTAATTTTCCTGAACCACACGCCATGGTCCAACCTAAGGTGCCATGACCTGTATTCAAGAACAGATTTTTAAAGCGAGTCGCACCAATAATTGGGGTACTGTCTGGTGTCATTGGACGTAAACCTGTCCAGAAAGACGCCTGTGCCATATCGCCGCCCGGGAACAAGTCTTGAGTCACCATTTGCAAGGTTGCACGGCGGTCTTCGTTTAGACCCAAATTGAAACCGCTTAACTCTGCCATTCCACCTACACGAATACGTTGGTCAAAACGAGTAATCGCGATTTTATAGGTTTCATCAAGCACTGTAGATTGCGGAGCAAAAGCTGGGTCAACAATAGGAATCGTCAACGAGTAACCTTTCACAGGATATACAGGCAACTGTAGATCAAGTGGTTTCAAGAAATCACGTGAATAGCTACCAAACGCTAAGACATAACGATCTGCTGTTAAAACTTTACCATTAACTTGAACGCCCTTAATTTGGTCGCCTTCAACAATCAATTTTTCTACGTTCTGATTAAACTGGAAGTTAACACCCAACTCTTTGGCAATTTGAGCTAAAGCATTGGTAAATAAATAGCAGTCGCCTGTTTCATCATTTGGTAAGTGTAAACCACCCACGAGTTTATCTTGTGCATTTGCTAAAGCTGGTTCTACACGACCAAGCTCGTTGCCATTTAATAACTCGTAGCTTACGCCGCACTCTTCAAGCACGCTAATGTCGCGTTGAACCGCTTCCATTTGTGCTTCTTTACGAAATAGCTGCAAAGTACCTTTAGCGCGGTTTTCGTAGTGAATACCCGTATCTTTTCTGAGTTCACGTAAACAGTCACGGCTGTATTCAGCCACACGCATCATACGTTCTTTGTTCACGGCATAACTTTGCGGATTACAGTTTTTCAGCATTTGCGCCATCCACTGTAATTGCCACATGCTGCCATCTAAATTAATCGCAAGCGGTGCATGGTGTTGGAACATCCATTTCACAGCTTTAAAAGGAATTCCTGGTGCTGCCCAAGGGGTCGAATACCCAGGCGAAATTTGGCCTGCATTACCAAAACTTGTTTCTTCAGCAGGACCTGACTGGCGATCGAGAACAGTAACCTCGGCTCCTTGTCGAGCCAGATAATAGGCACTTGCCACTCCAATAACGCCGCTACCTAGTACAATTACGCGCATTTCCATTCCCTCACGCACACCAGTTTATTTCACTAGTATATTTCTGCTTCAATAGTTTATTTCACTGTTTTTCAGGCTATAATCTAGGTAATTTTATGTTTTTCTCGCGAGAATTTTAAAAAAAGAGGAAATATCTATGCGCCCGTTAGATCGTATAGATCGCATGATTCTGGATATTTTGCAGCGTGAAGGACGAATTGCGATTAGTGAATTGGCATCGAGAGTCAACCTCTCTACCACCCCCTGTTCAGAGCGTGTAAAACGCCTTGAACGCGATGGCATTATTATGGGTTATTACGCCCGCCTAAACCCCGCCTACGTAGACCGCAATCTGCTGGTCTTTTTAGAAATTAAGTTATCTGCCAAATCTGGTGACGTATTTGATCAGGTGGCCAGAGACTTAGTTGAGATTCCTGAAGTGCTTGAATGCCACCTAATTTCAGGCGAATTTGACTACCTTGTAAAAGCGCGTTTAAAAGAAATGAGTGCATACCGCCGTTTATTGGGAGATCTATTAAAGAAACTTCCTGCTTCGGCATCTTCACATAGTTATGTGGTCATGGAAGAAGTGAAAGAAACCCTATACTTAGATGTAAGTAAGTAAAGCGAGCATTCTTGAACTCGCTTTACTCACCTTTTGGAAATTAAAAATATTTTAAAATCGAAATATGCTTGTTTTGATGTTTGAATTTCGAGAACCACTTAACCGCTGGATAGAGTGCAAAAGACAGTACAATCTTGATTAGCCACAGCATCCATACATGGCCGACCGACAAATAGCTCCCATAGTTAGCTCCCCACATACTTAGCGCAAATACATACATCAGTTTCAGCACATATAAATGCAGTAAATAAAAGAACATCGGCACCGAGCCGAACACGACCAATGGTTTTAGAAATGAGTATTGCTGCATACGTTCAAAAGCAGTCAGTACAATTAGTCCGATCCCAACATTTAGCAAAATAAACAGTAAAGACGGCGGATACTTGGTGAGGTTAAAAAAGCTCATGAGGCTTAGTTGTAATGACTCAAAATGCTGCCACGGATGGTCACCATAAACATTAATAAAACGCAGTAAAACAAATAACCCGATACTTGCTAAACCTAAACTAAGTAAAGCGCGGCCTCTTTGCTTTGCTGTATATTTTGAACTAAACAACTGGCCTAATACGTAGCCCAATAAAATCACACCAATCCAAGGTAAAACCGGATAGCTTGTGCGAAGCTTAATGCCCGCAAACTCAAGCCAGCCACGTTCGTGTAAAACGAACCATATATTTTGTAGAATGCCTTGTGAGAAGTGCACAGAATCTAATAAGTTGTGCCCAAAAATAATGACTAACGCTACACCAGCAAGGACTGGCAAAGGCAAACTTACACAACAAGCTAGCACCACCATGCTAATACCAATAGCCCAAATCACCTGTAAATAAATGACTTCGGGTGGAAAAGTTGCTGTCCATGCAAAGTTCACAAGGGTAAGCTCTAATACAATTAAAAATAAGCCGCGCTTTAATAAAAAAACACGTGTTTGTTGTAAGTCCTGTTTTTTTGATTGAAATAAAAATGCAGAAATACCGGTTAAAAGTACAAAAACCGGAGCACAAATATGGGCCAATAAACGACTGCCAAATAATGCTGGTTCTGTTACTGTTACGTCCATTGGATCGGTAACCTGTTTATGTAAATAGAAAGTTTCTCTTACATGGTCGAGCAACATAATGAGGATAACCAAACCACGCAATGCATCAATCGACTGTAAACGTTCAATATTTTTTTCTAAAGACATAGCAGTAATCAATAAAATAATGTAACGTTATACTATTACATTATAGTTCTTTTGTCTTTTATGGCTGATTATTTATGCAACACAAATTAGGATTGTTGTCTTCGTTGGGTCTATCATTTATATCGACATTCACTTGGGCAGAAGAAACGTCAACGGTACTTGAGACCATACGCGTTCAGGCTGAAAGTACCCAAGAAGGTGTGAGCCAAAATAGCTCGGCGACTAAATTTTCTCACGATGTTTTAGATGTCCCTTTTAACCGTGCTTATGTTTCAAAACAAATGATGGAACAACAAGACGTTCAACGGATTGATGACGCATTAAGCTTGGTGAGTGGGGTTTTTCATCAAAACAGTTTTGGTGGCGGCTTTTGGGATAACTACTCTTTCCGTGGTTTTAGTACCGACCCCAATTTAGGTGCATCCATGATCCGTAACGGCTTGAGTGTCAACCGAGGTATTAGTGCTCCCAAAGATGTCGTAAATATTGAATCTTTAGAGTTTTTAAAAGGGCCAATGGCTGCGCTATATGGACGCGGTGAAACAGGTGGTTTGCTTAATCTCAACAGTAAAAAACCACAGTGGGAAAGCGAAAGTGAAGTTAACCTACGTGCCAATACCCAAGAACAATATCGAATTAGTCTGGAACACACGGCGCCTATAAACGATGAACTGGCCTATCGTGTAGCAGTGGCTCATGAAGATAATCAAAGCTTTCGTGATCATGTCAGCAGTGAACGCTGGTTCTTTTCACCACAGCTCACATGGAAAATTTCAGACCAAACGCAACTCGACTTTGACAGTGAATTTACAGAGCATAAAGGAACCTTTGACCGTGGTGTAAGCACTGTCAATCATGAGTTTGTGATGGACCCGAAAACCTTTACAGGTGAACCTGACGATGGTGATTTGAAAATAAAAGATTACTTTTACCAATTACGTCTGAGTCACGAATTTAACCCTGACTGGAAGCTAAATAGTGCGGTTAGCTATAAAGACGCTAAAATGGTCGGCTTTGCAACCGAACCTCGTCGTATACAAGCCGATGGACGTACTTTAGAGCGTCAACGTCGCTATCGTGATTATACAAGCGAAGATGTGCTGGCTCAGACAGAGTTACTTGGCAAGCTTGATACGTCTTGGGCTCGCCATGAAATTTTACTTTCAACCGAACTTGGTCAACTCGACTACAAACAAAACCAGCTTCGTCGTAATCACAGCACAAGCTCACCAAACACAATTGATATTTACCAACCTGAATATGGCAAATATTTACCAAACCTAGCACCATTTACCAATACAAAGGAACAGCAGCGTTACTTTGCGCTTAATGTACAAGATCAGATCTTCTTTAATGATCAGTGGAGTGTGCTATTTGGCAACCGTTTTGATCAGGTCGAACAAGACTTTAAAAATCACCTGAGTCAGACTGAAAGCAACCAGACGCTTCACCAGAATAGTCCGCGTTTCGGAATAAATTTTAAAGCCTCTGACCAATGGGCGTTTTATACCAACTATGGTCGCTCATTTGCCATGAATAGTGGTATGAACCGCAATGGCCAGACTTTTGCTCCTGAAAAAGGTGAAAGTTATGAGGTCGGCACCAAATATAAAGTGAATGACCAAAGTGTGCTGAGTCTCGCCCTGTTTAAAATGAAAAAGCGAAATGTACTCACAACCGACCCAATCGACAGTAACTTTCAAACCGCAGCAGGCGAAGTGAGCAGTAAAGGAATTGAGTTTGACTTAAATAGCCAAATCACTGACCGCTGGTTCGTCAATGCCAACTACAGTTATACTGATGCTCAAATTGAAAAAGACCAAGACTTGGCAAAAGGTGCACGTCTAAGTAATGTTCCAAAACACCAAGGTGCTGTAAGTACCAATTATGAGTTTCTACAAGAAGGCTCAACAAAAGCAGGTGTAGGTGCCAACCTTACCTATGTAGGCGAGCGTAGCGGACATAACCTTGATAATGGCTTTAATTTACCAAGCTATACCCTCGTAAACCTAAATGCTTACTATGCTCCATCTGACCGCTTACGCTATCAACTGAACGTAAACAACCTATTTGATAAAACCTACTATGTCTCAAGCTATAGCGATTTATGGGTTCAGCCGGGTGAACCATTGAATGCTTCAATTTCGGCACAGTGGAAGTTTTAATTTATCTATAAAATAAAAAAGCCCGAATTATTTTCGGGCTTTTTTATTAGAACATGCCATTTTCATTTACAAGCTGTTCGGGCTGTATTTGTCCAATATCCCAAAGCTCAGCAATTTTTCCATTTTCAAAACGGCAAATATGAACCACAGCCAAAATGGTAGATTTGCCGTTCATTTGCATTTCAAGTTTCGAATGCACGGCGACCAAAGTCCCATCTTCAATGACATGTTGAACATTAAAGACTTTATTGGGATTTTCAGCCGCGCTTTCACGCATCCCTTCCTTCAAAGAAGTCGCATCACCCGCATAATAAGGATTGTGATGCTTGAAGTTAGGCGCAGTGTAATTGCTATAGGCTTCATCGACTTCGCCTGCTGCGGCAAGTTCTAGAAACCGTACCGCAATTTGTTTCTGAGATAAGCTCATGATTATCTCCTACTATTTTTAGTCCTTACTGTAACAGGTCATCTTCCTCACTCTCTTCTTCGAAGACATAGGCCATGCAGCCCCAACCATCATATTCACCCTGAAATTTTTCAGCGATGCTGGCAAACCATTGTTCCAAGTCAACAATATCTGAATACTCAGGTTCCATATTAACAAAGATGGTAATTACCCATTCATTCGGCTCAACAGAGTCATCTTGGAAAAGAGAAACTTTTTGTTCTTGGTAAAGTAAATAAAGTGCACATTGCTCTGCATTTTTTTGATCATGAAAAGCAATTGAAAATTCAATTTCATGTAGCTCTGTTAAGTCATCCCCATCTTCAACCATTTGCCAAAGTACATTGCCGTTATCGTCATCGGGAAATTGTTCGTAGTCGCGATTCATTAGATTGTCCTTGTTGTTGCTCTAATTTGTATTATTCGACATCAAGAATAACCGACTTTTATTGCAGTTTGGATATGTATTCAGTTGCGAATTGCATCAAATTTTAATTTTTTAAAAAGGCACTTGCGATTCAATCACTACATCGGTTCCTTTCAATGGATGTTGAAAAGCCAAATACGCAGCATGTAAGGCCATACGGCTTAAATGAAAACGTTTAGGTTCAGGGTGATACAGCTTGTCGCCCATAATTGGATGTCCAATGTGCATCATGTGCACACGTAGCTGATGTGAACGTCCTGTGACTGGTTCAAGTAACACTCGCGTTTGATCTGTTTTTTCATCATAAACGAGCGGTTGAAACAAGGTTTTAGCATGTTTACCCAATTCAAAATGTACAATTTGTCTTGGGCGATTTTCCCAGTCGGTAATGAGTGGAACTTCAACACTACCCTCTTGTTCGACTTGGCCTTGCACCAACGCAATATAATGTTTTTTGACTGTTCTGGCCTGAAACATTTTACTTACCGCGACTTCTGCATCACGGTGCTTGGCAAACATAAGTAAACCCGAGGTTGCCATATCTAAACGATGCGTCACTTTAGCCAAAGGGAACTTTTCCAGTACCCTTAAATAAGCACTGTCATGATGCTCAGGTAACCGGCCCATGACCGACAACAAACCCGCAGGTTTATCAACCACAATCAAATCGTCATCTTCAAATAAAATGGAAAGCGGATCTTGTGGTGGAGCGTAAACAAAGTTGTCGTTTAAAGGCATGGTCTTAGAAACAGCAATGGAGCATGACGGCAAATCATAAAGAAATTTCAGACCTACCGCAAAAACAATCTATAAGCTATCATCATGTTCCACGTGAAACTCGAAAAATCTTTATCGCTTTTTATTCATTTCCGCTAAAAGATCGAGCTGAATTTCTTGAATATGCGCAAGCCTTTCCCACTGATGCGATAAAAGATGGTCCATTTTTTCATGCAAATGGCGTATCTCAAGTTCCGCTTTTAAATTAATTTGATAGTCATGTTGGGAGCGCAGCCGATCTTTGGCTTCTTGACGATTTTGACTCATCATAATAATAGGTGCCTGAATTGCGGCTAAACATGACAGCACTAAATTCAGTAAAATAAAAGGATAAGGGTCGACAGGACGTACCACCATCACGACTGTATTTAATACTATCCAACCTGTTAAAAAGATCGCAAAACAAATAAGGAAAGACCAACTTCCGCCAAATGATGCAATCTTATCTGCTAACTTTTCTCCAAACGTCCACTTTTGATCAAAATCAGATTCGGTATTTCGGCTAATTAATTCATGGCGTTGCATACTGCCAATCACTTCATTTTCTAAATTAGAGAGTTCGCCCTTTTCGGAACGTAATAATGATTGCACGTATTTAATTCGATAATCTGCCAGATCGGCTCGACAAATAAAGCTTGAGTAATTCCAATCTGGATGATCTTGGATAATTTCATCGCTAATCACATTTCGAATGACTTCACCCGAAACCAGATCTTTTAACGGGAAATTCTTTCCGCATACGGCGCATTGGCGACACTGGTTTTTATTCTCCATCTTATTCAGCTCGCAATTATAATAATAAGCATATTATATAAATGATTTCAGGCGACAACATCGTAAATAAAAATAATGCTTTAACCCAATATTTGTAAAGTTGCTGGCACTATTTTTCGATGTGCAGGAATCACCGGCATCATGTAGAGTCTTCCCAGCCAATTTTTAATATGCACCACTGTGGTTACCGTCAGTACTTGAGTCTTTTCATTCTTATAAATAGATAAAGTCACATTTAAATGCTTGTCATCATCTCCAATCACTAATTCATTTTCGGTACGTTGCCGTAAGGTGAAAATTCCAATTCGATCGCCTGCGACATACTCATTTTCTTTTTTATTCGTATCTATTTGTTTGAAACTTCCTAAGTCTTTAAGCCCAATCTTTGAAGTAATTTTATTACGCACATTCATGCTCCACTCTACCCACTCTGGAGTGTGATGGAACAGTTTAATAAGTTGCCCAAATACATTCAGGTCTGGCCGACCCAGCACAATACTCCACGAGTCGTGAAAGTAAGCATTGTTTAATTGAGATGAGATTTGACTGTCGCTAGGTAAAGCAGAAAGATAAGGCTTATTCATAGATTATATTCTTGTAAAGTATCTTTTTTTATTATAGAGAATTTTTTAGGGTGTCAAGGGAAAACATCTATGGTTTACTTCAACAATCATAACTTTGTAAGTTATAACCTTGTGCCTATAAACTTTTGATCTATAGCGTCCTAAGCCGAATCGAGACCTTTTGGGTGAGTACACACTAACGTTATACGTTTTGGTGCATGCTACTCTTTTCGATCCCTATCACACCCTTGAGATATAGTTTAGCCAGCACCCTGCGGGATTGTTTTTCTAAGAAAAGCGAATTTTTAATATTTTTGGGAATTTTTACGCCATTAGACAACTTTAAAAGAATTTATTCCCATTTACCTATAATTAGTTATATTTAAATTCCACTTTACTTCTGTTTTTCGGTTTATTTTACCAAATCATCAACTATTTTGAGCAATTAGCACCAGACTATAAAAAGTAAATTACCCTTCATTTTTTAGTCATGAAGAACAAAAGTCTTTTATGAAGAGATAAAACCATGTTTACGGGCTTGGTAAACGGTACATAATGCGATCAAGGCAAAAACTAGCATAAACCATGGAAAAGAAGCTGCCCCAAAACTTTCAAGCAGTCCTCCGCCAATCATTCCACCAAATGCGATAGCAAGGTTAAATACCGTGACCAACATAGACTGCGCTACATCTGCTTCGTGACCCGCAGAATTTGCCAAGGCTGTTTGTAATAGTGTTGGAGCCCCACCAAAAGTAACTCCCCATAACACAACACCCGCCAGTACGACAAAACTTGAAGAGCTATAAACACCCAAGAGCACTGTTGCGATAGCAAAGATAAATAAGCTTAAAAGCGTTATTTTTCTTAATGAACGATCGATAAACATGCCTGTAATGAGAATGCCGACAATTGAAGAAATGCCGAATATAAACAGGATATTCTCAACTTTGTATGTGTGCCCTGTCGAGGCCAGAAATGATGAAATATAAGTATAGAGAATGCTATGTGCCAATATCCAAAGGAAGACGACTGCTAAAACAGCTCTAATGCCCGGTATTAAAAGAACTTTTAAAATGGGTAACCTTTTCTGTGCTGACTGCCCTGCAAAATCAGGAATGCTAAACCGAATCCAGACAAATAAAATCAATGCCAGTAAAGACATGATCCAAAACACACCACGCCATTCAAACAACGTTCCCAACCATGCACCCAAAGGAACCCCAATTGATAAAGCAATCGGTTGCCCAACCCCAGCAATTGCTAAAGCTCGTCCCTGATACGATGCAGAGACCATACGTCTTACATAACCTGCTAAAAGCCCCCAAATAACACCCGCTGCCATCCCTGCAATAAAACGAGCAATCAACGTCAGCATGTAGTCATTTGATAAGGCAGTAATCGCGTTAAATAAAAGTAACCCTGCAATAGCATTGAGTAATAAGGGTCTCCGATTCCAACTACGAGTAAGACTAATTAGCGGTATTGCCGCTAAAACAGAACCTAAGGCATACACTGCTATAAGCTGTCCTGCATAAGCTTCTGAAATATGTAAGCCTTGACTGATTTGGGGCAAAAGCCCTGCTGGCATGGTTTCTGTCATAATGGTCAGAAAGCCTGCAACTGTAAAAGCCAACAGTTTCCAAATTGGTAATTGAGTAGAGAATTCATCAGTTACCTGATGAGATGTTTCATTACTCTTAGTATTCATAAAGATTTACTCTCAAATTCTTTTACAGCGTACTTACTCTGCTCTTTCTTGCTATAAGCTTGTTTTATCAGGTTAGGATAGGAAGACATTTGTTCTCCATGTGAACTAAAATCATTATTTTGGAATGATCATTCCAATTTAAGTTAAATAAAAACCTTAACTATTCAGCTCAACCATAGTTAAGGTTTAAATGAGTTTTATAAAACGTTTAAAGCAACGTCAACCACATCCATTAAATATTGCTTTCTTTGTTCAAGTGGGCTGCCTTTCCCTAAAACACGTAAACCTTGCATAGTGTTTAGAAAGAAACTTGCTAGCGCACGCGGATTTTGGGTAGAAGCGATTTCACCAGATTGTTGAGCTTTAATTAATAAACTCTCTAAAGCATGTTGAAGTTTCTGTAGGTTACTTGCAACGAATTGAGAGACATCTTCATCATGTCCAGCCAGTTCCAAACAAGCATTTGCAACAAGACAGCCTTTGTGTTCTGAATCATTCAGCTCATCTTCAACCACATTTATCAGTAATTGCCGAATCAGTGCTTTGGGTGAACCTGAACCAGCCAACAACTTCACATTGTTAAGTGTGGTTAAAATTTCATAGCGCTGTAACGCTTTTTGATAAAGCCCCTGTTTGTTTTGAAAGGTACTGTAAAGGCTACTTCTAGATAAGCCTGTACCATCAACCAAGTCTTGAACTGAAGTTGCAGCATAACCACGACGCCAAAAAACCTGCATTGCAGCATCAGCAATTTCATCGGTTTCAAATTCTTTGGTTCGCATAAAACATACTTAACAGGAACGATCGTTCCAATTAATCTATGATAGGAAGATAGAGAAGTCAAACTAAAAAATTATTTCTATAGCAAACGGTTCTTCAATTCAGAAATCACTACCCTAGGTTTTTCATATTTTTGTCTTGTTCTTTCTGCATTATTTTTAGATTTAATTTTTTCGCTTGAATACATTATAAAAACATATTATAAATTATTTCTAACCAAATAATTGGTTTTTTGGAACTTTATAATGAACAACAATATTATAATTTTTGGTTATGGAACAGGTATTTCCAAAGCCGTGGCACATAAGTTTGGTAAGGAAGGCTATAAAATCGGTTTAGTGGCGCGTAATGCTGAAAAACTTGAAAAAGCCATCTTAGAACTTAAGGCACAAGGTATTGAAGCTTATGCTTTTACATGTGATTTAGCGGTTCTTGAAGATATACCAAACCTAATTAAACGCATTAAAGATCAATTAGGAGAGATTAAAAATATTCATTGGAATGCTTTCCATGATATTGAAAGCAATATCTTAAAAACCCCTCCACTAGAGCTTACTAAAAGCTTTCATATTCGTGTTTCGAGCTATATTGCGACGGTACAAGCTTGCTTAGGTGATTTAGAGAAGAACCACGGTAGCATTTTATCGACAAACGGAATTTTTGCTTTCGATGCAGTGGGTATCGACTTGGTTGCCAAAGAATATTCATCGTTAGCAACCACCGCTGCCGCTCAATACAAAGCCACCAACTTGCTTGCTCATAGTCTTGCTGACTCAAATGTTTATGTGAGCCAAGTGATTGTAAATGGTTTTGTAGATGGAACCCCAGAAGCGAAGGATAAAACCTACGCGGTACATCCTGAAACAGTTGCAGATCAGTTCTGGTACCTACACCAACATAAACAAGAAACTGTTTCTCTTTGTGGAGAAGCCATTCAAGCTGCTTAAACTATTTCTGATGAGAGAAAAAGCGTAATCCATTACGCTTTTCTTAACTTTTTAAATTTATTCTTTTTCTCACGCCCATATATATTTCGAGTTTAAATTACCCTTCCCATTTTCTAAAAACCAGACAGGTATTTACCCCACCAAAACCAAAGCTATTACTCATGACTGTTTTGAGTTCGGTTTCTCGGCTCGTTTGAACAATATCGAACTTTTTAGCTTCTTCGCGTAGTTCGGTAATATTAATACTCGGCGCAATAAAGTTATTTTGCAGCATTAAAATAGAATAAATCGCTTCGTGTACGCCTGCTGCCCCCAAACTATGCCCAGTCATCGACTTGGTCGAACTGAGTGGCGGGACTTTTTCGCCACCAAAAGCTCGCTCTATGGCCAATAGTTCGGGAATGTCGCCTGCCGGCGTTGAAGTACCATGCGTGTTGATATAGTCGATGGTTTCACAGCCGTTTTGCTTGGCTTCTGCGAGTGCCAGTTTAATGCAACGTGTCGCGCCTTCACCGCTCGGGGCCACCATATCGACACCGTCACTATTGGCAGCGTAGCCAACCACTTCTGCCAAAATTTTTGCTCCGCGTTTTTGGGCATGGCTTAAAGACTCTAAAACCACCATGCCACCGCCGCCAGCGATCACAAAACCATCGTTATCGACAGAATATGGGCGTGAAGCGGTTTCTGGTGCGTCGTTGTATTTAGAGCATAATGCGCCCATTGCATCGAATATTGCCGTTTGCGACCAATGGTCTTCTTCGCCACCACCCGCCAGCATGAGGTCTTGTTTACCAGCGGCAATAAGGTGATAAGCATAACCAATTGCATCGGCTGAAGTCGCACAGGCACTTGCGATCGATTGAGATACGCCTTTTAAGTTAAAGGCACGCGATAAGTTAGAGCTAATGGTACTGGTGAGGTAGCGTGGTGCTAAATCGGGCGATACCTCGCTTGCGCCTTTTTCTTTTAAGGTGTGCAGCATGTCGATGATAGACGCTGTTGAGGTACCGCCTGTTCCCCCAATCACGCCATATTTTGAGTTGTTGGCAATGTCATTTACATCAAGCTCGGCATGTTGTAACGCATCGAGTGCCGAGTTGTAGGCGTACATCGCGCAAACGCCCATGTGTTTTTTTAGTTCTGGATTGATATTTTCAAAATTCATTTCGGCAGTGGCGCTCACATGACTCCGAAAGTTTAGTTTTGCATAGACATCGTTATAGCGAATGCCTGAGCGGCCTGCTTTTAAGGACTCGGTTACTGTTTCTAATGTATTTCCAATACAAGAATTAATTCCCATACCTGTGATGACAACTCGTTCCATTCTTATCTCTATAAAAACGACAAAAATAGATCTTAACAATCAAGTTCTTTTTTGGAACTGGCAAAATATTTCTATATTTATTATTTTTTCTCATCAAATATAAATAAAAAGTTAATAATAATTCTGTTATTTTAAAAACATATTTAGTTTTATTATTAAATCAAAAATATTTTAAATATTAAATTGACGTATTTAAAATCACCGATTATTATCTCGTTGCTGGCCTACATTGCCAGACGGTTTTAGCAGACCGTAACCTCGTAGCGGTTTATAGTACAATCTATAAGTCGTTAGACCCTTGCGTCCCCTTTTCTTTGCGGTAGGACGGGAGGGGGACGCCCCGCGCGTGCTGGTTCTACGAGGCCAGTCTGCTAACCCCCTTTCGTTCTACCACCCTAATTAATTCGCGGTAATCTGGTGGTAGAACTCCATTTTTTAAGGAGTTGGCCATGACATTTTTTAATCTCGTTTTCTCTGTTTTTTAACTATTTTATTGATTTAAAATTTGGGTTTTTACGCCTTATTTTTTTAAATTTATAAACTAACTTTATTTTAAAATTTTAATTATTTTATTTTCCTGTATTTATAGGAGGATTAACTTTTATTTAAAAAATTATTTTAACTTCCCAAGAAATTATATTTTTTATTTTAGTTATAGATATAAATACTCATGAGAATAATATGAAAATTTATAAACCCTTTTTGGCTTTAAGTTTCATAGTCGGTAGCTTAGGTGTGGCAGGTTGTAGCCTTCATGCCCAACAGGAGTTTGAAAAAATTTGCCTGTCGGGTGGGCATAGCGAGGCCAGTTGTGACTGTATTTACCAGCAACTTGAAAAAGCTTATTCCCCGAAAATGATGAAGCGCCTAGAACATGTCAGTTTGCAAAGTCCTGTTCTCCCACGGGACTTTGCCCCTACTTTTTTAAGCACCATGCAGCGGTGTGACAAAAGTAGTCTGGGCTAAGCTTTGGCTTAGCTCTTTATCTCTGTGTCGCAATGGTGTTGTACTTTAAATCAGCGCAAAAAATTAAAGTCTGTTGTGGCACAGAGGCCTAAGTTGTTTGATTTGCCGATCTAGCATTTTGAAAAATCAGATTAATTTTATAACCAATCCAGTTATGCTGTGCTTACATTCAACTTTTGAACATTTATTAGAATGAACTACACATGGGATGAATTTGAGCAAAGACTTATCACATATAGAGATGTAAGGATTGATCTGGCAAGAGTTTTAGATGCGTATGAGCTTCAAATAAAAGAACTTCTTCAAAAAATTCAATTGTTAGCTTATGAAGAATCTTTACCTATATTTAATCAGTTATATGAAATACAAGATCATTTAGCTACTGCCAAGTTTCGCTATGACCTCGACCTAAATGAAGCTTTAGATATATTCGTTTATCAGTTCGATAGAGATGACAAAGCGTTTATAAGCCAATATTGGTACAAAAAATTCAAGCAAAACAAAGATATTCTTTGGCCTTTACCTCAAAATGAATAGTAGCTTGTACGTTTTATCCTACAAACTTTTAAGGTTTTTGCGGATTGGCGATGCCCTGCTTTTTTCCTATTATGAACTCATACAGGAACAGGATGTTCCGGAACATAAAACAACAATAATAGGTTCATGCATCAGGATCGTGAGATACGACAGGAGTCATATCTAGTACCCAAATACGAAAAAGCCCAACAGGATGTTGGGCTTTTTTTATATCTGAATATTTATGAGTTTTTCTTTAAGTCTTCAATATAAGTGGTTGTGCTGCCATCCCAGTAACAATGTATACAACGTCCCTCTTCAAAAACGTGCTCACAATTTGCATATCCATAAATTATAGAAGCACATTCAGGACACAACGAAGCCATGCTAGATTTACTTTTTAAATACTGGCTTCCGCACTCATCACATTTTTCACAATCACTCAGCATGGATATATCTCGGTTTAAAACAATACCATGAGAACATAATGATAAATTAAAAGGCAATCTTGTACGTTTTATCCTACAAACTTTTAAGGATTTTGCGGATTGGCGACACCCCTCTTTTTTCCTAATATGAAGTCATACAGGAACAGGATGTTCCGGAACATAAAACAACAATAATACGTTCAAGCACCAGGAGCGTGAGATACGACAGGAGTCATATCTAATCACCAAATACAAGAAAGCCCGACAGGATGTCGGGCTTTTTTTATGCTTATTAAAAATTGATATTTAGACGAACCTACAAGGGACTATGCGCCTGTTCTTGCTTTTTATGGCGAATCCAACGTACCACCCAAATAACCGCAATCAGCACCACTATTGCCACAAGCGCGGGCACTAACATGGCAGAAACCGAAAGTAAGATTGCGCCAATCCACTCCCCTGTCGCAACTATAAAGTTCCCTAAGCCACCTGTGGTTGCAGTTGAAACACCGCGTGCAGCGACGGTACTCATTTGCACCACACCTGCCGTACCACCACCTACAATAATCGCTGCCGCCCAACTGGCAAACTGAGACATTTCTCCACTACTGACCGCCATTGTCGTTAACGTACCCGCAATCATCGCCGCAGGAGTTGCGACTGTGTCTAAGGCGTTATCGACCCACGGAATATAGTAGGCTGCAATTTCACACACCGTTGCCACACCTAAGGCCAAACACACCGATGGCAGCGCTAACCATTCAAAACCTTTCGATGGCTCAAACCAGCCCATCATGGTGGCAATGCTCATGACCAGTAGCGGCACAAACACGCGAAAACCGCAGGCAGCGCTCAGACCCACGCCAATACATAAACCCAATATAGTTTCCATAACGGTTTCCTTTTTCATGCCCATCACGGGTCTTGTTATGTAAGTCTTATTTTTAAATTAACAAAAAAGCCCCATCGGGTGACAGGGCTTTTTGTTAAATGCGAACGCAAATATTATTTCATTCTTAACGTTTAAATTGTGTACAGTAGCATTTCGTGCAAGGTGGTAAAGGGTCGGTATTAATTTCTAAAAACACTCTATGTCCACACTGAGCACAGAAATAGAAGCCTGTTCCGGGTTTTTCGCCAGCTGTTACCATGATTACATTCCTATAATCGTATATATATTAAACAGGAATATAACCCAGTTAGAGTGATTGTCAATTGTCCATTTCGCCCGATGATGATGGCATAAATGCAAAAAATGTTATTTGTACGATTTATCTTACACAGATTTAGGGATTTAGCGGATTGGCTGTCCTCTGCTTTTTTTCTAATATGGACTCATACAGGAACAGGATGTTCCGGAACATAAAACAACAATAATAGGTTCATGCATCAGGATCGTGAGATACGACAGGAGTCATATCTAGCAACCAAATACGAAAAAGCCCGACAGGATGTCGGGCTTTTTTTATTGATCTAAGATAATTACGGAACTTCGATTAAGTTAACTGTAAATAAATTTAGAATATCTTCTTTATCCATAAAGATTATTTGACTTCTCTTATTAGCATCAAGTTTATTTCCCAACCAATTTCGTGCTGCTTTAGTAATTTCTCCACCCGCAATGATATAAGCATGATCAACTAAAACTCTTTTATTTGTTTCAGGATCAAAAATCTCATGTCCTAACATCATTGTAGTTTGGTTGTAAATTTCAGCAATATTATGATTCCCTGCTTTAGTCATTCCAGAAGAGTCTAATTTTCCTTTCTTAACTTGTATCCCAAAATAAATAATATGCTGTGTTGGCAGTGTAAATTTCATCCAAATATCTTTGCCATATTCTAAAGCTTTGTCTTTGTGCCCAGCTACGGTAATCCTTTGAAAACCTAGTATTCTAAATAAGGGTAATAAAACTTTTTCAATCAATTCATCTTCTGAACATCTTTCTAGAAAGTTTACGAGTAATTCTCTTTTCTTTAACTCATCTTCTGTGAATGGTCTATGTGGATTTTCACTTGGTTTTATTAAACTATTAGTTCTAATATTTCTTACATATAAAATATTATCTCTTCCATAAAAAGCTTCGAATCCTTCTCGACTTAATGGTTTATTCAATTCAAGTAATGCATTTATTCTTTCAGGATCATCTTCTGTTGCATCAGACTTATACATTAATACCCTAAGCAGATTAATAAATTTCTCAGGTAAAGAGTCTTTTGCGCAAGGTTCTTCCAATAATTCCTTTAATCTTTCTGCTGTCCACCACCATCTTGTACTACCATCATGTACATAAGGTAAATCACACTCATTAAAAAACTCTGAAATATAAAAGCTACTTCTATAAGGGAAATATTGCTGGTCTCCCACAATACACTCTGCAATACCTCTCAAATTTCTATCTTTAAACCTCATAAAAGCCTCTGGCAAAACAAAGAAACCTACTCTAAACTAGGATGTTTTTTAAACAAAATCAATAAGTTTACCTTAAGAATTATGATAAGGTACACAATAACAAATATATCTATTAATTTTAACGTTATTGTATTTTAGCTTTGCATAGGCAAAAGCTTTTCTAAGGATGCTGGGATTTTTTTATTATCATTCACCCCATATATATTCTATAAAATATTTTCTTTTCTTATTTATCAATATAGATATTTTCAAATTTATATACATAAAGAATTGTTTCCATTTAAATTTTAAATTAATATTTTAATGTCCTTTGGGAAGATTTTTAGATTGCGTATCGCATTCTGTTTTGAAAATGTCAGTGGCTTATTGTCAAATTTGCCAACCAATTATTGGGCACCCTGCTAACCATGCTGTTGTGCGTTGACCATATGAGTTCCCAAGGGGCACCTTTTGAAATATTTAAAAGAGCTTAAATCTTGTCAAACACAAAAAGATTTAGCAAATTTATTAGGCTATTCAGAAAAGAATTTTACTCGCATCTTGTTTAGCCAAAATATTTCTTTGAGATATCAAAGTTTTGAAATTCCCAAAAAAAATGGCGATAAAAGGAAAATTCTTGCCCCTACTTCTGAACTTAAAGTATTACAAACTCGTTTGTCTATTCTGCTAAGTAATTGTTATGAGGAATTAGAGTTAAAAAGACTATCAACCTCTTCTTATATTAAATGTATTAGTTCACATGGATTCAGAAAAAAACTTATAGTAAATATTCCAGCATCAAAACAAAATCGAAAAATCATTGAATATAAAGAGATTAATTTTGGTATTTATAGTAATGCGAAACAACATACTGGCAAACGGCTCGTATTAAATATCGATCTAAAAGATTTTTTTGAAAGTATTACTTTTTCTAGAGTTGTTGGCTTTTTTACTAAAAATAAACTTTTCCTTTTACCTTTGGATATTGCAGTCTTAATTGCCCAAATTGTCACATACCGAACATCTACCTCACAAGAAGGTTTTTTACCTCAAGGTAGTCCTTGCTCACCCATAATTAGTAATCTAATCGGTAATATTCTTGATGTTAAAATGGTAAAATTAGCAAAAGAATATAAATTTACTTATACAAGATATGTTGATGATTTGACACTATCAACCAATTTACCTCAATTTTCTGAGGATATCATCGAATTTGATGGTGAAAAATGGGTTCTAGGTTCAGCCTTAAATCATACAATTAATAGCAGTAAATTTAAGATTAATCCTAAAAAAACAAGATTAACTGACAAATATAATAAACAAGAAGTAACAGGATTAACTATTAACAAAAAAGTAAATATTGATCGAACTTATTATCGTTATACAAGATCAATGGTTCAAAAATTCTGTGCTGAAGGTGAATTCTTTAAATCAAAAGTTCACATGGATAAACAAAAAATAAGCCGAGAAGCATTAAATGGTATTTTAAGTCACATCTACCAAATAAAAAATCAACAAGACATTAACTTTCCAAATTGCGCAAGAAACTTTAGTGAATTAAATAGTCTTGAAAAACTCTATGCCAAATTTCTCTTTCATCATTACTTTGTCCATCCACAGAGAATGTTAATAATTGGTGAAGGCTATACTGATCCTTTGCACTTTAAATTAGCTTGCCATAAACTTTATAAAGAATCTTTAAGTTTTCTTAAATTTTCTTCACTAGAGGGAACTAAGCGATTTTCTAAAATAACTGGTTACGGAGGCGGGACAGGATTACTTAAAATATTTCTTCAAAATTATAAACAATTTTACAAAGCTAGAAATATTTGTTTGAAACCATGCTTAATTATAGTTGATGGAGATTCTGATGGAGATGCCGTTATTTCAAAAGCTAGTGCTGAATTCAAAACCACTTTCAAAAAAATAAGTCATTCTTCTATGACCACAGCTGGACTATTAGATTGGTATCATATCTTTAATAATTTATATATTCTTCAATTACCTAAAAATAAAGTTATTGAAGATTTTTATGATCCTTTAATTCTAACAATACCGATAGGTTCTAAAACTTTTCACTCAGATGATAAGAAAAAAAATACTAAATTTGACTCTAAGATACATTATGGAAAAAAAGTTTTATTAGAAAAAATAATTTATGAACAACAGGATACTATTGATTTTTCAAAGTTTGATTTAATATTTAATACTATTTTTCATATACAATTCTATCATTATATTTATTGTAATATGGAAAGTTAAAACCCCATCATCAAGATAGGGCTTTTTTTGAACAACATCAATAATGTTTAACTAAAATATTAAGCCACTTGGCCTTCTAAAAAGTCTTGCGCAAAACGCTGTAATACACCACCCGCTTCATATACAGAAACTTCTTCTTCTGTATCTAAACGACACGTCACAGGTACTTCAAGAATCTCTTCTTTACCATCTGCTGTGGCACGTTCAATCACTAAAGTTAAAGTCGAACGCGGCGCAATATTACCAATCACGCTATAAAGCTCTGTACCATCTAGTTTTAGAGTCTTACGGTTTACACCCGGTTTAAACTCGAGTGGTAACACGCCCATACCCACCAAGTTAGTACGGTGAATACGCTCAAAACCTTCTGCCACAATCGCTTCAACACCTGCAAGGCGTACTCCTTTTGCAGCCCAGTCACGGCTTGAACCCTGACCGTAGTCAGCACCCGCGATAATGATTAACGGTTGCTTACGGTTCATGTAGGTTTCAATTGCTTCCCACATGCGCATCACTTCGCCTTCCGGCTCTACACGCGCTTTTGAACCTTGCTTAATGGTACCGTCTGAACGGCGAACCATTTCGTTATAGAGTTTCGGGTTTGCAAATGTTGCACGTTGTGCAGTCAAGTGGTCACCACGGTGCGTTGCGTATGAGTTGAAGTCTTCTTCTGGTACGCCCATTTTGTGAAGGTATTCACCCGCAGCCGAGTCCATCAAAATCGCGTTTGAAGGCGACAAGTGGTCGGTGGTGATGTTGTCGCCCAAAATCGCAAGCGGACGCATGTTCGCCAAAGTACGTGGTGCAGCCAATGCCCCTTCCCAATATGGTGGACGGCGGATGTAAGTACTTTGCGGACGCCAGTCGTAAAGTGGGCTTTTCGCTTGTTCAACTTCGCCCAAGTCAAACATTGGAATGTAGACTTTACGGAACTGTTCAGGCTTCACGGCTTCTTTAACTAAGGCATCAATTTCAGCGTCAGATGGCCAAATGTCTTTGAGGTAAATCGGGTTACCTTCTTTGTCATGACCTAACGCATCTTTTTCGATGTCAAAACGGATCGTACCCGCAATTGCATATGCCACAACAAGTGGTGGAGATGCCAAGAATGCTTGTTTTGCATATGGATGGATACGGCCATCGAAGTTACGGTTACCAGAGAGTACTGCGGTTGCGTACAAGTCACGGTCAATAATTTCTTGCTGAATAGCTGAATCTAATGCACCAGACATACCGTTACACGTTGTACAAGCGTAAGCCACAATACCAAAACCAAGTTGTTCTAAGTCTTTTAGAACACCTGCTTCTTCAAGGTAAAGTGCAGCCGCTTTTGAACCTGGTGCAAATGATGATTTCACCCAAGGTTTACGAACCAAACCAAGCTCATTTGCTTTACGTGCCAACAAACCTGCCGCCACGGTGTTACGTGGGTTAGAAGTGTTGGTACATGAAGTAATTGCAGCAATAATGATTGCGCCATCAGGCATTAAGCCATCAGAACGGTTTTCAACAACACCTGCAATACCTTTTTCTTTTAGGTCCGCAGTTGATACACGTGCATGTGGGTTTGATGGACCCGCGATGTTACGTGTAACTGTCGATAGATCAAAACGTAGTACACGTGGGTATTCTGCTTTGGTCATTTCAGATGCCCAAAGGCCAATTTCTTTTGCGTACTGTTCAACCAATGCCACTTGAGCATCTTCACGACCTGTTAGACGTAAGTAGTCGATTGTGTTTTGGTCGATGTAGAACATCGCAGCCGTAGCGCCATATTCTGGTGTCATGTTCGAAATGGTTGCACGGTCACCCACAGACATACTGTCAGCGCCTTCACCAAAGAACTCAAGGTAAGCACCAACCACACGCTCTTTACGCAAGAACTCGGTTAAAGCAAGTACGATATCTGTTGCAGTAATGCCTGCCTGACGCTGACCAACCAACTCAACGCCAATAATGTCTGGTAGACGCATCCAAGATGCACGGCCTAACATTACGTTTTCAGCTTCTAAACCACCAACACCCACAGAAATTACGCCCAAAGCGTCGGTATGTGGTGTATGTGAGTCTGTACCTACGCATGTGTCTGGGAATGCTACGCCATCACGCGCCTGAATGACCGGAGACATTTTCTCTAAGTTAATCTGGTGCATAATGCCGTTCCCAGCAGGGATCACATCGACATTTTTAAATGCGGTTTTGGTCCACTCAATAAAGTGGAAACGGTCTTCGTTACGACGGTCTTCAACAGCACGGTTTTTTGCAAAAGCGTCTGGGTCAGCACCACCGTATTCCACTGCTAAAGAGTGGTCGACAATAAGCTGTGTTGGTACAACTGGGTTAACTTTAGATGGGTCACCACCCTTCTCAGCAATCGCATCACGCAAACCTGCAAGGTCAACCAATGCAGTTTGCCCCAAAATGTCATGACACACCACGCGTGCAGGATACCAAGGAAAGTCTAAGTCCTGACGACGTTCAATTAACTGTGTTAAATAAGCAGTTAAGTTCTCGGCATCGGCACGGCGTACCAATTGCTCTGCAAGTACTTTAGAGGTGTAAGGCAGTTTTTCGTATGCGCCTGGCTGAATATCTTCAACGGCTTGACGCACGTCGTAATATTCAAGCTGGGTACCTGCCAGCGGTTTACGGTATTTTGTGTTCATTAACCACGCTCCGCCAATGGTTTAAATTCGAGATTTTCAGGGCCTGTGTAGTTCGCGCTTGGACGAATAATTTTGCCATCTTGACGTTGTTCAATCACGTGTGCTGACCAACCTGCTGTACGAGCAATTACGAATAACGGTGTAAACATAGCAGTTGGAACACCCATTAAGTGATAGCTCACCGCACTGAACCAGTCGAGGTTCGGGAACATATTTTTCACTTCTTTCATCACTGCTTCTAAACGCTCAGCGATGAGGTACATTTTGGTGTTCTCTTGTGCTTGCGCTAAGTCATGCGCCACTTTCTTGATCACTTCGTTACGTGGGTCAGAAACTGTATATACAGGGTGACCAAATCCGATCACGACTTCTTTATTTTCAACACGTTTACGGATGTCAGCTTCTGCTTCATCTGGATTGTCATAACGTTGTTGAATCACGAATGCAACTTCGTTTGCACCGCCATGTTTAGGTCCGCGAAGTGCACCAATACCGCCTGTAATTGCCGAGTACATGTCAGAACCTGTACCTGCAACCACACGTGATGTAAATGTTGATGCGTTGAATTCGTGCTCAGCATACAAAATCAGAGAGGTATGCATTGCTTGAATCCATTCTTCAGATGGTTTTTCGCCATGCAGTAAATGTAAGAAATGCGCTGCAATTGAGTCGTCATCAGTTTCAACTTCAATACGACGACCGTTGTTGCTGAAGTGGTACCAATAAAGCAGCATTGAGCCTAAGCTTGCCATTAATTTGTCAGCAATGTCTTTTGCACCAGCTTCGTTGTGGTCTTCGTGTTCTGGCGTTAAGCAACCTAGCACTGAAACACCTGTACGCATTACATCCATTGGGTGAGCAGACGGTGGTAATTGTTCAAGTGCAGTTTTAAGTGCTGCTGGTAAGCCACGAAGCGCTTTTAATTTTGCTTTATATGCTTTGAGTTCAGCTTTGTTTGGTAATTTGCCATGTACGAGCAAGTGAGCAACTTCTTCAAACTGGCTACCCGCTGCAAGGTCAAGAATGTCATAGCCACGATAGTGCAAGTCGTTACCGCTACGTCCTACGGTACAAAGTGCTGTGTTGCCTGCAACTTGTCCACTAAGTGCAACTGATTTTTTTGGTTTGAAGCCTGTTGTTGTTTCATTTGAGCTCATAAGATTGTCCTTTCCTATCTATCTGAATTTATTTATTAAGCACGACGGAGTCGTACCATTTTCACTTCTTATTTCAGGATTAACCTTCGGTTCGACCTACTTTTGTTTTGGCAAAAGTAGGCAAAACCATTGTCATCTGCAAAACTCGTCCACAACCATCAAATATCCTATCTATCGCAGAACCAATTTTAAAAAATGTAGTCCTGTCTCAAACAGTTGCAGATGACGCCTCCGAGTATCAGATTCCAATTAATCAACTTTTTAATTTATTACTTCTTTTTAGCAAATGCGTTGTCTAAGTAGTCTTCAAACGCATAATAATTAATGCGTTCATATAACTCTTTACGCGTTTGCATAATATCAACCACGTTCTTTTGTGTACCTTCTTTACGTAAGGTTTCATACACAGTTTCAGCTGCCTTGTTCATGGCACGGAAAGCAGAAAGCGGATAAAGCGCAAGACTTACATCGGCAGATGCTAACTCTTCAGTAGTAAACAATGGTGTAGAACCAAACTCTGTGATATTTGCCAAAATTGGTGCGCCAGTCTTCTGAGCAAATTGCTTGTACATATCAAGCTCAGTAATTGCTTCAGGGAACAACATGTCTGCACCCGCTTCAATGTAAGCACCCGCACGGTCAATTGCCGCTTGTAAGCCTTCAACCGCTAACGCATCGGTACGCGCCATAATTACGAAGCTGTCATCACCACGCGCATCAACCGCTGCTTTAATACGGTCAACCATTTCTTCTTGAGTCACAATGGCTTTGTTCGGACGGTGACCACAACGTTTTGCGCCCACTTGGTCTTCAATGTGCATTGCCGCAGCACCAAACTTAATGAGTGCTTTTGTAGTACGGGCAATGTTAAATGCAGAAGCACCAAAGCCTGTGTCCGCATCGACCAATAATGGAAGATCACATACATCGGTAATACGACGTACGTCGGTCAACACATCATCAAGGTTACTGATTCCCAAATCAGGTAAGCCTAAAGAACCAGCTGCTACACCACCACCTGATAAGTAAATCGCTTTATAACCTGCACGTTTTGCCAAAAGTGCATGATTGGCATTGATGGTTCCAACCACTTGTAATGGCTTTTCTTGGGCTACGGCATCGCGAAATAGCTGACCTGCGGATTGTTTAGCCATTGTTATGTTCTCCTTGTGCTTGTAGCAGTGTTTGCTCAATAATTTTGTAAGAAGCATTGATATGTCGATGCATGAGCAGCTCGGCAAGTTCACCATCGCCTTCTGCAATTGCATCTAAAATACGGATATGTTCGTCCCAAGCTTTGCTCGGACGATCGGGTGTGTTTGAAAACTGAATTCGGTACATACGGATGAGGTGATAAAGCTCATCACATAGCATTTTTTCTAGGGTTTTATTGCCACTACTTTTGATAATGCAGTAGTGAAAATCGTCCTGCCCTTCTTGCAAGTAATATCCTTTACCTGCTTTAAAGTTTTCATCTTCGGCATGCATACGTAAGACATCACGTAGCGCCAAAATTTGCTTTTTATCAATATGCTGTGCGGCAAGTTTGCAAGCCAAACCTTCTAAAGATGCACGAATCTGGTAAAGCTCTTTGAACTGTTGCAGTGAGAGCGAAACCACGCGCGCGCCCACATGTGCAGTACGCTCAACCAAACGTTGCCCTTCAAGCCGATGAATCGCTTCACGCAATGGCCCACGGCTAATGCCATAAGTCCGTGCCAGCTCAGGCTCAGAAATTTTGCTACCTGCCGGAATTTGACCCAAAACAATCGCCGTTTGTATTTGCTTAAATACATGCTCGGTCAGTGTTCTTCCCTGACTTTGTAATGGCTCTGGTGCGAAGGTCAAATCTTGCATATTGTCGACAATTTTTAATCAATTATGAGTTTTATAGCGGGATGAATGAAAAAAATCAAGGTGATTGTTGACACTTTCAGAACGAAACAGGTCAATTTTTATCGCTAGTCCTGTTACCTCACCTTATATTTAAACCATTAAACCACTTGCCAATTAATATTTATAAAACAGTTAGTTAATATTAATTTACCTATAAATTTATGGCACTTTTTTAGTTGCTTTTCGGCCTCTAATCTTTTGTTTCAAACTTTAGTCTACAACCAATGTATTACAGCAAGATTGTAGACAATCTGCTTGAATGAAAGCATGAGTTAGAAATTAGTTTCTATTTACCGTAATTTCTTTTAAATCTTTTTATTATTTTCAGCCAGAAAATATCGATATTAGTGAAATTATCAGGTGCTTCACGGTAGCTTTATTGATACATTATTGAGCATCGACATAGTTGTGACGTATTTTTCGAGACAGAAAAAACCCAGCACTATGCATATTGTTGAATGAAAGGACTTTTTTGATGTTTCAACATATCCCACCATACGCAGGCGATCCAATTCTCTCTTTAATGGAACAGTTCAATGCTGATACTCGTTCTGAAAAAGTAAACTTGAGTATTGGTCTTTATTATAACGAAGACAGCATTGTTCCTCAGTTAGAGACCATTATCGAGGCGCAAAAGCGTATTGAGCCTAAGAACGGTAAAACCAAACTTTATTTGCCAATGGAAGGCTTCAAACCTTACCGTGAAGCAATTCAAGCACTTTTATTCGGTGCAAACAGCCCAGCAGTTAAAGCTGGCCGTGCTGTAACCATCCAAACACTTGGTGGTTCAGGTGCATTGAAAGTTGGTGCGGATTTCTTAAAAACTTATTTCCCAAATTCAGACGTTTGGGTGAGCCAACCAACTTGGGATAACCACGTTGCGATTTTCAATGGCGCTGGCATCAAAACTCATTTCTACCCATATTTCGATGCAGAAACGCGCGGTGTAGATTTTGATGGTATGCTTTCTACACTTAAAACTTTGCCTGAGCAAAGCATTGTGTTGTTGCACCCATGCTGCCATAACCCAACGGGTGCTGACTTAAACCCAGCGCAATGGGACCAAGTAATTGCAGTATTAAAAGATCGTAACCTTATTCCATTCCTAGACATCGCTTACCAAGGTTTTGGTGACGGTATGGAAGAAGATGCGTATGCAATCCGTGCTTTAGACCAAGCAGGTCTAAACTTCATTGTGAGCAACTCGTTCTCTAAAATCTTCTCTTTATATGGCGAGCGCGTTGGCGGCTTAACTTTCGTATGTGACGATGCAGAAGCTGCTCAATGCACATTCGGTCAGTTAAAAGCGACTGTACGCCGTATTTACTCTAGCCCTCCTACAACAGGTGCTTGGTTAGTTGATGAAGTGTTAAATGACGCTGAACTTAACCAACAATGGCAAGGCGAAGTGAAAGAGATGCGTGAGCGTATTATCAAAATGCGTAGCATCTTGAAAGACGAACTTACTAAAGCTTTACCAGACCGTGACTTTAGCTACCTTGTAAACCAAAAAGGTATGTTCAGCTACACAGGTCTAACTGCTGAGCAAGTGGATATCTTGCGTGAAGAATATGCAATCTACTTAGTACGTAGTGGTCGTATTTGTGTAGCAGGCTTAAACATGAAAAATGTTTATACTGTTGCTAAAGCAATGTCTGAAGTGCTTGCTAAATCAGTAGAAGCAGCATAAGGCATTTATTAAAAAAGGCGCTTCGGCGCCTTTTTTTATGTCTCGATATTAAGATTTAGCCTTACCCCAATATTTCAGTTTTGAGGTATGGCCAATACCCACATTAAAGCTATTGGTTGGGTCGAGCTTTTGATAGAAATTGGCTAATGCAGGTTTGGCAATGTAAAGGTGCCCAACATTATGCTCTGCGGGATATTCAGCACGACGCGCATCAAGTAATTTCCACATTTGATGTTCCATTTCTAAAGGGTCATTGCCCTTTTTAAGAATATAGTCCTGATGAAACACATGACAAAAGAAATGCCCATAATAGAGTTTATGGATGATTTTATTTTCCATCTCGGCTGGTAGTTGCTCTACCCACTCACGGTCATTACGACGTAGCGCAATATCAAGCGCGACAATATCTTCAACTTCACTACGGTGCGTATCACGATAACGAATTGCCGCCCCCGCAATCGCAAAGCGGTGCAAGAACGCCTTTCGACCTTCTTCTTCGCTACATACGAAATAGTGACCAGACTGATGCACTGCAAAATATTCTTTTAAAAACTGCTCGGTCTGTGCTTTTGAATTATTTTCGACACGTAAAACTAGATGGTGCTCATAACGATCTCGATATTCGGTCATACGCTTCGGCAAATGACTCGGTAAAAAGAAGGTTATCGCCTGTAAAATCTGGTCTGTTAAGCCTTTAATTTTAAATTTTTCTAAAAAGCCATCGACTTTATCTTTCATCGCAAAAGCTTTAGGAACATTGGCTGTACCAAACTTTTCAATAAATAAGAATGTGTCTTTTCCGTATTTTTCACCAATCAAGTAAGCATCACGGTGAATATATTCACCTGCAATTGGCAAGCTTGGCAGTGAGGTCAGTAAGTAACGACGAATAGCAGTTAAATCATCGGCATCATTACTACCAATATAAAAAACACAGCTCTCTACTTTTTCATAGGTATCAAGGCGTACAGCAAACACACAGACTTTACCTGCCGAACCCGAAGCCTCAAACAAACGTGACGGGTCTGCATTAAAACGAGCAGGCGTATCTTCATCGACCTGAGTCACATCATGCGCATAGCGATGATCCGATGCCTGTTTTTCACTGTCATCTAAAATATCTACAGCTTGGTACTGCTGCTTCTCTAAACGCGTCAAAATCTCTTCGGGAGTCGTACCTAAATTTACGCCTAAATGGTTCACCAGTTCTAATTGACCAGTGGCATTCACCTGAGCATATAACGCCAGTTCAGTATACGCGGGTCCACGGCGTACCAGTGCACCACCAGAGTTATTACACACCCCACCCAGTACTGAAGCCCCAATACACGATGAACCAATGACCGAATGCGGTTCTCGATTATAGCCTTTTAAAATTTGCTCTAAATTATCTAAGGTTGCACCCGGTAAACAAATGACTTGCTTGCCGTCATGGATGACTTGAATACCCTTTACTCGGCGTGTACTCATGACTAAAACAGGACGGTCATAGTCATCGCCATAAGGCGTTGAACCACCAGTGAGTCCTGTATTTGCTGCCTGCATAATGACAATACAATCTGCCTCAATTGCCGCCTGCAAAACCTGCCATTGCTCTAGCAAGGTTCCTGGCACCACTACAGCAAGCACTTTCCCCTCACCAAAACGACGACCTTGACGATACTGACGCGTGCTTTGGTCATCGGTCAAAACATAAGAACGCCCTACAATATTTTGTAAACGTTCGATCACTGCTTGAGGAGAAAGTGTTTGCATGATGGTTTCCTTTTGGTCATCCCTACCACATAGTTTTTTAAAAATCAGAAAAGCTCAAGGGAGTTTTTCCATTTAGAACTAATATTTAAAGTAGCTAATTCCATTACTTTTGTTTTGGCAAAAGTAATCAAAACCATTGTCACTTACAGAACCTATTCGCTGTATCCATTTTTCAATTTATATTGCAAAAACAAAACTTTGCTCATACCACGCAGGCTGTAAGTGACGCTTAGCACTAGCAGCTAATCTCTAGGTGTTAGATTTAATTCAAATTGGCTACGCGTTGGCGGCAGGGATGCCGCCGTTTCGATGCGGTAGCAAGGACGTACCGTCATCGAAACAAAGGTTTTTGGTTACTTTTAAAAAAAAGTAACGTCAATTAGCTACTTACATTGAACCTTTTCGGATAAGACTCCGTCGTGCCAATATCATCAAAGTTAATACGAAAATATTAGAGCTTCATCGCCTGTACTAAACAATCCGCATTAATATCCGAAATCGACTTAGCACCCGTGAGCGTCATCGCAACACGCATTTCTTTATCAATTAAATCAAGCAAGTTTGAAACCCCTTGCCCACCTGCTGCTGCCAAGGCATACACAAACGCACGGCCAAGTAAAACTGTATCAGCACCAAGCGCCAACATACGCACGACATCTAAACCATTACGAATGCCTGAGTCAGCCAAAATTGCTAAGTCACCTTTGACTGCATCAGCAATTGCAGGCAATGCACGAGCAGAAGACATCACGCCATCTAACTGACGACCACCGTGATTCGATACTACAATCCCATCTGCACCGAACCGCACAGCATCTTTGGCATCTTCAGGGTCTAAAATGCCTTTAATCACCATTGGACCATCCCAAAACTCACGGATCCACTCAAGATCTTTCCATGAAATTGATGGGTCAAAGTTCGAGCCTAACCAGCCAATATAGTCTTCAAGCCCAGTCGGTTTACCTAAATATTTAGAAATATTGCCCAAGTCGTGCGGGCGTCCCATTAAGCCCACATTCCATGACCAATGCGGATGAAATACTGACTGCATATAACGGCGCATCGCAGCATTTGGCCCACTCATACCCGAATGTGCATCACGGTAACGTGCACCCGGCACAGGCATATCTACGGTAAACACTAGTGTTGAACAACCCGCCGCTTTTGCACGCTCCAAAGCATTACGCATAAAACCACGGTCACGTAATACATAAAGCTGGAACCACATTGGGCGATTAATTGCAGGTGCAACTTCTTCAATCGGACATACCGAAACCGTTGAAAGCGTAAATGGAATGCCCTTTTTATCGGCAGCCATCGCGGCCTGCACTTCACCGCGGCGTGCATACATACCTGTTAAACCCACAGGCGCCAAAGCAACTGGCATCGACAGCGTTTCGTTAAACAGTTTTGTCTCTAAACTTAACGCTGACATGTCATTGAGCACACGTTGACGCAATGCAATTTCTGACAAATCTTGTACGTTACGCTTTAAGGTATATTCCGAATACGCTCCACCATCGATGTAATGAAATAAAAATGGAGGTAAGCGACGTTGTGCCGCAGCACGGTAATCATTGCCAGAAGATATAATCATTTTGAATCAACTCTATTTAAACGATTTGCACGTTTCTGGCGAGCTTCGTCTTCATCCAGAGAACGTACATGGTTAATCACAAATTCAATATGACCGCAGACAGCTTGGCGTGCGGCCTCGGGATCTTTACGATCAATAGCATCCATCACCTGAAAATGCTGCTCGCTCAGCAAGTCACCATTTACGGGGTCGTTATAAACTTTTTTACGCCCTAACAAAACGTTGTATTGCAGTAAATCAAACAGGCTTCGCATCATTTGAATCAGCACCACATTGTGAGAGGCTTCAGCAATTGCTAAGTGAAATTCTGCATCTGCCACCGCGGCCTGTGCCGAGTCACCTGCATTTTGATGGCGACTAATTTCATTAAAATAATGATGAATTTTGGCTCGATCTTCAGGCGTTGAACGTAATGCGGCATACCATGCCGTGCCACCTTCAAGTAATAACCGCGCCTCTTGCACATCAAAACGGTATAACGGATCTTCTTCAATCAAGTTACTAATTGGGTTCACAATCAGTTGCTGTGGCCACTGTTCAGGTAACTGCTGAATATAAGTCCCATCGCCACGGCGGCTAATCAGTACACCTTGACTATTGAGCTGTTGAATGGCTTCACGCAAAGACGGACGAGAAACTCCCAAGCTAGTTGCAAGCTGGCGTTCGGCAGGCAAACGGTCACCTTTTTTCATGTGACGCTCTTCAATTAATGCCTGCAATTTCATGACCACTTGATCGGAGATTCTCATCGCGTTTCCTTCACTGGAGTTATGGAATCATCCACGGAACCAGATAAGCCTGAACCGTAATAATGATGCCAACAAAGACAGTGAATATGATGCTATGTTTTACCGTGAAACGGAACAAGTCAGACTCTTTTCCAACTAAGCCTACTGCGGCACACGCAATAGCAATCGACTGCGGAGAAATCATCTTACCAGTCACACCACCGCTGGTATTGGCAGCAACCAATAACACTTCCGGAATACCAATTTGCTGTGCTGTAGTTGCCTGTAGTGCCGAGAACAAAGCATTTGAAGAGGTGTCTGAACCTGTAAGGAACACACCAAGCCAACCCAGAAATGGCGAGAAGAAAGTAAACGCATGCCCTGTATGTGCTAGAGCCAAAGCTAAAGTTGCAGATAAACCTGAATAGTTCGCGATAAAAGCAAATGCCAACACCATACCAATCGAGTAAATCGGTGTTTTCAACTCATTAAGTGTTTCACCAAAGGTTGTTACAGCCTCACTTGCTCTCATTTTTAAGAAAATAGCAGTGATGATTGCAGCAATAAAAATTGCAGTACCTGTTGCAGAAAACCAGTCAAACTTATAAATCGCTTCGTATGGTTTCATCTCTGCCACAATTGGCGGCATTTTTTCGACCAATTTATGCAAATACGGCACTTCAAGCTTAAAAATCCAGTGTTCAAGAGCACCGTCTTTTGCAAATAATGCTTTAAATGGCTTAATACTCCAGATCGTGACCATGACTGTTAAAATAGCAAATGGAGACCACGCCTTAGCAATTTTTCCAATGCTATAACGTTGAACTGTTGTAGGTTGCTGAGTCAAAGTCTGACCCGCTTCAGGTTCAAAACGGAAAATATGTTTTGGTTTCCACACACGGAATAACAAAGTCAGGCTGACCAATGAAGCAATTGCTGCGGTAATGTCTGGTAACTCAGGACCAATAAAGTTAGATGTAAGATATTGGGCAATCGCAAACGAACCACCACCGACCAACACCGCAGGCCAAGTTTCCTTTACGCCGCGCCAGCCATCCATAATCGCCATAATCCAGAACAGCACAATTAGCGTTAAGAATGGCAACTGACGACCTACCATCTGGCTAATTTCCATAGTGTCTACACCTGACACCTGCCCAGCCACAATAATTGGAATACCCATTGCACCGAACGCAACTGGTGCTGTATTTACGATCAAACATAAACCAGCAGCATAAAGTGGTTTAAAGCCTAAACCGACAAGTAGTGCAGCGGTAATTGCAACAGGAGCACCAAAGCCCGCCGCCCCCTCAAGGAAAGTACCAAATGCAAAACCAACCAGTAACATTTGCAGACGTTGGTCTTCGGTAATCGACAAAATACTTGAACGGATAACTTCAAACTGGCCTGTTTTTACCGAAATCTTGTATAGAAACACTGCCCCGATAATGATCCACGAAATTGGCCATAGACCATAGAAGAAACCATAGATAATGGATGCGAAGGCCATTTGACCCGGCATTTGATAGAAAAAGAGAGCAATCAATAATGCAATAATAACTGTGCCCGTACCCGCGATACTGCCTTTTAAACGAAAAACAGCCAATGCCAAAAAGAAGAAAATAATCGGGATTAACGCAACCGCACTGGACAGCCAAATATTATTTAAAGGGTCATAAAGTTGTTGCCACATATTGAGCATTGTCATCTCCTTGAAATGCCGGGGCGAATTTTTTTACCTTAAACTTTTAAACATTCAACACAATTGGTATGACCAATTAAAATTTAAGTGCAAATGTTATTCCTTAAACCGCAGATCGCATCATAAACGCAGATATTGGTCAGATCAACAATTAAATAATCACCATAATTGGTATGACCAATAGTATTAAGTAAAATCAAGTAATTTCTAATTTATAAATTTATTTATTAGACTAAAGTCGTAAAAATACTTTCTTATAAACTTAAATATTAACTACAGAAATGGAATGAAAAATTTGAATATAAAACTATAAACATACCTGTTTCATGATCTATGTATAATGTGCACACAACTCAAACCACATGTATTGAATTGAATAATGACTACTTTAACGTGTTTTAAAGCTTATGATATCCGAGGCAAACTCGGCACCGAATTGAATGAAGAAATCGCCTATAAAATTGGCCGCGCTTACGGACAAATCTATAAACCCAAGACTGTGGTTGTAGGATGTGATATTCGTCTAAGCAGTGAAGCCTTAAAACAAGCGACCATCCGCGGGTTAAATGATGCGGGAGTGGACGTTCTTGATTTGGGCATGACGGGGACTGAAGAAGTTTACTTTGCCGCTTTCCATCTCGATGTACAAGGTGGTATAGAAGTTACTGCAAGTCATAATCCAATGGACTATAACGGTATGAAATTGGTTCGCGAAAATGCTCGTCCAATTAGTGCTGATACTGGTTTAAAAGAAATTCAGGCTTTAGCAGAAACAAATAACTTTGAAGAAGTTAGTCAAAAAGGTACAACGCAAAGCTATAACATTTTGCCTGAGTTCGTTGATCACTTAATTACTTATATTGAACCTGCAAAAATCCGTCCATTAAAGTTAGTGGTAAACGCGGGTAATGGTGCAGCTGGTCATGTAATTGATACCATTGAAGAAAAATTTAAAGCGCTTAATGTACCGGTTGAATTTATTAAAATTCATCATGAAGCAGATGGTACTTTCCCAAATGGCATTCCTAACCCAATTTTAATTGAAAACCGTGACAGTACCCGAAATGCTGTTCTTGAGCATAAAGCAGATATGGGTATTGCATGGGACGGCGACTTTGACCGCTGTTTCTTGTTTGATGAAAAAGGTCAATTCATTGAGGGCTACTATATTGTTGGTCTATTGGCTCAAGCTTTCTTAATTAAACAGTCAGGCGAAAAAATTGTGCATGACCCACGTTTAGTGTGGAACACATTTGATATCGTCGACGAATATAAAGGTGTTGCTGTACAGTCAAAATCTGGTCACGCGTTCATTAAAGACGTTATGCGTGAACACAATGCTGTATATGGCGGCGAAATGAGTGCTCATCATTATTTCCGTGACTTTGCTTACTGTGACAGCGGTATGATTCCATGGTTACTTACGGTTGCCCTGCTTTCTGAAACAGGGCAATCACTTTCAACCCTCGTTGAAAATATGATTACCAAGTTTCCTTGTAGTGGTGAAATCAACTTTAAAGTAACTGATACACAAATCACTATTCAAAAGATTTTTGATTTCTATGCTGCTCAAAATCCGGAAATTGACCGTACCGATGGTGTAAGCCTCGACTTTGGTGCATGGCGTTTTAATGTCCGTGCTTCAAACACCGAGCCTTTGTTACGTCTTAATATTGAAAGCCGTGCAGACCGCCAAGCTCAGCCAATGCAACATTATGTAGATGAATTGACTGGATTAATTCAGTCTTAATAGAGTTCATCTCAAAGAGATGGAACATTATTGTTCCATCTCTTTTTGGTTATTCTGCATAATTTTATAAGTATGATTATGTCCATCTAATACATCCTTATTTAGATTTTCATAACCTTTTAACAGCGCTTTCTTATCAAAATTACACGTTGGATTTTCATTGATAAATTTTTGGTGAATGGCACTATAACAACTCGAAACATCATCAACAAATTGATAGTAATCTGATAAAGGTAACCCTGCTAACTTTAATAGTTTTGGAGCAACGAAACTTGCGGCAATATAAGGTTGCTTCAAAGGCTTCTTATCTAATTTATAATTGCTCCATACCACAAACGGTGTCTGATAATTTTTTAAGTTAGTTCGCTCAGGATCATCTTTAAAAAATCCATAACTTTCATAAACTTCTTGTAGATTTGGCAAATGATCACCAAAAGCGATTAAAATTGTTGGTCGATCTACCGTCTTTAAATATTCAGCGAACTCTTTTAGTTTTTGGTTAGCACGCGCAGTTCCAGCAGTATAAGTACTTAATTTCTGCTTTTCGGTTTCAAATAATTCTTTGTTAAATTTATAATTCTGCTTACCAAAACGATCATCGTTATACATAGGATGATTTTCAACAGTAATCGCATAAATAAACTTTGGCTGTTGCTCGTTCTCTTCTAAAGTAGACTTAAGCGAATCAAAAATAAGATCATCTGTGGCCCATCCACCTAAATTAAAGACTGTAGACCGATCTTTTTGGGCAATCATATTTTCAAGTGATATAAATTTATCAAACCCCAATGCTGGATATACCTTATTGCGATTATAGTAATAACCATAGTTATTATGCATTGCAATTGTTTGATAACCAATTGAATTTAAATAATAAGGTAATGCATAAATTGGCTTTTTCAGCTTAGAAACATATAACAACTCATTTGGGAAAAAAGTTGTATTGAGGCTTGTAAGGACTTCAAATTCAACATTCGCAGTACCTCCTCCAAAAGAAGGAGACAGTAAATTAGAGACCTGATTTTGATGAACAAAAGATAGTAAGTCTTTTGGTAAACCACTATCTAAATGATGAGAATCCCAAAAAGATTCTTCCATCACGATAACAATGTTCGGATATTCCTTCTCATTGTCGTCTAAAGATTGAACCAAATGATGTTCCTGCAAAATCTGCTGTATCTCTTGCTCAGATACTTTACGGTTAGGTAATAAAACACTGGTTACATTATCCAATACCTTAGATACGTAAAAAGTCACAAACCCGTAATCTTGAATTTTTCTATAGTCGCCGATCCAATCATTTCTCGTATTTGGAAATTCTTGTAAGCTGGCACAAATCATAGGTTTATTTTCTGAAAAACACGCTCCTGTGGGATTTTTAATAAAATTTAAGTAAATTAAGCCACTTGCAAGCAATGCAAAAATAATAATATTAGGAACATAGGCGTGAAAAGTAGCTTTACTTTCTTTACGTATAGCGATAAGCAGTACAATAAGAAAGAAAATAATCAGCATAAAAAAGATGAGCTGTAAGTGCCAAGGAGTCGCTTTCATAGCCTCAGGAAGTAAAAAAATATCTTCAGGGCTTAAATTACTAAATAGATATTGTTGCTTCTTTTTATTAATAAAATTTAAAAATATAACGAATAATTGGCTTAAAAAAAGAGCAGTATACTTACGACCAACTATAATAAAAAATAGTTGAATTACGGCATAGTTAAATAGAATTGAAAAAATAGCTTTTTCTGAAATCAGATAGCTATAAAACTTATGCCAAGTCAGGTTCATATCCCATGCAACATATACACCGATACAGGTGGATAAAAAGGCAATAAAGACAAACAACAATTGCTGACGGAGAAAAACCATGATGACAAAAAGAGACTAACAAGATTGTGGCGAATACTAGCATGAAAGTAGTCACTACAACTGTAGCCTCTTTTTAGAAAAGAGCTCTATCTCAATTCAAGAAAGATAGATAATTGATATTTAGAAAAATTAAATAATCAATTTTTATAACCCGTTGGATTCTGCTTTTGCCAATTCCAGCTATCCTTAAGCATATCTTCTAAACCGTATTGAGGTTTCCACCCCAACTCAGCAACAGCACGAGTATTATCTGCAAAAGAAGTTGCTACATCACCCGCTCTACGCGGTGCAAATTCAAAAGCAATAGCTACGCCATTAACTTGTTCAAAGGCATTCTTAACTTGTAAAACAGAAGAACCATTACCTGTGCCGATATTCCATGCACGGCATCCTTGCGCCTGTAAACGGTTATTGAGAGCGCATAAATGTGCATTAGCTAAGTCAACAACATGAATATAATCGCGTACACCTGTACCATCCACTGTATCGTAGTCATTGCCATAAATAGAAAGTTTTTCACGGCGGCCAACAGCAACTTGCGTAACATAGGGCATTAAGTTATTTGGAATACCATGCGGGTCTTCACCAATACATCCACTTTTATGCGCACCTACCGGGTTAAAATAACGAAGTAAAGCAATCGACCATTTGGAGTCAGCAGCGGAAATTTTTTGCAAAATTTGCTCGACAATCAATTTAGTGTAACCGTAATTATTGCTAGGCATACCTGTAGGCATTTCTTCATTTAGTGGAGAAGTATTCGCCTCATCATATACTGTCGCAGATGAGCTAAACACAAGTGTATAGACGCCTGCTTTCTCCATTGATTTAACCAGCTGAATACTACCGGCAATATTATTATCAAAATAAATAAGTGGTTTTTCCTGACTTTCACCAACTGCTTTTAGACCTGCGAAATGAATTACTGCTTCGATTGTATAATCTTGAAAAACGCGATCTAATTCATTCGCATTCCGAATATCACCTTCTACAAAAGTTAAACTTCTTTGAGTGATCTCCTGAACTCTTTTTAAAGACTCTTCTGAACTGTTTGAAAGATTGTCAAAAACAATAACTTCATGGCCTGCATTTAAAAGCTCTACACAGGTGTGTGAACCAATATACCCAGCACCGCCAGTAACCAGAATTTTAGCCATCTATTTTTCCTAATAAAATTTTAATCAATCCACGCGTTGAGGCATCAAGTGTTGAAAGATCGTTTTGAACACCATTTAAAATTGGGAGTAACTGGTCCGCAATCTGTTTACCTTTTTCCACTCCCCACTGATCAAACGGATTAATATTCCAAATTACTGACTGAACAAATACTTTATGCTCATATAAAGCAATCAACATCCCTAAACTATAAGGATTTAGTTCTTTTAAAAGTAATGTTGAACTTGGCTGGTTTCCTTCATATTGCTTATGAATAGGCAAGTTCTCTAGTTCTTTCGTATCTAGTGCTTCATTACCAAAAGCTAATAAACGTGATTGTGCCAAACAGTTTGATAATGCAAGATGATGCTGTTCAATCAATGCCTCAGCATTTTCTACATAAGTAAAATGGTCTGCATTATAACGTTGCACAGGAGCAATAAAATCACAACTTACTGCCTGAGTTCCTTGATGGAGTAACTGGTAAAATGCATGTTGAGCATTTGGCCCAACTTCTCCCCATACAATTGGGCAAGTATCTAATTCAACTTTTTGTCCATCTCGCTGTACCGATTTACCATTAGATTCCATTTCGAGTTGTTGTAAATAGGCTGCAAAATATTTTAAACGGCCATCATAAGGTAATACAGCATGGGTCTGAATATTTAAAAAATTATTATTCCAAACGCCTAATAATGCCATAAGCACAGGTATATTCTGCTCAAAACTTGTATTTTGGAAATGCTCATCAACGGCATGAGCACCAGCTAAAAGCTGCTGAAAACCTTCAACCCCAACTGACAATGCAATAGGTAACCCAATACACGACCAAAGAGAATAACGTCCACCGACCCAATCCCAAAGTAATAATTGATTTTCAGGAGCAATTCCCCACTCTGACATTTTGTCAGCTTTTGTAGAAACACCAATAAAATGGCTTTTAACTACCCGTTCGTGCTTTCCTAATGCTTTCTCAAGCCACTGTCGAACAGTTTGTGCATTGGATAAAGTATCAATAGTGCCAAATGACTTCGACGAAATAATAAATAAAGTCGTTTCTGGGCGCAGTTGATGCAGGAGGTCCGATAACTGACTACCATCCATTGTTGATACAAAGTGTACATTGAGTGGTTTAGCTGTTTTTACTTTAAAATCACACAATGCATGGGTCACCATTTGCGGCCCTAAATCAGAACCACCCACCCCAATATTAACGACATCTTGAATGACTTCACCTGTGGCACCACGATATTGTCCAGCATGAATTTTTTCGACCAACGCATACATACGTTGCAATTGACTATGGACCTTTTCAGTTAATTCCGGAAATTTAGAATATTCTAATGGTAAACGTAAAGCCCAATGCATTGCAGCACGCTGTTCGGTACAGTTAACTTTATCTTGAGAGAATAACCGTTCAATCCAATGAGTCAATTGTTTAGTTTTTGCTAAAGCTACCAATTGCTCTAGAACATTCTTAGTTACGCGGTGCTTACTATAATCAAAAACAAGTTGATCGAATTTTACAGAATATTGCTGAAATCGATCAGGCTCTGACACAAATAATTCTTTTATGTGTAAATTTGAATTTTTCTCAACCAAAGAATGAAGCTGTGCAATAGGGGAAACTAGCTCTTTGGGAAACTTCTCGATAGATTTACTCATAATCGACCTACTCCTTCATAAGCAA
This sequence comes from Acinetobacter nosocomialis NIPH 2119, assembly GCF_000368085.1. GTDB lineage: Bacteria > Pseudomonadota > Gammaproteobacteria > Pseudomonadales > Moraxellaceae > Acinetobacter > Acinetobacter nosocomialis. Next base: position 3,014,758 of record NZ_KB849239.1, read on the forward strand.
AACCTTTAGATTTCACATATGCTGGATCATAAATATTACGCCCATCCAAAATAAGAGGATGCTGCATCAATTGTTGTAACTGTTTAAAGTCAGGACTCCAATACTGCTTCCATGCCGTAACTAAGCATAAAGCATGTACTCCTTGTGCTGCTTCATATTGATCGGCGCATAAAATCAGATCTTCACGGCTACCATATAAAGCTGCAATTTCACTAAGGGCTTGTGGATCATGTAAGCGAACCTTCACACCTTGGGCCCATAAAGCAGCCAATAAAATATGAATAGGTGAGTTATGTGTACTTGGGGTATTCTCTTTAAATGAAGCTCCCCAAATTGCAACAGTTTTTCCACTCAAATCACAATGATAGTAGTTCCATAATTTACGGAATAAAATTTCTTTTTGTTGTTCGTTAATCGCCCAAACTTGTTCTAAAAGTTGACTTTTTACACCTGTTTCAGAAACTGTACTTGAGAGTGTTAAAATATCATGTGAAAAATTTTCACCACCAAAACCCACCCCTGCAGATAAGTATGCTGCACCAATACGAGTATCAGCAGCAAGTCCATGTTTTATGTTGGCAATATCAATGCCCAACTTTTCAGCAACTAGAGCAAGATCATTCATGTAGCTAATGCGAGTTGCCAACATGCCTGAAATACTGAGTTTGGTAAATTCGGCATCTAAAATCGGCATGAATAAATATTGATAGCTAAAACGAAAGAATGGTCGTAATAACTCTTGCATTATGTCTTGAGCATAGCTTGATTCAACACCAACAATGACATGTTTTACATTGAGTACACTATTAATCGCATTACCCTCCTGAATCACGTCAGGAAAATAGACCCACTCGTCTTTAGGTAAATGTTGCTTTAATTTTTCTGTACCATGTAAACCAAAAGTTGAGCCATTAACCATTAACCTTGGATGAACAATTGGACGTTCACTTAACTTCTCAACCGTTTTTAAGGCAAGTTCTATTTGTGTTGGACTAAAACAAAATAAATAAACTTCAATATCTAGAGGAATTTGAGAAAAAGGACTTTCTGTTAAAAAACCTGCCTTTCTTTGTTTATTTAAATAATAATTAACTTCTTGATCTTGATATGAAAGTACAGATATATTTTCTTCACAGGTGACACTTGTACACCAATAGATCTGATTACCATATTCAGCTAGTAACGCTGCCATTACACCAGCGTGCAAAGTGGTTCCAAATACCGCGATTTTCATTGTACACCTGATTTTAATATTCCATAGAATTCTCTTCCCATACTGGGAAGAGACTATATTGAACAGCTCACATATTCATTATTTTTTACAAATACTTAAGTTGAGCTACAAAATTTTATAATTTAAGTTCTTGAATCAACTGTTTAAAATCATTTCCTAATTTAGGATGTTCAATACCATAGTGTAGAACAGCTTTTAAATAGCCAAGTTTACTACCACAGTCAAAGGTTTGTCCTTGCATACGGTAAGCTTCTACCGTCTCAATTCTTTGAAGCATAGCAATCGCATCTGTTAATTGAATTTCATTACCCGCACCTTTCGGTGTGTTTTCGAGTACTTGCATAATTCTTGCAGGTAAAACGTAGCGACCAACAACAGATAAATTAGACGGTGCAGAACCTACAGCAGGTTTTTCAACAATACCTTGCATAGCAATGCTTTCGCCTTCATTTGGACTTTGTGCAACATCAACAATACCATATTGATCTACCAAATGATCAGGCACAGCTTCTACCATTATCTGTGCCGCATTACTTTCATCATAACGAGAAATCATACGCGATAAATCATTCTGCCCCGAACTATCTTTCACCAATACATCTGGTAATAGCACAGCAAAATCATCTTGTCCTACTACACTTTTCGCACATAAAACAGCATGCCCTAAGCCTAGAGGTTGAGGCTGTCGTACACTCACAACACTCACATGAGAAGGAACAATTTGCGTAATCTCTGCAAGCAAATCCAATTTTTTCTTTTCAGTTAATATTGTTTCTAATTCAAAGTTTCGATCAAAATAATTTTCAATCGAAGCTTTTGAAGAGTGAGTCACTAAAATAATCTGTTCAATTCCCGCTTCAACCGCTTCACGCACCACATACTCAATAGCAGGACGATCAACAACAGTAACCATTTCTTTCGGAATAGACTTACTTGCGGGTAAAAAACGTGTACCTAAACCGGCCACTGGTAGAACTGCTTTTTTAATCATGCGGCTAACTTTATTTAACTAACAATTAATACTGTACTTCATCTTTTTTTGGAGAACCAGAAAAACGACTTGCCCCCACTAACTGATCTGGTGCGTTAATACCTTCTTTTTTCAACATAACCAGAACTGTTTTTACCATAATCTTAAAATCTAACCAGATATTATGATTCTCAACATATTCAACATCTAATTCGAATTTCTCTTCCCAGCTTAAATTATTTCGTCCACTGACTTGAGCCAAGCCTGTCATCCCAGGTCTGACCTCATGACGACGCATCTGTCTTGGAGTATAATGCTTCATAAAATCAGCAAGTTGAGGACGCGGTCCAACAATGCTCATGTCACCTTTTAAAACATTAATAAGCTGGGGCATTTCATCTAGAGTAGTAGAGCGCAATTTCTGCCCAAATGGCGTGATTCTTTCCTCATCAGGCAAAAGATTTCCATTCTTATCTAAAGCATCTTTCATTGAACGGAACTTAATCATTTTAAAAATTTTGCCGTCTTTGCCTGGTCTTTCTTGAAGAAAGAAAATAGGTGAACCTAAATTTTTTCTCACCTTATAACCCACTATTAAAAAAATAGGAGATAGAAGGAGTAAGGCTATTGTAGCAATGAAAATATCAACCAATCTTTTCATAAGAACTATTTAAACCCATGATTTCGAATAATCTATTATTTACTTTTTCAGCATCAAACTTTTGATGGGCCATTTTCATACTTTCTAGCCCCATAGGATTTATTTGAGTTGGTGTCTCGATAAAAAAGCACATTTTTTCTGCTAGAGCCTCGGCATCCCAACAAGGAACAATAAAGCCATTCACACCATCAACTACCGTTTCTCTACATCCTGGAACATCTGTTGTAATAACAGGACGTCCTATAGCCATAGCTTCTTGTGTACTTCTTGGTACGCCTTCTCTATAAGATGGAAGTACAAATACACTCGAGTTAGCAATCCAGTCTTTTACATTAGAAACATGACCAGGATATTCAAACAAACCCTCTGCGATCAGTTCATCTAGCTGAGACTTCGACAATGCTCCCATATTCTGCGAGTCTAAACCACCCAATATTGTAAATTTTGTGTTAGGAAATTTATGTTTTACGATTTTAATTGCATCAATAAATTCAAATATACCTTTTTCTTTTAACAAACGGCCAATAAATAAAAAATTTACAGGATCTACTGGAGCAGGACTATAACTGTAATCTTTCAAGTCTAAACCGATACCACCCAGAATATGTACCTTTTTGACTGGTAGAGTATATGTATGTATAAGATCTTTTTCATCATCAGGATTTAAAAAAATCATATCATCCAATCTTGGGAAGGCTAAACGATATAATAAAACCTGAATATTACGAATAAGTTTCGTTTTACCGCTTTGACCTTCCGGTTGGGCTGTAAAAGTGTATCCGAGCCCTTCAAGCATACCAACAATATGGGGAACCTTTGCAAAGCTTGCGGCCAATGTCCCATAAATCACAGGTTTGGCAAAATATGAAAAAACGATATCTGGCTTAATTTTTTTTATTTTATGAGTGAGTTGATATGTGGATACAATATCAGCAAAAGGATTTAACCCTCCCCGACTTAATTGATAAGTAACAGGTTCAGCACCTAAGGCTTTAATTTTTTCTAAACAGTCTTCAGTATATTCAGAAGTGAAAGCATATACTTGATGGCCATTCGCTACGAGAGATCGTATTAAATCAGCGCGAAATCCATAGAAACTTGAGCCAGTGGTACCAATAAGAGCGATTTTTTTATTTTGCATAAATACTTAACCACTGATTTACAATATTATCGAGATTAAATTTTTCATTAATATACTTCATTGCTTGAATATTATTTTGAGTTATCTCCTCTCCACTTAATTGACTTGCAGTTAAAAATGCACTTGCTAGTTTATCTTTTTCTTGAGAACTAACTAATAAACCCGTTCCACCCATCACTTCAGACACACCACCGCAGTCGGTTGCGATTACAAAGTTATTGCAAGCCATTGCTTCAGCAACTACTAGCCCAAAACCTTCATAAGCGGATGATAGAACAAAATAATCTGATGCACACATTAAAGCAGGAATATCATCTCTACGGCCTAGCAAAATAACTTTTTCCTCGAGTCGATATTTAGCAATTAACTCCTCAATAACAGAACGAAGTTCTCCATCACCCGCAATATATAATTTAGCAGCAATACTATCTTTAGTATTAGAAATAGTATGTACGAACTCTGCAAAAGCATTAATTAATAAGGGATAGTTTTTAGCTTCATGAAAACGTCCTACCGCTAGAAATATTAATGTATGGTCTTCTACTTTTAATAATTTTCTAGTTTGAATACGAATCTGTTCTGAGTAATTAAATTTTCTAAGATCAATTCCATTATAAACAGTGAAAATATCGCCTTTAGGGACAGCTCTAAAACTTTCAAAGCTTTTACAGGCCTGTCGACTTACATTAGTAGTCATATCTGCTAAACCATGCGTTAACCTATATGCAAGCATCCTTAAGCGTCCACCCTCATTATTACTATGAGCAGTACAAATTAAACGAGGAAAAGATACATACTTACGAGCTAATCTCGCAAAAATATTTGCATGTACCATATGTGCATGAACAACATCAGGTTTAAAATTTTCAATAATAGTTTTAAAATTTTTAAAAGCACTACAAAACTGTGTTATTTTATTTAATTCCAAACAAATTAATTCAATGTTAGCAGATTTCGGCTTAACAATAGCCTTACCCTTTAAATAAGCTATTTTTACATGATGTCCTCGCAAATGCATTTGATCAGCAAGGTCAGCTACTACTTTTTCAGCTCCGCCCCCGCCAAGACCGGTGATTAAATATAATATTTTCATCTTAATACATTTCTCTTACTTAAAATTAAAAAATCAAATCTCTTCAAAAAAAACAGTTTACACAAAGACAGATTATAATTTTTCAAGAAAAATAAATTAAATAATAATTCTTTAATTATAATAGAGTTTACTCTTCTAAAAAACAAACTCAATATTTCAACATTTAAATAAATAAATACATTTCCATTTTTAATTTTATTAAAAAGCCTAATAAAATATTCAAATATAAAAAAAATATGCATATCAAAAATATGACAAAAATATAAACTATATAAGAAAAATATATTAGACTCTATTTTCAATTGAATCATTGGCTTATTAACTCAATCCATAGTCTAATAATATTTTGAATTTCAAAACGAATAGAAGCATTTTCCGAATTTTCTACAAAATGCAAAAAAGTATTTTCATCCATTTTAGCCATTTTTAAAATTTTTTGACTAAACTCCTGTAAATTATCAACATTTACCAAAAAACCATCCTTTCCATCTTCTATCACTTCTGCTGGACCAGTATCGCAGTCAAAAGAAACTATAGGCAACTTATAACTTCTAGCTTCTAATAACACCATAGGAAGTCCTTCAAATCTTGAACTCATACAAAAAAAAGAAGCTTTATTATAAAACTCACTCATATTTTTTTGTTGACCAGCAAATTCAATAGAATCTTCAACATTGTAATATTTTGTCATTTGTTTAAGATTATCTTCATCTTCTCCAATTCCAACAATTACAATTTTCCAACCATCTAAAGCTTTTTTAACTTCAGCCCAAGCAGGAATAAGTAGATCAAATCCTTTTTGATATGTTAAACGCCCTACACATAAAATAGTTTTACTGTCTAAACTGGGCTGATTATCTTGCAGTTGATAAGGACTAGGATTGGCAATTGCAATAACTTTTTTTTCTTTTTCTAACTTGAAATTTTTAATCCAGAAATCTTTATCCCTATTAGTTAGGGTAACAATTTTGTCACACCATTTTGCAGCCATCCAGCGCCCTAAAGTTCTAAATGAAGAACCTAAATTAACTTTTAAATTAAAATGCTCCCAGCAAATGTGTTTAATATTTAATCCGACACAAGCAGGCACACTAAAAACACAACTTATACTATCCACGACGATTAATGTATCTATTTTATTATCATTTATATATTTTCTAATTTTATAGACCGTTTTAAAAAAATTTGTCTTCATTGAGACTTTTTCTGGGAAAATTCTATTATTAATGATTGCTTTATTTTGTTCAAAAAAAGGATTATCACCGCCTGATAAAGACAATATATATACTTTATATTTTTCAATAAGATTATTGGCAATTAATGTAGTCACTCTTTCTGTACCACCAGAATGATTTATATCACCTATTAAAAAGCAAATCTTTTTCATATCATCTACTTCCAAATACTTTATTAACAATCATTTTAAATTTATGAAAAAGTCTAGCTAACAATACCGTTATTGAAAGCTTAAAGTCTAATATTAGTGTTTCAAATGCATTATCCCAACAAACCTTTATATATGCTTTTTTAAATAAATCGTGTTGTTTAAATTCATTTAAAACTTGCAAACGCCCTATTGCCATTTTATAGGGATTAGAAAAGGTATTACCTTGATGTGTTCTATAATATGAATATAATTCATCTTTATATAGAATCTTATTACCAGTTTCTAAAAGTTTTAAGTATATATACCAATCTTCAATGATCATGCCATCTATAAACCCACCCACTCTTTTTAGAGCATCTAAACGAATCATTTGAGTTGGGGCAGGCAAAAATCGATCAGTATATATTAAATCATTAAAGGTAAATATTTTATTGGGTTGTCTAATTTCACCAACCCTCTTATTATTTTCATCAATCAACTCAACAGCGCCAAACATTGCAATAAAGTCTTTATTATCTTCTAAATAATTGACCTGCTTCATTATTTTATAGTTAAAAATTTTATCATCTGAAGCTAATGTCGCAAAATACTCTCCCTGACACCACTCCAATGCCTCATTTAATGTGGCGCTTAGTCCTTTATTTGGCCGATGTCTGAATTCAAAACGAGAAAATCGGTTCTCGCATTTTTTTAACATTTCATTTATCTTTAAAACAGATTCATCTTTTGAACCATCATCAATAATAATAAGTTCAATATTTTGATAAGTCTGATCAATTATACTTTGAATACAGTCTTGCACATAATCCACATGGTTATAACATGGAATAACAATAGATACTAAAGGGGTTTTTATTTCACTCATTCTTCAAACCTTTATTACTTAAAACTCTAAATATAAAAAAACTGACTATAATCCAGTACATTCCATAATTAACTAGATGAGCAATAGACACCCCTTTAAAACCAAAAATTTGAGTACAGATATAAGTTAATAATATTGAGGTAAGTGCAAATATAATTTCAGTAGTTATAAATAGTTTTGTCATTGCTTTACTTAACATTAGATATGCAAGTATCCAACTACCAATTTTTAGAGAGTCTCCTATCATTTGCCAAAAAAACAAATCTCGCATAGGCATAAATGTTTTAGTAAATAATAAGGTAATGATCCAATCCCGAAGAAAATAAACAAAGATTCCGCCTATAGCAGCCACTGGAAATATAAATTTATATCCTAAATAAATTTCTTTTTTTATTTCTTTAATTTCTGACAACTCAGAAAGTCTTGGTAAATAATATACTCCCAATGTCGTCGTAACTAACATAAGGTATGCTGCACTTAAACGAATCATTGCCTCCCAATATCCAGCATAAGTTAACCCGTATTCATATGTTAAATAACTACGAATAGCCATTTGGGAAATAGGAACACATATAGCGCTGACTAATGCCATTAAAGCAAAAGCCGCAAATTTTTTAGCAATAGCTTTATCTATTTTTCCAAATAAATAACTTAGCTTAAACCATTCAGCTTTATAACATATAAATAATGTCACCAAAAAAGCTAAAGATTGATAAATTGAAAGAGCAACTAAAGCTCCATATAAACTATATTTCATTGCCAAAAGGCTAGTAATAGCTAAAGAAAAAATACTACCTACAATATTCGCTATAACTAATCTTAAAACTTCTTTTTTTCCATTTAAAATAGCTAGGAAAAGCGCATTAAAAGTAAAAAATGTCAAAAATACAGCAAACCAGACAAAAACTGTTTGATATAAATCAGTATGAAAAATATAAATTGAAAGTTGTTTTTGAAAAATTAATATAATTATCGAGAAAATTAAGCTAAAAAGTAAGACTATACTTCCCGCTGTTTTCCATATATTTCTTTGTTTAGTTTCATCTTCATAATACTCAGCCGTATATTTAATAACTGCAGTATTAATTGCACTACCGGCGAAGGTTGTCACCATTTGTATAAAATTTTGGAACTGCCCAATAGCCGCATAACCAGCTGGACCAACGTAAATAGCTAAAATCTTATTTAAAATAAACATCGTGGCCGTTTTAATTAAAACAGCCACGCCATTTAGTACACTTGTTTTTAGTAAATTCATTTTAGACTTTAAAATTATTACAAATCTGAATTACTTTCTCAGCCTCTTCCACGCTTAGTGTAGGACCAATAGGTAAACTCATCACTTCAGCATGAATTTGTTCAGATACAGGATAACTTAAATCATTCCATTCTTTATAAGCCTGTTGCTTATGAGGTGGGATAGGATAATGAATTAAAGTTTGTACACCTTGTTCAGCCAAGTACTTTTGTAAAGCTTCACGATGCTCAGTACGAATCACAAATAAATGCCAAACGTGTTGCTGATACTCTTCAGCATTTTTCTGCGCTAAGGGTAATTTGATTAAAGGATTTACTATATGCTTCAAATACAATTGCGCAATTTTACGACGATGAGCTATTTCTTGATCTAAATATTTTAATTTAATATCTAGCATGGCAGCTTGAATTTCATCGAGACGACTATTTACACCAGGTACCAAATTTTTATATTTTTCATGAGAACCATAATTCCGAAGAGCACGTAACATTTGTGCAAGTTCTTCATTGTTAGTGGTTACAGCGCCAGCATCCCCTAATGCACCTAAATTTTTACCAGGATAGAAACTGAAACCAGAAGCATCTCCCCAGTTTCCAGCTTTTATTCCATTAATTTCAGCACTATGTGATTGAGCTGAATCTTCTAAAACAAGTAGATTGTATTTATTTGCAATTGCCATGATTGCAAGCATTTCTGCTAATTGCCCATATAAATGAACAGGTAAGATTACTTTCGTTTTTGGAGTAATTGCAGCTTCAATCTTGCTTGGATCGATATTATAAGTATTAATATCCGGTTCAACTAAAACTGGCGTTAGGTTATTTGCAGTGATTGCTAAAATACTTGCAATGTATGTATTTGATGGGACGATTACTTCATCACCATCATTTAGTTTCCCCAACTCTTTCCATGCTCGAAGCGTAAGAATCAAGGCATCTAAACCATTTGCAACTCCAATTGCAAATTTTACTCCACAATATTCCGCAAAGTTTTTTTCAAATTGAGCTAGCTCATTTCCGCCTATGTACCAGCCAGAGTCTATGACACGAGTACAAGCCTCAATGAGTTCTGCACGATATTGACTATTTATACTTTTTAAATCTAAGAAAGGAATCATTATTTCACATAGCCTTTAATAATTGCAGGATTTCCTACTACAATTGCATTTTCCGGAACATCTTTAGTTACTACTGCGCCTGCACCAACTAATGCATTTCGACCAATTCGTATGCCTGGCAAAATGGTAGCGTTAGCCCCTATACTGGCCCCCCGCTCTACTATCGTTTTGGCAAAACTTTCAGGATATTGCTTAGAACGTGGTTTCTTATCATTAGTAAAGGCAACACACGGGCCAATAAATACATTGTCTTCTAATGTAATACCATCCCATATATAAACCCCTGATTTTACAGTCACATTATTACCAATTAAGACATCATTTTCGATTAAAGTATGGGCACAAATATTACATCCATTACCAATAATTGCATCTTTCAGTATAACGCTATATTGCCAAACCCTTGTATTTTGTCCGATTCTTTCCGAATGTACATCTGATAGTGGATGAATAAATGGGCGATTCACTGCAATTAAAAAATCCTCATAATTGCGAATGTAATCACTTTCATCATAGTGTTCACTTGCTAGTACTAATAAGATACAATCTTCTGAGAAATCATGCATTTCATGCCAAACAAATGGAGGAATCATCAAGCCTTTATTAGCCTGATCCAACCATACCTCTTGTTTATCAATACCATTATCCATAAGCATTCTGCACTTCCCTTTTATACAGAATGCAACTTGCTGTAACTCTTTATGTGCATGAAATCCGCGTGGTATTTCTGGTTTTGCATCAAAAATATAATAAATACGATTCACTTTAAAAGGGATATTTTTACTAGCCTCAGCAACAACCAAGCCACCGCGCTCATCACCAAAATTCGGTAAATCAATCCAACTAATTAAATTCATATTTCATTCACCAAAGATACGAGATATTGACCATAATCATTTTTACTCATACTTTGGCCAATTTCTAACACTTGAGCTTTCGTCAACCAACCATTATGAAGTGCAATTTCTTCGAGACACGCCACTTTATAACCTTGACGTTTTTCAATGGTTTCAACGAACTGCGCTGCTTCAAGCAAGCTTGCATGTGTTCCTGTATCTAACCAAGCAAAACCACGTCCAAGTAACTCAACATTGAGATCACCACGGTCTAGGTACATCTGGTTTACTGTCGTAATTTCAAGTTCACCACGATCTGATGGTTTTACTTGTTTTGCAATTTTCACTACATCATTATCGTAAAAATAAAGTCCCGTCACCGCAAAATTAGATTTTGGATGTTTTGGTTTTTCTTCTAATGAAACTGCTCGTTTTTCCTCATCAAACTCAACAACACCAAAACGTTCAGGATCTTTGACTTGATAACCAAATACGGTTGCACCCTTTTGACGAGCCACTGCTTGGCGTAGCATTGGTGTAAAACCTTGACCATAGAAAATATTGTCGCCAAGTACTAAACAGACATTACTTTCGCCAATAAACTCTTCGCCAATAATAAATGCTTGAGCTAAACCATCCGGACTTGGTTGAACGGCATAACTTAATTCAACACCGAATTGTGAACCATCACCCAATAATCGCTTAAAGCCATCTATATCGTCTGGCGTACTGATAATAAGAACTTCACGAATACCAGCCAACATCAAAACAGACAATGGATAGTAAACCATCGGCTTATCGTAAATTGGTAACAGTTGTTTTGAAACGCCTTTTGTGATCGGATACAAACGTGTCCCAGAACCACCTGCTAAAATTATACCTTTTGTACTCATTATGCACTTACACCTAATCTTTCTCTTTGGTAACTGCCATCTTGTACCCGGCGGCACCACTCTAAATTATTTAAATACCACTCAACAGTCTTTCTAATACCTGTTTCAAATGTTTCCTCAGGCTTCCAGCCTAAATCTTTTGCAATTTTTGAGGCATCAATTGCGTAACGTAAATCATGTCCTGGACGATCTTTTACGAAAGTGATTAATGTCTCATAAGGTTGATGATTATTTTGTGGTTTTAATTCATCTAAAATTTTACAAATTGTTTTCACAACTTCTATATTTTGTTTTTCATTATGGCCACCGATATTATAGGTTTCTCCAACTTTACCTTCGGTCACAACTTTATATAAAGCTTTGGCATGATCTTCGACATACAACCAATCACGAATTTGGTCACCTTTACCATAAATCGGTAAGGCCTTACCATCCAGCGCATTTAAGATCACCAATGGAATGAGCTTTTCTGGAAAGTGATATGGACCGTAATTATTTGAACAATTCGTTACTACCGTTGGTAAACCATATGTTCTATACCAAGCACGAACTAAATGATCAGAACTTGCTTTACTTGCTGAATACGGCGAACTTGGCGCATAAGATGTCGTTTCAGTGAATAAATCTGTTGTACCTTCTAAATCACCATAAACCTCATCTGTTGAAATATGATGAAATTTAAAAGAGGCTTTCTTTTCTTCATTTAATTGTAGCCAGTACTTACGTGCAACCTCTAATAGTGTATAAGTGCCCACAATATTGGTTGTAACAAACTCAGCGGGACCATCAATAGAGCGATCAACATGTGACTCGGCTGCTAGATGCATCACAGCATCTGGTTGGAAAATTTTAAAAATTTCTGTTAAACGCTCATTATCACAAATATCAACTTGTGCAAATTGATATCGTGGATCCATATCAATTTCAGACAATGATTCTAAATTGCCTGCATATGTTAATTTATCTATATTTAATACTTCATCTTGAGTATTTTTTATAATATTTCTAATGACAGCAGAACCAATAAAACCTGCACCACCAGTGACTAAAATTTTCATAAAATTCCTATGCTAATAACTAGTAATTTTTACAGTCGAATATCACTTTGTTCTTTATCCAAAACATATTTTAAGTCATATAAAACATGTTTCTCTTTGCCTAGTGCAATGAGCTCCTGACTTGACATTGCTTTAAACTGATCATGAGCAACAGCAATAACTATTGCATCATAATGATCTTGCTTTAATTCCGTAACCGGAGCTAAGCCATACTCGCCTTCAACTTCGGCACTATCCACCCAAGGATCGTAAATATCAAGATCTAAATCGTATTCCTTTAGTGCTTTAACCATATCTACAATTTTGGTGTTACGGATATCAGGACAGTTTTCTTTAAAACTCAAACCTAAAATTAATATACGAGCACCTACTACTTGTATGCGCTGCTTTACCATTTCTTTAATTAATTGGGTGGCAACATATTCACCCATACGATCATTTAAACGACGAGCTGCCAAAATAATTTCTGGATGTAAACCAATTGACTCTGCTTTATGCGTTAAATAATACGGGTCAACACCAATACAATGACCTCCAACTAAACCAGGTCTAAAGTTTAAAAAATTCCATTTTGTACCTGCTGCCTTGAGTACATCTTCTGTATCGATACCCATTTTATTAAAAATCAGAGCCAACTCATTGATTAAAGCGATATTCACATCTCTTTGTGTATTTTCAATGACTTTAGCAGCCTCAGCGACTTTGATACTCGGGGCCTTATGTGTACCCGCCTCAATAATTAAATTATATACTTGATCAACATAGTCAGTGACCTCTGGAGTCGAACCTGAGGTAATTTTTAAAATATTAGTGACACGTCGTTGTTTATCACCAGGATTAATACGTTCTGGACTATAACCAACAAAGAAATCTTTATTAAAATTTAAACCGGAATGTTTTTCTAATTCAGGTATACAAACCTCTTCTGTCGCACCAGGATAAACCGTTGACTCATAAACAACGATATCGCCTTTTTTTAGAACTTTAGCAATGCTTTGGGATGCTTTTATGAGAGGGGTCAAGTCAGGTTGTTTAAAATCGTCAATGGGTGTTGGCACAGTGACAATAAAAAAGTTTGTATTCTGTAAGTCTTGAATATGTGCTGTATACGACAAATGCTGTACGTGTTTTAACTCATCAGAAGTCACTTCTAATGTATGGTCATATCCGTTTTTTAACTCTAATATCCGATTTTCATTTATATCAAATCCGATTGTAGGTTTATGTTTACCAAATTCAACTGCCAAAGGTAATCCAACATACCCTAAGCCGATAATTGCTATTTTTAGTTGCTCAAGTTGAAACATATATAAAACCTAACCATTTAATTTTAAATGGAGAAACATCATGGATACGACCTACTACGTTAATATAGCAGACTTTAAACAAAATTTTCTCGAAATATACAATCACTGCTTGGCAAATAAAGTATGATTTGGGTTAATTATAGACTACAATCCAATGTCTTCATGCAAAGTATCATTGGATTACAAACAATAAAGGGTTTGAATGTGAAGCATCAAAGCACATTATTATTTTTAGCCATTTCACTTTCGTTTACAGGATGTGCAGTCACCTCAGGCTTACAAACTTATGACTTACCTGAACAAGGTACTTTTAAAACAGAACAAGGCGCAGAGGTTTCTGTTGTTCAACTCACCCAAAACAATATTCCAAAAATTAGTTCCGAGGCTTTGCGTCCACAAGGAAATATAAGCGCCTTATTTAATACTCCTTTTTATCAATACCGCTTAAGTGCTGGGGATGTTTTATCTATTCAGCTTTGGGCTTATCCTGAAATTACTCCTCCTATTCAAGGTGCCTCTACCGATATTAAAGCATTTGGATACCCTATTGATTCTGCAGGAAATGTACAGTTACCACTTATAGGACAAGTTCATATTGCAGGGAAAACACTGGCTGAGACCAATAAATATTTACGAAGTCAATTTGCTAAGTATTTAAAAACACCTGATGTTGTAGTTCGCGTGTTGTCATATCAAGCTAAACGCTATTTTGTTAATGGTCAGGTTATGAAAAGTGGACAATACACTTTAGATGATCAACCAATTAGTATTTATACAGCCCTCAGTATGGCTGGAGGTGTAAATCAAGAGTCTGGTGATAATACTGATATTCAACTCATTCGTAATGGCGAAGTTTATAATTTAAATGTCGTTGCACTTGAGAAACAAGGTTATTCACTACACAAATTATTAGTCCAACCCAATGATACGATTTATGTAAATACTAAACAAAATCAAAAACTCTATGTTATGGGTGAGTCTAATAAAAGTTCAGCAATTCCATTACGAGATCAGGGAATGACCTTAAGTGATGTATTGGGCGAGAGTGAAGGTGTTAATCCATACTCGGCAAGTGCAGCTCGTATTTATGTCATGCGTACAGATTTACAAACAAAAAGATCAACAATCTATCAGCTCAATTTGAGTAGTATTGGTAACCTTGCATTATCTAATCAATTCCAAATGCAAAAAAATGATATTGTTTATATTGATGCAACTGGTTTAACACGCTGGCAACGTATTATGAACCAGATTGTACCATTCTCAAGTGCACTTTATACCTTTGATCAATTAGGTAAAAACTAGAATGCAGTTACAAAATATCTTAGTAGTCTGTGTAGGTAATATTTGCCGCAGTCCAATGGCAGAATACTTTTTAAAGGCCCAACATCCTACATTAAATATCTCATCTGCTGGTATTTCAGCCCTAGTAGGTCATACTGCAGATGACAAAGCGATTCATTGTATGGATCAATTGAATATTGATATGAGACCACACGTGGCTCGTCAGCTCAGTGCTGAATTGATTAAACAAAATGATTTGATTTTAGTAATGAGCAATAATCAGCAAAAGCATATTGAACAAACTTGGCCATTTGCTAAGGGTAAAATTTTTAGGCTTGGCCATTGGCAAGGGCAAAATATACCTGACCCCTATCAGCATGACCAAGCTTTTTTTGATCAGACTTGCCGCAACATTCAAAGCTATGTGCAAGATTGGCGCACTCAATTATAATTGTATATTAGTTGTAAATTTATGAACCAAAACTCTAAAACTAGCGAAGATAGCATCGATTTAAAAGAGTTATTCTTTTCATTGATTGCACAGTGGAAAATCATAGCGTGCTGCGTGGTCTTAAGTTTAATTTGTGCCTTGCTATACTTACGGATAACACCAGATACTTATTCTGTAGATGCAATGGTACAAGTTGAGGACAGTAAAGGCGCTGCCTCTGCTGCTTTGCTTGGTGACCTTTCTAAAGCCAGTGGAGGTCTATCTCAAAAATCACCAGCTGATCCAGAAATAGAGATTCTTCGTTCTAGAATGGTTTTAGGGCAGGTCATCCAGAATCTTAACCTTGATATTAACATTAAAGATAATCAATCTAGTTTAATTGGTAAACTTGTCTCAGAAGACCAAAGTAAACTAGAGTATCGTCATGATGCTGTAATTTGCACTAACCAAAACAATAATTTAATAGTTAAACAACTCAGTGTGCCTGAATATTATTTAGACAAACCTTTAAAATTAGAGTTTAAAGATGTAAATCAATTTACTCTAACTTATAAAGATCAAGTTGTATTTAATGGTCTATTAAACAAGAAAAATATACTAAATACAGATAAGGGCCTTTGGCAAGTACAACTTAATACTCAAGGTAACCTAAAGGATCATAGTTATACTTTAACTAAGCTTGCTCTACCAACAGCAGTAAACCAGTTTAATACAATTTACGGTGTCGCTGAAAAAGGTAAAATGACTGGTGTTATTGGTTTAAGCTATTTAGGTCAAGATCCTGAGCATATTACTCAAGTGCTTAATAGTGTTTTAAATGTTTATCATGAACAAAATATTGAGCGAAAGTCTCTAGAGTCTAAGCAAACTTTGGCTTTCCTTGAGAAACAGTTACCAGAACTTAGAAAACAGTTGGAAGATTCTGAGATCAAATTTAACCAGTTCCGTGAAAAGTACAAAACGGTAGATGTTAATGCTGAATCTGAATTATTACTTAAACAAAATATTGATTTAGAAAAGCTTAAAATTGAGTTACAACAGAAACAAGCTGAGCTTTCTGCTAAATATACTAATGATCATCCATTAATCTTGCAAATTGATGCACAAATTACAGAGATTAATAAAAAGATTGCTGATCTTAATAATCGTTTAACTCAACTTCCTGAGACCCAACGTTTATATTTACAACTATATCGTGATGTAAAGGTCAATACTGAGCTATATACATCATTACTCAACTCATACCAGCAACTCAAAATCGCTAATGCGGGTGAGATTGGTAATGTTCGCATTATTGATACTGCTGTAGAACCTGTTAAACCTATTAAACCTAAAAAATTGATTGTTCTAATACTTTCTATTTTTGTTGGTGGTTTTATCGGTGTATTAATTGCATTATTACGCAAAATGATGCGTAGCGGAGTTAATGATTCAACTCAAATTGAAAATGAATTAGATCTGCCAGTTTATGCGACTGTACCTCGTTCTCCTATTCAAGAGACTCGTATGAGTATTTTGAAAAAGAAAAAGAGTATTCCTATTTTAGCAGTTAAAAGTAGTGATGATATTGCGATTGAAAGTTTGCGTAGTATTCGTACTGCCATTCACTTCGCTTTAACCTCAGCAAAAAATAATATTATTATGATTGCTGGCCCGTCTCCAGAGGTTGGTAAATCTTTTATTTCAACTAACTTGGCCACTATTTTTGCACAAGGGAATAAACGCGTATTACTGATTGATGCAGATATGCGCCGTGGTTATATGCATAAATATTTCGATGTTGACGTAAAACCTGGTCTTTCTGAATTACTAAGTGGCCAAGCTGACTTGACACAAGTTTTACATAAAACGCAAGTTGCGAATCTGGACGTGATTACCCGTGGTAAGAGTCCAGCCAACCCTTCAGAAATGTTGAGCTCTACACAGTTCAAAGACTTACTAGAGAAGTTCCAAACTCAATATGACCATATCATTATTGATACTCCACCAGTGCTTGCAGTAACTGACGGTATTATTATTTCTCAGTATACTGGTGTGAACTTAATTGTTGCTCGTTATGCTAAGTCACATATGAAAGAGCTTGAGTTAACAATTAACCGCTTTGAACAAGCTGGTGTTAAAGTGAATGGCTTTATCCTTAACGATATTCAACGCTCTAGTGGCGGTGGTTATGGCTATAACTACGCTTATGCCTATAAAGCACAAAAAGAAGATTAATTAAAAGTTTTCTTAAAAAGCCGGGTCAAATGATCCGGTTTTTTATTTGATTTTTTAAGTTTCGCCAAATTAAAACTAACTAAAATATATAAAAAAACCACTCGTTTTTTTTGTTAAACATTCTATGCTTAAGTCGAAGCATGCTAAGATCGAAGCAGCCTTTTAGACTCAAATGATTATTTTTGGAACCTTTTATGAGTAAAGCCTTACCCATTGCTGTCGCTGTAGTTTTAGGCGGTGCTGCACTTGTACCTGTATATTATGCAACTCAACATCCGACCACAGAAGTCGGACGTAAAGCAGACAAAAATGCTTCTCCAATTCAAAAAATCAGTTATGTTCTTGGTTATGAAGTTGCGCAACAAACTCCTCCAGAATTGGACACTAAGGCCTTTGTTCAAGGGATCCATGATGCTCGTGGCAAGCAACCAAGTGCTTATACTCAAGAAGATTTAAAAGCAGCTGTTGCAGCTTATGAAAAAGAGTTACAACAAAAAATGCAGCATCAAGATAAACCAGAGCACGAGGGTACAGCCTCTGAATCTGCAGACGCACAGTTCCTTGCAGAAAACAAAACTAAAGCTGGAGTAAAAACTACAGTATCAGGCTTGCAATATATCATTACGAAAGAAGGTACTGGTAAACAGCCAACAGCTCAGTCAGTTGTTAAAGTACATTATGAAGGTCGTTTAATTAACGGTCAGGTTTTTGATAGTTCTTATAAGCGTGGTCAGCCAGTTGAGTTCCCCCTTAATCAGGTCATTCCTGGTTGGACTGAAGGTCTTCAACTCATGAAAGAAGGCGGAAAAGCGACTTTCTTTATTCCATCAAATCTTGCATATGGTCCACAAGAACTTCCAGGGATCCCAGCAAACAGTACACTGATTTTTGATGTTGAACTCATTTCAGTGAAATAATAACAATCCAGGAGAGTCGTTATACTCTCCTGTTTTTTTGGAAAATGGCATGAAAAAAATCAGTTTGGTTATTGCTGCATCAACAATGAGTTTATCTGTTATTGCCGCGACACCTGTAACAAATAAAAGCCCAGCAAAAGATCAGTTTAGTTATAGTTATGGCTATTTAATGGGTCGTAATAATACTGATGCATTAACAGATTTAAATCTTGATATCTTTTATCAAGGCCTTCAAGAAGGTGCACAGAAAAAAACTGCACGCTTGACAGACGAAGAAATGGCTAAAGCAATTAATGAGTATAAGAAAACTTTGGAAGCTAAACAGCTCGTTGAGTTTCAAAAACTAGGGCAACAAAATGCTCAGGTTGGTGCTGCTTTTCTCGCTGAAAATGCGAAGAAATCTGGTGTGATTACAACTAAATCGGGTTTGCAATATCAGGTATTAAAAGAAGGTTCTGGTAAAACACCTAAAGCTACTTCTCGCGTAAAAGTCAACTATGAAGGTCGTTTACTTGACGGGACTGTTTTTGATAGCTCAATTGCACGCAATCATCCTGTAGATTTCCAATTAAACCAAGTGATTGCAGGCTGGACAGAAGGCTTACAAACAATGAAAGAAGGTGGTAAAACCCGTTTCTTCATTCCAGCTAAACTTGCTTATGGTGAAGTAGGTGCTGGTGATAGTATCGGTCCAAATAGTACGTTAATTTTTGATATTGAATTGCTACAAGTTTTGCCCAAATAATTCTCTAAAATAAAAAAGCGATCTAAATTGATCGCTTTTTTATTTTAGTGTTTTAAATCTCTTGGTCTAAAGCCACTAACCAGTAAGCCAATTAAGTAAGCGATTACGCCTACTACGCATAGACCTGCGACCTCAGCAATGCGGATCCATTGAGAAAGCTCGCCGTTATACCAATTTAACCCAAACCAAAGCGCTGCGATCATGGCAAGGTTTGCCAATCCATATTGAAGAATCAGTTTTTTCCAATGTGAGCCGAATCGAAAAATATTACGCTTATGTAGATAGAAGTAGAGCAAACCAGCATTTACCAAAGCTGAACCAGAAGATGCCAACGCAAGCGCCATATGTTCAGCCTGCCAATGGATGAGTTTAAAGAATCCAATAAATACAACGTTTAAAATAGCATTTGCGGCAACAGACATTAAACCCACACGAACTGGTGTTTTAGTATCTTGCTGAGCATAGAAACCTGGTGCAAATACCTTAATTAACATAAAGGAAATTACACCAGCACTCATACATTGCAATGCAAGTGCAGTCATTTGAGTATCATGCAGGTCAAACTCACCACGTTGGAATAGAGCCTGAATAATCGGTGTAGAAAGCATAAATAAAGCAATACTTGCTGGTAATCCCACCAATACAATAACTTTTGCTGCCCAGTCGATCATACCGCGGAACTTTTCTTGATCTTGCTCAGCATGGCGTGCTGAAAGCGAAGGTAAAATCACTGTACCAATCGCAACACCAATTAAACCTAAAGGTAGTTCTGTCATACGCTCAGCACTATAGAGCCAAGATACCGAACCATCTTGCATGAAAGATGCCCAAATTGTATTTAACAACAGGTTAATCTGAGTTACAGATACGCCAAATAATGCAGGAAGCATTAATTTTAAAATACGTTCTACACCCTCGTGTTTAAAATCAACTTTAGGTGGAATTAGGAGGTTTTTACGCCATAACTCAGGAATTTGTACAGCTAACTGTAAAATACCCGCTGCTACAACTGACCATCCTAATGCTTTAATTGGCTCAGCCATATATGGCGTAAGCCACCATGCACCAGCAATCATTGCTACATTGAGCAATACAGGTGAAAAAGCTGGAGAAGCAAAAGAACCATAACTGTTTAAGATACTGCTGGCAAAAGCAGTCAGTGACATAAACATTAAATATGGAATAGTCAGACGGAACATACTGACCGCTAAATCGAACTTTTCAGGGTCATTATGGAAGCCCGGCGCATACATATAGATGATCGCCGGAGCTAACACCATAGCCACAAAAGTGAGTAAGGTCATGACCGTGAGTAAGCAACCAAATACCCGACTAATCAGGATTTGAACTTCAGCATGTGCTCGGCCTGTTTTATATTCGGTTAGTACCGGAATAAAAGCCTGAGAAAAAGCTCCTTCGGCAAACAATCGTCGAAAGAAATTGGGAATACGAAAAGCCACAACGAAGGTATCGAAATCTTTACCCGCACCAAACACGTTGAGTAATACGACATCTCGTACCAACCCCAACACACGTGACAACATCGTCATCGCACTGACAATAAAAGTCGATCGCCATAATGCCATCGTACTCACCTACAGCTATATATTCGAAAGTCGCTATTGTAATGAAACTAGAAAATCTTTTCGTTGTGAAATGATGAATGAACTCAAGTTTTTTTCTGTGTTAACAGTTGTCTAAAATGCTGCCATTTAAAATAAGGACCCGGATCGGTTTTTCGGCCCGGTGCAATGTCTGAATGCCCTGCAATATGATTCTTAATTTCAGGGTAAGCTTGGCGAATGGCCCTAACCACATCTGTTAGTACGTCGTACTGTATCTCTTCAAAAGGTAAATCATCACTTCCTTCAAGCTCAATACCAATTGAATAATCATTGCATTCAACTTTGGCTAAATAGCTCGAACGCCCTGCGTGCCATGCACGATCATTAAAATTAACAAACTGTAGGACCTCACCTGTTCGTAAAATTAACAGGTGCGTAGAGACCTGCATCCCTTCAATAGTCTGAAAATAGGGATGTACGGACCAATCTAATTTATTTTGGAAAAACTGCTCAATATAGCCTCCCCCAAATTGAGAAGGTGGCAAGCTAATATTATGAACCACAATCATTTGAATTTCGGTACCAGCCGGACGCTGGTTAAAATTTGGAGAAGGAACTTGTCTCGCCCCTTTTAACTGCCCATCTATAACTTCATACGGTGTGATTTGCTTCATTGAGATGCCAATAAATTGCTTGCCAATTGTTTTAGTTTAAAACAGTTATATGCTTTTCAGAGTAGCCAGTACGATTGTTTATCGCGATTAAGCGAATAAAACAGCTTATTTTTAAAGTCGACGGTGCTAATATATCGCAAGTTTTAGGGTCATCGACAAAATGGAAACCGTATGAGCATACCTCAGACTTTGCTTGAACAGTCAATTCAAATCAATATTCAACAAGCATTACAAGAAGATATTGGGGACGGCGACATTACCGCTATGCTCACACCTGAAGATGAGCAGGCCACTGCAACCATTATTAGCCGTGAAGATATGGTTTTAGCTGGACAGCCATGGGTTAATGCACTCATCTCAGCGTATGACAGTACGGTACAGGTGACTTGGTTAAAACAAGAAGGTGACCGTGTTGCTGCAAATGAAGCCTTTTTAAAGCTTGCAGGTTCTGCACGTAGCTTACTAACTGTAGAGCGCCCTGCTCTAAACTTTATTCAAACATTATCGGCTGTGGCTACAAAAACTGCTGAATATGTTCAACATCTTGAAGGTTTAAATACAAAACTTCTCGATACACGTAAAACTTTACCAGGCCTACGTATTGCACAAAAATACGCAGTAACCGTCGGCGGCGGACAAAATCACCGCCTCGGTTTATTTGATGCTTTCTTAATTAAAGAAAACCATATTATGGCAGCAGGCGGTATTGCCCAAGCGATTGCAAAAGCACACCAAATTGCACCAGGCAAACCTGTTGAAGTCGAAGTTGAAACTTGGGATGAGCTAAACCAAGCACTTGAAGCAGGTGCGGATATTGTCATGCTCGACAACTTTAGCCAACAACAAATGATTGATGCCGTAAAACATGTGGCTGGACGTTGTAAACTCGAAGCTTCGGGCAATATCACTATTGAAAACTTACGCGAAGTAGCGACGACTGGTGTCGACTATATTTCTATGGGCGTATTGACTAAAGACGTCAAAGCCGTTGATTTATCAATGCGTTTTAATGCTTAAATAAAATCCACGTCATTCTTGGTATTTTTTTGCGACTTGGTCATGTCTGCTGCTTGCGTTTTTTGCCATGCTGACTGAGTCGCTTGTGTCCCACTATCCCGTGGATCGGCAGCCATTAAAACAAAAGTAACTACTGCTAATAATACAATAAAACCTTGTAGCATAAATTTTCCCCATCACTTTTAAAAATTTAGGGTTTCAAGGTAAAAGATAAATATGACCAGGCTTAGGAGATTCTGTTACAAAAGGTAAACCTTTATTTTTATTATTCATCTACATAATAAGATATTACTTCCCTTCATTTATATTTCCCAACATTAGATTGTGCGAGATGTCATCTACAACCTGCCCAAAATCTATAAATATATTGTTTTTGCAATAAATCAGATATATGCAGGAAGAGAACAGGTTTTGTAGATGACAAATGCATTTGGTTACTTTGGGCGAACCCAAAGTAACGAATTAGCTACTTCCACTGGATGAATAAATGATAAGACTCCGTCGTGCTAGCTAATTTAAAATATGATTAACTTAAGACTTCATCTTAATCATTCATCCATCAGAGCAACTTAAGACTCTAAATAACCCATATATGGATCAGAAATTGAATCTTCTTGAGTTTCTATACGTCCTGCAAAACGGCGACTAAACGTTGCATCATCAGCTAATGTCACCGTAAAGTCATACCAACCACCAAATTCAGACATATCCCAAACCAATTCTTTTTCAGAACTATTCGTTTCTATAGTCCATGTTTTATTTGGTAGATAAGCATTTGCTTTCACTGTGAGCTTAACTGACTTACTGCCATCATGACGCACTTTTAAATACAAATTCGCATCACACTCTTCCACACATACTCTAATTTCCGGTAACGCTTGAGTTTGGTTAACTTGGCTCAAATTACCTTTAAACGCACGGTGGAAACCATTTGGTCCGAGTACCCATAAATCGTACTGTCCATTTGTAGTATTCCACACATCATCAAGCTGTTTACCCGCTTCAACCATATAACGGCGTGGAATTGACGTTAGGTCCAATCGGTTATACACATGGAAAACGGCTGCCTGTTTACCCGTATTAGAGAACATCAATTTAACTGTTTTTTGAGTGCCATCAACTTTGGCACTGGTGTGCAAAATATATGGCAAAGCACGTGATGGTCGAATCCCCATTTCCTGCTGCGGAAATTGCTGCTGGCTCGGAACAGGAACTTGGGGCAATAAAGCTTGAGCAACACGAATCGCATCGGCTTCGGCTTTGGTTTTCTTCCCATCTAGTTCAGCAACAGGCAAAAGATTCGGTGTTTTAAAATTAAAAGCCGTTGTTAAATCACCACATACAGCACGGCGGTATGGGCTAATATTCGGCTCTTGGACACCAAAGCGTTTTTCCAAGAACTGTAAAATAGAAGTATGGTCAAAGACTTGAGAATTTACCCATCCTCCACGGCTCCATGGTGAAATCACGTACATTGGAACACGTACACCCGGACCATACACTCGACCATCTGGCTTAGGTTGAGATTTCGAAGTCGCTACTGGTGGATGGTTAAAGTACTCATAAGATACTTGCTGATCCGTTAAAGTGGTTTTTCCATATACAACACCAAGTGCATCTTTAGACGGTGCACTTGGTGAAGGAACATGGTCAAAGAAACCATCATTTTCATCGAAGTTCACCAATAAAACGGTTTGACTCCACAACTCAGCATTTTCAGTTAACGCATTTAATACTTCCTGAATATACCAAGCGCCTTGCACAGGACTAGATGGCCCTGGATGTTCACTGTAAGTTGCAGGAGCAACTAACCAACTCACTTGCGGTAATTTACCCTGAGCAATATCAGCTTTAAAAGTTCCTAGAAAACCACCGTCCGGCATGGTATTGGCAATACCTTTATAAAGTGGTTGAGCCGCATCGATTTTTTCATCATATGCTGGACAGGTGAGCGTATCGTTACTGACTGGCTGACCAGATTGCTCATTTGCACGGCGATACTGTTTGAAACCAGCTAAGGGGTTATCGGTAAAGTTATCCGGCATGTTTTGATAAACTTTCCATGTCACGCCAGCTTGCTGTAAACGCTCAGGATAAGTCGTCCATTCATAACCTTCTGTTGATGGGCCAATGCCATCAAATTCGTTGACCACACTCGCAACACCTGCCCCTGTAGGTCCATTAGTTCCCGTCCAAATAAATTTACGATTCGGGTTGGTTCCCGCATGCATAGCGCAGTGGTACGCGTCACAAATCGTAAAAGCATTTGCTAAGGCAAATTGATATTCAACTTCTTGCTTTTTGTAATAGCCCATCGACTGCGGTTTTTTATATGCTACCCAATCACTCATACGACCATTGTCCCAAGCAGCTTGGCCATCAGACCATGAGTGAGGTGTACCTGAAACACGCTGAGCATTTCCTAAACGGCTATCTAAATGGTATGGCAGTACTTTATTTTTCTTAGCATCGTATTGTTCCCACACCTTGCGGCTTTCTGTCATAGGAATGGTAAAACGGTCACCAAAACCACGTACACCTTTTAATGTTCCGAAATAATTATCAAATGAACGGTTTTCCTGAGTCAAAATCACGATGTGTTTAACATCTTGAATAGTTCCACTTTCAACTTTCGCATCAATAGCCAGCGCTTTTTGAATACTTAGCGGAAAACTTGCCAGAGCGGCTGTCCCAAACATAGTTTTTGTAGAATTTAAAAGAAATTCGCGACGATTCATTTTTTCATCCTTAATTTTTATTATGGTGCACAGTGCATTTTGCAATTGCTGGTTGGTGGTGTTGGCGATGAATTATCTGAGTTGTTGTCATCGTTACAAGCACTGAGCATAAGCGCTAAAGATGTAATTAATAAAAGTGAAAATTTTCGCATTGATTTTTTCCAAACGGTTTAAATGCGAACTACTAATAAAGTGAAAAGGTGACAGACAAGTGATGTTTTTATGTCGATTTGATGAAGGCATAAAAAAACGCATCCGAAGATGCGTTTTTTAGATAACTTGAAATTACCAGCCTAAAGCTTCTTGTTGCTTTTTAATCAGCTCGGCAATTCCTTTTTCAGCCATTTCTAACATGGCATTGCTTTGAGCACGGGTAAAAGGTTTGTCTTCCGCTGTACCTTGAATTTCAATAAACTCGCCAGCTTGTGTCATTACTACGTTTAAGTCAGTTTGACAGTTCGAGTCTTCTTCATAGCAAAGATCAAGCAATACTTCGTCTTGATACATGCCTACAGAAATTGCAGCAACTAAGCCTTTAAGTGGATCTTGCTTAATTTTTTTCTGTGCAAGTAAAACATTCATCGCATCAACCAATGCTACAGCAGCACCAGTGATTGAAGCAGTACGTGTACCGCCATCTGCCTGAATGACATCACAGTCGATGGTAATGGTATTTTCACCCAGCTTTTTCAAATCAACCATCGCACGTAAACTACGGCCAATGAGACGTTGGATCTCTTGAGTACGACCAGTTTGTTTACCACGAGCAGCCTCACGGTCACAACGTGAGTGTGTTGAACGCGGTAACATGCCATATTCTGCTGTTACCCAGCCTTGACCTTGGCCTTTTAAAAAGCGTGGCACTGAGTTATCAATGCTTGCAGTACAAAGGACTTTGGTGTGACCAAATTCGACCAGCACAGAACCTTCAGCATAACGGGTGTAGTTTCGTGTAATTTTCACTTCACGTAATTGGTCTAATGCACGTTGGTCAATACGCATAATCCTTCCTAAATTCTCTTAAATACAAACTTGGGCATAGTATAGCAAAGGATTTTGACAGGTTGAGTTTATTCCCTACTTTCAAATGTAAGTCTGCACTTTTCATGACTTAAAAATAAAAATAGCCCCTTTTTAGGAGCTATTTATTGGTCTATCGATTAGGCAAATTTGAATTTTGCTTTTAATTTTTCTAATGTCTGCATCACTTTTGCAGTTGTATGGTTTGGTAATGAGCATTTTGCTAAACGCACCCATACACTCCAGAACTGGCGCATAAAGTTCGCTTCGTTGTAGTGAATACCGTATTCTGCACAAAGTGCCTTAATTTTCGGTGCTACTTCTTTATAGCGATTAGCTGGCATATCTGGAAATAAATGGTGTTCAATTTGATGGCTTAAGTTACCACTCATAAAATGCAGCCATTCTGTACCACTAAAATTACTTGATCCACGAATCTGGCGTAAATACCACTCTGCCTTGGTTTCAGTGTCGGTATTATCCGGCTCAAACGTTTCTGCATCTTCAGTAAAGTGACCATTAAAAATCACAGCTGATGACCATAAGTTACGAATAATATTGGCAACTACATTTCCCGCAAAAACCGGTAAAAACATAGGGCCAGAGATCACAGGGAAAAATACATAGTCTTTTAAAACTTGGCGTGTGGCTTTTTTACGGACTTTAGCAGAATCTTTCCAAACCTGTTTCCAGCTCTTGGTTTTATAAACCAACG
The DNA here is from genome assembly GCF_000368085.1 of Acinetobacter nosocomialis NIPH 2119. Taxonomy (GTDB): domain Bacteria; phylum Pseudomonadota; class Gammaproteobacteria; order Pseudomonadales; family Moraxellaceae; genus Acinetobacter; species Acinetobacter nosocomialis. Next base: position 3,041,921 of record NZ_KB849239.1, read on the forward strand.
CATCTTCAAGGTGTAAGTTTTGCACGCCTACATACCATTCAAAGAAAAACATTAACTGTAGACCGAGTGGAATATTAAACAGGTGACGAGGTTCCCACTTCTGTTGATCACTTACTCGTAAAATTCCATATCCGACATCGTGGTCTTTACCGACAATATTGGTGTAGGTGTGGTGTACATAGTTGTGTGTTTCACGCCAGTCATCACCAGAGGCAATGGTATCCCAATCATAGGTATTACCATTCAGACTTGGTTCATTTAACCAGTCAAACTGACCGTGCATAACGTTATGACCAAGCTCCATGTTTTCTACAATTTTAGAAATACCCAGTAAACCTGTACCCAATAACCAGACAGGAGGAATCCAGCCACCAAACATCAACATGCCACGTGATGCGATTTCGGTATAGCGAACAAAGTTACGGACTTTGTAGATATATTTTGCATCTTGCTCACCAAGACTTTTCATAACATCTTGTCGAATCTGTTCAACACGGCGGCCAAACTCTTCAGTTTGTTCCGGTGTTAAATGAGCAGATTTAGAAACAGTAGAAAATTCTAATGCCATATTCATAGGGTTAATCCTCTGTAATTCTTTTTATAGATCAATCGTGACTGGGCTTAATGCCTGGCTCACGCATAGTTTAATTGGACGATTTGGTTGGTCTTCAATTTCGCCTGTTAACAGGTTTTGAGTGACCCCGCTCACTTTGGTACAACTGCATTTATTACAAACCCCCATACGGCAGCCATGTTGCGGACGTAGTCCCGCCTGCTCTGCACTGCTCAGTAAATTTGTTTCAGCTAAAAATTCGTGTTGAGCACGGCGGAAAATAACAGGCTGTGCTGCATGTGTACCAGTCACTTGAAGTGGTTGGAAATATTCTTGGTGAAGCTGAGACTGGGCTCCTTTTTGCACATAAATTTCATTCGCCTGCTGCATCATGCCGTGGTGCCCACATATATAGGTCGCAGTCTGCGCAAAATCTGGAACAAGCTTTTGTAGTAGGCTTTCAGTTAAATGCTGCTTTTGCTCGGTAGTATTAAAAAAATCATACTGAAGCTGTGGGTACTGCTCTGCCAAAGCTTTTAATGCAGCATGAAAAATTTCCGCACGATTAAAATAAATGACATGAATTTGTTCAAGCTGCTGTTTTAAAGCTTGCTGCAAGAGTGAATAAATTGCAGTAATACCACTTCCTGATGCAATTAAAATTGCAGGCTGCTGACCTTCATGCAAAGTAAAATCACCTTGTGGCTGTGAAATCTCAACACACTCACCCACATGTAACAGTTGAGCTGCACGAGACACCAAGCCTTGTACTTTAATACCTAAAGTGATTTCACCTTGAGTGGTTACTTCAATAATCGAATAGCTACGTTGTTGATAAACGCCATCGATAAGCAACGTCAATAGAATACTTTGTCCCGCACAAACCTGATCGAAATTAAAATTACGATTTGGTTTAAGTCTAATGAGCACCATATCGGTATGAAGCGGCTGAACAGCGGTAACTTCTGCAAGTACCCTTTTCCAAGCCCAAGTCGCGTTAATTTTCTGCAAAACAAAATCAACGAAATCTTCTCGAACCCAATGTGGTTGATAGTTAAGTGTTGCGTTCATACGTTCCTCTTTTGTTTCTGGCTATTTATTTGAGTGAACACATGTTCGTATAGTGAACATATGTACACTATATTTATAAGTGTTCACTCAGTCAACACTTGTTCACTATTTTTTTTATGAAAGTTTGCTCTTTTTTGTTAGACTTTGGCTCACGGTTTAAATAGGTTTTTTTAATGTCGATACGAGATGAACGAAAACAGCAAAGTCGTCAGGCACTTCTCGATGCAGCCTTGCATCTAAGCACGTCTGGGCGTTCGTTCAGTAGTATTAGTTTGCGTGAAGTTGCACGTGAAGTAGGTTTAGTGCCAACTGCGTTCTATCGTCATTTTCAAGACATGGATGAACTTGGGAAAGAATTGGTTGACCAAGTTGCCCTACATTTAAAAAGCGTTTTACATCAACTTGGACAAAGTTATTTACAACATAAATCTGCTAAAACCCAAACCAGTATTGAATTATTTGTACAAGCAGTGAACCATAGTCCAAAGCAATGGCAATTTATGATTGCTGAACGTTGGGGAGGTTCCGAAACCGTTCGTGCAGCCATTGCTAGAGAAATTGAATTTTTGATTGAAGATCTAACAACAGATCTGACTAAACTCGAAAATTTTAAACATATTCAAAACCCTCAAGACTTAAATGTCTTATCTACCATTTTGACCAATATGTCATTTACATGGGCAATGACGTGGCTCAACCTCGTCAAACAATATCAAGGTGAGCAGCTCAAACAGCAACAAACTGCGTTTATTGAAAATGCGTCTACACAAGTTCGCTTACTGTTTAGAGGCATTGCCAACTGGGAACGGTAAAACTGGCAAATGACAAAAAACAGGTTATGTGTTAATACGTAAAGAGTGAAAGAAAAAGGCTAAAATTTCGAGAAAAGTCTTTTTCTTTTTACAGGAAGTAAACTATTCGTTAGGCCAAACTGGTGTGGGAATACCTATGAATCTTGATCGTCATACACAATTTTTGATGCGCAAAGAAAAAATTCTAAGCGTTGCAGAAAAATTGTTACTAGAAAACAATCAGGAAATTACTCTAGATGAATTAGTGGCCGAGCTAGATATCGCAAAAGGTACGCTTTATAAACACTTTAGAAGTAAAAATGAACTTCTGCTTGAACTCATTATTCAAAATGAAAAACAAATTTTAGAAATTTCTCAAAAATATAATACTGATTTTAAAGAGTATGCTCCGCGTTACATGCTCCACCATTTGCTCACACCGGGAAAAACGATTTTATTGCATCAGCTTGAAGAAAATCTGACGATGACAGAGTCTAAGTTGAAGCATCTTTTTGAAGAGCTGTATGAAATCCGTCAGCAACGTATTTTAGCGATTAAAGATATTACAGAAAGTTATTTAAAATCATTAAATTATGACATGTCGATTCGTGACTATTTATCTTATATCTGGTCACTGACTTACGGCGCATCACTACTTTTAAATTCGACTTATTATCAGCGTTCGATTGGTTCTCGCCAAAAATTAATTAATTTATATATTAACCAAGCATTATCACTACCTACCCAAACCACCAATTTTGATGCGCTAAATTTTCAGATTGAAGACGAGAATTCTCAAAATTAATTGAATGATTTCGTGATTATGAAATAAATTTTATAAAAAAGGGCTTCTGATGAAGCCCTTTTACTAACGCACTCAAAATTATTTTGCTTTACGTTCTTTCTCAATTAAGTAATTAAGTACTTGAGTAACTTTACCATCTTCACCCTGTACAACATACTTACCATTTACCACTACAGCAGGAACGCCTGTTAATTGGTACTGTTGAGCAAGTTTATTTGACTCGGCAACTTTTGCAGTTACTGCAAATGAGTTGTAAGTGCTATTAAATTTTTGTTCAGGCACACCGTAACGAGTAAAGAATTTAGCCGCAGAAGCCTGGTCAAAAATCTGCTGACCATTCACCTGAATTGCATGGAATAATGGTAAATGCGTGCGCTTACGTACGCCTAATGCCTCAGATGTATAGTAAGTACGTGCCCCTTGTTCCCACACTTTGTTCATGGCAGCTGGCGTACGTACGAAACGTACATCGCTCGGAATCTGTTTTAACCACTCTTGCATATGCGGTTCAAGTTTAAAACAGTGCGGACAACCATACCAAAAGAACTCACGAACTTCGATTTTCCCCGGTACTTCCACTTTGCCTGGATTGGCAATTACGGTGTAGTCTTTACCAGCAACGAAATCTGCTGCCATTGCACTACCCGATATGGCCATAATTGCTGCACTCAAACCACCCAAAACCAATTTTTTCATTGTTACAGCTTTTCCTCTAAGTTGTTATGCATTAGCTTATGCCCTAAATATAAAACAAATATGCTAAATTCGTTTTGCTTCTGTGAAGTTTTTTATTGGGTTTATCGCTTTTTTCCCAATAATCGCTACACTAACAGCGAACTACATCAAAAAGATAACCCAAGTTTAGAGGTAGCACCATGTCGCAATTGAATGTTGATTTACAAGAAATCGCAAAATTTGAAGCTCTTGCTGCCAAATGGTGGGATCAACATTCTGAATTTCGCCCACTCCATCAAATTAACCCATTACGTTTAAATTGGATTGATGAACGTGCCGGTGGTCTTGCTGGTAAAAAGGTGCTTGATGTTGGCTGTGGTGGCGGTATTTTAGCTGAAAGCATGGCGCGCCGCGGTGCAGACGTACTCGGCATCGATATGGGTGAAGCGCCTTTAGCCGTAGGCCGTTTGCATGCTCAACAAGAAAATGTTCAAAATATTGAATATCGTCAAATTCCAGTTGAAGAGTTGGCGCAAGAACAAGCAGGCCAATATGATGTGGTCACTTGCATGGAAATGATGGAACACGTTCCAGACCCAGCATCCATTGTGAAAGCATGTCAGACATTGGTTAAACCAGGCGGCCATGTGTTCTTCTCGACCATTAACCGTAACCCAAAATCATATTTATTTGCCATTATTGGTGCTGAATATGTGTTGCGTATGCTTCCAAAAGGTACGCATGATTATCACAAGTTTATTCGCCCGTCAGAAATGGCACATGACATTCGTAATGCAGGTTTAACTTTAAAAGAAATGACAGGTTTGCACTACAACCCAATTACGAAGCGTTATTGGTTAGCACCAAATGTTGATGTTAACTATATGGTTCATACCGTAAAGACAGGTGCATGATGAAAGCTGTTTTATTTGATTTAGACGGCACTCTCATCGATACCGCTGCCGACTTTATTCGCATTATTCAACAAATGTGTCGTGATGCAAGACGCCCTGTTGTAGAAGCAGACCTTATTCGCACTCAGGTGTCTGAAGGTGCACGCGCCATGGTCAAATTGGTCTATCCAGAGCTGGATGTAACCAATCCAATCTTCTTGGCACATAGACAAAATTTTTTAGATATGTATGGCAATAATATTGTCGTCGATACAGATCTATTTGAAGGGATGTATCCGCTTTTAGCAGAGCTGGAAGCCCAGCAAATACCGTGGGGTATTGTCACCAATAAACCACGTGGTTTAAGTGAATCTCTTCTAGAAAAGCTAAACCTGACTGAACGCTGTGCAGTTTTAGTGTGTCCGGAAGATGTTTCTAAAACTAAACCAGACCCAGAACCGATGTATTTGGCTGCAAAGCAGTTAAATATTCCAGCAGATGAAATTATTTATGTGGGCGATCACCCACGTGATATTGATGCTGGTCGCAATGCCAATATGTATACCATCTTGGCAGCATACGGCTATTTACCTATCGAACATCGTGATGATTTAGCCGCGTGGCAAGCCGATTCGATTGTAAATACGGTGACAGAATTACACGAGATGTTACGTCAAAAGCTTCCTGCTCTACAGGAAAATCAGCGTATGATAAGTTAACACAAGAGTTTTACAGGCTTTTTTAACGGTTATTTATATCAGTATAAAAAGAAGGAGGTTTACCAATGAAATATTCAGAATATCAACCTCGTCCAGATCTACTCAAAGATCGAATTATTTTAATCACCGGTGCAGGTGATGGAATCGGGCGAGCTGCGGCCCTCAGTTATGCTTTACACGGTGCAACTGTGGTTTTGCATGGTAGAACCTTAAATAAACTTGAAGTAATTTATGATGAAATTGAAGGTTTAGGCGCCCCTCAACCTGCAATTTTACCGCTCCAGCTTTCGAGTGCTTCTGATCGTGATTATGACTTTTTAGTCAATACGTTAGAAAAGCAATTTGGACGTCTAGATGGTATTTTGCATAATGCCGGTATTTTAGGTGATCGAGTAGAACTTGCCCATTACCCAGCAGAAGTGTGGGATGATGTGATGGCAGTCAATTTACGTGCACCTTTTGCGCTTACTCAAGCCTTACTCCCACTTTTACAAAAATCAGATAACGCTTCTGTTGTGTTTACCAGCTCTGGCGTAGGTCGCGAAGCACGTGCACTTTGGGGTGCTTATTCAGTATCTAAAGTCGCGATTGAAGCTGTGAGCAAGATTTTTGCAGCTGAGCATACTTATCCAAATATTCGCTTTAACTGCATTAACCCAGGTGCAACACGTACTGCAATGCGTGCTAAAGCTTATCCTGAAGAAGATCCAAAAACATTACCAACACCAGAGTCAATCATGCCAGCTTATCTCTATTTAATGGGTGAAGATAGCCTGACGCTCAATGGTCAAAGTATTGATGCACAGGACTAAATAACTATAGATGAAAAGCTAAAATAAATTACGGCCGATCATCACATCTGGCTTGGCTATACCTGAAAAGATATATACAAGCCTTTTTTATTATTGATAAAACACTGGATTTATCCGTAATTTTAATTGAAGCATTAAATGATCTTCACAGTTTCTCTGCATTTTGCGCGTACAGTATTCAACATGAGAGACATCAGATGTAAACGAGGATGCATCATGAAAAAGTTGTTCACCATCTTAGCCCTTAGCATAACTGTACTGACCACCAGTATGGCAAGCTTTGCTGATCCTCCATTTGACCGAGGACATGGCCAGAAAGGACCTAAAGGTGGGCCTCGTGGTGAATGGAATGATCGTGGGCATAAACATGACCGTGATGATGATGAAGATCGTTTTCGCGATGAGCGTCGTATGCGCGAAGAACGCGGTTTTGAGCGTCTAAAGCAACATCGCTGGCAGCCAGGCTATGTTATGCCACAGCATTATCGCGGTAATGGCTATAAGGTCGACTATAGAGACAATAACTTGCCTAAACCAGACCGTAATCAACAATGGTACAAAATCAATAATGATTATATTTTAGTCGACACTGATTCTAATAGCATTGTTAGCATTCGTGGCTTATAAAACTGATAGCTCCTCACTCATCAGTTAATAAAAAAGGATAAAGCTCATCAGTTTTATCCTTTTTTATTTTTATATCAATAAGATATTAAAATTTATATATTCTAAATTTCTTCTTATTTCATAGATATTTTTCACATTTATTATTCTTAGTCTTCACGATTTATCTGTAATTCTTCACTAATCTTCAATTATCGAAATTTAATTGATCATTCGAGGTTCATTATGAAAAAACTAACAACAGCAATTGTTCTTTCAATGAGTGGTTTAATCGCATCAACAGCGATGGCTGCACCAAATGATCATGACCATCATGATAACTACCGAAACCATGACGTCAGACCAGTCAAAGTAATTCATAAAGATGATCGTGCCAATATCTGGCGAGAAGGCCAAGTCGTACCACATGAATATCAGCACCCACGTTATGTCATCGACTATCGCACGCATGATAAATTGACTAAGCCTGGACGTTTTCAAAAATGGTATAAAGTGAACGGTAACTACGTACTCGTAAATGAGCAAAGTCATAAAATTATTAAAGTGATTCGTTAATTTAATAAATCAATAAACACCCAAATGTAATTTGGGTGTTTTTCTATCTAATACATGCGACTTTAAGCTTTTTTGTTTAGAATCATCTTTATATCTTTTTGCTGTTGATTCGAGATCGGTATGCCAACTAAGTCTTTAGAGAAATCACATAATAACACCCAACATTATGTACATTGGTTCCGACATTCAGCACCTTATATTAATGCCCATCGCGATAAAACTTTTGTTTTAATGTTCGGCGGTGAAGCAGTCCGCGATCCTAATTTTGAACACATTATCCATGATATTGCTTTATTGCATTCACTTGGTATTCGCTTAATTTTGGTCCATGGCGCACGTCCACAAATTAATCAAAACCTTAAAGATAAAGGTATCGAAACTCCTTTTTATGACAATAGCCGTATTACCACACGTGAATCATTAAGTTGTGTCATGAGTGCTGTCGGTTCTATTCGTTTAGAAATCGAAGCATTGTTATCTATGGGCTTAGCTAACTCTCCAATGTACGGTGCTCGCATAGACGTCGTATCAGGAAACTTCGTAACAGCTAAACCTTATGGTATTCGTGATGGCATGGATTTTCAGCTTACAGGAGAGGTTCGTTCCATAGACACCGACGCGATTGAACGCCATCTTGATAACGATAATATTGTTTTACTTGGTCCAACTGGCTATTCAACCACAGGTGAAGTATTTAATTTAAGAGCTGAAGAAGTTGCAACGAAAACTGCAACCTATTTAAAAGCAGATAAATTAATATTTTTAGGTGAGCAACAAGGTTTGCTCAATGAAGAAGGACAATTATTGCGTGAATTAAGTCCGCATCAACTTGACTACTATATTCAACAATACCAAACCACCAGTCCAACTCTAACTCTACATTTAGAAGAAGCAAAAAAAGCTTCTCTGTCGGGTGTACATCGTGTTCATTTAATTTCATATGCCTATGATGGCGCACTCATTGAAGAACTGTTCACACGTGATGGTGTAGGTACTATGATTACCGATGCACATTATGAAGAAGTTCGTATGGCGCATATCCAAGATGTTGGCGGCTTAATGAACTTATTACGCCCGTTAGAAGAAGAAGGTATTTTGGTTTATCGTTCACGTGAACGTTTAGAGCAAGAAATTAGCCAGTTTGCGGTTATTGAACGAGACGGTATGATTTTGGCCTGTGCTGCTCTTTATCCGATTCCGACGGAGTTTAACGAAACTCGTTCAGCGGAAATTGCTTGTGTAGCAGTACACCCAAGTTATCGTAAATCGAACCGTGGCAGCCAAATTTTGCAATTCCTTGAAGAAAAGGCAAAACAACAAGGCATTCGTCAATTATTTGTTTTAACAACCCGAACTGCACACTGGTTTTTAGAACATGGTTTCCACCAAGTCACCGTTGATGAGTTACCAAATGCCCGTCAGGCACTTTATAACTATCAAAGAAATTCTTTAGTCTTTAAAAAATTGCTTCCTTAGTCTTTGCATTTTTTAAGATATTCTTATTTCAGATAAGCTTAGTCCAAAAAGTACAACCATAAATACGATTAATGTATGGTTGTACTTTTTTTAAATCATCAAATTTTATTCTTTTAATATTTTTCTTTTTATTTACAAACCCTTAAACACAATTTTCTAAATATTATTTTATTTAATAAATCTTTTTTTTGCATAAGTTTATCGCCGAAAGTTTTTAGCTTTTTTTTGCATAAATAAAGACCGAATACTTATTTTTTATGGAATAAAAATCCCTTTAGGGTATCTGCTCATCCAATTATTTTTCTTTTTCTCTTTCGGGGAGCACAAAACCACATGGCACTTTTTAATTCCACTTCATGGGCAAAATATTCAGTCATTGCTGCCAGCCTTGCGGGAGTGATGATGCTAGGTGGTTGTGCCAAAAAAGAGGAACACACCACCACAACTCTAAATATTGGATACCAGAAATATGGCATCCTTCCTATTCTAAAAGCACGTGGTGACTTGGAAAAAGCACTAAAAGACCAAGGTGTACAAGTGAAATGGGTTGAGTTTCCTGCGGGACCTCAATTACTTGAAGGTCTAAATGTCGGAAGCGTTTCATTAGGTGAAGCAGGCGAAGCACCTCCTATTTTTGCTCAAGCGGCCAATCCAAATTTAGTCTATGTTGCAAACCAACCGGCTGCACCAAAAGCAGAAGCATTATTGGTACAAAAGGACTCTCCTATTCACTCTATTCAGGATCTAAAAGGCAAACGTGTCGCACTGAATAAAGGTTCGAATGTTCACTATCTTTTATTAAAAGTCTTAGAAGCAAATCACTTGAGCTTAAGTGATATACAACCTGTTTATTTACCACCATCAGATGCGCGTGCAGCCTTTGAAAAAGGAGCTGTCGACGCATGGGTGATTTGGGATCCGTTCTTTGCAGCAGCTGAACATCAAATTCAAGCTCGTGTTTTAGCGACTGGTGAAAATTTGGTGAGCAATCATCAGTTCTACTTGGCTGATCGTAAATTTGCAGAAAGTAATCCGAAAGTACTCAACACTGTTGTGCAAACACTAAATCAGACAACTGAATGGGTCAGCACGCATCAAGATGAAGCGGCTAAGCTACTCGAAAAACCTACTGCACTTGAGTTTGATGTACTCAAAACGTCCATTTCGCGAATGGGTTTTGGAGTTCAGCCAATATCTGACAAGGTCGCCCAAGAACAACAATATGTAGCCGATGCCTTTTATGCGCAAAAGCTCATTCCAAACAAGCTCACCATACAAGAAGCCATTTTAAAACTGAAATAAACCTAGCTTTGGCACAGCTTAAATAACGATATAAATGCTGTGCCTTGCCTTAAGGGAACAAGGATATCAATATGCAACATCAGTCATTATTTAAGAAGAGTCAGTGGACTCAGTTAGTTAAGCGCTTTAGCCCGCTCGCTGTCTTAGGTTTAACAATCGCAGCGCCTGCTTGGGCAATTGACCCAACAGTGAAAGAACTTCGTATCGGTTTTCAAAAAAGTTCGATTAACTTCGCGATTGCCAAACAGCAAAAACTATTTGAACAAGAATTTCCAAATGCCAAAATCACTTGGAATGAATTTCCCGCTGGCCCTCAAATTTTAGAAGCCTTGGCTGTTGGCTCACTCGATGTCGGCGTTACTGGAGACACCCCGCCAGTCTATGCTCAAGCAGCGGGCAAGCCTTTATATTACATTGCTTATGAAGCAGCTAAGCCATTAGCGTCAGCAATTTTAGTTCCTAAAAACTCACAGCTTACTCAACTTAAAGACCTCAAAGGCAAACGTATTGCGCTACAAAAAGGTTCTAGCTCACATTACCTACTTGTACAGGCTGTGCGGAAAGCGGGCTTAAAATGGAGCGACATTACGCCAATTTGGCTCACACCTGCCGATGCTCGCGCTGCATTCCAAAAAGGTGCCGTTGATGCATGGGCAATTTGGGATCCTTACTACGCTTCAGCACAATTAGAAGACCAAGCTCGTGTTCTTGCATCTGGTAAAGGTCTAAGCCCGAACTATACCTTCTATTTAGCCGCTCCAAATTTTGTTAAGCAATATCCAAAAGCTGTTCCAGGACTCATCAAGCAGATCAATCAAGCTGACAAATGGGTTCAAAGCCATCAAGCAGAAACAGCAAGTGCGATTGGCCAAAGTACAGGCTTAAAACCTGCAACTAGTGACTTATTCATTAAACGTCGTCCACGTCCATCAGCAGCAGCTCCTCTTAACAGCAAAGTGATTGCTGAACAACAGCAGCTTGCAGACATCTTTACTCAACAAGGCATCATTCCAAAACCAATCAGCATTAAACAAGCTGTTTGGGGTGCCAAGTAATTTCAATAGACATATAGGTAATGCACATGAAAATTTTCTGGTTTATTCCTACCCACGGTGATAGTCGCTATTTAGGTACAAGTAAAGGCGCTCGTCAGGTTGACCATGCCTATATGAAGCAAATTGCTGTGGCAGTAGATAATTTGGGCTATGAAGGTGTACTTATTCCAACGGGCCGTTCATGTGAAGACCCATGGATTACGGCGGCGAGCCTAATTGATGCAACTCAGCACCTTAAGTTTTTAGTTGCGTTACGTCCGGGGGTAACAACACCAGCTTTAGCTGCACGTATGGCTGCAACATTTGACCGCTTGTCCAATGGTCGTGTGTTACTCAACTTGGTGACAGGTGGCGATGAAGCCGAACTACGTGGTGATGGTTTATATGAAGATCACTCAACGCGTTATCAAACTGCCAATGAATACGTAAAAATCTGGCGCGAAATTTTGACGCGTTCACATACAGGTGAAGCTTTTACATTCCACGGCGAACGCTTACAAGTCGATGATGCAAAACTACTTTATCCACCTGTTCAAAAACCTTACCCACCTCTTTGGTTTGGCGGTTCCTCAGATGTCGCGGTCGACCTTGCGGCTGAGCAAGTGGACACTTACCTCACTTGGGGTGAACCGCCAGCGGCCGTGAAAGAAAAGATCGAACATGTTCGTGCAAAAGCAGAGGCTAAAGGCCGTAAATTAACTTATGGCATTCGCTTGCATGTCATTGTTCGTGAAACCAACGAACAAGCATGGGCAGCTGCTAACGAACTGATTCAGTATCTAGACGATGCAACTATTGCTGCAGCACAGAAAAAATTTGCACAAATGGACTCAGTTGGTCAGCAACGTATGGCTGCTCTACACGGCGGTAATCGAGACAAACTTGAAGTATCTCCAAATCTTTGGGCAGGTATCGGTCTAGTCCGCGGTGGTGCAGGTACAGCACTTGTCGGCGACCCAGAAACCGTTGCTGCACGTATTCAAGAATATGCAGATTTAGGTATCGATACCTTTATTTTCTCAGGCTATCCACACCTTGAAGAGTCAATCCGTTTTGCAGAGTTAGTATTCCCATTATTACCAATCGAGACCCGAGCTAAACTTGCTCAGCCAAACTTAACCGGACCATTCGGTGAAATCATTGCCAACAACTATGTTCCAGACGAGAAGAAACAAAATAGTTCCGTCAAGGAGCCTGCATGAGCAAAGATATAAATATTGTTTCACGTGGAACGAAACAAATCGGGCAGCGTTTGCTGCCTTGGATTTTCCCTATTCTTCTATTGGTTGTTTGGCAAATTGCCTCAACTTCGGGTCTTTTAGAAAGCCGTATTTTGCCCGCCCCGACTGCTGTCGTTTCGGCATTTTGGCATCTTTTGGTGAGTGGGGAACTATGGCATCACGTTAAAGTAAGTGCTGGTCGTGCACTGCTTGGCCTTCTGATAGGCGGCGGTTTAGGTTTGCTCTTAGGTCTGCTCAATGGATCTTCACGTTTCGCCTCTACCCTGCTCGATACGACCTTGCAAATGATTCGTAATATTCCGGCTCTTGCACTTATTCCACTGGTGATTTTGTGGTTCGGTATTGATGAAACAGCAAAATTATTCTTGGTGGCAGTTGGTGTTTTCTTCCCTATTTATATCAATACCTATCACGGTATTCGTTCAGTCGACCCCCAATTGATTGAGATGGGTAAAAGCTATGGCCTTTCCCGTTGGCAGCTTTACAAAGAAATTATTCTACCGGGTGCGATGCCTTCTATTTTAGTCGGTTTACGTTTTGCATTAGGTTTGGTTTGGGTGTTGCTCATTGTAGCTGAGACTATTTCAGCACAAGCAGGTATCGGTTACATGACCATGAATGCGCGTGAGTTTTTGCAAACAGATGTGGTACTCGTCGGTATTCTTCTTTATGCCCTATTAGGTAAGTTAGCCGATGTTTTAGCACAACTTTTGGAACGCTATTTATTACGCTGGCACGCGGGATATCAGAAATAAGGGAGCTTAGAATATGACAAATCTGAATTTAAATATTAATCAGAATGACGTAGAGCTCATTCCAGAAAATCATCCAGAGTCACAAGAACCCGTAGTAGGTGCAGAGATTCTGATTGAACAGCTTTATAAGTTTTATGGTGAGGTTAAAGTTCTTGAAGATCTTAACCTACATATTCAACCGGGCGAATTTTTAGCTATTGTTGGTCGTAGTGGCTGCGGTAAAAGTACCTTACTACGCTTAATTGCCCAACTTGAAAAAGCAAGTTTTGGTGAGATCAAGTTTAAATCTGCCCGACATTTACGTGAAGGAATTACTAACGATGACATTCGGGTTATGTTCCAAGACCCACGCTTACTTCCTTGGCGAAATATTCTTCAAAACGTTCAACTTGGGCTACCAAAATCGCAACATGCTTTAGCAGAAGAATTATTAGAGAAAGTAGGTTTAAAAGAAAAAGCGGGACAATGGCCTTCACAGCTCTCTGGTGGACAACGACAACGTACCGCCCTAGCCCGTGCGTTATCTCATACTCCCCGTATTTTACTGCTAGATGAACCTTTGGGTGCATTAGATGCGCTCACCCGCCTTGAGATGCAAAGCTTGATTGAACGTTTATGGAAAGAGCAAGGTTTTACTGCCATTTTGGTCACACACGATGTAAGTGAAGCAGTGCAACTGGCCGACCGTATTATCCTATTAGATAAGGGCCAAATTGCCCAAAGTTTCCAAGTGAATTTGCCACGTCCGCGTAAAAAGAGCATCACTTTTGCCCAGCTTGAACAACAAGTACTCGACGCAGTCTTAGCAACTTAAGGTTGAGATGAGTAATGAGAACCATTTCAACAACAAAATGCCCACTTAATGAGCAATAAAACTGATGATTTATTGCTCTTTTTTAGGGCGAAGATCAAAAAATATTTTTAAGAATAACAATAAACTAGTGAATCTCTCTATTTTTTGCACAATAGTATATCTATTGCTCAAATAACTATCCGTTTTTTCACTAAAAAAGTGAGACACCTGTGCACAAATCAAACGATTTACCTTACAATGGGAGCACTATCTTTTTAATTTATGCAGCAAATGGAACAAAAGAAGAGTACTCAAAAGCGCAATCAGCTTCTTGCTGCCGCCCTTGATGTGTTTTCACTATATGGGTTCAGTGGTGCAAGTCTGGATGAAATTGCCCAACTCGCTGACATGCATAAGTCGAATATTTTCTATTACTATGAAAATAAAGAGTCTTTATATGTGGAAGTGCTGACCACAGTTTTACAAAAATGGCTTGCTCCCTTACAAACCTTAGAAGCTGAGTTAGAACCGGCCGAAGCTTTGTCTCACTACTTAATACAAAAAATCGAACTTTCTCGTAGCCAACCAAAAGCTTCGCGATTATTTGCTTTGGAAATTATCCAAGGGGCACCACACATTTTGCCTATACTGAAAGGACCTTTGAAAAAGCTATTTAAGCGTAAAGCCAAGGTCATTCAAACATGGCAAGAAGAAGGAAAAATTTCTCCAGATATCGACCCTGAGCTGTTAATACTCAATATTTGGGGTCTTACACAAAACTATGCCGATTTTGCCACGCAAATGGAAATGGTGACTGGAAAAACACTGCGTAACCGCAGTATGTTCCAACGCTCGATTGAGCATACAGTACATATGATGCTCTACGGCGTATTACCTCGCTAAAATAAAAAAGATCGGCAAATTTGCCGATCTTTTTTTAAAAATGATTTTGATAAAGAGCCAAGAGCTTTTGCGCACCCAATAATAAATTTTCTTCCCAATCTAAATGAGCGGTATCGTCTGCGCCATCAGTAATATATTTCACCGAAATTAAACGTACACCTAGCTTGTGGCAAACTTTGGCTAAAGCATACCCTTCCATATCCACCACATCACACGCGACTTTTGGCTGGCCAGTTTCAAATGAATCCCCTGTCCCGCAAATCCCTTTTGGTAAATCAGCAAAATGCGTTTGGAGATGAATCTCTGCCGGTAAATGATCATCTAACGGCGTTACACCTACTTCAAACCCTAATGGTGAAACATCCATATCACGTTGTACAAAGGTTTTTACTTCAACTAAATTATGTCGATTAAAAGACGAACTTCCAGCTGTACCTAAGTTAATTAGAGTTTTACAGCCTGTTTTTTGAATAACTTCAAATGCTTTAAAAGCAGCGTTGATTTTACCTATACCACTGTAATGGACTTCAATACCTGCTTGCTCAAATAAACCTTTAGATTCATTAGGAAGTGCCATAATTAAAGCGATATCTTTGTTCATTCAAAAAGGCTCAATTCAAGATTAATAAATTAGAAAATAAGTATAAATCAGGTGCAAAAGCTTTTTTGCACCTTTTCACCATTACTGCATTCTTTCTTGTAAAGCTACCAAACATGGAGAAAAGAACAGCTTGCCACTATATGCGCCAGCTAAGGTTTTCTTCATTACTACGCTCCACATTACAAGTAATAAAATACTGAATGCCACAGCAACGTATTGTAGAAATATAACTTCAATCTGATGACTTAGATTAAATAAAGCCAAAATAAACACACCAAATGGGAAAGTTAAACCCCACCAACCCAAGTTAAACGGAATACCTGTTTTTGCATGACGAAGCGTTGTTAATATCGCAAGACCTAGCCACCATAACCCGAACCCTAAAAGTACCAGACTACCCACAACGCCTAATGCTTGAAATACATGGGTAAACTCAGAAAAGCCAATATTTACCAATACTCTTTTTGCCTGTTCACCTAGCAACAATAGACCTAAAGCACCTGTGCCAATTGGGCCTAAAGATAACCAGCTAGAAATTGCGACTTCTTTTTCTGGTAACTGATGCAAAGCCATACGCAACATTAAAATCGTTAAAATGGCAAATGCAGGTAATACAGAAATTCCCCAGAGTACATATCCCGCTAACAATAAATGAAAGCTGTGAAAATCTGCTGGTAAATGTGCAACCAACATGCCCGCAGAGCTTGCCGCGACTTCACAAGCAACGACAGGTAACAACCAAATTGCAGTCATGGTATGTAGCTGATGATTCTGACGGCTAAACATGCAAAACGGCACAATCCAAGCAATTGCTAACGCTAAAAAGACATCGATGTACCATAAAGCTTGAGCAATATGGATTGCTACTTCACCATAAAGCCCGATTCCGAAGCTTAAAAAGCCATTTAGTATGGTTGCAAGCCCCATCGGTATAGCGCCTAAAAACAAGCACATATTTGGATGATTAAATACTTGCTTCGCTTCATGAGGGAAAAGAAACCATCGCAATAAATAAAGACCTGAAAAAACACTAAATAGAACAATATTAAATTGCCATAACAGTGTAGCCAGCATAAATAAAAATGATTTGGCAAATGGAAGCTGAATTAAAATCATACTAACCACGCCAGTACCCATAGTTGCTGTAAACCAATTTGGGGTAAAATGCCGTATAACATCTTTACTTTGATTTAATTGGTAAAAGGGTCTTTTCATCTTAAGTCTCTAATCAAAGAGTGAATGAAACTATAGTAGGATAAATTAATAATAAGAAAAATTGATTTATTTTTATTTAATTCATCAATTTTTTAGATATAAAAGATATTCATTTGAAAAATACCTGAGTAAAAACACAACAACAAGACGAATCTGTGAGATTATGGCAATATATAGCCCTTGCAAAAATAGCCATATTTTAAGTTCATGAAACTGCTACGTCTTAATGCGTTATCGCCCAATTTCCAGTTGCCGCAAACAGCGGTAACTATTGGTAATTTTGATGGTGTCCATTTAGGTCACCAAGCGATGATTGCTCAACTGAAAAAAATTGCTGCAGCACAAGGCTTAAAAACATTGGTCATGATTTTTGAGCCCCAACCGCTTGAGTTCTTTAAAGGCTACGATGCCCCGCCTCGTATTAATTCCTTACGGGAAAAAGTTGAATATCTAGCTGAACTTGGGGTGGATTACATTGCGGTTGCCAAGTTTGACCAGCATTTCCGTAGCATGAGTGCTTCTGAGTTTGCAGATTTATTAAAAGACAAATTAAATGCTCAAGCTTTGGTTTTAGGAGATGACTTTCATTTCGGCAAAGACCGTCAAGGTAACAGCGAATTTTTAAAGAATTACGGATTTCAAGTCACAAATTTACATACGATTGAACTCGAAGGTGAACGCGTCAGTTCAACTCGTATTCGCCAAGTGCTTCAAGTGGGCAATCTCGCTTTAGCAGCTAAATTATTAGGCCGTCCGTACAGTATTACCGGACGTGTTCAATATGGCGACCAAATTGGACGAACTTTAGATTTTCCAACGATTAATGTTCGTCTAAACCGCCATAAGCCTTGTTTAAATGGTATTTATGGCGTTGAAGTCATTTGCGAGACAACTTCGCTAACTCAAAAAGTGCTTCAGGATAATCCTGAAAAACCGGGAATTGCCGGATATCATGAAAACAGCCTTTATGGTGCAGGTCATGTCGGTACTCGCCCAGCCATCCAGCAAGAGCATCCAGAGTGGAGATTAGAAGTACATTTCCCTGATGTTTCTGCTAATCTGTATGGCTTATTTATGCGGGTGACTTTTCTTCACTATCTTCATGGTGAATTGAACTACCCTTCGCTTGAGGCACTTAAGGCAGGAATTGATAATGACGTGCAGCAATTACGACAATATCGTAACGACACGACACAATTTCCTTTTTAATTCGAATTTTGATTGTAAAACATGTCGGCTCCCAAGCTGATTAAACTGGAAGACAACTTGCATGAGCGATAAGCAAACTACTGAAAATGCAGTGGACTACAAAGCCACGCTAAACCTGCCGGATACTCAATTTGCAATGAAAGCAAATTTGGCAGTACGTGAAGTGAAATGGTTAGAAGAGTGGTATACCGACAACATTTATCAGCAGATTCGTGCATCGCGTATTGGCAAGAAAAAATATATTTTGCATGATGGCCCTCCATATGCGAACGGTACAATTCACTTGGGCCATGCGGTTAACAAAGTACTCAAAGACGTCATCGTAAAAAGCCGTACTTTGGCAGGTTTCGATGCGCCATATGTTCCGGGTTGGGACTGTCATGGCTTGCCAATCGAACTAAAAGTTGAAGAAAAAGTAGGTAAAGTAGGCGAAAAAGTTGACGCAGCGACTTTCCGTAAACTCTGCCGTGAATATGCGCTAAAACAAATTGATTTACAGCGTGCTGACTTTAAACGTCTTGGTGTTTTAGGTGATTGGGATAATCCTTACCTCACCATGAACTACAAACAAGAAGCCGATATCGTTCGTGCTTTAGGTTTAATCCAAAAAAATGGTCATATCCAGCCGGGCTTAAAGCCAGTGAACTGGTGTATGGACTGTGGCTCAGCACTTGCTGAAGCTGAAGTTGAATACGAAGATAAAAAGTCTGACGCAATTGACGTTGGTTTTGGCGTTGTAGATTTAAAAGACTTAAGCGCTCGTGTAAATGTAGATGTTCAAGATCCAACTGATATCGTGATCTGGACCACTACTCCTTGGACATTACCTGCGAACCAAGCAGTTGCATTGCATGCCGAAATTGAATATCAATTGGTACAAGTGACTACTGAACGTGGTAAGCAAAACTTTATTCTTGCTAAAGACCTAGTTGCTTCTGCAATTGAGCGTTACAAGCTTGAAAACCCAGTTGTTTTAGCTGACTTCACTGGTTCAGCTCTTGAAAACCTTACTTTACAACACCCTTTACTTACCGATCGTCAAGTTCCGGTTATTTTGGGTGAACACGTTATCGCAACAAGCGGTACAGGTGCTGTACACACTGCGCCTGGCCACGGTGCAGATGACTATAAAGTAGGTCTTCAATACAACCTTAAAGTTGAAAACCCAGTGGGTGGTAACGGAGTTTACTTACCAACTGCACCAATCTTTGCTGGTGAGCACATCTATAAAGCCAATCCAAAGATTATTGAAGCTTTAGGTGCTGTAGGACGCTTGTGGGCTCATCAACCGATTAAACACAGCTATCCACATTGCTGGCGCCATAAAACTCCTATTATTTTCCGTGCTACACCACAATGGTTTATCAGCATGGATCAAAAAGGTTTACGTGACGGTGCGCTTAACGCGATTGAAAACGATATCGAGTTTGTACCGAACTGGGGTAAAAACCGTATTGAATCAATGATCGAAGGCCGTCCGGACTGGTGTATCTCACGTCAACGTACTTGGGGTGTGCCAATTCCTTTCTTCGTTCATAAAGATACGAATGAATTGCACCCTCGTACGCCTGAACTCATTGAAGAAGTTGCAAAACTTATCGAACAAGAAGGTATCGATGCATGGTTTAACCGTGATGCAAAAGACTTCATTGGTGAAGATGCTGAACAGTACAATGCTGTTCGTGATACGCTTGATGTATGGTTTGACTCTGGAACAACACATTACGCTGTACTTGAGCAACGTGAAGAATTAGAAAGCCCTGCTGACTTATATTTAGAAGGTTCAGACCAACACCGTGGCTGGTTCCAATCTTCTTTATTAACCTCTATGGCAATTCACAACCGTGCGCCATATAAAGCCTTGTTAACTCACGGTTTTACAGTGGATGAAAATGGCCGTAAATTGTCGAAATCTTTAGGCAACTATATTCCGCTTGAAGAAATCATCAAACAACTGGGTGCCGATGGCTTACGTTTATATGTAGCATCTAGCGACTATCGCTATGAAATTGCAGCATCAAAAGAAATCTTTAGCCGTGTAAGTGATAGCTACCGTCGTATTCGTAATACGCTCCGCTTCTTGCTTGCAAACTTAAATGGTTTCAAACCAAGTACAGATGCTCTGGCAGTAGATGACCTTATTGCTCTTGATCAATACATCTTGCAACGTGCGAATGAAGTACAACAAACTATTATCGCGGCCTATGAAGAAATGAACTTCCATGTCGTGTGTAGTGCATTAACAAGCTTCTGTATTAATGACTTAGGTGGCTTCTACCTAGATATCATCAAAGACCGTCAATACACCACTAAGGCTGACTCACAAGCACGTCGTTCTGCACAAACAGCGCTTTACCATATCGTACAAGCATTTGTGCGCTGGATGAGCCCAATCTTAAGCTTCACTGCTCAAGAAGCTTGGCCACTTATTCCAGAACAAACTGAAAAATATGTATTTACAGCTGAATGGTATGACCTACCTGTTTCATCAAAAGCAAACTTACTTTCTGAAGCAGATTGGCAAACATTGATTAGCGTAAAATCTGCAGTAAATAAACAGATTGAAGCAGCTCGTAACGCTAAACTTGTCGGTAGTAATCTTTCAGCCAAAGTTGAACTTTGGGCAAATGAATCATTACAAACAGTTTTAAACCAACTGGCTGATGAACTCCGTTTTGTTCTTATTACTTCGCAAGTAGTAGTACATCCATTTGCTGAACAAGGTGAAGCAACTGAAATGGAAGGCTTACGTGTACAAGTATCTGCAGCTGAAGGTGAAAAATGTGCACGTTGCTGGCATGTCCTTCCTGATGTGAATACACACGCCGATCATCCTGGTTTATGTGGTCGTTGTATTGTGAACGTCACTGGTCGTGGCGAAGTGAGAAAATATGCCTAATTCACAAGCTAAAAAAGGCTTATTCCAGTTTTATCCGCACAACCTCATTTGGCTTGGACTTTCTGTCCTTGCCATTGTGTTGGATCAATGGACAAAATGGATTGCAAGTACACATCTGAACTACGCAGATCCTGTACCTGTACTTCCATTTTTAAACTGGACACTATTACATAACTATGGTGCAGCTTTTAGCTTTTTATCTGATGCTGGAGGATGGCAACGCTATTTCTTCACATCTTTGGCAGGCTTAGTTTCAATACTTTTTGTATTTTGGTTGCTACGTATGCCTAAAAAAATGGTGGTGCTACCTGTAGCTATCGCTTTAATTTTAGGTGGAGCATTAGGTAATTTAATTGACCGTATTACTTTAGGGTATGTGGTCGATTTCATTCATGTTTATTACCAAAATCATCACTTTCCAGCTTTTAATATTGCGGACAGTGCCATTACTCTAGGTACCATTTTGCTACTCATCGATACATTCTTCCTTGAGAAGCAAAGACCTAAAAATTCGGATGCATAATATGACCGAAATTATTCAACCTAATGAAGAAATTCGTATTACTGACGGTTCTAAAGTTGAACTACACTTTTCTGTTGCTATCGAAAATGGTGTAGAAATTGACAATACACGTAGCCGTGAAGAGCCTGTTAGCTTGACTATTGGTGACGGTAATTTATTACCAGGCTTTGAGAAAGCCCTTCTTGGCTTACGCGCAGGTGATCGACGTACTGTACATCTTCCACCAGAAGATGCTTTTGGTCCTTGGAATCCGGAAAATATACAAACTTTTGATACGGTTAAATTCGAACAACGACCTATTCCTGGTCACATGATCGAATTTGAAGATAAAGCAAAAGCAACTTTATTTGGTGTTGTGAAGTCAGTGAATGATGATATTACTGAAATCGATTTCAACCACCCTTTAGCTGGCAAAAATATTACTTTTG
This sequence comes from Acinetobacter nosocomialis NIPH 2119, assembly GCF_000368085.1. Taxonomy (GTDB): domain Bacteria; phylum Pseudomonadota; class Gammaproteobacteria; order Pseudomonadales; family Moraxellaceae; genus Acinetobacter; species Acinetobacter nosocomialis. Next base: position 3,063,819 of record NZ_KB849239.1, read on the forward strand.
AAGTAGAGATATTCAAAGTAACTCCAGCTGGTCAACAAGGCATTAAGTTGATGTAAAAAAAGCCCTCTATTGAGGGCTTTTTTATTATTTAACTTTTCTGCATGACATAACAATCCTTACAAATTCTATATTCTCACTTTCTATGTAATGAATTAAGTTATAAAGATAAAAATTCTTAGGAAAAATATATGCTGGTCTATATCATCGTAGGAAGTGTCCGTGAAGGACGCACAGCTATTAAAATTGCCAATTGGTTAGAAACAGCAATTCCATCATTTAATCTAGAAGATTTTCAGACAGAAGTAATTGATTTAAAAGAGTGGAATTTACCGTTATTTTCAGGCTCACACCCACCTGCAACAGGTATTTATGATCAACCAAAACAACAAGAATGGGCAGATAAAATTGCCAAAGCTGATGCATTTATTTTTATTAGCCCAGAATACAACCACGGTTACAGTCCAGCTTTAAAAAATGCTCTGGACTATGTAGGTAAAGAATGGAGTGGTAAACCTGCTGCATTTATTGGCTATGGTTCAACGAATGGTTCTCGCTCTATTAGCCAAATACGCCAAGTCACCTCAAGTTTAAGTATTGTTGACCCAAATGCTGTAATAGAAATACGAGATATCTTTAAACGCAATAAAGATGAAAAGTTTGAAGCCAATGAATTTGAAGTAAAAGCACTTCAATCTATTGTTGAAAAGCTGCAAAAATATCATTTGTCTTAAATTGAACAAAAAGCCGCTTTTCCCAATAAAAGGGGCTTTTTAATTTTATAAACTTTTTAAATAATTCACTACGTCTGTATTCCCAGCCATTTCTGCTAACTGTAGTGCTGTGTATTCGCTTTTATAAGCGACATGTGCCCCTTTTTCAACCAAGAGCTTCACTATCTCTAAATGATCATTCTCAGCTGCTGCTTGTAAAGCACTATAGCCTTCCTCATCTATCTGATTAGGATTCTCTCCATCTATTAATAATTGTTTTACTTGCTCTAGATCACCTAAAGATGCCCAATAGATCAACTCTGGAAGAGAAAGTTCTTCATTATCTTCAGGTAATTGAGAGAAAGAATTAAATTTCACGAGATCACGCCCAAATAAAAAGCTTCTTCATTATATCTCTGAAGCACGGCAACCGTGCAAATCTGATTTTTAGTTATGTGTTTTCTATGAATTAAATTTTCACTTTATTTCGCGCAATAAAAAACACCCCCACTCTTTAGAATGGGGGTGTTTGGAATAATGAGCTGGCGATGACTTACTCTCACATGGGTAACCCCACACTACCATCAGCGCTAAGAGGTTTCACTTCTGAGTTCGGGAAGGGATCAGGTGGTTCACTCTTGCTATGGTCGCCAGCACAACTGTTTATGGATACTTGCTTTGGTCTTATTAACTGCCGAAGCGTTTTCCAAATCTTTACAGACTGGGCTGATTGAATCTGACTGTGTTCATTTTAGCTAAGCGTTTAACTAAATCAAGTTGCTTTGTAGATTTATGAATCGATTGATGCTTTATATACAACTGCTTGGGTGTTGTATAGTCAAGCCTCACGAGCAATTAGTATTGGTCAGCTTCACATATCACTATGCTTCCACATCCAACCTATCAACGTCCTAGTCTCGAACGGCTCTTTAGAGGAATAAATTCCTAGGGAAATCTTATCTTGAGGTAGGCTTCCCGCTTAGATGCTTTCAGCGGTTATCCCTTCCGAACATAGCTACCCGGCGATGCGACTGGCGTCACAACCGGTACACCAGAGGTTCGTCCACTCTGGTCCTCTCGTACTAGGAGCAGATCCTCTCAAATTTCCAGCGCCCACGGTAGATAGGGACCGAACTGTCTCACGACGTTCTAAACCCAGCTCGCGTACCTCTTTAAATGGCGAACAGCCATACCCTTGGGACCTGCTTCAGCCCCAGGATGAGATGAGCCGACATCGAGGTGCCAAACACCGCCGTCGATATGAACTCTTGGGCGGTATCAGCCTGTTATCCCCAGAGTACCTTTTATCCGTTGAGCGATGGCCCTTCCATACAGAACCACCGGATCACTAAGACCTACTTTCGTACCTGCTCGACTTGTGGGTCTCGCAGTTAAGCGCGCTTTTGCCTTTATACTCTACGCGTGATTTCCGACCACGCTGAGCGCACCTTCGTACTCCTCCGTTACTCTTTAGGAGGAGACCGCCCCAGTCAAACTACCCACCAGACACGGTCCTCGTCCCGGATAACGGGACAGAGTTAGAACCTCAACATTACCAGGGTGGTATTTCAAGGACGGCTCCATTGGAACTAGCGTTCCAACTTCAAAGCCTCCCACCTATCCTACACAAGTAAGGTCAAAGTTCAGTGTCAAGCTGCAGTAAAGGTTCACGGGGTCTTTCCGTCTAGCCGCGGGTACACTGCATCTTCACAGCGATTTCGATTTCACTGAGCCTCTGCTGGAGACAGCGCCGCCATCATTATGCCATTCGTGCAGGTCGGAACTTACCCGACAAGGAATTTCGCTACCTTAGGACCGTTATAGTTACGGCCGCCGTTTACTGGGGCTTCGATCAAGAGCTTCGCTTACGCTAACCCCATCAATTAACCTTCCAGCACCGGGCAGGCATCACACCCTATACGTCCACTTTCGTGTTTGCAGAGTGCTATGTTTTTAATAAACAGTTGCAGCGGCCTGGTTTCTGCGGCTGTCATCAGCTCAGGAAGCAAGTTCCATCACCAACAACAGCGTACCTTCTCCCGAAGTTACGGTACCATTTTGCCTAGTTCCTTCAGCAGAGTTCTCTCAAGCGCCTTGGTCTACTCGACCTGACCACCTGTGTCGGTTTCGGGTACGATTCCTGTGTAACTGAAGCTTAGAGACTTTTCCTGGAAGCATGGTATCAGCCACTTCGCTGTACAAGTACAGCTTGCTATCGGATCTCAGTATAGAGTACCCCGGATTTGCCTAAGATACATACCTACATCCTTCCACCTGGACAACCAACGCCAGGCTGACTTAACCTTCTCCGTCCTCTCATCGCATTACACAGAAGTATTGGAATATTAACCAATTTCCCATCGACTACGCCTTTCGGCCTCGCCTTAGGGGTCGACTCACCCAGCCCCGATTAACGTTGGACTGGAACCCTTGGTCTTTCGGCGAACGGGTTTTTCACCCGTTTTGTCGTTACTCACGTCAGCATTCGCACTTCTGATACCTCCAGCATACTTCTCAATACACCTTCATCGGCTTACAGAACGCTCCCCTACCACTTGACTAATGTCAAATCCGCAGCTTCGGCACATAGTTTTAGCCCCGTTACATCTTCCGCGCAGGCCGACTCGACTAGTGAGCTATTACGCTTTCTTTAAAGGGTGGCTGCTTCTAAGCCAACCTCCTAGCTGTCTATGCCTTCCCACATCGTTTCCCACTTAACTATGATTTTGGGGCCTTAGCTGGCGGTCTGGATTGTTTTCCTCTTGACTACGGACGTTAGCACCCGCAGTCTGTCTCCCGGATAGTACTCATAGGTATTCGGAGTTTGCATCGGTTTGGTAAGTCGGGATGACCCCCTAGCCGAAACAGTGCTCTACCCCCTATGGTATTCGTCCGAGGCGCTACCTAAATAGCTTTCGGGGAGAACCAGCTATCACCAGGCTTGATTAGCCTTTCACCCCTATCCACAAGTCATCCCCTGGCTTTTCAACGACAGTGGGTTCGGTCCTCCAGTTAGTGTTACCCAACCTTCAACCTGCTCATGGATAGATCGCCTGGTTTCGGGTCTATACCCAGCAACTAAACGCCCTATTAAGACTCGATTTCTCTACGGCTCCCCTATACGGTTAACCTCGCTACTGAATATAAGTCGCTGACCCATTATACAAAAGGTACGCAGTCACACCACGAAGGTGCTCCCACTGCTTGTATGCATGCGGTTTCAGGATCTATTTCACTCCCCTCACAGGGGTTCTTTTCGCCTTTCCCTCACGGTACTGGTTCACTATCGGTCAGTCAGGAGTATTTAGCCTTGGAGGATGGTCCCCCCATATTCAGACAAGGTTTCACGTGCCTCGCCCTACTCGTCATCATTATGTGTGCCCTTTCGTGTACGGGAATATCACCCTCTACGTTCGCACTTCCCAGAGCGTTCCACTAAAACACACATAACTTAATGGGCTGATCCCCGTTCGCTCGCCGCTACTGAGGGAATCTCAATTGATTTCTTTTCCTAAGGGTACTGAGATGTTTCACTTCCCCTCGTTCGCCTTGCAACACTATGTATTCATGTTGCAATACCTACCTTAAAGTAGGTGGGTTCCCCCATTCAGACATCTCCGGATCAAAGGATATTTGCCGCCTCCCCGGAGCTTTTCGCAGGCTATCACGTCTTTCATCGCCTCTGACTGCCAAGGCATCCACCACATGCACTTAATTACTTGACTATACAACCCCAAACAGTCGATGTTACCTACAAGTTAGTAACTTCAACATTTCAGTTTAGAGCACTGTGTATTTAAACACTGTACAGCTTCAATCTAAATTCATATACCAAAACGCTTGATTCAGTTAATTTGCTAGTTCTCAATTAACTCCAAGATCAGAATTACTTCATCTCTCTTTGTTATTGAGTGAACAATTTATTTCAGACTCAATTTTGCCAATCTGTTAATGAATAAACATGCCTTCATCAGGTCATGCTTAATACTGTGATACTTAAATCACAGAAGTTAATAAATCAAGACCGAAATCTCTATTTACTAATTTCTGTAATCCGAACTTATCTTAAGTTCTGGTGGAGACTAGGAGAGTCGAACTCCTGACCTCCTGCGTGCAAAGCAGGCGCTCTACCAACTAAGCTAAGTCCCCAGCTTACATCATCAGTCATGTATCTTTTATCTATAACTTTAACCAGTCAAAGTCATGGTGGGTCTGACAAGACTTGAACTTGTGACCCCACGCTTATCAAGCGTGTGCTCTAACCAACTGAGCTACAGACCCTCAGATACATCTATGAAGAACAACTTGTTGTGGATTCTTACCAATCGTCAATCTTTCGTTAAGGAGGTGATCCAGCCGCAGGTTCCCCTACGGCTACCTTGTTACGACTTCACCCCAGTCATCGGCCACACCGTGGTAACCGCCCTCTTTGCAGTTAGGCTAGCTACTTCTGGTGCAACAAACTCCCATGGTGTGACGGGCGGTGTGTACAAGGCCCGGGAACGTATTCACCGCGGCATTCTGATCCGCGATTACTAGCGATTCCGACTTCATGGAGTCGAGTTGCAGACTCCAATCCGGACTACGATCGGCTTTTTGAGATTAGCATCACATCGCTGTGTAGCAACCCTTTGTACCGACCATTGTAGCACGTGTGTAGCCCTGGCCGTAAGGGCCATGATGACTTGACGTCGTCCCCGCCTTCCTCCAGTTTGTCACTGGCAGTATCCTTAAAGTTCCCGACATTACTCGCTGGCAAATAAGGAAAAGGGTTGCGCTCGTTGCGGGACTTAACCCAACATCTCACGACACGAGCTGACGACAGCCATGCAGCACCTGTATGTAAGTTCCCGAAGGCACCAATCCATCTCTGGAAAGTTCTTACTATGTCAAGGCCAGGTAAGGTTCTTCGCGTTGCATCGAATTAAACCACATGCTCCACCGCTTGTGCGGGCCCCCGTCAATTCATTTGAGTTTTAGTCTTGCGACCGTACTCCCCAGGCGGTCTACTTATCGCGTTAGCTGCGCCACTAAAGCCTCAAAGGCCCCAACGGCTAGTAGACATCGTTTACGGCATGGACTACCAGGGTATCTAATCCTGTTTGCTCCCCATGCTTTCGCACCTCAGCGTCAGTGTTAGGCCAGATGGCTGCCTTCGCCATCGGTATTCCTCCAGATCTCTACGCATTTCACCGCTACACCTGGAATTCTACCATCCTCTCCCACACTCTAGCTAACCAGTATCGAATGCAATTCCCAAGTTAAGCTCGGGGATTTCACATTTGACTTAATTAGCCGCCTACGCGCGCTTTACGCCCAGTAAATCCGATTAACGCTTGCACCCTCTGTATTACCGCGGCTGCTGGCACAGAGTTAGCCGGTGCTTATTCTGCGAGTAACGTCCACTATCTCTAGGTATTATCTAAAGTAGCCTCCTCCTCGCTTAAAGTGCTTTACAACCATAAGGCCTTCTTCACACACGCGGCATGGCTGGATCAGGCTTGCGCCCATTGTCCAATATTCCCCACTGCTGCCTCCCGTAGGAGTCTGGGCCGTGTCTCAGTCCCAGTGTGGCGGATCATCCTCTCAGACCCGCTACAGATCGTCGCCTTGGTAGGCCTTTACCCCACCAACTAGCTAATCCGACTTAGGCTCATCTATTAGCGCAAGGTCCGAAGATCCCCTGCTTTCTCCCGTAGGACGTATGCGGTATTAGCATCCCTTTCGAGATGTTGTCCCCCACTAATAGGCAGATTCCTAAGCATTACTCACCCGTCCGCCGCTAGGTCCAGTAGCAAGCTACCTTCCCCCGCTCGACTTGCATGTGTTAAGCCTGCCGCCAGCGTTCAATCTGAGCCATGATCAAACTCTTCAGTTAAAATCATTTTGCACCTTATTTATAGACAAGGTGCCAATTCTGGCTCATCAATTACTGACTTAAATTTCGCTCAAATAAACTTCGAGTAATTTAAACCAATCAATCAATGAAAATTATTTCGATTAATCAATCAGTAAAAATCCACACAAGTTGTTCTTCAATTCTCTTAATGATTTTTCTGCTCCTCGTCAGAGACAGATCCAACACAATACTAAGCTTTTATCTTAACCCTGTAAGCTAAGATATTCTCGTGTATCGCGTCGGGATGAGTGCATTATAGGGAAAAAAAACCGGTACGCAAGCACTTTTATAAATATCCATGCTCGACCGGTTCTTTTTCAGTCAAATAAATTTAAAAAATAATTTAAGTTATTGATTCATATATTTAATTTATTTTCCCATTGTTTTGATCTTTATATCTACAATCTTTATAGGCTGTTTTGGTACGTTTTGATGCATGCCATAGTTTGATGTAGGAACCTGAACAATACGGTCTACTACATCCATTCCTTTTACAACTTTACCAAAAACGGCATATCCCGGATTTCCCGGTGAACGGTTAAGAAATTTATTATCTGCGACATTTATAAAAAATTGGCTAGTAGCTGAATCTGGATCTGATGTACGAGCCATCGCTAAAGTACCACGTGTATTTGCAATACCATTTCCTGCTTCGTTCTTAATAGGTGCTCGTGTTGTCTTTTCCTGCATATTTGCAGTCATGCCACCCCCTTGTGCCATGAAACCAGGAATCACACGATGAAAAATTGTTTCTTTATAAAAACCAGACTTTATATAGCTTTTAAAGTTATTCACACTAATCGGTGCTTTATCGTCATACAACTCTATTTCGATGTTGCCTAAATTTGTTTGCATCTCAACTAAGCTATTAGCCCATACTGAGTGACTACTTAGACCTAGACAAAACAACATCAATAACTTTTTCATATTTTCCTACAATAAGTTTTATAAAAAGATAATTATTAAATTTAATCACCTACAGCGAAGAATTCTAGTGACTATTTATTAAGAATTTTTAAGTCTATTTGTTTATTTAATCCATGTTCCACGTGAAACATGGATTATTGAATTTACTTAACTATTTTTATCCCAAAATTTTCTGAAGTTTTTACTAATTTCGATAGTATGACGTTTGGCTTTTCTAGAAATTGGAGTCAGGTTAATAAAACCATGAGTCTGTTCCGGAAACTCTTCGTAATACATTTTTACGCCATTTTGTCTTAATTTATGACTATATATTTTCGCTTCATCATGTAGGACATCATGTCCAGCTGTAATCACAAAAGCTGGTGGATTTTTCTTTAGGTTGCCATAGGTGGGTGAAATAATTGGATCATCAAGTTCTACATTATGCTGAGTTGCATAATATTGTGTGACGTAATCAATATCGGTATTTGTTAAAACCAATCCTTCGTTATAGGCATAAAAAGAAGGATGTCTGCTTTTAAAATCTACTGTTGGATAGATAAGTAATTGTGCTTGTGGTGCATAAGCTTTATTTACTGATCTTTGCGCTACAACAGTACTAATATTTCCTCCTGCACTGTCCCCTGCAACCGCAATTCTATTTTTTAATATTTTTAATTGTCTGCGATTTTGATAAACCCATGCTAATGCATCTTCACATGACTGAATTAAATGTTGTGGTGAAACTTCCGGAGCAAGAGGATAGTCGATACTGAGGACCTGTACTTTTGCATATTTTGCTAATAAACGACAAACTTCATCATGAGTATCTAAACCACCTACAACAAAACCACCCCCGTGATAAAACACGATTAATGGCAGTTTCTTATTAGGAGCCGGATGATAATGTCTGGCAAAGATTGTGCCGCTTTGTAGTGGAAGACGAATATCTTCTACTGATTCAATATAAGTTGGTTTTTGACGTATGGCCTGCATTTGTGCATCAAACATTCTTCTTGATTGAATCGGATCAGAGCCAATGAAACCCACTCTCCCCTGTTTGATTTGCACAGCCATCATGCATTTCGTAAATGAATCGAGATCTGGGTATTGATAAGAATATCCTAAAATTTTAGCGAGAGACTCTTGGGCTAGTCGGGGTAACCTATCAAGTGCTCGAGCAGCAGGGCCTTGTCCCTTATCTAGCAATGTTTGAATTTTTTGATTAAATGCTGTCATGCCTGTCTCCTTGAATCCCTCTTATCCTTCATATTTTCTACAGAATTCTTTGTTGTTTGACTATATTCGCATACAACTCATGCAATCAAGATACAAAGGTAAAAACCAATCTACGCTAATCTGATTTATAGCAAATGTCATTAACAAATCTGTCGATTAAAACAGGACTTTTTTGCCAATTATTGTTAACAGACAAAAAGAGGGACTGCTATGTCAGCAAAACTAGTTGTTACTATGTTAGCAACCAGTCTTTTAACTGTAGGCTGTGTTGCTTATCCAGATGATCCTTATTATCGTGGTGGCGGATATGGTTACCATGATCATGATCGTCGCTATGATCGTGATGATCAACGTCGATATAATGATTGGGAACGAAAACGTTGGGAAGAGCGTCAACGAGTATATGAACAACAACGTAAAGACTTTCGTGAACAAGAAAAAAATCGTCGTGAATGGGAAAAAAGGCACCGTGATTGGGATAAAAAACGGGTAGAAAATCGAGATCATGATCGTCGAGATTATCGTCACGATGATTAAGCTCACTAAGATATAAAAAGCCCCAAAGAGATAAGTCTTCTGGGGCTTTTTTGAGGAATATAAATTCTCTCTAATTTATAGAAAAATGAGTAGCAGCTCATTTCATATATGTATCGGCATCATGAACATATATGTTCTATAAACTCATATCTCTTATTTTTAGCAGCGTATTACTGAGCAGTTGCAGAACCTGAAACTGAACCAGAAGCACCAGCGTCTACTTGACCAGGTTGTGCTTGACCAGAAACACCTGCGTCGATGCCAGCACCAGCATGTACGCCAGATGGGCTAGCACTTGTTTGAGCAGAACCAGAAGCGTTTAAACCAGCTTCTGATGCACAACCAACAGCTGTAAGAGCAACACCAGCAAGTACTACAGAGATAAGACCTAATTTTTTCATGATTGCTTTCCTTTCATTACGACAAACGTTTAAATGCAAAGTTCATCTTCGCGCTGCCTATAATTCACAATTTTTTTTTCTGACGTGCGTATCATTGGTTGTCTTTTGTAGTAATAGAAGTACAAATTCTGCAATTTTTTATTAAATTCAATTTTTTTATATGACCAACCTAATTTATAAATTAAACCATAGATAAACGATTGTTTAATTTTATCAATTTTTTCTTTTCATTTTGCTTGGCCGTTATATTTAAAATTTTTCCATTTATAGAAACGCTATATAAGGTACGTAGACTGTTACAGAGCTTTTTGGCCCTTAAAAGTGGTTTTTCATAAAAAAGCCGCGAATGATCACGGCTCTTTTAAAAGTGAATACGGTTTAAATGTTAAATTATGGCCACTGCATTTCACCTTTTACGACCTTAGCCCCTAACTCTAAGCTATCCACGCTTTGAAGTGTTGGATATTGCTTTTGCATGAGTTTGCTCAACTCAGTAGCATTTTTAGTTGCTTTAGCTGCTTTTTCATAGCTATTTAAATAATTAATTGAAAAGTTAACAGCATCTAGGCCTTGTGGTGCACCTTCTACCATATGAGCAGGTACAACAATTTTAGGTTGAAGGGCTTTAATGCTTTCTAAAGATTGAATGACTTCCACACGATCTTTGGTTTTAGGGGTATCGGCCATCCATAAATGAATGCCTGAAGATACCGGAATACCACCCACGACTGCTTTTGCAGAAGGAACCCATAAATAAGTAAGCTCTTTTTTACCTTTAATCTCGATTGATTCATTCTCAAGTTTTAAAGTTTTAGCAGTGTAAGCTTGAGGCACAATAATTTGGCTAGGTGCATTTGCACCCATTTGTGGCCCCCAATATTTAACTTTAAGCGCTTGAGTATCCTGAATATGCTTTACTGTTTCCGGCGTAGCAATGATCTGTACATTCGGGAAATACTGTTTAAATACGTCTAAGCCGAAATAATAGTCCGGGTCACCATAGCTTACAAAAATAGTTTTTAATGTTTTACCGCTATCAAGAATATTTGCAGCAATACGTAAAGCTTCAGATTTTGAAAATTGTGCATTAACCAATAAAACTTCCTTATCCCCTTCTATTAAGGTTGAAGTCACACCGAAGTGTTCTGGTTTAGCAAGAAAACTCTGAATTTTCAGTTCTTGAGCAAAAGCTGACTGAGCCATGGTTAATGCTGTAGCAGTAGCCAGTGCGGAAGCGGTTAATTTAAATAATTTCATTAGGTATTCTCCTGTTTCATGAAGAACACTTTAAATTGCAATTTATGTAAGATAAACGCACTAATTTAAGATAAACTGTTGCATATATTGTAATAATAGCTAGACATATGGATACTTTAAAAGCGATTCAGGTCTTTGTTTCTATTGCACAACATGGCAATTTGACCAAAGCAGCCGAGCATCTTAATTATTCTCGTGCCATGGTTTCGCGTTATCTTGAACACCTTGAGCATACGTTCTCAACTCGACTTTTCCAAAGAAATACCCGAAAAATATCTCTTACTCCAGCAGGTGAGAAAGCTCTACTCTACTGTGAAAATATTTTACAACAGCAGTTACTCTTACAAGAACTCGCTGCACCTGAGCAGCATAATGGGACAATTCGTTTTACGTGCGGTTTATTTTTGTTTGAACTGGGGGTAGCAGAATGTATTCGACAGTTTAAACGTCAGCATCCACATATTGATTTTGATGTTTACTTAACTGAAAACACCATGGATCTTATCGATGCACAAGTAGACTTGGCGTTACGTATCACTCAAAAGGTGGCCGATGGTTTAATTGCACGACCCGTTTGTCAAATCGAGTCTGTGTTCTGTGCTCATCCTGATTATTTGAAACAGCACAGTCCCCTGCTCCATCCTCGTCAACTTATTCAACATGAATGTATTGCTCATCACAGCCAACATCAATACTGGACACTTTTTGATAATGAACAACAGCCTCAGAACTATCCTTTAAATGTCACTTTTAAAAGTAATGATGTGAATGCGCTTTACGATATGTGCTTACACGCACAGGGAGTCGCAATGTTACCTACTTTATTAGTGGAGAAGGATTTAAAAGAAAAACGTCTAACTCCTTTATTTAAAAACTTTACGGCCCCTGAGTTAAGTTTGTCGGTCGTGTATGCTTCTAGACAGCATTTACCTCGAATTACTCAAGAATTTATAGCTTTTATGATTGAAAAGCTGGATTTTTACTTAAAACCGCAAAATTAAAGCTTTAAATTGCCGTGTACGCTTGAATTTTTAGGCAATGCCCATACTTCATCCCTATTAATGAATTACAGCATATGCATGGCAGTTCAGGTTTTACGCAGTAAATACTGATGCCAAAAAGGACTGTACATGTTTAAAAACCCATTTAAACGGAGATCATCAATGGCTAATGAGCAAAATGAGCAAGCTCAAGACATTCAAAATGAGCAAGCTGAGCAATCTAACGAGCAAACTCAGGCTGAAAGTGTAGAGCAAGCAAACGACGTTACCGTTGAATCTTTACAAGCGCAAATCACCAAACTAGAAGAAAATCTTAAGCTTGAAAAAGCTCGTACTGCTAATGCAGTTTACGAAGCACAAAAAAGCGTAGAGCGTATTCAACGTGAGTCTGAGAAACATAAAGAGACTGTACTTGAAAAATTTGCCAAAGAATTGTTGGACTCTGTCGACAATTTAGAACGTGCAATTCAGGCAGCTGGTGGTGAAGAAACACCTGTACTTGAAGGTGTTAAGTTAACCTTAAAGTCACTGTTAACGACTCTTGAGAAATTTGGTGTTGTAGAAGCTGATACTCAAAATGGTTTCAATGCAGATTTACACCAAGCTGTTGGCATTGACCCAAATGCCAAAGCCAATGAAATCGGCACCGTTTTACAAAAAGGCTATACCTTAAATGGTCGCTTGTTGCGCCCTGCTATGGTTATGGTTGGTCAATAAAATGAGCAAAAGCGAAGCATCGCTTCGCTAAAAGCACAAAATTTGAGAGTTTTTTGATTTTTTTTCATAAAAATGCTTGAAAAAAACCGATTGACTCTCATATCGAATAACAAGCAAAAACATTGCAACAGAATTTTAGAGGAACACACCAAATGGCGAAAATTATTGGTATTGACTTAGGTACTACCAACTCATGTGTTGCTGTACTTGAAGGCGATAAAGTAAAAGTAATCGAAAACGCTGAAGGCGCACGTACAACTCCATCGATCATTGCTTATAAAGATGGCGAGATCTTAGTTGGCCAAAGTGCTAAGCGTCAGGCAGTAACAAACCCTAAAAATACATTATTCGCGATCAAGCGTTTAATTGGTCGTCGTTATGAAGATCAAGCAGTACAAAAAGACATCGGTCTTGTACCGTATAAAATCATCAAAGCAGATAATGGTGATGCTTGGGTTGAAGTAAACGATAAAAAATTAGCACCTCAACAAATCTCTGCAGAAATCTTGAAAAAGATGAAGAAAACAGCAGAAGATTACTTAGGTGAAACAGTAACTGAAGCGGTAATTACCGTTCCTGCTTACTTTAACGATGCTCAACGTCAAGCAACTAAAGATGCGGGTAAAATCGCTGGTTTAGATGTTAAACGTATCATTAACGAACCAACTGCTGCTGCACTTGCGTTCGGTATGGATAAAAAAGAAGGCGACCGTAAAGTTGCAGTTTACGACTTAGGTGGTGGTACATTCGACGTATCTATCATTGAAATCGCGGATCTTGATGGCGACCAACAAATTGAAGTGTTATCAACTAATGGTGATACTTTCCTTGGTGGTGAAGACTTTGATAACGCATTAATTGAATACTTGGTTGAAGAATTCAAGAAAGAACAAAGTGTGAACTTGAAAAATGATCCACTTGCGTTACAACGTTTGAAAGAAGCTGCTGAAAAAGCAAAAATCGAGCTTTCTTCATCAAATGCAACAGAAATCAACCTTCCATACATCACTGCTGATGCTTCTGGTCCTAAACACTTAGTGATCAACGTAACACGTGCAAAACTTGAAGGTTTAGTTGCTGATTTAGTTGCTCGTACGATTGAACCTTGTAAGATTGCACTTAAAGATGCTGGTCTTTCGACTTCTGACATCTCTGACGTAATCTTGGTTGGTGGTCAGTCTCGTATGCCGCTTGTACAACAAAAAGTACAAGAATTCTTCGGTAAAGAGCCACGTAAAGACGTGAACCCTGACGAAGCAGTTGCTATCGGTGCTGCAATTCAAGGTGCTGTATTATCTGGTGACAAGAATGACGTATTACTTCTTGACGTAACACCATTAACTTTAGGTATTGAAACAATGGGCGGTGTATTAACACCAATCATTGAGAAAAACACGACGATTCCTGCGAAGAAATCACAAGTGTTCTCTACTGCTGCTGACAACCAACCAGCTGTAGATATTTCAGTTTACCAAGGTGAACGTAAGATGGCTCAACAAAACAAATTGTTGGGTAACTTCCAATTAGGCGATATCCCACCTGCTCCACGTGGTGTGCCGCAAATTGAAGTATCGTTTGACATCAACGCTGACGGTATCTTGAAAGTATCTGCGAAAGATAAGAGCACTGGTAAAGAGCAATCGATTCAGATTAAAGCAAACTCAGGTTTGTCTGATGCTGAAATCGAAGCAATGATTAAAGATGCTGAAGCGAATGCTGAAGAAGACCGTAAGTTTGAAGAACTTGCAAAAGCTCGTAACGAAGCTGATGCATTAATTTCAAGCTCGAACAAAGCTGTTAAAGATCTTGGTGACAAAGTGACTGAAGATGAAAAAACAGCGGTAAGCACAGCAGTTTCTGAACTTGAAGCAGCAACTAAAGAAAATGATGTTGAAGCGATCAAAGCGAAAACTGAAGCTTTACAAAACATTTTGATGCCGATCACTCAACGTGCTTATGAACAAGCACAACAAGCTGGTGGTGCTGAAGGTTTTGATCCTAATGCATTCCAAGGCGGTGATGCTGGTCAACAAAAAGCTGATGATGGCGTTGTAGATGCTGAATTTACAGAAGTAAAAGATGACAAAAAATAATTTGTCTCTTTAAAAAGACCGCGCGAAAGCGCGGTTTTTTATTATTTACAAAAAAAAACAATTATTATTTTTATATCAATTTGGTTGTTTTGTCGTCAAAATAGCTAATTATTAAAACTAACTATTTATTATTTATAATTATTTCAAAAAATTAAAATCACTGTTATTAAATCCATTTATTTTTACATTAATGCCAAATAAATAGATTTATTCATTCCGTTTCTTTAGCAAGATCACAAAATGATCGCCTTCTTTGGTCTCCTTTATCACTTTGACGAATCTAAATTACTTACTAACAATAAGAATTTATTTATATTTTTATTTTTGCCATGAAAAAATTTCTATGGTGGGGAATAAGCTTTTACTTAAGTATGAGCTTACACACAGTTGCTTTAGCTCAAAACCATTTATCAACTATTTCTTTTAATCAACCTCTAAAATACAAGATTGATTATATAGATCCACGCTTTCATATTACCAAGGAACAATTTGTTCAAATTGGCAAAGAAGCTGCTGAAATTTGGCAGAAAGAAACTGGAAAGACTTATTTTATTTATGACTCACAAGCAGAGCTTACAATTAATTTAGTATTTGATGATTATCAAACTGCTCAAAATGAAAGAAAAATTAATATAAATAAGTTATTACAGCAGCAGGAAGAATGGCGGGAGGAAAATAAAGCTGTTCTTTTATCTAAACAACAAATAGAGGAGGAAACTACTCTTTTGAATGAAGCCAAAGTCCAGCTTAATAATAGATTTGAACAATATCAAAAGGATGTAACTATCTTTAACCAAGGAAATGTTGGGAAATTTAATCAAGCTGATTTAATTAAACGTCAAGCTGAGCTAACCAGATTATCATTAGATTTAAAAACAAAATTTTCTCATCATAGTAATAAAATAGAAACTCTTAATGCGCAAATTAAGCAAATAAATCAACATCAAAACATGCTTAATCAAGCTATCAAGGAATTTAATTTAAGCACAACTGATCGTCCTGAGACTTTTCATAAAGGCTTATTTAGTCAAAATCAAATTCAGATTTATGGCTTTAATTCATTTGATGATTTGCGTTTAACACTTGCCCATGAATTTGGACATGCATTGGGACTAAAACACACTACTGACCCTAAATCTTTGATGTACCCTCGTTTAAAGGAACAAGATATTCATAACTTCAAATTAACACATTCAGATTTAGATTTACTGAGTTCAACTTATAGTTCAAATGACAAAAATCATTAAAACTAACTGATTAAATAAACTAAATAAAATAAAAACTGTTCAAATTTTACTAACAAATAATTTGGCAAATGGTAAAAAATAATGAGACCAAAGTCTCATTTATTTATCGAAATTGTATATTTTTTGATTGATTTTTCATTTTATCTTCTTATAATACGTTTTTTTTTAAATCTCCCCCCTGACGACTATGCGCTTAACATCTTTGTTATTAGGCTTGGCTTTTGCTTTTTCTAATTTTCAGGCCAATGCTCATCTTGCAACTCCTGTAAACACTCAAGTTCAGCAAAAAAATGCTCAACATTTAACATATAGAATTGCTGAAGTTGATCCTCGTTTTGGTTTAAGTCAAGATCAATTGATTCAGATTACTCAGCAAGCTGCTGATATCTGGAAAGAAGGTACAGGTAAAAATTACTTTACTTATGACCCAAATGCAAAGTTAGAAATTCGTCTTGTATACGATGATAGCCAAAATCGTTCAGCAGAGCGTCAAAAAATTTCTGCTCAGTTTAAGCAAGATCAACAACGTGTAATTGATGAACAGCAGCAAATTAAGCAGTTGAAGCAAAATTTAAGTCAAACTCAATCTGATCTTGAAAACAAAAAACAGATCTTAAATGAGAAGTTGAAAAATTTTGATCAACAAATGATGCAGTTTAACGAAGGTAAATTAGCACCTGAATACACAGCAAAATCTCTTGCGAAGACTCAGAAAGATTTACAGAAGCAAACTGTTTCTTTGAAGAAAGATATTGCCGCTTATAATCAGCAAGCTGCAGATTTAAACAAAAAGGTTAATCACTTTAATCAGATTAACGATCAGTTCAATCAATCTTTAAATCAGTTTAAGCAAAATGCCCAAGCTGATGTATTTAAGAAAGGGATTTATAACGGTAAACAAATCACAATTTATGAGTATAGCTCAATTGATGATTTACGTTTAACGATTGCTCATGAATTAGGCCATGCACTAGGCTTAAAACATAGCGATCAACCGGGTGCCCTAATGTACTCAGTTCGCAAAGACAGCGATAAAAAAAGTAATGTTTTAACTGATGCTGATCGTGATCTATTAAACGCTTTACCTCAATAATTAGTTATGAGACATAACGATGTATCTATTTTATAAATAGATACATCGAAATTCATGTCAAAGTCATGTTATTGTGGTTGTAAGAGCCGTCTAAAATAGAATGGAGATCAAGATGAGTTATTATCATATCCTGATTGAAGTAAATGATCACATTAGTACGATTGAACAAACTAGAGATATCGAACTATTTGATATTATTGAACTTAAACCGTACCTTCATTCTATTTTGTTGCCTTACTTTAACGAGCAAGAAATTGAGCTTGAAGATGAAAATATTGAATATAAAGATATTTTACATCTTGAAGTTAAACAGACTTTACTGCCTATCGAACATTTAATTGAAGAAGAACAGAAGCAATTACCAAGTGACACTGATGTCACTATTACTGCTTATGAAATCTTTAATGATCGCGACCTAAGCCAAGATGTCACTTCAGTTATTTTTGATATTTTAGAAGCAGTAAAGCTAGATCAATCCATAATTTAGTTATTCAATAAAAAAGGTCTGCATATGCAGACCTTTTTATTTAATGCCTTATTGCATCATTTTTCGTGCTTGTTCCTGACGGAATGCACGTAAAATTTGTTGCCCTGCCCGTCCTGTTGGATTTAAACCTAAACGGGTTTGCTCCTGACGTATAGCAACACGGGTTTTATCTCCAATCAGTCCATCAACAGCACCAATATCATAACCACGATTAATCAAAAATTGCTGAATCTCACGACGCTCTGCACGAGAAGTACCTGGATCATCTGTTGGCCAAGAAGCAACGAATGGTTTCCCACCTTTTAAACGATCAGATAAATGTGCAATTGCAAGTCCATAACTTTCTGCTGCGTTATAGCTATAAATAGCATCAAAATTTTTAAATACTAAAAAGATTGGACCACTTGCTCCTGCAGGTGCCATTAACCCAGCTGGTGTGCTACCAGATAATGCACCTTGAATTAAAGGTGTACCATCAATTCGGGTTACCCCACGTGAACTCCAGCTACTCAATGGCTTTTTAGAGCGACGCCCTTCTCCATCAATTGACATACCTGATGGAATTTTGACTTCAAAGCCCCAAGGCATACCAGTTTGCCATCCAGCTTTATTCAAGAAATTAGCCGTAGATGCCAATGCATCTGCTGTGCTAGACACTAAATCACGACGACCATCACCATCAAAATCAACAGCTAAGCGTTCATAAGTTGATGGCATAAACTGTGTATGTCCAAAAGCGCCAGCCCATGAACCTTTAAGTTGATCTTCGGTTAAATCACCGCGTTGCAAAATACGCATAGTGGCAAAAAATTCTGTCCGGAAATAACTTTGCCGGCGCCCTTCACAACTTAATGTTCCAAGTGCCTGCAATAAAGGATATTTTCCAGAAATATCGCCAAAATTACTTTCAACGCCCCACACTGCCACAATTGTTTCAGGCGGTACGCCATAAACTTGAGAGGCACGATTTAAAACATCACGATATTGCGCTAATTTTTGTTTCCCAAGCTCAACGCGTTCTTCATCTACAAGACCAGATAAATAGTCCCAAATTGGTGTCGAAAACTCTGGCTGATAATTTAACTTATCAATCACTGAGTAATCTGGTGTTAAATTTTGTGTATAACGGTCATACGTGCTACCCGAAACACCCGCAGCAATCGCTTGCGAACGTAAATTTGCCAAACAACTCTGAAAATTATTATTAGGCGTGTAAGTATTGCTATTCGTTACAGGAACTGTTGCATTACTAGATATTGTAGAAGTAGAACCATTAATTATCAGCTCTGCTTGAGCCTGAGTCATTGTCAAAAATATAGACCCAACAATACAAGAAAAACGTCGCATATTATCCTAGTTCAATTTTTAAATTTAAATTTGTCTTTACCATACCATTATGGACTCAAAATTTTCAGAGAGAAATCGTAAATTTGAATTCATAATTCCTTCTTTAAATTCATTTCCAGAGTTTTAAATTCAAATTTTGCATCCAGTTTTAAATTTAAAACTTCCAACATCAGATTAATTATTTTTAAATTCAAAAATCGCACCCATACTTTAAATTCAAAACATCAGTTTAAATTTAAATATTTAAATCACAAACCAATTGTGGATAACTTATAAAACCACACACTAAAACTGCCGAAACCCCTATATTCTATATATCTTTCATCATCTTTATACGCTACAAGCCCCTCACCACTTATGGATACATGTTTTAAATTTAAATGTTAGATATAGTTTTGAATTCAAAATACCACTCAGATAACATGCATCTTTTTAAATTCAAAACGCACATAAGCTAGAGACCCGATTTAAATTCAAACTTTAGGTATTGGGGATAACTTATTTTAAATTCAAAACCACCAAAAACAAGTTATTCTATTTTTAAATTCAAAATTACAACCTTTATTTAAATTCAAAAGCTCAATAGAAGTTATCCACAGCAAGACAATATTAGATTTTTTAAATTTAAAAGATAAAAAAAGCGATCCGAAGATCGCTTTTTTGCAAATTTTAACTGAATTAAATGGTCATATCAGCTGTTAATGCGAGTGGTTCTGGCAAAATTTTCGCTAATTGACGGCATAAATTCGTCAATTCATTACTATCCACAGGCATTAAGGTAATATGGCCTAACTTACGGCCAGCACGTTCTGATTTGTTATAAAGGTGCAGATGAGCGCCATTTAGTGCTAAAACATCTTCAGTTTTAGGATGCTGACCAATAATATTGATCATGACCGTTGGTCGAACAACGTCTGTTGAACCTAATGGTAAGCCTGCAACAGCTCGAATATGGTTTTCAAACTGTGAACATACAGCACCTTCAATTGACCAGTGACCAGAGTTATGAACACGTGGTGCCATCTCATTCGCGCATAAGCCTTGTTCTGTCACAAATAGCTCGAGAGTTAGCACACCTATATAGTTGAGATGATTTAACAAACGCGTAATGTAGTCTTGAGCAACAGGTTGTAGAGCTTCACTATTCGGTGCAGGAACGATTGAGTGCGACAAAATACCGTTGTGATGGTGGTTTTCAGCCAATGGCCAAGTCTTCACTTCACCATTTTGACCACGTACTGCAATAATCGAAACTTCACGAGAAAACTTCACAAAGCTTTCAGCAACTAAGCTTTTTGCAGGACCAAGCTCTGCCCAAGCTGTATCAATTTGGTCTTCTGAACGAAGTACAAACTGACCTTTGCCGTCATATCCACCAGTTGCTGTCTTGAGCACAATTGGTAAACCAAGCTCAGCAACAGCTTTTTTTAAGCTTTCTAGGCTGTCTACAGCACGATACGGCGCAACAGGAATCGCAAGTTCATCAAACAATGCTTTTTCTGACAAACGATTTTGTGCAGTTGCTAAAGCAATACGGGGAGGGTGCAATGTTTTGGTTTGTGTTAAAACATCTACTTCCGCAACCGGCGTATTTTCAAACTCAAGACTGAAAACATCAGCACTTTCAATAAACTGCTTTAAACCTTGTTCATCTTGGCTAGAAAAAACTTGGCCTAAAACACCTGCTGGACAATCTGTATTTGCTTCAAAAAAAGTACATTGAATATTTAATGGTAACGCTGCTTGCGCCATCATACGGCCCAATTGCCCACCACCAAAAATACCGATAGTTTTATCCATTTCAGCCTCTTAAACCTGTCCCGGAATATTGTTGCTTGCAACTTTATCAGTTTGTGCAGCACGGAAATCTGCAACATTTTTTGCGATTTCAGGACGAGTTAAACCTAAGATTTGAGCAGCCATAATCGCAGCATTAGTCGCACCAGCTGGGCCAATTGCCAAAGTACCGACTGCGATACCTGCTGGCATTTGTACGATTGAAAGTAATGAATCTACACCATTTAAAATTGATGATTTAACTGGTACACCCAACACAGGTAAGTCAGTTTTTGCCGCACACATACCCGGTAAATGCGCAGCGCCACCAGCGCCTGCAATAATCACTTGAATTCCACGATCACGCGCAGTTTCTGCGTATTCAAATAAACGGTCTGGCGTACGGTGAGCAGATACCACTTCCGCTTCAAATGGGACACCAAGCTGTTTAAGCATATTGGCAGTATGTTCAAGCGTTGCCCAATCGGACTGGGAACCCATGATAATTCCGACTAAAGGTTGGGTATCTGTTGCGACCGCGTTCATTGGCATTTCCAAAGCGTAAAAATGGTAAAAACTCGACTTGTACCAAGCCAAGCATGAGAGAAAAAGATGAGGCCAATATTATAGCTGTTTTTTCACTCACCCCAAAGCCCAAGTTTATGAGGAAAAAGCGTGAATCCGATGGATTTAACAACGATCTGTCTGAAAACCCAATTTCAAATAATTTTACTGGCTTCTAAATACAAAATAGACACAACCAAACAAGCATAACATGGCCCAAACATAGTCCAATTTGAATGGCTGCTTAAACAGCAGCACCATAAATGGCACAAATACAATAAGCGTAACCACTTCTTGGGTAATTTTCATTTCACCCAAAGTCCAGTTTTGATCACTCAAGATTCGAGTTGCTGGAATCATAAAGCTATATTCAAGTAGGGCAATAATCCAACCGAATAAAATCGCTTGCCAGAATGGAGCATGGTGCAAAAACTTAAGATGCCCATACCATGCAAGTGTCATAAAACAGTTCGAAATAATTAATAGCACAAAAGCTAAAACCGTTGGGCTCAAAGGCACATCCTTCATCGTCACGATGATTTAAGTATTAATATGGATAAAAAATATTATAAAAGATAAAACTATAATTCAGCTTAAATCTAAAAAATAAAGCTGTACTTTTATGAGTGCCTCAAACACATAGAACAACAACGAATTTTGACTATCTTTTCCAGTTGAGCCTTGCTATCGTTGCTGGCAAATTTATCAATAATGAAAACACAGTAATTCAGATTAATACTGTGTACAAAAGCAGTGGAGAAGGCGAGCAATGCATCTGCATATCTTGGGTATTTGTGGCACTTTTATGGGCTCTTTAGCACTTTTAGCTCGTGATTTAGGACATAAGGTAACAGGTTCCGATTCAAACGTTTACCCGCCAATGTCTACCCAGTTAGAAAATGCAGGTATTGAACTCATGCAAGGCTATGACCGTAGTCATTTACAGCCTCATCCAGATTTAGTCATTGTCGGCAACGCTATGAAACGTGGTATTGATGCCGTCGAATACATGCTCAATGAAGGTCTGCCATATATTTCTGGTCCACAGTTCCTTGCTGACCACGTTTTACAAGGCAAACATGTCCTTGGGGTGGCGGGTACT
The DNA here is from genome assembly GCF_000368085.1 of Acinetobacter nosocomialis NIPH 2119. Lineage (GTDB taxonomy): Bacteria > Pseudomonadota > Gammaproteobacteria > Pseudomonadales > Moraxellaceae > Acinetobacter > Acinetobacter nosocomialis. The sequence continues at coordinate 3,086,195 of NZ_KB849239.1, forward strand.
CATGGAAAAACAACCACAACAACCATGTTGGCTTGGGTACTTGATCAGGCGGGTTTAAACCCAGGCTTTTTAATTGGTGGTGTTCCACTTGGTTTTAGTGAAAGTGCTCGTTTAGGCGGTGGCAAATACTTCTGCGTTGAAGCCGACGAATATGACTCAGCTTTCTTCGATAAACGTTCTAAGTTTGTTCATTATCATCCAAAAACGGCGATTTTAAATAACCTTGAATTTGACCATGCCGATATTTTTGATGACCTAGCAGCGATTCAAAAACAGTTCCATCATCTTGTGCGTACCATTCCAAGTGAAGGCCGTATTATTGCGCCAATTACTGAAACTCATATTGATGAAGTACTTCAAATGGGTTGCTGGACGCCAGTGATTCGTACAAGTTTAGAAGCAAATGAAAAAGCAGCCTTATCTGCCGAATTAATTTCAATTGATGGCAGCCATTTTAAAGTACTCGAAAATGGTCATGCCATTGGTGAAGTGAAATGGAGCATGACAGGGCAACACAGCGTAGCAAATGCTTTGGCAACCATTGCAGCCGCTCAACATGTGGGTGTTTCGCTTGAAAAGGCTTGTGACGCTTTATCTAACTTTGGCGGTGTAAAACGCCGTATGGAGTTACTCGGTACAGTGAATGGTATTGAGGTTTATGATGACTTCGCTCACCATCCAACAGCAATTGATACGACTTTGGATGGCGCACGTAAACGTTTAGGCGAACGTCGTTTATGGGCCATTATTGAGCCACGTTCAAATACCATGCGCATGGGTAGCCATAAAGATGGCTTGGCACATTCAGCACGCTTAGCAGATGACGTTATCTGGTATCAGCCAGAAGGTTTAGACTGGGATTTGCAACCAGTAATTGAAGCTGCTTCAAACCGCGCTCAAGTCAGCCGTTCACTTGATGAAATTATTAACCGTATTGTTAATGAAGCAGGTGAGGGCGATGCTGTTGTGATTATGTCTAATGGCGGCTTTGGTGGCTTACATCAAAAACTTATAAACGCATTAAAAGCAAAAGCTGCTTAACTTTCTCTTTAGATAATTTAATAAAAAAACGGGTTTCAGTTTGAAACCCGTTTTTTTAGTTTAATGGTTTTTAAACCTGCTTTGGCTCTATATCTTCTATAAATTTATTCGAGATGAATAAACGTAACGTATAAACAATACCCATCGCAAACACGCTATACCCCACGTTATTACAAATAAATGGAATACATAAAATAATGAGTGCAGTAATAGGATAAAACCATTTAGAAATTCCAGCTAAACATTCAAACTCGTATAACATCCATATACAAGTGGTATAAAGCACAACACTTACAGCAACAATCACACCCATATATAAATCAGAGATATGTGCATGATGGGTCGTGACATCCACGGCGGCGGCAAGCGCAGCACCTACGGCAGCAATACTCACAAAGACAAAATAATGGCCATAACCCCATACAAATGGACGCACACCTTTAAAATGATGATGTTGTTCACTACGATCAAAGTAAGCCCACCACATTGCGAACATGAGCATCAATCCACCAATCATTAAGAAAACGGCTGGAATATTGATAGATTGAGCCGCAAGCGCATCACGTATGGCATTAAAACTCCCTACGATTGATTCGCCTAAAACAATAATAGTGAGGAGAGCATAGCGCTCTACAATATGGTGAGGATGCCACGGTGTAGGCGAATGTTTTTCCGCATAGATAGGAACAAATAACTCGAACACAACCAGACATAAAAATAGAGGTATAGAAAGGACATGAGCAAAGTTAGCTACAAGCCAACCAATTTGTACCAAGACTATACCGATCGCATAGCGGTAAGCCGTAACTCGCCGTTCAGGATCATGTTTTGCTGCGCGAAGCCACTGGGTGACTAAAGCCAAGCGCATAATCACATAACCTACAATAATGATGTCAAAGTCCTGACTACGAAATACATCAGGAATACCTGCGGCCATGACCAAGGAACCCACAATCTGCACAAAGGTAAGGCACCGATATAATGCGTCATCATTATCGTAAGCTGAAGCGAACCATGAAAAATTCATCCACGCCCACCACAGTGCAAAAAATACCATCAGGTAGCTTGGCAGAGCATGCCAGAGATGATTTTCAATAATCGCATGATGTAACTGCTGACCCGCTGTGGCAATCGCAACCACAAAAATTAAATCGAACAATAGTTCAAGGGGAGTCGCTGCTCTATGCGGCTGTTTTGGATCTCTTGGAGATAAAGGCCTCAAACTTAATTTTTTCTGTTTTTCTTGAGTAGTCATAAAATTAACGTTCTCGAATAAAGTGCCAACACGTTAACACTTTAATATTAACGTCCAGATCACGCATTAAAAATTATTCAGGTCTGATGATTAATCTTTACTCATCAATAAACTATATTTCATTTTTGTGACAATTCTTTATCAAGACAATAGCCTTAATTCTTTATCATAGCCCACGTTTTTTGTTCTCGTTTGGAATATGAATGTCTTTAGAAACACTCAACCTTAGCTTATTCCATGTCATCAATGGTGCTCAGGATGCGAGTCAATTTATCATTCGTCTTGCTATCTTTTTTGCTAATGATCTCCTGTATATTCTTTTATTCATACTTACATTTTTATGGTTTTATGGCGATCAAGATTTAAAAAATAGGGTCATTAAATCTGTCTTTTTAACCTGCATATCACTTTTGGTGGGTTATATTATTTCTTTGTTTTATCACCATCCAAGACCGTTTGTGATGGGTATAGGCACCACGTTTATTGAACATGCGCCAACAGCGTCTTTTCCAAGTAATCATATGCTAATTTTTAGCACCATCGCGCTATCTTATTTATTTGCTCAGCGCAAAATAATTGGAATGATTCTTTTATTTTTGTCATTTGTGGTGGCATGGTCACGTATTTATTTAGGTGTGCATTTTCCTTTAGATATGTTGGGTGCTTTTATTGTCGCGCTATTGGTCAATACAGCCGGTTATTACTTTTGGAATGCTTACGGTACAGGTTTAACCGCATTCTTTATTCACCTTTACCAGATTATATGTAAACCACTTTTAGATCGTGGTTTGATTAAATAATCCATAGAACTTTTGGTATTCACACTACGACATTAAGTTCAGTTGCGTAATACAAAAAAATCTGCCATTCTATGTGAAATTGGATAGGTTTTATCCAATACAGAATTTAGTTTGACAAGGGGAGTAGCCTCCTCCAAACATAACAGCAATGTTATGTGTCAGATATCGTCAATACACTTTTATTAAAAAGTCGGTATCTGAGCATCGTGAAATTCATGATGTAGGCAAGACCTTGATCATGTTGATACAGATGTTTAATTCATCTGGCAACTGGTCGAGGTTTTTTTATGCCCAATTGCCGGATGTAGGGAGGATTTATGGAAACAATCGGCAATTTATGGCTGTACGTAGCATTCTTTGGCATAGTCATTGTCATGCTCCTAATTGATTTCTTGGGCTTTAAACAAAAGCAGGGCCAAGATGTCTCAATTAAGCAAGCTGCCTACTGGAGTGTGGCGTGGGTAAGCGTCGCGGTCTTATTTGGTGGCGGTTTATGGCTTTATCTTCAACAAACGGTTGGGGTGACCTTAGCAAACCAAAAAACCATGGAATACTTTGCAGGTTACTTACTTGAAAAGTCCCTCGCGATTGACAACGTTTTCGTCTGGTTAATGATTTTTGCGGCATTTGCTATTCCAGCGGCACTACAACGTAAAATTTTGCTCTACGGCGTATTAGGCGCAATCGTACTGCGTACTCTCTTTATTTTTATTGGTGCATGGTTCGTTCAAGAGTTCTCTTGGGTGCTTTATATTTTCGGTGCGTTCTTGGTATATACAGGCTTCAAGTTCTTAAAAGGCCAAGAAGAAGAAACCAATATCGAAGACATCAAAGTTTTAAAGTGGCTACGTAAGCACATGCGTATTACGCCACAGCTTGAAGGTGACAAATTCTTTGTACGTCAAAATGGTTTATTGTGGGCAACGCCGTTATTTCTAGTTTTAATTTTAGTTGAAGCTTCAGACGTAATTTTCGCGGTAGATTCTATTCCTGCTATTTTCGCAGTAACGAGTGATCCATTTATTGTTTTAACGGCGAACTTAATGGCAATTTTAGGTTTACGCGCAATGTTCTTCTTACTTGCTGGCGCTGCTTCTAAACTGCATTACTTACCGTATGGCTTAGGCATTATCTTATTGTTCATTGGTGCAAAAATGTTATTGCTTGATGTATTCCATATGCCAATCTGGATCTCGTTAAGCTTTATTATCATAGTGTTAGCAATCACTGCTTACCTTTCTTTACGACACAACAAAAAACAATTGCAGTCTTAATTCATTACAACAAGGCATCTCAAGTGTAGATGCCTTGTTATCTAAATTTTTAAAAGAGACTGTACTTTAAAAAAACAGATCAATATCATATGCCAACTAAAAATTTATCTTTCCTAATCAGAAACATAATAGATAACAGCGATTCGGTATTTCATGCCGAACATACTTATTAAAATGTGTGGAGTCTCATGCGTTCTAAAAAAATTAATCTTGTCGTGGTCCCTTTATTACTCACGGCATGTAGCCATAAAGATGGTCCATTAGTACAAGACGTATATAACAACCAATATGACTGTGCTCGCGACTGGAATAACGAAACATGTAAACAAGAAAATAGCTCAAGTGGACATGGTTCTAGCTATGTTGGTAGCCGCTATTTAGGTCCCGCGTATTATCGAAACAATCGGGAAGTTTCTTATCACGGCAATACCTTACATCCTTACAGCAATTTGAGTGTAGGTCACCCCATTATTTCAAGTACGGCGAAAAGCGCATCTTCTTCATCCCCAATTCGTGGGGGATTTGGTCGTAGCGGCTTCTCTTTCGGCGGCTAACTCCTCAGGCATTCACTGAATATGAAAAGAAAAATATTTACTCCACGTCCAGACTGGCAAGTGGAGCATCAACATATTGGTTTCGATTATTTTAATTTACCTTCTCTCGATGGCTCAATTTACTGGTCTGAAGGGGTTGCTTATGAATTTACGCTTAAGCAGATTGAACAACTTGAAGATGCAGCAAATGAACTGCATCAGATGTGTTTATCGATAGTAGGAGATCTCATTCAACGGGGTGACTATCCTGCTTACTTTCAAATTCCCGAAACCGCTATAAGCCATATTGAATACTCATGGAAACAAAATGCTCCGATGCTGTATGGCCGTTTTGATTTCGCTTACGATGGGCGAAATATCAAAATGCTGGAATATAACGCCGACACACCGACTGGCTTACTTGAAGCTTCTGTAGCGCAGTGGCTGTGGATAGAACAAGTCTCGGGCATTGCAAACCGGGACCAGTTCAATAGCATTCATGAAGACCTGATTAAACGCTGGAAGACAATTTTACCGCGTGGTAGCCACGTGCATTTTGCTGCCAGTCAGGAAGCGGGAAGGGAAGACTGGGGCAATTTAGAGTACTTGATGGATACCGCTTATCAAGCTCATCTACAAGTTTCCGAGCTTTCTATGGAGAACATAGGCTGGAATGGGCAAGATTTTGTTGACCTTCATAACCAGCCCATTCAAAACATATTTAAACTCTATCCATGGGAATGGATCTGGGAAGAAGCATTTTCTCAATATATTCACCCACAAACACAATGGATTGAACCTTGCTGGAAAATGCTACTTTCAAATAAAGCAATTCTGGTTGAGCTTTGGAAGCGTTATCCAAACCATCCATTATTGGTCGAAACCCATACCTATGACCCGCAACAAGCTTTGTCTGGCAAATGGGTGAAAAAGCCGATTTTGGCAAGGGAAGGTGCCAATATTCGGGTTTTACAAGACGGCCATGACCAAGGTGCAGCTTCTGGTAGCTTTTATTTTGATGACTATGACAAATATGGTTATGTCGTACAGAAATGGGTAGACACCCCATTATTTTCAGGACAACTACCTACTCTTGGTTTATGGATGGTTGGACATCAATGTGCCGGCATGTCTATTCGTGAAGATTATTATGACATCATTGGTAATGATGCCCACTTTGCAGCACATTATTTTGTCGAGTAATAAGCGAATAGAGATTTAAAAAAAGCACTGTTTAGGTGCTTTTTTATTGTGCCTCCAACGCAGTCAATCAGTGCATTTTAAATATATAGCGAATAATCAATGTTCGCTTTTAAAGCTAAATTAGAACAAAAATTCAAAAACAATATTAATTAACCACATGTATTTTAAAATTTTTATTCTGATTTACTTTCTTAAAAATCAATATTGGCAAGCTCTTTGCATCTCCAAAAAAGAAAAAAGCCTAGATTTTAGGGGCTCGTGAGAGCCCTGATTTTTTTAAGGAGTGATGCCATGAATGCGATTCCAACTCTAACGCCGCTTGCCATGCCGTGTAACAGCAGTTTTGATGCAAAAGATTGGGAAATTTTATCGAGCTATTGATATCCAGTTGCGCGTATTCAAGATATCTCTACTGCGCCTCAACGTGTCACACTACTAGACGTCAATATGGCACTCTACAAAACAGAAAGTGATGAAATTCATCTGGTCCGAGATATTTGTCCCCATCGTGGCGTGCCTTTAACCAAAGGTTGGGTTGATGGTGAGGAGATTGTGTGTCCTTATCACGGTCTACGTTACAACACCGAAGGGAAATGTACTCAAATACCAGCTCAGCCCGAACTAACAAAAATTTCTGATCGTTTTTCTCTGACCAAATTTCCGGTTGTACAAAGATACGGCCTCATTTGGACCAGTATTCATGGTCGTGATATTGCTAAAGCCAATATTCCTGTATTAGATACTTGGGATGATGCAGAGCATCAAGCAATTTTGCCACCTTTTGTAGATATTGGTGGTTCTAGCGGTCGTCAGCTTGAAGGGTTTATCGATGTCGCTCATTTTGCATGGGTGCATCACAACGCCTTTGCGAATCGTGATAATCCCATCGTCCCTAAATATCACACTGAACGTACCAACTACGGCTTAAAAACGGTCTATATCAGCAATGTCAGTAATTATCCGCATGAGCTAAAACATCTCGAACCAGAAGGCTTTTTGTGGAAGCGTACTTTTGAGGTTTATCCGCCATTTTCTGCCGTGCTTACTGTCGATTTCCCAGAAAGTGGAGTCTTAAAAATTTTGAACACCTGTTGTCCTATCTCAAGTAATAAGACCCGTTTATTTGTTCCACTCACACGTAACTTTGACCAAACAGATGATTTAGAAAAAGTATATGCATTTAATGCGCAAATTTTTGCCGAAGACCAAGACATGGTCGAATCACAAAAACCAGAAGAACTACCGCTCGATCTAATGATGGAAGCACATTTTGAAGCAGACCGTTCATCAACGACTTATCGACGGATTTTGGCTGAATGGGGACTAAGTAAACGTTATACCGTTTAAATCTTGGCTAACTGGGGTACAATCAATCGAAAAAAGTGAAAATATATAGGCTATCCATGTCATTGATCGCAAATACCACCGTTGTACGTGGTCGTTTTTTAGATATTCAACAAACTGTCTCTGAGCCAACTGATATTCCAAATCAAGTACGTTATTTGGAAGATGGTGTATTGATTAGTGAACATGGAAAGATCAAATGGTTTGGTGCATGGTCAGACGCTCAACAACATCTACCTGCTGGAGTTGAGGTTCAACATTATCCAGAACAATTGATTGTACCCGGCTTTATTGATACCCATATTCACTTCCCGCAAACCGAAATGGTGGGAGCTTACGGCGAGCAACTTTTAAGCTGGCTCAACACGTATACATTCCCAACCGAAATCCAGTTTCAAGACAAAACATATGCAAGTGAAATTGCCCAGTTCTTTGTTCAGGAACTCTTAAAACACGGTACAACCACGGCCCTCGTTTTCTGTACAGTTCATCCCGAATCTGTGGATGCCTTATTTGAAGCCGCAGAGCGCGTTCAGATGCGTTTAATTGCCGGTAAGGTACTCATGGACCGTAATGCCCCTGAAGCGCTGTGTGACACGCCAGAAACAGCTTACAGCGATACTAAAGCACTCATTGAAAAATGGCATGGTAAAGGCCGTGCGCTGTATGCGATTACGCCACGATTTGCACCGACTTCTACACCTGAACAGTTAGAAAAAGCAGGGCAGCTAAAACAAGAATTTCCAGATGTTTATGTCCATACACATTTAAGTGAAAACAAAGATGAAATCGCTTGGGTGAAATCTTTATTTCCGGAACAAGCTGGCTATTTAGATGTTTATCAACACTATGGCCTAACTGGTAAACGTTCTGTGTTTGCGCATTGTGTTCACTTAGAAGATGAAGAATGGCAATGTATGCATGATACACAATCGGCTATCGCATTTTGCCCAACTTCAAACCTGTTCTTAGGTAGTGGTTTATTCCCATTGAAAAAAACTTGGGAAAAGCAAGTCAAAGTAGGTTTGGGGACAGATATCGGTGCAGGTACTTCGTTTAGCTTACTGCAAACTGTTAACGAGGCTTATAAGGTTCAGCAGTTACAAGGTGATAAACTCTCAGCTTATGAAGCGCTTTATCATGCAACCTTAGGTGGAGCAAAAGCGCTTGATTTACAAGATCAGTTAGGCAACTTCAACATCGGTAAAGAAGCAGACTTTGTAGTACTCAACCTAAAGCCAACAGCATTACAGGAGCTTCGCCAGTCTAAATCCAAATCTGTTGAAGATTCACTGTTTGCATTATTCACTTTAGGTGATGACCGTAATATTGAGGCGACTTATATTTATGGAAACCGTGCTTATCAAAAAGAAACAGCCAAATAAAAAAGGCATTGTTAAGTTTTTGTTATTATTTGGAATATGTGCTCTTGCATTAAAGCATGATCGGCATAATCCGCAAAATGATAAAATTTCAGACCCATCAAAGGGTGCATGAAACGTCATTTTGCTTTAAAATTTTACCATTAACTCAGATTTTCGAGGTGTTGCAGGTCAACACCTTTTTTATTTTTTCTTTTATATCTTGTAGGAATCTGCCATGACTGTTGCAATGAGCATCATGATTTCAACCGAAGAAATTCAAGCAAAAGTCAAAGAGCTCGGCGAGCAAATCAATTCTCATTATGCAAATAGTGACAAAGAATTGGTTCTGATTGGTCTACTTCGTGGTTCTGTTATTTTTATGGCAGACTTATGCCGTACCATTACCAAACCGCACGAACTCGATTTCATGACAGTGTCTAGTTACGGCGGCGGTACCACTTCAAGTCGAGACGTTAAAATCTTAAAAGATCTTGACGGTGAAATTCGTGGTAAAGATGTGCTGGTGGTTGAAGATATTATTGACTCTGGCAACACCTTAAGCAAAGTTGTGGAAATGTTGCAAACTCGCGAACCAAATTCGATTCAATTATGCACATTAGTGAGTAAACCATCACGCCGTGAAATTGATCTCGAAGTTAAGTTTTTAGGTTTTGAAGTTGAAGATCGGTTTATTGTAGGCTATGGCTTAGACTACGACCAGAAATATCGTCACTTGCCATTTATTGGTGAGATTGGTTTATAAATTTCATAAAAATGGCACCATAAGGTGCTATTTTTTTATATAACGTTTTAGCTTTGAACAAAAAAGACACAAAAAGTCGCAATCTGCTACAGACAAAACAGTTGGCTCTGTCGCACGATAGAATATGAAGCAAAATCATTAACTTCATCAAAAAAACAACTGGAGAACAAATATGTGGTCACTTATTGTTGCTATTGTGGTTGGTTTCTTCGCAGGCTTAATTGCACGTGCTTTACATCCTGGTGATGATAAAGCAGGTTTTATCGTTACTACTTTAATTGGTATCGCAGGTTCACTTTTAGCCACTTATGGTGGTCGTTTACTTGGTCTTTACGGAGAAAATTCAGCTGCGGGCTTTATCGCTTCCGTAATTGGTGCAGTCATCATTTTGTTTATTTACAACTTGATTGCACGAAAAAGCTAAACTTCAGTTCATTCATAAAAAAAGCACCTAATGGTGCTTTTTTTATTTACAGGCCTAGCTCTTTCCAAACTTCCTGAATTTCTTCAGCAGACCTCGCACCTACTAGTTTAAAACCGTTTGCAAAAATTAGGGTAGGAGTAGCATTAAAACCTAATTTTCTTCCAAGTTCCAAGTTCCGATCAATTGGGTTTGCGCAGCTCGCAACTGTTGGTTTTACACCTTGTTCAATCAGTTTCTTCCAAGAGTATGACTGGCTCGGTGCACACCAAACTTGTCTAGAAACCACAATAGACTGAGGTTTTAAAGGGTAAATAAACGTGTAAATTGTTACATCTTTAAGTTTATCGAGTTCAGGTTCAAGTTTTTTACAATAAGGGCAATTCGGATCGGAGAATACCGCTAAAACATGCTGACCATTACCTTTGACCGTTTTAATGGCATCTTTTAAAGGTAATTGCTTCCAATCAATTGAGTTTTGTTCTAGAACTAAGTCTTTGGTTAAATTCTTCTGGTCCTTTAAGCGGATCATAGAGCCTACCAGCATATGCTGACCATCTTCACCAAGATAAATGATTTGTTGATCTAGATTGGCGCTATATAACCCAGGCATTTCGGTTTTCTGAATATTGCTAATTTTTAAATTAGGATATTGTTTTTTAATATTTTCCCGAACTGTATCTACATTAGCGAAACTCAAACTTGTTGTTAGACTAAATAATGCCAATATTCCTAATTTTTTAAGCATAAAACCGACTCGAGGACAGGAGAGTGAACATTTTAGTCAGTTCCGTTAATGAAAACAGAACTGATTACCGAGATATAACCAAACTTCTACCCAGTTATGCTAATGTTTCACGTGGAACATAAATAGGTTTTAAAGTATTAATTTCTACCGATATATGCACTATTTCATCATGAATCGATAAAGCATGACGAATCTGGTCTGCATTCAATGAAATATCATCAGTTTCTAGCGCTAAAATACAAGAAAATTTACCTTTCGCGACTTTCCAGACATGAATATCTGTAATTTCAACATGTTTTGGAAATTCGGCTATTACTTCCCGAATTTCTTCAACTACTGGATGATCCATTTCAGCATCTAGAAGAGTTTTTCCTGTCTCTTTCATTAAACCAAATGACCACTTTGCAACTAAAATAGCACCTAAAATCCCTAAAAGGGCATCTAAAAAATCCCATCCAAAATACTTACCGGCACAAAGCGCAACAATTGCAAAAACAGAAGTTACAGCGTCTGCAACCACATGTAAAAATGCAGCTTTTTGGTTCAAATCATGGTGATGAGGCCGATGCTCATGGTGATGGTGATGGTGATGGTGATGGTGATGGTGATGGTGATGGTGACCATCATCATGAAGTAACCAAGCACAAATCAAGTTAACAATTAAACCTAAAATTGCAATTGGAATAGCTTCGTTATAAAAAATCTCAACTGGATTCAATAAACGTTGAAATGACTGAAAAGCCATAATAATAGCGACAACCATAAGCAAAATTGCACTGCTATAGCCGGCTAAAATCTCAATCTTCCACGTCCCAAAACTAAAACGATGGTCTTTTGAATAATATTGAGCTGCGCGATATGCAAAATAGGCTAAACCGAGCGCCAACATATGTGAGCTCATATGCCAGCCATCAGCCAAAAGTGCCATCGAGTTAAAAAACCACCCTCCAAATATCTCTAAAACCATCATGGAAGCCGTTAAAATGGTTGCAATCAAAATCCGTTTTTGTGCTAAGGGATTTCCTTCATCAAACTGATGTTGATGATGACGTGATACACTATGATCCTGCATAAAATTTAAACCTAATATACTCCCTACCAGTATATTAAATTCTACAAGAGAAAACAGATGAGTCACATTGGTCAGGATAAAAAAATTCTTAATCGTGTAAAACGGTTAAAAGGACAAATCAACAGCATTGAAAATGCGATAGAACAAGCAGAGTCTTCATGTATCGATATTTTGCAGCAAGTTGCAGCCATAAAAGGTGCTATAAACGGTTTAATGAGTGAATTAATGGAACAGCACTTACATCATCATGTGCTTAAAGGTGCAGAAATCGATCAAAATGAGCTAGAAGAATTTTTAAAAGTTTTAAAAAGATATGGCTAAAAGAAAGTTCTGGATGACACAACAATACGTATCATCCAGATTATTTAAAATTATTTTCCAATGCAGAACGAACCGAAGATTTTGCCTAATAGATCATCGGCACTAAAGTCTCCAGTAATTTCACCTAAAGCATTTTGAGCAAGACGTAGTGATTCAGCAACGAGTTCACCAGCGTTAAATACAACAAGTTGCTCACGTGCCTCTGCCAAATAGAGCTGAGTGCGCTTCATTGCGTCTAAATGACGAGTTCTCGCAATAAATGTATCTTCCTCAGGGTGAAAGCCTGCATGCGCTGTAATCGCATCTACGAGGCCTTGTACACCCATCTCTTGTTTTGCTGAAACTGTAATATGACGGAATCCTTGATAATCACCTATTTCGGCAGATTGACCAGTTAAATCACATTTATTGCCGATTAACATGAGACGACGCGGTTCAATATGTTCAGCAAAGTATTCTTGAGCGAGTTGTAATGGGTCATCACCTTGATTTAAATCGTAGACCAATAACAGCAGATCGGCCTGCTCAATTTCTTTGATTGCACGGCGAATACCTTCTTTCTCGACCACATCTCCCGTTTCACGAAGACCTGCAGTATCAGTTAAGGTAATTGGTAAACCATTTAAGCTAATTTTTTCATGCAAAACATCACGAGTCGTACCAGCAATGTCCGTTACAATCGCTCGTTCTACACCAGCAAGCGCATTTAACAAGCTCGATTTACCCGCATTTGGTTTACCCGCAATCACAACCTGTAGACCTTCACGGAGTAATTGCCCTTGTCGTGCAGAAGTTTGAACTGCATGCACCGACTGTTGAACATCTTCCAGTAAAGCTAAAATTTTGCCATCAGCCAAAAAATCAATTTCTTCTTCTGGAAAATCAATCGCAGCTTCTACGTGCAAACGTAAATGAATCAGTTTTTCTAAAACTGTATTAATTTTTGTTGAAAATGCACCTTGCAGAGAACGAACTGCCGAACGAGCCGCAGCTTGAGAGGTGGCATCAATTAAATCGGCAATAGCTTCCGCTTGTACCAAATCCATTTTGCCATTTTCAAAAGCTCGCATGGAGAATTCCCCAGCTTTTGCAGCAATCGCACCCAGCTCGAATAGACGGCCAAGGAGAGCATTTTGAATGACTGGACCGCCGTGCCCCTGTAACTCGACAACATCTTCACCGGTAAAAGAATGTGGATTTGGAAAGCATAGGACAATGCCTTCATCCATAATGCTTCCATCAGCATCATAAAATTTACGAAAACCTGCCATACGCGCTTCAGGCAAGTTTTTTTGTGTCAACTTTTGAGCAATTTCATAGGCCTTAGGTCCAGATAAGCGAATCACGCCCACTCCACCACGCCCTAGTGGCGTTGCAATTGCAGCAATTGTGGTTTGACTTTGCATATTATTCACCTAAAAAACCTAAAATACAGCCAAAGAAAAATCCGCCTAAGATTACCATCTTAAGCGGATTGATTCAGCAAAAGTTCAACGATTAAGATGCTGATTCAGTCTTGTTTAGACGACTTTTCTCAACACTCTTGTTAATAAACCATTGCTGTAAAATGGTAATACTGTTGTTCACAATCCAGTACAACACTAGACCCGCAGGGAAGAACAACATAAATACCGTGAACATAATCGGCATAATGCGGAATACTTTCGCTTGCATTGGATCAGCTGGTTGCGGGTTCAACATTTGCTGAGCAAACATTGTCGCACCCATAATTAACGGCAAGATGAACCAAGGATCCATTGCAGATAAGTCTTGAATCCAGCCTAACCATGGTGCATGACGTAATTCCACACTTTCCATGAGTACCCAGTACAACGCAAGGAAAATTGGCATTTGTAGCAATAACGGCAAACAACCAGACAATGGGTTCACTTGTTCACGTTTATAAAGCGCCATCATTTCTTGCGAGAAGCGCATACGGTCTTCACCGAACTCTTCTTTCATGCGTTGCATTTCTGGTGCAATCACACGCATTTTCGCCATAGAACGATAACTTTTTGAAGATAAAGGCCATAAAATCATCTTCACCATAATGGTAAGTAAGATGATTGACCATCCCCAGTTGCCTACAATGCTATGGAAGAATTGAAGACCTAAGAACAATAACTTCGCAATTGGCCATAACCAACCATAGTCCACAGTCTGGTTCAGACCGACAGCTAAATCTTTTAATTCAGATTGTACTTTAGGACCTGAATAAAGCTTTGCATCTACTTCCATTGAAGTGCCAGCTGGAACATTAATTACTGGCGAAGTAAAGCCAATAATATTCATATGATCAGCAGACTGACGTGATTCAAGCTTAGCAACATAAGGCTGACCATTTGCTTGAGTCAGTTTAAGGTTTCCTGGAATCCAAGCACTTACAAAATAGTGCTGAACAATCGCAACCCACCCACCTTTAGCATCAGCATTTAATTTTTCTTCTGAGAAATTAGCAAACTTAAGCTTGTTATAGTGTGAATCAGGCGTACCCCAAGCTCCCCCTAAGAACGTCCCTAGAGTAAAAATACCTTGAGAAGACTTACCAGGATCCTCAGAGTTATCACGCTTTAACTGTCCAAACATCTGACCTTGCCAGTTTTGTTGGCTACGGTTAATCACTTGATGGCTTACAACAATCGGGTATTGACCTTGGGTAAAGGTAAAAGTTTTAATAATTTCAACGCCTTCTGGTGTTTTAAATACCATTGGTACGCTTAAAACTTTTTCAGACTGACCCTTTTGATCCTGCACACCCTTAGCATCAGCCAAAGTATATGATGTTTTTTCAACCGCATATAACGGACGACCACCACGACTACTATCTGGTCCATTCAAACCAATTAAGCCAGACTGAGCAACATATGTACGCTTGGCATCATTTTCAAGCATAACAAAAGGTTGATTACTGTCTTTGCTTTTGTCGTGAGAGAGTAATTCAATACGAACAATATCACCACCTTTTGGATTAATCCAAAGATGATAAAGGTCAGTTTGTACTGAAATAAGCTGTTGATTCACAGGTGCTGTCGCATCTGTGGTTTGTGACTGCGCAATATTTGCTTGTGGCACATCGGAAGCCACTGTTGCAGTTTTAGCATTTGGCAAATCAGCAGATATTTCATGTGAACTTACAGCCGCCGCTTGTTGTTGCGGTGCAGTTGCAGCATTTCCATAATCTTTTTGCCAAGCCAAAATGAGCAAATATGCGGTGACAAACATGGCCCCGAGAATTGCAAACCTGGCCCATTGTTGCATATCTATTACCCCAAATGGTTAGAGAGATTTTGCTTCATTAAACGATCACGAAAGGGTACAGCAACATGATGCGTTTGAGAATCTATTTGATGAAACGAAATAAAACGAATTGCTTTTGGCGGTACCGGATCATATCCGGAGCCTCCCCATGGATGACATCTGCAAATACGTTTAGAAGATAGCCAAACGCCTTTGATTGCACCATGAGTTTGTAATGCTTCTATCGCATATTGGGAACAAGTTGGGATATAACGACAACGGGGTCCAAGAAGCGGACTAATCGCAATTTGATACAGTCGAATGAACCAACGCAAAATACGAACCATTGGTCATCTCTTAATTTTGCGAGGTTGGGACAACTTTAGAATGTTTTTTTGCCAAGCGTTGTAATTTTTGCCAAGCAAAATCTAATTGTTGATATAGCTCAGCGTTCGTAATCGTTTCTATACCAACTTTAGGCATTACAACAACATCTATGTCTAACCCAAATTTCGGCTGATTTAGACGAAAGCTCTCACGAGCAAGACGCTTTATTCGATTTCTTTCATGCGCACGGCGCACTTTTTTCTTAGCAACAACAATACCCAAACGGCTATTAGGCTGTTCGGTGAATTTTGCAAGAAATAAAAAATGGGGTTGATGCACTTTAAAAAGCGCACCATCAAATACACTTTTATAATCTGCAGCACAGCGTACACGACGATCTGTGCTAAAACTGTAAAGTGCCATCACACCCAAGTCTGGTCAGCGTAACAGTAATTAAACAGTTAAGCTATGACGACCTTTTGCACGACGACGAGCTAATACTTGACGACCAGCTTTAGTTGCCATACGAGCACGGAAACCATGAACGCGTTTACGCTTTAATTCAGATGGTTGGAAAGTACGTTTCATATCGAAACTCCCAAAAATGATCTTTCTATAAAGGTCCGCGATTTTATTGTGCAATGTTTACTCTGTCAATGATAAACAGAGAAAGTTTTGTATTTAAGTCAAATTTTTAGTTCTTCATCCTCTCTTTATATTAAGTCAATTTTTATCATTTAAAAGTTATACACAAAGTAATTGTTTATTTTTATTATGACTTTTAAGATATACACTTCTTATTTACATACTTATCAACAAACCTTGATGTGGAATGAGTTTGGATTTGGTATATTTGAATTTAAATTCATATTTTTTAGTTATCCACAATTGGGAGTGACCCTATTAAATAAATTCAAATTTTAAAATTTAAATTTATTCTTATTAGTGTGGACTTTTTCTGTGGATTTGATGGTTTTAAATTTAAAAAACATATATTTGAATTGTTGATAACTCTGTTTTTATTATCTTTATGGATTGTGGATAAGTTTATGTGATAATTTATCCACAGGATGTGCAAAAAGTTATACACAATTGGTTTTGAATTTAAATTTATTCACAAGAGATTTCTTTTTAGTCAAAATCAACCGAATTCGTCATGACAGATGTGGATAACTTGGGTAGAATGGCGACCCCTTCTCATCAGGAAGGGTTAATCTTTAAATGATTTGAATTTAAAACGCAGACATAGGGGATACACATGCTTTGGACAGACTGCTTAACTCGCTTGCGACAAGAGCTCTCTGATAACGTCTTTGCGATGTGGATTCGCCCTTTAGTAGCTGAAGAAGTAGAGGGTATCCTACGTCTATATGCCCCTAATCCTTATTGGACACGTTATATTCAAGAGAATCATTTAGAGTTAATATCTATATTGGCGGAACAATTGTCTGAAGGACGCGTACGTCAGGTTGAAATCTTGGTCGATTCACGTCCTGGTAGTATTTTGTCTTCTAATGAACAACCAGCAACAACTACAGCTGCTTTACAAAGTGCACCGGTTTCACAACCTACTAAGGTTAAAAGAGATCCAGAACCTGTTGCTAACCCTGCAGTTAGTTCGAAAACTTCAAAAAAGAAACTATTAAACCCACAATTTACTTTTTCGCTATTTGTTGAGGGCCGTTCTAATCAAATGGCAGCGGAAACTTGTAGAAAAGTATTAACACAATTAGGTGCTTCTCAACATAACCCTTTGTTTTTATATGGTCCAACGGGTCTTGGTAAAACTCACTTAATGCAAGCGGTTGGTAATGCTTTACTGCAAGCTAAGCCGAATGCGAGAGTCATGTATATGACTTCGGAAAGTTTTGTACAAGATTTTGTGAGTTCATTACAAAAAGGAAAGGTTGAAGAGTTTAAGAAAAATTGTCGTTCTTTAGATTTGTTATTAGTGGATGATATTCACCTTTTGGCTGGTAAAGAAGCTAGTCTTGTTGAATTCTTTTATACATTTAACGCCTTACTTGATGAATCTAAACAAATTATTTTAACGTCTGATCGATATCCTAAAGAATTAACAGAACTTGATCCACGATTGGTTTCTCGTTTTTCTTGGGGACTGTCAGTAGGTGTTGAACCACCAGATATTGAAACCCGAATCGAAATTCTACTTAAAAAAGCTGAGAATAGTGGCGTTGATTTGCCTAGAAACTGCGCATTATTTATTGCACAACAAGTGGTAGCAAACGTACGTGAACTTGAAGGTGCTCTTAATAAAGTTGTCGCAATTTCACGTTTTAAAGGTGCTCCAATCGACCTTGATGTTGTGCGAGAGTCTTTAAAAGATGTATTGGCAATCCGTGCTCGTACAATCAGTGTGGAAAATATCCAACGTGTAGTGAGTGAATATTTCCGTATTCCTCTAAAAGAACTGGTAGGTCCAAAACGGACACGAATTTATGCTCGACCACGCCAATTAGCAATGGGGCTTGCCCGTGAGTTGACTGGTGATAGTTTTCCGGAAATTGGAATGGCTTTTGGTGGGCGAGACCATAGTACCGTGATGCATGCTTGTGAAAAAGTGGTCAGTTTGCGGGAAGAAGATCCTATCTTTGACGAAGATTATAAGAATTTACTACGTCTTCTTCAGAGTTAATGAAATCATAAGACGTTGTTGCAAAGTCTCCATAAGTGCAGCATAGTACACAGCTAAAAAATGAAATGTTTGCTCCAAGTTGCTAGAGGAATGAATCGTGCGTTTGAAAATCGCTAAAGAAAGTTTACTCAATGTTTTATCGCATGTTGTCGGTGCGGTAGAACGTCGTCATACCTTGAATATTCTTTCAAACGTCAAAATTCAGACTAATGGTCAAGCACTCACCATTACTGGTTCGGATTTAGAAGTTGAACTGGTGGCGAGCACTGCTTTATCAGAAGGGGCGTGTCTTGAAGCAGGTGAAACGACTGTTCCTGCTCGTAAGTTAATGGACATTTGTAAATCTTTGCCTACCGCTGCATTGATTGATTTACAAATTACTGAAGATCAAAGATGTATTTTAAAGTCTGGTAATAGCCGTTTTGTATTAGGTACTTTACCAGCAGAAGATTACCCGTTGTTAAATACTGAAAATAGCCAAGGTACGCAAGTACAGGTGACTCAACGTGAACTAAAGCGTTTATTTGAAAAAACTGCTTTTGCAATGGCTGTACAAGATGTACGTTTTTATTTAACTGGTACTTTGTTAGAAATTGATGAAAATCAATTGCGTGCAGTCACAACTGATGGCCACCGTCTTGCCCTATGTGAAATTTTGGCCTCTTCTAGTTCGTCTCAATTAGTACAAGCAATTGTGCCTCGTAAAGCTGTTGGTGAACTACAACGCTTACTTAGTATTGAAGATGAGCAACTCACTTTGCTTATTGGTCGTGAATTATTAAATGTAACGATTAATACGCCAAGCCGTGATAAAGAACAAGGTGATATTACAGTTCGTTTTACGACAAAATTGATTGATGGGAAATTCCCAGACTACCGCCGTGTGATTCCACGTGGTGGCGATAAACATGTTTTGATTGGTCATGACGTATTTAAACAATCATTACAACGTGTCGCAATTTTAAGTAATGAGAAATTACGTGGTGTGTTCTTAAACTTTAATCAGGATTCTTTACAGCTTCGTGCAAATAACCCTGAACAAGATGAAGCGATTGAGGATTTAGCAATCCAATATCAAAATACCCCATTAGAAATGTCATTTAATGCTCAATATTTACTTGATGTGTTGGGTGTATTAGATGGTGATGATGTAAATATGAGCATGACTGAAGCGAACCAGTCGGTATTAGTGCAAGATCCTGCTCATCCTGACCAGACTTATGTTGTTATGCCGATGCGTGTCTAAACTGGTTTAATTCTATGCATCTTACGCGCTTAAACATAGAACGCGTGCGTAATTTAAAAACGGTTGCACTCCATGGTTTGCAACCGTTTAATGTTTTTTATGGCGCTAACGGTTCGGGTAAAACATCAATTTTGGAAGCGATCCATTTACTTGCAACAGGTCGCTCATTCCGCACACATATCCCAAAAAACTATATTCAATATGAGGCTGACGACGCGATTGTGTTTGCTCAGTCAGCAACTGAAAAAATTGGTATGCAGAAACTCGCTTCTGGCGAGCAGTTGATGAAAGTAAATGGAGATACAGTTGCAACCCAAGGTCAACTCGCCAAATTACTCCCTTTACAACATATTGATCCACAAAGTACAGATATTATTGACCATGGTGCTAAGCCAAGACGTCAGCTTTTAGATTGGCTAATGTTCCACGTGGAACCTGAGTTTTATTTTGCTTGGCAGTATTACTCTCGAGCTTTAAAACAGCGAAATACCTTACTCAAAACAAGACGCAATCTTTCTTTGGCTGACTTAGAGCCGTGGAACAAAATGTTGAGTGATTATGGTGAAATTTTACACTCACAGCGTTTAAGTATCGTAGAACAATGGAATGTATATTTCCAAAATGATTTAAGACAGTTACTGCCTGATTTAGAGATTGAGCTGGAATATAGCCCCGGTTTTCATACAGAGCAGGGGCTCATGCAAGACTTGCTGAATCAGCATCAAAAAGACATTGAAAGACGTTATACAGAGTATGGTCCACATCGGGCAGATTTGCGCTTAAAAACACCTTTTGGACACGCCGATGATGTTTTATCAAGAGGTCAGAAAAAACTCCTGATTATTGCCTTAAAACTGTCACAAATTGCAATGTTGCATGCGAGTAATAAGGAAACTGTGGTATTATTAGATGATCTGACAGCAGAATTAGACTTAACCGCACAACAACGTTTAATTGAACGATTAAGCCAACTTGGTAGCCAGGTTTTTATGACAACTTTAGATCATGCATCGGTAAAAAAACATTTACATGATCTGTCTATTTCATATCAATTATTCAGTGTTGAATCCGGTCAAGTTAGTCTTGCTTCACCATAATTTTTTGATGTTAACCATCTTTGAATAAACCTATATTTGCTAGGGAGAAACCATGAGTTCAGAGTCTCAATCAGCCTCTCAAACAGAACAAACCAATGAAAAGGCTTATGATTCCTCTAGTATTAAAGTATTACGTGGATTAGATGCAGTTCGTAAACGTCCGGGCATGTATATTGGGGATACAGACGACGGTACCGGTTTACACCATATGGTATTCGAGGTTGTCGATAACGCAATCGATGAAGCCTTAGCGGGTCACTGTGACGAAATTATTGTCACGATTCACGAAGATGAATCGGTGAGTGTTTCAGATAATGGCCGTGGTATTCCAACTGATATTCATCCTGAAGAAGGTGTATCTGCAGCAGAAGTTATTCTTACCATTCTGCATGCGGGCGGTAAGTTTGATGATAACAGCTATAAAGTTTCAGGTGGTTTGCACGGTGTAGGTGTATCAGTCGTAAACGCACTGTCTAGTAAATTACATTTAATTATTAATCGTGCTGGCCAAATTCATGAACAAGAATACCATCATGGTGATCCGCAATATCCATTACGTGTGATTGGTGAAACGGATAACACAGGTACGATTGTACGCTTCTGGCCAAGTGCAGAAACTTTTAGTCAAACCATTTTTAACGTTGAAATTTTAGCGCGCCGCTTACGTGAACTTTCTTTCTTAAATGCTGGTGTACGTATCGTTTTACGTGATGAGCGTATTAATCTTGAACATGTTTATGACTATGAAGGTGGTTTATCTGAGTTTGTTAAATACATTAACGAAGGTAAAAATCATCTGAACGAAATTTTCCATTTCACGGCTGATGCAGATAACGGCATTGCTGTAGAAGTTGCATTGCAGTGGAATGATAGTTATCAAGAAAATGTTCGTTGTTTCACAAACAACATTCCACAAAAAGATGGTGGTACACACTTAGCAGGTTTCCGTGCGGCATTAACGCGTGGCTTAAACCAATACCTTGAAAATGAAAACATTCTCAAGAAAGAAAAAGTGAATGTGACTGGTGATGATGCGCGTGAAGGTTTAACTGCTATTATTTCGGTTAAAGTTCCTGATCCAAAATTCTCTTCTCAAACGAAAGAAAAATTGGTGTCTAGTGAGGTAAAACCAGCAGTAGAGCAGGCAATGAACAAAGAGTTCTCTGCTTACTTACTAGAAAACCCGCAAGCTGCAAAATCAATTGCTGGTAAGATTATTGACGCTGCTCGTGCACGTGATGCTGCGCGTAAAGCGCGTGAAATGACACGTCGTAAGAGTGCATTAGATATCGCAGGCTTGCCAGGTAAATTGGCTGACTGTCAGGAAAAAGATCCGGCACTTTCTGAATTATATCTTGTCGAGGGTGACTCTGCGGGTGGTAGTGCCAAGCAAGGTCGTAACCGTAAAATGCAAGCTATTTTACCTTTGAAAGGTAAAATCTTGAACGTTGAACGTGCCCGCTTTGACAAAATGATTTCGAGTCAGGAAGTCGGTACATTAATTACAGCACTTGGCTGTGGTATTGGCCGTGAAGAATATAACCCTGACAAGCTTCGTTATCATAAAATTATTATTATGACCGATGCCGACGTCGATGGTTCGCACATCCGTACATTGTTATTAACGTTCTTCTTCCGTCAAATGCCGGAGTTAGTTGAACGTGGTCATATCTATATTGCACAGCCACCTTTGTATAAGCTCAAAAAAGGTAAGCAAGAGCAATATATTAAAGATAATGATGCTTTGGAAACTTATTTAATTTCAAATGCAATTGATGAGCTTGCTTTGCATATTAGTGCAGAAGCACCTGCAATTACAGGCGAAGCATTAGCAAAAGTGATCCAAGACTATCAAGTTTCACAAAAGAGCTTACAACGTTTAACGTTGCGTTATCCAGCAAGCTTACTTGATGCATTACTTGAAGTAGATGCCTTTAAAGCTGATCAGAACCATGACCAGGCTTATGTACAGCAATGGGCAGATCAAGTACGCGAAGCTGTACAAAGACTACAGCCAAGTTTGCGCCCTGAAATTACGCTTGAAACCTTCGAACGTGAAAATGCTCAAGGCGAGAAAACAGCACATTATTGGCCACGTGTGACTGTATATGTCCATAACTTGCCACATGCTTACTTACTTGATGCTGGCCTATTAAACTCAGCAGAATATGCGCGTTTATTGAAGAACTCTAAGAGTTGGTTCAATTTAATTGAAGATGGTGCATATTTACAGAAGGGTGATCGTCGTATTCAAGTGGCTAACTTCCATCAGGTATGGCAGCACATTCTGCAAGATTCGCGTCGCGGTATGATGATCCAGCGCTATAAAGGTCTGGGTGAGATGAATGCTGAACAGCTTTGGGAAACCACAATGGACCCTGAAAACCGTAATATGTTACAGGTGACTATTGATGATGCAATCGAAGCCGATCGTATGTTCTCATGCTTAATGGGTGATGACGTTGAACCACGTCGTGCCTTCATTGAAGAAAATGCATTAAATGCAGATATTGATGCTTAATTGATAGCTAGATTCTAAATCAGTCTAAGGAGAGAAGATGATGAGTCAAAAGTTTATAGCAAGTATGCTGATTTCATGTGCAGCTTTAGTGAGTCATTCTGCATTTGCAGCTGACTTGGAAGCTGACATGAAAACTTTAGCAAAGAGCACAAAAGCCTTTGCTGAAGCGAAAGATCTCAATAACGCAAAACAGCAGCTTGTGATTATGCGTCAGGCTGCATTATCTTCAAAAAAATCTTTACCTCATAAGTTAGAAGGTTTACCGCCGGAAAATGTACAGGTAAAGCAATATCAAGCGGGTTTAGATCAGTTGGTTGCTGAAATTGATCGCGTTACTGTATTGGTTGATAAAGGTCAATTAGACCAAGCCAAAACTGAAGCAATAAATCTGGTTAATATTCGTAATGAAAACCATAAAAAATTTAGATAGATTCATTTTGATCTAAATAAAATAAAGGGAATGATTGATTCATTCCCTTTATTTTTTGGTTTATTTGAGTGGATTAACTCGAAAAAAATTAATTTTCTACTAAGTCTGTAACTTGAATGAGTGCGTGGCCAAACAAATATCCGGCTGTTAACAAAAGGCAGATCCACAAAATAGCTCCAGCGACATTATAGATTAAAAACTTTCCATAACTCATGTTGCTAGAGCCAGCAGCTAATGGCGCAAAAGAGCGTGCAAAAGGAATAAAGCGTGCCAGAAGAATGGTTTTCCCACCGTGTTGTAAGAAATAACGGTTGGTTTTATTTAAATACTCTTTCTTAATAAAACGTGATTTTGCTTCAAAAATACGGTTACCAAAATGACGTCCAATAGAGTAGTTCACAATATAGCCTAGGGTGGCAGCTATGGTAAGCAAAGTAATCATATAACCCAGATGCATCATTTCAATTACTGAGCAAAGTGCCCCTACAGTTAGAAGTAAACTATCTCCTGGTAAAAAGAACATAAAAACAAAAGCTGTCTCAGAAAAAATGATCAAAAAGAGTATGGCATAGACCCATGCGCCATACTCCTGAATTAAAATAGGTAAAAAATGTTCAAAATTAGTAATAAAATCAATAAAATTCATTCAGTTTGTCTGATCCCGAATTAAATACCTACTCAAGAAGGGTAAAAACGAAGTTACAGAATTTAGTTAAATTATCTGTATATGGCAACCCTTAAGATGTAGCTTAAGTTTTATATGTTATCAAATTTGAATCTATCTCAAAAATTTAACAGCTGAATGAAATATTATTAGAAGTCATTCAAATTTTTATATAGTAGTGCAAATAAAGCTCTAATTTGAACTAAAAGCCAGTACTGGTACTTAAAAATACCAGTACTGGTAAGAACTTAGTTTTCGAAAGAAGCTTCCATTTCCTCAAGTTCCATCATGAGTTCTAAAAGTTGCTCTTCATGTTGTTCAAGCTTCGCCTTCAACTCAGTCTGTTCATTCATCAGCTTAAGCAAATCATCTTTACGATTCGCTTCATATAATGAGCTATCTGCTAAAGCTTCTTCAATTTCAGCAAGTCGCGGTTGAAGTTTTTCAATTTGTGACTCAACTTTTTCAATATTTTTACGAATAGGACGAGTCTGTTCACGACGGCGTGCGGCTTCCTTACGCTGTGCTTCTTTATCAACTTTAGTTGGAGCAGGGGCAGCAGCAGATGAGTTATTTGCTGCTATAGCAGTCTGAGCATTGATCTGCTGCTGACGCGCTTCACGTAGCCATTTAGCATAGTCCTGCAAATCACCTTCAAATTCGGTACATTTGCCCCCGTGTACTAAAAGAAGCTCATCACACACACTGGCAATAAGTTGGCGTTCGTGAGAAACCAGAACAACTGCACCTTCAAAATCTTGTAAAGCCATGCTCATTGCATGACGCATATCAAGATCTAAATGGTTGGTTGGCTCATCGAGAATTAAAACATTTGGACGCTGCCATACAATCAGTGCTAGGGCCAAACGAGCGCGCTCACCGCCAGAAAAGCTTTCACATGGTGTATCCATGCGTTCACCACTAAACCCGAAACTCCCCAGAAATGAACGTAAAGTAGCTTCACTAATTTGTTTATCGGCTATACGAGCGAGTTGAAGCATTGGGCTGGCGTGACCATCTAAAGCGTCCATTTGGTGCTGCGCAAAGTAACCAATGTTAAGTAGCTCAGAAGCTTTACGTTCACCTGCTAGTAATGGTAAATCACCGACCAAGCTCTTAATCAAAGTTGATTTACCTGCGCCGTTCATACCAAGTAAACCAATACGCGAATTTGGTGTAATTTGTAATCTGATTTTTTCAGCAATTAGCTTTTCGCCATAACCTATGCTGGCATTATCTAACGTCAGCAACGGTGAACTCATTTTGGTCGGTTCACGAAAACTAAAAGTAAACGGTGTATCTACATGAGCAGGTGCGAGTTGCTGCATACGCTCAAGTTGTTTTATACGACTTTGTGCCTGACGAGCTTTAGTTGCTTTTGCTTTGAAACGGTCAATAAATTTTTGTAGGTGAGCACGTGTTTCTTGTTGCTTTTCAAAAGCTTGTTGTTGTTGTGCTAAACGTTCACTTCGAGTTGTTTCAAATGTGGAGTAGTTACCAGTGTAAAGCGTGAGTTCCTGATTCTCAATATGGAGAATATGGTCTGTAATTGCATCTAAAAAGTCGCGGTCATGCGAAATGAGGATGAGGGTACCTTCATAGGCTTTAAGCCAGTCTTCTAACCACAAAATTGCATCTAAATCTAAGTGGTTTGTTGGTTCATCTAGTAACAGTAGATCAGAACGACTCATTAATGTACGCGCCAAGTTTAAGCGCATACGCCATCCACCTGAAAAGCTAGCAACGTTTAAACGTAATTGATGCTCTAAAAAACCTAAGCCAGCCATAAGCTGGGCAGCTTTAGATGGTGCTGAATAACCGTGAATTTCATCAAAGCGGCCATGTAGTTTAGCCAAGTCTGAATCTGTGAGTTGATCTGGATGAGCAAGCTTATTTTGAATATCCCAATATTCTTCATCACCAGAAAGAACAAAATCGATGGCAGGCATGTCTAGAGCTTTAACTTCTTGTGCCATATGCGCCACTGTCCAGACCGAAGGGCGAGTAAGAGTACCTTCATCTGCGCCTAAACTGCCTAGTAATGCTGCAAATAATGTTGATTTACCTGCACCATTGACCCCAGTCAGACCAATCTTCCAACCTGGGTGTAATTGCATAGACGCTTTTTGAAAGAGAACACGTCCACCGCGGCGTAAAGAAACTTGGTCAAATTGAATCATCTTGTATTATCGAGGTGAGTTAGGGATGCTGTATTTTAAAGAGAACTGAACCTGAAAACAAAACTTTCAGAGTTTTAGTTTCTAAATGTTGAGATTGCATGGCTTAACCTATCTTTATTAAAGCTATTCGTCTGAAAATATCTAAATTTTTAACGAGATAGACCACATTCTAAAAAATATGGCTAAAATAAAAACAATTTAAAACTTGGTTGATAAATGAACTCCTAATAAAACTAGACTAAGGAAAGTCAAATGAAAAAAGGATTGGGGATAATTGGTGCAGTATTTTGCTGTGCTATGGGAACAGCACATGCTGGGCAAAATGTATGTGTATTCGATTTATTGGGAAAATCAGGTGAATCCTACAAAATGATGGAAGAGTGGGCATTGGCAGCGAAAAGTTGGCAGGCCGACATTACTTTAATTCCATTTCAAGACGAAGCTTTGGTAGATCGTAGACTGCGTGAGGGCAAATGTGACGCAGCTTATATGACCTCAATGCGAGCGCGAAATTACAATAAATTTGCAGGTTCGATTGATGCTATTGGTGGGGTGACAAGTAATGCAATTGCTCAAAAGGCAATTAGTTACGTTTTAGACCAACGTAATAAACATCGTATGGTAACTGCACAAAATGGAACAAACTACGAGGTGGTGGGGATTGTCCAGATTGGTTTAGCTTACTTGTTTGTAAGAGATAAAAGCCTCAACTCAATTGAAAAAGTACGCGGTACTAAATTTGCTATTTTACAATATGACGCAGCCCAAAAAATTATGGTGGAAAGTGTAGGTGCGCATCCTATCCCATCAGAAATTACAGATTTTGTGAAAAAATTTAATAATGGCCAAGTCGATGCCATTGCCGCCCCTGCTTATGCGTATAAACCATTAGAAATAGGCAAAGGTATTGGAACAAATGGGGCAATGTTTACTTTTCCCGTGGTCAACGTTACAGGGGACTTAATTGCAAGAAGTGATAGGTTTCCAGTCAATTTTGGAATGAAGTCTCGTGACTGGTTCATTAAGCAATTACCGCAAAATTTTGCGATGGTGAAACGGTTGGAAGCTGGAGTACCCTCTAAAATTAAAATCAATTTTTCAGTTGAAGATAAACTGAAATATCAAAAAATATTACGAGAAGGTCGCCTTGGCCTTACAAAGCAAGGAGTATATGACGCAACCATGATGAGTGTACTAAAACGTGCACGATGTACCATTGAACGAACAAATTTTGAATGTACGCTCAATGGTGAGTAGTTTGTTTTTTAATCACAAAATCGCTACACATATTTCAAAGCTGAATATGGGTATGAAAATTGTGAATATAAAAAGTAACTTACGGAAAATTAGTAGTTTTTAATTTTGATAAATAATTTAAATAGCACAAACAATGATCCAATGAGATAAAAATATTTGAGTAAAAGCTCTATTTTTTTCTAAAAAACATGATTAATATCTGTGTTTGAAAGGAAACTTCAAACAAAAAATCTGTTCCGTGGAAGGATGAAGAAAATGAAAAAAATCGTACTTGCTATGGCTGCCGCTTCTGTTGTTGGTTTTTCTGCTTCAGCGCAAGCAGCGAGTACCGTGTGTGTATTCGACCTCTTAGGAAAAGCAGGCGACTCATATAAAATGATGGAAGAATGGGCTCTAGCTGCAAAAGGCTGGGGTACTGAAATTAACTTGGTTCCTCGTCAGGACGAGGCTGTTGCAGATAATGATTTTAAAGCTGGTAAATGTGATGCTGTAGCAATGACTGCTATGCGTGCACGCCAATATAACAAATTCGCAGGATCAATCGACTCGCTTGGTGGTGTTCCTAATAACCAAATCGCGCAACGTGCTATTACTTATGTATTAGATGCACGTAATGCTGCCAAAATGACAACTAACCTTGGTGGTAAAAAATACGAAGTTGCTGGTATCTCTCCGCTAGGTTCAGCATTCATTTTCGTACGTGACAAAAACATCAACTCTGTTGAAAAAGCTGCGGGTAAAAAATTCGCCGTGTTAGGCTATGACGATGCACAAAAAATTATGGTGCAGCGTGTAGGTGCTCAGGCGGTTCTTTCTGATATTTCAAACTTTGCTGCTAAATTTAACAATGGTCAGGTAGATATGGTAGGTGCGCCTGCTTATGCATACAAACCATTAGAATTAAACAAAGGTTTGGGTGCAAATGGTGTAATGTGGAACTTCCCAGTATTGCATGTAACTGCTGACCTAGTATTACGTGCTGATAAATTCCCTGCTGGCTTTGGCCAAAAGTCTCGTGACTGGTTCGTGAAACAATTACCTAAAAACTTTGCAATGATTAACCGTTTAGAAGCGCAAATTCCAGGTAAATATAAAATGAACCTAAGTGCTGAAGACAAACTTAAGTATCAAAAAATGTTACGTGATGGCCGTATGGACTTAACTAAACGTGGTATTTACGATGCTGGTATGATGTCTGTATTGAAAAAAGCACGTTGTTCTGTAGACAAAGCTAACTTTGAATGTTCAATGCCTGGTGAATAATTCATATTGATCTTAAAAGCCTAGACTTAGTTCTAGGCTTTTTTGCTTTATATAGGCTGTCAATTCAGCCATTGTGGTGAATTGAAAAGTCGCTAATCTAATTTGAAGATAAAACTTCATCTGGATATATGAAGGTATAAAAACTGAACAAGGATGTGAGTGATCAAAGAAGTACTATCGATATTTAAATATCTATTTTTCTTTAATTGAGCTCATATAAACAGAATTGCTCGTAAAAATATCTTAATCGCAAATTTTAGATGAAGCATATCTCATGAGAATCATGCCGACCAGCGTGAAATTTCTTGATGCTAAAAACAAAAAATCTACAAGGAAAGGAAAAGAATATGCGATTTTCCAAAACGCTTTTACTTGCGATGGGACTCACAATAATTTCATTTGCAGCCGAAGCCAAACAAACTATTTGTGTTTTTGACTTCGTTGGTAAAAATGGTGACGTCTATGCACTCATGAAAGATTATCAGCTTGCAGCGAAAAACTGGGGAGCTGATATCGAACTCAAAGTAAATCAAAACGAAGCAGTGATTGCTGAAGATTTTAAAGCTGGTAAATGTGACGGCATTAGCGTATCGGGTATGCGTGGACGTCAATTCAACTCATTTACAGGTTCATTAGATGCTATTGGTGCGATTCCCGATCTCAAACTTGCTGTTAAAGTCATGCAAGGTTTAGCGAGTCCAACCTTTAGTAAATATATGGTGAATGGGCGCTATGAAGTCGTCGGTGTTATTCCGGTAGGGGACGCTTACCTTTTAGTAAACGACCGTAGTATTAATACAGTGGCGAAAGCTGCGGGTAAAAAAATTGCTGTTCTAGATTACGATGAAGCGCAAAAAATTATGGTTCAGCAGGTAGGGGCACAGGCTGTGAGTGCTGATGTGACTAACTTTGGAGCTAAATTTAATAATCATCAGGTTGATATTATTGGTGCACCAGCAGCAGCGTTTAAACCTTTAGAACTACAAAAAGGCTTAGGTACGAAAGGAGCAATCGTTAACTATCCAATCTTACAGGTGACTGGAAATATTATTATTCGTCCAGATAAATTCCCAGCTGGATTTGGTCAGAAATCTAGAGAATGGGTGGCAGGCCAGTTACCACGTGCCTTTACTATCTTAGGAAAAATGAAAGCTGATATTCCGCAAAAATACTGGATGGATGTACCTGCTGCCGATAAACCGGGCTATCAAAAGCTTATGCGTGAATCACGAATTAATCTTACAAAACGCGGTGTTTATGATAAACGGATGATGAAATTATTATGGCAATTCCGTTGTAAGCAAGATGCGAAAAACTTCGAATGTGGCTTACAAGATGAGAATTACAAATAATCTTGATAAAAATACTCAAGATTCGCTTTAAACTTCGAAGACAGACCCTATATTGATTATGCTATACTCAATATAGGGTCTTTTTTATTTTGAAAGGCACAGCAAAATCCGAGGAACAATCATCATGAATGCCCAAGCTCTAGTTTTGACAGATAATGCTGCCAATAAGGTACGCCAACTCCGTGATAGTGAAGGGAATGACGATCTCATGTTACGTGTATATGTAACCGGAGGCGGGTGTTCAGGGTTTTCATACGGCTTCAATTTCGCTGAAAGCGTAAATGAAGATGATGCTGAATTTGTAAATGGCGATGTAAAGATGCTGGTTGACTCACTCAGTTATCAATATTTAGTTGGCTCAGTGGTTGATTACGTTGAAGGCCTTGAAGGTTCACGCTTTATTGTGCAGAACCCAAATGCGACAACAACTTGTGGTTGTGGTTCTTCGTTCTCGATTTAAAAAGAATTTTAAATAAAAAAGCCTCTCTATTTTGAGAGGTTTTTTTATTAGTCAAATCATTATTTTTCACTGATAGATTCTAAAAAGTATTGAACCAGTTCAGGTGCATTCTGATAAGGAATCCAATGAGAAGCGTTCATGAAAATAGCTTTATAACTATTTTTAAAATAACGTGAGTTTAGCTCGGCGCTTTTTTCAGTAACGGCAATATCATCTTTACCCCAAATAAACAGAGTTGGCACATCTATTAATTTAAAAGGATTCTGAGGTTTATCCCAGAAAAATCCACGATACCAATTCAACGCCGTAGTTAGCCTATTTTCTTTTATAAACTCCGTCTCGAATATTTCAATTTGCTGCTCGGTCATGCCAGATGACTTAAGAAAGTTACGGCCTAATTTAGGCATCTTTTTAAATAAAAGTTCGGGCAGAATCGGGAGCTGAAAAATTGCAAAATAATAAGATTTAAAAAGTTGTCTGCTGCTTAAACAAGCTTTTAAAAAAGCAGCTTGATGAGGTACAGAAACTAAAGTGAGATGTTGAATATATTGTGGATACTTCATGGTTACACTAGACGCAATTACAGAACCCCAATCGTGCCCAATTAAATAAACTGGTTGACCAAGCCCCTTAATAAAAACTGCGACATCTTCAGTTAGTTCACTTAAAGCGTAATGAAAGCGGCTTTGTGGTCTAGCATTTAGACTATAACCACGTTGATGAATCGCAAGTGTTCTAAACCCATGCTGATGCAATAGTTCAGAGGTTTGCTCCCAACTATGGGCAGTTTCTGGAAAACCATGCAATAAAACAACAAGTGGACCATCTAAAGGGCCTGAATCAATCACATCGAATGTCCAAGCCCCACGAATATATTGATGAATACGTTTGGTCAAATCCATAACAACATGCCTTACTTATTTTTGTTGGCATTTATCATGAGTTTTTATGCACATTTAAATAACAGCATTTCGGGTCAGTAAATGTGCTATGAGGTCGAATCTAGGTAAAAGAACTTATAAAAAATCTTATACCGCCGTGATTGTTCCTAAAATTCTAAAATCAGACGCACCAGTTACTGCTGGTAAATTACCACTTAAACTATTCACAAAACGCATTGCTAACCATGCAAATGCTGTAGCCTCGACCCAGGTAGGGGAGAGTCCTAAAACATCTGTGGTTTGAACTGACCAATTGTGCTTACGTAAACGCCAGCGTAATTGTTCTAACAAATAAGAGTTATAAGCCCCACCACCACATACATATACTTCGCCAGTTTCCATATCAGAACGATAAATCGCTTTTTGAATAGCACGCACAGTAAGTTTTAATAAGGTTGCTTGAATATTTTCTGGTGTATCTTCTAACTCATCGTAAGTTAAATCATTACGCCAATCGATTAACTGATCATCTAGCCAGTCAATATTGAAATCTTCACGTCCCGTACTTTTAGGGGGCTCTTTAGAAAAATATTCATGCGCATGAAGGCGGTCGAGTAAAGAGCGAATAGGATGCCCATAAGCAGCCCAATCACCATTTTCATCATATGGATGACCCGTATGGCGATGACACCATGCATCCATCAAAATATTCGCAGGCCCCGTATCAAAACCAAATACGCCGTCAGGATTATTGGCAGGCAACATACTTACATTGGCAATGCCGCCTAAATTCAAAATCACACGATGAATGCTTGGATGTTGAAATAATGCTTGATGAAAAGCTGGGACTAATGGAGCACCTTGTCCGCCTGCAGCCATATCTCTACGACGGAAATCTGAAACAACCGGGATTTGAGTGATTTCAGTAATAATGTTTGGGTCGCCAATTTGTAACGTAAAGCCATGCTCTGGACGATGACGAATAGTTTGCCCATGCGAACCGATCGCTTTAATTTGGCTACGGTCTAATTGATGCTTTTCAATTAAGCTATTAATCCCATGACCAATCATTTTGGCTAGAGCAACATCAGCTTTACCCATACGGTCAATTTCATTGTCATCGGGTAAAGTTAATGCCATAAGCTCATCACGTAACTCGGGTTCGAAAGGAACTGTAAGAGTGGCATGAAGCTGTAGTGGCTCAAATGAAGCCGCAACAATATCTACACCATCCATACTAGTGCCAGTCATTACGCCGATATAGATTGCGCTCATATGCAACTTCCCCTGCAAGACGCTGAAAAAATGTTAGTATATCGCACAAATTGAATAACTGATGTGTTTAGGTTTTGTGATGTCAAATTTCTTGCCCGCCGAAGAACAGCTTGCCCTCATCCAACGAGGCACGCACGAAATTATTTCAGAAGAAGATTTACTGAAAAAGCTTAAAGAGAATCGTCCTCTTAAAATTAAAGCTGGTTTTGACCCTACAGCACCAGATTTACATTTAGGACATACGGTTCTTATTAACAAACTAAAAACGTTCCAAGACTTGGGCCATGAAGTTACCTTCTTGATTGGTGACTATACAGCGATGATTGGTGACCCAACTGGTAAAAGTGCAACTCGTCCGCCGTTGTCACGTGAACAAGTTGAAGCCAATGCTAAAACTTATCAAGAACAAGTTTTTAAAATCTTAGACCCGAATAAAACAAAAGTACGTTTTAACTCAGAATGGTTTAACCAAAAGTCTGCTGCTGACCTTATCCAGTTAGCGAGTCAACAAACCGTATCGCGCATGTTAGAGCGTGATGACTTTACTAAGCGTTATAGCAACCATCAGCCAATTGCGATTCATGAGTTCTTATATCCTTTAGTTCAAGGCTATGACTCAATTGCGCTTGAAGCTGACGTTGAGTTAGGTGGTACAGACCAAACCTTTAACTTACTTATGGGTCGTACTTTACAAAGCCGTTATGGCCAAGAATCACAAGTGTGTATCACTGTGCCGATTCTAGAAGGTTTAGATGGCGTAAATAAAATGTCTAAATCTTTAGGTAACTATATCGGTGTTTTTGATGCGCCAGGTGCTATGTACCAAAAAGTATTATCAATGCCTGACTCTTTAATCGAACGTTATTTCGATTTATTAAGTTTTAAATCTCTAGATGAGATCAAAGCTTTATTAGATGAAATCGCGGCTGGTCGTAATCCACAAGAAGTAAAACGTATTCTTGCACTCGAGTTGGTTGAACGCTTCCATGATGCTGAAGCAGCTGCCAATGCTCATAAGAGTGCAGGTAACCGTATTACAGAAGGTGAGGTGCCAGAAGATACACCTGAAGTGACTATTTCACGTGGTGAGTTTGGAGGTGAAATCTTTATTGCTACGATTTTACGTGTAGCAGGCCTAAACCCGAATGCAGCAGCTGCAAAAGATGCTGTAGCACGTGGTGCAGTAAAAGTTGACTGGAATGTAGTAGATGCAGGTTTCTCTGTAAAAGAAAATGGCACTTTCATTATTCAGTCAGGTAAAAAGGCAATTGCACGTGTAACTTTCACTGATTAAGAAAGTTATATAGTGAAAAGCAGGAGTAATCCTGCTTTTTTTATTTCTGGAACTCAAAATTAATTAAGGGTTCCACGTGGAACAATTTGTAATTAACTTAATAAGTAGAAAAATAGAATAAGAAAAAAAAAGAAAGTATGAATCAATAAATAGAGTATTTACTCTAGTTTATCTTTGGAATCTTTGGAATAGAAAATGCTATATATGCCTATAACCTCTATAAGAAGAAATCAAAAATCTAAGGTGAACTGAATTTTCCTAAAATAAAAATGAATAAAAGTAGTGAAAATGCCTAAAAAAAAGCCATATATATCACTTTTTTCGCAAAATAGTAGAAAAAAACGGCACTCAAGAGAAAAAGGCTGAAATACCCCTTGCAAAGGGATTTGGATGGTCTATAATGCACATCCATCGGCGGTGATGCAGATAGAAACTTGTTGAAAAACAGTTACTTGAGATTAGATTGGTTACTTTAAGTGATGAATTTGATGTTAAGTTGGTTTGAGAAGTAAGTTTTAAAAATATCGAAATTACCTGTTGACTTTTAAGAGATTAAGAGTAATATAGCCGACCTAGCTTGCTGGTGACGAACCAGGAAGAAGATCATTAAGAGAATTGAAGAACAACTTGTGTGGATTTTTACTGATTGATTAATCGAAATAATTTTCATTGATTGATTGGTTTAAATTACTCGAAGTTTATTTGAGCGAAATTTAAGTCAGTAATTGATGAGCCAGAATTGGCACCTTGTCTATAAATAAGGTGCAAAATGATTTTAACTGAAGAGTTTGATCATGGCTCAGATTGAACGCTGGCGGCAGGCTTAACACATGCAAGTCGAGCGGGGGAAGGTAGCTTGCTACTGGACCTAGCGGCGGACGGGTGAGTAATGCTTAGGAATCTGCCTATTAGTGGGGGACAACATCTCGAAAGGGATGCTAATACCGCATACGTCCTACGGGAGAAAGCAGGGGATCTTCGGACCTTGCGCTAATAGATGAGCCTAAGTCGGATTAGCTAGTTGGTGGGGTAAAGGCCTACCAAGGCGACGATCTGTAGCGGGTCTGAGAGGATGATCCGCCACACTGGGACTGAGACACGGCCCAGACTCCTACGGGAGGCAGCAGTGGGGAATATTGGACAATGGGCGCAAGCCTGATCCAGCCATGCCGCGTGTGTGAAGAAGGCCTTATGGTTGTAAAGCACTTTAAGCGAGGAGGAGGCTACTTTAGATAATACCTAGAGATAGTGGACGTTACTCGCAGAATAAGCACCGGCTAACTCTGTGCCAGCAGCCGCGGTAATACAGAGGGTGCAAGCGTTAATCGGATTTACTGGGCGTAAAGCGCGCGTAGGCGGCTAATTAAGTCAAATGTGAAATCCCCGAGCTTAACTTGGGAATTGCATTCGATACTGGTTAGCTAGAGTGTGGGAGAGGATGGTAGAATTCCAGGTGTAGCGGTGAAATGCGTAGAGATCTGGAGGAATACCGATGGCGAAGGCAGCCATCTGGCCTAACACTGACGCTGAGGTGCGAAAGCATGGGGAGCAAACAGGATTAGATACCCTGGTAGTCCATGCCGTAAACGATGTCTACTAGCCGTTGGGGCCTTTGAGGCTTTAGTGGCGCAGCTAACGCGATAAGTAGACCGCCTGGGGAGTACGGTCGCAAGACTAAAACTCAAATGAATTGACGGGGGCCCGCACAAGCGGTGGAGCATGTGGTTTAATTCGATGCAACGCGAAGAACCTTACCTGGCCTTGACATAGTAAGAACTTTCCAGAGATGGATTGGTGCCTTCGGGAACTTACATACAGGTGCTGCATGGCTGTCGTCAGCTCGTGTCGTGAGATGTTGGGTTAAGTCCCGCAACGAGCGCAACCCTTTTCCTTATTTGCCAGCGAGTAATGTCGGGAACTTTAAGGATACTGCCAGTGACAAACTGGAGGAAGGCGGGGACGACGTCAAGTCATCATGGCCCTTACGGCCAGGGCTACACACGTGCTACAATGGTCGGTACAAAGGGTTGCTACACAGCGATGTGATGCTAATCTCAAAAAGCCGATCGTAGTCCGGATTGGAGTCTGCAACTCGACTCCATGAAGTCGGAATCGCTAGTAATCGCGGATCAGAATGCCGCGGTGAATACGTTCCCGGGCCTTGTACACACCGCCCGTCACACCATGGGAGTTTGTTGCACCAGAAGTAGCTAGCCTAACTGCAAAGAGGGCGGTTACCACGGTGTGGCCGATGACTGGGGTGAAGTCGTAACAAGGTAGCCGTAGGGGAACCTGCGGCTGGATCACCTCCTTAACGAAAGATTGACGATTGGTAAGAATCCACAACAAGTTGTTCTTCATAGATGTATCTGAGGGTCTGTAGCTCAGTTGGTTAGAGCACACGCTTGATAAGCGTGGGGTCACAAGTTCAAGTCTTGTCAGACCCACCATGACTTTGACTGGTTAAAGTTATAGATAAAAGATACATGACTGATGATGTAAGCTGGGGACTTAGCTTAGTTGGTAGAGCGCCTGCTTTGCACGCAGGAGGTCAGGAGTTCGACTCTCCTAGTCTCCACCAGAACTTAAGATAAGTTCGGATTACAGAAATTAGTAAATAGAGATTTCGGTCTTGATTTATTAACTTCTGTGATTTAAGTATCACAGTATTAAGCATGACCTGATGAAGGCATGTTTATTCATTAACAGATTGGCAAAATTGAGTCTGAAATAAATTGTTCACTCAATAACAAAGAGAGATGAAGTAATTCTGATCTTGGAGTTAATTGAGAACTAGCAAATTAACTGAATCAAGCGTTTTGGTATATGAATTTAGATTGAAGCTGTACAGTGTTTAAATACACAGTGCTCTAAACTGAAATGTTGAAGTTACTAACTTGTAGGTAACATCGACTGTTTGGGGTTGTATAGTCAAGTAATTAAGTGCATGTGGTGGATGCCTTGGCAGTCAGAGGCGATGAAAGACGTGATAGCCTGCGAAAAGCTCCGGGGAGGCGGCAAATATCCTTTGATCCGGAGATGTCTGAATGGGGGAACCCACCTACTTTAAGGTAGGTATTGCAACATGAATACATAGTGTTGCAAGGCGAACGAGGGGAAGTGAAACATCTCAGTACCCTTAGGAAAAGAAATCAATTGAGATTCCCTCAGTAGCGGCGAGCGAACGGGGATCAGCCCATTAAGTTATGTGTGTTTTAGTGGAACGCTCTGGGAAGTGCGAACGTAGAGGGTGATATTCCCGTACACGAAAGGGCACACATAATGATGACGAGTAGGGCGAGGCACGTGAAACCTTGTCTGAATATGGGGGGACCATCCTCCAAGGCTAAATACTCCTGACTGACCGATAGTGAACCAGTACCGTGAGGGAAAGGCGAAAAGAACCCCTGTGAGGGGAGTGAAATAGATCCTGAAACCGCATGCATACAAGCAGTGGGAGCACCTTCGTGGTGTGACTGCGTACCTTTTGTATAATGGGTCAGCGACTTATATTCAGTAGCGAGGTTAACCGTATAGGGGAGCCGTAGAGAAATCGAGTCTTAATAGGGCGTTTAGTTGCTGGGTATAGACCCGAAACCAGGCGATCTATCCATGAGCAGGTTGAAGGTTGGGTAACACTAACTGGAGGACCGAACCCACTGTCGTTGAAAAGCCAGGGGATGACTTGTGGATAGGGGTGAAAGGCTAATCAAGCCTGGTGATAGCTGGTTCTCCCCGAAAGCTATTTAGGTAGCGCCTCGGACGAATACCATAGGGGGTAGAGCACTGTTTCGGCTAGGGGGTCATCCCGACTTACCAAACCGATGCAAACTCCGAATACCTATGAGTACTATCCGGGAGACAGACTGCGGGTGCTAACGTCCGTAGTCAAGAGGAAAACAATCCAGACCGCCAGCTAAGGCCCCAAAATCATAGTTAAGTGGGAAACGATGTGGGAAGGCATAGACAGCTAGGAGGTTGGCTTAGAAGCAGCCACCCTTTAAAGAAAGCGTAATAGCTCACTAGTCGAGTCGGCCTGCGCGGAAGATGTAACGGGGCTAAAACTATGTGCCGAAGCTGCGGATTTGACATTAGTCAAGTGGTAGGGGAGCGTTCTGTAAGCCGATGAAGGTGTATTGAGAAGTATGCTGGAGGTATCAGAAGTGCGAATGCTGACGTGAGTAACGACAAAACGGGTGAAAAACCCGTTCGCCGAAAGACCAAGGGTTCCAGTCCAACGTTAATCGGGGCTGGGTGAGTCGACCCCTAAGGCGAGGCCGAAAGGCGTAGTCGATGGGAAATTGGTTAATATTCCAATACTTCTGTGTAATGCGATGAGAGGACGGAGAAGGTTAAGTCAGCCTGGCGTTGGTTGTCCAGGTGGAAGGATGTAGGTATGTATCTTAGGCAAATCCGGGGTACTCTATACTGAGATCCGATAGCAAGCTGTACTTGTACAGCGAAGTGGCTGATACCATGCTTCCAGGAAAAGTCTCTAAGCTTCAGTTACACAGGAATCGTACCCGAAACCGACACAGGTGGTCAGGTCGAGTAGACCAAGGCGCTTGAGAGAACTCTGCTGAAGGAACTAGGCAAAATGGTACCGTAACTTCGGGAGAAGGTACGCTGTTGTTGGTGATGGAACTTGCTTCCTGAGCTGATGACAGCCGCAGAAACCAGGCCGCTGCAACTGTTTATTAAAAACATAGCACTCTGCAAACACGAAAGTGGACGTATAGGGTGTGATGCCTGCCCGGTGCTGGAAGGTTAATTGATGGGGTTAGCGTAAGCGAAGCTCTTGATCGAAGCCCCAGTAAACGGCGGCCGTAACTATAACGGTCCTAAGGTAGCGAAATTCCTTGTCGGGTAAGTTCCGACCTGCACGAATGGCATAATGATGGCGGCGCTGTCTCCAGCAGAGGCTCAGTGAAATCGAAATCGCTGTGAAGATGCAGTGTACCCGCGGCTAGACGGAAAGACCCCGTGAACCTTTACTGCAGCTTGACACTGAACTTTGACCTTACTTGTGTAGGATAGGTGGGAGGCTTTGAAGTTGGAACGCTAGTTCCAATGGAGCCGTCCTTGAAATACCACCCTGGTAATGTTGAGGTTCTAACTCTGTCCCGTTATCCGGGACGAGGACCGTGTCTGGTGGGTAGTTTGACTGGGGCGGTCTCCTCCTAAAGAGTAACGGAGGAGTACGAAGGTGCGCTCAGCGTGGTCGGAAATCACGCGTAGAGTATAAAGGCAAAAGCGCGCTTAACTGCGAGACCCACAAGTCGAGCAGGTACGAAAGTAGGTCTTAGTGATCCGGTGGTTCTGTATGGAAGGGCCATCGCTCAACGGATAAAAGGTACTCTGGGGATAACAGGCTGATACCGCCCAAGAGTTCATATCGACGGCGGTGTTTGGCACCTCGATGTCGGCTCATCTCATCCTGGGGCTGAAGCAGGTCCCAAGGGTATGGCTGTTCGCCATTTAAAGAGGTACGCGAGCTGGGTTTAGAACGTCGTGAGACAGTTCGGTCCCTATCTACCGTGGGCGCTGGAAATTTGAGAGGATCTGCTCCTAGTACGAGAGGACCAGAGTGGACGAACCTCTGGTGTACCGGTTGTGACGCCAGTCGCATCGCCGGGTAGCTATGTTCGGAAGGGATAACCGCTGAAAGCATCTAAGCGGGAAGCCTACCTCAAGATAAGATTTCCCTAGGAATTTATTCCTCTAAAGAGCCGTTCGAGACTAGGACGTTGATAGGTTGGATGTGGAAGCATAGTGATATGTGAAGCTGACCAATACTAATTGCTCGTGAGGCTTGACTATACAACACCCAAGCAGTTGTATATAAAGCATCAATCGATTCATAAATCTACAAAGCAACTTGATTTAGTTAAACGCTTAGCTAAAATGAACACAGTCAGATTCAATCAGCCCAGTCTGTAAAGATTTGGAAAACGCTTCGGCAGTTAATAAGACCAAAGCAAGTATCCATAAACAGTTGTGCTGGCGACCATAGCAAGAGTGAACCACCTGATCCCTTCCCGAACTCAGAAGTGAAACCTCTTAGCGCTGATGGTAGTGTGGGGTTACCCATGTGAGAGTAAGTCATCGCCAGCTCATTATTCCAAACACCCCCATTCTAAAGAGTGGGGGTGTTTTTTTATTTGTCAGATGATTACTTCAAGAATAATATAAATTCGATAAAATATGGAAAAATACAAAATGATGAAGGCAATTGAGTTATCTCAATATATTCCCTATCCACCTAAGAAAGTATGGGAAGCATTGACCACACCTGAACTCATTCAACAATGGTGGGCTAAAGGAGATATTCAGCCTAAAGCTGGTCATCAATTTACTTTAGATATGGGTAGTTTTGGAGTACAACATTGCCTAGTTAAGGTGGCTGATAAAGAAATTTTATTTGAATATGACTTTGCAATTGGTGTACTTGATACAACTCTAAGATGGCAATTAATTCCTCAAGGAGAGGGCACACTTTTGCAGCTTAAACATTCGGGATTTAATGAGAATTCTTCTTTGGGACAACAAGCTTTTATGGGTATGAGAAAAGGTTGGCCACAAATTTTAAGTCGAATTGAGACGGTAATTTCTAATTATAAAAAAATAGGGTGAAAGAATATTTCTCTCACCCTCGTTGAGTCTAAAAATGTGCTTCTAAGCCTACATATGGTCCTTTAAACTCAAATTTAAGGTCATTGTTATCATAATCATCTAAGTCAATATTGAGTACACGATAGCCTGCTTTAAGGCCTAAATCGACTACTAAATTATCGACAAATTTATACTTTACTTCTGCTAATGCATCTGTGATTTTTGCATCATTAAAGTTTGTATAAGTTGCTTCACCTTTAGCACTTAGACCTGTAAATGGAAGTTTTACTTCTCCCGACAAATAAGCAATAGGATATGTTTTATCAATATCTACACGTTTACCTGTATAGGCGGTGATATCACCATTTAATACGGTTGCACCTAGACCCGCATCCACACTCACAATATTATCTAGTAATTCATAATAAAGAATAAAATCACTATGATCTAAATTAATCTTATAGTTAGCTTGACCTAAGGTCTCTGATTTAGTTTGAGTATCTAGATTAACGTAACGAATTTTTGCATTTGGAATAAATGGGATTGGGTGCTCGAATGCTAATGAAAGTTGTGCACTGCCTTTTCGATCTAAGTCTTGGTCATCTGGCAATTGTGTAGACATGTTTGCTTTACCATCGTAAAACCAATAGCCCACGTCCCCTTTAACTCCTATAAAATCCGCTTGAGCAAATCCGCTAAGACTCATCCCGAGTGTCAAAAAAGACATTTTTAATATCTTCATCATCATATCCTAAGAAAAGAAATCTTTGAGCGCATGATATAGACATCTGAGAAGTTATGCATTGATGAAAAATGGTGAATATAAAACTTTTAGAATTATAATTATTTTTATTAATTTATGTTTTTGATTTTATTATTAAAATATAGATTTTAAGTGGAGCTTGTTAGGAAAAATTTTAGTATAAATTTTGTGTAATACATCGGTAAGATTCTGTGATTTTACTCATCTAAAATTGGTTGATATATCTACTTTATAAAGTAGAAAATAATTTAAATGGTAGAAAATATCATTGCTTATATTCTCTAATAATATGTTTTAGAACATGAATATTAGCTAAAAAATAACCAATCTAAATCAAAATCTCTAAAAAACGTAAAATTTCAGACGGAAATTACAGTAAAAATAAATAAAAACGGGTATTGTTCAACTATATAGGGGCAAAAAATGGACAAAAATCTTTAAGGAAGAATTTTCTATTTTTGCTTGTTTGACATGAAAATAAAAATACTCAAAAGGTGCCTTTTATTCTCTATCAAACACAAAAGTATTCTTTGGTTCTTTTTTTGCGTGCGGAATAACAATCAACAAAAGCAGTAAAAATAAGTAATCTTTTAACATTAGGTGTTCTATGACAGATTCTCGTGAAAACTGGACGTCACGATCTGGTTTTATTATCGCAGCCGTTGGTTCGGCTGTTGGTTTAGGTAATATTTGGCGTTTCCCCTACGTTGCTTATGAAAATGGTGGTGGTGCGTTCCTTATTCCTTACTTACTTGCACTTATTACGGCAGGTTTACCATTACTATTTTTAGATTATGCAGTAGGCCATCGTAGTACAGGATCGCCTCCTAAAGCGTATAGAGCTTTGTTTAAAGGCGGAGAAACTCTAGGATGGTGGCAGGTTTGCGTCTGTATCATTATTGGTTTGTATTACGCAAGTGTTCTGACTTGGGCTGGTAGCTACATTTATTTTTCTATTGGCCAAATGTGGGGAAGTGACCCGGAAGGCTTCTTCTTCAATACCTATTTACAAACCACAAAAGCGACTGGCTTTGATTTGCAGTTTGTAGGCCATTTATTCTGGCCAATTGTTGGAATTTGGGCACTGACTTTAATCATTTTATATGGTGGAGTGAAAAAAGGTGTTGAATTATCTAATAAGATTTTTATGCCTTTATTATTCATCTTATTTACGATTTTAGTGATTCAGTCATTACGTTTACCGGGTGCAGTACAAGGTTTAAATGCTTTCTTTACTCCAAACTGGTCTGCCATGATGGACTATAAAGTTTGGTTAGCGGCCTATGGTCATACGTTCTTCTCACTCTCTGTTGGTTTCGGGATTATGGTGACCTATGCATCTTACTTAAAACCAAAAACCAATTTAACTGGCTCAGGTCTTATCGTTGGTTTCGCGAATGCATCGACAGAGATTTTAGCGGGTATCGGTATTTTTGCAGCGCTTGGCTTTATGGCACATGCTGCAGGTACTGAAGTTAAAGATGTGGTGAGTGGTGGTATTGGTCTTGCATTTATTGCCTTCCCTAAAATTATTTCAAGTTTAGGTTCTGGTGCTGATCTATTCGGCCTTTTATTCTTCTCTTCATTATTTGTAGCTGGTATTTCTTCAATGGTTAGTATTTTGGAAGTACCTATTGCAGCGATGCAAGATAAGTTGAAGTGGAGTCGTAAGAAAGCGGTAACCATTATTGGTGGTGGTAGTGCTCTAGTCTCAATTATTTTATTCTCAAGTGTAAATGCAATTAAGCTCGTTGATATTGTCGACCATTTTATCAATAACATTGGCATTATTGGGGGAGCATTGATATCAATTATTAGCGTAGCTTGGTTTAAGCGCTCAGCTCTTAGAGAGCTTCGTGATCATGTCAATCGTATCTCAACCATTCAATTGGGTAAGGGATGGGATTTCACCTTAACCGTGATCACTACTTTTATCCTATTAACAACACTCACTATGACTGTTTTTAATTTGATCAAAAATGGCTATGATACTTATAGTATGAGCTTACAAGGTGTATTTGGCTGGGGCAGTGTGATTTTCTGTGCAGTCGTTGCTATCGTGTTAAGTAAAATGAAAGATCGCTAGGAGGATAAAATAATGAATACTTCGGCAATCGTGATGATGATAATTTCAATGGTATTTGTATGGGGTGGACTAGCTTTATCCATCTTACATTTATCAAGACATCCTGAAGAGTTAGATGAAGTCTTAGAAGAAGTCAAAGACCAGCACACTCTTTAATACTGATCTAGTAAAAAAGCAGGCTTAAAAGCCTGCTTTTTTTATGCAATTTTTTGAATTTTACAATAATAAAATCCATCACCAGATTGTGCTTCTGGCAACAGTTGTCTGCCATGAGCTTGTTCAATTCCCCAATCTGCTTCAATTTTTACTTCTTTTGCATCGGTATGCTCTGCAAAGAAGCTAATCATCTGCTGTTCATTTTCAGCTTTTAAAATTGAACAGGTGATGTAAAGCAGGGTGCCTCCAACTTTAAGTTGCTGCCACATGTGCTCTAAGATCTGCTTTTGTAGCTCAATGGTTTGGGCTATGTCACTAGATTGGCGCAATAGACGTATGTCAGGATGACGTCGAATTACACCTGTCGCAGAACAAGGTGCATCGAGCACGATACAATCTACAGGTTGGGCTGGAGTCCACTTGGTTGCATCTGCTGCCAGAATTTCAGTATGGCTTTGATCTAGTGCTAGTCGGTTTAGGTTTTCAGTTACACGGACTAAACGACTTGGATCCTGATCAATGGCGATTAACTGGGCTGGTTTAAATTTTTCAAGCAAATGAGCCGTTTTTCCACCTGGAGCCGCACACGCATCAATAACTGTTT
The DNA here is from genome assembly GCF_000368085.1 of Acinetobacter nosocomialis NIPH 2119. Lineage (GTDB taxonomy): Bacteria > Pseudomonadota > Gammaproteobacteria > Pseudomonadales > Moraxellaceae > Acinetobacter > Acinetobacter nosocomialis. Next base: position 3,130,695 of record NZ_KB849239.1, read on the forward strand.
TATTGTTTAAATCAGGCAATAAGGTTGCACATAGCTGTGCATGTTCATCTTGTACAGAAAACCAGCCCTGTTCAAAACCCGGTAACTGTGTAATTTGTACAGATTGTTCAAGAATAATACCCGCGCCAGATAGAGTACACGCACGTGCCTGAATATCTAAACTTTGTAGTTTTGCTAAATAAGCATCGCGACCAATATGGCGTTGGTTTACTCGTAAAGTTAAAGGTGCGGTTTGCTTTAACGATTGGCAGAGAGCTTCTGTTTGTTCTCCCCAATCCTTTTTTAAACGCTTAAAAAGCCAACTTGGTAAGCCATGGGCTTGCTGTAAACCTTGTTGAAAGTCCTCAGTTTCGCGAGTTGCTCGGCGCAAAATTGCATTCACAATACCGCTGAGTGCAGGGAAACCAAGTTGTTTAGTCGCATCTACTGTTTCTGAGATGGCAGCGTGCGCTGCAATACGCGTGCATAAAACTTGATAAAGACCAACGTATAGACAGGTTTCTACTGTCTCATTGTTTAAAGGTTTGCTGAGCAAAGGCAGACTAATTGACTTAAGTGCGAACCATTGGCGTAAAGTACCTAGAACAAGTTCATGAAATAACGCACGATCACGCTCTGCGACTTGATTCAGCTGTGTATTTAAAATACTAGCCAATGATTGGCCCTGCTGAACTTTGAGTAACGTTTGGACGACTTGAGCGCGCAGGTTAAAACGTGATGAGTTTGAAGTAACCTGACTCATGGCAGAATCTGTCCTACATGAAGTTTTTGAGTTTGTGCAATTTGTTGAGCATTTAATGCTTTACCACCTGGCCACTGTACACTCGTTAGACAAATAAATGTATTTTCACCACAAGCAACATGTACGCCTTGTTTATCAATTGCAATAATTTCACCAGCTTGAGCATGTGCTTTGCTTTGGCTAGAAACTAGAGAATTCCAAACACGCAGTGCATTATTTTCATCAAGTTGAACAAAAGCGACTGGCCAAGGGTTGAATGCACGGATATTGCGGTCTACTTGAACTGCATTTATAGACCAATCAATACGAGCTTCTGACTTTACGAGTTTATGAGCATAGACCGTTAAGCTTTCGTCTTGGACTTCGCGTTCTGCCAAATATTTTTGCAGAGTTTCTTCTGACTCGAGTACAGCACAAATTGCTGTTGCTCCTTGTGCTGCCAACTTGTCATGTAAAGTCGCTGATGTATCTTCGGAAGTGATTGGGCAATAGGTTTTATACATCATATCGCCTGTATCTAAACCTGCCGCCATTTGCATGATGGTAATGCCGGTTTCTTCATCGCCTGTTGCAATCGCGCGTTGAATTGGCGCTGCACCACGCCAACGTGGTAATAGTGAGCCGTGAATATTTAAACAGCCATATTTAGGTGTATCGAGCACAGCTTGTGGAAGAATTAAACCATATGCTGCAACCACCATGACATCAGCGCCTAAAGCAGCCAGTTCTTGTTGAGCAGCCAAGCCTTCTTCAGTTGAAGCTTTGAAGTGAAGCGGTTGATAAACAGGAATATTATGTTCCAGTGCAAGCTGTTTTACAGGAGACGGTGTTAGTTTTTGTCCACGGCCTGCTTTACGGTCTGGTTGAGTATAAACCGCGATAATTTCATGGGAAGTTTTTAATAAAGCCGCCAATGCTGTTGCAGCAAATTCGGGGGTGCCAGCAAAAATAATTTTCACAAATGCAATCCAAAAAGAGTTTATACGTAGTATACGTGAAAAACGATTGAAGCCCTAAACTCATGGTGATTGAGCATTTTAGTTTTTAAATAGTGAACAAAAAATTATTGAAAAAATTTTATTGATAAAAAAAGGTTATAAAAAAATAAAAAATTATTCATGTAAGTTTTGCTAAATATTGACTGAGTATTATCGTTCTTGGCTTTCCCTATATTATTTGCTTCTATAGAATGGAGAATGATCAAATTATGATGATGAGTCAATATTCCGACTGATCTAACGCTATATCAGTATCATTCAGCCAGAGTGGAAGTCATTTCACTCAAGCACAACTTGTTGGAAATACAAATGCCTGACTATCGTTCAAAAACATCGACACACGGAAGAAATATGGCTGGCGCACGTGGCTTATGGCGTGCAACAGGAATGAAAGATGAAGATTTCGGCAAACCAATTATTGCTGTGGTCAATTCATTTACTCAATTTGTTCCGGGCCATGTCCATCTAAAAGATTTAGGGCAGCTTGTCGCAGCAGAAATTCAGGCAGCAGGTGGTGTTGCTAAAGAGTTCAATACAATTGCGGTGGATGATGGTATCGCGATGGGGCATGACGGCATGCTTTATTCATTACCATCACGTGATTTAATTGCGGATTCAGTTGAATATATGGTGAATGCTCACTGCGCCGATGCGATGGTATGTATTTCGAACTGTGACAAAATTACTCCGGGAATGTTGATGGCTGCTATGCGTCTAAATATTCCTGTGGTGTTTGTGTCTGGCGGACCAATGGAAGCAGGTAAGGTTAAATTCCGTGGTGATGAAAAGGCCATTGACCTTGTAGATGCGATGGTTGTTGCTGCTGATGATAGTTACACCGACGAAGAAGTTGCAGAGTTTGAACGTTCAGCATGTCCAACTTGTGGTTCATGTTCAGGTATGTTTACTGCAAACTCAATGAACTGTTTAACCGAAGCTTTAGGTTTATCTTTACCGGGCAATGGTTCTATCGTTGCAACGCATGCAAACCGTAAAAAATTATTCTTAAAAGCAGGTCAGCTTATTGTTGAATTGGCTAAGCGCTATTACGAACAAGAAGATGCAAGTATTTTGCCTCGTTCAATTGCCACTAAAGCTGCCTTTAAAAATGCGATGACACTTGATATTGCAATGGGCGGTTCAACCAATACAGTTCTCCACTTGTTAGCTGCGGCAAATGAAGCTGAAGTTGATTTTACAATGGACGACATTGATGAGTTGTCACGTCGAGTACCAGTGCTTTCAAAAGTAGCGCCAGCAAAACAAGACGTACATATGGAAGATGTACATCGTGCAGGCGGTATCATGGCCATTTTAGGCGAGCTTGATCGTGCCAATTTATTGGATGTATCTGTACCGACAGTACATGAAAAAACTTTAAAAGATGCTTTAGATAAGTGGGATATTATCCGTACTGAAAATGCAGAGGTTTATGAGTTCTATCGTTCATCTCCGGGTGGTGTTCCGACTCAAGTTGCATTCTCACAAAACCGTTACTACTCAACTTTAGATGGCGACCGTGAAAAGGGCGTAATTCGTAATGCAGAACATGCATTTTCTAAAGATGGTGGTTTAGCTGTTTTATACGGCAACATCGCACTTGATGGTTGTATCGTAAAAACTGCGGGTGTAGATGAATCTATTTTAAAATTCACTGGTACAGCACGCGTTTTTGAGAGTCAAGATGCAGCTGTAGAAGCAATTTTAGGCAATGAGATTAAAGCTGGCGATGTTGTTGTTATTCGCTACGAGGGTCCACGTGGTGGTCCGGGCATGCAAGAAATGCTTTACCCAACCAGCTATCTTAAATCGAAAGGTTTAGGAAAAGACTGTGCCTTGGTTACAGACGGTCGTTTCTCTGGTGGTTCATCAGGTCTTTCAATTGGTCACGTTTCGCCAGAAGCTGCTGAAGGCGGTGCAATTGGTTTAGTTGAAGATGGCGATACCATCGAAATTGATATTCCAAACCGTACCATTCACTTGAATATTGATGATGCGACTATGGCGCACCGTCGTACAGTTCAAGAAGCGAAAGGCTGGCATCCGAAAGAAGAACGTAAACGTAAAGTATCAAAAGCGTTAAAAGTTTATGCAATGCATACTACAAGTGCGGCAAAAGGAGCTGTACGCGTTCTATAAAATATTCAATTTTAATAATTGAATAGGAAACATGCACCCATAAACACGATGAATTGATATCATGTTATGGGTGCATTTTTTATGTCTGGTAAAAAAAATCCGCTTGTAGGAAAAGGTGTTTTCAGATCATTCTATGGGTTTGCCATAAAATGGTGATAAAATCTTCACCTACGCAGAAACTCGCGAAATAACATGACATATTTTCTGCGCGAACTTAGGTAGTCATTTTTCCATCTCGACTACTGTTTCACCTTGCACTATGATCAAAATAACTTTTGATCTCGCTTAGGATTTATTTTTAGAGGCACTACTCATGTCATTGCTACGCCGTTGGTTTGACCCTATCCGATCGAGCTGGTTTTACCAAAAGCCTTCTCGTCAAGCGGTGTTACCCACGGAAAATGGTTTAAGTATTTATTTACGACTTGATGATGTGTATAGCTATCTGGCTGTTCAGCAATTGTCTCAGCTAGATGAAATTTTAAGTGATGAGCTTAAACCTTTAAAAATCATTATTTCTCATACAGCTTCTGAACCTCCAAATAGCATGACGCAAGAGGAGTGGCAGCATTATTGTTTAAATGATGCCAAGATTTTAGCAAATCAGCACCGGTTTGCTTTTGATGAGTTTCCAGAAATTCCAAGCCCAGAATCTTTAAAACAAGCCACTGTCATATTAAAAAGAACTCCATTACAAGGTCAGAACTTTTTACATTTACTTGAAGATATCTTTCACATGCTTTGGCAGCAACAATATGGAAAGTTGCGTACTTTACATGCCATGGCGGTGAAGCATCAGGTTCCACAGCATTTTCCAGAACGTATTTTCACAGATGAACCTGTTCGAGCGGCATATTTTGAGTTTGGTGGACGTAAATATCACGCAGTGGATGATTTATTACGTCTAACTCGTCGTTTAAAACAACAAAAGTTACTGACAGGTATTCCAATTTTTTTAATTAATCATATCGAATGGCGTGAACATTTGATTAATGATGCTGAAGCACTCAATGAAATTCAGGCTCTTCATCCTGAGCTTGATGTATTTATTGCTTTAGAAGACCCGATGAGCTGGTTGCTGCTTGCTTATATTAAAGAAGAGCTCGCAGACTATTATGATATTCAGCTAAAAGTTTATCCTTTGAGTTATCGGGGCCGAGACTGGTTTGACTGGAGCTTGGCAACACGTGTGTCTAAACGTACTGAGGTTGCTTTTACTCCTTTTTGTAGACCTACAGAAGAAAGTACGCTTGGGATGGCAAAACTTTTCTATAGTGTGCCGGAAAATCAGCAAATTGATACAATTTTTACTATTTTGCAGGCCGTTTGGACTAAAGGAAAAGATCCCTCTTTCCAGAAGCATTTCCAGCAGTTACAGCAACAACTTGGCATTGAGCATTTAACCGAACAGGATGTACCGTCTGTTTTGGAGCAAAATGATGCGCTTTGCAAGAATAAACATCAGCCTGATTTACCAGTTTTAGAGTTGCGTATTGATGGGCAAAGTTATGTATTTAATAGCTTGTATCGGGTTTGGATGATTGAAAGCATTTTTAGCAATGTTTTAGAAGAAAAATATAAAACAGCCTCAACTTCTAATTGAGGCCTACTCCCAAAAACAAGAATAGGGCAAAACCTGTTTTTTCCGTAGCATAACCATGTAGGGAATCGGAGATAAACAGTGACATTTCTAGCTATTATTATGATGGTATTTGTCTTTGCAGGCATGATTAAAGGCATGATCGGCTTAGGATTGCCCGCGGTCTCAATGGGCTTACTTACCATCGCAATGAGTCCTTTTCAGGCAGCATCCCTACTCATTGTTCCTTCAATGGTCACCAATGTCTGGCAGCTTTTTGCTGAGGGGCATGTTTGGTCTTTTATTCGCCGTTTCTGGACTTTGCTTATAGGCATTGTTGCTGGTTCAATATGGAGCTTTTTGCCGACTTTAAGTCAAAGCCATGGGCACAGTAGTGAGATTTTATTAGGAAGTATGTTGGCCTTATATGGGATTTATGGATTATGCATCAAGAAACTTCCACACTTAGGTAAACATGAGCGCTGGTTATCGCCGATTATTGGATATATTGGTGGGGCAGTTACAGTAGCAACAGGCGTTATTATTATTCCTATCGTGCCATATTTGCAGTCTTTACATTTAAAACGTGACGAACTGGTACAAGCCTTGGGATTAACATTTACCGTCTCTACCATTTGCCTTGCAGTGTTTTTACATCATAACCCGATGTCGGGGGTAACACTGGACTATCGTTTATCTTTTGCTGCTTTGTTGGCGGCACTCGTTGGAATGTGGATCGGTAAAAGAATTCGTTATCGACTCAATGAGCAGTTATTTCGCCGTATCTTTTTTATAGGTTTAGTGTCATTAGGGCTTTATATGATTTTGCACTAAGCCAAATTTCTAAGGGCGATGCTCTAATAGGAAATCTGCAAATTGCTTATAACTACTAGACAGTTGGCTGAAATTTTGTGTTGCCAAAAGTAGTTTTCGGTTTGCCCATGCGCCGAGTAATTGGATGGAATGAAAATCATAGTCCGATTGCAAGCGCTGCGCCGCACGGGCAGGCATAATCGCAATACCCACGCCTTTGGCAACAACCTCAGCAATTACACTAAAGTTAGGTAGGCGCAAACGATACTGTATGTTAAAGCCTAATAATTTCGCTTGAGTTTCAATGGACTGTTGCAAAGAGTGATGGGCTTTAAGGCCAATAAAACCATAGCTTAAAGCCTCTACCAAATTTAGCTTTTGATATTGAGCTAACTCATGTGTAGCAGGACAAATCAAAACTAAAGGATCACTTGCAAATTCTTTCGTTTGCAAATGTCGAGTATCAAAAAAGCTTGAGACCAAACCAAGGCTCGCAATTCCTTGGGTTAATGCATCTACAATTTCTGAACTTTCTGCTTCGTGCAAATCGATACTCATTTCGGGATGAAGCACCAGATATTGCGGTAATAAAGGAGGCAAATATTCGCTTTGAGCAGAAGAGTTACACCAAAGTGTTAATGCTTGAGTTGTAGAAGACTTAAAGCGCTGCATTTCTTGTTCGAGTTGATCTTTTTGAGCTAAAAGCTGACGAGCATGCTCTACAAATGCATGTCCAGCTGTGGTGAGTTCTACGCCTGTGGTTTGGCGAATAAATAAGGGTGTTTCAAAATACTGTTCGAGTTTTTTTATACGCTCACTCGCTGCTTGAAGTGAAATTGCAGAACGGTCAGCACCTTTGGTTAGACTACCAGTCGAGACAATATGAAGAACTAGCTGTAAATCAAAAAAATCAAAACGCATGATAGGAACGTATTGAAACGCAAAAATTCATCATACTAAATCGGAATGAAAAAAGGCAGCTTACGCTGCCTTTTTGAATTTAAGTTTTATCTTTTAAACTAAACAACCAGTTTAAAATAATGGCTGCAAAAGTTGCGGTACCGATACCGCCTAAATTGAAATTACCGAACAATAATTCAAAGTTACCAGCACCTAAAATAATCGTCACAGAAGCAACAATCAGGTTTTTATTGTTAGAAAAATCAACTTTGTTTTCGATCCAGATTTTTGCACCAGCAATAGTAATTAAACCAAATACCACAATAGATGCACCTGTGAGGACTGCACTTGGAATAGTGCTAATGACAGCACCAAATTTTGGGGATAGCCCTAAGAAAATAGCGAAGATACCTGCAATCACAAATACAATCGTTGAGTACACACGAGTAACCGCCATCACACCAATGTTTTCACCGTAAGTGGTCATGCCAGGTGCGCCAACACTACCAGAAAGTGTAGTCGCTAAACCATCTGCAACAAATGCTTTGCCTAATTGTGGCGTCAGGTTTTCACCTGTCATAGCGCCTACTGCTTTGATATGGCCTAAGTTTTCTGCCACTAAAATCAGTGCAACTGGTGCAATAATTAAAATAGCCTTGGTATCAAAATTAGGATGTGAAAAGCTTGGAATACCGAACCACGAAGCTTGTGAGATCTGGCTAAAATCGATTGGTTTACCTAAACCTAACCCATTAGTCGTAATGGCATAAATTGCATAAGCCAAAATCAAACCAACTAATAGAAGTAAACGTTGTAATAAACCACGCGTAAAGACCGCAATACTGCCCATACAAAGTACGGTAATTAAAGCCATCCACATTTCAAAGGGTTGGCCTGCAACACCTTTAATGGTGACAGGCGCAAGGTTTAGACCAATAATCATCACGATTGCGCCAGTCACCACAGGTGGCATAAGTTTTTCAATCCAGCGTGTACCAGTAAGCATCACAATAAAACCGATGAGTGCGTAAAAGATACCGCAGGCTACGATTCCGCCTAACGCAATTGAAAGATTTGGATTGGCCCCTGAACCTGTGATATGTCCCGTAGCTGCTGCAACAACACCAATAAAGGCAAAACTTGATCCTAAATAACTTGGAACACGTCCACCTGTAATTAAGAAGAACAGGATGGTACAGATACCAGACATTAAAATAGCAAGATTAGGATTAAAGCCCATGAGTAATGGTGCTAAAACGGTGGCTCCGAACATGGCAAATGCATGTTGGATGCCTAAAATGGCACTTTGAACTGGGGGGAGATATTCATTGGTAGAGACCGGTCGATGGTCAACATCACCTTGGTAAGGCTGCCATTTTGGAAACCAGTTGGACATAAAATGAGCTCGTTATTCTTTAATTGGTGCAATGATACTCTTTCTTGGGAATGCATTTAATCTCTAGAGAGCAGTATGTGAGTGAAAAGTAATTATTTTTTAACGATTGGTATAATTTAAAGAATTCTAAATATAAGGAATTAGTTATTTTTTTATTATAAAAATTAATTTTATGATTTTTAAAAAATATTTAAAAAAATAAAAAATCGTGGAAAATTTATAAAAAATGGGGAACTTTGCAAGTAAAAAGCAGCACATCACCGATGTACTGCTTTGTCAAATAATTGGTAAAAACAGCTTAGCCCGTATTACGTAAACCAGCAGCAATACCTGCAATACTCACCATCAGTGCATGGTCAACAGGGGTATGTTCTGCCTGACGCTCCGCGAGATAATCACGGCGGCGTTTCATGAGTTCAGCTTGTAAAAGATGCAAAGGAAGTAAATATGGTTTACGGACCTGCATAGATTGATCCAGAACCTCGTTATTGCTAAGAAGCTTTGATTCATCTTTTAATTTAAGTAACGTTTCAACAGCATCTTTTAAGCGCTGACGTAATTGGTTACCGAGCACTTTTAAATCTTCATCTTCAGTTAAATGAGACTCGTAGTAGAGTGCAATGTTGGCATCGGCTTTAGACAATACCATTTCCAACATATCAATGAGCGTTTGGAAATAAGGCCATTGCTGAAGCATTTCATCAAGCGTTGCTTTTTGCTGATCGGCAATCACTTCATTAATGGCTGCGCCTGTACCTAACCATGCAGGCAACATTAAACGAATTTGTGTCCAAGCAAATACCCATGGAATAGCACGTAAAGATTCGATGCCACCACTCACTTTACGTTTTGCCGGACGCGAGCCTAGTGGCAACATTTGTAACTCAAGCTCAGGCGTGACGGTACGTAAATACTTCACAAAATGTGGGTTTTCACGCACTGTTTGACGATAAACCTTCACGGAATGATCTGTCATACGGTTCATGAGTTCACGCCATTCGGCCTTAGGCTCTGGCGGCGGTAACAAGGTCGCTTCAAGTGTTGCTGCGGTATAGATTTCAAGGTTTTGCATGGCAATACCTTCTAGACCGAATTTGAAGCGGATCATTTCACCTTGTTCTGTTACACGAATTGCACCAGAGATCGAACCCGGTGGTTGCGAAAAGAGTGCCTGTTGGGTTGGAGCACCACCACGGCTAATTGAGCCGCCACGACCGTGGAACAGAGTCAACTGTACGCCGTGTTTACGAGCAATTGCAGTCAGCTCTTCTTGAGCACGATATTGGGCCCAGTTAGCAGACATGAAGCCAGCATCTTTTGCTGAGTCAGAGTAACCGATCATAACTTCGTGTTTGCCCTGAATGTGCTGCTTATACCAATGCATATTGAACAGCGTATTCATGGTAGTTGCAGCGCCATCTAAATCTTTTAAAGTTTCAAATAGAGGCACCACACGTAAAGGGTGCTGAATACCTGCTTCTTTTTGCAATAACAACACAGCTAAAACATCACTCGGATATTCAGCCATCGAAATAATATAAGCCCCTAACGACTCTGGTGGTTGGTCTGCCAAAGTACGCATAGTTGCAAATACTTCCTGTACATCTGGGTGACCAATCAAACTACCTTCAGGCTCATTAATATATTTCGGTAGCAACGGACGTTTGCTTTGGAGCTCCTGAATCAGGAAGTTTTGACGGGCTTGTTCAGTCCATGACTCAAAATTACCCAAACCTAAGTATTCGGTAATGGCTGAAATGGCTTGGCGATGACGGCCCGATTCTTGGCGAATATCAAGTTTAAGTAGTTCAATACCAAAACAGTTCACACGGTAGATAAAGTCGAGAAGTTGACCATTTGCGATTTCAGGCAGATTACTATCAATTAAAGAGCGATAGCACAGTAATAATGGTTGTAATAGCTCATCTTTACTTTTAATGACATTGCTATCGTCTGCTTCTAAACCTTGTAGGCGCTGGGCTAACCAATGACGAGTTGCTTTTAAACGCTCTCGTGTTGCACGTAAATACTCGCGATAAGGTTCTGGGTGTGGACTACCAATCGCTTGGATCATCTCTTCAGAACAAGCCTGAATTGAAAGCTCCCAACGTAAATTCTCAATATCTCTTAGGTAAAGGTCGGCAGCTTGCCAGCGTGATAACCATAATACTTCTTGAGTGATTTGATGAGTAACGTTCGGGTTACCATCACGGTCGCCGCCCATCCAAGATGCGAAGCGGACTGGTGCAATATTGAGTGGTAAGTTTTGTTGGCAATTGTCTTGAACTAACTCATTTAATTCACGAATAAACTTAGGTACGGCATTCCAAAGCGTTTGCTCAATGGTTGCAAAGCCCCATTTTGCTTCATCGACAGGAGTCGGGCGGTGCTGTCTGATTTCATCTGTCTGCCAAGCTGAACTAATTTGTTGTTTTAAGTTGGCAAGAGCATTTTGACGTTCGCGTGGAGTAAGTTTTTGCTGATCGAGTTGTGAAAGACAAGCATTAATATCGTCATATTTTTGAATGAGGGTACGCCGGCTTACTTCGGTTGGGTGTGCTGTAAGTACCAATTCGATCTTAAGATCACAAATTTGCTGGAATAGTTTTTCTGTCGAAATACTTTTATCTTTAAACTTTTGAAATAAGTGAACAAGTGGATTTGGAGAATTAGCCTCCGAATCAAACTCTGCCTGTCTGCGGCTACGTACCACATGATATTGCTCGGCAATATTGGCAAAATTCAGAAAATGAGAGAAAGCGCGGGTAAGAGGTAATAGCTCTTCATCGGGCAGTTCTAAAAATAATTGTTCTAATTGCTTTTCGGCTTCAGCTTGACCATCACGTGCACCTTTGGCAAGAGCACGGATTTGCTCGATCTGATTAAACAGTTCTTGTCCTGCATGTTGTTTTAGGGTTTCACCTAACAAATTGCCAAGTAAGCGGACATCCTCACGCAGTGGCGCATCGATTTGCTGAACCATGCTATTTTCTCCTGTTCTTATTCTTATCGAATATAGCGCGATTAACGAACATTCCAAGCTTTGAGCGTAAGAAAATGTGAATTTTTGCTTAAAAAATAACATTTAAATCGCTTATAACACTTCAAAAGATGGCATGCACCTGATGCAAATTTTGGCAATCGGACTTTGGTTTAATTCCGATATTTGAGGAAAAATAAGTCAAGAGCATCTCGAATAATCTGATTTAGTTCTTGAGCATTGGGTACAGTAATAATTCCAAGTAAAACCTTATGGTGGCGTACACCAAGCAATAAAGTTAAAAGAAGTTCTGTTTGATAAATCGGATCATCGGATTGAATAAAGCCTAATTCGGCTGCCTTTTGGAAGAACGCAGCTAACTCATTTTGCAGTCGAGTATGAGATGCCGTAAAAAATTGTTCAGCTAATGGGCTTTGTTCCGCTGCGAGTTCAAATAATACATGTTCAAGTTTTAGTGCCTCAGGTGAATAAATAATTTGTAAGGCGCGTGAACACACAATAAACAGTGCTTGATAAAAGTCTACGGATGCATCTAATTCAAATTGTTTAGTGCCGAGTGTCTCTTCACATGTTTCTGTAATCGCACAGATAAATAGATTGGCTTTGTCTTGAAAGTGGTTATAAACCGTAAGTTTGGTAACGCCTGCTTCCTGCGCAATCTGGTTCATGCTGGTACCGTGATAACCAGATTTTAAAAAAATAGCTTTAGCGGCTTGTAGGATACGAGCACGCTTTTCTAGATCTTTGGGGCGACCACTTTGATTAACTGTTTGCACAAAACCCTCTAATAAAAGATTAAAAAAATAAATATTTATAAGTTTTTCCAATTAATGTACCCATGGGTATATTAATTAAAAAACAAACAAACTATGATGCAAGCATATTGTGCCTTAAAAAATCAGTTTGAATAAGAGCGATAAGATATGAATCTGTTAAAACCTCTCATCATGAGTATGGTGATTGTTTGCACGGTCACATTAATGGGGTGTAGTAAAGAGACACCCAAAACAGAAGAAATACCCTACGTGATGGTAACGCAGCCTTCGACCACACTAAACGAATTAAAAAGCTATGCTGGAGATGTACAGGCTCGACAACAAACTGCCTTGGCATTTCGAGTAGGTGGACAAGTTACGGCTCGCTATGTCGATGTAGGTGACCGAGTTAAAGTTGGACAAGTATTAGCGAAACTCGATGTAGCAGATGCACAGTTACAATTAAATGCGGCCAAAGCTCAATTACAAAATGCACAGGCAGCAGCGAAAACAGCATCAGATGAACTTAAACGTTTCCAACAATTATTACCTGTAAATGCTGTTAGCCGTTCACAATTTGATACGGTAAAAAATCAATACGACGCAGCGCAAGCAGCGTTACAACAAGCCCGCTCTAACTATGAAGTTTCTGCAAATCAAACTGGTTATAACCAACTTATTTCTAATAAAAACGGGGTAATTACCGCGCGTAATATTGAAATTGGACAAGTCGTTTCAGCTGGACAAGCAGCTTATCAATTGGCTATTGATGGTGAACGTGAAGTAGTTATAGGCGTACCAGAACAAGCAGTTACCGAGATCAAGGTTGGTCAAGCAGCTTGGATTACCTTGTGGTCTAAACCGAATGAAAAATTTGCCGGATATGTACGTGAAGTTTCTCCAGCGGCTGACCAGTCTCGTACTTTTACAGTCAAAGTAGCACTCAAAGAAGGCCAATCTGCTATTCAACTTGGACAAAGTGCTCGGGTATTTTTTAGCTCGACTCAAACCAATGTCATGAGTGTGCCACTTTCGAGTGTTTCTGCCACAGATAATCAGCCCTATGTATGGGTCGTAAATGCAAATCAAACTTTACGCAAAGTACCTGTAACCGTGGGAGCTTATGGCCGAGACAGTGTGCCTATATTAACGGGGTTAACACCAAATGATTGGGTTGTGATTGGTGGTGTCCATTTACTACGTGATAAGCAGAAGATCCATCCGATTGACCGTGAAAACCGCGCGGTGAAAATTCAGGGGGCAACAAAGCCATGAAATTCAATCTCTCGGAATGGGCACTGAACAATAAAGGTATCGTCCTTTATTTTATGTTGTTGCTTGCCATTATCGGTGCAATTTCCTATTCCAAATTATCTCAAAGTGAAGATCCGCCATTTACCTTTAAAGTGATGGTTGTCAAAACATTCTGGCCTGGAGCGACTGCCAAAGAAGTTTCAACGTTAGTGACTGATCGTATTGAAAAGGAACTGATGACAACTGGGCAGTATGAAAAGATTATGGCCTACTCCCGTCCAGGTGAGTCGATGGTTACATTTGTTGCTAAGGACTCGCTCACTTCTGCACAAATTCCTGATGTTTGGTACAACGTTCGTAAAAAGGTTAATGACATTCGTACTGAACTGCCAAGTGGTGTACAAGGTCCTTTTTTCAATGATGAGTTCGGGGATACTTTCGGTAATATTTATGTACTGACAGGCAAAGACTTTGACTATGCACTTCTCAAAGAATATGCAGATCGTTTGCAATTACAACTACAAAGAGTCAAGGATGTTAGTAAAGTTGAATTGATTGGCTTACAAGATCAAAAAATCTGGATTGAGATTTCAAATACAAAAGCAGTCCAACTCGGTATTCCTCTTTCTGCAATTCAAGAAGCCTTACAAAAGCAAAATAGTATGGCAAGCGCAGGTTTCTTTGAAACCGGTACAGACCGTATTCAAATACGTGTAAGTGGGCATTTAAACAGCGTTGATGAAATTAAAAAAATTCCTTTATTAGTCGGCAATAAAACCATCCAGCTTGGTGATGTTGCTGATGTCTACCGTGGTTTTAGTCAACCGGCTCAGCCACGTATGCGTTTTATGGGGGAAAATGGTATTGGTCTCGCCGTGTCTATGCGTAAAGGCGGGGATATTATTGCCTTGGGCAAAAATCTAGAGTCCGAATTTGCCCAGCTCCAAAAAACCTTACCTTTAGGCATGAAACTACAGAAGGTATCTGATCAACCTGTAGCAGTACAACGTAGTATTCATGAATTTGTAAAAGTACTCGCTGAAGCAATCATTATTGTCTTGTTAGTAAGCTTTTTCTCTTTAGGTTTCCGTACCGGATTGGTGGTCGCTTTTTCCATTCCTTTAGTTTTAGCAATGACGTTTGCCGGCATGAATGTATTCGATGTCGGGTTACATAAAATTTCTCTGGGTGCTCTGATTTTAGCTTTAGGTCTACTGGTTGATGACGCCATTATTGCAGTCGAGATGATGGCAATTAAGATGGAACAGGGCTATAGCCGAATTAAGGCTGCTGGATTTGCATGGAAAACAACGGCCTTTCCAATGCTGACAGGAACATTGATTACCGCGGCAGGTTTTTTACCTATCGCTACGGCACAGTCCAGTACGGGTGAATATACACGTTCAATCTTTCAGGTGGTGACCATTGCCTTATTGGTGTCTTGGGTTGCCGCAGTTTTATTTGTGCCTTATTTGGGTGAAAAACTACTGCCTGATTTTACCAAGACTGGGCACCAAGCACCTTGGTATGTTCGTTTATGGGCAAGATTAACGAAAAAACCACAACCACAAACGATCGAGATTTCACAGGACCATCATTACGATCCTTATCAATCTAGTTTCTATTTACGTTTTAGGAAAATGGTTGAGTTTTGTGTGACCTATCGTAAGACTGTAATTGCAACGACGGTCGGGATTTTCGTGCTGTCTGTACTGATGTTTAAAATGGTTCCTCAGCAGTTTTTCCCGCCATCAAACCGTACCGAAATTTTAGTTGATCTAAAACTTGAAGAAGGCGCTTCTTTAACTGCTACAGAACAAGCGGTGAAAAAGGTTGAACAGTTCCTGTCTAAACAAAAAGGTATTGATAACTATGTGGCCTATGTGGGTACAGGCTCACCACGTTTTTATTTACCGTTAGACCAGCAATTACCACAAGCGAGCTTTGCACAGTTTGTTGTTTTAGCGACCTCACTTGATGACCGTGATGAAATTCGTCGCTCGCTAGAAACTCAAATTAAACAGTTGCTCCCACAAGTTCGTACCCGAGTGTCATTACTGGAAAATGGTCCGCCTGTAGGTTATCCATTGCAGTATCGTGTATCAGGTGAAGATCTCAATCTGGTACGTAAAGAAGCACAGCAGGTTGCGAAGGTGATTGGTGAAAACCCAAATACTACCAATGTACATTTGGACTGGGGTGAGCCGAGCAAAATCATTGCGATTCAGATTGATCAAGATCGTGCTCGACAAATGGGTGTCTCAAGTGTGGATTTGGCAAACTTCCTGAATGCTTCAATTACAGGTAGTGCGATTGAACAGTATCGTGAAAAGCGTGAGCTGATCGAAATCCGTTTACGTGGTGATCAAGCTGAGCGTGTTGAAGTCGCTTCTCTTGCAAGTTTAGCAGTCCCAACTGCAAATGGTACGACAGTGCCTTTAGCCCAGATTGCTAAAATTGAATATAAATTTGAAGATGGCCTGATCTGGCATCGTAACCGTTTACCAACAATTACCGTACGTGCAGATATTCGTACCAAATTGCAGCCAGCGACTGTTGTTGGCGAGTTAGCCGAATCAATGGATAAGTTACGTGCTGAGTTACCAAGTGGTTACCTCATTGAAGTGGGGGGAACTGTCGAAGAGTCAGCACGAGGACAAAGTTCGGTCAATGCTGGTATGCCACTATTTTTGGCAGTGGTCATGACATTACTCATGATTCAGCTTAAGAGTCTATCGAGAGCAACTATTGTATTTTTGACTGCACCATTAGGCTTAATAGGAGTAGTTCTGTTCTTACTTTTATTTAATAAGCCATTTGGCTTTGTGGCTATGCTGGGAACCATTGCTTTATCCGGAATGATTATGCGTAACTCGCTCATTTTGATTGATCAGATTGAACAAGACCGGCAAGCAGGGCATCCAACATGGGAAGCGATTATTGACGCAACCGTACGCCGTTTCCGTCCAATTATTCTGACAGCCTTGGCAGCGGTATTAGCAATGATCCCACTTTCACGAAGTATTTTCTTCGGTCCAATGGCCGTTGCAATTATGGGTGGACTGATTGTAGCCACCTTGCTGACATTATTTTTCCTGCCTGCATTGTATGCTGCGTGGTTTAAGGTGAAAAAAACAGCATAAAATACATAAATTTTTTGTGAATAAAGGTGCGAAATATTGAAAACTCCAATATAGTAGCACCTGTCTTTACACAAAAAATACAGGATTATTTCACTGCATAAAAAATAGGCACAGTGCAGTGAATTGAGGTGAAATACAGATGGGGCAAGACCATATCGAACAGCATCGCCGTTATATTGTGATTTCTTATGCGTTCATGTTTCTTGCATTGTTTACGGTTATTTTTGCGGCCTTTGCTTATCTGGTCGCTCGTAAAGTAGCTGTTGTGGATGATGCGGAAGTTTGGATTCATGCTCATGCGCTCTGGATTATGCGCAATGGTATTCTATTCCTCTTCATGTCAGTTTTTGCTGTTGTTTGGTTTATTCCTCTTTTCTTTTTTGCATGGAACAGTAACCTTTGGGTAACGGCATCAACAGTTGCTGGTGTTGTTTTTAGCGCTATTGCTTGGTTATTTTTATTAAATGCATGGTTAAAAGGCTTGTCTAAATATTTAAAAAATAAGGCAGTTTTTTAATATATCTGTTTTTTGAAAGTTTTCCCCTTGTAAATTCGGCTAAAGTCCCCCATTTAGTCGGCAATAGAGTATTGATAAAATTTCCGTGAGGAGCACCGCCAAACATGGCTAAACGTGATTATTATGAGGTTTTAGGCGTTTCAAAAACCGCAAGTGATGATGAGATCAAAAAAGCCTATCGTAAATTGGCGATGAAATATCATCCTGACAGAAACCCTGACAATGCCGAGGCTGAAGAAAAATTTAAAGAAGCTTCAGAAGCTTATGAGATTTTATCGGACAGCGAAAAACGCAGCATGTATGACCGTATGGGACATAATGCGTTTGAAGGTGGCTTTGGTGGCGCTGGTGGTGGCTTTGGCGGTTTCAGTGCAGAAGATATTTTTAGCCAGTTCGGTGATATCTTTGGTGGAGCGTTTGGTGGCGGTGGACGTCAGCAACGCCAACGTCGCGGTTCAGATTTACGCTATGTAATGGAACTTACCCTTGAGGAAGCTGTAAAAGGGGTTAAGAAAACAATTACCTTTACTGCTCCGGCACCATGTGACGTGTGTGATGGTAAAGGCTCTAAAAATCCAAAAGATGTAGAAACTTGTAAAACTTGTCATGGTTCAGGACAAGTGCGTATGCAGCAAGGTTTCTTCTCTGTACAACAAACTTGTGGCACATGTCGTGGCCAAGGCAAAATTATTAAGAACCCATGCCATGCATGTCATGGTTCAGGTGTAGCTGATCGTCAGCAAACATTAGAAGTCACTATTCCAGCGGGTGTCGACAACGGTGACCGCGTTCGTTTAAGTGGTAAAGGCGAGGCGATCCGTGATGGTCAAGCTGGTGACTTATACGTTGAAGTGGTGGTTCGTGAACACGAAATTTTCCAACGTGATGGCGCCGATTTATATATGGACGTACCAGTAAGCATTGCGGATGCTGCACTTGGTAAAGAAATTGAAATTCCAACGTTGGAAGGTCGCGTTAGCTTGAAGATTCCTGAGGGAACTCAAACAGGTAAATTATTCCGTTTACGTGGTAAAGGTGTGCGCCCTGTACGTAGCAGTATGGTGGGTGATTTACTTTGCCGTATCGTGGTAGAAACACCAGTCAACTTAACCTCTCGTCAACGTGAATTGCTTAAAGAATTACAAGCATCTTTCGATGGCGAAGACAGTGCCTCTTCACCAAAGAAAAAATCATTCTTTGATCGCTTATTCGATTAATGATTGATTAGATCAGAAATTAAAAAGAAGGCGGATATTCAAAAATATCCGCCTTTTTATTGCGCTGATTTATCTTATTATTGTTATTCTGCTTAAAAGAAAATGACTAGCGATTACTCTGTAGGATGAGCGACATCAATATCGTCAACACTTACAATAAGTTCGTTTGATGCAACTGGAGCTACTACAGCCTCGACAGTAGCTTGAGTCACTGGTTGTACAGCTACTTTTACTGTTTCTACTTCTGCGGCTTTTTCTTCAATGATCGGGTCGATATCTTCAACTTTAACTTCAGCATTAGTATTGCTTGCCAGACTTGTTTGAGGTGTAGGTGTTGCTGCCTGAGAATTTACATTCGTGGTAATGCGTGCTTTAGATAAGCTTTCTAGTGTGTCCCCAGGTTGGATTGCAGGCTCTGCAAATGCCATTGAACTCATCATCCCCATAACGGCTATTAAGCCCATAATTTTCGAATGCATGCTGAACTCCTTATAGTCATCTTTTTTCATTCGTGGCTCAGTAGTGTGCAGATCAATTCTTTAACTTTTGTGAAAACTGTTTAAATTTCGGTTCATCTTAAAAAATATTTTTTACTTTTTATTGTGAGCAAAGAGTTTTGATATAGTAAGCCAATTACGTAAAACACAAGATTGGGAAGGATTATGTCAGCAGCTCCACGCATTGGTATTTTGGGTGCAGGCGGCCGTATGGGTCGTATACTTATTCAGGCAGTTCAACAAGCAGGTTATCAATTGGGAGCTGCTGTTGTACGCCCAGAAAGTACTTTAATCGGTGCTGATGCTGGTGAACTTGCAGGAATTGGTTCAATTGGAGTGAAGCTTACCGGAAGCTTGGCTGAGGTTCTTAAAGACTGTGACGTTGTAATTGACTTTTCGACTCCTGCTGCGACATCTGAGCATCTAAAGTTATGTCGTGAAGCTGGGGTAGCTATAGTGATTGGAACAACGGGTATGTCCGATGAACAAAAAGCTGAGCTTGATGAAACGGCAAAACACATACCTGTTGTATATGCGGCAAACTATTCTGTCGGCGTAAATGTATCAATCAAGTTACTTGAGCTTGCAGCAAAAGTATTTGGCGATACAGTAGATATTGAAGTGATTGAGGCTCATCACCGTCATAAAGTAGATGCACCATCTGGTACAGCACTCATGATGGGTGAAGCGATTGCTGATACTTTAGGCCGTAACTTAAAAGAAGTTGCTGTTTATGGTCGTGAAGGGCATACCGGTCCACGTGATCGCCAAACCATTGGTTTTGAGACCATCCGTGGTGGCGATATTGTTGGTGAACATACTGTCATGTTTATTGGTGAGGGTGAGCGCGTTGAAGTGACTCATAAAGCGACTAACCGTATGAACTTTGCTGCTGGTGCAGTACGTGCTGCTGCATGGGTTGTAGGTCGTGAAGCGCACAAATACGATATGAAAGATGTGTTAGGGTTGAACGACGTACAGGTGTAAACCATCTGTACACGTCCTATATGTGGCGAGAAAAACAAGATAGAGCAGAACATGAATAAAAAACAAATTGCTTTAACCACTCTTCTTTGCTTAAGCAGCCTCTGTGCAGGGGCTGCCTCTACAGACAAGGCTAAACTCAGTCTAGACCGTAATCATATTAAAGTCTGGACCTATCAAAAGGCCGATAATCCAGTCTTTCAATACAAAGCTGAAACAACCTTTGATGTACCCATTGAGCGTGCTGTTGCAGTAATTTTAGATGTAAATCGCGCAGCGCAATGGGTTCCTTATATGGGTAAAGTTGAAATGCTCTCTCAAGATGAGAAGAAGGGTGAATTTACTTTATATATGGTATTAGATTTTCCTTTTCCCCTAAAAGATCGCGATGTAGTTGTTAAAGGAAAAATGAGTAAAGCCGCTAATGGTGTTATTACGATTAAGAACACAGCGATTAATAGTAATTATCCGACTCAACCCGATGTGGTTCGTTTAACCCGTTATGAAGGTGAATGGACGTTCCAGAAATTAGCGAATAACAAAGTTAAAGTAACCACGAGTGGCTACGCTGACCCAGCTGGTTCAATTCCTTTAAGCTTTGTAAATATGTTTGTTCAGCAGCAACCGTATCAGATGCTGCTTAAAATGAAGCGGGAAGTAATGAACCCGATTTATGAGCAACCTAAATTACCCGATATTTTAAAATAAGTAAGTGAAAAAAAGCGCCTGATCTCAGGCGCTTTTTTTATTAATCTGAACACTGTTGCAAAGCTTGTGTCGGGCTGCTTTCACGTTTGATTTGGAATAGAACCAATAACAAACCTAACCCTGCCAATAATGCACCAGCAAATGATACTGCGCTATAACCCCAACCTAAATCGAGTACTAACGCACCTGCTGCTGCACCGACTGCGTTACCTAGGTTAAACGCACCGATATTTACTGAAGAGGCAAGCCCTGGAGCTTCGTAAGCCACTGACATTACCCGCATTTGTAATGGCGGTACCAAAGCAAAGGTTGCTGCACCCCAAATCACTAACGCAATGGCTGCTCCAATCTGGCTTTGGGCAAGAATAGGGAAAGTCACCATCATCACAATCAACAGTATCAGGAAACCAATTAGGGTTTTGTTGATAGATAAGTCTGCAAAACGACCGCCTAAATGGTTACCAATTGAGAAACCGACACCAATCAACACCAACATGAACGTAATGAAGGTCGGTGAAGCATGGGTAAACTCAGTCAAACTTGGCGCAATATAGGTATAGAGCGTAAACATTGCTCCTGCACCAAGTACGGTTGTGAGTAATGCAAGCACCACAGGAGTACGCGTTAATACCTTCAACTCGGCCTTTACATTAGGTTTTTGGGCAACCATACCTTGCGGTAGTGCTTTCCATAAAGCGAGCATAGTAATAACGCCGAGCACGGAGATTGCAAGGAAAGACATACGCCAGCCAATATTTTGCCCAACCCATGTTGCCAAAGGTACACCACCAATATTGGCAATGGTTAAACCCATAAACATGGTTGCTACAGCACTGGCTTGTTTGTGCGCAGGTACAATACTCGCTGCCACAACAGAGCCAATCCCGAAAAAGGCACCGTGGTTCAGGCTTGTAATGAGACGTGCACCTAATAAGCTCATATAGCTTGGTGAAAACGCTGCAATCAGGTTACCCACCGTAAAGATCGCCATCAAAAAAATAAGCGCATTACGTCGTGCAAAACCACCAAACCATAGGGTCATGAAGGGGGCACCGAGCATTACGCCAAGTGCATAGCCTGTAATTAACATTCCGGCTGTTGGAATTGAAATACCTAAATCATGAGCGATATTCGGTAGCAATCCCATTGGAGAAAATTCCGTGGTACCAATAGCAAAGGCACCAATTGCCAAGGCCAATAACGAGAACGCTGTATTTGATTGAGTGTTCATGAGTTTAGTCCCAAACAGGTGCCCATGGCTCTGGGCTAACTTCACGGCCATTACGGTCGAGCTCAGCAATCATTTGCATTTCAGCTGAAGTTAACTCGATATCCTGTGCTTTTAGGTTGCTAATCAGGTTTTCACGTTTAGTCGAAGATGGAATAACTGCAAAACCACGTTGCAATGCCCATGCCAGTGCAATTTGTGCTGTTGACGCTTTATTTGCTGCCGCAATTTCAGCTAAAACAGGATCTTGAAGCACTTTGCCATATGCAAGCGTCATGTATGAAGTGACATCAATATTCTTCTCTTGTAAGAAATTTACAAGTTTATGGTTTTGAAGATAAGGGCTCAGCTCAATCTGGTTCGTTGTAATATGCTCTACACCAATTGTGTCAATTGCTTGTTGGGTAAGTGCAATATTGAAGTTCGAAATACCAATTTGTTTGGTTAAGCCTTGTTGTTTTGCTTCAAGTAAAAGCTGCATGATTTCAGGAATCGAAACACCTAAGTCCGGTGCTGGCCAGTGAATCAAAGTTAAATCGACATGTTCAGTACGAAGCTTTTGTAAGCTCTCTTTTAAGCTTGGAATAAACTTCTCTTGGGCAAAATTATCTACCCAGATTTTTGTAGTTAAAAATAAGTCCTGACGTGATACGCCACTTTCAGCAATCGCTTGACCAATTGCTGCTTCATTTTCATAAATTTGAGCAGTATCAATTGCACGATAACCGACATCTAGCGCATTTTTAACAGAATCAATCACAGCTTGTTCTTTAAGGCGGAAAGTTCCTAGACCAAAACGTGGGATATTCATGTATTCACCTGAAATTAAATAATTGTTTAACTTGAGGTGCATTTTGCTTTTTTTATTGTTGCGAAAAAATAGATGAATAAGCAAAATATCTTTGAAGTTTAGTCAATAATAGAATAAACCATGAAATCAACAATTGAAGAACTTATTGCCTTTATCACAATTGTTGATACAGGTTCATTTGTGGCGGCAGCAGAACATTTAAAGCAAACACCTTCAGGGGTGAGTCGATCTTTAACACGTTTGGAAGCGAAGTTAGATGTGACGTTGTTAGAACGAACAACGCGTAAACTAAAACTCACTCAAGAAGGGCAACAGTTCCTTACGAAGGCTCGAAAAATTTTAAATGAACTGAATGCGGCCGAAGAAGAACTACAAAAGTCTGATCAGGGGACTGCTGGCCTTATTCGTGTTGATTCCGCCACACCGTTTGTTTTGCACGTGATTGCACCATTAATGCATAAGTTCCGTGAGTATTACCCCGATATTGAAATCGAGTTAAATAGTAATGATCAGGTGATTGACTTACTTCAGCATAAAACCGATGTCGCATTTCGATTTGGGGAGCTTAATGACTCTAGTCTGCACGCCAAATTGGTATGTAAGAGCCGTTTATATATTGTGGCAAGTCCTGACTATCTAGCTCTTAAGGGAACACCAACACAACCTGAAGAACTTAAACGGCATGATTTAATTGGCTTTACTAGACCTACTTATATCAATAGCTGGCCAATTAAAATTGGTGACGAATATTTTTTCGCACAAGCAAACATTAAAGCTTCTAGTGGTGAGACTGTACGCCAGCTGACGATTAGAGGACATGGTATTGCACGGCTATCTGAATTTGAAATTTGGAAAGATATGGAAGAAGGGAGATTGATTGCATTATTTGAAGATCAAATTGAACATCAATATCAAAGCATCCATGCTGTGTATTATCAACAAGAGCATCTACCAAGACGAATACGCTTATTTATTGAGTTTTTGGTAGAACAGTTAAAAGATGGTTTTAAAACCTGTCTCTAAAAGTTCCATAGATATCACTTGGAAAGTGAACTTCTAAAATGGGTATTGTTTGTCCTTCTGCTGAATGTTGGAAAAGAAAATAGCTTTTTTGCTGGTCTCGGCAGCTAAAATATAAGTTTGAATAAACTGAATTCACCATGACAACTTCATTTGAGCTATTTCGTTTATATTGATAATGAGAAATCGCACTGGTCTCGTCATCAGTTCGCTGTTCCATTTTGTAGTCTTGTTGGTTGGTCATTTTTAAATAACCTTCAATCAAACTTTGGCAAATCGTGTGTCTGTGCTGCTCATTTTTGGGCTGTGGTTGGCAACCTGCTAAAACAATAGTAAATAACAATATAGCTTTTAATTTCATTAGGTTGTTACTCTTTGAGTTGATTTCCATAGCCTAAAGGTGTTCTATAAACCAGTACAGATACAGAAATTTTTAAAAAAGCAGCACAGAATGACTTTCCAATATCAGGTTCTTGCTAACCAATTAGCACACCGTATTTATCAAGATGAACTGAAACCTCATCAGAAGCTTATTTCCTTACGAGATTTTGCCCGTCAACATGGTATTAGCTTAAGTACCGCAAAAAGTTGCTATGAATTGCTTGAGGCGAGGGGGCTTATTTATGTAAAGCCGAAGTCAGGTTATTTTGTGGTTGCTCGCACCCCATCTAGCCCTATTCCGGATAGTCCGGATTTCTTATCTTTACCTCGGCATGTCTCAAATCTGGAATTGCATAACCAAATTCAGGAAGCTGCCTTACAAAGCCATCTTGTACCTTTAGGATCGATTCAGTTAACGCCGCACTTTATTCCTGTAGAGGGTTTACGTCGTTCTATTCAACGTGCTTTAAAAAATTGTCAGCCTCAAGATTTTCTTTATTGTAATAAACAAGGCCATGAACAATTAAGAAAAGCGCTATCTGATCATTGGCGTGAAGATGGTATTTATATCGCTCCAGAAGATATTTTTATTACCAATGGCTGTATGCCGGCTTTGTCTTTAGTAATTCAGAAACTCACTGAAGTGGGCGATAGTATTCTTATTCCTACACCCACCTACAATGGTCATTTACAGTTATTAGCAAGTTTAAAACGACAAATTGTTGAGATTCCGGCAGATCATCGCGGAATTGATCTTGAGCGCTTAGAGTCTTTAATGCAGCAAGGTTTGGTGAAGGTTTGCTTAATGACAGCCAACTATCAAAATCCTTTGGGATATTGTTTTAGTAATGCAGAGAAACAGAAGATTGCTGAGTTAGCTGCAAAGTATCAGTGTTTTATTATTGAAGACGATATTTTTGGTGAGTGTGGCTACAGTAGTGAACGGCCATTACCCATTCGATATTGGGACCGCGAAGGTTATGTCATTTGGTGTGGTTCAGTGTCTAAGTCTTTGTCGAGTGCGTATCGAGTAGGGTGGTTTTGTTTAACAACAAAGCTAGAACATTTAAAACTTGAACTGCTGGTAAGTAATATTGGCGTGAATACACCCTTGCAGTTAGGTCTAGCTGATTTTATTTATAGTCGTGGTTATCGAGAGCATTTAGAGCAGTTAAGACCCAACTTGATGCGACAAGTCGAAGAATACCGTAGCTGTATTTTAAAAGCTTTTGAAGGTATACCAATTGCATTGAGCCAGCCCGAAGGCGGATATGCATTATGGATACAGTTACCTAAGAGTGTAGATAGTTTAGCGCTCTATTACACTGCTCAAGCTCAGGGAATTACGGTGGTACCGGGTCATGTTTTTGGTGAGGATGAACGCTATCGACATTTCATTCGTTTAAACGCAGGCCATGAGTTAACTGCCGATGTCCGCCAAGCAATTATGAGCTTGGCAGACTGGTCGCGACAACAGATGAAAACAGTGAGTTAGTTTTATTCTGCAAAGTCTGCTTTAAGCACAATGCGGTAGCGTGCCTGACCTGAGTGTAGACGTTCAATTGCTTCATTGAGCTGTGACATTGGAAATAACTCAATTTGAGGGGCAATTTTTTTGCGTGCGGCAAACTTTAAAAGTTGGCGTAGAGCAGCAGGTGAACCAGTAGGTGAGCCTGTTACTGATTTGGCACCATCAATAAGTGAGCCGACAGAAACAGGAACAGGTTCTAAAGTCAGCCCTAAGAAGTGCAACGAACCGTTTGGTGCTAACGTAGAAATAAAAGCTCGCCAATTTAAAGTCACATTTACGGTACTCAGCAATAAATCAAATTTACCTTTTTGAGCTTTTACCGCTTCTGTATCGCGGCTATTTACTACATGGTCGGCTCCCATTGCTTTGAGTTCTTCAGTTTTATCTGGGTTAGAACTAAAAGCAGTGATTTCACAGCCCCAAGCTTTGAGTAGCTTAATGGCGATATGACCTAAACCGCCAATACCAATCACACCCACATGATGCGTTGCCTGTATTTTGTGTTTGAGGAGTGGATCAAAAACGGTAATTCCGCCGCAAAGTAGGGGACCTGCACTTTCAGCGTCTAAATCATCGGGAAGGGGAATGGCCCATTGCCAGCCTGCACGAACTTTATCGGCAAAGCCACCCGCATGTCCCACGATTGTTGCGACATTTTCACCCGTACAAAGTACTTGCTGACCACCAATACATTCATCACACGCTTGGCAACTTTCAGCAGTCCAGCCAATACCAACACGTTGCCCAGTTTGTAGACCTTTGGCTTCTGAACCCAAAGCTACAATTCTTCCAATAATTTCATGGCCTGCAACTACGGGGTAGACGGTTGAGTGCCACTCATTGTTCAGAACTGAAATATCAGAATGACACAAACCACAGTATTCAACTTTTACTTCAACCTGATGTGGTTGTAATTCACCTGCATCAAATTGGTAAGGAACCAGTTTTTCACCTGCCTGCATTGCTGCATAAGCCTGAATCGTATTATTGCTCATCGGAAACTCCTTAAGCGGATTTGAACCGTTCTGGTGGGTTATGAAGCTTTAAATTGACAATCGTTTTCATGATCATTGACCATACCTACTGCCTGCATAAACGCATAGCAGGTGGTTGGACCAACAAATTTGAAACCATTTTTTTTAAGCGTTTTAGATAGCTTTACACTGAGCTCAGTTTGAGCAGGGGCCTTACGATAATCTATAACATCATTGTGCTGAGGAGTGGCATCTACAAACTGCCAAAGCCATGCAGGAACATCACCAACTTGGGCTTTAAGGGCTTGCCAAGCAATCGCATTATCGCGAATGGCTTTGAGTTTGCCTAAGTGACGAATTAAGCCTGCATCGGATAGTTTTTTTTCTAAAAAGTCATCCGTAAATGCGGCAATGTCAGCAATAGGATGATTAAAAAAGTGCTGGCGGTAGCTTTCTCTTTTTTTGAGTACGGTAATCCAAGATAGACCTGCTTGTTGCCCTTCAAGACAGAGCATTTCAAATAATCGGGCTTCGTTGTGTTCTGGTTTGCCCCATTCTTCATCATGGTAAGCAATATAGAGTGGATCGTTGGAACACCATCCGCAGCGTTGAATTTTCATGATGATGCTCCTTATATTTATCTTGGTGTTTTAGAGTTTGAATGGTACCCATTCATTTGGGCGAGTATCCCAATAATATAGTTCGGCTTGGGTTAAGTCTTCAAACTTTAGCCAAAAATCTTTGCCGACTTTATCTGAAAAACCGGTACTGATCAGTAGGGCATCATCGCTGATTTCCATGATCCAGCCTTGATAGCTATTGCCATTTAGAATGATCTTTTGCTGGTTGCCAGACTCGGCAAACTCTACTAAGCGATTGATCAGCGCTTCCGACATAAAATGTTCCTAGCGTAAATATGAATAAGGATTAACAGCACCACGACCTTTACCATCTAAGTAAAGACCATAATGAAGATGAGGTGAAGTATAACGTGCATTTCCCGTATTGCCGACATAGCCAATCAGATCGCCTTTTTTGACATAGTCACCCACGTTTAAGCCACGTTTATGCCCATCAAGATGAGCATAATAATGCCATGTTCCTGCCGGGCCTAAAATCCAGATGACTTTGCCACCGAGGTTATTATTACGAAGATCAGCCACTAGCCCTTCGGTTGTACTGTACACTTTGGTTCCACGTGGAGCCAAAATATCAATTCCTTCGTGGCTACGACCCTGACTCCGAGCAGCGCCCCATGTGTCTTTTAACTCATCTCGATCGACTCCTTTTACCGGAACGGGAAGTCGACTTGGAAGCTGCATACTCTTGAGTTTGCTGACTTGAGTTGGTGAAAGCGGAGCAGGCTTTTTAGGTGCACTGGCACAGGCTGCTAAGAGAATAATGAGAAAACCAAGTGAGAGATGGGAAACTAAACGTCGCACAAAATACTCCCTGTCATAGCCATATCAAAATTATTTTGCCCACTATGTCATGAACGGCTTGTCGAGATCAATTTTTTCATAGCGGTTGGAACACCTTTAGCGACAGCTTGTTCCGGACTTAGCCATTGGCCTTCAAGTTCAATCGCCAGATGTTCTTTTTGATCAGGTTCCACGTGGAACACATGAGCATTAAGTAACCATGTGAAGTGGGTAAAGCTATGACTAATCTGAAAGGTTTGTGCTTGAGGTTGTAGTTTAAATTGCTGGCTTAGGCTCAGACGCTCATTTTCTAAAATAGGTAAACAAAATAAACCGCCCCATAGTCCATGAGCTTGGCGTTGCTGCCAGAACCATTCATCTTCGCACTGAATAATAAGAACATCTGCCGTTTTAACAGGCGGTGTTTTTTTCGGTTTTTTAAAAGGTAATTCTTGTTCTAAACCTTGCTGATAAGCCTGACAATGAGATTGCATTGGGCAATATAAACAAAGAGGCTTTTTAGGTGTACAGATGGTTGCACCCAAGTCCATAATCGCTTGAGTGTAGTCATGGTTGCGTTGGGTTGGGCATAGCTCTTCAGCGAGTTTCCACATTTCACGTTCGTGTTGTGGCTTGCTTAAGTCATCCTCAATGGCAAAGAAACGAGCTAAAACGCGCTTCACGTTGCCGTCCATAATTACGCCGTACTGACGTAAACCTAAAGACATAAGCGCGCCTGCGGTCGAGCGACCAATGCCAGGTAGCGCAATCCATTCTTCTAAGGTTTCTGGAAATTTACCTTGCTGTGCTACAAGGCCAGCAGCTTTATGCAAATTGCGTGCACGAGCGTAATAGCCAAGACCTGCCCAATAAGGGGCTACTTCATCCCAAGTTGCATGGCCTAAAGCTTCTACAGTTGGGAAGCGCTCCATAAAACGGTCAAAATATTGAAGAACTGTTTTTACCTGAGTTTGCTGTAACATAATTTCAGAAACCCAGACTTTGTATGGATCATCTGCGACTTGCCAAGGCAAATCATGACGACCATGTTGATCGAACCAGTTTAAGAGGGCATCAGAAAAAGAAAATTCAGGCATGAACAGCTATAGAAGAAAAGTAAGGGTTAAATTATAGCTGAAATTTGGGTTAAGTTTTGTTTAAAGCAAGCAATCAGAACGAGCCTGTTAAAACAGAGACTACTTTAAAACGAGTAGTCTCTGCTTCAAGCATAAAAAAGGATTAATCCTCTTTTACGCCCCAACGTTGATCAAGTTTCAACGGTTGGTTTTTATAGTAAGGAATGACATGAATATGGAAATGGTCAGAAGTTTGTCCAAACACTTCACCATCATTAAAGCCAATATGGAAACCAGCTGGTTGATGACGAAGCTGTGTTTCATGACGGGCAATTTCAAGAAGTGTCAGTAAGCTTTCATGCTCTTTAGAGGTAATGTCAAAAAACGAACTTACATGGCGCAGTGGAGTCACTACACAGTGGCCTTTAGACAACGGATTTGGGTCAGGTAAAATTACAGCAAATTCATTCTTATCAATGATGTCATATTCATCAAAATTGCAATACGGACATTTCTTGTCAGTCATTGTTGTATCCTCTCATGTTATTCCATTAAACCCCGAGTGCGGGAAATAAGACTAGGCTTTGCTCTAGCTCAACGGGAGTATAGTTATTGAAGTATGGTTTAAAAAATACAGGAAAAATATTGCAAAGTCATAAAGATTTAAGGGAGCAAATGCGAAAAAAGAACCATTTGCTCCAAATTTGCTTCTTTTATTTTAAAGTACGTTCTAATAAAGCGTACATTTTAGCAAGGCCTTGTTTTTCCGCTTCGCTGTTGTAGCCAAGATCTACGCCGTTCGCTTTAGCTCTTTCATCTGCAAGCGGGTTACTAAAGCCATGTTTAGCATCTTTTAAAACCACTACCTCATGTTTAACCTCAGCAGCTTGCATCTCTTTTTCAAAATTAGCAACATCTTCTAAGGTGACCATGCTGTCTAGTTCACCATGTAGAACCAAAACTTCACCTTGAATGTTGCCTTTTTGAGCAGGTGCCTTAGGAGTTAATGTACCATGGAATGTCGCTGTTGCTTTGAGGGGAGCACCTGAGCGAGCTAAATCGAGTACCACTTTGCCGCCATAGCAAAAACCTACTGCTGCAAGTTTTTCACTATTTACTTCTGGTTGAGCAGCCAAAGTTTGAAGCCCAGCACTAGCACGATCAGTCACTGTGTCTAACTCTTCAAATGTCTGCATCATCCATTCGTAAGCTTGAGCAGCAGTCGTCGTCACTTTTTTATCGCCATACATATCAATTGCAAGTGCAGCATAGCCGTGTTCAGCAAGTTCACGCGCACGTTGTTCAGTGTATTCGTTACGTCCCCACCACTCAGGACCAATAATGACACCGGGTACAGGGGTCTCACTTTCTGGAGCTGCAAAGTAACCAATTAAATGGCTGCCATCTGGTGCAGTGTATTGAATTTCACGGGTTTTAATTGCTGTACTCATGACATTAATCCTGAAATTTAACTTGGTTTAAATACACTTGATTAAAGCATAAAAAATAAAAGCTATATAAATAACTATGTAAAAATCTACATCAAAAGAAAAACATAGAAACATTTGGGCAATAAAAAAGAAGGAACAGGTTCCTTCTTTTTTATATGGTCATAATTAAATTAGGTTCGGCCTCGCGAAATAAAACCAATAACAGCGAGAATTACAGCCACAACTAATAAAATCACGGCAAAGTCTTTAGATAACCCTGCAACACCACCAAACCCTAATAGACTGGCAATGAGTGCAATCACTGCAAAAATTATTGCCCAACGGAACATATGCTGTCCTCCTTATTTTTCATTGTGTTTTTACTATATAGCGTGTTTTTTACACGGAATGTGTCGTTTATGTGGTTGAAATGTATATTAAACAATCATTTTGTGATGCTAAAAATACGGTTTCTTTCCTTAAGCAGAGATTACTTCAATGCTATAATCTGAGTTTGCTTTATGTATATAGCTGTTAAAACCTATGTCTACCGAGACCTCACTTCGTCCATTGTTTTGGAAAAATTATACGCTTGAGCAGCTTACACCGCCTGAGTGGGAAGCTTTGTGTGATGGGTGTGGTTTATGTTGTCTGGTCAAGCTAGAAGATGAAGATACCCATGAAGTAGCTTACACCAAGGTAGCGTGTAAATTGCTTGATTGTTCTACCGGACGTTGTTCAGACTATTCAAATCGTCAGCAGCAAGTTCCTGACTGTTTACAGTTGACGCCGGAAAGCTTAAAAACCATACACTGGTTACCATCGAGCTGTGCCTATAAACGGTTGAATGAAGGCAAGAATTTACCTTCTTGGCACTATTTAAATACGGGTACGAGACAAAGCGTGGTTAAGGCGAAAAAGTCTGTTGCAGGACGATGTATTCCTGAAACTGATGTACATGAAGATGACTTAGAAGATTATGTGGTGCGTTGGGTGCGTTAATACGCTCCCGATGGGCATTTTTAATTACAGCGTATAATAAAGTAACATTTTTATCGTAAATTTTTTAACTATCTCCGTTATATAAAAAATAAAAGAGAAGGAGATAAAAATGATGAAACGACTAGCAGCCCCCTTATTATGTAGTAGCTTTTTCTTGTTAATGGCTTGTGGTTCTAACAATACTAATTCAAAAAGTCCTGAACAAAATACAACTGCAAAAACAGACCAGACCAGTATTGCCAAACAAGTTTATCAGGTCGAGGCAGTCGCACATTTTAATGAGCCTTGGGCAATTACCACTTTGCCGGACCAACGTTTATTAGTCACTGAACGGCAAGGTAAATTAAAAATTTTTAATCCCCAAAATAAACAAGTACAAGATGTTCAAGGTGTTCCAGTGGTGAACTATGGTGGCCAAGGTGGTTTAGGAGATGTCGCTTTGCATCCAGATTTTGCCAAAAATCACTGGATATATCTCAGTTATGCGGCCAAAGGGCAGGGTGGATCTGGTGCGGTGATTTCACGTGCAAAATTAGATTTATCTAACCCTAATCAGCCAAAACTTAACCATATAAAACAGATTTGGCAGCAAGTACCTAAAGTTTCAGGACAGGGCCATTATGGGCATCGTATGCTTTTTGGCGCAGATGGAAAGCTTTGGGTCAGTTCAGGTGAGCGCCAAAAGTTTGACCCTGCCCAAGACATGAAAAGTAATTTGGGTAAAATTCTACGTTTAAATGATGACGGTTCAGCAGCTGTAGGTAACCCTTTTTATAAGCAAGGCGGTGTTACTGCTGAAATATGGTCACTTGGACACCGTAATCCCTTAGGCATGGCCTTTGACCGCCAAGGACAGCTATGGGTGGTTGAGATGGGGCCTAAAGGTGGTGATGAGCTTAATATCATCGTTAAAGGCGAAAACTATGGGTATCCGGTTGTTTCAAATGGCGACCATTATTCAGGTCAGCCTATTCCAGATCATAACACTCGCCCAGAGTTTAAAGCACCCGAGATAGACTGGACTCCTGTAATCTCACCGTCGAGCTTAATTATTTATCGCGGGCAACAATTTCCGGCATGGCAAAATAAAGCCTTAATTGGTGGGTTGTCTTCACAAGCCATTGTAGTTGTAGATTTAGAGCATAAGCCCGTAAAAGAAGTGCAAAGATTAGAGATGAAGCAACGTATTCGTGGGTTACATGAAGCACAAGACGGTTCAATTTGGATAATTGAAGATGGCCCCAATGCTCGCT
The DNA here is from genome assembly GCF_000368085.1 of Acinetobacter nosocomialis NIPH 2119. GTDB lineage: Bacteria > Pseudomonadota > Gammaproteobacteria > Pseudomonadales > Moraxellaceae > Acinetobacter > Acinetobacter nosocomialis. The sequence continues at coordinate 3,163,465 of NZ_KB849239.1, forward strand.
TACTCAAGCTGAGTAAGAAACTCTCTTAAGGCCTTGAGTTAGCCTATAAATAAAGGATGGGTCTCATAGATTCAAATTGTAGATTTCTGTGAGACACAATAGACTATAGTGAAAAGACGATAAAGCTATTTGAGATGTCAGACACCCATATTCCACTTCCTGAACGCCTGCGCCCGAGAGACTTGTCTGAAATTATTGGGCAAGATCATTTGTTAGGTGAACATGCACCCTTACGTCAAATGATTGATCAGGGACATTTGCCTTCTATTATTTTTTGGGGGCCTCCAGGCGTCGGTAAAACGACAATTGCTTTGCTTTTGGCTCAGGCGATAGATCGTCCATTTGTAAGCTTATCTGCGCTGAATACGGGCGTAAAAGAATTACGTGAAGTGATTGCAGAAAGTGGTGATTTACTAACACCTGTAGTTTTTATTGACGAAATCCATCGCTTTAATAAATCACAGCAAGATGCATTATTAGGTGCCGTAGAAAAAGGTAAAATCACCTTAATAGGTGCGACCACTGAAAACCCGTCTTTTGAAGTCAATAGTGCGCTTTTATCGCGCTGTCAGGTTTATACTTTAAACAGTTTAGACAGTGAAGCAATTCAGACCTTACTCAACAACGCACTTCAAGCAGATAAATTCTTAAAAGAACGCTATATTCACATTGAAGAGTACGATGCTCTTTTACAGTTTGCGGCAGGTGATGCCCGTAAAGCACTTAATTTACTAGACTTAATTGCAAGTACATTTGAGCCAGAAGTTGAAAATACCATTACCAATGCAGTGGTTGTAAAAGTCGCTCAGCAAAATATTGCGCGTTATGACAAATCGGGTGAACAGCATTACGACCTCGTTTCTGCTTTTATTAAATCGATTCGTGGTAGTGATCCAGATGCTGCTCTGTACTGGATGGCTCGTATGCTTAAAGGCGGGGAAGATCCGGTTTTTATTGCAAGACGTATGTTGATTGCTGCCTCAGAAGATATTGGGAACTCGAATCCAAATGCACTATTGCTTGCAGGTGAATGTTTCCGTTCTGTACAGGCGGTGGGTATGCCTGAGGCGCGAATTATTTTGGGTCAAACTGCGGTTTACCTAGCAACCAGCGCAAAAAGTAATAGTACTTACCTCGCGATTAATAAGGCCTTAGAACTTGCTGAGAAAACGGCAAATTTACCAGTGCCTTTACACTTGAGAAATGCACCGACCAAACTGATGAAACAGCAAGGTTATGGAATTAATTATCTCTATCCTCATGACTACCCAGAGCACTTTGTGCTGCAAGACTACTTACCACCTGAGTTGAAGGGAACTAAACTTTATGAGTCGGCGAGAAACAAGCGTGAAGTTGAAGGTGAGCGCCTCCAGCAACGCCGATGGCAGCAGGAGCAATAGTTCTCTATTGCTTCTTGCTATTCCAATTCTTCAGTGACCTGACCGTAAATCAGTAGGGTAAACACACCTGTACCACCAATAATGTTTCCAATGGTAGTTGGAATTAGAAAATTAAATAGATATTCGCCAATAGAAGCCTCTCCTTGCCAGACCAGATAGGACATTTCGGTAGAACCAACCACAACGTGGGTAAAGTCGCCTAGTCCTATCAGATAAGTCATGAAAAAGATGACTAGGAATTTATTGCTGACCGAAGGCAGCATCCACACCAATGCGGCAATTAAAAGTCCCGACATAACCCCTTTAAGCAGGTTCTGGATTGCAGAAAAAGATGCAACATGATGCGCCAGCTCATCTAGTGCTTTATCAATGTCTGGAGTAAACAGGTCTGTGGTCAGGAAAAATAAACTCGCCAAAGCTGTACCAATGATATTGCATAGAATCACAATTCCCCATAAACGCCCCACAGCTCGTAATTTGTCCAAACTAAAAGGCTTAAATAAGGGCACAACTGTAGTAATGGTATTTTCGGTAAAAAGTTGCATGTGGCCCAAAATAGCAATCAGGAACCCAATGGTATAACCAAAATTGGTGATTAAATCGGTCCAGATGGCATCAGTTGGGATATAAGAAGCAATAATCGCTTTAAATACAAATGAGAAGCTAATGACCAAACCAGCAGCAATTCCTGAAAAGATCAGTGCAGCTGTTGGGCGATCCAGTTCTTCCGCACCATCACGGCGGATAATTTCATAGACTAAACGGGGGGACAGTTTCTCGTGTTCTTCTACTGCCATTTTTTCACGCCAGCTTAAGGTTTGCTCGACCTTTTTTTCCTCTATTTCATGATCCATCAGATTTGCTCCTCACTGAATAAATATTTTTTACTTATTATTTTTATTCATTGTTAAGGCAGCATTCGGGATAAATCCAGTTTATTCCTACCAGCTTTATGTGTCTTTTTATAAATTGAAGAGTACGGCAGTAAGCAAAATAATATACGGATGAACGTAATTAACCAGATAAGACCATTAAGTATAAAAAGAGATTAAGAGTATCGTATGGCAAGACTATTTACCGCCTGAGTGAAAGGCGAGCGATCTCTATAAACTAGTTAGGTTTGAGATTGAGCGCTTACAGCAACGCAGAGAATTAAAGTAATGTATATGTTCTCAATGTACGTATAAGTTTCATATAGTCACCTTGAGAAGCTTCAGAAATAACCGTTTCTACTTCAGCTTGGCTCCAACCTTGTTTCAAAGCAGAGTCGCTAAAATTAGATAAAATCACTAATGGGTTTTCACCAAAATGTATCGAGTGATTCATTAATTTCTTTTCAGGCTTAAATAGTTTCATTGGATTCACCATACTTTAAATTTAATTATTGTGATGCAATTAATGTTTTTTTAGATTTTAGTGCTTTGTTTTTAGATTGTGCAAGTCATAATTTAATTAAATATACAAATCTGTCTACTTTCCTTAAATTCTTGGGTGCTGGAAATAAAAAAACCGAGCTGAAATGCCCGGTTTTTTTAATGAAGCTGACGAATTAGATGTCAGATAAATCTACGCCTAAACGAGCAGCAACTTCTTCATAAGCTTCAACAACACCGCCTAAACCTTGACGGAAACGGTCTTTGTCGAGTTTCTTCTTAGTGTCTTTATCCCATAAACGGCAACCGTCTGGAGAGAATTCATCACCAAGTACGATACGGTCATGGAAAACACCAAATTCAAGTTTGAAGTCCACCAAAATCATGTTGCCTTCAGCAAATAATGCTTTTAATACATCATTTACTTTATAAGTTAACACTTTCATTTGTTCTAACTGTTCAGCAGTCGCCCAACCTAAAGCAATCGCTTGAGATTCGTTAACCATTGGATCGCCTAGGCCATCATCTTTGTAGAACAATTCAAATGTAGGAGGAGTAAGCTCTTTACCTTCTTCTACACCTAAACGACGGCATAAAGAACCAGCTGCGTAGTTACGGATTACACATTCAACAGGAATCATTTGAAGTTTTTTAACAAGAACTTCAGTTGGAGAAAGCAATTTTTCAAAATGCGTTTCGATACCTGCTTCAGCAAGCTTTTCCATGATGAAGGCGTTAAAACGGTTGTTCACCTTGCCTTTACGATCTAGTTGTTCGATTTTTTCGCCATTGAACGCAGAGGCATCATCACGAAAGACTAAAATCAGATGGTCGGCATTGTCTGTTTCATATACAGATTTTGCTTTACCAGTATAGAGCAAGGTTTGTTTTAACATGAGGGAACCTTTTAAAAAAAAATGCCTAGTAAACGACTAGGCTGGCCAATTTTGGTAAATCTGGTTTAACACTTCCGCAGCAACATCAGGGCTTGCAAAAGTGTTGTCTGGATTAAAGAGAGCAAGGCTATGACTAGAGCCAACACCAGTCAGTTTAAGCACATAAGTTTTGTCATTTACTTTAATCGTCGCTTGATTACTGCCTTGAGCGATAACATTGTAATTTAACGTGCTCAAGGTTGCTTTGGTGTATTGCCAAATCTCGGCAGTACTTCCATCAATTTTTAACAGTGGATTCTTATTACCATCTGTTACAAGTTGAGGGCGACTAAGCGCGCTACCTGATTGAGCAGATGTGTCTGCTGTATCAGCTTGGGTTTGTTCAGGACGTGGCAATGCAAAACGGTTGCCACGCTTGTTTTCAAACTTCGGCGCATGATCGATAGCGAGCTGGTCTACTGTTGGTGCAGGATACAAAGGAGTCGCTGGTCGTACAGTTGCATCGGCAGGGTACTCAAGCGGGGCGAGTTGCTTTGCTTTTTTATAATCTAAAGAGTGATTATTGAGTGCGAAGCGACCACAGCCAGCTAAACTTAAGGCTGAAACTGCAAGGACTAAACCAAGACGTAATTGCATCATAAATTGCTCTTATTAAATAATTCCCGCATCTTTTAGGGCATTGCGGAGAGGTTCGCGATATTGCTCAGCGAGAGGAGTGAGTGGTAAACGAATACCAGTATCAATCAGTCCCATCTCATGTAGTGCCCATTTCACAGGAATTGGGTTTGATTCGCAAAATAGAATATTGTGTAAATTTGCAATCTTATTGTTAAGCGTCTTCGCTTGTGGCTCATCTTTAGCAATTGCAACCGCGCATACTTCGCTCATTGCCTTAGGTGCAATATTTGCAGTAACCGAGATATTACCGTCTGCGCCAAGAAGCATAAGTTCCCATGCAGTTTCATCGTCACCTGAGTAAACAGCCATTTTGCCGTTTAAAGCTTCAATTAAGGCTTTACCACGAGGTACGTCACCTGTAGCGTCTTTAATACCCACAATGTTAGGAATCTCTGCTAAACGTACTGCTGTATCGTTTGACAAGTCTACGCCTGTACGACCAGGTACGTTATAGAGAATAAGAGGTAATTCAACAGCTTCAGCAACTGCCTTGTAGTGCTGGTAAAGGCCTTCTTGGGTTGGTTTGTTATAGTATGGCGTTACAAGTAAAGCTGCATCAGCACCGAGGTCTTTAGCAGCTTTAGTTAATTCGATTGCTTCACGGGTTGAGTTTGCACCAGTACCGGCAATAATTGGAATACGTTTATTGGCTACACGAATAATTTCTTTAATAACCTGTGTGTGCTCTTCCATGCTCAATGTTGAGGCTTCGCCGGTTGTACCGACGGCTACAATACTGTTTGTACCTTGTTCTATGTGCCACTCAACCAGCTTCTCAAGACCCTTCCAATCTACACCGCCATCTTTCAACATGGGAGTGACAATTGCGACGATTGAGCCTTGAATGGTCTGTGCTTGCTGAGTCATTTTAAAAAATATCCTATTTATCCATCCGAATCTGAGGTAAGAAAAACAAAATGTGGGATGGTTGCAGTATTTTGATTGTCCAGTTCTAACAATAACAGATTGTTGAATGACAATTATGCAAATTATGACTGATCAGACGCATAAGAACAATATGCTTAACTGATAAACCCTATGTAAACTTGAGCGAAACATAGAATGCCAATTTGATCATTTCAAATAAAAGACAGTAAAGATGACAATATGGTGCAATTCTTCCAGTTTCTACTTAACACTGTCTTTTTTATGGCAAGATAAAATGCATATTTCTCCCGAATGGGACTTAAGATGGCATGAAAATGAATAAACAACCACAAAATGCGGCTTTAGTCGTAGTTGATGTACAAAATGGTTTTACGCCAGGTGGGAACTTAGCAGTTGCCGACGCCGATACAATTATTCCAACTATTAACCAATTGGCGGGTTGTTTTGAAAATGTAATTCTTACACAAGACTGGCATCCAGATAATCATATTTCTTTTGCAGCTAACCACTCGGGTAAGCAGCCATTTGAAACTATTGAACTTGACTATGGACCACAAGTGCTTTGGCCTAAGCATTGTGTACAAGGCACGTATGATGCCGAGTTTCATCCGGATTTAAATATCCCGTCAGCTCAACTGATTATCCGAAAAGGTTTTCATGCTTATATTGATAGTTACTCGGCTTTTATGGAAGCTGACCACTCAACAATGACGGGTTTAACGGGTTACTTAAAAGAGCGCAGCATTGATACGGTTTATGTGGTTGGTATAGCTACGGACTTTTGTGTCGCATGGACTGCTTTAGATGCGGTTAAGCAAGGCTTTAAAACTTTAGTGATTGAAGATGCCTGTAAAGGCATTAATCTCAATGGCTCTTTAGAGCAGGCATGGCAAGCCATGCAGCAGCAAGGCGTTGTCCGTATTCAATCAACTGATTTGTTGAGTGAATGCTAGAGATAGTGCCCATGTTGTTTGGGCTTTAATTGCAATTTGATATGGATGAACAGCATGTCTGCATTATTACGTTTTACTCACTTTGTTCAGAAAACGTTTGCTTTATGGGTCATCGTTTTTGCGGCATTGGCACTCTGGCAACCTGAGTTTTTTGTCTGGCTTAAAGCTTATATTCCATGGATCTTGGGCATTATTATGCTCGGCATGGGAATGACCATGACCGTTGATGACTTTAAAGGGGTATTACAAAGCCCTAAAGCGGTGTTAATTGGGGTAGTAGCACAGTTTGTGGTGATGCCCGGTTTGGCATTTGTTCTGTGTAAATTATTTAATTTGCCTTCTGAAATTGCAGTCGGCGTTATTTTGGTAGGTTGTTGCCCAGGGGGAACAGCTTCAAACGTCATTACCTATATGGCCAAAGGCAATGTGGCTTTATCGGTCGCTTGTACATCGGTATCAACACTCTTGGCTCCTGTGCTAACTCCTGCAATTTTCTACCTGCTTGCCAGTCAATGGTTAAAGATTGATGCAGCTTCGATGTTTATTTCAATTTTGCAGGTGGTGCTACTGCCCATTGTGATTGGTCTGATTTTGCGAACTTGGTTTAAACGTCAGGTCGAATCGTATATTCAAGTCATGCCTTTAGTTTCAGTGATTGCAATTGTTGCGATTGTGGCAGCCATTATTGGCGGCAGTAAAGCAGCTATTTTTCAATCGGGTTTGCTCATTTTGGCGGTAGTGATATTGCATAATGGGTTTGGTTATTTATTAGGTTTTACCGCAGCTCGTTTCTTTAAATTGCCTTATGCAGACAGTAAAGCAATTGCGGTAGAAGTCGGTATGCAAAACTCAGGTTTAGGTGTGGCACTTGCAGCAGTACATTTTGCTGCTTCTCCGATTACAGCAGTACCGAGTGCTATTTTCAGTCTTTGGCATAATATTTCGGGCCCGGCGCTTGCAACTTATTGGGCAAGTAAACACAAACAGGAATAACTGTATACAACACACATTAAAAAAAGGCCAAACGAATAGTTTGGCTTTTTTATTTAAAGAACATTTTAGGGAGAGCTGAATTTAGAACTGGTATGTCTTTTGCTTTGAATTGATGCATTAAAAATAACGTGAATATCAACATAAATCGCAAAGAAAAAGATAAGGCTTTTTTTGATGAACCAGATTTTTAAATTATTTATACCCATGCTTTCTAGCAATTTAATTGTAGTTTTAAGTGGATTGGTTGATATTGCGTATGTAGGGCATTTTAGCAATGATCATGTCGCCGCATTATCGGTAACCTTATCTTTATATACAGTGATTTATGTCATTGGGATGGGGATTCTGCAAGGTGTGATACTCAAGCTTTCAGAAGCATATGGTTGCCATGATTTACCGCGTATACGTCAGATTTTTATTCAAGGCATTTGGCTAATGTTATGTTCGGCATTAATCAGTATTGGCCTGCTTTACGTATTCCGTGATTTACCAAAATTATTTGGTGCATCTGAACATGTCGTTTCAATTACTAAAAACTGTATTTGGGCTTTGGTATTTATTTTACCTGCGCATTTACTGATGCGTTTATTTACAGCTTTGTCTCAGGTCACTGAAAATGCACACAAGGTTTTATTATCAGATAGTCTTTTCTTCATTCTTAAAATTATTTTGTCCTATCTTTTGATTTATGGTGTTGCTTCATTTTCAATTCCGCCACTCGGTGCGATAGGAGCTTTATTAGCCACTATTATTGTTCGGTGGTGTATGTTGGCTGTTTATTACCTGTTTTTCTTGGAGAAAGGATACATCTTTATTGAACATCCAGAGCGGTCAGTTGAAGATAGCCGACAAAGTCTGCGTATGATTTTAAAAATAGGGATACCTACCGCGATCATGGCGTTGATGGATGTTGTTGCATTTTGTTCTGTTGCTATTTTAATTTTGCCTTTCGGGAGTGTGGTGTCTGCAGCCCATCAAATTGTCGCGAGTACGGGCGGCTTCATGTTTATTTTTCCTTCCTCAATTGCCTCGGCTTATAGCATTTTGGTGTCGAGGTCTATGGGCAGCGGGAACATGGACGAAGCAAACAAAATTGCCAGACAAAGTATATGGGTAATTATGGCAGTGAGTGGCAGTCTGTCCCTGTGTTTATGGTTGGAGCGGGACTTAATTGTCACGTTCTATTCAGATGATTTGGCTGTACAGATTTTGGCAGCATCACTGCTGTTGATTGTCTGCATGTCTCATTTTCTAGATGGCTTAATGTCTTTACTAACCTCTTTGCTGCGTTGTTGGGATGTGTCGATTTTACCCATGCTGATTTTTTTAGTCGTGGTGCTATGTTTCGGATTGGGTGGTGGTTGGTGGATGGCTTATAAAGGGCTGCACTGGGGAAGTCACTCGATTTCTGCTATGGGAATTTATGGTTTTTGGAGTATGGCAGTCATAAGCTATTTAGTAGCTTGTGTATTGAGTGCTTTCTGTTTCCGTTTTAGAAAGCAATTAAGAGGTTTTTGATTAGGTAAATCAACACAACCTTAAAGAGGATGTGTTGCTAACCATTCTTCAATCTCATTTTCAGAAATTACTTCAAAGCCATGGCGCTGTAACAGTGCTGTGGTAATCCCTACACCTGTAATTCTCTCACCTTGAAAAGTACCGTTATAAATTTTTTGGCTACCGCAAGACGGACTATTTTCTTTTAAAACCACGCAAGTTGCTTGTATTTGCCGTGCAATTTCTAAAGTACGGTAGGCGCCTTTTAAATATAGCTCAGTTACATCTAAACTAGATGAATCCGCGATTTTTGCCTTGCCATCAAGTACATCTTGACCTGTTCCTCCCACAATTTCTGCGGGTAGACGAGGGGTGCTAAATCCACCTAATAACTCTGGGCAAAGTGCATGGGCTTTTTTATTTAAAAATAACTGCTGAAGCGTAGTGTGCAAGCAAGAGCGCCCATCGTAGCGTACAGGCTCCCCAATTAAACAGGCACTGATTAAAAGCATGGGTTTTCCGTCATTAGAACTTTAAAAGCCATGTGAGTGTACCCAATGATTTATAAAATATGAAATCTAAAACAAGTACAAACAAATGGCGTAATTTGATTAATAAATTACACAATTCATAATTAAATTATGTATTGCATAATTTAATTGTTTTTAGTAGCATCTGTTTTAAGGTAAATGGCCATTGGAGGACCAACAAGGATGTTGGCCTCCATAAATCTAGGAATGACTTTAGGAAAAGACGATTTTTAAAGGATTATTGAAAAATCTCAATCGTACTTTTAGATAAGAAAGGACAGTGTGTATGGAAAACAAAGACCATATAGAAGGGAAATTAATCATCGGCTTTGCGCTCATTCAATCTTCGTTTTAGTTATTGGTTTTTTTCTCATAGGATGCGTTGGGCTAAGGCATTTTGACGGTTCAAACACTCTCCCAGCAAATACGTATTCTATAGAGAAAGGAGCTGACCAGATCAGCATGAGAAGTAAACGGATCAGGTAATTACCAGAGGGAAACTAGATGGATATTTTAGAGAACCCATTAGAATTATGCGGTTTTGCATTTATTGAGTTTGTTTCAAAAGAAAATGAATTAGATCCAATTTTTGAAACAATCGGCTTTTCAAAAGTAGCCAAGCATAAATCGAAAAAAGCGTACTTATGGCGTCAAGGAAATATCAATATTATCCTGAATTATCAGCCAGAATCTTATGCTTCATTCTTTTTTAATGAGCATGGTCCATCTGCTTGCGCAATGGGATTCAAAACTCGTGATGCGGCAAAAGCTTTTAAAAAGGCTGTTGAACTTGGTGCAGAACCAATGTATTCGAATGTTGGGCCAATGGAGCTTAACATTCCGGCAATTAAAGGTATTGGTGGCATGCCAATCTTCTTAGTTGACCGCGACATTTATGAAAATGACTTTATTTTCTTTGATGATACCCAGCGTAACCCTGAAGGTGCGGGCTTAAAAGAAATTGACCACTTAACTCATAACGTCTACAAAGGCCGTATGGAGTACTGGGCGAACTTCTACGAGAAGATTTTTAACTTCCAAGAAATTCGTTACTTCGACATTAAAGGTGAATATACAGGTTTAACATCTAAAGCATTAACTGCTCCAGATGGCATGATCCGTATTCCTTTAAATGAAGATTCAGACAAAGGTAACGGCCAAATTGCAGAATTCTTAGCTGATTTTAATGGCGAAGGTATTCAGCATATTGCATTTATTTGTGATGACTTAATTTCGACTTGGGATAAGTTAAAAGGCTTGGGTCTGCAATTTATGACTCCACCGCCAAACACGTATTATGAAATGTTGGAAGATCGCTTACCTGAGCATGGCGAACCGACTGATGAATTAAAACAGCGCGGTATTTTGCTTGATGGTAATACTAAAGATGGTCAGAAGAAGCTTTTATTGCAAATCTTCTCTCAAAATATGATTGGGCCAGTTTTCTTCGAATTTATTCAACGTAAAGATGACGATGGTTTTGGTGAAGGTAACTTCAAGGCATTGTTTGAATCGATTGAACGTGACCAAATTCGCCGTGGTGTTCTCGAAGCAAAATAAGTTTTGCTTTGTCTCTAATCTAAAAAAACCAAGAGCAATGCTCTTGGTTTTTTTATAGCTATTGATTTAGCGGCTTTTAATGTATTGATTAATCGAATTAATCTCATTTTTAAGTGTTTCAATAATTTTACTTTGTGGGTCAACGGGTAAAAACATTTCGCTATCAAGCGCCACAATACAAAACTCAATCCCTTGGTTTGAGTTAAATACCGGCAGACCTACAGCGTTAATACCCGTAAGTAAATCACCTTTAGCCGCAGACATTTGTTGCTGGCGAATCGTCTCTTTAAGTTCTAAAAACTCTTCCCAATTATGTGGTGCAATGTTTAGCCCAAGTTCTTGATGTTTTTGCCATTCAGTTTCTAGCAATGGACGAATAAAATGCTCCGGAAGGTAAGAAGCAAATAAACGTCCTGCAGCAGAATTGACTAAAGGCATAATTGAACCGACTTTGGTCACAATCGAAATAGGGTGATTAGATTCAATAGATTGAACCACCACAGGGCCTTTTGGCGACCACTTACTAATTTGAATGCCACAGCCAATTTTGCTTTGTAGGTCGTAAATTAGATGTTGTACCAACTGTAAAGTGTCACTGTGCTGAATGCAGTTTAAGCCTAAACGCCATGCTTGATCACCTAAGGCATATTGGCCATCTTCAAGCTGTTTGGCGTAATCCATGCGAATTAGGCTCACCAAGTAACGGTGTACTTTGGCAGGATGCATCTCAAGCTTACTCGATAAGTCTTTGAGAATAATCGGTTGATTGTGCTCTAAAAGGGCATTTAGTACGGATAAGCCAACTTCAAGTGATTGAACCCCCCCAGATATTTTTTCTTCAATCATTTAAATACCCTTAATTGATTTACTTCAGCAGTTAAACAGTTACGTATAAACATAAATTGGAATTGATGCGATTTACATCATGCCTGAGCCTATAGAAAAATAGAAATCACCTTTTTCTATTAGCGAAATTCACATGTTTAATAATCAACAATTCTTACAAACAACTTCATCTTTCATTTATAGCGTAAATTGATAGAAGTTTAGTAGATTTAAACAATATAAATCGGCATTGATATAGAACAGTTCATTCAAACTATTCCCACCAATGCCGACTTTTAAAACGATTGCTTTGAAAGAATTATGCGCCTAATTCTTCTTCATGCAAGAAATGAGTATGGTGTGGCGCACGTTTGGTTTTGCTCCATTCATCTAACATTTCAGTTTTCATTTCTTCAGTAATTTTTGCAATTTTCTCTTCAGCATGTACATCGTTATAAGTCAGTTCTAAACGATGGCCATTTGGGTCAAAGAAATAAATTGAATGGAAGATACCATGGTTGGTAATACCTAGCACTTTAACGCCGTTGTCTTCCAAATGTTTTTTGGCAGCTAAAAGGGCATTTAAATCTTCAACTTCAAAGGCAATATGTTGTACCCATTGAGGCGTGTTTTCATCTCGGCCCATTTCTGGTTGGGTTGGTAATTCAAAAAATGCCAAAACGTTGCCCTGACCAGCATCTAGGAATAAATGCATATAAGGGTCGAAGGCTTTCGTTGAAGGTACATGGTCTTCAGCAAAAGCTAAGATAAAGTCCATGTTGAGCATTTTTTTATACCACTCAACAGTTTCTTTCGCATCCTTACAGCGATATGCAACGTGATGTATTTTTTTAATGGCAAATGTCATGTTGAAACTCCTTTTACTATTCCCAATCTGGTTGTTGTTCTGGCGCCGCTTTATAGAAGGCTGGGATAGACAAACAATGTTGATAAATTGATTCAATTTTTGGAAACGCAGACAAATCTATCTTGAAGCGTTTCGCGTTATAGACCTGTGGAATGAGGCAGCAGTCGGCAATCGTTGCTTCATGTCCAAAGCAAAATTGTCCATTTGAATCTTGAAGTTGCTGTTCGAGCGTTTGAAAACCTTCAAGAATCCAGTGCTGATACCAGTAATTTTTTTGTTCATCCGAAACATTTAAGTCATTTTTTAAATATTTCAGCACACGTAAGTTATTTAACGGATGAATATCACAAGCGATTGCCTGTGCAAAAGCACGGATTTTAGCTCTCTCTTTCACATCATTTGGGAGTAATTTGGTTTCCGGATATTGTTCATCTAGATATTCCAAAATACTTAATGACTGTGACAAAGTTAAATCGCCATCTACTAAAGTTGGCACTAAAGCACTGCGATTTAACTTTAAATAGTCTTCACTTTGCTGCTCGTTTTTAACCAAATGAACTGGTGCAGTTTCATAAGCGAGATTTTTAAGGTTGAGGCCAATCCGTACTCTGTAAGCTGCAGAGCTACGAAAGTAACTATACAGCTTCATAGTCTGGCTCCGAAGTTTCTGCAAAATCGAAATTTAATGCAGGAAGTACCGTATTTCGAACTTCACCAAAGCCAACGCGAATACCATTTTTCTCACAGTGTCCTTTCATAATGAGCGTATCCCCATCTTGTAAGAAACCACGAGTTTCACCATTCGCAAGTGTTAACGGTTTGGTGGTGTTCCACGTCAGCTCAAGCAAGCTACCATAAGAGTCAGGTGTAGAACCTGAAATAGTACCTGAACCCATTAAATCGCCGACCTGAACGTTACAACCAGCAATCGTGTGGTGAGTCAGCTGCTGAGCCATAGACCAATACATATATTTGAAATTGGTTTTACAGATCACATCAGTTTGTGCTGAATTTGGGCTTTGAATTTCAACACTCAAATTAATGTCGTAACTATTCGCTATATTTTCTTGTAAGTAAGCGAGAGGCTTCGGTTCTTGTTTTGGTCCTTCAACTTTAAATGGCTCAAGTGCTTCAAGTGTAACCACCCAAGGTGAAATCGAGCTTGCAAATGTTTTAGCGTTGAAAGGTCCAAGTGGAACATATTCCCATTGCTGGATATCGCGTGCTGACCAGTCATTTAGCAGAACCATGCCAAAAATATGATCCCATGCATCTTCAATTGCGATTGGCTGGCCTAATTGGGTTGGTTTGCCCACAATAAATGCAGTCTCAAGTTCAAAATCGAGTTTGCGAGTTGCTGAGAAAACCGGACGTTCTTCATTTGGAAGCTTAATCTGACCAGAAGGGCGTACGACGTGAGTTCCGCTGACCACAACAGAGCTAGCACGGCCGTTATAACCAACAGGCAACTCGCTCCAGTTTGGAAGCAAAGCATTTTTAGGGTCACGGAACATACAGCCCACATTAGTTGCATGTTCTTTAGAAGAATAAAAATCGGTATAGCCAGGAACTTGGACAGGCAAATGTAAAGTCACGCTGTCTTGCTTAACTAAAACTTCCTGACGTAATGCTTCATTTTCTTGAAGCGTTGAGTTTTCAACTGAAAGAAGAGACTGTAGCGTTTTACGAACTTTAGACCAGTTGGCTTTGCCAGATTCAATAAATTTATTGAGTGTAGATTGATTAAAGTATGTGTCTTGATCTGAAAGTTTTAAAAGACCATGCTTTTCAAGAGCAGCGAGATCAATTACCCAGTCACCGATAGCTACACCGACCTGACGCTCGCCTTCGGCTGTTCTACTAAAAATACCATAAGGCAAATTATGAATAGTGAAATCAGATTGAGGTGAAACTTCAATAAAAGAGTTTAGTTTTTGTTCCATTTTCGCTTCCTTGTCTTCATCTCGCGTCTTATACAAATAAAAGTTCGGTCTAGGGACTGAGCTACTCAGTAAGTTTTAACCTTTATTCAGGTCATTTTTTACTTATGAGTTTGATAGAGACCGAGAACAACCAATTACTTCATGGTTCTTATAATACTGAATTCATAAAATTACGCAATACATAATTTGATTACACATTGCATAATAATTGTTATTTCTTGCATTTTCTGTTTTCATGCGCGGTTGTGAGAAAAGTAACGCAATTATTTTTTCATCAATCCCTATGAAAATCTGATCAATTTATGATATACGTAATTTATTGGAAAAAAATTACGTGACAAGGATGAGAATAATCATATGTCAACACAAGAGCAAGGAAACCTGAAACACGGTTTGAGTAATCGTCACATCCAGCTGATTGCATTGGGTGGAGCGATTGGTACAGGGCTGTTTCTTGGTATATCACAATCGATTAAATTGGCAGGTCCATCGGTAATCTTGGGTTATGCGATTGCCGGATTTATTGCTTTTTTAATGATGCGCCAGCTCGGTGAAATGGTGGTCGAAGAGCCAGTAAGTGGTTCTTTTAGTCATTTTGCTTATAAATATTGGGGACCTTTTGCAGGCTTCATGTCAGGATGGAACTACTGGGTACTCAACGTACTGGTATGTATGGCAGAGTTAAGTGCAATTGGTCTTTATATTCAATATTGGTGGCCGCAAATCCCAACGTGGGCATCCGCTCTAACGTTCTTTATTCTCATTAATGGTATTAATTTGCTGCATGTTAAGTTTTTTGGCGAAATGGAGTTTTGGTTTTCCATTGTCAAAATCTTAGCTATTTTAGCCATGATCGGTTTCGGCTCGTATTTACTTGCAACCGGTACAGCAGGGCCACAGGCCAGTATTTCAAACCTTTGGGCATTGGGTGGCTTCTTCCCATTTGGCATTAAAGGTTTGGTCATGGCAATGGCGGTCATTATTTTTGCTTTTGGTGGTATCGAGCTTTTTGGTATTACTGCGGCAGAAGCACGAGACCCAGATAAAACTTTACCTAAAGCGGTAAACCAGATTATCTATCGTATTTTGATTTTCTATATTGCGACGCTTCTTGTTTTATTCTCATTATTTCCTTGGAATCAAATGGCACAAGGTGGCAGTCCTTTTGTAATGGTGTTTGCTTCTTTAGACAGCCAAGGTGTTGCAACTTTACTCAACTTCGTGATTTTGACTGCTGCGGTTTCGGTCTATAACGGCACAAGTTATTGCAGTAGCCGTATGTTGCTCGGCCTTGCTCAGCAAGGAAATGCACCAAAAGTATTTGCTCGTATTAATAAACGCGGTATTCCAACCAATGCAGTGATCCTTTCTGCGGCAGTCACTATTTTATGTGTATTGTTAAATTACATTTTCCCAGAAAAAGCGTTTGGCTTACTCATGATGCTTGTTGTAGCAGCGATTGTGATTAACTGGGTCGTAATTTCATGGACACATTTAAAATTCCGTAAATTCATGACGCGCCAAGGTCAAACCACTAAATTCCCAAGCTTTATGTATCCATTTAGCAACTACCTTTGCATGGCGTTTATGCTTGGAATTTTAGTTGTCATGTCGCTAACACCAGATATGCGTGTGGCGGTTATGATGATTCCGGGATGGATTTTGTGTTTGATGGTGGCTTATCAGTTTAAACGCCGTAAGTTAAAAGCTGAGCAGCCTGTACATGCTTTAGAAGCAGATGTGTAATTAGACCTTAATTAGGAACGAAAAGGGACGTATCGCATACGTCCTTTTTTATTTTTAAAATTTACAACAGAAATTAAAGGACTTTATAATTGTTATATTATAACATCTGTTGAATGAATAACTAAGGCTTCCCGATGTTGAGGGAGGAACAACATATTTATGAAATATTCCTATTTAGGTTTAATCTTACTTTCTCTGACTGCGTGTACCACTCAAACACCTAAGCCAACCGTTTCTAAACATCCTCACTCTTTGCCTCAACCATCTAAAACGGTAGTAAGAATAAAACAACAACCCGAAGATTATATTGCCTGGATTGCAACCGCAGATCATGCGCAGTCTGTACAAGCTTATAAGCAATTTCTTAAGCAAAAAGGGCTTGCCAATTTAGTTCCAGATTATGAGTTATTGCGTTCAGCTCGTGACTGGCAAAAATGTGGAGTGGAGCCTTATGCCGTGCCACCACGCGAGATTTGGTCCAATATTGTACCAACGCTCAGTATCTTAAAAGCATTGGTTGACGATGGTGTAATTAACGATTTTGAAGTGACATCGGCCTACCGAGCTTTATCTTTAAACCGCTGTGCAGGTGGGGCGGATGCTTCCCGACATGTCTTTAATGCAGCGCTTGATTTTCGAATTGGACCAGAACAGCCTAGCGACTTAGACCAGTTCAATATTCAACAAACCAAAACTAAACTTTGTCAGTTCTGGGAAACCAAAGGACAAGCACTTAACATGGGTCTTGGTGTTTATGCCTCGGGACAAATTCATATTGATAGCCAAGGATTCCGTTCATGGGGACCTGACCATCACTATAGAACCTCGATTTGTCAGTGACTATAAAAGCAATTTTTTCAAAGACTAAGTAAATTGGCTTAGATAAAACTGGAATAAAAACTTGATCAATTGTTATGTTATAACATAACATTAATAGGGTTTAGAAATAGGTTACGCCTGTGATCTGGCCATATTTAATTGGCCAGCCATGATCAGTTTAAATATTATTCAAAGAGATCAAGCCATGCACACTGCAATCGCCAACTCATTTGCCAAGCTTCCTGTTACCGTTTTATCTGGCTTTTTGGGTGCAGGAAAGACCACATTACTCAACCATATTTTAAATAATCGTGAAGGCCGCCGTATTGCCGTGATTGTTAATGATATGTCTGAGGTAAATATTGATGCAGCATTAGTACGTGAAGGTGGGGCAGAGCTTTCAAGAACAGATGAAAAACTGGTTGAAATGAGTAACGGTTGTATCTGTTGCACGCTACGAGAAGATTTACTGGTTGAGGTGAGACGCTTAGCCGATGAAGGGCGCTTTGACCAATTGGTGATTGAGTCAACGGGTATTTCAGAACCATTACCAGTAGCAGAAACTTTTACCTTTGAAGATGAAGATGGAAACTCTCTCAATGAGTTTGCTCGACTCGACACTATGGTCACGGTAGTCGATGCTTTTAACTTTCTTAAAGATTACAGTTCAGTTGATTCACTGCAACAACGTGGTGAGTCATTAGGCGAGCAAGATGAGAGAACTGTGGTTGACCTTCTTATCGACCAGATTGAGTTTTGTGATGTGATTGTGCTGAATAAAGTTGATTTGATTGATCAGGCGCAGCAAGACCAGCTTATCGCCATTTTAAAAACTCTAAACCCGCGTGCTCGAATTGAAATTGCTCAATTTGGAAAAATTGCCTTAGATAAAATCTTAAATACACAGCTATTTGATTTTGATGAAGCCGCGCAAGCACCGGGCTGGTTAAAAGAGTTACGCGGCGAGCATACACCTGAAACTGAAGAGTACGGAATCAGTAGCTTTGTTTATCGTGCGCGTCGACCTTTCCATCCAGAGCGTTTTTATGATTTGGTGCAGGCTGAATGGCCGGGAGTCGTGCGTTCAAAAGGCTTTTTCTGGTTGGCTGCTGACCCTACCTTGGCTTATTCATGGTCACAAGCGGGTGCAATGGCTCGACACGGTTTAGCAGGTTATTGGTGGGCAGCGGTTGCGGAAGAAGACTGGCCGAGTGACCTCGCCAGTATTGAACAAATTAAGAAAAACTGGGACGCTCGCACAGGTGATGCGCGTCAGGAATTGGTTTTAATTGGTATGCAAATGGATGAGCAAGCTTTAATAGAACGCTTAGATGGTTGTTTATTAAGTGATGAAGAAATGGCTTTAGGACCACAAGCTTGGCAGAACTGGTCGAACCCTTTTAAGCAAGATGATGAAACCATGTTGATTGCTTAATAAAATAAAGCCCCTATTTTAAAGGGGCTTATTTTTATGATTTATCTTTAATGAAAATCTTTCGAATGTAGCTGTTAAGCGGTGTCGAATAATATTTTTCAATCGCTGCGCTGATAATAAAGGTCAGAATCAGATAGCCAATTAAAAGCATAATTTTGATGCTAGCGTCGGTTTGAGCCGGAACAAAAGCAACTTTCATAAGACCTAGTACTACCAGATGGAACAGATAAGTTTCGTAACTTCGTTGCCCCAACCAGACCATCACTTTGGTCAATAGATTATGCGCTTGCATTTCGGAAGGATGTTGAAAACACAAAATCAGTAAGCCTGTGGCAAAAGCAAATAGGCTAATACCCCAAGTACTCACTTCTTTAATTGGCGCATATAAATATAGAGCGGCCATACTTAAAATAATTAGCCATGAAAGAAGTTTTTTATAGTGCCAATTTGGCTGATATTTATGAGAAAAAATGGCAGTTAAACAGCCCACCGCTATGCCATCAAAACTTGAAAAATAATGATATAAATAAGCCCCGCTTTCTTCTCCAAAATGCAGGGACCTAAAATAAGGCCCGTAAATAATTACCCCAATCAGTACAGCAACAAAGACCTTATTACTACGCGTAAGCAAGCACAATAATGGAAAAACAAAATAGAAAACTTCTTCCACAGAGAGTGACCACAACACGCCCAAGGCGTAGTTTACCCAACCGAATTTAATAATCAGGATATTCATCCAGAAGGTTAAAGCTGCAAATATGGTTAAGGAATAGGAAACCTCAATGCCATTCGGAGCTTGGTTCATAAAGGGTTTTAAGTCAAATGAACCAAGTATGCTTACCCCTAAAATGAGTAATACCAAACACGGCAAGATACGCGCTGCCCGTCGGATATAAAAATGCTTGAGGTTAATTGCGGAAAATTGTTTGTCTCGTTTCAAAGTGTGATGGGTAATTAAAAAACCCGAAATCACAAAAAACATGGTGACACCATAATTTCCATTTCTTGCGATGACTGTGCTAAATGCTTCACCTAAAAAATCAAAACCTAACCATGTATCTTTGAGTTTATAGGGAATATTAAAATGATGTAAAAGAACCAAAAGGATAGACATTCCTCGAAGAATATCTATTTTATAATTACGCATTCGATGTGCTTCCAGCTTTATTAATATACTGTGTGGCAGCAGAATACTATTGATCAGTTATTTTAAATAAAAATTTTACGCATCATTTCGTAAACTAAAAAAGACTACATTTTTGCTTCTTTGAATTGAGCTAAGGCATAACAGAAATAATTATTAAATAAATATTTATAAAGCATTTATATATTTGAATTTTTCTACATAAAACTTTAAATTAGCTTTTACCGAACTATGTTTGTTTTTTAGACTTATTAAAATATATTTAATTCATAAATTAACATGTTGTATGTGGTTGTATATACATAGCATGTCAACTAAAATACCTTTTTGCCTGCTGCCTTTTTGAGTATTTGTTATGCCCAGAACATCAAAACAAGAACATACTGAGCTTTCGATTGAAGCTGATAGTCCAGTTCCTTTATATCAACGCGTAAAACAGCTGATTTCACAAAAGATTTATGAAGGTACTTGGGCTGTAAATAAAAAAATTCCTTCGGAAAGTGAACTGGTTAATCAACTCGGTTGTAGCCGTATGACGGTAAACCGTGCGCTACGTGAATTAACGACTGAGGGTTTGCTCGTTCGAATTCAGGGCGTTGGTTCTTTCGTTGCTGAAGGGCAAGGCAGAACTGCACTTTTTCAAATTAATAATATCGCCGATGAGATTATTGCACGAAACCATAAGCACCACGCTGAAGTTTTAGTCTTAGAACAAATTTATGCAAATGCAGAGCAAAGCGTGTTAATGCAAACTCGCGAAGGTCAAAGATTATTTCACTCGATTATTGTGCATTATGAAAATGATGTACCTGTTCAGGTCGAAGATCGTTTAGTCGATGCAGCGCTGATTCCAGATTATTTAGAACAAGATTTTAAAACCATTACGCCGAATGCTTATCTCATGGCGAAAGCGCCAGTGACGGAAGGTGAACATATTGTTGAGGCAGTTTTAGCATCTGCTCAAGAGTGTAAATGGTTGAAGATTACTAAAGCTGAACCGTGTTTACTGATCCGTCGCCGTACATGGTCAAACAAACAGCTCATTTCAAGTGCACGTCTGATTTATCCGGGTAGTCGTTATTATCTCGAAGGGAAATTTAATCCATGATTGAATTGATCAGGGCCGATCAATATACAAAAATGCTTTGGAAAAACGGTGCGGGTTTCACTTTAGAAATTGCCAGAAGTCAAGGTGAAGCCGATTTCGATTGGCGCATTTCGATGGCAGATGTGACCACTTCCGGACCATTTTCGTTATTTCCCAACAAGCAGCGCATTATTAGCGTACTCGATGGACAGGGCATAGTACTGCATGTCGATGAGCTTCCTGCCAAAACGCTAAACCAAGGCGATATTTTTGCTTTTCATGGTGAGAGTCAGGTTCAAAGTGAACTTGTAAATGGGGCAGTTCGAGATTTAAATTTAATTTATAATCCTGCAAAGTTTCATGCCCGTTTTCAGTGGTTGAATGATGCAGCGGAGCAGGCATTTATAAGTTCGGCAGATCTGATTTTCATTTTTAATCAGGGTAGTGAAACACAAGTAAATGTGGATGATCATTCCGTTCAGATTGCTGCTCATGAGACACTAAAAATTGAAAAAAAATCTGGTGTCACATCAATCAATTTTCCCAAAAAACAACTTAAAAGCTGCTATGTCATTGAGTTAATTCAACGATAAAAAGACATCATTGACGTCTTAAAAAGCACATGTCTTATTAGAGGATATGTGCTTTTTTTATGCTAGATATAAAAATAAATTAATTTAATTCATAAGCTTATTCAATTTTATTAAAAAAATATGAGTCACCCTCTTCACGCCGAAAAATATTTGTGTAGTATATGGATGTATATACAAGTTAATACATTACTATACAAATGCAGAGACAAGTGATGTTCTGCTGATGTAAGCTCAAAGGAAGGAGTCCGACTGTGACAACAACGACAACAAAATTTCGTGATGTAGAAATTCGTGCACCACGCGGCACTGAATTAACGGCTAAGAGTTGGTTAACTGAAGCCCCATTACGTATGTTGATGAATAACCTTGATCCGGACGTTGCAGAAAACCCGAAAGAGTTAGTTGTATACGGTGGTATTGGTCGTGCAGCACGAAACTGGGAATGTTTCGACAAAATTGTAGATACGTTAAAAAATCTTGAAACTGATGAAACTTTATTAGTTCAATCAGGCAAACCAGTAGGTGTATTTAAAACTCATAAAGATGCACCACGCGTTTTAATTGCAAACTCAAACCTTGTACCACACTGGGCAAACTGGGAACACTTCAACGAGTTAGACGCAAAAGCACTTGCAATGTACGGTCAAATGACAGCAGGTTCATGGATCTATATTGGTAGCCAAGGCATTGTACAAGGTACATATGAAACTTTCGTTGAGGCAGGCCGCCAACACTACAACGGTGACTTAAAAGGTCGTTGGGTTCTTACTGCTGGTTTAGGTGGTATGGGTGGTGCTCAGCCTCTAGCTGCAACACTTGCAGGTGCATGTTCTTTAAACATTGAATGCCAACAAGCAAGTATCGATTTCCGTTTACGTACTCGTTATGTAGACGAACAAGCAACTGACTTAGACGACGCTTTAGCGCGTATTGACCGCTATACAAAAGAAGGCAAAGCAATTTCAATTGCGCTTCATGGTAACGCTGCTGAAATTTTACCTGAGCTTGTTCGCCGTGGTGTACGTCCAGACATGGTGACTGACCAAACAAGTGCACACGATCCACTTAATGGCTACTTACCAGTAGGTTGGACTTGGGATGAATACCGTGAACGTGCGAAAACTGAACCGGAAGCTGTTGTAAAAGCTGCAAAACAGTCGATGGCGAAGCATGTACAAGCCATGCTTGATTTCCAAAAAATGGGTGTTCCAACATTTGACTATGGCAACAACATCCGTCAAATGGCGAAAGATGAAGGCGTAGCAAACGCTTTTGATTTCCCAGGCTTCGTACCTGCTTACATCCGTCCATTGTTCTGCCGTGGTATTGGTCCATTCCGTTGGGCTGCGCTTTCTGGTGACCCAGAAGACATTTATAAAACAGATGCCAAAGTTAAAGAGTTAATTCCTGATGATGAACATTTACATCACTGGTTAGACATGGCTCGTGAACGCATTAGCTTCCAAGGCTTACCAGCGCGTATTTGCTGGGTAGGTTTGGGCTTACGTGCAAAACTTGGTTTGGCATTTAACGAAATGGTTCGTAGCGGTGAATTGTCTGCACCAGTTGTGATTGGTCGTGACCACTTGGACTCAGGTTCGGTTGCAAGTCCTAACCGTGAAACTGAAGCAATGCAAGACGGTTCAGACGCAGTATCAGACTGGCCTTTATTAAACGCGTTGCTCAATACAGCAGGCGGCGCAACTTGGGTGTCTTTACATCACGGTGGTGGTGTAGGTATGGGCTTCTCTCAACACTCAGGCGTTGTGATTGTGTGTGATGGTACAGATGAAGCTGCTGCACGTATTGCTCGCGTATTGACCAATGACCCTGCAACAGGTGTTATGCGTCATGCCGATGCAGGTTATGAAATTGCGATTAACTGTGCCAAAGAGCAAGGCTTACACTTGCCAATGATCACGCAATAAAAATACATGGAAGAACTAGCGGTGCTTTTTGCAATTGTGAAAAGCACCGTCTCAGCAGAATATAGTGCAAAAAATTAGGAAGCCAACATGGAATTACTTATCCAACCGGGAAAACTGACCTTAGCCGATTTACGTCAAGCGTACCTCAACCCGATCAAAGTTAAATTGGATGAAAATGCCTCATCTGCAATTGATGCAAGTGTGGCTTGCGTTGAGAAAATTGTAAATGAAGGGCGTACAGCTTACGGTATTAACACAGGCTTTGGCTTACTCGCGTCAACCAAAATTGCTCCTGAAGATTTAGAAAAGTTACAACGTTCATTGGTTCTGTCACATGCAGCAGGTGTAGGTGAAGCACTTGATGATGCAATGGTTCGTTTAATTATTCTGTTAAAAGCAAATAGCTTGGCGCGTGGTTTCTCGGGTATCCGTCGTAAAGTAATTGATGCTTTGTTGGCTTTAATTAATGCCGAAGTTTATCCACACATTCCATTGAAAGGTTCTGTAGGTGCTTCAGGTGACTTGGCACCACTTGCACACATGTCTTTAGTTTTACTGGGCGAAGGTAAGGCACGTTATAAGGGTGAATGGTTACCAGCTGTTGAAGCTTTAAAAGTTGCAGGTTTAGAGCCGATTTCTTTAGCTGCTAAAGAAGGTTTGGCACTTTTAAACGGTACACAAGTGTCAACTGCTTATGCGTTACGTGGCTTGTTTGAAGCTGAAGACTTGTTTGCTGCTGCAACGGTTTGTGGTGGCTTAAGCGTTGAAGCGATGTTGGGTTCACGTGCCCCATTCGATGCTCGTATTCACGAAGTACGTGGGCAACGTGGTCAAATTGATGTAGCTGCGGCTTATCGTGACCTATTAACTGACTCAAGTGAAATTGCACATTCACATGAAGACTGTAGCAAAGTTCAAGACCCATACTCTTTACGTTGCCAGCCACAGGTCATGGGTGCATGTTTAACCCAAATCCGTCAGGCTGCTGAAGTATTAGAAATTGAAGCAAATGCTGTATCAGATAACCCGCTTGTTTTTGCTGAGCAAGGTGACGTGATTTCTGGTGGTAACTTCCATGCAGAGCCTGTTGCAATGGCGGCAGATAATTTAGCATTGGCGATTGCTGAAATTGGTTCACTGTCTGAACGTCGTATTTCGATGATGATGGACCGCCACATGTCACAACTCCCACCATTCTTGGTTGCAAATGGCGGTGTTAACTCAGGCTTTATGATTGCACAAGTGACAGCTGCTGCACTTGCGAGCGATAATAAAGCACTTGCACATCCTGCAAGTGTTGATAGTTTACCAACGTCTGCCAATCAGGAAGACCACGTATCGATGGCTCCGAATGCCGGTAAGCGTCTTTGGTACATGGCTGACAACGTTCGTGGCATTTTAGCTGTTGAATGGTTAGGCGCTTGTCAGGGTTTAGACTTCCGTGAAGGTTTAAAAAGCTCGCCTAAACTTGAACAAGCTCGTAAAATCTTGCGCGATCAAGTTCCTTACTACAGCGAAGATCGTTTCTTTGCTCCGGATATCGAACAGGCTAGTGAATTGCTTGCGAGTGGTTGCCTAAACAAGTTACTCATTCCAAAACTACTCCCTAGTTTATCTGAAGTGTGATTGATAAAACGGTCACATGGAGTGGCCGAATCCAACTAAATTTCCTCAAGGATTGGAGATTATAATGTCACAAAACTCCACACTACAGCGGGGTTTAAACACCCGCCATATTCGTTTCTTGGCATTGGGCTCAGCAATTGGAACTGGGCTTTTCTATGGTTCGGCGACTGCCATCAAAATGGCAGGGCCTTCAGTATTACTCGCGTATATCGTTGCAGGGATTGCAATTTATATCGTTATGCGCGCACTGGGTGAGATGGCTGTCCATAACCCTGTCTCTGGCTCATTCAGCCACTATGCATCTCAGTACATTGGTCCATTGGCGGGTTTTACCACAGGTTGGACCTATGTTTTTGAGATGGTGATTGTTGCAATTGCCGATGTCACTGCATTTGGTATTTATATGGGGTTCTGGTATCCCGATGTACCGCGGTGGATCTGGATTTTGTCTCTCATCATGTTCTTAGGTGCAATTAACCTTATTCATGTAAAAGTCTTTGGTGAACTCGAATTTTGGCTTTCTATTGTTAAAGTCAGTGCCATTGTTGCCATGATTTTAGGTGGCTTGGGTTTAATGTTCTACGGTTTCCATGTTGACCACAGCAATGTTGTACCGGGGCTTCAAAACCTATGGATTTATGATGGCTTCATGCCACATGGTATTGCAGGTTTAGTGGCATGTTTATCTGTAGTGGTATTCGCTTTTGGCGGGATCGAAATTATTGGTTTAACCGCAGGTGAGTCACAAGACCCGAAAACTACTCTACCAAAAGCAATTAATGCCGTTCCAGTCCGTATCTTACTGTTCTATGTACTCACTATTTTTGTACTTATGTCGATTTTTCCATGGAACCAGATTGGTAGCCAAGGCAGCCCCTTTGTACAAATTTTTGAAAACTTAGGCATTAAATCTGCTGCAAATATTTTAAATATTGTGGTGGTGACAGCAGCAATTTCAGCAATTAATAGTGATGTATTTGGTGCAGGCCGTATGTTGTACGGTATGGCAAATCGTGGTCAGGCACCGCAAGTGTTCAAGAAACTTTCACGTAATGGCGTGCCTTGGATGACTGTTGTGGTTATGGCTGGCGTGCTGTTAATTGGTGTGGTGCTGAACTACCTGATTCCTGAAAATGTATTTGTCATCATCGCATCAATTGCAACGTTTGCAACCGTTTGGGTATGGCTCATGATCTTGCTTTCGCAAGTGGCGATGCGCCGTAAATTATCTACTGCTGAAATTAAGGCACTAGATTTCCCTGTATTCGGCTGGCCATATGCTCCTGCTTTTGCAATCGGTTTTATGGTGTTCATTTTAGTCATGATGGGTTACTTCCCAGACTCGCGCCCTGCAATTTATGTAGGAATCACTTGGCTTGCTCTCTTAACCATTGCTTATCGTATTTGGGTAAAACCAGAGCAAAGCTTGGGAAAGGAAAGTGAGCCTGTCCAGCAAAACATAGAAATGGAAAGCTAACAAATCAACTGCCCAATAGTTTTACTGTTGGGCAGTTTCGAGGATAGGCTAATGAAAAAACTTTGGCAAAACTGCCATATTGCGACCATGCAAAATGGGCAATATTCTTATATCGAAGATGCTGCAATTGTCACAGAAGGGCATCTCATCCACTGGATTGGAAAACAACAACAACTTCCTGCCGACACTTATTCCGAAACAGTTGACTTAAATGGTGCTTGGGTAACTCCAGGGTTCATCGACTGTCATACGCATAGCGTATTTGGTGGCAACCGTAGTGTTGAGTTTGAAAAGCGCTTACAAGGCGTAAGTTATGCTGAAATTGCTGCAAGCGGTGGTGGTATTGCCAGTACTGTTCGTGCAACCCGAGAAGCCAGTGAAGAACAACTCTTAAACTCAGCACTGAAACGTATTCGCTGTATGCAGCAAGACGGTGTCACCACCATTGAAATTAAGTCTGGCTACGGACTCAATTACGAAAACGAGCGCAAAATGCTGCGTGTAATCCGTCAAATTGGTGAAAAATTACCGATGACGGTCAAAAGTACCTGTTTGGCTGCCCATGCGTTACCGCCAGAGTATAAAGACCAAAGCGATGCTTATATCGAGCATATCTGTACAGAAATGTTGCCTAAACTACATGCTGAAGGTTTAGTCGATGCTGTAGACGCATTCTGCGAGCATTTAGCCTTTTCACCTGCTCAGGTTGAACGTGTTTTTAAAACGGCACAATCATTGGGGCTACCCGTTAAACTTCATGCTGAACAGCTTTCATCGCTCGGTGGCTCAAGCTTAGCAGCACGTTATCATGCTTTGTCGGCTGACCATTTAGAGTACATGACCGAAGATGATGTCAAAGCAATGGCAGAGTCGGGTACGGTTGCTGTGTTATTGCCGGGTGCCTTTTATTTATTGCGTGAAACACAATACCCACCAATTGAAAGTCTGATTAAGCATGGCGTGCGTATTGCGCTGTCGAGTGATTTAAATCCGGGTACATCTCCAGCACTTTCTGTACGTTTAATGCTGAATATGGGCAGTACGTTATTCCGTTTAACACCTGAGCAAGCTTTAGCGGGTGTCACCATTCATGCTGCACAAGCGCTCGGTTTAGAGCAAACACACGGCAGTTTGGAGCAGGGTAAAGTCGCTGACTTTGTAGCTTGGGATATTGAGCATCCATCTGAAATTGTTTACTGGCTTGGCGGAGATTTGCCTAAGCGAGTTGTTCAGCATGGACAAGAAGTTATTTTTTAAACGGTGTCACATGAATCACACATTTAAATGGCAAGGCCGACATGATGGCGAGGGTGAAGCACATCAACGTATTCACCATATTGTGAACACCACCCAACATGCCGAATTTGCCCTGATTGGTTTTAGCTCTGATGAAGGCGTGAAACGTAACAAAGGCCGCGTCGGTGCTGCCGATGCACCAGATGCAATCCGCACGCAACTTGCTAACTTACCGATTCATCGCCCAGTCAGTATTGTCGATTTGGGTACGGTGACTTGTGAATACGGCAATTTAGAGCAAGCACAAAGCGAATTAGCTGAACAAGTCGCAAATAGCCTAGAACACGGCTTAAAACCTGTTGTATTGGGCGGTGGACATGAAGTTGCTTTTGGTAGCTTTAGCGGTTTATTCCAATATGTACAAGCCAACGCGCCAGATAAAAAAATCGGCATTATTAATTTTGATGCCCATTTTGATTTGCGTGAAGCAGAGCATGCCACCTCTGGAACACCTTTTTTACAAGCAGCTCGTCTTTCAGAACAGCATCAAAAACAATTTAATTATTTATGTATTGGGGTTGCCAACCATGCTAATACTAAAATTTTATTTGATACTGCTGATGCGCTAAATTGTTCATATTTACGCGATCATGAGGTTAATATTTTTAACCTACCAAATGTGCTTGCAGCGGTTGATGCTTTTATTGAAAAAGTAGACTGTTTGTACGTTACGATTGATTTAGATGTCTTCGCGGCTGCGGTTGCACCGGGGGTCAGTGCGCCAGCCGTAAAAGGAATTGATTTAGCTACTTTTGAAGCAATTTTTAAGCATATTCAAGAGACTGGCAAAATCAAACTTCTAGATATTGCTGAGTGCAATCCAAAATTTGATTTGGACAATCGAACAGCAAAACTGGCTGCGTATATTGTTTATCAATATTTATTTTCTTAAGAAACAATTTTTAATGTAAAAAATGAAAAAGTGCACTGAGATCGCTCATGTGCGCTTTTTTTGACTTTCTGGTAAATTAAAGTCAAATAGGGAATATAGATAGCAACTATAAATAATTTAATTAAAAAGAAAATTAATTTATAAAATCATTGAGTTAAAAAAATACTCGATTTTTACACTATTTTATAGGCTGCTTGGCACGTAATTTGTTTTGTCTATATTTTAAACTTCGTTAAATATGTTTGGATAATTAAATGAAAAACAGAACCTTACATTTTGCTTGTATCAGTGTTTTATTTTGGATGTCTCATTCGTCTAATGCTACAACCCCCGAAATAAATACAAATACCATCGAAAAATCACAATCTAAGCAAAACACTAATGTCTCTGTTCGGGTGAAAGCTTTAAATCAGCTTTTACAAGAACAATGGGAATATACTTTGAAAAATAATCCTGAAACTGCAACGACTTTAGGCGATTTACGCTACAACGATCGATGGACCGAATTTTCAAAAAATCAGATCGAGAAAGATAAAAAAACTACTCAAAATTTTTTAAAACGTTTTGAAGCGATTGATAGCACAGGGTTTTCAGCAACTGATCAATTAAATAAAGATTTAATGATTTATCAGTTGAAAGAGACACTTAAAAATTATGATTTGAAATTGTATGAGATGCCTTTCAATCAAATGTGGGGGCTACATTTACAATTTCCGGGATTTATTAGTTCGATTCCATTTAACAATGCTAAGCAATATCAAGACTATATTGCTCGTTTAAAACAAATTCCTCTTATTCTTGATCAAGGTATTCAGTTAGCAAAACAAGGACAAAAAGATGGTTTGATGCCACCCAAGTATTTAATTGAAAAGGTGGCAAAGCAGATTGATAGTATTGCAGCTCCAGCAGGGAAAGACAGTGTATTTGCTTCTCCATTAAAGCAATTTCCAAATAACATTTCGAAAGCAGAACAAGAACGTTTAAGCCGTGAAATACTACAGGCCATAGATCAGAATGTTCGGCCTGCTTATCAAAAACTTGGAACATTTATTCAGAAAGATTACTTACCCCATGGACGACAACATGAGGGTATATGGAGCTTGCCAAATGGTGATGAGCTTTATCGTTTTTATGTAGAAAACAATACGACAACCTCTGAAAGCCCTGAAACTATTCATCAGCTCGGGTTAAAAGAAGTTGCTCGTATAGAAGCGGAAATGCTGAAAATTGCTAAAACACAAGGTTTTAATGACTTAAAAAGTTTCCAACAATCCTTAAAAACAAATCCTGCGGTTTTCCCAAAATCTCGTGAAGAAATTTTAGAGATTTATCGCGGGTATATTGCCCAAATGCAACCGGAGTTGCCAAAGCTATTTGGTTTATTACCCAAAAATAAAGTCGAAGTTTTACCTGTAGAGCAATATCGAGAAAAAGAAGCGGCAGGTGCGGAGTACCACCAAGGCACGCCTGATGGTTCACGGCCCGGACAGGTATATGTGAATACTGGCGACTTCTCTGAACGTTCCAAAATATCCATGGAAGCAACTGCTTACCATGAGGCAATTCCCGGCCACCATATGCAGATTGATATTGCCCAAAATCTGCCAAACTTGCCGATGTTTCGAAAGCAACCTAACCACACTGCTTATATAGAAGGATGGGCACTTTATGCCGAACAATTGGGTAAAGATGTTGGTTTTTATAAAGACCCGCTTTCAGACTATGGAAGACTATCGAGTGAGTTGTTCCGTGCTTGTCGTTTAGTGGTTGACACTGGTGTGCATTATAAAAAATGGACCCGTCAGCAAATGATTGATTTTATGCGAGAACACTCAGCTTTAGATGAACCAGATATTCAGGCAGAGGCCGACCGCTATATTGCTATTCCTGCACAAGCATTAGCATACAAGATGGGCCAACTCAAAATTTTAGAGTTACGGGAACTCGCCAAACATGAGCTTGGAGACCGTTTTGATATCAAAGCGTTCCATGACATGGTTTTAAATGCAGGAACATTGCCTTTAAATATACTCGATGCCCGTATTAAAAATTGGATAAAGGAACAAAAAGCGGCAGCTTAAAATAAAATTTGAAATTTAGGTCAGGTCCTCGTTGGGCCTGATTTAAAAACCAATAGAAAACAGAATATAATAATAAAAAATATATTTTCGAAACTAGAAATGGAAAAAAACCTAAAACAATATCAGGCTATTATTTTTGATTTAGATGGCACTTTAGCCGACTCCTTTCATTTTTTTCTAAGCGTTTTAAATCAACTTTCCGCAAAGTATAAGTTTAAATCGGTAAGCCTTCACGAAGTCGAGTACTACAAACAACTTACGCCTAGAGAAATTATGAAAGAGATGAATGTTTCTAGGTGGAAACTGCCTTGGATTGCGAAAGATTTTATTCAGTTAATGAAAGAAAGAGATGAAGAAATTCATTTGTTTGAAGGTATGCGGGACCACTTAATTGAACTGCATAAGCGTGGATATACGCTCGCAATTATTACTTCAAACTCTAAAGAAAACTGTCAAAATGTACTCGGTAAAGAACTCTGTGAGCTTTTTAGTCATATTGATGGCGGCTCGTCTATATTTGGCAAAGCGAAGCGGATAACGCGTGTTCTCAACATTTTGGATGTAAGTAAAAACCATGCCATTTATGTCGGCGACCAAACCACCGATGGCGAAGCTGCACATAAAGCAGGTATTGATTTTGCTGCGGTAGGTTGGGGTTATACATCGGCCGAAAAATTAAAAACCATTCAGCCCAAAGTCGTGCTAACAGACTTGGCAACCATGAAAGAATTTTTCTAAATATATGAAATGCAGGACAAACCATGAATAACAATAACAACCCGATTGGAATGATTGACTCTGGTTTAGGTGGGTTGTCTCTCTTTAAGCATATTCGGCAGGCTCTTCCGAATGAAGACATTATCTATTTCGCCGACTCGAGATATGTCCCTTATGGAGACAGAGAAAGCGACTGGATTGTTTCACGAACCACGCATTTAATTTCAAACCTAGTTGCTCAAGGTAAGTGCAAAGCGATCGTGATTGCTTGTAATACTATGACAGCTGTAGCGGTTGAAACTATTAGAGCGCAAATTAATGTCCCACTTATTGCGATAGAACCAGCGGTAAAACCTGCTGTGGCCATGACCATGAGCAAGCATATTGCTGTTTTGGCAACGGCAACCACGGTGAAGGGCAAAAACTTAAAAAGTTTAATTGAAACGTATGCGCAAGATATTAAAGTATCTTTGGTGCCGTGTATTGGTTTGGCTGAAAAAATTGAAACGGGCAAAGCACATACAGCGGAGGTTAAGGATTATTTAAAAAATATTTTGGCACCGTTGGTCGAGCAAAAAGTCGATACGATTATTTTAGGATGCACACATTATCCGTTTGTTTCAGACACGATTCAGGAAATTGTAGGGCGTGATATTCAAATTATTGAGCCTTCCGAAGCTGTAACAGCCCAATTAATACGGCAGCTCAATCAGTATCATTTAAGTTCTGAAAGTCCAAATGAAGGGAACCATATTATTTGGACCAGTTCAGACCCGTTGGAAGTTGCGGACGTTACTTTTTCTTTGTTAGGTACGCGATTACCCGTAGAAACTACTGGTTTTTAAAACCAAGAAAAACGCCTAGCCCCATAAAAATGAGACCACCCATCACTGACATAGATTTTTGGGGCTTCTTTGATTTAGTTAATTTCTGACTAATGTAATTGGCTAAAAACACACAAACCACATCAGCAGAAACGAAGATTAGATTTACAATCATTCCTAAAATGATGAATTGAGACCAAACTGGAAAATCTAATGAGGTATTAATAAATTGAGGTAAAAATGCGATATAAAAAATAGCGGTTTTAGGGTTTAAAACTTCGACCAGAATGCTCTGCTTCAAAGATAACTGACCATTTTCAACATTTTGCTGAATAGTAGGGGACGAGGCAGATCTAATTAATTTAATGCCTAACCAAACTAAATACAATGCACCTAAAATTTTAATAATATCATAGAGTTTTGGAATAATTTGAAAGATGGTGGTTAGGCCCAAAGACGCCGCTATGATATGAAAACAGCCTCCTAAGAAAATTCCAAATGCAGCCATTAAACCAGATTTTCTACCGCGGGAAAGCGTCTGTGCAGCGGTATACAGCATTGCTGGACCCGGAATATAAGCAAAAATAATTGTAGTAATTAAAAATGTAATGAATAACTCTAAAGAAATCATGTTTTACCTATCTTATTGTTGCTGTTTTTGAATGAATTTTAAACAATTTAAAGTATAAGAAATTTATAAGTATTTCAATTTTATAATCAGATTTACTTCTATAAAACTCAAAATCATCCAAAGAATGATTTAAATTCTTTGGATGATTGAAAATAAGCCTATTTAGCTTTTGGAGTCACTGCCTATTAAGCACTTTTAAGTTCCCAGCGCTGTTTTGGGTCATCAGATCGTTGACTAATACCTACAGATGAACCCCAGATATGTGTCAGTACAGCATCTGGTTGGCCTTCTACAAAGATATAACCATCTTCAAATGCCCAATTAGTTTGGTACTGGCGACCCGCGCCTTGTAAGAAAACATCGCCACTATGCCAATTAACTGGTTTTATTTCTTTACCATTGGTACTGTTCAATGCTGTTTGCAGTTGTTCAAAAGATTCATTTGATTTTAAGCTGACTTTTAAAATCTTTTTGACCGTATCCATATTTTTTTCATTGGTATGTAAATCTAGAGTTTTTCTAAGCTCTAGAAGGACTTTTACGGCTTCTTTTTTGAGGTCTTGAGTATTTTCATATTCTTTATATGCTTTTACATGAAGTTCCGCCATGCTCTCTTTCTTCATATTTTTTAGTAGAGCATCGATATTGTCATGGCGTAAATGCAATCGGAACTCTGACCTTGTAGTCCAATCTTTTTGATCCAAGACATCTAATTGCACAGAGGCAAGAATGATCTTATAGATTTGTTCATTATGCTGAGCGAAAGGATTCACAGGCAAATCTTTAAGTTCAGGAATATCTAAAAATAGCAAAGGAGAGGAAGCATATTCATGGAACTTTTGTTCGATGCGACGAATTGACTCATGAGCGAGTACTGCATCTAAAAAGTCATTCAGCTTAGTCTCATCAAGTTTACCAACAAGCTCCGATTTAATCGTTTCTTCGCCGTTACTATCAATAAAGGTATCTAATAGACTAACGATATCAAGACAATCACTGGTTTTTAAGTGGGCGAGTGTTTCTTCATCTTGCTTTGGTAAAAGAGTAAGGAAATGCTCTAAGTCCTTATCTAATAATTTATATGCAATCGCATCTGTCTTAACATAAGCACCGAGTACCCAACTAGAACGAATATCTTTAACTTTGTTGTATAGCTTATTCTCTCGCCCACTGCGATAGTCGCGGCTGTCAAAATACCAAAGTTCTTCGTCTATGTTTTTAACCTTGTCATGTACTGTAAATAGTCGATCATTTGTATGCGAGTAAGCTATCTTACCCGTTTCTCCAAGTGAACTTACAGCATCTTGTAAGCCATGGGTTTGTCCACCGTATGCGCTTGCGATACACGCACCTGTTTCTTTGTTAACGATTCTAAAGTTTCCACCTGGAAATCCATTAGCCATGATCAGTCGCTCCTTATAATTAGAAAGTTTTGTAATAGTCGAAATTTATAGTTATTAGGCAAATTTCGAAGCGTGATTTATATCATAATTTTTCACATATAAATCCAAGCATTTTTGTTGGTTTTTGTATATAACATATTGATTTAAATGTATTTATTAGAATATCTTAATAAATGGCTGAGACTGTGTTTTAGAGCTTTATGAGCACACTAAAAAGCCCAATATACTTTTAAATCTATATAACGTACTGATGGTCTTTTGCTTTCTTAGATAAAAATTACCCGTAAAAGCTATAGAAAATTAAACTCTAGAAAAGATGATAAGAGGTGTTTGCTTATCATCTTATATTTTTATATAGATTGTTAAATTGAAATTAAATATTAATCTATTTCATTAGCTAAATATATATAACTCAATTTTATATTTTAAATTTAATTAAAAACTGTAAATAAATAACAAGAATAATATTATTTAAATATAAATAAAATGATTATATTTAAACTTTTTTATTAAAATAAATTGACGTAATTAAAATCACCAATTATTATCTCGTTGCTGGCCTACATTGCCAGACGGTTTTGACAGACCGTACTTAGCAAATGGGTTATACTTCCTCAGTATTTCCCATGTGGAACCTTTGTGCCCCCTTTTTCTCTATGGTAGGGCGGAAGGGGGACGCGTTCGCGCGTGCTGGTCGCTAAGTCTAGTCTGTCAACCCTCTTTCGTTCTACCACCCTAATCAATTGACGGTGATTTGGTGGTAGGACTCCATTTTTTAAGGAGTTGGCCATGCCATTATTTAAACTCGTTTTCTCTTTTAGTTAACTATTTTATTTATTTAAAATTTGGGTTTTCTGCGACCTGATTTTTTAAATTTATAAATTATTTCTATTTTAAAATTTTAATTATTTTATTTTCCTGTATTTATGGGAGGATTAACTTTTATTTAAAAAAATATTTTAATATTTAATCGAATAATATTTTTATTTTATTTAAAGATATAAATAATCATGAGAATAATATGAAACTTCATAAATTTATATTGTTTTTAAACCTTGTGTTCGGTGCTTACAGTATTACAAATGATGATGCCAATGCTCAGCAGGAATTTAAAAGAATTTGTTTGTCAGGTAAACACATGCAAGCCAGTTGTAATTGTGTTTGCCAGCAGCTTGCACAGGTGTATTCACCTCAAACCGTGCAACGTTTAAAACACACCAGTTTGCAAAGTCTTGTTCTCCCACAGGACTTTGCCCCTAACTTATTTAGCAGCATTCAACACTGCAACGAAACTGAAATGGGCTAAGTTCGCTTAGCTCCTTTATCTCTGTGTCGCAATGATCTCTCAAACTTTAAATCAGCGCAAAAGTAAAAGTCTGTTGTGGCATGGGGGCCTAGGGGAGAGTTCTTTATGTTCTGGTATGAACGTAATAAAAAAGCCCGATATGCAGTTATACATATCGGGCTTAATCAATCAGTTATTAGAGCAGGTTATGTCTGTCCTTGAACAATAAAGTTCTAAACTAACTTATACTAATCTTTACTGTTTACTTAAAAAATTTGTGTAACTAATCTAAATTTAATATGTTTTTTACCTCTGGTATATCTCTGTGCATGCGCAAGTAAACTATTGCAGCACGTGATAGCATTTCAGTATCTCTTACCATGCGTCTTAACCTAGCTTTAGCTGTTTGTACATCCTCATTATTCTTTATTTTACTAACTTGTCTTTCCACCTCTAGGCGTATTTTATTTCTAGCTCTAACTATCTTGATTTGATCAAGATGAAATATTTCAATAGAATTTTGAACCTTTATTTGCTGTTCAGTTGTTGCTAGAGGGTTATATGTTGGCTTCCCATCTGGATCAAACCAAAGTAGTTTTTCATCATCAGGATTGAAAGGATCTAGAAAGTATGGTCGCTCATTATCTAGCTTGATTTGATCTGCAGGTGTAAAGGCTCTTTCGTCAGGATTCTCAAGTGGAAAACGACATGCTTTACCCCCCTCAGTTTCATCAAAAACTCTACGGCTATTACAAAATGTGCAAGCACATCGATAGTTTGTCCAATCGAATGCTAACCACCAGTAACCATCATGTTGCTTATCATCTTCGACTTTGTTTTTTGGTCTAAAATGGTCAACAGGCATATCTGAGCGGATTTCCTCAGCCTCGCAATACCAACATTTTCGTTTTAAAGGTTCAGGTAATAAATCATAAAAATCACGCCAAACATTTGACGAGGTGACTCTTTTTAATATCACTTTTCTTGCTGCTTCATCTGGAGCAGCCATTAACTCAGCTTTTGCTTGTTCAGCTAGATCTCTCCATACCTGAGTTAAGCATTCCTCGATTTCGTCTTTGCAAATCCAACGCATTAATGATTTTCCTCATGTCTAGCGTGATATTTATTTCGAAGGAAATCAAGGTAATCAGGATCATCCGTTGCCAGATTAAAACCTAAATCTTCAAGCTCAGAATTGAGTCTAGCGAAGTATTGTTCTTCATCTTCAGCCGGAAATCCATGTTCGCGAACTATTTTGTCTTTAGATAATGTTTCCTTTGCAGCAAGTGCATTTCTCTTAATTAGTCTTTGATTAGTGTCATCGTCGAGCGTTGTTTTGAGACCAAACATATCACTGCGTAAAATTAAATTGATCCCCATTCCTCGAGGATTTTCATCAGGCATTGTGGCGGATATTTGATTTTTATCATCACGTTTCATAACCTGAACTTGCTCTTTCTCGAGTTCTGCTATAGCCAGAGGATGATGTGTTACCATCAGCAAGTGACTCGTTTCGTGGTTAGGTACAAATTCATGTAGAAATTTAAGGTATTTTACTGCCCATGATGGGTTAAGGTGAGTATCTGGTTCATCAAGCAAAAATAAGGAGTCTTTACCACCAGTAAATTTGAGTAGACCTAACACTGTTAATAGTTGTTGTTCACCTTCACTGAGCTCACTAAAAGTGAGAGGTTCTTTGCTAGTAGATACCTTCACTCTGATACTAACTTTCGAGATAATTTCTGAAAGTAAAGTACTTTCAAGCATTTTAAACAGCTCATCGGCGCTTAGATCTTTTGCAAATTCGTGTAGGGCTTTTAAGTCAGGTAAGAATAGGTGAAAGAACTCATTACGAATATTACTCCCTGTTAATGATGTATCTTCTTGGCGGGTAACTTTTATAGGTGATAGGGTATATTGTATTAATTCATCCAAAAAGCGACGAACTACGCCTCGTGCTCCCCAAAATAGTTCACCTTTCTGTGTAGCCCACTCAGGTTGGCGCATCACAAAATGGATGCTATCCAAACCTTCTATACCTAAATGCTCCTTGATAAATTTACGCTGAGGGCTATTTTCTTCTGATAGAAAAAAAGCCATGAGTACAAATTGGCTGTAGTACGGTTTGGCATAAAATAGTGATCGAATATCTGCTTTTAAGTCGACCTTATTGTAGAGTAGATCTCGGTAATAATTATCACGATGCTTTCGAAAGTATTTTTCTAATCTATCTGATGGTCCTGAGTAGTAGGCAAATAGAAAATTAGGAAGGTACTCAGCTTGCTTGGTTTTTTTATCACGTTTGACTTTAGAAAAGGGTATAGATGTGAAACCAGCTTCACTATTGTGTTTGTCTTTGACAGAAACTTGATATTGCTTTGATAGTGCTCCGCGGCTTGGATCTGCATCCACTTTTATGTCATACCACTTAATACCGCCTTCTTCGCCAAGTTGAAAGTTCAATTGATAAGAAAATGGTGGTGCTTCGCCTAAATCAAGATTCCGAAATATAGCTACTAAGGCTTCAAGTACGTTGGATTTACCTGAGCCATTACGCCCTACAACCACAGTCATTAGATGATTTTCATCAAAGTCTACTTTCACATTTTCAAGATTTTTAAAGCGTGAGCGAATATGCAATTTATCGACTTTCATAGGGCACCCTTAATTCCTTATTTATTCTTGCTGTCTTTGGCTAAAGTAAACCAATCTTGACTATCGAAATCACGCTCAAGTTTTACAATAGACTTTTCAATAGCAAGAGCATTACGAATGTCCAAGAAAAATTGTTCCAGTTGTTCTGTATCACTGTCGCTAGGATAACCTGCTGCTGCTAACAATTGCTGACCGCTTAGAGGCTTTCCAGCTTGTTTTAGGGCTTCAGCCACCTTGATGATCTGTTTGCTCATACAGTTATCTGTCTTCTCTTTTATAGTGGAGCGTTTTGGCTTAGGTTGTCTTTCGATGGCTTCACGATCTATCTTAATTTTTTTTAGCAAGGCTTCAGCGCTGTTATCACCATTGATTAACTCAGGGTTAGCAGCCCGCCAATCGGCTGTGAGTTCTCCAGTAAAAGCTTTAACTAAGACGGATTGAGTCAGGTTATTGACCCGCGCTAAAGCAGCATTAGCTTTTTGTTCGATGCTGTCTGCCAAAGAGAGCAGCTCTTCAACTCGACGAATGATTTCAGTTTGTTCACTAATATCTGTATATGGAACGGGAAGCTTTTTTATTCGTTGAAGAGCCAATTTACCTTGCGCTCCAGACTTTATTTCTAGCCTTATTATATCTTGCAGCTCAGGGGAGCGAAGCCAATACGATAAAAACTCACTTTCAAGGGGCTTCTTGAACTCTGTTATTTTTGCTGCATTTTCGGTCAAATTGGCTCCAGAATAATGCTCAGGAATAACTCCAGCATCGCCAATTGAAGCTCCAACTATAGTAATATACAAGTCTCCACTGTTAACAGTGTAACGACTTATTTTTCTTTGGGTTTCTGGAGTAAGAAATAGTTGTTTAGAACGGGCATCATCCGTATTAATAACTGTACCATGCTTTAGCTGACCAGCCCTAATATATGGAAAACCTGTATTCATCTCCACCAGTTCGTCACCTTTTGGCAATCTTTTTCCACCTTTTACCTCACCAATATCATCTATGACCAATGATTGCCATACAATTTCTTTATCTTTCCGCCACGTCTTTGTCAAATTACCACTCACTGCAGCACTAAGTACGGATTGACGGAAAAGTTTGATGATCTCTGGGATACGTTCGAGACGGGCTTTGATAGCTTCCACTTGTGCCAGTAGGGTATCGAGTTTATCGGCTATAACTTTCTGTTCGGCTAGTGGGGGGAGAGGAATAATCAACTCTTTAAGTTTTGTTCCATTTACATTAGGCTGCCCAATTCCTGAACTAAACTCTGTGATTTGCTCCCAATACTGCTGTGAATTAAAGAAGTAACTTAACATCGAAATAAGGTCTTCAGAAGCTGTTCTTACTCGGATTAGATAAGAAGCATAAACCGCTTTCGGTGGTTCAGTTTTAATTAAGAAACTTTTACCAACGGTTGCTCCCGTTCTGGCAAAAACAAGATCATTTTTTTTAAGAAGATATTTTTCGAGCTTTTCTTCTTCAATTTCGCAATAAGGTACTTCTGACCATACAACAGAGTTGTCTTGTATATCACTAATACGTAACAATTTGGGGCCAACTTCATTTGCATTAGAAGAAGCGGTATAACCATAAGATATATCTGTTGTGAGCAATTCCAATTTTGTTATTATCCAGCCCTTGGGAAGATTACTCTCACCCATCAATTCGCCCCTTCTAAAGCAGCCAATAATCCATCTAGTTCATTAAGAGCCGCTCGCAACTCCTCTTTTGCCTCCTGAGCTAGGACGTCTGGCGCTGGCAAACCAGCAGCATCAACTCTATTTTTATCTATTAGCCATGAAATATCCAGTGAGTCTCCTTTGATATTGGCAATCCACTCTCGATTAAAGCAACGCCAGCGAGAATGGTTGAGCTGTTCATCAATATTCTGATTTTCTTTTAAAGCCTCTTTATCTACTTCAGCCTCTAATGCATCAAAGCTGTATTCACCTTCAGTACGCTTACTATTACCGTTAGGGTTGTCACCAAATACCCTCTCAAATGCGCCAAGATGGGGATCTGTACCAAAGTCTTCTGGAAGAAAGCCAATATCAGCATTACCAAAGGGTGTACGTTTGCCAAAGCTAGGCATATTAGTACGCAGGTCATATACCCACACGTTTTCAGTGCAGTTCTCTTGTTGATATTTGTCTTTAGTAGAACCCTTAGTAAAGAATAAAACGTTAGTTTTAACGCCTTGAGCGTAAAAGATCCCCGTGGGCAGCCGTAATATAGTATGCAGATTACATTTATTCATTAAGTCGCGGCGTATCTCGGTCCCGACACCTGTTTCAAACAATACATTATCAGGTAACACTACAGCCGCACGACCACCAGGTTTAAGTCCCAAATAAATATGCTGTAAAAAAGCGAATTGCTTATTTGTATTAGGGAATGGAATATCCTTACGTAAAGGACGTTGTCCACCCGCCTTAGTGCCAAAGGGAGGATTGGCCAAAATTATATCAGGTACATCCAACTCTGCTACGTCATCAGTTAGCGCATCACCATAAATAATGTTTGCATCTAAATTATGTAAAAAGGTATTCATCAAGCAAATTCGACGAGTATTTTTTTCTATTTCTACACCTTGATATTTAGGGGGAGTAGTTTGATATTCTTCTTGTGAATATTTGGTTCGAATATAGCTATCAGCAGAAACTAAGAAACCACCACTTCCGGTCGCAGGGTCTTGAATTAAGTTGCCAAGGTTTGGCTGTACTAATCTTATTATACTATTAACTAGAGAGCGTGGAGTGAAGTACTGTCCAGCCCCCGAACGAGTATCCTGAGCACTCTTATCAATTAAACCACTGTAGAGATCACCAAATCCATCTTTTCCTACTTGATGCCATTCAATTTTGGAAATACCATCTATAACAGCTTTTAGATTTTCAGAATGGGAAAAAACTGTAGTAGGGAATGCATAAATATCTCTTATAACGTCATTTTCAACATTTGCACCTAAATGAGTAAGCATCTCTTGATAGAATCCCAATAATCCTTCCTCTTCATGGGATTCTAGATCAACCCATCGATAGCCTTCAGGGATAAGTACTTCTGAGCCATTTTCCTGAGCAATCTTAAGAAACAATAAGTAGCTAAGTTCTGACACATACTGATAGTAGGTAATACCATCACCTCTTAGTATGTTACATAAACTCCATATTTTTTGAATGACAGTATCTTGTTTCATTGACTCAGTGGGGGCTTAACAGGTGGTAGTAATCTTATGTTATAACGACTCTTTAGACTAGTAGTCATATCAATAATAGAGCCTTATATAGGATCTTCCATTTTTTATTTTTAAATTTATTTTATATAAATTCTTTGAATCAGGGATTAAAAAATCCACACAGCCATACTTTTCTAGAGCATATCTTATGTGGATTTTTTGAGCAATTCAGTATTAAACTTTATTGCTCTCATACAGCTTTGATAACACTATACTTTTGAATTACTCTACAGTTACTGACTTCGCCAAGTTACGTGGCTGGTCAACATCTGTACCACGTAATACAGCAACGTGATAAGATAATAACTGAACTGGTACGCTATAAATGATTGGAGCAAGCCATTCGTTTACTGCCGGAATTTGTACAACGTGTTGACGATCTTTTTCAACTACGCCGCTATTTTCATCAGCGAATACGAATAATTCACCGCCACGCGCCTGAACTTCTTCCATATTCGACTTAAGCTTATCAAGCATTTCGTCATTTGGCGCAAGAATCACGATTGGCATTTCAGTATCAACAAGTGCCAATGGCCCATGTTTTAACTCACCAGCCGCATAACCTTCTGCGTGAATATATGAAATTTCTTTAAGCTTTAACGCACCTTCCAAAGCGATTGGATAATGTGTGCCGCGGCCTAAGAATAAACAGTGTTGTTTTTCAACAAACAATTCTGATAAACGTAAAATTTCAGCATCATTCTTAAGCGTATCAAGAATTACTTTCGGGCTGTGCCACAATTCGCGAGCAATCTCTTCAATCATGACATTGCTAATACGCTGTTTTACTTGTCCAATTTTTAAGACGAGTAGCATAAGTGCAGCAAGCTGAGTCGTGAACGCTTTAGTTGATGCAACACCAATTTCAGGACCAGCAAGAGTCAATAAGTGGTGATCAGTTTCACGTACCATTGAAGACGTCGCAACGTTACAGATAGTCAAAGTTTGAATATCGATATTGTTTGCTTTGGCACGTTTTTGAGTTTCACGTAATGCAGCTAAAGTATCGGCTGTTTCACCTGATTGAGAAATACAGATATAGAGCGTATTTTCAACAATCACAGGTGTGCGATAGCGGAATTCACTTGCGATTTCAACTTGGCAAGGCACGCCAATCAGTTGTTCAAACCAATATTTTGCAATCATGCCTGAGTGATAACTTGTACCACATGCAATAATCTGTACGCTTTGAACTTTACTAAAGTCTGCTTCAGCATTTTGCAAGAAGTCTTCGCGTAAGCTGTTGCCATCAAGCGCTTGAGAAATCGTTTGTTTAATTGCTTCTGGTTGCTCATAGATCTCTTTGAGCATGTAGTGCTTGTATTCACCTTTTGAAGCATTGCTTACCGTTGCGTCAAGCTCTTTCACTGGACGTTCAACAAGTTCACCGTTTGCAAATACTTCAATTGAAGTACGAGTCAGGCGAGCAATATCACCTTCTTCTAAATACATAAAACGGTTAGTTACAGGTAAAAGCGCAAGTTGGTCTGAACTAATAAAGTTCTCACCAATACCTACACCAATCACAAGTGGTGAACCTTCGCGTACAGTGATTAACTCATCTGGGTAATCGCTATGAATAATACCCAGTGCATATGCACCTTTAAGCTGAGGAACAACTGATTGTACTGCTTCAAGTAAGCTGTCAGTGCTTTTTAGTGCTTCTGCAACTAAGTGAGCGACAACTTCTGTATCTGTTTGAGAGGTAAATACATATCCTAAAGCTTGAAGGTTATCTTTAAGCTCTTGATAGTTTTCGATAATACCGTTGTGTACGACTGCCACTTTACCCGACATGTGAGGGTGAGCATTATTTTCAGTTGGTTTACCATGTGTT
The DNA here is from genome assembly GCF_000368085.1 of Acinetobacter nosocomialis NIPH 2119. Taxonomy (GTDB): domain Bacteria; phylum Pseudomonadota; class Gammaproteobacteria; order Pseudomonadales; family Moraxellaceae; genus Acinetobacter; species Acinetobacter nosocomialis. The sequence goes on from NZ_KB849239.1 coordinate 3,206,583, forward strand.
GCCCAACGTGTATGAGCAATACCAACTACCCCAGTGAGCTGCTGATCAGCAACTGCATCGGCAAGATTAATCACCTTACCTACACGACGCTCACGTAAAACTTCTTCATTATTCAGTACAGCAACGCCTGCTGAATCATAACCGCGATATTCAAGACGTTTTAAACCTTCAATTAAAATTTCGGTTACACAACGTTCTGCAACGCCTCCGACGATACCACACATAATTCAATCCTCTTATTTTTTAACCTTTTGGGGACGTTGATAATTTGCTTTAGAAATTTGTTGAGCACGTTCAAAGGAGAGACTTTGTTCAGCCACATCTTTCGTAATCACAGAACCCGCACCGACTGTTGCTCCATTTCCAATAGTCACAGGCGCAACCAGCGAGCTATTAGAACCGATAAAGACTGCATCGCCAATAGTGGTTTTGTGTTTATTTGCACCATCATAATTGCAGGTAATTGTACCTGCCCCAATATTTGAATCGGCACCGATCTCGGCATCACCTAAGTAGGTGAAATGATTGGCTTTACTGCCAAGACCAATGGTTGTGTTTTTGACTTCAACGAAGTTACCAATGTGGACTTCGTTTGCCAATTTAGCGCCTGGGCGTAAGCGTGCAAATGGACCAATTTGGGTGTTTTCACCAACAATTGCACCATCAAAAACACTATAAGGCTGAACTTTGGTTCCCGCTGCAATTTTTGTATTTTTCAAAATACAACCAGCACCGATTTCTACAAAGTCACCGAGTTCACAGTCACCTTCAATAATGACATTTACGTCAATACGGACATCGTGTCCAACTTTTATAGAACCACGTAAATCGAAACGAGCAGGGTCGGCAAAAGTTACGCCTTGTTGCATAAGTTCTTTTGCTTGCTGTTGCTGAAAATCGCGCTCAAGTGCCGCAAGTTGTAAGCGGTCATTAACCCCTTCAACTTCAAAAGCAAGTTCTGGCTGAATAGAGGCAATTTCTAAGCCATCTGCAACCGCCATCGCAACGATATCAGTTAAATAGTATTCGCCTTGTGCGTTTTCATTAGAAAGCTTAGGTAACCATTCATGAAGTTTTGCATTGCTTACACAGTAAATACCTGTGTTGATTTCTTGAATTTGGCGCTGAGCATCAGTTGCATCTTTATGTTCAACAATCGCTTGAATTTTTCCGTCTTGGCGAACAATACGGCCATAACCTGTTGGGTTGTCGACATGTAAAGTAATCATCCCAATACCGGTTTTACTTGATACTTCAACAAGTTGCTCTAGCGTTGTTTGACGGACTAAAGGAACATCACCGTATAAAATTAATGAAATACCGTCTTTAGGAAGTACCGGTAAAGTCATTTGTACAGCATGACCTGTACCTAATTGTTCTGCTTGTTCAACCCATTGAATGTTTTCTTGTGCAAACGTCTGTTTTACGTGATCGCCGCCATGTCCATAAATGGTAATGATATTTTCTGCTAATAGTTGTTTTGCTGTCTTAATAACATGTCCTAGGAGTGGGCGACCAGCTAAAGGTTGCAATACTTTAGGTAGTTGTGAACGCATTCGCGTTCCTTTGCCTGCAGCTAGGATAATGACGGTAGTTGACATGAGTAAACCTACTTAAATGGCGTTACGCCCCAGAAAGTAATAAATATGATGATACAGAGTGCCGCCCAAAGCCCTGCAATGATGTCGTCCAGCATAATTCCGAAACCGCCAGCAACTTTCTGGTCGGCAACACGGATTGGCCAAGGTTTCCAAACATCAAACAGGCGGAATAAGCAAAAACCAATTAGTGCCCATTGTAACGACATTATATTAAAAAATATTAAAGGCAGAAGAGTAATTGATTGTCCTGCAAATTCATCCCAAACAATTCGCCCATCATCATGAACATCAAGGACTTTTGCCGTTTGACCACAAATATAAATTCCCACCAAGGACATGATGAGAATAGCGATTAAACTTAAGGTAAATCCGAGAGATAACCAGATAGGAATGAAAAGTAAGGCAAAAGCAGAACCAAAAGTACCGGGTGCTTTAGGAGCGAGACCAGATCCAAAACCAACCCCACAGAAAACGATGCAGCGGTTGAACCAAGACATGTTCTTAAAATGAATCGGCGGTTTATGCAAAGTGTTGGTATCCATGAATTTGCAATGGGTAATCTGAACCCAAATGCTCAAAAGTTAGTTTTGTTTGCTCAACGATCTGTCCGATCATTGTAATCTTAACGTCCAGTTGTTTTTGCAAAAGTTTTTCATAATTTTGCGGTGTTATTGTAAAACATAATTCGTAGTCATCACCACCTGCAAGCGCATATTGCCAACGTTGTTGTTCTTTTAGTTGTTGCAATACAGGGTCAACAGGTAATTCTTCCAAGACGAGTCGGGCTCCAACCTTGGATGCTTTTAAAATATGTCCTAAATCTTGCGCTAAGCCATCTGACACATCAATCATGCTAGAGGCAAGGCCTTTTAGCTCTTGTCCAAGCTGACAGCGTGGTGTCGGATAGTCGAGTCTTTGCTGTAGAGGATGGCCCAAGTGCTGTAAACCGTAGGCTGCATCACCTACCTGTCCGCTCACACATACATAATCACCAACTTTTGCGCCTGAACGTAACACGGCTTTTCCGGTTTCAATCCAGCCCATTGCGGTAACGGTAATGGTGAGATGTGGGCCTTGAGTGGTATCTCCACCAATTAAGGCAACACCAAATTGATTACAACAGTCATAGATTCCCTGACTAAACCCTTTAAGCCACTCATGGTCAACTTGAGGCAAGCTGATTGCTAGTAAAATACTGTGCGGTTTGGCACCCATTGCGGCAATATCTGAAAGATTTACAGCAACACTTTTCCAGCCAATCGCATGAGGTGAGGTTTCAAGAGGGAAATGACGTCCAGCAACAAGTGTATCTGCACAGATCACCAGTTGTTGATTTGGAGGGGGAGTAATTAAGGCTGAGTCATCACCAATACCAAGCGCGACATCGGAGTTTGACTGCCGATTAAAGTACTGGTCAATAATTGAAAACTCAGCCATAGAACACCAAGCCTATTAGTTTGCTTGTTGTTTTTCTGCGCTACGCAGTGTCGAACTTAGGCGGTCTAATACACCATTGATGTATTTATGACTGTCTGCTCCGCCAAAATGTTTAGCGAGTTCGATTGCTTCATCAAGTACCACACGATATGGAATTTCTAAATGATCACGTAACTCGTAAGCACCTAAACGTAAAGTCGCAAGCTCTACACCATCAAGTGCGTCAATTTCACGGTCAAGTACCGGAATAAGTAACGCATCAAGGTCTTCGTGTTGAGCGATGACTTGAGTAAGTAGTTCGTGATAATAGCTTAAGTCGACCTTGTGCATTGCATTTTCAGCACGGGTACGTGCTTCAATTTCGTGTACAGGGTTGTGACTCATTTGCCATTCATAAATACCTTGTACAGCAAAACGACGTGCTTTGCGTTTTGCTGCATAAGCGGCTTGCAGTGTTTGAGACATGCTTTAAATTGCCTTTAATAAATTAACCATTTCAATTGCAGTTAAAGCAGCTTCGCTACCTTTGTTTCCTGCTTTTGTACCTGAGCGTTCGATTGCTTGCTCGATGCTGTCAGTAGTTAATACACCATTGATAACAGGCAAGCTGCTTTCTAACGCAACTACACCTAAACCTTTTGCACATTCACCAGCAACAAAGTCAAAGTGAGGCGTGCTACCGCGAATCACTGCACCAAGAGCAATGATGGCGTCAAACTGGTTTGATGTAGCTAATTTTTTAGCAACGATCGGGAGTTCCCAAGCGCCAGGAGCGTGAATAACAGTAATGTTATCTTCATTTACGCCGTGACGTTTTAATGTGTCGATCGCGCCTTCCAATAAGTGTTCAACAACAAAGCTGTTGAAACGACCCACTAAAATCGCATAACGACCTTCGCTTGCGAGATGTAATAAACCTTCAATACGGCGAATTGCCATAGCAACCTCGATTATTTCGTTGTGATTTGATCAGCAGTGACATATTCCACTACTTCTAAATTAAAGCCAGATAAGGCATTGAAACGTAATGGTGAGCTAAGAAGCTTCATTTTTTCAACACCTAAATCACGCAAAATTTGAGCACCTACACCAATCGTTTGATATTGATGTGAAAGTGCTGCATTGGATTTCACCGGTTTTGGCTTGTTTAAATCATCCAACGCTGGTCCCAAGTCTTGCAAATGATCTTGCCCGATCCAGACTAAAACGCCGCGGTCACTTGCTGCGATCGTCTGTAGTGCACGGTCAAGATTCCAAGCAGGTTCGCCGTCAGCCTTATTCAGCTTAAGCAAATCACGAATTGGGCTGAAACCGTGTACACGTACCGTTGTAACCCCTTCTTTTGGCTCGCCTTTAACTAAAGCCAAATGAATGTCCGGGTTACCGATCTCGCGATAGCGATAGAGCTCAAATGATCCGTATTCTGTTTGAATCGTTTTTTGATCCAGACGTTCTACAGTTTGCTCATTCGTCATACGGTAGTGAATTAAGTCGGCAATTGTACCAATTTTTAGGCCATGCTTCTCGGCAAAAATTTCTAAATCTGCACGGCGTGCCATTGTGCCATCTTCATTGATGATTTCACAAATCACAGATGCAGGTTCAAAGCCCGCTAGACGTGTTAAATCACAGCCTGCTTCGGTATGACCTGCACGGTGTAAAACACCACCTGGCTGAGCCATGAGTGGGAAAATGTGGCCCGGTTGTACGATATCGCTTGGTTTTGCATGCGCTGCGACAGCCGTTTGAATTGTATGTGCACGCTCTGCTGCTGAAATACCCGTTGTAATACCTTCAGCTGCTTCGATCGATAACGTAAAGTTTGTACTATGCTGAGCACCATTCTGATCAACCATCAAAGGAAGATTTAACTGTTTACAGCGCTCACGGCTTAACGTTAGGCAAACTAGACCACGTGCATGTGTAATCATGAAGTTAATATCTTCAGGACGAACATGCGTTGCTGCCATGACAAGATCACCTTCATTTTCGCGATCTTCGTCATCCATCAAAATAACCATTTTGCCTGCACGAATATCGGCGACAAGATCTTCAACACGACTCAGCGGCATTCGCTTTCACCTTTTTTTGTCGTAAGACAATTTCTATTGAATAAATTTCGCATAGTTTACGCTGTTTATAGAATTTTGCCTATGATTCTGATTTATCCAAATTTATAACGAGACATAATAGATCTGGATTTATTTATCTGAATAAATCATAAGAGAATAAAATTATTTAAACTAAATACCATGAATTTAAATAAAAAAAACCTAGCCAAAAGGCTAGGTTTAAATGCGCACAAAGACTTTTAAGAAGCTGCACTACTTGGGCTATCATTTTGTGGAATTGATTTTTTGCCCATCAAAATTTCAGTTCGAATATTTTGCGCAAGCTCTGCACATTCAGCATTCATGCCGTTAATCATAAATGCATGGCGAGTCATAACATTACTTGGGTTTGGCATAGCAACAAGCTGATAGCTGTCTTGAATCGCTTTAAGCTGATCATTATCAAGATAAAGTGCAGATTCTTTCGCGTGAAGATGTTGTGCTAAACGCTGAGCAGCTTCTTTGGCGTCAATTTGCATTGCTTCTACAGCATGACACACGGCACTACGGGTTTGCAGTGCAAAGCGTTTATCTTCACGGTAACGCTTATATAAAACGTCTGACAGTAATTGGAACACTGTACCTACCATAAGTAGGCACTCTACAGCGTGTGCATGTGAAGTTGAGATTGCGAGTGTTGCGCCTTCGGCATGGAACTCATCTACTACCTCAATATCTGTAGACTTTAAATGATAATGCTTCGTGCATAGCTCAATACTTTTATTTAAAAAGAGCTGACAAAGTTTAAAGTAAGGAACAGAAACAGACTGGTTAACGCTACTTAACAACTGTTTAGGGTCATAAAACTGAATATTAAGTGCTAAGGTATCTTGATCTGGAGACTCAGCGCTTTTTTCTGGTTGTGTACGAACCAGTGGTTTAGCTTTAGCTTGCTGCTGAGCTTGTGCGACCAAGGTCACTGTATTTTGCTTTTCTAGTGCGAGTGCTTGAGTTAACTCTTGAATCTCATGTTTTAAACGATTTTCTTCGTTAATACGGGCCAAGTATTCGCTACGGGTTGGACGAGCGATAGCACGGTAAGCAAGCCATAATAAAATATGTAGGAACAGTGAAGCTAAAATCGCAAGCCATTGGGTACGAAGAATTTCCCCAATACTTGGTTGAATAAGCGTAATTTCAATAGAACCGACTTTCTTCTCGTTTTGAAGAGCATCACGAACAAAAATTTCACCTTCGCGAGTTTTTGACATGCCGCTTGTTGCCAAAACTTGTTTATTGGCATCAAGAATACGGATAGATGCCACACTTGGATTGGTCGCATAGCGATTGGCAATAAGCGCCAAAGATACCGTATTGGCAGGCTCAAGCTCAGATAAGCTGTCTGCTACGAGTTGACTGGTCATGAGCTGACCTTGACTCGCACGGTTTTCATTGAGCTGGTGTGTCGTTGCAATCACCAATAAAAAGGTATGCAATGCAAAACTAATGATCAGTAGGCTAGCAAATAGCCCTTGTCTAGGCGCAATCAAGTTAAACTTCCAAGGCAATTATATTGAAATTCGATTATGATTCTTACAATAGTTGTCACTCAGACTAGAGTCAATTCATGCGAGAAATCATTCTTATATCCTTTTTAGGACCGGACCAACCAAACCAGTTTACCCGATTAATGCAAGTACTATCCGTACATTCATTGCAAATACTGGATGTAGGTCAGGCCGTTATTCATAATCAACTGACATTGGGCATCGTGGTCGCCTCTGAAAATGAAACTGCGACAGCGTTGGCAATGAAAGAGATTTTGATTTTAGCACATGATATTGGCTTAACAGTGCGCTTTAAACCAATCTCGGGCACAGAATACGATCAATGGGTAAGCGAAGGTGGACGAACCCGTTATATCGTCACTGCTTTAGCGCCAGAACTGACTGCTGCACATTTACAAGCAGTTACACAAATTGTGTCTACACAAGGCTTTAACATTGAAACTGTCACCCGTTTATCTGGCCGTGTAGACCTTGAAAAAGACAGTACCTTGCCTCGTCGTGCCTGTGTTCAGTTTGGTTTAAGTAGTGGTCCAACTTTAGATGCACAAGCGATGCGTGCTGCTTGTTTACTTCTTTCAAGCGAATTAAATATTGATGTCGCTGTTCAAGAAGACAACGCTTATCGACGTAATCGCCGTTTAGTGTGTTTCGATATGGATTCAACTTTAATTGAACAAGAAGTGATTGATGAATTGGCGCTTGAAGCAGGGGTAGGCGCGCAAGTAGCTGAAATTACTGAAAGAGCAATGCAAGGTGAGTTGGACTTCCAACAAAGTTTCCGTGCACGTGTTGCATTATTAAAAGGTCTTGATGCATCTGTTTTACCTAAAATCGCTGAGCGTTTGACCATTACTGAAGGTGCGGAACGCCTTATTTCGACTTTAAAAGCACTTGGATATAAAACGGCAATTTTATCTGGTGGTTTCCAGTATTTTGCTGAATATTTACAAGCTAAATTAGGTATTGATGAAGTTCATGCCAACGTTTTAGATGTACAAGATGGCGTTGTAACAGGTGAAGTAAAAGGTGTAATTGTTGATGGTGCGCGTAAAGCAGAGTTGCTGCGTGAGCTTGCCAACAAACTTGGTATTTCACTAGAACAGGCAATGGCTGTCGGCGATGGCGCAAATGATTTACCGATGCTTGCGATTGCGGGTCTTGGCGTCGCATATCGTGCTAAACCGCTTGTTCGTCAAAATGCCAATCAGGCGATTTCAAGCGTTGGATTAGATGGTGTCTTGTATTTACTCGGTATGCATGACAAAGATTTAAGCCGTGCTTAAATAATACTGAACAATCATTAAGCGCTGCTCAAGAGTAGCGCTTTTTTTATGCAGAATAGTCATAAAAACAAGCAAGTTATGACAAAATGATGCACAGAAAAAAGGCAATAAAAAAAACTGAAAAAAACTTATTTTGAGGCAAAAAAACAGCATAGTTTTTTGTAATGACACGCCAGAATTGACGCCATATAGGAAGTAGAACTTTTTTAAATTTGCAAAAATGTAATGACAAAAGAATGTTGCGACAAAGTATGTCGCTTCGACAAATAACAGGTCTTTTTTTCTAAAAAAAAACATCCATAATGCTTTCTAAGCTTCAACACAAATCATGAATTAAAGTTGTTTTTGGAATGAGGTCTGGTGTTCAGACCGAATGTTTTTAGACGTTTTCATTAAGACGGAGGTTTCTATGGTAACAGCGAATTTTGCCGCTATCGCCGGACTCAGCTTAATTGCTGTCGCGCTTGTTGCTGTGTTCTTTTCTCCTTACCGTCGTTGGCTTGGTTTTATGCTTGCAGGGATGTTTTTTTGGGGGCTATTGGAAGTGGTCCGTTTTGGAGTTCAAGTCACTTTTGAAATGCCAGTCACATATAGTTATTTAACTGCACTAAGTCTAGCGATGGTAATGGTCACATTTATTTTATTACGTGAGGATAAACAGGCACAGAAGGCTTTGGCAAATCGCCAATATATAGAACATACGCCAGTATATGAAGATGATCAGCAGCAATGTTCTAGCCGATAATTAAATTGTTATCTAACGGTAAAAAGGTATGCACAGCATGCCTTTTTTATTTACGAAAACATGATTTTTATTATACAAAGCATTTATTAAAAAATAGCCAGTTATGCTACGATAGGCTGGTCTGTTGACGTTTCATATATAGATTGCGTTGCCAATTAGAATATCATCAGTCGATGCACAAAACAGGCAATGGGGAGCCCTTGCTGAGTTTTGCCCCAAGGTTTTCATAAAAATACAATAGGCGTGAATGTTCATGAAACTTTCTTCTATACCTGTAGTCAAGTTACCACTTGTTGATGTCAGTACAGACCCGTTAGATTTATTGGTAGCAGGTTTGGCACTGCGTATGAAACAGTTGGCACGTACAAGTCCTAAGTTTATTGAGCTAGTGCATGACCGCGCATTCCGCATTCAAATTGGTACTGATTTAGGTGTGGCTCGCCAAATTATTATTAACCATGGCCATATCGATACAGTCGCTGGTTCACCTGAAAAAGCTGACTTTATTTTGCAGTTTGCAGATAGTGAACAAGGTGTAAAAACCTTACTCAAAGGCGACCCAACTGCATTTATGACGGGTATGCAAGAGGGTAGTATCAAAATGGAAGGTGATTTCAGCCTACTTGTTTGGTTTAATCAGGCAGCTAAATTGATTCCACCAAAATTACCTAAACCAGTAAAAGATAAAGTACGTCAGGCACGTGCCTTTATTAAAGAAAAGACTGGTCGTTAAGACCTAATAAAAAACTCCCGATCGGGAGTTTTTTTTATATCTATGCTTCAACTTCTAAATTGAAAGTGACTGGCCCATCATTAATGAGGTGTACTTTCATATCAGCAGCAAAAATACCTGTTTGAACATTTTCAAACTGTGAACGGGTATATTCAACCAACTGTTCATAGAGCGCTTTTGCGTCGCTCGGTGGCATGGCTGGACCAAAGTCTGGACGTAAGCCTTTTTGGGTTTGTGCCATGAGCGTGAACTGAGATACAAGCAGGACTCCGCCATTTGCTTGAGATACATTCCAGCCCATTTTGCCTTGCTCATCATCAAAAATACGATATTTCAAAATCTTATCGATAAGCTTCTGACCTATGGCTAAAGTATCGTCTCGGCCAATTCCTAAAAAAACCAATAAGCCATTCTGGATTTCACCGGTCGTTTCACCGTCTACCACCACTTTAGCTTCAAGAACTCGTTGTATTAAAGCGCGCATTGTTAGAGAGAGTTTCTACAATTATTTGAATTGATGCAGTTTAGCAGAAATTAATTTAAATGATTTTTAAAAGGAAATTTCATGGAGTTGCAACAATGGTATAAAAGCTCATAATTCATCTATAAAAATATGCTTTAATGCTAAGAAGCAAGCGAATAATCATTGACTATGTCTCCAATTATCCATTCTTTACTTGATACAGACTTGTACAAATTTACGATGCTACAAGTGGTTTTGCATAAATTCCCGCAAACACATAGTGTCTACCATTTTCGTTGCAGAAATTTAGAAGATACTGTTTATCCATTAGTGGATATTTTGGATGACTTAAACGAGCAACTCGACCATTTATGTAATCTCAAATATAAAGAAGACGAACTACAATATTTAAGAAAATTACGTTTTATTAAAAGCGACTTTGTCGATTATTTAGAATTATTCCAACTTAAACGACGTTTTATTCAGGCCAGTATTGATAATGAAGGTCGACTAGATATTCGGATTGAAGGGCCAATGGTTCAGGCCATGATGTTCGAGATTTTTGTCCTAGCGATTGTAAATGAATTATATTTTAGCCGCATTAAAACAGACGAAGTTTGGGCGGAAGGCGAACGACGTTTACAAGCAAAGCTTGAATTGATTCAGCAGTACGAAAAATCTCAACAGCCGAATGACCCTCCATTTTTAGTTTCTGATTTTGGTACACGCCGTCGCTATAGTTTTGAATGGCAAAAACATGTAGTTGCTGCATTTCATAAAACTGTGCCAAATGTATTTCGTGGAACAAGTAATGTTTTGCTGGCTAAAGAATTAAATATCACGCCAATTGGAACCATGGCACATGAATTCTTGCAGGCGTTTCAGGCGCTTGATGTCCGTTTACGTGATTTTCAAAAAGCTGCTTTAGAAACATGGGTTCAAGAATATCGTGGAGACTTGGGAATTGCTTTGACTGACGTTGTTGGTATGGACGCTTTCTTAAGAGATTTTGACCTGTATTTTGCCAAACTATTTGATGGCTTACGTCATGATAGTGGTGACCCATATGAATGGGGTGATAAGGCTTATGCGCACTACCGTAAATTAAAAATTGACACTAAAACCAAAATGTTGACCTTTAGTGATGGCCTTAATTTGCCAAAGGCTTGGGAGCTACATCAATATTTCAAAGACCGTTTTCAGGTGAGTTTCGGTATTGGTACTAATTTGACCAATGACATGGGCCAAACACCGCTCAATATTGTATTGAAACTGGTTGAGTGTAATGGTCAATCGGTTGCCAAAATTTCGGATAGCCCTGGCAAAACCATGACTGATAACGATACGTTCTTGGCTTATTTACGCCAGGTTTTCCAAATTGAAGAACTTGATGAAGCTGTTTAATCACAATGTAGTCTGACAGTTTGGCAGCTACTTAACGCTTGAGAATGTTTATATCTGATTTTCTGCTAAACGGTAGCAGAAAATCAGAGTTTGATAGATATAAGCTTATGCTAAGATGAAATTAAGCTGGTATAAAAAGTAACCATGACGATGATACTCCCTGATTTTAAACTCGATTTATTAATAGAAGCAGAAGAGTTAGTGCCTTATTTAGGCAATGAATATATCCGTATTGTAGATTTGAGTCGTGCATCAGTTTATGAGCAGCTCCATATTCCACATGCAATTCATTTACAGCCTAAATGGTTGGTCGCTCAGCATGAAGAAGCCACTGGTATTTTGCCAGATGAAGCAGGTTTACAAGCGCTCATTGAAAAATTGAATATTTCACCAAATCACCATGTAGTGGTCTACGATGATGAAGGTGGAGCATGGGCAGGACGTTTAATCTGGAATTTGCATTGCTTAGGATTTACACGTACGAGTTTAATTAATGGCGGTATTCATGCATGGCTTGGGGCAGGTTTACCGACTACAGCTGAGGTTGAAGAACTGCCTCGAGTTGATGATTTAATCCAGATTGATTTATCACATGCTGCACAGTTCCGAGTGAACTATGAAGAATTACGTAAACAGGTTGAACAAGAAAGCATTCAATTGTGGGATTGCAGAACGATTGATGAGTACAGCGGTGTTCGTTTAGCAGCGCGACGCGGTGGTCACATCCCAAATGCACTCCATTTTGAATGGAGTACTGCACTTAATCGACAAAATCATCTAAAATTGCATCCGCTTGAACGCACGCGGCAGCGTCTTGAACAACTTGGGTTCGATTTAAAACAACCTGTAGTCGTATACTGCCAGTCACATCACCGTTCTGGTTTGGCCTATATTTTGGCTAGACTTTTAGGTTGGGAAGCAAAAGCCTATGATGGTGCGTGGAGTGAATGGGGCAATCGCCTCGATAGTCCTATCATTACTGGAGAATCGCCGTCTTGAGTTTTACATCTCGCTTAAAAAAAGAATTATTTATTAAGGCACAAAATCTTGTTCCTCAGCATCAGTTAAGCCGTGTGGTGGGTAAAGTTGCTGGAAGTGAAAATCCAGTATTAAAAGCTGCGGTTATTCATGCATTTAAAACCAAATACGGCATTGACTTGTCGATTGCAGAGCAAGGCAATGCACTCAAATATAAATCTTTTAATGATTTCTTTACTCGGGCATTGAAAGATGGCGTACGACTGGTTGATGAAAACCCAGATAGTATTGTTTCACCAGCAGATGGCGCTATTTCACAAATTGGTAAAATCACTGCGGGTGAGGTATTTCAAGCAAAAGGCCAAAGTTTCTCTGTAGAAAAATTAATTGGTGACCCACAACTTGCTCAACCTTTTCAAGAAGGCGAGTTTGCAACGGTTTATTTGTCTCCACGCGATTATCACCGTGTTCATATGCCATTTTCAGGCACATTAACTGAAACTTTATATGTACCGGGTGAGTTATTTTCAGTAAATCAGGTGACTGCTGAAAATGTACCGGGTTTATTTGCCCGTAATGAGCGTATGGTTTGCTTGTTTGATACTGAGCTTGGTCGTATGGCCGTTGTTTTAGTAGGCGCTATGATTGTTGCAGGTATTGAAACTGTGGCAACAGGTAAAGTAAAACCATCGGGTCGTATCGAATTACAACATCATCAGTTGAAGCTAGAGAAAGGTGCGGAGCTTGGTCGTTTTTATTTAGGTTCTACTGCTATTATTTTATTTGAAAAAGATAAAATCGAGTGGGAAAAACGTTTTAAAGCCGAGTCAGTTGTTGTCATGGGCGAACGTATGGGCCACACGATTTAACCCATAAATAATATTAAAAAAGAGAGCATTTGCTCTCTTTTTTTATTCACATTTTTATAATTAACTCTATTTTTAAATATAATGTTTATCAGTAAATAAACTTTCAACTCATTATAAATACTTACTAAGAGAATAAAATGTCCCCAACTCCTATCATTAGCCTATATTTTGCTTCGGTTTTGACTTTTGTGGCCGCGTTACTTCATTTTATTTGTGTGTTTTGGGGAGCAAATGGTTTTCGGTTTTTAGGGGCTGGGAAAAGTATTGTTCAGATGGTCGAAAAAGGGCATTGGTACCCGAATTTTATGGCTATAGCTGTAGGTTTTATTCTTTGTATTTTTTCTTTTTACGCTTTTTGCGCAGCAACTCGTTTTATGAATTTACCATTTGAAAAAATGATTATTTCTCTAGTTGCCATTCCATTTATTTTGCGTGGTTTGGCATTTCCATGGTTAAAGGCTAGATTTAGTGGAAATAGTGATCTATTTTGGTATGTGAGTTCTTTCATTTGCCTCTTGTTGGGTTCGTTATATGCAATAGGGGCATATTTTTTATAAGTTCAATTTGAAATGATGATTAGAAAGTAGAGGAGTAATCCCTTGATTAGAAAAAGTAATTCTTTATTAAAATTTTTATTGAGCAGTATTTGTTTGGCATCCGGTTCTGCTATGGCTACTCCAATGACAGACTTGAGTAAGCAAATAGTGAGTGAAAAACCGGGTTCTATACTGTCCATAGAACAACAAGATGTGACGAGTTTATTTCCTCATGCAGATCAACGTTTGCTGGTCAATTATCGTAGTCGAGGTGTGAATGGTGAACCTATCGTTGCTTCAGCATTTATTTTATTACCAAAAGGAACGCCTCCAAAAAATGGCTGGCCTATACTGGCTTGGGCGCATGGCACGACCGGAGTTGCTGACACCTGTGCACCTTCTGGTGACTATGTAGGTGGTCCTGTTCATTCTTATCAAGAAGTTGCTTCCAATGCTTTAGATTCTTGGCTTGCACGCGGCTATGCGGTCGTTGCACCCGATTATCAGGGATTAGGTACGCTAGGTGCACATCCTTATATGAATGCCAAGAGCCAACTGCACACGGTGGTAGATGCCGTACGAGCGTTACATGCAGTTAAGCCAAAAGATTTTAATAAACAATGGCTAGTGATGGGCCATAGCCAAGGCGGAGCTGCTGCTATTGCCGTGGCGGCTTATGGGCAAAAAGATGCACCTGAATTAGATTTAAAAGGAGCGATTGCGCTTGCGCCAGGTGGCTATCAATATGAAGGCATTGCAGAGTATGTAAAAACTAATCCAAACCCAGAACCTAGCGTGGCAGCTTTCTTCCCGATTGTGTTATTGGGAGCACAAGCAGCAGAACCAAGCATTGTCCCTGAAAATTTAATTAGTCCCGAAATGAATACTGTGCTAACGCAAGCACGTAGCCGCTGTTTATCTGAACTTCAATCTGACTTGAAGAAATCACCTTCGAGTATATTTAAAGCTAATGCAGATTTAAGCCCTCTTTTGACTTATCTGAAGCAACAGTCCATTGAAAATATGGTGCCTACCGTACCATTAATGATCGTACAAGGTTCTAAAGATCATTTGGTTGACCCGAGAGGGACATATGCTTATTACCAACAGCTATGCAAATCAAAAAAGCCAACTATTTATCAAACAATTGATGGTGGAGATCATCGCGATGCACTGCGTCAGAGTAGTACTTTTGCCACCAACTTTTTAAATATTATAGAAAAAAATCAGACTAAATCTTATTGCTCTAATTTTAAATAAATAGTTTGAAATGTGACAAAAAAGCCGACTTTTCAAGAGTCGGCTTTTTATATATGAGAAGGCAACTTTAAGTCATGTTATATAGTCTTTCTTTTGGAAAAACTGCGGTAAAGGTTGACCCTTCATTTTCTTTAGATTGCACATCTAAATAAGCACCGTGCTGCATCAGTACATGTTTTACAATCGCAAGGCCTAAACCCGTTCCACCTGTTTGGCGACTACGGTCACTATCTACGCGATAAAAGCGTTCGGTCAGACGTGGTAAATGTTTCGGGTTAATCCCGATACCGGTATCTTGTACGCTAAAGTAAGCATGTTCACCGTCATCATGCCAGCCAATGGTAATGGTTCCACCTTTGGGTGTGTATTTAATGGCATTGGTAATTAAGTTACTAAATGCGCTGGCAATTTCCATGTCGGAACCAATCAGGTCACAGTGGCTATCAATATGTAAATTGAGTGTGTGTCCATAATCGGCATTGTAGGCCTGAGCATCATCAAACAGTTGATTCATTAAGCTCGGCATTTCAATAATCTGATTTTTTGCAATTTTTTTGTTGTTTTCTAAATTTGATAACAGCAATAAATCATTCACTAACGCATTCATACGTTTTGTTTGTGATTGCATTTGGTCAAATGCACGTTTCCAGCGTGGGCTAATATCTTCTTGGTCGGTAAATGTTTCGATGTAGCCGCTCAGTACAGTTAAGGGGGTACGTAGTTCATGCGAAATATTGTCGACGAAGTCTTTACGCATTTGCTCAAGGTTATGCATACGAGTCACGTCATAAGCGACAAGTAAGCGGCTTTCACCACCAAACCGTGTGAGTTTGACTTGCACATAACGGTCATCATCAAGATTCGAATGGAGTTTAATCCCATCGGGCGCTTGATCAATATTGTTAAAATATTCAATAAAAGTAGGCTGACGCAAAATAGTTAATAAGTTGCGACCACGGTCAAGTGGACTAATTCCCAGTAAACGCTCTGCGGCTGGGTTCCACCATTCGATTTGATGTTGATCATCAATTAAAACAACTGCCTCAGCTAGGGCAACTAAAGAAGATTGGGCACGGTCAATTAGCCCAACCATTTCGGCCTGGACAATTCGTTCCTGACGCTGAGCACGATACACATTAAATAATAATGCCCCCCAAATACCACTTAGGTTGGGAGGAACATCGTAAGGATTGTTGGCAATCCAGTCATTCACCAAATATAAAGAACGTAACTGGAGCGCAAAAAACACCACGAAGGCGATAAAAATACAGCTCCAGAAATACCCAACCCCTAAACCGACTAACCCTGCAATAATCAGGAAAAATAATAAAAGTCGTAAATCTTGTTTAGCAAACGTCCACAAACTACTGTAACGGGAAAGCTTTTGTTCACGTACCTGTTCAGGGACGGGGTAGGGTTCATACATAAATTTTGGTTAACCTGCGGCTAAATCTGCACGTGTAGAGAAACGATAACCTGTACCACGTACGGTTTGAACAAATCGGTCAACACCAAAAGGTTCTAACACTTTACGCAAACGACGGATATGTACATCGATGGTACGGTCTTCGATGTATACATTACCGCCCCACACCTGATCGAGCAACTGGGCACGTGTATATGCACGTTCTGGATGGGTCATAAAAAATGCAAGCAAGCGATATTCTGTTGGTCCCATATCTAAAATGCTGTTACCAAAGCTTACGCGTTGGCTTACAGGATCAAGAATTAAACCATTGGCATCAATTGTTTTTTCACCGCTTAGCGCATTCGCACGGCGTAAAACAGCTTTAATACGAGAAACCAGTTCACGTGTTGAAAATGGCTTAGTCATATAATCGTCTGCACCGGCATCTAGACCTTGTACCTTATGGTCTTCCTCACCGCGTGCAGTCAGCATAATGACTGGAATTTCTGCTAGGTTTTCATCGCGTTTTAAGCGGCGGCATAAATCCACACCACTTACGCCTCCAGGTAACATCCAATCAAGCAAGATAAGTGCTGGACGTTGGTCGACGATAATTTGATGGGCCTGTTTGGCATCTTCAGCCTGTAAACATTGAAAGCCTGCCATATCTAAAGAAGTATGGATCATTTCACGAATAGGAAGCTCATCATCGACAATTAAAATATAGTCATCTTTCACAGCGTAATACCTTGTAGATTTTAACGGTGAACCGTTTTGTAGTTATGACAGGCTTATTACAAAGATTAATTATGACAATTTCATTGCAGAAAAGTCTATAAAATCGAATTTAGCAATAATTTGTGACAAAAATACGGCAAGCACATGACCGAATGATGACAGGGATGCATAAATTTTCTTAAAGCCATTCAATATGTTAACAGTTTGCTTCCAGCTAGGTTTTTAGCCTTAAAGCAGTGTCAAAAAACTTTAATATTATTTTGAAACTTGTGCCAACAAAGACAAGAAAACAATACGGCAGGCTGTTAAAACTTGTTCAAGAGACTGCTCAAAGCCACCCATGACCCATCGAATTGCGATTTGAGTCACATATCCGTTTAAGCCCGTTGCAATTAAAGAGAGTTCATTTTCCTTGTGCTGTATTTGTGGCATGGTCAGCATAACGAACGCTTGAATCATACGGTCAAACTGGGCAAGGGTTTCTTGAATCGTTGCCTGATTATGTAATTCCTGAACCAAAACGGCATCCACATAGACAATACGAGCTAAACGAGGGTCATCTTTTAAGGTCGTCAGTAGCGCTCTTAACCCTGCATCGACCATTTTTTCTGGATCGGGTGCAGCCTTAATCACAGCTTGCATTAAGTTTTGCTGTAATTCTTCAATCATTTTTAAAAAGATAGTTTGGAATAAATCCTCACTCTTTTTAAATGATTCATAAAAATAACGTTCAGTGAGTTTTGCTTCTTGGCAGACATCTTTTACCGTCACTGAAAAAAAGCCAAGGGTTCCATAAGTCGCAATACCGGCTTCAATGAGTTTTTCGCGGCGTGCCTCTTTACGCTCAGAAAGAGATAATCCTTTGAACTGGCGTTCTTTACCCGCAGTTTTTGTTTTCTTTTTATTGGTTGAGTCGTTTGTCGCCATAAATAAATGGTTTCCTGATTTATCGGTTTTTCAGTAAGTATGAGGCTTATGATAAAGCCGTCAGCAGAATTGTGCCAATCTATCTGAAATTACAGTGTACTATATTGACAATGAATATTGTCAAAATTATATTAAAAGAGTCTAAAGTGCACATGCAATGAACCGGTTGTGCAAATCGAAAAACAAAGGATGGACAATGAAAAATTTTAAAAACAAAGTCGCTGCAATCACAGGTGCAGGTTCTGGCATTGGGCAACAATTAGCAATTCTGTTGGCGAAACAAGGCTGCCATCTTTCATTAAGTGATATTAATGAAAAGGGTTTAGAGAAAACTGTTGAGCTATTAAAACCGTACAGTAATATTACTGTAACGACTAAAAAGTTGGATGTTTCTGATCGTGAAGCGGTAAAGCAGTGGGCACAGGAAACCGTTCAAGATCATGGCTCTGTTAATCTAATTTTTAACAATGCTGGTGTAGCTTTAGGTTCAACTGTAGAAGGCGCAAGCTACGAAGATTTAGAGTGGATTGTTGGAATTAATTTTTGGGGCGTGGTTTACGGTACCAAAGAATTTTTACCGTTCATTAAGCAAACTCAAGATGGGCACATTATTAACATTTCGAGCTTATTTGGTTTAACAGCTCAGCCAACTCAGTCTGGCTATAATGCAACCAAATTTGCGGTGCGTGGATTTACCGAATCGTTACGCCAAGAGTTAGACATTGAAAAATGTGGCGTAAGTTCGCTATGTGTACATCCTGGCGGCATTCGCACCAATATTGCTAAAGCTGCAAAAATGAATGACAGTTTGAGTAGTTTGGGTATGGACCCAGCTAAATCTATTCAAAACTTTGATAAATTCCTACGTACTCCACCAGAAGAAGCAGCTCGTCAAATTCTAGATGCCGTTTTGAAAAATAAACGCCGTTTATTGATTGGTAGTGATGCAAAATTTCTTGATGCACTTCAGCGTTTGTTCCCAACTGGATATCAACGTGCTTCAACCGTTGTAACCAAATGGATGAAATAAGATTTAAATTAAAAAAGCCATCAATTGATGGCTTTTTTATAAGGCTTAAGCTGTTTTAAATAAGAACTTTGATCTTCTTTTTCTTCCAGATAAACTGGTAATACAAGCCTTGAACGATACAAAGGCTCACAAATGCCAAGGCATAAGCAATCCAGATTCCTTTAAGCCCCCACATTGAGCTAAACCAGTAAGCGCATGGGATTTCAATTAACAAAATAGCCGAGATATTTAACAGCATTGGGACGGTAACTGTACCGCTGGCCCGCATGATTGATGCAAAAATAGCACCTGCACCAAAAAATAAAATTGCCCAAAGTACAATAAATAAGAGCTGCTGTCCTAATACCACCACAGTTGGGTCGGTAATGAATAAGGCCATCAAATATTTTGAAAATAGATAGCCAAGTGCAATTAACACACCTGTGAATAAAAAGTTCATGCCTAAAGCTGTGCGGGTGACACGTGCGAGTAAGTCTGACTTACCCGCACCAATTGCTTGAGCTGCAAAAATTGAAGCTGCAATTGAGATAGACAAAGCAGGGAACTGAATATAATTGAGTACTTGGTTGACGGCACCGTAGGCAGCTGTGGCATGAGCGCCAAAGCGGTTAACTAAACCTACAATCACGAGTCCCGCCATAGAGGTGGTAATCATTTGAATACCAGTTGGCACACCCAGACGTAAAATAATTTTGCTCAATTCTGGGTTGTGGCGGATATGCTGCAAAAGTTGGCGGTTCGGTCGAAGTGGGTGCTTTTTCTTATTTAGATAAATCGCAAGAAAAATTAAGATAGCTACATAACCCGTAATTGTTGCGATTGCTGGAGCAATAATCCCTAGAGCGGGTAAACCAAAATAACCTTTAAGTAAGATCGGTGTAATCACTAAACCAATTACACTGGTTAAAGCCAGCGCCAGTAAAGGGGTAGTGCTGTCACCTACACCACGTAAAATTGAGGTATAGATAATATAAACAAATAGAAGTGGGCTACCTGCGAGCATCCATTGCACATAAGGTAAAGACAGATGCATTACCTTTGGATCAGTGCCTAAAAGCTCTAAAATATCATGGGCAAAAAATACACCAATAATCGCTGTAATGATTCCACCAATGATGGTCATAAAAAGAGTAGAACCCACCACACTTTGAACTTTTTCAATATTTTGAGCACCCCATGCTTGCCCTACTAACACGGTGGTACCTGTCGAAATTCCGATAATAAAAGCGAGCAGCAAGAATAAAATAGGGAAAAAAACAGAGACTGCGGCAATTGCATCGACACCCATCATTTGTCCAACGAAGATGGTATTAATGGTGCCAGATAAATTTTGCAAGATATTGGTAGCAATGAGCGGCAATAAGAAAACAAAAAATGTTTTCCATAGATTTTGCTGATGTATTAAAGACTGTCTTGGTGGCATGTGTTCTCCATCGCCCATCTCTTTGATGAGCGGGGCGGACATTCAACTTAGCATATTTAGTTGAAATTTCTTGTAGTGTTTTACTATGCTAAGTTTCTAAATTTATTAACATTCATTCAAGATTTCTCCTGCTTTTTGCAATGTTTCATCATTTTTAGCAAAGCAGAAACGAATCAGGCGTAAAGACTCAGGTGCTTGTTGGTAAAACACTGAAACAGGAATAGCCACAATTTTATGTTGCTCAGCAAGAAACTGGCACATTTCAACATCGTTTAAGTCGGGTCTAATCTGACTGTAATCAAGGTTTTGGAAATAAGTCCCTTGAGATGGTTTAAATAAAAAACGACTATTGTGAATTGCCTGATTAAAACGATCTCGTTTAGTCTGATAAAACTGTGAAAGTTCCTGAATATGTTCTGGATGTTGCTGCATATATTGCGCAAGCGCAATCTGACAAGGGGTCGTACCACAGAAATTTGCATATTGATAAATTTGCCGGAATAGACGCATTAATTCAGGTGCAGCAACACAGTAACCAGTTTTCCAGCCTGTCACATGAAAGGTTTTTCCAAAAGAGCCAATCACAAAACTACGTTCTCTAAGCTCTGGAAAATGCAATGCGCTAAAGTGCTGTTGACCATCAAAAACTAAGTGCTCATAGACTTCGTCGGATAAAACCAAAATATTTTTATCTTGAATCAGTTCAATGAGTTCTAACCAGTCCTGTTTTTCCCAGATGGTACCAGTTGGATTGTGGGGTGTATTCACCACAATCATACGGGTTTTATCGTTAATCAAATCTTTAACTTGTTGCCAGTTCACTTTAAAGTCAGGTGCTTGTAGAGCAATACGAACAGCTTTACCGCCTGCTAACTCGACAGAAGGTCCATAGCTGTCATAACTCGGATCAAAAATAATGACTTCATCACCTGCATTGATGCAGGCTTGTATGGCACAGAAAATTGCTATGGTCGCGCCAGGGGTAATTGTGATTTCTGTGATAGGGTCAAGTTGAATTTGATCACGCTGCTGAAACTGTAAAGCGAGCTGTTCACGTAGCGTGAGAATGCCATCACCAGGTGGGTACTGATTATGTCCAGCCAAAGTTGCCTGAGCTAGAGCTTCGAGCAAAGCAGGCGGTGCAGGAAAGTCCGGGAAACCTTGTGAAAGGTTAAGTGCACCCAAGCGCTGTGCCATTGCCGTCATGGTACTAAAAATAGTTACCCCTTGTGCGGGCAATTTTGACTGAAGCTGTAGCATGTTATTCTCTTAAGATAATTATTAACGTTATAAAATCGATTCAATCGCTGCGCGAATTACACCTAGAGTTAAACCGATAAATGCACCAACCACAACACCATTGACACGAATCATGTGTAAGTCACCACCGACTTCGTTTTCAATTTTTCCAATCATTTCACGTGAGTCCCATTCATGAATGCGCTCACTCACATAGCGTATGATTTTATGGCTATATTGGTCCGTAAAGTTCATGGCAAGTCCTGTCATTTCTTTGTTGAGAACTTCACGAACTTTTACATTTTGGACAAGGTTTTCACCCAACTGCTGAATGGCAGCTCTGAGGTTCATTGCAATACCCGAGTCTTCTTTCATTAAATCTTCTTTAATGGCATCACACAAAATAGTGACAGCACCACTAATGAAATTTAGAACTTGAGGGCTATCTAGTAGCGCATCTTTACCGCTATTTAAACGTTGACTGGCAACACTGTCAGGATTTGCTAGCTCCAGCATAAGCGAGTGAGCAACAGTTTCAATTTCCTGTCGCCATGGGTGCTCGTGGTCGGCCAGCATGGATTCTACTTTTTCAACCAGTGAGTCAATAGTACGTTGCTGAACATCAATACCAATCCAGCTTGCACCTTTTGCAAGTGACCAGACACCCAGTGCTTTAAACATTTTTCGGGTTAATTCACGAGTTTTATCTGGGTTTTGTACCACCCACTCATGCGCGATATCGAGACCACGCTGCAATACATCTTGATGGAAATCATTTTCCAAGACTGCACGCAGCATTTCACTCGCAAGTTTATTGACTTGAGTGTTACGCACCCATTGCACGCTGTTGTTTTGCACGAAATTGGCAATTTGTTCTTGGCTCACAAATTCAAAAACTTTAGGTACAGTTTGCTGAATAAGCTGTACCACTTGCGTATTGTTTTGTGGACTGGCTAGCCATTGTCCAATGGCGAGGCTTAGGTCAGTTTTTTCTAAGCTTCGCTCTACCACTTGAGGTGACAGAAAGTTTTCCTGCACAAAGCGGCCCATTGACTCTGCAATACGGGCCTTATTGCGCGGAATAATTTCGGTATGATCCCGCAAAAATTTAGGGATAGGAAGCTTACCAAATGGGTTTCGAAACAAAACGGTAATCGCATACCAATCTGCTAGTCCACCCACTACGCCAGCTTCCGCACCTAACATCAAAATATGAATTAAGTTTGTATACTCAGGCAGAAAGCGATTGGCAATCAATAACCCAATCCACAGCACTACTACAATAACAAGCGCCATAGTAGCGAAATATTTGCTGCGCTTCAGATTGGGTGCATGGTGTACTTCTTCTGCCATATTCATACAGTCATCCTATTCATTTTTGTTTTACTGGCGGTTCAGGCGGTGGCAACAACTCTCCTGTCGGACTTAAGCCATATTTTTGTCCGATGGATTTGAGAATTAACGTTGCATCAAAAGCGTCTTGAGGGGCCTGCTTTTGATCCCGATAACATTCAATAGTATACGACACTTGAACAGGGTCGATATTGACCACTTGTGGGAAATCATAGAACGGATCATGCCAGAAACCCGGATAACGACGCCCATAACCATACGGATAAAAACTCGGTGCAGCTGGATAAACCACAGCCTGACGAGGTGGTTTTTGGCTTTGATTACTTGGGTCATTTTGTACTTTAAAAAAGCGGAAGCCTTTTTGTACGGTCGTTTGTGCTGATTTCACTAAAGTAATTTCTTCGGCTGCTCCATAGCTCATGTTTGAGTCAGCTTGGAAACTGATTCGAAACGTTTGAGCATTTAACGGATAGGCTGAAAACTGGCCAAGCTGATCGAAGGTTTTTGGTTTGCTCGGTATAGTTGAACAAGCACTTAGAGTTAAGGCAGTGCCTAAAGCTAAACAAAGAGAGAGATATTTCATGGTGAACTCCCAGCTGAGCATGGAAGAATGGATGACTCAGCATTAAAAAAGAGAAGTCTTAAAAACTACTGTTCGGTTCTAGTAAAAATTCAGTTTCCTCTGGTGTTGAGGCACGTCCAAGGATGGCATTGCGATGAGGATAACGTCCAAAGCGATCAATAATCACTTTATGCTTTTTCTCAAAGCTTAAATTAATTTCATTGCCGAGGCGTTGAAATAACTTTAAAGCAAACTCATGGATCAATTTTGATTCACTATGCATAAATGGCATATACAAAAATGAGCGCTGGTCAGGATTAAGCTGTGCATCGAGTTGTAAGCTAATTGCTTCTTGTGACAGAGCTAAAGCGAGGCTGTCATATGCAAAAGATTCAGGTTGATCACGATAAATGTTGCGAGAAAACTGATCTAGCACAATAATCTCTGCAAGACGACCTTCTGGGGTTTTCCGCCAAGACCAAAGTTCTGCTCGAGTTGCCTGCTGATGAATATCTGCAAATTGATCACGGATTTTTTTGTCAAAATCATCACTTTTTGCAAACCAAAGTGAACGGTGTTCAGGTGAAAACCAGAAGTTTAAAATGTCTTGATCGTTCATGATATTGACAACTCTTTAGCAATTATTCTTCAATAAAATCACAATTCTTTCGTGTCTTAAATAACAAGATTGTGATAAAAATTGCCAAACCGAAATGATGTGATCATATCAATATCCATATCATGTCACGATTTTGTATATAGTGATCTTTTATAAGCGAGCAAATGCATGAGTCAACCCACTACACCATCTCAATCAGTTATTCCTGCTTGGGTGGATTCGTCGCTACTACAAGGCATGTTACGTGGAATAGAACGTGAAAGCCTACGTATGCAAAGTAATGGGTTCTTATCACAAGAGTTACATCCAAAGGCATTAGGTTCAGCTTTAACACATCCGAAAATCACCACAGATTATTCTGAAGCGTTGATGGAGTTTATTACCTCACCACAGCCAACCATTGAGGATGCCCTACATGAGCTCACCGATATTCATGCCGTTGTGCATCGTCATTTAGAAAATGGCGAAAAGCTTTGGCCCTTGTCTATGCCATGTATGCTAGATGACAACGAAGAACGAATTCGATTAGCTCAATACGGTACTTCTAATATTGGTCGTTTTAAGACACTTTATCGCCGTGGTTTGGGTATCCGTTATGGTCGCCGTATGCAGACCATTTCAGGCGTCCACTATAATTTATCTTTTCCCGATTCTCTTTTTTCTGCCTTGCAGGAACATGAAACTGACGAAAAATTAAAAGCACTCAGTCTGCAAGATTATCGTAGCCACCGTTATTTTGGGCTTATTCGTAACTTTATTCGTCTGACCCCACTGGTTATGTTCTTAGTCGGGGCGAGTCCATCGGTTTGTCGTTGTTTCTTGACCGGACATGAACATCATTTGTTGCCTTTAATCAAAGGGTCATACTATTTACCTTATGCTACAGCATTACGGATGGGACGTTTAGGCTACCAGAACTCGGCACAAAAGAGTTTAGGTATCCATTACAACAACTTATCTGGTTATCTGGCTGGTTTACAAAAAGCAGTACATTCTCCTTACCCGCCATTTAGCCGTTTAGGGTTAAATGATGCCTCTGGTGAACCGTTGCAAATTAATGATCATGTTTTACAGATCGAGAATGAATATTACAGTCTCGTGCGTCCAAAACAGGTCCCGCACGCGGGAGAAACACCTTCTCAAGCCTTGCAAAATCGAGGAGTGGGTTATGTTGAACTTCGTGCAGTGGATGTAAATCCATATTCGCCAATTGGTGTAAATGAAACAACGGCTGGTTTCCTTGAGGCACTGGCGCTTTATTGCTTACTCAGTGATAGCCCTGAGTTGTTATGTCCCGAGCAAGATTTGATTGAGAAGAACCAGACAGAAGTGGTCAATCGTGGCCGAGCGCCAAATGCGACGATTACTGATTTAAACGGGTCTTACCATATTGAAGTTTGGGCACGTCAGCACATTTCTAATATGCAGGATTGTGCCAAGTTACTCGATCAGACCTATGCGACAGATCTGTACAGCTCGGCTTTGGCCGTGATGCAAGAACGTATTGATGAAGTAGATGAAACATTATCTGCGCATGTGATTGATGACACGTTAAAGCATGGTGGAACCTGGAGCTTTGGTAGTCATATGGCACAGATGCATGCTGAAAGTTATGAAAAGCATGAAATCAGTGCAGAGACTTTGCAATATTTTGAACAATTGGCTGCACAATCTTTACAGCAGCAAGAACAACTTGAACAAGATAGTCAGATCAGTTTTGATCAATATCTTGAACAATATAGATAAAAATGAGGTTTTACATGCGATTAAGTTACCGTTTGGTGAGTGGACTGCTTGTACTGGCAAGCATTGTCGGCATGTCTTTTGCGTTATATTTGGAACATGTAAAAGGGTTAGAGCCATGTCCGCTCTGTATTTTTCAACGTGTTGGCTTAATGGCAATGGGGTTTGTGGCGCTCATTGCATTTTTGCATAACCCAGTTTCTAATGCGATTAAACGCTTCTATGCATTTTTAGCAGGCATTGCAATTTTATGGTCAGTGGGCGTGGCAGGCCGTCATGTTTGGCTACAGCATTTACCACCAGACCAAGTACCAAGTTGTGGACCAGGTTTAAATTATTTAATCGATGCATTACCCATGAAAGCAGTTTTACAAGAAGTGCTTTCTGGTTCAGGTGAGTGTGCTGCAATTGACTGGACTTTTTTAGGTCAGTCTTTACCAGTATGGTCTTTGGTTTATTTCCTTTTACTTTTACTGGTCTGTTTATGGCAGTTATTCCGTTTTTATCCGGCATTTAAGACTGCTAAAAAGTGAATTTAATATGATTAAAAAAAACCCAACTTAAGTTGGGCTTTTTTTAATCATATTCGAACAAGTGAAAATATAAGAAAAATTGATAGAAATAACGCATAATTTTGTAGACAGATAGTTCTGTTTTTTATAAAGTGCAGCCGTTTATATATCCTAATGATTATAAAAAAATGGTTTTTAATATATTTAGTGTCTTGGAAAAAATAGGGCTAAATGCTCAGAAACGTGCTATCCATGTACAATTTTCTAATGAACTACTCAATAACCAAATATTCTTACAACGTATAGAAGGCCAACATCAGCTGAATGGTGGCCTAATGGCGGAATTGATCTGCCTTTCAACCAATGCTCAAATTGCATTGAAGCAATTTATTGGTGTTCAGGTCGCTGTTGATCAAGTCACAGATTCGGGCCAATTGTTCCGAACCACAGGTATTGTGACTGAAGCCAGTTATGGACAAAGTGATGGTGCTTTAACACTTTATAAGCTGACTATAGAAGATGCGACAAATTTATGGCACAAACGCCGTAATAGTCGTGTTTTTATGAATAAAAGTATCTTAGAAATTACCGAAGTTTTATTTAAAGAGTGGCAGGAAAAAAGTCCACTGTTTGCTGCGAGTTTAAGTCTTGACTTGAGCGGCTTAGGTCAAAACTATGATATTCGACCTTTTACTATGCAGCATAATGAGTCTGACTATGACTTTCTTACACGCTTATGGCGAAGTGAAGGTATTAGTTGGCTCATTGATGAAACAGAGCTTTTTGTTCCGCATTTTACTGCGCCAATACAAACTCAAAAACTAAGACTCATTGATGATAATAGCCAGTATCAGGCTTTAGAGCGTCGTAGTATTCGCTATCACAGAAGTAGCGCAACCGAATATCAAGATAGTATTACTGGCTTTGTTGCAGTGCGGAGTTTACAACCAACCGCGGTACATGTGCAGCGCTGGCAACCCGATGCCCTTGCACAAGAAGAGGGTAATGGTTCGGTTGTTACTACACATACACATTCAGATAACTTTGACTCAGCCACTTTAAGTCTTGAGCAGGCTTGGCACGTAAGCCCTGCTTGGATGCAAGATTTAAAAGGGGAAGATCAGGCAACGGCTTCAGGCAGTAGTCAATTAGAAAAACTAAATCAGCACTTCACCGACATGCATGCGAGTCGGGCTAAATACTTTAAAGCCTATAGTAGTGTCCGCGATAGCCAAGTCGGGTATTGGTTTAATCTACGCGAGCACCCTGAAATTGATCAGCATGAAGGGGCAGATCAAGAGTTCTTGATCATTGCTAAAAACTTCTATAATCAAAATAACTTACCTAAAGATTTACACCAGCAGGTTAGCCAGTTATTAACCCAAAGTCGTTGGGATCAACATGGTTACGATGATATCGAACGTCAAGGTAATGAGCTGACTCTAATACGCCGTCAAATCAAAACTGCGCCTGAATATAATCCAGAACAGCATCGCCCAATTGCCTACCCACAAAGAGCAAAAGTCGTGGGACCAGAGGGAGAAACCATTCATGTCGATGAATGGGGACGCATTAAAGTACGTTTTCTATTTACCCGTAGTGATGATCATGGCCATGACGGTGGTGCTGGAAGCAATGACAATGATACCGACTCGGCATGGGTGGATGTACTGACTCCTTGGGCAGGAGAAGGCTATGGGGCACGTTTCTTGCCGCGTATTGGTGAAGTGGTTGTCATTGACTTCTTTGACGGCAATATTGACCGTCCATTTGTGACTGGGCGCATCCATGAAGCGCAGCGTTCACCCACTAAGTTCGATGTAAAAGGGCAACTTCCTGCAACTAAAAAACTGAGCGGGATTCGCAGTCAGGAAATCAATGGCAGTGGCTTTAACCAATTACGTTTTGATGACACAACCGGGCAAATCAGTACCCAACTCCAAAGTAGTCATGCAGCAACACAGCTGAATTTAGGTAATTTAAGTCATCCAAAAGAACAAGAGACGAGCCAAGGCCGTGGTGAAGGCTTTGAGCTCAGAACAGATGCTTGGGGAGCTGTGCGTGCGGGTAAAGGCATGCTCATTAGTACCTATGCACAAGAGCAGGCGATTGCCGACCATTTAGAGGCTGCACAAGCACAATCTTTACTTTCACAAGGCTATGAAAGTATGAAAATGCTCAGTGAAGTTGCAGCCAAGCAACAAACTGATGCTTTAAACGTGATTAATCGCTTACCCAAATTCATCCAGTCGCTTGAGCTAAAAACCACAGGACAAGCATTAAATAGTACGGTAAATCTGTTTAAGGAAGGCATTAATAACGACCCTATACATGCACTCAAAAGCTGTGGCGGCTTTATTGAGGATATTGGTGCTCTAGGCGGTAATGCAAAAGGCGTTGTAGATGAATTTAATGCTTTCTTTAGCGATGCCAAAGATGCGGTGGAAAACTTAAAAGCATTCATCGAAAATGTTGAAGAACATGGTGCCGACCTCGTTAAAGGTAAACTTGCAAGCATTAAAGATCGTATTCATAAAAATCCATTTGAGAGTATTAAAGAGGTTGGAAAGGTCTTAGCCAATGTTGAGACTAAAGACTTTGACATGATGAGTGTATGTGGCACTTTTAGTAAAGGCAGTAAATTGGAAGTGTCACCTTCTAAAGCATTGAGTTCTTTACAAGGCTTTATGGAGGGTTATACCCAAGGTTTAGAAAGCAGTTCCGATACTAAACAGCAAGAACAAGGCAAAATCTTTAGACAAGCCTTAATGCTATTAGCTTCACCAAATGGCATTGCCTTGACCACACCTGAAAATATTATCCTGCAAGCATCGCAAGATATTGCTGAAAGTGCCAGCGGTTCAATTAATTTAAGTGCACAGAAAAATATTATTGGGCATGCACAAGACAAAATCAGTTTGTTTGCTGCTCAAAAAGGTTTGCGTGCTTATGCAGCAAAAGGAAAGCTCGAACTACAAGCACAAGATGATGCTATTGAAGCAATTGCGAAGAAGGTGATTAAGCTAATTTCTACTGAAGATAAAATCGAGCTTACCAGTCCAAAAGAAATTGTATTAACCGCAGGTGGGTCACAGCTCAAAATTAATGCCAATGGTGTATTTTCAACAACAGGTGGTAAGTTTGAAAGTAAAGCTGGGCAGCATTTGTTTACGAGTGGAGCTAAGGTTTCTTATGAGGTTCCTAAGATGCCTAGTTCTTTTGATTATAGTAATAGAATTGATTTATATAAGATGTTTCAATGGAGTGATTTCGAAAATGTTAAATATAGTGCAATTTTTGAAAATCAAAGAGTTACGCAAGGTAATTTAGATGAATTAGGAAGAACAGAAAGATTCAAGAGTAGTACCCCTGACAAAATGAAGGTTTTAGTGGGATATAGTGCTGATAAATGGCATAAAGAAACAGAAGAGTTTGAGGATTTTGAAGACTATGAAACCCATAATGATTCTAATTTAAATAATAATTCTAATTAAGGGGAAAGAAAATGAATAAGAAAGGTTTAATTCAGTTTAGGTTTGTTGAATTATTTACTGGTAATAATATACCTAATTTATATCATGTTATTAAGAATGAAAAGGGCACAACTATTGCTTCCGGAATGACGAATAGTAATGGCTTAACAGTAATGATAAGTAGAGATGTAGGTGATACTCTTTATGTATATTTAAAAAATATTATAACAGGAGATTTGAAAGAAAAAGTTAGACACACTGTTGTTTATAAAAAAGAGATAGTAAGAGTAACATCATCAAAAATCTTATTAGATAATATTACCTTAGCAAAATCAACGAATAAACCTGGTAATTATAGATATTTAACGCATAAAGTAAAAAAAGGAGAAAGTTTATCTTCAATTTCTCATCAATTTAATTGTAAAATTAATGAAATTGTACATTTAAATAAATTAAAAAATCCTGATCATATAGATATTGGACAAATTATTAAAGTTCCATATAAAAGTGCGTCGAGTAATACTAAAAAAAATCATGATAACAATCAATCTAAGCATGAAAGTAATAAATCATCTTCTCCTCAGAAAGTAAATTCACATGAAAATAATAATAATAAAAATACTTCAGATAAACCACAAAAAAGAATAGAGTCAAAAGATATAACTGATGAATATACAAAAGAGTCAGGAAAACCAATGAAAGTTGCTACTAATGCAACGTCTCCATGTATTTGTAAACAATATAATTTGGCTTGGGGATCTAAAGTTAGTTGTGAATTTAGGAAAAGAGTTATAAAAATAGCACAAAATTTGTGGCCTAATGACTCAGAGAATATGGCAAGCCAATTAATGGCTGTTATGCATTTAGAGTCTGCCGGAACTTTTAGCCCAAAAATTGGAACTTTTGTCAGCAAAAAATTAACAGATGATGCTAAAGGTGGTTATGTTGGTCTTATCCAATTCGGAAAATTTGCTTCAATTGATTTAAAAGTTAAAAGATCTGATTTAGCAAAAATGTCAGCCGTACAACAATTAGATTATGTGGAAAAATACTATAAACTAAACTCTGCTCATACAAAGATTAAAACTCTAACTGGATTATATTTATGGGTTAATTATCCTAAAAATGTCAAAGAAAATCGATTAGAAGATGAAGATATTGTGTATGCAGCACCCAAAGATGCAGAAGTAACTTCTAAAAAATTTTTAGAAAGCCCATATCATCAAAATCCTAGTTTTATGAAAGAGAATGATGAATATAAACGGGATGGCAAAAAAGTTATTAGACAAGGATTTAAAAATGGTTCAACTAAAGTTTGGGAGGTTGAACAAGAAATTAAAAAACATTTAACCGAAGGTATAAAAAGTCAAAATTTAGAGAAAAATTATACCTGTGCATACATAAATAATGCTGAGATAAAAAATAATCAGAAAATTAATTTGGAAAAATTTGCTGAAATTTTAAGAAAGAGGGCTAAAAAAGAAAGCCAACATGAATGCGCAAAATATGTAAGAATTGCATTAGAGGCAGGGGGAGCAGATACTTCAGGACATCCTGTCCCTGCATCAGATTGGGGGCCAACTCTCAAAAAAATAGGTTATAAAGAAATACCTGAAGAGTTTAGTAAGCCCCAATTAGGTGATATTTATATCATCACAAAAACGGATAAGCATAAATATGGCCATATTGCAGGCTATGATGGTAGCCAATGGATTTCTGATTTTAAACAAAAAAGTCATAGGATTTATAGCGATCATGTTAACTACAGATATTTTAGAATATAATGTGTTAAATAGGAGATTTTAATGAAAATTTTAATTTTAGAACTTTTATGTTTAAGCCTTTTATCTGGTTGTGTTTCCGCAAAAGAAGCTGAATGTTACAATACTTCAAAAGCTCTAATTACAGATTTATATGATAAATTTCCTATTAATGGCGATGAGGTTGTTGAAAATAAAAATAGAAAAACCTTAAGTAATTTTTTTGATAAAAATCTTACAAATTTACTTATAAAAGATCAAGAATGTAGTAAAAGAAATAATGGGGTTTGTAATATTGATTTTAATATTTTAATTCATTCTCAAGATACACCCAATAAATATAAGATATTACAGGATACGGATAATTTAGTAACAGTTAAAGTTGAATATCATCAATACTCAGAATTTATTAACTTTGTTATTAATAAAGAATCTTCTTGTAAAAAAATAGGAAATATAAAATATGATGATGGAAGTGATTTAATTAAAATGCTGCGGAAATAATATGAAATATTCAATATTATTCTTAATTTTACTATTTGCTAACCATACATTTGCAAATACAGATATATGGAATGGTACCTATCATTATTATGGCTCAGAAAAACTTTTAGGAGATAATGTTGCAACTAGGGAGGTGATTTTAACACTAACATCAGAAAATTGTGTTTTCTCTATTTTTGGTTTTCAAATGGATAAAACTTATTCATGTAAGGTAGAAGAAAAAAATAATGTTCTATACATATTTGATGCTAATAGCCATGAGAAATTTGGAAAAATTATCTTTAGAAAAGGAAATTATTATCTTTATTCCCATTATGTTATAGATGGTAGAAAAAACTTTTTCTTTAAGGATAAGTAATGGTTGTTATTTGATCTTTATTAAATATTTTTAGTTGTATCAAATAAGCCTAACTTACTTTTGGGCTTATTTAATTTTAATATTTTATTAGAAATTTAAAATAATAATAGTGATTTTCTTGATTTTATAGAGGTTGTATAGTGAGAGTTGGTTGCTTTTTATTTACATTATTTCTAATTTCGGGATGTAATGCAGAAATTTCTAAAATTGCTTATGATCAAAAAAAGCAATGTAAGAATGATCTGATGTTAATAGCATCTAAGAATTTTGATTTTAATAAGATTAATAAGGATGATATAATTTTTGATTTTTCTGAAAAAGATTTTATAAAAATTTTTGTTAACAGTAAAAGTGGAGTTAATGGTGGTGTGACTTTTGGTTGGATAAGAATTGATAGGAAGTATAATAAATTATATGACATTACATATGATGAAGAAAATAATATTCCAATGAATCTTTTGGATAAAAAAGATTATATAAGAAAATGTCTTTAATTAATTAAATTTTTGTGAATATGTTTGTGATTAAGAAAATAATTTTATTAATAATTGTATATTTTAATATTAGTTCTGCTTATACAGATAATAATTTTAATATGCCTGCACATGGTAAATTTATTGATTTTTTGATAGAAGGTAAGGAGAGTGCAAGGTTATTAAGAATATAAAATAATAATACCAATTTGATTAAGATCTTGCAGCAATAATATTTTTTATGTAGTGATTATGTCGATGCAGTATATAAATTACAGCTTGGTAGAAATATGAAAATAATTGTCATGATGATAAAGAATAACTATGAATTTTTAAAATTTTGATTATATTTTATAATAATATCATTTTGAAAAATGATATTATTATAAAAGAGATCATTCAAATTAAATAATGAGCTTAGCTTAAATGAAAAAATATCTTAAATTTATAGTTTTTACTTCTTTCATGATTGGATTTATTGAGATTTCATATGCTGATTTTGGTTTTATTCAAGATAAAGATGGGTATGTGAATGTAAGGGAAAATTCAAGTTTAAGTTCGAAAGTTACAATCAAATTAAATAATAATGAAATTGTTTCTTGTGTGATGGATGAAGAGACTAATAATTTTTGTTTAGTTAATGCAAGCAATGGTGTAACTGGATTTATCTATAAAAATAGAATAAATAATTTTAGTGGGTACACTTCTATTAAACTATCTCAATATTCTAGAGAAAAAGCTGTTTATAATGATAAAAACATAATAGTAGAAGTGTATGCAAAAAAAGCTATTTTAGATCCTAAACTTTATAAAACTTTTAAAGGTGAATATAAGTATTTTAAGAATAAACAATTCTTTGGTACTGATGGTACTTTACCTAATAATGATTTTTTACAACTTGATAAAATCATAATTAAGGATAAAGATAAGAAAATTGAAATTGGTAAAAATGATATAGAACAATACTTTTTTCCTAAAAATGGTATAGATGGTGATAAGAACGAGCTTGCTGATTTTAAAATATATTATTTAAATAATAATATTTATATTTTAAATACTTTTAATAATGGTGGTGCAGCAGCTTACAATATTGTTTTAAATATAAAAAATGGAAAAGTAATTGCCAATAAAGCTTGGATGGTTGAAATTTAAAATATTATCTTTCTTCTACAAAAGCTAGTTTGTTAAAGAAGCCCAACAAAAGTTGGGCTCTATTTACGTCTCTACAATCCCTTCCAAATCTTCAAGCGTATAGTTCGGCATATCAATAATATGGGTTTGAATACCGTCTTGCACATAATCATTCACATGAGGATATAGCCAGCGAGTAATCTGTTCGGCAACACTTGAGTGATACTGAATTTCAAAGTGATTTAAGCCATAAAACACCGCTTTATGTGAGTCTGGAACTTTAAGCTGAAAGCGTGGATTTGGATGTTCGC
Organism: Acinetobacter nosocomialis NIPH 2119; assembly: GCF_000368085.1. Classification (GTDB taxonomy): domain Bacteria; phylum Pseudomonadota; class Gammaproteobacteria; order Pseudomonadales; family Moraxellaceae; genus Acinetobacter; species Acinetobacter nosocomialis. The sequence continues at coordinate 3,241,075 of NZ_KB849239.1, forward strand.
CAAGTGCGCTTTTCACACTCACTAAGTAATCACCAATCACGGTAAGCGCTTTATTACGCACTTTTTCAAATTCGAGTGTTCCTGCCACTAAAAAGGTATTGATATGGGAGGGTAGTGGAGCCGGAGCACGGTTGTCATCCATCATGCCGATACGGGCATCCATATATTCCCAGTCATCATCACGAACACTACCATGGCGTAAGTCTAAAATGCCATTACTACGGATATTAACTAGCTGACCCAGTAACCCAACAAATGGGAAAGCTCCGAGCTTATCTTGTATAGCAAATCCAAAACGCTCAAGTACTGCACCATGGTGTGGAGAACCAATACAGACGAGGTTTTCGACCATATGAATCCATTGATACATATTTTGTTTACCGTAAAACAGCGCGCTACGGGAAACTAAGCCACCCATACTGTGACCAATTAAATCAATGCTAGTAATTCTTGGATTGCGCTGTACTAAATCTTCTAATAAGTTTGAAAAACTGCGCCCATTGGCTGAAATGCGGCGACCTGTGTTGTAATTTAAATATAGCATGGTGTTATGGTCGCGCTGTGCTAACAGACGCTCACCAATGCCGCCATAGTGTGCATTTGACCAAGTAAGATGGTTCATACACAAACCATGAACTAAAATTACGATACGCCCTGCAAGTTCGCCTTGTTGTATTGCACCGTAGTGATCATATAGCACCATGGGTAAGGCAAGGGGACTATGTTGTTTAAGTAAATAGTCTCCAAAAATACCATTTAAAATACCCACCAAAAAATGAAGTGTGGGTGTTAATGGCTTTTCATGAAGGGTCGGAAACTTTTCAATAATACGACGTAAACCCGGCGCTAAAAAATAACGACCATATTTTTGTAAGGCACCATAGGAAAACTGGTAGACCTTTTGCACAGATGGGCGTTTTTGAAAATTATTAGCATTTTGAGCACTAATACCAAAAGCATTTTTTAACACTTCAATATTAATGACTTGTATTAATTCATGTACACCATTTAAGCTGGTGCTGAACAGTTGAGCTAAACCCTCTAGTACGTCGGCCTGACTTGGTGGCGTACGATCCCATTTACAATAAGTTTCATGTAACGGTGTTAAGCTCGGCATATCTTTTCCCCATTTACGTTATAACCGACGTTTTAAGCTGTACTTTTTATGAACGGCAGCTAACGTTTCCATCTTAGTAGTTTAAATAACACATGTTTTTAAAATACTGATGAATGGTAAGTTGAGACGTTTTTCTTGTCTGACAATAGGGTTTTTATATACAAACTGAGAACAAAAATGTGAGTTTATTCTCAATTTAAGAGGGAAATATATGAATATTATCTACCTCCATGGCTTTAATAGCAGCTCTTCTTCGATTAAAGGGCTGAGCCTTAAGCAATATTGTAGCGAATTGGGCATAAATGTGCATTTGCCAGATTTAAATAGATCTCCGGAACAGGTCGTAGCACAAGTTTCAGAAATGATTCAGTCTTTAGAAAAGGTAGCTTTAGTCGGCAGTAGTCTTGGTGGATTTTTTGCGACATATTTTGTCGCGAAATATAATGTTCCGGCTGTACTGATTAACCCTGCTATGCAACCATGGAAGCTGTTTGATGAGTTATTTCAAGTTGAAAGCATGCCTTATAAGGTGAATGATCTATGGTCAATTGATCATGTTCAGTTACGACAGTTAGAACAACTGGAACTGAAACAACCTGAAAATGCTGACAAAATACTCGTCTTATTGCAACAAGGCGACGAAATTTTGGATTATCGTCAAGCACAACGCTATTATAGTGCTGCAACACCATCCTCATTGATTTTGACGGATGCTCATGGCAATCATGCCATGGAAGATTTTGAAGAAAAATTACCCTTAGTGATCGAATTCTTTGCGCACACCATCAAATAAGGAAAACGTACAACGTGACACAATATACGGCTCAATCGCTTGAAGTTCTTTCCGGTTTAGACCCTGTTCGTCGTCGTCCGGGGATGTATACCGATACTTCTCGTCCTAACCATTTAGCCCAAGAAGTTATTGATAATGCTGTCGATGAAGCATTAGCCGGTCATGCCGACAAAATCTGTGTCACGGTTTATAAAGATGGTTCATTGTCGGTTGAAGATAATGGTCGTGGTATGCCAGTCGATATTCACCCTGAATATGGCCAAAGTGGTATCGAAATCATTTTAACCAAGCTGCATGCTGGTGGTAAGTTTAGTACTGATAACTATCAGTTTTCAGGTGGTTTACATGGTGTGGGGATTTCAGTTGTAAACGCCTTATCTACACGTGTTGAGGTAGAAGTTCAGCGTCAGGGTAATTTATACCAGATGGCATTTGAGCAAGGTGAACCTGTTGCTCCTTTAGCGGTGTTAGAAGGTAAAGCACCAAAACGTGCGACAGGAACGACGGTACGTTTCTGGCCTGAAGCTAAATATTTTGATAGTCCAAAATTTGCGTTAAAAGCACTCAAACATAATTTAAAAGCCAAAGCTGTTTTAGCAGCTGGTTTAAAAATTACTTATATCGATCAAATTAATGATGAAAAAATCGAATGGCAATTTGAAAATGGTCTTGTCGATTATTTGATGGATGAATTACAAGATCGTGAAATTTTGCCAAACCCTGCATTTGTAAGCAGTGGGCAAGCAGACCGTGCCGCGTGTGAGTTTGCGATTTGCTGGAATGTAGAAGGTGGTGAGCAGGTTCAAGAAAGCTACGTCAACCTGATTCCAACTGCACAAGGTGGTACACATGTAAATGGATTACGTTCGGGGGTGACCGAAGCGCTACGTGAATTCTGTGAGTTGCGTAATTTATTACCACGTAATCTTAAACTTTCGGCTGAAGATGTTTGGGATGGCGTGAACTATATTTTATCGCTTAAGTTCCAAGAGCCACAATTTTCTGGTCAAACTAAAGAGCGTCTTTCGAGTCGTGAAGCCGCCAATATTGTTTTAAATATTGCTAAGGATGCGTTTGCGCTCTGGCTCAACCAACATGCTGAAATTGCTATGCAACTTGCCGAAATGGCAATTTCTAAAGCAGGTCGACGTTTAAAAGCTGCGAAAAAAGTTGAGCGTAAAAAGATTGTTTCTGGCCCAGCTTTACCGGGTAAGTTGGCAGACTGTGTCGGTCAAACGCGTGAAGAAAGTGAGCTATTCATTGTCGAGGGCGACTCGGCGGGTGGTAGTGCCAAGCAGGCGCGTGATAAAAACTTTCAGGCCATCATGCCAATTCGTGGAAAAATCTTAAATACATGGGAGGTCTCTTCAGATGAAGTGTTGGCTTCTCAGGAAGTTCACGATATTGCGATTGCCATTGGTGTAGACCCTGGCAGTGATGATTTATCAGAGCTGCGTTATGGCAAAATCTGTATTTTGGCCGATGCAGACTCGGATGGTTTACACATTGCGACTCTGCTATGTGCTTTATTCGTTAAACACTTTCCAGCATTGGTTGAAGAAGGCCATTTATTTGTAGCAATGCCACCATTGTTCCGTATCGACATTGGTAAAGATGTTCATTACGCGCTAGATGATGAAGAGCTTGAAACCATTTTAAAAAATGTTAAAGGTAATAAGAATCCGCAAATTACCCGATTCAAAGGATTGGGCGAGATGAATGCAATTCAACTACGTGAAACAACCATGGATCCAAACACTCGTCGTTTGGTTCAGCTCGATCTAGATGATGCACATTTAACAGCAGGTTTACTCGACAAGCTCCTTGCGAAAAAACGTGCAGCAGACCGTAAGCAATGGCTTGAGCAGAAGGGTAACTTAGCTGATATTACGGTTTAAAAATGAATGAAAAAATCCCCGCTCAATTGGCGGGGATTTTTTAAGTAAACTTAAATTGTTGGAAATCACCACAACGGGTTCTACTATTAAATTAAAAAATAGACAGATCTGTATATTTTAATTTAAAAAGTAATTTTTATCGGATGGGGAAATTGAAAAACATCGCAATTTGCACCGCCTCCAATTCGATCCACCACTGCAAAATCACTCGGCGCTTCAAAGGTAAGCAAAGGGTGATGCCAAGTACCTGCTCGATAATTGATACTTTGCTTACCATTCGAGATGAAAGCACAGAGCTTGGAAATATCGGGAGTATTTTCGTCTAAAGCAGGGGCTACAATAATTAAAAACTTTTGTTGCTGTAATGAAATGAATGCTTGAGAGCCTTTCGGATGGCGCTCTAGCATTGAAATTTCCATAGGTAACACACTGGCCTTAATATTTCGGAATATACTGATTCCTGCCTTTGCTTCGCCCTCAATTTCAGTTTCAACGAGCGCATGGTAGCGTTCGGTGTGTGCATCATTAATATGAAAAAAATCATGCCCGTCACAACAAATAACTTCTCCGAAGGGCTGAAAGTTCTCAATGGTTAAAGGCTGAATTTGAACTTTCTTCATGATCATGACTTGGCAATTTTTCCCCATAAACGGACACGGCTAATACCACCATCCGGAATCATATTAATACGGATATGCGAGACTTTTTCATGCTGTAAAATTTCATTCACATATTCATGAATATGGTCCATTTGCATAGGTTGGGCTTCAAGTAAGTAAGACCAAAACATACTTTGTGGAATCAGCTGTGCATCGGTTGCATTTTCAAGGTAGACCGCCTGAATAGAAACTTCAGCAGGAAAGTTACCTTTAAAATGCGCCGTATCAATTTCAATTTTTTCAATTTTTCCGCTTTTACCCAATGCAAGAATACACCAGTCATAACCTGGTGCGCGGCGGCGTTTGGTTTCCCACCCATCTCCCATGTTGACGCCACGGCCTGGGTTAATCAAATTACGTGGATGTCCAAAGTGCGCATCGCTATAAGCAATTACACGACCGCCATTTTCTAAGGCCAATAAATCGAGAGTCTGCTCTGTATCAGACACTTGAATATGAACATCACCATAAACGCGTAAACGGGCAATACCACCATCTGGGAAAATATTGAGGCGTATATGCGTGAAAATTGCATCATTATTGACCATAAAAATATGATGTTGACTCGGCCCTAGCTCGGTATTTTCCAAAATACTCTGCCATTTTGCCCCTGTAAGGTCACCATTTGGTGCATAACATGCTTCTAATGAGGCAGATGCAGGATAATTTCCTGTGAAAAACGTGGTGTCGATATCAAGTGCACTGATTTTTCCACTCACTCCTAGCTTCACAATACACCAGTCATAGCCCGCATGACGCTTACGGCGGGTCTCCCAACCGTCCATCCATTTGCCGTTATCATCGAATTTATCTTCAACAAAAATAGGTGCTTCAAATTGCAGCATACGTTTTGCTTCTGCAAAGAAATCATCTGAACACTCAATCACTTGTGCACCAATTCGGGCATCCGCCAAATTAGTTTTAGTATTCAAAATCTCAGGAAGTTCAAAAGCTGGAGCGTGCAATGTTGCCATAATGGAGTATCCGTATTTCTTGTTAAAAACATGATTTTTCATTTAAAACTGCACTCACACTGAGCGTGTTGAGACCAGTTCTATACTTAAATATATAAGCATGGTGCATGCCAGTTTGGTGGAAAAGCTCAATAAATTTTGAACGATGGCATGTTTTTAGCATAAGCACCCTATAGGTGAATATCTATAGGAGCGTGTTATGAATGTGGTGATTATTGGTGCGGGAATGGGAGGTCTAACCACAGGCATTGCATTAAAGAAATTTGGTCACCAAGTTCGTATTTTTGAGCAAACTGAAAAGATTCTTCCAGTCGGCGCTGCAATTTCGCTGTGGTCGAATGGTGTGAAATGTCTAAATTATCTGGGATTAACCGAGAAAATCGCCAAACTTGGTGGGCAAATGGATGACTTGGCCTATGTAGATGGTTTAACTGGAGATGTGATGACACAATTCAGTTTACGGCCATTAATTGAAGAAGTGGGACAACGCCCTTATCCGGTCGCACGTGCCGATTTACAAAATATGCTGATGGATGAGTTTGGTCGAGATCAGATTTATTTAGGCAAAAAAATGGTCAGCCTTGAAGATAAAACTGATTATGTCGAAGTGCATTTTGCAGATGGTAGTTCAACACAAGCCGACTTACTGATTGGGGCTGATGGTACGCATTCAATGACTCGTGCCTATGTGTTAGGTCAGCAGGTACAGCGCCGTTATGCAGGTTATGTGAACTGGAATGGTTTGGTTGAAATCTCTGAAGATTTAGCGCCAGCTCAACAATGGACGACTTATGTAGGAGAGGGTAAACGTGCATCTCTGATGCCAGTTGCGGATGGACGTTTTTATTTCTTTTTAGATGTACCTTTGCCAGCAGGCTTAGAGAATAATCGGGATGAATATAAAAAACTTTTAAAACAATATTTTGCTGATTGGTGCCAGCCTGTACAGCAGCTCATTGAACGCTTAGACCCGCAAAAGACCAATCGGGTAGAAATACATGATATTGAACCGTTTACCCAATTTTATAAAGGTCGCGTGGTGATTTTAGGTGATGCCGCTCATAGCACCACACCTGATATTGGGCAAGGTGGCTGCCAAGCCATGGAAGATGCGATTTATTTAGCGCGCTCTTTGCAAATTAATACTTTGGGACTAGAAGATGCTTTACGCCGCTATCAAAACAAACGTAATGAACGTGCCAATGAATTGGTGCTTCGTGCACGCAAACGTTGTGATGTAACCCATATGAAAGATGAAACGATTACCCAAGCTTGGTATGCAGAATTACGCCGTGAACAAGGCGGACATATTATGCAGGGTATTATTAGTAATATTGTCGGTAATCCACTCGACTAAAACAAAAACAGCAAGGAATTTTTCCTTGCTGTTTTATGCTTCTAAATAAAAATTTTAGAAGTGGTATTTAACCAAAGCACTGACGTTATTTTCGTCTCGGCCTTGTAGACCAAATTTATTATTCCACACAGAGTGCTCAATACCTAGGTACAGGCGCGTGTCAGGAGAAATGTGTTTACCTACATTCCATTTCCATTGAGTTGTCCAGTTCAACTCACTGGCATGGTCACCTTCAGCAGTTGACCAATCTAGGAAACCATCAACCAAAAATTCTTCAGATGCAATATTAAATGGAATTCCATAGACGAATGTCATTTGATAATCGTCATCAGTTTTCTCGTTGTTTGCACGGTAGAAATTTAAATTCGCATATTTAAAATACGGAATATCTAAATCAACAGCAAAACCATATAAGAAGTTATCGAAATTGTTGCCGTTTTCGCTATTACTTTCCCAAGTGGTACTAATGAGCACATCTTTAATTGGGCCATAAGCCAATTTTTTGCCAGATATTTCACCTAAGCTTAAACGTGGTGATAACTCAAAATATGTACTTTTATGATCATCTTCACCGCGCATACGGTCCATGAAGAAGAACACATCAGCATATTTAACTTTTGCTGCATATTCCAAAGTGATGGTGGTTTCTTTTGCGTCTACAACTTCATAGTTTTCACCATAAAGACCAGTCACGCTAAAATCTTGCCAAATTGGTTTTGCCTGAACCATGGCTGTTGCAGATAACAAGGCACAAGTAGCCGCAAGTTGCTTTAATTGCATTTAAATGATCTCCCCCCAAATAAAGCACGCTAAGGATACAGGGTCTTAAGCAAAAATGAAGCCAAATTTGATCAACGGTTAAAAAAAGCCCACCGAAGTGGGGCGCTAAAAACGTATTCATTAATGTGTATTTCGCGTATTTATGGTTTGGCTCAATTGAGGGGCAGATGAGCTACGAAATGAAGGTAAATGATTAAATAACAAATTCAATAAGATAGCAAAGATACAAGTTGAACTAATACCCGAATGGAACAAAGTTTGTACCCAAACTGGAAAGTGAGCATAGAATTCATGGTTAATAATAGGAATCATCCCTGCTGATAAAGCAGTCGCGACAATAATCAAATTTTTCTGATCGTTATAATTAATTTTTGCCAAAGTACGGATTCCGCTCGCTGCAACTGATCCAAACAAGACCAGACCTGCACCACCAAGTACAGGCATAGGAATTGCTGCAATAAGGCGACCCATAACAGGCAATAGACCTAAAATGATGAGAATAACCCCACCAGCCGCTACTACAAAGCGGCTTTTGATACCTGTAATTGCCACCAGTCCAACATTTTGGGCAAAAGCACTTTGCATGAATGAACCAAAAATAGGTGCAATAGCACTCGAGAACATATCTGCACGAACGCCATTGGCAATACGTTTTGAATCGACTTCAGTTCCTACAATGTCTCCGACAGCAATAATGTCAGCAGTGGTTTCCGTCATAATTACTAAGGTGACAATCAGCATCGATAAGATCGCACTGAGCTCAAAAGTCGGTAAACCAAATGCAAATAGATGAGGGAATTGCAGCCATGCACCTGAGCTCACGTGACTAAAATCACCAAAACCCATGAAGTAGGCCAATATACTACCAGCCATGATCGCCAATAATATGGATAAGCGACGAATACCGGCTTGAGGTAGCATATTCAGAATAATCACAATACCTAAGGTCAGTAGTGCCAAAGAAATATTTTCTACGCTTCCCCAGTTGGGTGCTTTCTCGTTACCACCCATCATCCAACGAATTGCAACAGGTAATAGAGATAGCCCAATAATCGTGATGACGCATCCGGTTACAACAGGTGGGAAAAAACGAATGATTTTTGAAAAGTAGGGCGCAAGGCAAAGCCCAACTAGAGAGGCTACAATGACTGCCCCGTAAACTGCAGGTAGACCACCGCCTGTGGTGATAATGGCAACCATGGTCGCCACACCTGCAAAAGACACCCCCTGAACTAAAGGTAGTTTTGCGCCTAGATATTTTGTTCCCATGGTTTGTATGAGAGTTGCCAATCCGCCTACAAATAGGGCTGCTGCAATGAGCATGCCGACTTGTGCCGAGCTTAAACCAGCTGCCATTCCAATAATGAGGGGCGGCGCTACAATGCCGCCATACATGGTAAGTACATGCTGTAAGCCATAAGCAAAACTTTTCGAAATTCCTAAATACTCATGCTCTGGAGAAATCGCATTCTTTTGTCGATGATTCATATTTTTCTCCTATTTATATTTGAATTAGCTGCCGCGATAAGTGGAGTAGGCATACGGGCTGATTAGTAATGGAATGTGATAATGCTGATTGATATCTTCTATAAAAAATTGAATACAAACACGTGGGAAAAAAGTTTTGACTTCTTGGGAGGCAAAATAAGGAGCAATTTCAAATTCAAGTTGATAAGCACCTTCACTCAAGTCGTTTATTTCAAAATCACTCACTCGCCCATCTTGGTTAGTGGTTGCGGTCGCAATTAGTTCGTGGGTTGCTGCATGAAACAATTTCACTTCGACCTGTGCAGCCGGTTTACCTAAATTCGTATCTAAAATATGAGTGCTGATCATGTTTGTACTTCCTGTGATAGACGTAATAGAGCAATTGCTGCGAGTTGCTCATGTACAATGACTTTTTCTATAGCTAAGTTGTTTTGAAGACGTTGATGGAGTTTTTTTAAAATATCTTCGCTACTGAGGCCGGCTGCTTTAATTAAAAAAATAAAACCAAACTTCTGTTCATACTCAAGATTACCTTGCAGCAGAGCTTGTTGTGTTTGCTCATCCAACGAGATACCAGCTTGTTCTTTAGCTGAAAAATCTTGCTCTTTTGCATTGAGTTGTTTTTTTGCCTGTCGTTCCCCAATTTTTGGATGGGTTGCTAAAGCGGCCTGAATTTCTTGCCATGACCATGTGTGGCTTAATTGTTCTGCATACCCTAAAAGAACTGATGTTGAAGAGTAGGGACGTTCTGAAATAATTTTTTCGGCCCAAGCAGGAATATGGACGCAGTTGTTTAACAGAGTCTTGAGTTGCTCGGATGGGGCTTGATTAAACTCGGCTAAAAACACTGTTATTCCTAAACTCGTTATCATGATATAGAGTTTTAGCAATAACAGTGCCAAGAGTGGTTAATCTTTCACTAATGAATTTGGAAAATTAATAATCAACTAACGAGTTATGTGATTTTTAAACCAATATTCTGCAATATCCTGACGACGACATACCCAGACACGATCGTGCATTTGAATATAGTCGAGGAATCTTTGTAAGGCTTTAAAGCGACCCGGACGCCCTAAAATACGGCAGTGCATTCCAATAGACATCATTTTTGGTGCAGTTTCACCTTCTGCATACAGCACATCAAAACTATCTTTTAAATATTGGAAAAACTGCTCTGAGCTATTAAATCCGCCCGGTGAGCAGAACTTCATGTCGTTACATTCGAGCGTATAAGGAATAATGAGATGAGGACGTGATGCACCAGCCGTATCGGTTAGTGTGGTCCAAAAAGGCAGATCATCACCATAATAATCAGAGTCGTATTGTATTTGCGGAAACTCTGCGAGTAACTGACGGGTATTAGGACTATCACGTCCGGTATACCAACCTATACTCTTATTTCCAAACAAGTTTTCTAAAACTGATAAGGCTTGTTCCATGTGCTGTTTTTCGACTTCAATGTCGGTATCTTGATAGTGAAGCCAGCGGTAGCCATGAGAAACGACATCATAATCAGCTTCTTTAATTGCTTCGACAATATAAGGGTTACGGGCCAGCGCCATGGCAACGCCGAAGATAGTCATTGGAAGCTTGCGCCGTTGGAACTCACTATGGATGCGCCAAAAACCAGCACGTGAACCATATTCGTACATAGAGTCCATCGACATATGCTTAGCTGGATAGCTTGCAGCACCAATAATTTCTGATAAAAACTGCTCCGAACCTTCGTCGCCGTGTTCAATATGCTTTTCGCCACCTTCTTCATAATTCAACACAAATTGCACGGCAATCTTAGCATTATTGGGCCATTTCACCTCTGGAGGCTGTCCGTGATAACCGATTAAATCACGTGAATAAGGAGACTTTTGAATCTGCTCAATGAGTTCTGCTCCAGATAGATAAGATTCGGTCACAATTGCTCTCCTTTTGTTCAATTTTTCATAAAAATTTAAAAAATCAGCTTGCATATTTTTATAGATGGACTGATATTGAAGGTATGAAGATCTTCAAAATAAATTAAAAGCAGTACGTTTAAGTCAGGAGATAACAAACCATTACACCATCAAAATGTACAATTAAAGTCAGTTCATGCATGCTTAAAACATGCCAACATAAAAAAGTTTTGCATAGAAAAGATCCACAGTAAGAAAGAGAGGATGGTATTTATGAATATTGAAATCCGCACAGATAAAAACATCCATAATAGTGAACGTTTAATTACTTATGTACGTGCAGAACTTACTCAAGAATTCCAACGTCATAGCGAACGTATTACACATTTCTCGGTTCATTTTAGTGATGAAAATGGGGACAAAGGTGGCGATAAAGATATCCACTGTATGATCGAAGCACGTCCTGCTGGCTTGAAACCAGTGGCAGTGCACCATAAAGCAGGAAATATTGATGCCTCAATTCACGGTGCGATTGAAAAACTAAAACGTAGCCTTGAACATACTTTTGAGAAAAAGGAACACCCGAGAGGTGGTCAACCAGAATTCATTGATGATGAAGTTTAAAAATTGCTAAAAAGCCCTTCGGGGCTTTTTTTATGAAAAATAAAAAAGACGGATAAAAACTCTTCACAACTTTTGGTTTGCAATGCAATAGCATTGACCTCTAAAATCTTCATCAGAGATTAGGCATAATAGCCCTAATATATTTTTGAGAGATGGTCATGTTAACCACCCAGCAGCAGGCTTTAATTAAAGCCATAGAAGAATTAGAACTTACGCAAGTACAAAAATTACTTGCTGAGGGGCTTGATCCGAATTTCATTGATCCGGAACAAGGGCCACCTGTATCAATTATTTGTGATGGAATTTTTAAATGGTGGGAAGATGTCTCGGAAGCGTATGAAGCAGGCACTCCCTTATCAAAAGAAGAAAAAGATCAAGCATTACAAGTTTATCTCGATATCCTTGAAGCCTTAATTCAGGCAAAGGCAAATGTTCATCTTTGGGATGCAGAAGAATTTTATGGTCCACTATGGGATGCAGCAAGTTCGGCATGCGCACCAGCGGTTCAACGTTTACTTGATGAAAAAGTTGATCCAAACACACGTGATGAAGAAGGACTTACCATTTTATCTTCAATCAGTCAGTTGTTCTTTGATTGTGATTTTGATGAAATAGATTGGTCAGAAGCGCTTCAAGAAGAGCGTGAAACACTAGAGTTATTGCGCCATCATGGAGCAAAAATGTCAAAAGAACTAACTACTTGATTGGAATATAGAATGAGAACATTTCAAATTTTAACTTTTGCTCTGACCACTGTTGCCGCAGGAAGTAGTTTTGCCGCAGAGTTCTCGTTTGACCGTCCAGGTTCGGGCTTCGGAACAGGTATCACTCCAGTGGGGCAGTTAGCTTGGGAACAAGGTTTGCCAAGTGCAACTTATACAGAAGCAACTGTTGATGGCGTGAAAGAAAAAACCGTAACTGTACATGGTGATATGTTATTCCGTACAGGTTTGGCGAAAGACTTAGAATTACAATTGGGTTGGCAAGGTCCAGGTTGGACTCAAACCAAGCGCGCTGGTAAAAAGACAGATACTTCTGGTTTAGGTGATGTAAGCATCGGCTTAAAAAAAGCGATTGATTTAAATGATGAAAATTTAACAATGGCTGTATTGGCTCAAGCGCTTATTGCAACGGGTAATGATGAGTTTACTGAACATGACGATATTTATAGTTTAAGTTCGGCAGTGGCTTATCAGTATAATGATTTAATCAATACTGCAATTACGATGCGTTACGAAGTGCAAAACAGCAACTGGGCTGTAACAGCCATTCCAACAATCAATTATAAAATTGCTGGCAAACTTTCTGGCTATTCTGAATTTGTTTACCGTAAAGCTGAAAGCCAAGACTACCAATATGGTTTAGGTACAGGTTTAGTGTATGCAGTTAATAAACGTACTCAACTTGATGCAAGTGTAGGTGTCGATTTAGAGGGTCAAGATAAAGGCTACCATGGTGGCTTGGGCATGGCATTCTTATTTTGATAAAACCAACTTGAATTGATGTTAATGAAAAAGCTTATTTCTCAGGGAATTATTTATTTTCTAGCAGCTGCTAGTTTTGTATTGAGCCAGTTTGTTTTTGCAGAAGATAAGCTACTTTCACCCGAACAGGCTTTTTCATTTTCGGTTGAATCGCCACAATCGCATACCGCAAAGTTAGCGTGGCAGATTCAGCCAAATTATTATTTGTATCAGCATAAATTTACTGTCCAGCAGGGTAATCAACCTTTAGCTTTAAATTTGCCTAAAGCCGTTTCTCAATATGATGAGAACTATGGGCAAAGTCAGGTTTATTACCATCAAGTCAACTTCCAGATTAAGACTAAACCTTCAGAGCACTACACTGTAACTTGGCAAGGCTGTGCCAAAGACCGTATTTGTTATCCACCACAAACTATTGAGTTTCAAACCGATGCAGATGGTCTGGTTGGTGTACAAAATCAAGCAGGAACAGCACAGAAACGCTTATTAGATTTGGCAAATAAACCAGTATCTCAAGAACCTTTAGAAGATCCGACAAGTTCAGAAAATAAAGCTGAAGCGGCCGCTCCCCAAATTGCACAAGACCAGATTTGGTCAGCTAAATTAATTGAACACTCACTTTGGTATGGTGTTTTATTGTTTTTAGGTTTAGGCATGCTGCTTGCATTTACGCCATGTTCTTTACCAATGTTGCCAATTTTAACCTCACTGATTATTCGAGAACATAAGGGTTTAAAGGCTTGGACCATTGCACTTACCTTTGTGTGTAGTATGGCATTGGTTTATGCAGGTCTAGGTTTAATTGCTTCTTCAGCAGGGCTAAATTTCCAACGCTGGTTACAACAGCCTGCTACGCTTATCGCGTTTAGTTTACTGTTTGTAGTTTTTGCGCTGAATCTATTTGGATTGTTTGAGCTTCGTTTACCGCAAACGTGGTTAAATCGGCTTGATCGTATTCAGTCTATGCAACAAGGTGGTACTTTGGTTGGTGCCGGGGTCATGGGCGTAGTTTCTGCGCTCTTGGTTGGTCCATGTATGACTGCACCTTTAGCTGGAACCTTATTATTTATTTCTCAAACCCAGAACCAATGGCAAGGTGCTTTGCTTTTATTCTGTCTAGGTTTTGGGATGGGAATTCCTTTACTCATTGCCAGTGTTTTAGGTGCAAAGTTCTTACCTAAAGCAGGTGACTGGATGCATCAGATTAAAGTAATTTTTGCTTTTCTGATGTTAGGATTAAGTCTTTATTTTATTCGCCCTTTATTGCCAGATTGGGGCATGCAAGTGCTTAGTTTATTGCTAGGGCTGGCTTTTATTATTTATGCGCTGTATCAGTTCTTTTGGAAAAAAGGGCAGTTACAGTGGCTATATGCCTTACTACTTTTATTGGTAACGCCATTTGTTGCTTATAACCAGTATCAGCATTTTCAAAATCGAAGTTTGCAAAGTTCCGACCATATGGCTGAATGGCATGTTGCAACTACAGCCGCAGACTTTCAGAAAATTTTAGCAGCAGCGCCTGCTGATCGGGCTATTGTCGTTGATGTCTATGCAGACTGGTGTGTGGCTTGTCAGCCTATTGAACATCGTATTTTAAAAGCACCAGAAGTTCAGTCAGCTCTTGCGCCTTACTACCTCATTAAGCTTGATTTGAGTCATTATGATCAGTCACATGAAGCTCTACTCAAGCAGTGGAATATTCTTGGGCCACCAACGTATCTCTTTTTAAATAAGCAACAACAAGAAATTCGTTCTTTGCGTTTAACAGGTGCCTTTAGTCAGCAAGAGCTTTTGCAACAGCTTGCAAGTTTATCGAAAGCTAAATAGTCAAATTGATTTTATATGTGGTATTTGTTGAAAAGTGCGGACCTGATTACGCCCTGAAGCCTTTACCGCATAAAGTGCTTCATCGGCCTGTCGAATCACAACGTAGGGATCGTTTGCAAAAGCAGAGCTACTAATTCCAAAGCTTGCACTTACATGAATCTGAATATTCTGATTATTGAAAATAGATAACCCTTGTAAGGCAAGTCGGCAACGTTCCGCAATTTTTTCCGCTTGAATAATGTCGGTATGAGGGAGTAATAAAATAAATTCTTCTCCACCAAATCGACCAATGATGTCTTCATTACGTAAATTTTCAGAAAGACATTGAGCAATTTTAATCAGGACCTGATCGCCCTGATGATGTCCATATACATCATTAATTTTTTTAAAATGGTCTATGTCGAGAAGGACTAAAGCATAATCGAATTTTTGTTCGTGCAGTGTTTCAAGATGCGCATTTAAACTGCGTCTATTTAATACATTAGTTAATGGGTCGATCTGGCTTAAGCGTTGAATATAAGTTTCTCTTTGGCGCCATTGAGTTAGTAGAATTTCAAATAAAATAAAGCACGCCACTAAAATCGGCATAATAAAAAACAGCATACTCCCTAACCAAAATGGATTGGTTTGAGCATGTCGGATAGCCGTGAAGTTAAATAGTGGAGCGTAGGGTATAACCCCATTCATACTTAAATAAGTACATACAGCTAAAATAATTGTTGCTGGTATAAAAGCGCTATAAACAATTTTTCTTTCAAATAAAACTAAACCTACGCCAATCGTACCTACATAACCGACCATTGTGGCTGGGCTGATACTTCCTATTAAATAACCATCGTGACACAGCATGAGCATAAAGGCTTGCACGCTAATAAGAGGAACAATTTTTTGAGCCCAGTCTTGGTCTTTATAGCGGTAACACGGAATAATCAGCAAAGCTAATAAAAATAAGGTCAATAAGTTGAGCCAGAGCTGTGATTCGACTAAAGGTAAATTTGACCATTGCCAGACACTAGGCGTTATTAAGATATAGCCTTTCCATAAAATCCAACTGAAATTCATTGCACAGGCGAGGGTCAGCATCAGTGCACTTTTTTGTAACGGGGTCCAGTTAATAATATGATTGTTATGGATGAATTCGAGAATCACCTGTTTTATTTTATTTATAGGATGAGTGATTAAACGAATTTTCATAATAATAAAGGAACTCCTAAATAGTGATATCTCTTCTTCAGATCATCCTAAAATGGGGGAGTTTGAATGATTCATAACCTAAACATACCATGATTCACTCATTAAACCTTAAGATTAAAGTTTTTATAAATAAGATGAAGTGAGAGGTATTTCAAACTCATCACTTCATTCATTTTAATTAAGTTTTATCAAGTTCATGAGCAAATTCGGCAATATCTGCCATCGCATGTTTTGCTTCGTCGAACCAAGCATTAAACATCTGGAAGTTATGCCACATGCCTGTATAAAGTTTAAAATGTACTTTGACACCTGCTTCTTCAGCTTTTTCTCTAAAGCGTTTTGCATCGTCTAATAAAATTTCTTTAGAACCCACCTGTACTAAAGTCGGTGGTAAACCTTCTAAGTTATCAAAAATAGGCGAAACACGTGGGTCATCTGCTGCAATATGGTTGCCAATATAATGTTGAATACCTATTTGCAGAGCTTCAAGAGAAAGCAAGGCATCATGTTTTTGGTTAAATCTTAAAGATTCACTGGTTAAGGTTAAATCTAAGAAAGGTGACAATAAAATTAGACCGCTTGGCATGAGTTCGGGTTGTTCTTTTAAACGCAAGCAAAGTGCCAAAGCTAAATTAGCCCCGCATGAATCGCCCGATAAAATAATATCTTTGGGCTGAATACCTTGAACTAATAATGATTGATATACGTCATATAATGCTTCGATCGCTTCAGGATATGGATGTTCCGGTGCAAGTGGATAGTCCACATGAATGATTTGCATTTGGGTGCGGGCAGCTAAATCCGTCATAAATGCATGATGGGTTTTTACACTGCCCAGAAAAAAAGCGCCGCCGTGAATATGAAAAATAAGCTGGGTTGCTGAATCCTGAGCTTTAATTTCCTCACCTTTTACACCAGCAAGTCGGATCGGACGAACAGTTACATTTTCTTGTTTTGGAAATGCTCGGCAAAGTTGTTCAAGCATAGGGCGTAAAGCAGTTGGAGGTAAATTCAACTGACTTGGTTTGCGAATTGCTGTTTTAAGAAATGTTTCTGTTAAATAATATTTTAAAACGTTTGGTATATTCATATAGTATCCGCTTATGTTAATAACTTGTTTCCCTATAAATTTTATTTTTCAAGGTTACAAGGTTACACGAAACAGTCACATTCAAAAATTGCAATATCGTTGCGAGTTTTGAATACTGAAGTCTTGAAAGACCCAAGGATATTACAAAAATGAAAAAGATTGCTTTAGCTTTAGGACTTGTTGGTATGGCTGCATTTGCCAATGCGGCTGACCCACTAAACGGAACGGTATGGAAAACGATTGATGACCAAACCAATAAGCCCAAAGCCGTAGTAAAGTTTACGGAACAGAAGGATGGAACCTTAACTGCAACCATTCAAAGCATTTTGACACCAGGTGAAGAAAACTCTTGTACAAAATGTGAAGGTCCGTATAAAAACAAACCGCTTAAAGGTGTGACCATTGTACATAATCTAAAAAATGTAGGTGGTACCAGTTATGAAAACGGTACAATTTTAGACCCTAAATCTGGCAAAACTTACAAATTAAAAGGTGAGTTGGCTGAGGGTGGTAAAAAGCTTAAATTACGCGGCTATATTGGTGTTTCAGCATTGGGCCGTAACCAAACGTGGATTCGTGCCAACTAAATCTGTGAATAAAAAAACGAGCCATTTGGCTCGTTTTTTTATGCATTTAAGTTTTGATAGGCAGTTTCATCAAAACCCACCAGAAAACCTTTAGAGGTCTGTAGAACTGGTCGTTTAATTAAGCTTGGCTGAGCAATAAGTGCTTCAATAAGATGATCTTCGCTGCTTAAAGCACGAGTTTGTTCATCTTCAGATAGTTTTTTCCACGTAGTACCTTTCTTGTTGAGAACGGTATCTTGTCCAATTTCTTTTAACCAGATTTTCAAGGTATCGGCATCAATCCCTTGTTTCTTATAGTCGTGAAATTCGTAACTCAAACCTTTTGCTTGTAAGGCATCAAATGCTTTTTTCATTGAATTACAGTTTTTAATACCATAAATTTTTAACATTTTATCGGACCATGTCAAAAAGAAAGAACACACAGCCTAACCCAAAATGCATTTGGGCACTACTTTATACCGATACTTTTAAAACAAATGAAAAATAATGATTAAAACAATAAAGAATGTCATGTTATTGTCATAAGACAAGGTAATAATGAACTCAATAAGAAGAATCTAGAAAACTAAAAGAACTTAGCGCAAAAAATAAGAGATAGAAAAGAGAAAACCCGCATTTAATCATCCTGATCATGCGGGTCTCATTTCAACGTCCATTGTCACATCCTTGCAAATAAACTTATCTTAAGTTTATTTTATCTTCCTACGGCGTCCTATCCTTTTGCGTCATCCTGACTGCTTCCCTGTGCCGTGGGGCTATAATGCCGTTAAACGTGTGTAAGAAAAATACTCAAAAACGACATGTGTTGTAAGCAAAAACGACAATGTAAGTGAACACTTGTTCACCTAATCTTGAATTTTATAGTCGATGATAACTGGAGCATGATCGCTAAACCATTGATCTTTATAAACCCATGCATTTACTGTGCGTGTTTTCCAGTCTGGTGAACATGCTTGGTAGTCAATACGCCACCCTACGTTTTTCGCACGAGCTTGTCCGCGATTTGACCACCATGAGTACAATTCGGCTTCTGTTCTTACCACACGGAAGGTGTCTACATAGCCAAGTTCATCATAAATATGATCAAGCCAAGCACGTTCATGAGGTAAACAGCCAGACGACTTTTGGTTGCCCGACCAGTTTTTAATATCAATCCGTTTATGAACGATGTTGTAATCGCCACAAATAATGATGGACTTATTCTCATCACGCCATTGTTTTAAGATTTTTGCGTATTCACCCAAAAATAAATCTTTACGTGCCTGCGCTTCTTCACCACTTGAGCCCGAAGGTAAGTATAATGATGCAATATGTACGGGATGTGACAAACCTAAATCGAATTCGGCAGAAATGAAGCGGCCTTGACTATCGGCCAATTCAAACCCTAAACCATCTTTAATAGAGACAAAGGGTAAGCGGCTATAAATTGCAGTACCTGCGTAACCTGCACGCTCTGCTGGAAAGAGATGGGTATGCCATCCCTCGGGTCTAAACTTTTCAGTCCATTGTTCATGGGTAATGCGGCTTTCCTGCATGCATACGACATCGGCATCGGATTGTTCTAACCATTCAAGTAAGCCTTTCGTCACTGAAGAACGTAAGCCATTTACGTTAATGGAAACGACTCGAAGAATTTTTACATCACTTGGATACTGATCCTTTGGTATCATGCGAAAATTTAACCTCAATTGTGAATTTGGAGCACCTCATGACAACGCCTGTGTCATTTCACCCGCAAGCATTTATCGAACTCGCATTATCACGCGGTGTGCTTAAATTTGGTGAGTTTACTTTAAAATCTGGACGCGTGAGTCCTTATTTTTTTAATGCAGGCCTACTCAACGATGGTGAAGCTTTATCTCTTTTAGCACAAGGCTATGCCGATAAATTAACACAATGCGAAAATGTTGATGTGATTTTTGGCCCAGCTTACAAAGGTATTCCATTTGTAGCTGCGACTGCTGTTGCTTTGTCGCAAACACATAACAAGAGCGTGCCATGGGGTTTTAACCGTAAAGAAGCGAAAGATCATGGCGAAGGTGGTGTTTTAGTTGGTGCTGCGGTTGAAGGTAAAAAAGTCTGGATTATTGATGACGTGATTACCGCAGGTACAGCGATTCGCGAAGTGGTAACGATTTTGAAAAATGCCGGTGCAACTATTGCGGGTGTTTTAGTTGCGCTAGATCGTCAAGAACGTGGTCAAGGTGAACTTTCTGCAATTCAGGAAGTTCAAAAAGAATTAGAAATTCCTGTGCATGCACTGATTACTATGAAGGACTTAATGGATTATTTAGAAGCGAAAGGCGAAAAAGAAGCGCTAGCTAATATGCAAGCTTACCGTGAAAAATACGGCATCTAAAAATAAAAAGGCATACCTCTAAAATAGGAGTATGCCTTTTTAATATTTTTACTTAGAACTGATAATTCAAACGCAATAACACATTACGTGGTGTGCCTGGCATGCTGTCCGAACGCCAGTATTCTTTATTAGTTAAATTGTTCACCGCAAGTGTGACATTCCATGGGGCTGCACTATAGCCAATCGCTGCATCGACACGGTTAAAGCCTTCCATTTTTACCTGATTATTAATATTTGGATAATACGACCCGACATAAGTCACGCCCACTTCGGTATACCACTGCTCGGTTGGTAAATAACGAACAAATAAATTACCTGTGTTCTTAGATGTGTTGGCTAAATAGTTGCCTTCACGATCAGGATTTTGCTTGTCTTCTTTTACTTTTGCATCGGTATAGCCATACCCACCGCGAACAAAGACATTATCAAGTACACGCCCAATAAAGCTAAATTCGAGACCACGAGATTGATGCTGACCCGCAGTTGCCCATACATCTGGCTCACTGTCTGGGTTTGGTTTATAGCGAATATTATTTTTACGAATATCAAAGACAGAAAATTGAGTATTTAACCGATTATCTAACCATTCACTTTTTACACCCACTTCGTATTGCTCATTATATTGAGGCTCTTTATCCATTTTTGTGACATCGGTGCTCCCAGTAACTTGGTTAACACCCATTTGTCCGCCAAATGGTGCAAAACTCTTAGAGTAAGACGTATAAAAACTATGTTCTGGAACGGGTTGCCAGACTAAACCCACATTTGGACTAAGACTACTGTCTTTTACATTACGATGATCATTATTAAGTTTATTGGTAGTTGAAAAGTCAAAGTAATCATAACGTAGGCCCATCATGAGTTTAAGTTGGTCATTTAGACCAATTAAATCCTGAACAAATACACCATAAGTGGTACCTTCATTGTAGTTATGTTGGCTAATTAAAAGAGGGCCATTGCCACGACTATATTCACGTTCACCAGTGAGCGGATTAACGTAACCATAAATGGCTGAACCGTTTTGAGTCTTATTGGCTAGACGTGGTTCTCGTTGCTCATAGGTCCAGTCTGTACCGACCATAATTTGGTGCTCAAGCGAGCCTGTTTTGAATTTGCCCTTAATATCAAAGGTATTGGTTGTGGTCTTATTGCTAGTTTGTTGCCAATAGTAAATTTGATTGATATAGCCTTTTTTTGTTGTACAGGTTTTGCCTTTTAAATCTTTGCCATCTAACCCACAATAAGTCCCAAAATAAAAGTGGTCAAAGTTCTGTTCTGCTTGACGGTAACTCGCTGCCCAGTGGAAGTTCCAGTCAGGTGCATATTCATAATTTACATCGGTGCGGACCACTTGCAAAATATCATCAACATAATCGCCATCTTGGGCAAATCCTGTTTTGATGGATGTACCTGCAGGTAGATTTTCACGCGTTGGCCCACGGTCAGGAACTCGACCTAATTTGTCATAGGTATATTGTGTGGTCCAAGTGAGTGTTCCATCGTCATTTTTATAGGTAAAGCTTGGAGAGAGCATCTCAATTTTATTTTTAATACCTGAGCGGAAGCTGCCTGCCTCGCCATATTCTCCAGTCAAACGTACTGCTAAATTGTCGTTAAGTACTTGGTTGATGTCAGCCGTTGTTCCGTAATTATCGTATGAACCCGCATATGCGCCAACTGAACTTTTAGAGTCAAAATTGGCAAACTTACTCACCATATTTACAACCCCACCACCAGCGCTACGACCATACAAAACCGAAGCAGGGCCTTTTAAAATTTCAATACGTTCGATATTGGCTGTACTGCGGCGTACTTGTCCACTTTCACGTATACCATCGCGGTAAATATCGCCTGTGTCTGCACCAAAACCACGAATCGTGATCCCATCGCCGCGCATATCGTAACTGGTTGATACGCCTGGTGTACCTTGCAGCATGACGCTTAAGTCATTTGATCCATAAATTTTATATTTTTGAACATCAATAGTATCAATAGTTTGCGGAATATCTTTTTTGTCTAAACCATTACGTGTGACATTGGCTTTGTCATAGTCGATATAACTTTTGATGGGATCGAGTTCACTCATCGCTTCAATTTTTATAGTTGGCATGACTGCTGCAACTTTTGAAGATGAGTCCGCTAATTCCTCTGCGTAGGCACCTTGAATATTCAAGATCATTAAACTGAGTAGGCTAAGTGGGAACGAGCTTTTAATTTGGGGAGATGATATAGAAATTTTTAACATAAAAATAAAGTCAATTAACAAAAATAAAAGTATAAATGATAATTATAATCATTTAATTGTTTAGAATAAAAGAACTATTGCTTATAAAATTATCGTGATAGATTTTTAATTGTTGATTTTAAAAAAATAATTCATGTGATGAATAATTGCTTGATTGAAATGATTAGTTTTATTTATGAATAGAGGTTTGAAGAGGGTGCTTCATTATTAAAAAACACCCTTAGAGTTAAGCATTGTTTTTGAGCACATCTACAATATCCATTTCTGGATCATAGTTTTCATCAATCGTTTTGCAAATTGCTTGGCCCACAATCACTTGAGTACCATTAAAGGTCATGGTGGGTGCTTCATATAATTCCCAGCCATGATTGAGCGCTTTAGTCACTCGTGCGCAAAAAGCAGAGTCATCAGGGCCTGTTAAATAGCGATAAAGTTTCATCTTTAGCCTTTAAAAAATAATATTTTATGACCTTAGTTTAACTGAGTTTATCTGAATTCAAGATAAAGAAATAACAGATAAGGTTTTACTGAAATTAAGAAAAACGAGTGAAAAATCTCAGTTATACTCATACTAATTTAAATTTTAAGAAGAGCTTGAGCATGCGTGTACTTGTCGTCATGGATCCGATTGAAACCGTAAATCTGAAAAAGGATTCAACCATGGCAATGTTGTGGGCGGCGAGCCGTCGTGGACATGAATTAGGTTATGCATTACAGCAAGATTTATATATCGATCAAGGTAAGGCTTACGGTCTCATCTCTCCGTTAAAAGTTTTTGAAGATTACAGCCATTATTATGAGTTAGGCGAAAAGAAAAAAGAATCAATCGCGGCTTATGATGTTGTACTCATGCGTAAAGATCCGCCTTTTGACATGAACTTTGTCTACACGACTTATGTGCTTGAGCAAGCTGAGCGTGAAGGCGCATGGATTGTTAACAAGCCTCAATCACTGCGTGATTGCAATGAAAAACTTTTTGCTACGCAGTTTCCAGAGCTACAAGTGCCTACACTTGTGACATCACAGCAGAGCCTGATTCGTGAATTTATTAAAGAACATGGCGATGTGATTGTTAAGCCACTTGATGGTATGGGCGGGATGGGTATTTTCCGTTTATACCAAGACGGTGTAAATATTGGTTCTACATTGGAAATGTTGACAGAATTAGGCACTCGTCCAATTATGGCTCAGCGTTATATTCCTGAAATTGTAGAAGGGGATAAACGAATTCTAATGGTGAATGGTGAACCTGTTCCGTACTGTCTAGCTCGTATTCCACAAAATGGTGAAGTGCGCGGTAACTTGGCAGCAGGTGGTTTAGGCCAAGCGCGTCCACTTACTGAAAATGACAAATTCATTGCAGCGAAAATCGGGCCTTTCTTACGTGAAAAAGGATTGGTATTTGTTGGGCTTGATGTGATTGGTAATTATGTGACTGAAATTAATGTGACTAGCCCAACCTGTATTCGTGAAATTGATGCTCAATTTGGTACATCAATTGCCGATGATCTATTCGACGTATTAGAAGCGGGTCGTCCTGCTCAATAATCCAGTTTGAGTGATTTCCTAAGCGAATGCTGGGAAATCACCTAAAAATATATCAATTAATAAAACCATAATATGAAATACGCTAGCGCTTTGTAGGCATATTTTCAAAAAAGCACATCTTTCTGTTATAAACGAGTGAAATTCGCTTTTCGTTAATGAAGCTTTAGGATTAAAATAAACGGCTACAAAAATAGATGACAATTTCCATTGTTTTTTGAGTTGAAGAATTAGACCGTGACAGATTCACAGCAAAGCAAACCTAAACATGTCATGATGATGGCTGCCGGTACTGGTGGACATGTTTTTCCAGCCCTCGCCGTAGCCAAACAACTTCAACAGCAAGGTTGTCAAGTTTCATGGTTAGCCACGCCAACAGGTATGGAAAATCGGTTATTAAAAGATCAAAATATTCCAATATATCAAATTGATATTCAAGGCGTACGTGGCAACGGAGTCATCCGTAAACTTGCTGCGCCTTTTAAAATTTTAAAAGCAACTTTTAGCGCGATGCGCTATATGAAACAGCTTAAAGTTGATGCAGTAGCTGGCTTTGGTGGCTATGTTGCAGGACCGGGTGGTCTGGCTGCTCGCTTATTAGGTATTCCTGTTCTCATTCATGAGCAAAATGCAGTTGCCGGTTTTACCAATGCACAGTTGTCACGTGTAGCTAAAGTAGTATGCGAAGCATTTCCAAATACTTTTCCTGCGAGCGAAAAAGTGGTCACTACCGGAAATCCGGTACGCCGCGAAATTACAGATATTTTAAGCCCCAAATGGCGCTACGATGAGCGTGAGCAAGCGGGTAAGCCGTTAAATATTTTAATTGTGGGTGGGTCATTAGGTGCAAAAGCACTTAATGAACGTTTACCGCCGGCATTAAAACAACTTCAAGTGCCACTGAATATTTTCCATCAATGTGGTCAGCAACAGGTTGAGGCGACTCAAGCTTTGTACGCAGATGCGCCAGCAAATTTAACTGTACAGGTTTTGCCTTTTATTGAAGATATGGCAAAAGCCTATAGCGAAGCAGACCTAATTATTTGCCGTGCGGGCGCTTTAACTGTGACAGAAGTTGCTACCGCTGGAGTTGCAGCAGTTTTTGTGCCGCTTCCAATCGCGGTAGATGACCACCAAACTGCAAATGCCAAATTTCTGGCCGATGTCGGAGCTGCAAAAATTTGCCAGCAATCGACCATGACACCAGAAGTTTTAAATCAATTGTTTACTACGTTGATGAACCGCCAATTGCTTACAGAAATGGCAGTGAAAGCGCGTCAACATGCCCAACCAAATGCAACTCAGCATGTGGTTGATCTTATTCAAAAAATGTAATCGGATTTACTATGTCTCCAACAACAGCTGCAAACCAAGCAAAAAAATTGATTAAAGTGCCTGAAATGCGCCGTATCAAACACATTCATTTTGTGGGTATTGGCGGTGCAGGTATGTGTGGTATTGCTGAGGTGTTAGCTAACCAAGGATATAAAATTTCCGGTTCAGATATTAAAGCTTCAAAAACCACGCAACAATTAGAAGGAAATGGCATTAAGGTCTATATTGGACACGAAGCAGAAAATATTAAAAACGCCAATGTGCTTGTTGTGTCAACGGCTATTGATCCAGAAAACCCGGAAGTGAAGGCCGCAATTGAGCAACGTACCCCAATCGTACGCCGTGCAGAAATGCTCGGTGAGCTTATGCGTTACCGTCATGGTATTGCGGTAGCAGGCACACACGGTAAAACCACGACAACGAGTTTGTTAACTACAATGTTGGCTGAAGAAAATCTTGATCCAACTTATGTGATCGGTGGTTTACTTAACAGTACAGGCGTAAATGCGGCACTTGGTGAAAGCCGTTTTATTGTTGCTGAAGCTGACGAATCGGATGCATCTTTCCTTTATTTGCAGCCAATGGCAGCGATTGTGACCAACATCGATGCTGACCATATGGACACTTATGAAGGCAGTTTTGATAAATTAAAAGATACTTTCGTACAGTTCCTTCATAACTTGCCATTCTATGGCTTAGCTGTAGTTTGTGGTGATGACGCAAATATTCGTGAGATTTTGCCGCGTGTAGGCCGTCCAGTTATTACTTATGGTTTTAACGATGATAATGACATCCGTGCAATTGATGTAGAACAAGATGGCATGCGTTCGCACTTTACGGTATTGCGTAAAGGCCGTGAGCCGTTGCGTTTAACCATTAATCAGCCTGGTTTACATAATGTTTTAAATGCGTTGGCTGCGATTGGTGTTGCAACTGATGAAGGTGTTTCCGATGAAGCAATTAGCCGTGCATTAAAAGGCTTTAGTGGTGTTGGACGTCGCTTCCAAGTACAAGGTGAATTTGAGCTTGGTGAAGGTAATGTGAAATTAGTCGATGACTATGGACATCACCCTAAAGAAGTGGAAGCTACGATTAAAGCTGCTCGTCAAAGTCATCCTGACCGTCGTTTAGTGATGCTTTTCCAACCACACCGTTACTCTCGTACTCGCGATTGTTTTGATGACTTTATTGAAGTTTTATCTCAAGTCGACCAATTATTATTACTAGAAGTTTATCCGGCTGGAGAAAAACCAATTGTTGGCGCAGATAGCCGTACTTTGGCGCGTAGTATTCGCTTGCGTGGTCAGGTTGAGCCGATTTTAATTGATCCGGTTGAAGGTAATTTGCAAAACATCATGCAAAATGTGTTACAACCAAATGACTTGTTATTAACGCAAGGTGCAGGTAACGTGGGAGCAATTTCAGTAGAACTTGCACAGCACCATTTGTATGTGAAATAAACAAAAAGTATTGAATTATCGGGTTAAGGATTTAAACGTGTCAAATGCTACAAAATTCGGCAAAGTTGCTGTGTTACTTGGTGGAAAATCGGCTGAGCGTGCTGTGTCTTTAGATAGTGGTCAGGCAGTTCTGGACGCTTTGTTACGTTCAGGTGTTCAGGCTGAGGCATTTGATCCGCAAGACCGTAGCGTGACTGAACTTGTAAACTATGACCGTGCATTTATTGTATTGCATGGTCGTGGTGGCGAAGACGGTCAAATCCAAGGTGTGCTTGAGTGGTTAAACATCCCTTATACAGGAACGGGTGTACAAGGTTCTGCAATAGGCATGGATAAGGTCAAAACCAAGCAAATCTGGCAAGGTAGTGACTTACCAACAGCACCGTATCGCATTATTACTAAAGAAACAGATCTAGACTCAGTCATTGCTGAATTAGGTTTACCTGTCATTATCAAGCCTGTACATGAAGGTTCAAGTGTAGGCATGAGTAAGGTTGAAAAAGCTGAAGACTTTGCAGCAGCAATTGAAAAGGCAACTCAGCACGACGCTGTTGTCATGGCAGAAAAATGGATTACGGGACGCGAATTTACGATTTCATTCTTAAATGGCCAGCCGTTACCTGTTATTCGTTTGCAGCCACCAGCAGATGTTGCTTTTTATGATTATGAAGCAAAATATCAACGCAATGATGTCGAATATGGCATTCCTTGCGGTCTTAGCGAAACCGAAGAGAAAAAACTACAAGCCTTATGCTTACGCGCTTTTCAGGCTGTAGGTGCAGAAGGTTGGGGCCGTATTGATGCAATGCAGGATGAGCAAGGTAATTTCTGGCTTCTAGAAGTAAATACTGTGCCGGGTATGACCAGCCATTCACTTGTGCCAAAAGCTGCTAAAGCCGTGGGCTATAGCTTTGATGAATTGTGTGTTGCAATTCTTGAGCAAACATTGGAAGGTACGGCTTAAATATGGCACAACTTCCGGCTTCCATGCGCCGTAAACGTGCGGCGATTACCTCCATTCATGAAAAACCGCCTACGCGCAAGCAAAAACTTGCCAATGCTGGCGGATGGGTGCTGTTGGTTATTGCCTTTTTAGTCTTGGCGGTCGGAATTTACGGTCTATATAAAGTTATTACTGATGCAACTGTCGCAAAGCTTGAGGTGGTAGGTTCAACAACTCCGGTTGAGAATCAGCAAGTGATGCGATATGTGCAGCCGATTGTAAAAGATAATTACTTTACGTCTGACTTAGAGCAGATTCGTGATAAAGCATTAGAAATTTCATGGGTAGACCGAGTTGTCGTATCTCGTGCCTGGCCAAATGGTATTCGTGTTCGTGTGATGCCTCGACATGCGATCGCCCGTTGGGGAACAGGTCGCTTATTAAGCGATGGTGGTGAGGTATTTAGTGAGGCAGAACCGAGACTTCATTCTGAGCTTCCGCTGTTACATGGTCCGGTAAGCCAGTCTAAAATGATGATGCGACGCTATAATGAAATTAATCAGTTATTCCATCCTGTTAATTTGCGTTTAAAAGAGTTATATCTAACAGAGCGAATGACTTGGTTTATGCAGTTTGATTCTGGTTTACGAATTATTGTTGACCAAGATCAAACAATGAATAAATTGCAACGTTTAAGTCATTTGGCACAATCTGACCTAAAACCTGTGTGGACGAAAATCTCAGCCATTGATTTGCGATATCGTAATGGATTATCTATTCAATGGAAGAATGCAACCCCACCTAAAATTGTGAATGGTCAGTTTGTTGTAACGAGTGATGACACAAGCATTGCAGGTGGTGCAAAAGCAAAGCCATAATACGTGGCTTTAAAATAGGCAATTTGCCTGGTATTAGACAACAAAGAAATGGTATGAGTGATGAGTGAAGCTGTTCCCTCAGTTGTTGCGATTGACATTGGGACGCATAAAGTTTCAGTTTTGATTGGAAAAATTCATGCGCCGGATAACATTCAGGTTATCGGTATGGCAACTGCTCGCAATCGAGGCATGAACAAAGGAAAAATTGTAAGTCTCGATAAAGTCATTGCTGCGATTAAAAACGCCGTTGCTGAAGCGGAAAATATGGCCGAATGTCGCATTCATAGTGCGTGGGTCTCTATTCCGAGTACCGAGTTGCAAAGTTTCTATGCTTCTGGACGCACACCTGTTGCTAACCCAGCACATGTGATTACAACCAATGAAGTTGTCCGTGCATTAGAGTTAGCAAAAGCAAGTCATGTGACTTCAGACTACTATCTAGCGAGTGCAGTGCCACTCGGGTTCGAGTTAGGTGATTCTGCAGAATGGGTCCAAAACCCAATCAATATGACTGCTCACAGCATGACTGGTCATTATCAGCTCATGATGATGCCGATTGCCACTATGCAAAACCTTGATCGTGCTATGAAAGGTGCGAACATTGGTGTAGAGAAAATGGTGGTCTCTTGCTTGGCTACGGCTGAAGCAAGTTTGCTGAAAGATGAAAAAGAATATGGCGTTTGTTTAGTTGATATTGGTGCAGGTATTACCAACCTGGCAGTTTATTTAGATGGCCGTTTGGCTTTAGCACGTACATTACAACGTGGTGGTGAGCATGTGACACGTGACATTGCTGCTGTGTTGCAAACAACTACTGAAGAAGCTGAACGCATTAAAATTCTGCATGGCTGTGTTGATCTAAGTGCTGTTAAGCCTGACCATATGATTCAAGTTCAGGGTATTGATGGCCCTCAAACGATTAGTCGTATTGAGTTATCAGAAATTATTATTGCGCGTTATGAAGAGATTTTTAGCCAGATTCGCGAAGAACTCGAACAAAGCGGTGCAATCCATGGCCTGTATCATGGTGTAGTGTTGACAGGCGATGCTTGTCAAATCGAAGGTATGGTGAGTTTGGCTCGTCGTATGCTGGGTGTGTCTGCTCATTTAGGTAATCCACCATTACAGGTGTATGCTGATGATCAGCATCAGGCTGCATTACGCCGATCAATGTATGCGACAGCAGCGGGTTTGCTTATGTTTAGCCAAAGCGAATTACAAGAAGCTGTTGAGGAACCTGAAGAGGGGAATGACCGTTCGGTATGGGAACGAATGGTGAATGGCTGGAATGCGTTTAATAGCAAACTTAAAGCCATTTTTTAGGATGTATGGATTTATTGGTAGAATTGTTAGGAAGTTGTAAGAGAAAACCACTGTACTTGACAAGGTTTGTATTGCACAGCATTCTTAAAATTAGTTATTTTTGAAAATCAAGGCAGTATACGGGCTGAAGTGACTGCCATAATGTATTAGGAACCCTAAAGGTCATGGCCTCATTTGAATTTATAGAAGATGAACTAAACGATGGCAACGGTCAAGCCCGTTTCACTGTATTTGGTGTAGGTGGCGGTGGCGGTAATGCCGTTCAGCACATGGTACAGTCTGATATTCAGGGTGTTAAATTCGTTTGTGCCAATACAGATAAACAAGCACTTGACTGTATGAATGCCCCTTTCAAAATTCAGTTAGGTGAGCAAAGTACACGTGGTCTAGGTGCTGGTGCTAACCCTGAAGTAGGTCAGGTTGCCGCAGAAGAAAGCCGTGAAATTATTCGTCAGCACCTTGAAGGAACTGACATGGTATTTGTAACCGCTGGTATGGGTGGTGGTACAGGTACTGGTGCAGCTCCGGTTGTTGCCGAAGTTGCTAAAGAAATGGGGATTTTGACTGTTGGTGTTGTAACAACGCCATTTAACTTTGAAGGTCGTCGTCGTCAAAAATCTGCTGAGCGTGGTATTGAAGCGCTTGAAGCACATGTTGATTCATTGATTATTATTCCTAACCAACGCTTATTAAGCGTGTATGGTGATATTTCAATGAAAGATGCCTATAAAAAGGCAGATGATGTATTGTTAAACGCTGTACGTAGTATCTTTGACCTTGTGGTTAACCGCGGTCACATTAACCTTGACTTCGCCGATTTGAAAACTGCAATGAGTACTCGCGGTTATGCAATGATGGGTGCTGGTTTAGGACGTGGTGAAGACCGTGCTCGTCAAGCTGCTGAACAAGCCATCCGTAGTCCACTACTTGATAATGTGAATATTATTAATGCAAAAGGCGTGTTAATTAATATTACAGGTGGTGATGACATCACGTTACGTGAAACTGAAATCATTACTGATGTGGTTAACCAAATTGTTGACCTTGATGAAGGCGAGATTTTCTACGGTACAGTATTTGATCCAGATGCGCGTGATGAATTACGTGTAACTGTGATTGCAACTGGTTTAACACGTAATGCAGCTGATGCAGAACCAAGAAAGCGTAATACTGTAAGTCATACAGCAACTCAATCTGCACAATCTGTAGATGAAGATGATGTTCCAGCAATTAATAAGCGTCAAAATGCTGAAAATGATGTGAATAATGCACCAAGTTCATCACCGCGTTCTTCTCCAATGAGCATTCAAGATTACTTGAAAAATCAGCAACGTAAGTAATATAGCGTTCAATCTATTAAAAGGCAGTGTATAAACACTGCCTTTTTTTATTTTTGATCAATGACTAAATATGCTAACGTATAGCGGTTTTAAAAAAGAAGTTACAAAGCATGGTGAAACAGCGTACTCTCAGTCGTGTGGTAAAAGCGAGTGGAATAGGTCTTCATAGCGGTCAAAAAGTGATGATCAATTTCATTCCACATACCGTGGATGGAGGTATTGTATTTCGCCGTATCGATTTGGATCCACCTGTCGATATTCCTGCCAATGCATTGCTCATTCAAGAAGCATTTATGTGTTCAAACCTTGTCACTGGTGATATTAAGGTAGGGACAATTGAGCATGTCATGAGTGCGATTGCCGGTTTAGGAATTGATAATTTAATTGTAGAAGTGTCAGCATCTGAAGTCCCCATTATGGATGGTAGTGCTGGACCATTTATTTATTTATTAATGCAAGGTGGCTTGCGTGAACAAGATGCCCCGAAAAAATTTATAAGAATATTAAAGCCAGTTGAAGCTTTAATTGATGATAAAAAAGCGATTTTTAGACCACATAATGGTTTTCAACTCAACTTTACGATTGATTTTGATCATCCTGCCTTTGCAAAAGAATATCAATCTGCGACTATCGATTTTTCTACTGAAACCTTTGTGTATGAAGTCAGTGAGGCACGTACTTTTGGTTTTATGAAGGATTTAGATTACCTCAAAGCAAATAATTTAGCTTTAGGGGCAAGTCTAGACAATGCCATTGGTGTAGATGATACAGGTGTTGTGAACGAAGAAGGCCTACGATTTGCCGATGAGTTTGTTCGTCACAAAATTTTAGATGCAGTAGGTGATTTGTATTTACTTGGTCATCAAATTATTGCCAAGTTCGATGGCTATAAATCAGGACATGCTTTAAATAATCAGCTATTACGCAATGTTCAAAGTGATCCGAGTAATTATGAAATTGTAACATTTAATGACGAGAAAGACTGTCCAATTCCATACGTGAGTGTGACATAAGTCATTGTCTTTATTTGGCTATGTTATAATGTAACAATAAAAACTGTGATTTTAATCACATAATAAGAACGATTCTAATTAAGGAATAGAAAGCTCATCATTTTTTATTGCTTGCCAAACGTAGTAAAGCTTGGCTAAGCTTAGGGTCGCTCACGAAGTCGGCAGCACTACGTAACATTTCTTGTGTTTCCGGGGGGATGGATTTAGAAGGCTCAGATGGGGGCGCTGTAGGAATAGTTTTATTTCTTAAGCGAACTTGAATTCTTTGTAGGTCTTTTAGTCCTTCGAGTTGAGATAATTTAGATATATATTGGCTCTGTAAATAGCTGAGTTGACTAATCATTGCCTGATTTTCACCAGTAATAATTAAAGTGCCATTTTGATAACACACAACCTGCCATTGTTCCGGTTGGGGCAATAAGGGTTGGATTATTTTCGTAAGTCTTTGCCATTGCGCGACTTGCGTTGTTAGAAACGTAAGGTTTCCTGTTTTTATGTGTTTTCCGGATTGTTGAAAAACGTTATCGGGTTTAGACATTGATCGTTCTCGAATGGTTTCTTGTCCTAATCTTAAGCGTTCATTTCAACTGATATCAAGGAAGAGATCATAAGGAACTTGAGTAAGAACAGTTTCAAGAGGTTTTTATGCACACGCGTCGTATTTTATTAGCGTTTTCACTTGCCGCTTCGGCTGCATCGGTTGCTTTTGCAGATTATCAAAATATTAACCAATCTACTGATTCAGATCGATTGGAACAGTTATCAAAAACATTATCTCAAGGTTCATATACACATCCTGATGATTTAGATCTTCCGGCGAGTGCTAAAGTTTCAGTCACTTTACGTCCTAAAACAGTTGAGCTCAATAATGACTCACTGGCCAAAAAATATGGTCATACGACTGCAAAAAATTCTTTTAATGCCTCTTCTTCAAATCCTTATTCTTGGTTAGTTTCTCATCCTCTTCCAGATAGCGTACGTGTTTCTTCTAACTTTGGTGGCCGTACCATGGGTGGTCGTGCAGAGCATCATGGTGGTTTAGACATGTCGGCACCAAGTGGTACACCGATCTATGCAACTGGTCCTGGTATTGTAACTAAATCAGGTTGGGGTACAGGTTATGGACAATATGTTGAAATCAACCACGGTAATGGTTATTTAACACGCTATGCACACGCTTCACGTTTATTAGTTCGTGTAGGTGACCAGGTTTCTGCTGGTGATCATATTGCTAACGTGGGCTGTACAGGTCGTTGTACAGGACCGCATTTACATTATGAAGTAGTTAAAGATGGTCAACGTAAGAATCCATCAACTTACTTAGCAATGTTGCCTTAATAGAGTTTCATAAAAGTTCAAGGTTATTAAATTTATGAATCTGAAATGAACATAAACCTTTCTTAACGCAATGATCGTATAAAAAAACGCCAATATTGGCGTTTTTTTGTTATTTTGTTTACTGCTCGGTCAATGACTATTCATTCAGAAAATAATAGAGCCCCCTCACATTCACCCGTGGCAATAACTTGAGAGGGGCAAAACGTGGTAAAAATACAAAGTAGATTAGAGAACAAGGAACAGGTGAATTATGGCGTTTTACGGTGACTCCGACGCACAAGAAACCCAAGAATGGCAAGATGCATTCGATTCAGTTTTACAACATATGGGAACTGAGCGAGCGGCATTCTTGTTGGAAAAACTTTACCAACAAGCAATTGCTAAGCATGTTCCAATTCAACGTCTCAATACACCTTACTTAAATACAATTTCTGTTGAAGAACAACCTGCAATGCCAGGCGACCAAGATATGGAACGCCGTATTCGTGCATTGATTCGTTGGAATGCCTTAGCAATGGTACTTCGCGCGAATAAAACAGGTGATGATTTAGGTGGTCACTTGGCGAGCTTCGCATCAAGTGCAACATTATATGACGTAGGTTTTAACCATTTCTTCCGCGCAAACAGCGATAACTTTGGCGGAGATATGATTTATTACCAAGGACACTGTGCTCCTGGTATTTATGCACGTTCATTCCTTGAAGGACGTTTAACTGAAGAACAGTTAAGTAATTTCCGCCGTGAAGTTGGCGGTAACGGTTTACCAAGCTATCCACATCCGTATTTAATGCCGGACTATTGGCAGTTCCCAACTGTATCAATGGGTCTTGGTCCAATCATGTCGATTTATCAAGCGCACATTCAAAAATATTTGATGAACCGTGGCCTGATCAAAGAAGAAGATCGTAAAGTTTGGGCATACCTCGGCGATGGCGAGATGGATGAGCCAGAAAGCTTAGGTGCGATCTCACTTGCTGGTCGTGAGAAGCTTGATAACTTAATTTGGGTAGTTAACTGTAACTTACAGCGTCTAGATGGTCCTGTACGTGGTAACGGTAAAATTATTCAAGAACTTGAATCGATCTTCCGTGGCGCAGGCTGGCGTGTCATTAAAGTAGTATGGGGCCGTCATTGGGATCCACTACTTGCTAAAGATACAAGCGGTGCATTAAAAGCACGTATGGAAGAAGCTGTTGATGGTGACTATCAGCGTTATCAAGTAAAAGGTGGCGCGTATACACGTGAAAAATTCTTTGGTAAGTACCCAGAAGCTGCGGAACTTGTAAAAGATTTAAGCGATGAAGATATTGATGCGTTAAACCGTGGTGGTCATGACCCTTACAAAGTTTTTGCTGCATATGCAGAAGCGATGAAAGCGAAAGGCCAACCAACAGTGATCTTGGCGAAAACCATTAAAGGTTATGGTTTGTCTGAAGAAATTGAAGCGGTAAACAAAACTCACCAAATCAAAAAGATGCAAATTGACTCTTTAAGATATGTACGTGACCGTTTCAATCTTCCATTTTCAGATGAGCAATTAGAAGAGCTTCCATTCTATCGCCCAAGTGAAAACTCTCCAGAAATGAAATATATGAAAGCGCGTCGTGAAGCTTTAGGTGGATACCTGCCTGCACGTCGTCGTGAGAGTGAATCTTTAGCGATTCCTGAATTATCTGTATTTGATGCAGTGTTGAAAGGTTCGGGTGGCAAAGAGCAATCAACTACTATGGTGATGGTTCGTTTAATTGCTGCTTTACTTAAAGAAAAAGCGATTAAAGACCGCGTAGTGCCAATCGTTCCAGATGAAGCACGTACTTTTGGTTTAGAAGGTATGTTCCGTCAGCTTGGTATTTATGCTGCTCACGGCCAAAAATACACGCCAGAAGACCAAGAACAGTTAATGCATTACCGTGAAGCAAAAGACGGTCACATGTTACAAGAAGGGATTAACGAAGCAGGTGCGATGAGTGCATGGGCTGCGTTAGCGACAAGTTATTCAACTAATAATTTGCCAATGATTCCAATGTACATGTATTACTCAATGTTTGGTTTCCAACGTATTGGTGATATTGCATGGGCTGCGGGTGACGCACAAGCTCAAGGTTTCTTGTTAGGCGCGACTGCAGGCCGTACGACATTGAACGGTGAGGGTTTACAGCACCAAGACGGTCATTCGCACATCTTGGCAAACACGATTCCAAACTGCGTGTCTTATGACCCATGTTTTGGTTATGAGTTAGCGGTAATCGTACATGATGGTTTACAACGCATGTATGTGAACCAAGAGCGTGTGTTCTATTACTTAACAGTAATGAATGAGAACTACGAGCATCCTGAAATGCCAGAGGGCGTTGAAGAAGGCATTAAACGTGGTATGTATTTATTCGAGAAAGATGAAAAAGCAACTGTCCAGTTACTTGGTTCAGGTGTAATCCTTCGCGAAGTGATTAAAGCTGCGAAAATCTTACGTGATGAATACCAAATCCATTCAAACGTTTGGAGTGTAACAAGCTTCAATGAGTTAGCACGTGATGGTATGGCATGTGAAGAATACAACCGCCTACACCCACTTGCTGAAGAAGTTAAAGAATCTTGGGTATCTAAACAATTACGTGGTACGGAAGGTATCGTAGTTTCTGCTACCGACCATATGCGTGCTTATAGCGAACAAATCCGTGCGTATCTTCCAGATGGTCGCCCATTTGTTGCATTAGGTACAGATGGTTACGGCCGTTCAGATACACGCGCGAACTTACGTAGTTTCTTTGGTGTTGATGCTGCACACATTGTTGTTGCTACTTTGAAAAAATTAGCTGACGAAGGTGAAGTAGACGCACGTTTAGTGAAAGATGCAATTTCTAACTTTGAGTTAGATACTGACCGTCCGGTTGCATGGGCTCCACAAGCACATCCGGAAGTTCAGCCAGTTGCTGAATACAATGAAACGCAAACAGGTGAGGGGAACTAAGCATGCAAATTAAGACCCCTGATATTGGTGTAGATAAAGCAAACGTCGCTGAAATTTTAGTAAAAGTTGGCGACCGTGTTGAAGTTGACGACAGTATCGTTGTGCTTGAGTCTGATAAAGCAACTGTTGAAGTGCCTAGCACTTCAGCAGGTGTCGTAAAAAGTATCTTGATTAATCAAGGTGATGTTGTGACTGAAGGTGTTGCTTTGATTGAGATCGAAGCAGAAGGTACGGCACAAGCAGCTCCGGAACCAACACCAGCTCCTGCGGCTGAAAAGCCAGCTGCTCCAGCACCTGCACAGCAAACTCAAGCTTCAGCTCAACCTGCTGCCTCTACATCAACTTCTACTGTTGAAGTGACTGTACCTGACATTGGCGTTGAAAAAGCATTAGTTGGTGAAATCCTCGTTAAAGTGGGTGACCAGATCGATGTTGAACAAAGTATTGTTGTTGTAGAGTCAGATAAAGCAACTGTGGAAGTTCCAAGTAGCGTTGCTGGTACTGTAGAAAGTATTCAAGTGAAAGAAGGCGATACCGTTAAAGAAGGTGTTGTTCTTATTCAAGTGAAAACAGCAGCTGCGTCTAATGCGCAAGCAGAAGCTCCTGCTACTACACCAGCTCCAGCTGCGGCAGCTGAACCGGTTGCTGCAAAGCAAGAAACTGTTGCGGCAGCTGCTACTCAATCTGGTCCAGTTGATATCAATGTTCCTGACTTGGGCGTAGATAAAGCAGTTGTTGCTGAAATCTTAGTGCAAGTTGGCGATAAAGTTGATGTAGACCAAAGCCTTGTTGTAGTTGAGTCAGATAAAGCAACTGTGGAAGTTCCAAGTACTGTTGCGGGTGTTGTAAAAGCAATTCACTTGCAAGCAGGCCAACAAGTTTCACAAGGCGTGTTGCTTGCAACAATTGAAGCTGAAGGCCAAGCACCTGCTGCTGCACCAGCGGCAAAAGCAGAAGTAGCCCCAGCTCCACAGGCAGCAGCACCTAAAGCAGCTGCTCCTGCTACAACACAGTCTGCACCTGCGGCGCCTACATCTGGTACTGATAAGTTAACGAAAGAGCAAGAAGCAGAAAACGCTAAAGTATATGCAGGTCCTGCTGTTCGTAAGCTTGCTCGTGAACTTGGCGTGATTTTGTCACAAGTTAAAACTTCTGGTGAGCATGGCCGTGTAGTTAAAGAAGATATCTTTGCTTATGTGAAGAGTCGTTTAACTGCACCACAAGCGGCACCAGTTGCTGCGACTGCACCAGCAGTTTCGGGTTTACCAAAGCTTCCTGACTTTACTGCATTTGGTGGCGTGGAAGAAAAAGTACTGACGCGTTTGCAGCAAGTATCAATTCCGCAGTTGTCTTTAAACAACTACATTCCACAAGTAACTCAGTTTGACCTTGCGGATATTACTGAGTTAGAAGCTTGGCGTGGTGAGTTGAAAGACGGCTTTAAGAAACAAGGTGTGAGCCTAACAATTTTGGCATTTATTGCAAAAGCTGTAGCACACTTGTTGAAAGAAGAGCCTTATTTCGCGGGTCACTTAGCAGATGATCAGAAATCTGTATTGCTCCGTAATGAAATCCATATGGGTATTGCGGTTGCAACTCCAGATGGTTTGACAGTACCTGTACTACGTAATCCTGACCAAAAATCAATTAAGCAAATTGCTGTTGAATTGGGTGAGCTCAGTAAAAAAGCGCGTGATAAGAAATTAACACCGAAAGATTTACAAGGTGCTAACTTCACGATTACAAGCTTAGGTTCAATTGGCGGTACAGCATTTACCCCACTAGTTAACTGGCCACAAGTTGCAATTTTGGGTATTTCACCTGCAACGATGCAGCCTGTATGGAATGGTAAAGACTTTGATCCACGCTTAATGTTGCCGTTGTCATTGTCTTATGACCACCGCGTAATTAATGGTGCGGATGCAGCTCGCTTTACAAATAAACTTACGAAACTTCTTAAAGATATTCGTACTTTATTAATCTAATGCTTTGAAAGATCATACTAAAACCTCGCTTCGGCGGGGTTTTGTTTTAATGTCTATTTGACTTAATTTTTAGGTTAATCTACAGATTAAGCAGGATTTATCGAGAGTGAGGAGAAATTTCTCGTTATTACATAAAGGAGAAGTAGTAAATGTTAGGTTTTCTGAAAATTATGTTGCCCTTACTATTGATTGTGTTTTTATTGATGGGAATATGGGTCAGTATTTTACACTTCCCGTGGGAATGGATGACTTATGTGGTGATGGGTTTTGAGGTGTTTGTTGCTACTTTGATTTTGCCCTTTGAATATCAGGCTGGAACGAGCAGTAGCCCTATTGGTTTTATTCATATAAGTGCTTATTTTGCAGTGATATTAGGTATTGCACGATTAGTCGTGTGGGCGTGGATAAAATTTGTTACTTGAAAGTTTGAAAAATCGAGTGACTTGAATATAATAAACGCATACTTCATTGGGGAGTAGCCGCTATTCACAGCAAAGGTGAATAGGTGATGGTCAACATAATTGTTCAACAGAACATGGTCATCATAGCTTAAACGTCTCATCGTTTCTGAGTTGGCAAGACCTTTGATTTACCACTCTGCAATCATTTTATGATATTTGGCTAGCAGGAGGGGTAGGTCATAGGCATTTATGCTAGCCAGAGAACCGACATGCAAGAATTTCTGATTTCTACCTCGATTGTTGCCCTCGCTGAAATGGGCGATAAAACTCAATTGTTGGCACTTTTACTATCTGCGCGTTTCCGTAAGCCAATTCCTATTTTAATTGCGATTCTTTTAGCAACACTTATTAATCATGGTATTTCTGCTGTGCTTGGGCAATGGATTACCACAGTTCTAAGCCCTGAAATTTTAGTCTGGGTACTCGCTGTTGGTTTCATTGGTATGGCATTCTGGATGCTTATTCCGGATAAGCTCGATGATGAAACCGATAGCATTAATAAATGGCAAAAATTTGGTGTTTTTGGGGCAACCTTTATTTTATTTTTCTTAGCAGAAATTGGTGATAAAACCCAAATTGCGACAGTCGCTTTAGCTGCACGCTATGACAGTATTTTCTGGGTGATGCTAGGTACAACATTAGGTATGATGATTGCCAATGCACCAGCTGTATTTATTGGTAATAAATTAGCTGAACGTCTCTCTATCTCACTGATTCATAAAATTGGTGCAGCTATTTTCTTCATTGTAGGTGTTTCTACGCTAGTACAACATTATTTCTTCTAAGTTATTTTCAATTTGTATAAAAACGCATTCATGAAGAGTGCGTTTTTTTTGAGCTTTGAAGAAGTTAAACTTTACGATATAGCTTATTTAAGAAAATGTTAGAGGATTACTCAATTTCTTGATGATTCATTTCTAGAATAAGAAAAGTAAAATCTATTTTAAAATATTATGAGAAATATCAATTAATTCATTGCAAGCATTTTAGAATCCCTTTATTTTAGTAGGGATATAAAAATATCTAATATTTAAAATTTTTTTTGGGGAATTGTATGGGGTTTGAAAAAACAACATCACAGATATTATTTGATAATGGCGTACATAAATGTATTAGTTTTACCAGTTTGGTCAAAGGGGAAGGCATACAAGCCAATCAATTTTTAATTATTGATCATGAACGAGCAGCCGTTATTGACCCAGGTGGTGACTTGACCTACGTTCCATTGACGATGGAACTTAATAAATATACTCGTCTTAAAAATTTGGACTATGTAATCGCTTCACATCAGGACCCAGATATTATTACTTCAATGCCTCGTTGGCTGGTTTATACCGATGCTAAGGTGGTGGCCTCTAAATTGTGGGCACGATTTTTACCT
This sequence comes from Acinetobacter nosocomialis NIPH 2119, assembly GCF_000368085.1. Classification (GTDB taxonomy): domain Bacteria; phylum Pseudomonadota; class Gammaproteobacteria; order Pseudomonadales; family Moraxellaceae; genus Acinetobacter; species Acinetobacter nosocomialis. Next base: position 3,281,413 of record NZ_KB849239.1, read on the forward strand.
CACTTAAATTCATCATTTATGAGTGAGCGTATGAAAGGAAATTGGGAAGATCGTCTGATTGAGCTACCAGATCGTGGTCAAGTGATTCAACTAGGCGAATCAAAGCTTGTCATGGTTCCGGCCCATTTCCTACATTCGGTAGGTAATTTTCAGTTTTATGATCCAGTTGCCAAGATTTTATTTTCTGGTGATATGGGGGCTTCTATTGTGGAGGATGCAAGTCAGCCTCTCAAAGATTTTGATGCCCATGTGATGAAAATGAAGGCTTTTCATCAGCGCTATATGTGCTCCAATAAAGTTATTCGTTTATGGGTCAACATGGTCCGTCAAATGGATATTGAGATGATTGTACCTCAGCATGGTACTCCATTTATTGGTAAAGAAATGATTAATCAGTTTTTAGACTGGATTGAGACCTTACCATGCGGCGTAGATTTAATGACTGAGCAAATTTTTAGCTGTCCGACATAAAAAGTTATCTTCAATATCTTGAGTCCAATTTGAAATTTTTTTAGGATTTTGCGCCATAGAAAAAATTTTTGATGACGAGAATTTGAATAAAAATGTTATCTCAAGTTGCGACTCCAGATGAGTGCCTACGCTGTGGGGCGTGTTGTGCACATTTTCGGGTTTCATTTTATTGGGCTGAGGCCGAGTTAATGGATGAACATCTCGTTGAACCTTTAACACCCGTTTATTCGTGTATGCGTGGAACCAATCAAGCTCAGCCACGATGTCAGGCTTTAACAGGTGAAATTGGTAAAGAGGTAGGTTGTTCTATTTATGCTGTGCGTAGTTCTACCTGTAAAGAAGTACAGATTGCAGATGAACAGTGTAATAAAGCACGCTTGGCGCACCAATTGATTCCTTTGATTGAGGTAAGCCCAGCAGATTCAGAAAATGATCATGATTATGATCAGGTGAGTTAAATATGAGCTAACACGATAATAAGTGAGAAATATTTAGAGTAGGTAAATATCTATTGCTGAAAAAGGCAAAGATAATATGAAAATTGCATTGAAATTTGTTTATAATAGCTCACGGAATTTACCAGTGAGATTGTTATGCTGACCATCGTTCAAGAAGCGCTAACCTTCGATGATGTCTTATTACTTCCTGCCTACTCTACTGTTCTCCCAAAAGATGTCTCTTTAAAGACACGTTTAACTCGCGGCATTCATTTAAATATCCCATTAGTTTCAGCTGCAATGGATACGGTGACTGAGTCACGTATGGCGATTGCAATGGCGCAAAATGGTGGTATCGGGATTTTGCACAAAAACATGGATATTGCTGCTCAAGCTGCAGAAGTACGCCGTGTGAAAAAATTCGAAGCGGGTATGGTGAAAGATCCAATCACTGTAACCCCAGAAACCACAGTACGTGAACTGATTGCAATTACCAGCGCTAATAACATTAGCGGTGTACCTGTTGTTAAAGACGGCAAGGTTGTTGGTATTGTGACAGGCCGTGATACACGTTTTGAAACTAACTTGGAACAACCTGTTAGCAACATCATGACAGGCCAAGATCGTTTGGTGACTGTGCGTGAAGGCGAGTCTAAAGAAAATATTCAAGCATTATTGCAAAAGCATCGCATTGAAAAAGTTTTGGTCGTTGGCGAAAACAACGAACTTAAAGGTTTAATTACGGTAACTGACTTCCGTAAAGCTGAGAGTTATCCAAATAGTTGTAAAGATGATCTTGGTCGTTTACGTGTTGGTGCTGCGGTAGGTACAGGTGTTGAAACACCAAGTCGTGTAGAAGCATTGGTTGAAGCTGGTGTTGACGTCATTGTTGTTGATACAGCACACGGCCACTCTGCTGGAGTTATTGAACGTGTACGTTGGGTAAAACAAAACTTCCCTCAAGTCCAAGTGATTGGCGGTAATATCGCAACTGGTGATGCTGCATTGGCATTATTAGATGCAGGTGCAGATGCTGTAAAAGTAGGTATTGGTCCTGGTTCTATCTGTACGACACGTATTGTGGCAGGTATTGGTATGCCGCAAATTTCTGCGATTGACAGCGTTGCTAATGCACTGAAAGATCAAATTCCTCTAATTGCAGATGGCGGTATCCGTTTCTCTGGCGATATGGCAAAAGCGATCGGTGCAGGTGCAAGCACAATCATGGTTGGTTCACTTCTAGCGGGTACTGAAGAAGCGCCTGGTGAGGTTGAATTCTTCCAAGGCCGTTACTACAAAGCATATCGTGGTATGGGCTCATTAGGTGCAATGGCTGGAGCGACAGGTTCTGCTGACCGCTACTTCCAGGATTCAAAAGCAGGTGCTGAAAAGTTAGTACCAGAAGGAATTGAAGGTCGTGTTCCATATAAAGGCCCAATGGGTAACATCGTTCATCAAATGATGGGTGGTTTACGTTCATCTATGGGCTATACAGGTTCATCAGTAATTGAAGACCTTCGCCAAAATGCGAAATTTGTGAAAATTACTTCAGCGGGCATGTCTGAGTCACATGTTCATGATGTAACGATTACTAAAGAAGCTCCGAACTATCGTGTTGGTTAGATTTTAGTAACCAAATCAAATAAGAAAGCCGTCAGTACACTGACGGCTTTTTGTTTTTGGTGTAAAGTAAATCTGATGAAAATAGATATGGCAGAATAGCCATATATGAAATGAGCCACGGCTGAAGTGGCGTAAAATGAGATAAGCTATGAGTTATTTTGGAACGGATGGTATTCGTGGAAAATTTGGGCAAATGCCGATTACACCAGAGTTTGCTTTAAAACTCGGGTTCGCCGCAGGGAAGGTATTAAAACGAACGAGTCCAAAAAATAAACCGCTTGTGGTATTAGGAAAAGATACACGTTTATCTGGCTATATTTTAGAGTCTGCTTTGCAGGCGGGATTAAACGCTGCTGGCGTATATGTTCACTTACTTGGACCATTGCCGACACCGGCTATTGCACATCTTACCCGTGCCTTACATGCGCATGCAGGTATTGTTATTTCTGCATCACATAATCCTTATTTTGATAATGGAATTAAATTTTTCTCAAGTGAAGGTAAAAAATTACCAGATTCATTACAGGAAGAAATTAATAAAGAATTAGAAAAAGAGTTATTTATTGATGACACTGCGAACTTAGGTAAAAGTGTTCGTGTAAATGATGCAAATGGTCGTTACATTGAATTTTGTAAGTCTACATTTCCATATCACTTCGATTTAAATAATTTAAAAATTGTTGTGGATTGTGCACATGGTGCAGCTTATAGCGTTGGTCCATCAGTTTTCCGTGAGTTAGGTGCCAAAGTTGTTGCTCTGTATAACGAACCAGATGGTTTAAATATTAATGAAAACTGTGGTTCGACTCACCCAGAAAGTTTACAAAAAGCAGTAGTTGAGCAAGAAGCTGATCTAGGAATTGCCTTTGATGGCGATGCCGACCGTGTCGTGATGGTTGATAAGTTTGGGAACTTAATTGATGGTGACCACATCTTATATATTTTGGCGACTCAAGCGAAAAACAAGCCAGTAGGTATTGTTGGTACTGTTATGAGTAATATGGCGCTTGAAATTGCACTTGAAAAAGCAAACGTTGGCTTTGTTCGTGCAAAAGTTGGTGACCGCTATGTATTACAAGCATTAGATGAAAATGGATGGGTTACAGGTGGAGAACCATCTGGACATATTTTAACGTTAGATAAGAGCACAACAGGTGATGCGATTATTGCAGCACTTCAAGTGTTAACTGTAATGGTTGAGCAAAATAAAGCGCTCCATGAATTGGTTCAGGACTTTAAATTATTCCCACAAGTGCTTGTAAATATACGTTTAGAACAAATGCTTGATCCATACTCCATTCCAGCATTAGTGACTGAGTTCAATAAAGCAGAAGAACAGCTTAAAGGACGTGGACGTATTTTAGTTCGTAAGTCTGGAACTGAGCCAGTCATTCGTGTCATGGTTGAAGGTGATGACGAACAAGAAGTGAATGCTTTGGCTGAACATTTAGCAAATGCAGTCCGTTCACAAGCGCAAGTTGCATAAGGTATATGGCATGAGTGACGTCATTAAAGACTTAAGCGAATTACGTTTAAGCTATGAACAAGGTGAATTGTACGAAACACAAGTCGCGAGTAATCCGCATGAACAATTCTTAGGTTGGTTTAATCATGCCTTAGCCGCCAACTTGCACGAACCATATGCGATGTCTTTAGCAACTGCGAGCGCTAGCGGTCGTCCGCATGTTAGAACTGTATTGTTACGCGGTGCGACAGAAGCAGGTTATGATTTTTATACCAACTATGACAGCCAGAAAGGTATAGATTTGGCAGAAAATCCATATGCTGAACTGTTATTTTATTGGCCAAGTCTAGAGCGTCAGGTACGAGTGGGTGGTCATGTCGTCAAAATTCCTGAACAGGAATCTACCGACTATTACCATAAGCGTCCACGTGATAGCCAGATTGCAGCTCATATCAGTACACCTCAAAGCGGTAAGATAGAAAGCCGAGAGTTGTTGCAACAGCGTTTTCAAGACTTGCAACAACAAGTTCAAAGCCGTGAAGTACTCGATAAGCCAGAGTTTTGGGGCGGATATCGTCTGCAACCGGACTATTATGAATTCTGGCAAGGACGACCAAATCGTTTACATGACCGCTTGAGTTATGAAAAAATCGACGGTCAATGGACATTGCACCGACTGATGCCTTAAATGACAAAAATACGAATTAAACAAAGACCTTTATTGACGCGCCCTGAACAGTTTCAGGGCGTGCCTCCGTTTATTGCCGAGATTTTGGCAAGACGTGGGGTGCAATCTGAACAAGAATTAGAGCTAAAACTTAAGAACCTGCTTGCTCCAGAGCTCAAAGGCTTGGATGCTGCTGTCGGATTAATGGACCAAGCCATCGATGAGCAGAAAAAAATAGTTATTGTGGGGGACTATGATGCTGATGGGGCAACTAGCACTGCTTTAATGATGCTCGTGCTTCGCGATATGGGCGCACAAGTCGATTATCTGGTACCAGATCGTTTCAAATATGGTTATGGTCTTACTCCAGCCATTGCTGAGCTTGCTTATCAAACTTATAAACCCGATCTATTAATTACAGTAGATAATGGAATTTCCAGCCATGCTGGTGTTGATGCAGCACATGCCTTAGGCATGCAAGTGATTATTACCGACCATCATCTAACGACCAAAGAAACCCCACTTGCTGAGGCGGTGGTAAACCCAAACCAATTAGGATGTGAGTTTCCAAGTAAGGCACTTGCCGGTGTTGGCGTTGCTTTTTATGTACTTGCCAATTTGGCGAGTCTACGCAATAGACAGGGTAAAAGTACAAGTAAGGTGACTCAATATTTAGATTTAGTCGCTTTGGGAACTTATGCCGATGTTGCTGTTTTGGATTATAACAACCGTATTTTGGTTGATGCCGGTGTAAAACGTATTCAGCAATATCAGTGTCGAGTAGGGATTTTAGCTTTACTCGATATTGCTGGTCGGGAAGCAACTTCAATACGTGCGCAAGACTTAGGTTTTGTGCTTGGACCACGCATTAATGCTGCTGGACGTATGGAGAGCATGCGCATTGGGATCGAGTGTTTATTAGCAGATTCGATGGAAACTGCTTATCCAATTGCTCAACAATTAAATCAACTAAATATAGATCGCCGTCAAGTTGAAGGGGAGATGAAGCAACAAGCTTTATCGGCTTTAGATAATTTGCAGCTTTCACAGCAAGATATCCCAGCAGCGCTTGTTCTATTTGAAGAAAACTGGCACCAAGGTGTCATCGGGATTGTCGCGGGGCGTTTGAAAGAGCAATTTCATCGGCCAACGATTGTTTTTGCAGCCGATGAGGATGGCGTTCATATTAAGGGCTCAGCACGTTCAATCGATGGTGTTCACATTCGAGATACTATTGAGCAAGTTGCTGAACAATATCCTGAGTTGGTCAGCCATTTTGGTGGACATGCTGCGGCAGCCGGCCTTACGATTCGTAAAGAAAACTTTGAAGCTTTTAAGACAGTATTTAATGATTGTGTCGCTGCGATGGATGAATCAATCTTTCAAGCGACATTATGGACTGATGGTGAGTTACCTGTCTCTGCTTTGCAGTTAGATACCTTGAACTGGATTGAGCAGTTAGGGCCATGGGGACAAAAATTTCCACTGCCTCAATTTGAGGGACATTTTAAAGTTATTGATTTCCGTTGGCTCAAAGAGACACACCTGAAACTTAGACTAGCGATAGATCAATACACTTTCGATGCGATTGCTTTTAACGCAGCCGGCCGCTTCGAGTTTGATCCAATGCGTGACTATGTACATTTAGTTTATGAAATAGACCGTAACGTTTTTAATGGCAATGTGAGCTTACAGCTACGAATTGTGCATTTAAATCAATAAAAAATCCGCTCAATTGAGCGAATTTTTTAAATCTAGGTAAGATTAGAAGCGGTATGCTGCACGAACACCATAAGTGTTGTCGTTATCACCGAAACCAATACGACCTTCAAGACTTACTTGCTGATTTAAGAATTTTTTAGCATTAATGCCCCATTCGTCTTTATCAGTTAAGTCATTGTTGTAGTAGTCCACACCTAAACTTAAAGTTTTATCGATGTAGTAGTCACCACGAACTTTATATTCGTCAAGGTCACCAAACGCGCCATACGCTTCAAGGTTTACGTCATGTTGACCAACTTGAGTTACGTATTTCGCACGAACGGTAGGATCTGCGCCGTCTTTACCGTCTTTTTCATCATAACCTTTAACACCCAAAGCAAGTAACAAACCTGGTGCTGGTAAGTAACCTACTTCTGCAGCATAAGTTGTAACTTTTTGGTCGTAGTTTGTGTTGTCGATTTCACGTTCATTTCTGCCTACATCACCGCTAAGGTAGAAGTCAGTGTTAGGAACATAGTATTCAACGCCTACGCCATATTGAGTATCTTTAGTACCGCTGTTATCGCCATAGTTAACGTGTGCGTTAACGTTGCTTGCACGGTTTAAGAATGCTGCTTCAGCAAGCGGTGCATTACGTGTTTGAACAGGGTTGAAATAATAAGTCCCATCAACACCAAATTTACTTACGCTGCTGCCGTTATCTGGATCAAGATAAGTGTAAGAACCACCAACTTCAGCTTGGTAAGCGTTTGCTGCGCCACTTACTGCAAGTGCAGATAAAAGAGCTGATGCAATTGCTAGTTTTTTCATGGAATCTCTCCCCTCTAAAAACGATTTTATAAATGTTTTGTTACAACTTTTAGTCTAGAGCAAAAACATTTACCGTCAATCTTGGGCAAGTAACCGGACTGTAACCATGTGCTTTTTCTGTAACTATATTTAATTTAAGATATTGATTTTAAAACATAAAAACATAATGTTTTATTTTATTAAAATTGAGGAGATTTTGTGTAGAAATTCAAAAATGCTGGAAAAGTACCCAATTTTGTATGGGGATGTTACGAATTAAGCTTAAAATCTTCTGAAAGAAAATTAAAAAATTTATAAATTGAAATGACAGTTATAAATTAAAGCAGGTTCGAAGATAACCATAGCTATGATAAAATATTCGACTGTTTATCTGTTTTTATGGGAACACTCGCGTGGAAATTAATCCTTATCTAAACCAATTGAAAGACTTAACTGATCGTAGCCAAACACTACGGGGGTATCTTTGACTACGATCTGAAAAAAGAACGTTTAGAAGAAGTTTTACGTGAGTTAGAAGACCCTGCGATCTGGAATGATCAAAACCGTGCTCAGGCAATGGCAAAAGAAAAGGGCGAACTAGAAAACGTTATTAACGTTTTAGATGGTTTATCTACACAGCTTGAAGATGCAAAAGCAATGCTGGATTTAGCTGTTGAAGCTGATGATGAAAGCTTGCTGGTAGATGTACAATCTGAGCTTGGCGCTGCCGAAGAAGAATTAGCAAAACTTGAATTCCGCCGTATGTTTAGCAACCCAATGGATCCGAATCCTTGCTATGTCGAGATTCAAGCAGGTTCAGGCGGTACAGAAGCACAAGATTGGGCTTCAATGTTATTACGTATGTATATGCGATGGATTGAACGTCACGGTTTTAAAGCAGAACTTATGGAAGTATCTGATGGTGATGTAGCAGGTATCAAATCTGCAACGATTCGCGTTGAAGGTGAATATGCATATGGCTGGTTACGTACAGAATCTGGTGTACATCGTTTAGTGCGTAAGTCACCATTTGACAGTGGTAACCGTCGTCATACTTCATTCTCTGCGGTATTTATTTCACCAGAAGTTGATGACAATATCGAAATCGATATTAATCCTTCTGATGTTCGTACCGATACTTATCGTGCATCTGGTGCAGGTGGTCAGCACATTAACAAAACAGATTCAGCAGTTCGTTTGACGCACATTCCATCAGGTATTGTGGTTGCATGTCAGAACCAACGTTCACAACATGCGAACCGTGATCATGCATGGAAACAGTTACGTGCAAAATTGTATGAACTAGAAATGCAAAAACGTAATGAAGCAGCTCAAGCACTTGAAGACTCGAAGTCTGATATTGGTTGGGGTAGCCAAATTCGTTCTTATGTACTTGATGACTCTCGTATTAAGGACTTACGTACAGGTGTTGAAAACTCAAATACTGGTGCAGTTCTTGACGGTGATCTTGATCGCTTCATTGAAGCGAGTTTAAAGCAGGGGTTGTAAGAGTCTTTTGAACTTTTAGTTCTTTTAAACTCTTAAATTTTTAGCGATTAAAACGGCAAAGCAGTTCAGTGTTCGGAAGTTAATCGGAAAAATACGATATGAATATCGAAAAAAATGGATATGAATATCGAAAAAATGCGATATTATGTTTTCGAAATGCTGAACAAAGCTTTGTTCGTTTAAAAGACGTGTTGAGCCTATGGATATTGATGCAATTAGCAAAGCCCTAGCCAATCCTCTTCGTCGGCAGATTCTGCAATGGTTAAAGGAACCTGCGCATTATTTACCGGTAGAAGAATGTGGTGGTAGTTTTGAAAAAGGGGTTTGCGCAGGTCATATTGAACGTTTGGGTAAAGTAGCTCAGTCTACAATGTCCAATCATTTGTCTGTATTACAGCAGGCCGGTCTCATTCAGGTCCAAAAATATGGACAATGGTCTTATTTTTCACGTAACGAAGCTTTGATTCAGCAATATATCGAACATTTAAAACAAACACTTTAAAACAAATAAAGTGTAAGTCGAGGCGATCATGGCTGAACTCAATACTCCCTTAACAGTTGGTGATTTTGAAATTAAAAATCGACTGGTAATGGCCCCATTAACACGTGCACGTAGTGGAGAAAGTCGTGTTCCAAACGACTTAATGGTGGAATATTATCAGCAACGTGCAAATGCTGGTCTCATTCTCACTGAAGCAACAGTGATTGGTTCAAAAACTGTGGGTTATGCAGACACCCCTGGACTATGGTCACAAGAGCAGGCACAAGCGTGGAATAAGATTATTGAAGCAGTTCATGCACAAGGTTCAAAAATTGTAGTTCAACTTTGGCATGTGGGTCGTATTTCCGATCCTGAACTTTTGGATGGTGATATTCCTGTTGCTCCAAGTGCAATTCAACCTGCGGGTGAAGTAAGTTTATTACGCCCTAAACGCCCATATGTAAAACCACGTGCGCTTTCGATTGAAGAAATTAAAGAAGTTGTTGCTCAATATAAACATTCAGCAGAACTAGCTAAAGCAGCAGGTTTTGATGGTGTTGAATTACATGCTGCAAATGGTTATTTAATTGACCAGTTCCTTCAAAGTAATACCAACCAACGTGATGATGAGTATGGCGGTCCAGTTGAAAACCGCGCCCGCTTGTTATTGGAAGTGGTTGATGCATTTATTGAGGTGTGGGGCGCTGGCCGAGTAGGTGTACATATTGCACCGCGTGGCGACTCTCATGATATGGGTGATGAAAATCCGCTAGCGACATTCGGTTATGTGGTTGAACAATTAAGTCAACGTAATGTTGCTTTCATTTTCTCTCGTGAATATGAAGCAGCCGATAGTATCGGTCCACAATTACGTCAAAAATTTAATGGCGTGTGGATTGCCAATGAAAACCTGACACCAGAGTCAGCAAAACGTATTTTGCGTGAAGGTCAGGCAGATGCTGTATCTTTTGGTAAGGCTTATATTGCTAACCCTGATCTATTACAACGTTTAGAACAAGGTCTACCATTAAATGAGCTCCAACCAACGACTTTATATGCTAAAGGTGCTGAAGGTTATACGGACTATCCTGCTTTAGAAGCTTCTTAAAATCATTATTTTATTTAGATTTACTATTTGCTGAACTTGCTCTTTTGTGAGTTCAGTCAATGACTTTTCTTGTATATGGTAGAGTTTAGGTATCGAAACTCTGCCATTTTTTTTATCTATGTTATATTTTCCCCAGTTTTTAAATTTTGACTATTTGAGGCAAACCGCTTGGCGACCCCATTTTGGTACAACACAGCACTCCATTTATTAAAACCTTTTTATCGTTGGCGAATAAAAAGACGTGCAGAAAGTCTGGAATTATATCATCAGGAATGTCTGGAACGATTTGGGCCGTTTGAAGATCCGAAAAATATAAAAGCCATCTGGTTTCATGCGGTTTCAGTTGGAGAAACCAATGCTGCGCAGCCACTTATTGAGCACTATCTCAAACTAGGCCAGCCAGTTTTAGTGACCAATACTACAAAAACTGGTCAGGCACGCGCTAAGTCACTTTTTTTAAAAGAGCCATATCTAGATTTATTCCAAGCAGTTTATTTGCCTGTAGATCAAAAGCCTCTTTTAAAACAATTCTTCGAATCATACAAACCGAGACTTTTAGCATTAGTTGAAACTGAGCTTTGGCCAAATTTAATTGATCAAGCCAAATTACAGCATGTACCATGTTTATTACTTAATGCTCGTTTATCTGAAAAGTCAGCAAAAGGCTATAGTAAAGTCTCAAGTTTAACTGCCGGTATGTTAAAGCAAATCGATTGGGTATTAGCACAAGATAGCGCAACCCGTCAGCGTTATGTCGAACTTGGTTTAGACGAGCATAAAAGTCAGGTTGTTGGAAATATTAAATTTGATATTCATGCACCTGAGGCTTTTATTAAGCAAGCTGCTCAATTGCATCAGCAGTGGTATTTGGCAAATCGTCAGGTTGTGACGATTGCCAGTACACATGCACCTGAAGAACAACAAATTTTAGAAGCACTTGCGCCTCATTTAAATTCAGACCGTCAGCTGGTGTGTATTGTGGTGCCTCGTCATCCTGAACGTTTCGACGAAGTATTTGAAATTTGCCAAAATTTAAATTTAGTTACGCATCGTAGAAGTATGGGACAGAGTATCCATGCGAGCACACAGGTTTATTTAGCCGACAGCATGGGGGAGCTTTGGTTATGGTATGCCTTAAGTCAGGTGTGCTTTGTAGGTGGTTCTTTAAATGAGCCAGGTGGCGGACATAATATTTTAGAACCTATGGTTTTAAATATACCTACAGTGGTTGGACCACGTTACTTTAACTTTCAAACGATTGTTGATGAATTTATTGATGAAAATGCTGTGCTTATCGCTCAAGATGCACAGCAGGTCGTTGATATTTGGCTAGCGTGTCTGGCAGAGCCTGAGGCGACTGAACAGCTAGTGGTACAGGCGCATAAAGTATTGCAGCGTAATCAAGGTTCGCTACAAAAACATATAGGGGTGATTAACCGGTATTTGGCCGAAAAACCATGAATATTGTTTTACTAGAACCTGAAGATGTTCAATCGGATACATGGTCTATCCATTCAAAACGTCAATTACAGCATTTGCGTGAACATCTTGATATCACGGTCGGCCAGAACCTAAAAGTTGGTATTCGCAACGGCGTCCGTTATATCACTGAAATTGTTTCAATGAATGAGCACGAAGTCCGTATACGGCCTATTCGTGAAGAAGCAGTACCAGCAAAACTTCCAGCTCATTTAATTGTGGCTTTGCCAAGACCAAAAGTTTTACGCCGTTTAATTATGGATAGTGTGACTTTAGGTGTTGAAAAGATAAGCCTAATTCATAGTTATCGCGTTGATAAAAGCTATTGGCAAACGCCATTTTTACAGCAAATTGATCAATACGTTACGCTTGGACTTGAGCAAGCAGGCGACACAATTGTTCCTGAAATTCAAATGTATAAACGTTTTAAACCTTTTGTTGAAGACGTTTTGCCAACCCTAATTTCAGAAGGATCTCCTGCCTACGTGGCTCATCCTTATGCTGAGCAGAGTATGCCAATTAATATTAGCCATGCTTGTAGTGTAGTGGTTGGGCCGGAAGGGGGGTTTATTCCTTATGAAGTTGATTTACTTATAAAAAACGGCTGCCAAGCGATGAGCTTAGGCAACCGTATTTTAAGAACCGAAACGTCTATTTCTTATATTTTAGGGCGTTTATTTAGCTGAGTTCTCAGCATTCAATGGCGAATGATTAGCGGCCATTTTTAATTCCTGAATAGGGTAAGGAATATTAATGCCATTTGCATTGAAGGCTTGTTTTACTTCAGCTTGAATAGTGCTTGTAGATGACGAAATATCTGTTTCAGTGGTATTAATCCACCAACGTACCGTAAGATTAACCGAGAAGTCTGCTAGAGCTGTCACGTTAACCGAGAAAGCAGGCTGGCTGAGTACATTTCGGTCATTATTGAGAATATCTAAAATAATTTGTTTCGCTTTTTGCTCATCGTCATCATAACCAATACCGACTACGAACTCACAGCGTCGTTGTTGGTAAGCCGTATTTACCGTTAAAGCACTCGTATAAACGGTTGCATTTGGAATAACGATACGACGGCCATCCGGTGAGCGCAGGAACGTTGCACGAATCTGAATATCTTCTACAGTTCCTTCAAGTGAATTCACTACAATCGAATCGCCAATACGGAATGGCTCGCTCAATAAAATCAAAATACCTGAAAGCAGGTTTTGGAAAATATCTTTAAATGCAAAACCAATTGCGACCGAACCAATACCCAATGCACTCATGAGTTGGCCTGGCGTAAACCCTGGAATCATAATGACTAAAGCAATTAAGAAACCAAAGAATAAGATTGCTGTACTACCGACACGGTTTAAAACAAGAACCAAATTTTGGCGCGTATAAGAACGATTTTCTAAAGTCTTACGCACAAAGAATTTAAATAATTTGGTCAGTAGCCAAAAAATAATAAAAACGGTAATCGCAATGCAGATATAAGGTACACGTTCCCAAAAACTATCTACGATTTTGTCGATAGTAGTATAGGCATCATGATATTTCTCGGTATGTGCTAAAACCGTTTGAGTGGTTTTAGTACCTGCTTCTTGCAAAAGTTCGCCTGTATTTTTTGCAACATCCGTTAAGGATTTTTGTTCATCAGCCACGACAAGTCTCTAATTAAATAAATTCATGAAAGCTTTTTTAGCTTTCATCATAGTAGGAGATAAAATGTGCGCCTACTATAATGAGTTCATCTAAATAATAAAGTGTTTTTTAATTAAAAGTATTGCGTTCCTTTTTGTAAAATTTGTGTTGGGGTTTGAATAGTATCGGTACCAGAGAAGTAGTAAAAAAAGCCTGCGGTAGAAATAAGGCTAATTAAAATAGCGATTAAAATAAGCCAAGCCATCAGTTTCTCGATAAAGGTTGAAGGCCGAACAGGGCCATACTGATTTGGGCCTGCAGTACCAGAAGCAAGTAATAAATAGATCATAAAAAAGAACTGAACCACCGGAATAAATAACAGCAGGCCCATCCAGCCACTTTTATTTAAATCGTGTAAGCGCCGAACGACCAGAATAATATTGAGGTAGATCAAAAATAGCCAAAAAGCCCATACTACTAAGGCACTTACGCCGGAAAGAGAGCTATAAAACTCAAAATTAAATAGATCGCTTGAAAGCTGAAAACTTCCAAGAAAGGAAGCTAAAATGAAATAACCTATAAGTGTAATTAAATAAATTAGGCCATATCCACCTAAATAACTCATGCGGTTAAAGCGACCATGAATTGAAAAAGGACTGTCTTTAAACGGAAGCTCTGGTGGTCGTGAAGAGGGAGTTTCGGCAAACATCTTATTTTATTCCTGCACTGCTTCTAAAAGCTAAAATAAACTTTGTTGATGGTCAAAACCATCAAAACTTAAAAAAATTATAAAAGTAAAAGCTATAGACAAATGTTTTAAATCAACTTAATTTTATAAAAATGTTCACAATTTCGTATGTTTGAGTAAGTGATCAATATATGACCAAAGTCGGATTGTTTTGACTTTGAGAGAGTCATCATACTGAAAAGGCATACAAATAAAATCCAGTAAAATAATAGCCACAGTCTCGAGATGGGATGCACAAGATCAAGGAAGTTGCGTATGAATGAGATCTATCCAGTACCAGAGGAATTTAAAAAAACAGCTCGTACTGTTGAAGCAGACTACTTTAAACGTTATCAACACTCTATCGAGAACCCAGATGAATTCTGGGCAGAGCAAGCTAAAATTGTCGATTGGATAAAGCCATTTACCCAAGTTAAAAATACCAGTTTTGACAAAGACAATTTCAAAATTGAGTGGTTTGCTGATGGTGAGTTGAACGTGTCAGCAAACTGTTTGGACAGGCATCTTAAAGAACATCCACATAAACCTGCCATTATTTGGGAAGGTGACCATCCTTCTCGTCATAAAATCGTTTCTTATAAAGAATTACACGATGAAGTCTGCCGCTTTGCCAACGTTTTGAAGAAATATGGCATTGGTAAAGGTGACCGCGTTGTGCTGTATATGCCAATGGTGACTGAGGCTGCAATTGCCATGTTAGCCTGTGCCCGTATTGGTGCAGTTCACTGTGTGGTATTTGGTGGCTTCTCGCCAGACTCGTTGGCAAGCCGTATTGAAGATAGCCAAGCTAAACTTGTAATTACCGCAGACTCAAGCCTACGTGCCGGTAAGCTGTTACCACTTAAAGAAAATGTCGATTTGGCTTTAGCATTGCCGGGTACCGAATGTGTTGAAAATGTGATTGTGGTTTACCGTAATGCAAACCCAATCGAAATGAAGCCAGGCCGTGATTTGTGGTATCACCTTATTATTATGGAGGTGGATGCTGACTGTCCTCCAGAACCAATGAAGGCAGAAGACCCTTTATTTATTCTTTATACCTCAGGCTCAACAGGTAAACCCAAAGGTGTGTTGCATACCACAGGCGGTTATCTGGTCTATGTAACCAGTACTTTCAAAGAAGTCTTCGATTTAAAACAAGACGATGTGTATTGGTGTACAGCCGATATTGGTTGGATTACAGGGCATAGTTATCTGATTTATGGTCCGTTGGCAAATGGTACGACCACCTTAATGTTCGAAGGTGTACCTCAATATCCAACATGGGCACGTCTTGGTCATGTGGTCGATAAACATAAAGTTTCTATCTTGTATACAGCGCCAACCGCGATTCGTGCCATGATGCGAGAAGGTGATTCGTATGTACGCGAAAGTAATCGTAGCAGTTTACGTTTACTTGGTTCGGTTGGTGAACCTATTAACCCAGAGGCTTGGAACTGGTACTACAATGTTGTCGGCGAAGGCCGTTGCCCAATTGTTGATACATGGTGGCAAACTGAGACAGGCGGTATTTTGATTGCACCATTACCGGGTGCAACAGCTTTAAAACCAGGTTCGGCAACGCGTCCTTTATTTGGTATTCAACCAGCCATTGTAGATGGTGAAGGTAATGAATTAGAAGGTGCAGCTGAAGGTAACCTTGTGATTAAAGATTCATGGCCTGGTCAGATGCGTACCATTTGGGGTGACCCAGACCGCTTTATTGAGGCGTATTTCTCAACCTTCAAAAATACTTATTTTACAGGTGATGGCGCTCGCCGTGATGAAGATGGTTATTACTGGATTACAGGTCGTGTTGACGATGTCCTAAACGTTTCAGGCCACCGTCTAGGTACGGCTGAAATTGAAAGTGCTCTTGTTTCGCATGAATCAGTAGCAGAAGCAGCCGTGGTGGGTATGCCGCATGATATTAAAGGACAAGGTATTTGTACTTTTGTGACCTTACAGGCGGGTGTTCCAGAATCGGAAGAGCTGCGTAAAGAGTTAATTAACTGGGTACGTAAAGTACTCGGGCCAGTAGCTTCACCAGATGCATTGCACTGGGCACCAGCATTACCTAAAACGCGCTCTGGCAAAATCATGCGCCGTATTTTAAGAAAGATTGCGGCAAACGAGCTTGATAGTTTGGGCGATACCTCAACCTTAGCTGAACCTGCTGTAGTAGAGCAGTTAATTGCCACGGTTTATCCCGATAGACAAAAATAATCTCCAAAAAAGCCCCTAAGGGGGCTTTTTTATTAAGCGCCATTAAGAGCTTGCTAGAAAGTCAGTCGTATTTTGTACATTTGCAAATGTACTAAGCGCAGTTAAAAAAGCTATTTGCACGTCTTCAGCTTTTACGGTTTTTCCAGCATAGCTTAAATCACGTGTTGCGGTGGCATCTGCAATTAAGATAGGTTGATAGCCAAGCTCTTTGGCTGCACGTGTCCCTGAATCAATACACATATGTGTCATCATGCCTGTAATCACGAGTTGATCAATTTGGTGCGCTTTTAAAAGTTCTTCTAAATTAGTTTCTAAAAAACTATTGGGATAATGCTTAGTTACAACCAATGAATCATTATGAACATGCAGTTCGGGATGAAGTAAAACCCCATCTGTATTTTCTTGAAAAAAACTGGCTTGTGGCGGGTTAATATGTTGCACATAAATAATCGGTAAATCTTTTTCGATAAAATATTGCTCGAGCTGTTTTATTTTATCGAGCGCTTGATCTGGTCCAACCAATTCCATTTTGCCATTTTTAAAATAATCATTTTGTACATCGATAACTAACAGTGCTTGTTTCATGAGAACACTCTTGTTGATATGAGATAAAACAAGATTATTCTCTGCTTGAAAAATCGGCTATAGTCAAATGAAAGCATTATCGCAAGTTTTCTTTCGCCATGAAAAATGAATATTGAATTAGACCCGATTGATCTAAAAATTATTGCATTACTCAAGCAAGATTCCCGTTTAACAAATAAAGAAATTGGTCAGCGTGTCCATCGAACGGGGCAGGCTGTAGGTGCTCGAATAGCCCAGTTGATGGATGCAGGAGTTATCAAAAACTACACCATTGCTGTGCAATACCTACATAAACAATTTATTCATTTGCATTTAAATGAACAACGCGCTTTTGAAGAAATTGAAAATTTGGTCAAGCAATACGAACAGATTGATGAATGCTTTAAGGTTATGGGTAATGCCTGTTATATGATTGTGAGTCATTTTGAACCTGCAGCATTAAATGAATTTATTGAGGTTCTTTCAAAATGGTGCCGCTATTCAGTTGAAACTGTTGTTCGAGAAGTTGAGAAATCTTAAAAAATAAAAGCTCCAAGCCGAGTCTTGGAGCCAATAAAACTTTATTTTAATTTGTTGTTTTTATTATCTTGCGCTGTTTAACTGGAGTTTTTTAGGCTGATTTAGCTGGGATTTCTACCTCCTTTTCCTGTTGAAGTTCTAACTGACGAACGAGCGGCAGAACTTTTTCTCCGAAATATTCCACCTCTTCAATAAAGTGTAAGAAACCGGAAAGAACCAAATCGACACCTACATTTTTAAGCGCCACAATACGCTCTGCAATTTGCTGAGGTGTACCAATTAAATTGGTTTTAAAGCCATCGTTATATTGAACTAAATCTTCAAAAGTTGATTTTGCCCAGTTGCCTTCTTGTTCTGGTGAAGCCGCACCCGCTTCACGAGTTGCATCGCCAAATGCATTGACTGCTTCAGTATTGGCTTTATCAATAATTTCTTGAAGTACTGCTTTAGCTTCTTCTTCGGTATCTCTGGCAATAATGAACGCATTTACCCCAATTTTGACATGGTGATTATTGGCTTTTGCTTTGGTGCGAATATCTTCGACTTGTTTTTGAATTTCTTCTACAGTATTACCATTGGTGAAATACCAGTCGGATACACGAGACGCCATATCTCTTGCTGCACGTGAACTGCCGCCCTGAAAGACTTCAATATGTGGTTTTTGCAGAGGTTTTGGCTTAAGTGTGTAGTTCTGGAATTGGTAATACTTACCATCGAAACTATAGTTATCTGTGGTCCAGATTCCTTTTAGCGTGCGAATAAACTCTTCAGAGCGAACATAACGCTCATCATGCTCAGGCCACTCTTCACCAATCGCATCAAACTCGCCTCTAAACCAACCACTTACCACATTAATAGCAATGCGGCCTTCGGTTAGATAATCAATCGTAGCCAGCTGTTTAGCTGCAAGAGCCGGTTTCCAAGGGCCGGGCAGAATCGCCGCAATCACTTTAAGTTTCTCAGTTTTTGCAAGTAATGCATGACTGAAACTCACAGACTCATGCTGGTTTTCTGCCCCATAGCCCGCCGTAAAACGAATTTGAGTGAGCGCATATTCAAAACCATTGTTTTCGGCAGCCTGTGCAAGTCGAACATTGTAGTCATAACTCCAGTCTGTACGCTGTTCGATGTTACTCACTACAAGGCCACCGCTTACATTTGGTACCCAATAAGCAAATTTAATTGGTTGTTGTAATTGCGTCATGGTGCTCTCTCCCCATTCGTTATTTTTATTTAGCTATATTGCGCTTAGGCAACATGCGTTAATGATTTACCGGACTTGTGATGCAAACGAGACTCTGCTGCATCAAGGTTTGGTACAGCTGCTGAAGGTAATACTTCTTCTTGCTCAATTTGCTTGTTAATACCAAGCTCTTGATTCGCTTGCTGAGATTTAGGTTTAACCACCTCAGCACGTTTACCTTTTGCTGGCGCCCATTCTAGAATTGGCAATGCACGTGCTACGGCCAGTGTAATACGGTCAGCTAGTTGCTCACTTTTCACTGTATATTCAGGAGTAAAGTCACGATCTGTTGCGTATACGCCAATTGGTAAAGTTTGTGCTTGGAAGAAGCTGAACAATGGACGAAGTTGGTGTTCGAGTACCAGAGCATGGCGATCACTACCACCTGATGCAGCTAAAAGTACAGGTACATCGACTAATGCAGTTTGTTCAACGAAGTCAAAGAAGTGTTTGAAAAGACCGGTAAAAGAGGCACGGTAGACAGGTGTACCCACAATCAAGGCATCTGCTGCTTCAACTGCTGCAAGGTCATCTTGTACACGTTGAGGGAGTTGATTGCGATAAAATGCGCCGCCTAATAATGGTCCGATTTCACTTAATTTAATAAAGTGAACTTTAATATCAATTGCTTCAGATAACTCATCAAGAATGGCCTGAACCAGACTTTCGGTTTTAGATGGGGTATTTAAGCCACCAGAAACAGCAACAATATTTAAAGGTTTTGATGATGCGATACCAGTCATGATTTGGTTCCTAAGCCTAAAAAACAACATTGGACTTATTAATCAACAATGACGGCAAACTGTAAAATAACGAAATTGGTCAACCTTATCAGTTTTAAATATAAAACCCGAATAGTTGATTTTTATAATTTAATAGTAAGTTAAACAATTGTTTTTATTTTATATAATTATTGGTGATATCTTTTTTAGAATAAAAATGAAGCTTATATAAAAAATAGATTAATTTTGATTAAAAGGTAAAAAACAACTGAAAAATGAAGCAAAGGACTGTATTTAACAACATTTTGCATAAAAATGGATAAGATGAGCATATCTTTCATCTAAATAGTAGGGTTACAATAGGCCATACTTATGCTCAAGATTACTTTAATCGCTTATGAATATTTTAATCGTTGATGATCATCCTTTGTTTCGTCATGCTTTGATTCAAGCAGTACGTTATAGCCTGCCACAGGCACAAATTCATGAAACAGCTTCGGTTGATGAGTTTTATGAGCGTTTGGAAAATGGGGCAGAACCTGATCTGGTATTACTTGATTTAAACTTACCAGGTGCTTCAGGCTTTTCTGCTCTGGTCTATGTAAGAGCACAATATCCCTCTATTCCAATTATTGTGGTTTCTGCACACGAAGAAGCGTCAATTATTCAACGTGCGATTGCACATGGTGCAATGGGTTATATTCCTAAATCTGCTCATCCAAGTCATATTGGTGAAGCGATTCGTCAAGTTCTAGATGGCGAAATCTGGTTACCACCAAACCTTCCATCAAATATTAATCTTGACCCGAGAGCGGCAGATGAAACTGCTTTGGCTGAACGTATTCAGTCGTTAACGCCTCAACAATTCCGTGTTTTGATGATGGTTGCGGAAGGTTTGTTAAATAAACAGATCGCTTACGAGCTTGATGTTTCAGAAGCCACCATTAAAGCGCACGTAACCGCTATTTTTAGAAAATTAGGTGTACAAAATCGTACCCAAGCTGTATTAGCAATTAGCGCATTAAATATTGAAGATAAAAAAATCTAAAATAAAAAAGACCTCAATGGAGGTCTTTTTTATATGTTCCACTTAAGCAAGGCAATCTTGCTTAGGTGTTAGGCTGTCGCAGTACAGTGGGTTAAGAGCACATTGCAAATCATCAATTTGTTCTTGAGTTACGTAGCCTTTACTTTTTAAATATTCAGCTACACGGTCATCACGCAAGCTTAAGAAAGCTGCATCATAAACCCCTAAATCAACAAAAAGTGCTGCTGTTTCTAGGCTATTGAACCGATCAAGAAAAATATCATTGCCATACATTAAGAAGATATGGTCAAGTTTTGCTTTTTCATCTACATGCAAACGCTCAGCAAGTTGATGTGGAGGTGTCTTAATAAAGAGCAAGTCAGAAAGTTCATCAAACTGAGTCATATCTAACTGGTTTTCTCCGAGTTTGACATGGCCAAGCCAAGCCTTGAAAACCAGAACAGCACCACCGCGGAGTAACATGCTCCAGATTTGATGGCGTGTGTCATGATCAAGATTTTCACTTTCAGCAGTGAGGACTTTTAAGAAGTTCTCTTCTTGTTGCGCTAACTTGTCAAATAAGCCCAAACCTTGCGGATGATAAGCAGCAGGTGCAAATACATCAAAATTTAAATCATGGAATACATTAAGTGCGAGGGGCACAGCACACTGATAAATTGTATTAAGAGCTTTGATATGTGCTTTGCTCAGCTTGCTGTGCGGAAAAATACTTTGCCAATCTAACTCTGGAAGTAAGGCATTGGCACTGTATTGGCGATAAAACTGTTGAGAAGAAAGTTGGCCTTGTGGGCTGTTATCAGAAATATTCATGGCAGTGGTCCTTTGCGTTAATTCATGAGCAGGGGGGCGATCAGGCAAAATAAGTTCAAATAAATCGTCAGACGAATAAAATGTGTTTTGAATATTTATGTGTCATGCAGAATGCAAGTAGAATACGACTAAAGTCGTATATGGTGATTTTTAGTAAATAAATAATTGTAAAAACAATGACTTATTAAATTGTAACTAAGTGTACAAGTGTTCACTTACAAAAAAGGTGAGCTTTGCCATAGAAAAAGAATCTTTGGAAATTTTGGTCAATAATTTATTGAGTAAAAGTAGACATTTTGAGCATTTCTGCCTATTGGCTTAAATTTAGCTAAACATTTTTGCCAAGCATCGCTCCCCAAATTTATCAAAAGTTGGGAAGCGATAAATGATTAGTCTGTCGTACTAGCAATTTTAAGACCAGATAACCACGCTCTTAATGAGGCCGGTTTTAGTGGTTTTTTAAGTAGAACTATATTTAGTTCTTTTAATTGCTGTGGTAACTCGGGGTGGGAGTCCGCTGTAATTAAGGCAACTGGAACATCTTCTTGACGATTTTGATTAATAAAATCAACGCCAAGCTGATTGTTATTTAAATGCTGGTCAATGAGCCAAACCTGAATATTCTCTTTTTGAATAATGTCTAGAGCTTGCTCAGGTTCAGTGGCTTTAAAAACTTGATAACCCCATCGACCTAATAAACTACTCATACCTTCCAGAATCGTTTCATCATTGTCTAGGCACAAAATACGATAGGCTTTTGTTTTTAAAGGCACGGCCTGTACAGTTGGTGTTGCTACTTTTGGTGGCTCGACAATAGGCACCTCAATCATAAAGCATGAGCCTTTGCCCAACTCCGAGTAAACATGAACAGGGTAATTTAGCAAACCTGTCATACGTTGTACGATGGCGAGACCTAATCCTAAACCTTGTTCACCCCAAGGTGATAAATGTCCGCAACGTTCAAACTCTTGGAATAGCTTAATTCGTTGTTCTTCAGCAATACCAGGTCCAGTATCCCAAACCCCAATTCGAATATGACCAGATTGCTGTGCAGAACGAAGTACGCCTACTACCACTTGACCTTTGGCGGTATAGCGTAGGGCATTGCTGACAAAGTTTTGAATAATACGACGAATCCACTGCGGGTCAGTATCGATCCAGAAAGACACATCGTGGACTTTTAGTGAAATATTCCGCTGAGCGGCAATCGATTTAAACTGCAACTCAAGGTCACTGAGTAAATCATGCAACGGATAAGGTTGTCTTTTTGGTTGTATGGTGCCGCCTTCCAAACGTGCAATATCGAGTAGGGCAGACAGCATACTTTCTGCACCATAGAGTGCTCGGTCAAGTTGCTGTAAGGTTTGGCGGTCTTCTTCAGTCGAAATGCTTTGCTCAAGAACAGTACTAAACAGACGAGCAGCATGCATAGGCTGTAATAGATCGTGACTTGCCGCAGCAATAAATCGGCTCTTGGACATATTGGCCATATCAGCTTGCTCACGTGCAAGCTGTTGTTCAGTTAAGGCATCAGCAAGCTGTTGAGTCCGATCTTTTACGCGAGCTTCAAGTACGGCTTCGTTCGCACGGAAGGCCGTAATATCGGCAAATGTCGTGACGAAACCACCGCCTGAAATTGGATTACCTCGCATTTGAATAACGCGGCCGTCTTTACGGATACGTTCAAACTCGTGGGCGCTGCCGACTTTCATCCAGTGAAGACGTTTGCGTACATGCTCTTCGACTGAACCGGGGCCACATTCGCCGCGTTCAGCGTTATAACGAATCAGGTCGGCAATTGGGCAGCCGACATAAACAAGGTCTTTTGGATAACCAAATAGTTTTAAATATTGGTTGTTCCACGCGACTAGACACATATTTTTATCGACCACACTTACCCCTTGGGTCATGTGGTCAATCATGGTCATAAGCAGATTTTGATTAAAACGTTGCCACTGAGATGCTTGGTCTAAAATATTAGCGACTTGACCCAAAGCAAGGCCGTTATTAATCATGGCTGTCGTGAGCAAAGTACGTGCAGAAGCAGCACCGATAATACCGGCCAGATATTGCTCGGTAAAACGCCACCACATACCATTGGCAATTGTATTTGGATTGAGTGTGAGATGATTTTGCTCACAAAAGTTCTCGAACGCTTGTGTAGTGGGTTGCTCACCTGTAATTCTTTTTGCCAAGGCAAATAAATCACCTACTTTTAAACGGGCCGCGTCATGAGGAAGATAGGTTAAATCAGTAGATGTGTGCGGTGATGGTAAAGGCTTAGTTTCATAGTAGAAGAAGCTTTCTGCCTGAATTTGTTCTGCCACACTTGGTCGATAAATTTTTGAAATCCAGATATATAAAACAATATTTAAACCAAGTGACCAAATGACACCGTGAGTTAAAGGTGCAAATGACTCAAAACCAAATAAAGATTCCGGACGTAAGGCATTAATGCCAAAAGGACCAAAAAGCAAAATACTTTGAGCAGCATCCTGATAGGCTTCAGGCAAGCTACGCAAAATTGTTGGAAAGAGTAAGGTATAACTCCACATTAAAAATCCAACAATCAGACCTGCATAGACACCTTGGCGGCTTCCGCCACGCCAGTACAAACCACCAATCAGTGCCGGAGCAAACTGCGCTACAGCACTAAATGCCAATAAACCAAAAACTGAAAGTTGGTTAATATCATTAAAGAAATGGAAAAATAAAAAGCCAAGTAGCATCACTGCGACAATACTGATACGACGGCTGAACTTCAGAACTTTAGGTAAATGTTTATCATGACGCGACAGCAATTTAAAACGCCATAAGGCAGGCATAATCAAGTCGTTACTGAGCATGATAGACAATGCAACTGATGAAACCAGTAACATACCTGTCGAAGCTGAAAAGCCACCTAAAAAGGCCAGTAAAGCGAGCCATTCTTGGTTGTAACTTAACGGCAGTGACAGTACAGCCACATCGGGTACAGTTAGGAATTTCGGCGCGGCATGCAAAGCCCAGCTTGCGATTGGGATAATAGCTAAAATAGTTAAAATGAGATAAACCGCGAACCATTTACGGGCACCGCGAATATGCTTTTCATCGCGTAGCTCGACCACCGCCACGTGAAACTGGCGTGGTAAACAAATAATGGCTAAGCCTGCCAGTAAAGTTTGAATCCAGAAAGTTTCAGGTACACCAAAGAGCTGAACCTCCTGAAAAGTCTGGTTTACATCAGAGGTCATTTGGCTGAGGTTAGCTGGTGATTCAAAAATAAAAAATAAAGCGACGCAAAGTAAGGCAAATAACTTCACAAATGACTCAAATGCAACTGCAAGCATGAGGCCGCCATGCTGTTCCGTATTTGCGATCTGTCGTGTACCAAAAATCATGGCTAAAATCGCAAGCACACTGGTGAGCAATAACACACTGTTGGTCGTAGTATGAATATGCGAGCTTTGCTCCATAATGACCGAGGTACTTAAAGCGATTGCACGGAGCTGTAACGCGAGGTAGGGGATAATCGCGATAACCGCCAGAATAGTGACTAGAGAGGCGAGTACACCACTTTTACCATAGCGCGCTGCGACGAAGTCAGCGATTGACGAAATCGCATGGTGTTGCCGTACTCGACCTAAACGCCGCCAGATATCATAACCAAACCAGACAAATAACAGTGGGCCTAAATAAATAGGCAAGAAGATGACGCCTTCACGTACGGCTGCACCGGTTGCCCCATAAAATGTCCATGATGAGCAATAGACACCTAAAGTTAAACTAAATAAAAACATGCGGCCACGTGTGCCAAGACGACTGGCATGCTTCTCACCAAAAAAAGCACAGACAAATAAAAGCGCAATATAAAGAGTGAGCACCCCAATAATCAGCCAGCTGTTCATATGACCTACATAAGTGAAACCGTGTGTCTATCATAACCTATGCCGATACAAAGCTATAAATTGATTAAATTTTAACGACCAAAGTCTAAGTTACGACTTAGAGGTAATCTTGCTAACTTTAATAATGAAAAAATACATTAAAAAAAAGTGACCAAGGTTGGGCACTATGTAAGGAGTTTGGTTATGGATCAAAGCCAAGTGGAACAGATTCTACGTAATCCAAAGTTTCAAAAAATGGTCAAGACAAAAAGTGCATTAAGTTGGACCCTCACCATCATCATGTTAATTCTCTACGTGGGCTTTATGCTACTTGTAGGCTACAACAAAGAATTTTTGATGAGTTCATTTAGTGGCGGTGTAACGACATGGGGGATTCCTCTTGGAATAGGAATTATCATTTTATCTTTCGTACTTTGTGGCGTGTATTCCTACATCGCGAATAACACCCTTGATCAGTTGAGTGAAGAAGCGTTGAAGGAAGTCGAGGCCATCACGCACGAGAAAGGATTACACTAATATGAAATGGAATTCATTAAAAGCGAAAGCCTTATTGGCGGCAGCATCGCTATATTCAACAGTTGCTATGGCAGGCCCGGATTTAGGTGAAGCTGAGCAGCAAGCAACCAACTGGCATGCCATCATCATGTTTGTCATCTTTGTTGGTTTCACATTGTTCATTACTAAATGGGCTGCAAAACAAACTCAATCAGCACAAGATTTCTATACGGCTGGTGGCGGAATTAGTGGTTTCCAAAATGGTTTGGCAATTGCGGGGGACTTTATGTCAGCGGCGTCATTCCTTGGTATTTCTGCAATGGTGTTTAGCTCTGGTTTTGATGGCTTACTTTATTCTCTGGGATTCATGGTCGGTTGGCCAATCGTTTTATTCTTGGTAGCAGAGCGTTTACGTAACCTCGGTAAATATAACCTTTCCGACGTAGTGTCATTCCGTCTTGAAGAAAAACCAGTTCGTACTTTAGCTGCTTTTAGCTCACTTGTAGTTGTTGCATTTTATTTAATTGCGCAAATGGTGGGTGCAGGTCAGCTGATTAAATTGCTATTTGGTTTGAACTACAACATTGCTGTAGTCATTGTTGGTCTATTAATGATGGCATACGTAATTTTTGGTGGCATGTTGGCAACCACATGGGTACAAATCATTAAAGCGGTCATGTTACTGAGCGGTGCAACCTTTATGGCATTTATGGTCATGAAAGCTGTAGGTTTCAGTTTCAGCAATATGTTCACCCAATCTATTGAAGTGTTCAGTAAAGTCCATAACATAAGCCTTGCCGACGCTGCAAAAATTATGGGTCCTGGTAAACTTGCTGCAAACCCAATTGATGCCTTGTCTCTTGGTTTAGCACTCATGTTTGGTACAGCGGGTCTTCCACACATTCTTATGCGTTTCTTCACTGTAAAAGACGCAAAAGAAGCACGTAAATCTGTAGTCGTTGCAACAGGTTTTATTGGTTACTTCTACCTTTTAACTTTCATTATTGGTTTCGGTGCGATCCTTTTTGTATCAAACAACCCGCAATTCCTTGATGTTGCGAAAATGGCAATGACAGGAAAGCTTGAGCTGGTTGGCGGTAACAACATGGCAGCTGTGCATTTAAGTGACGCTTTAGGCGGTGACTTGTTCATGGGCTTCATTTCAGCAGTAGCGTTCGCAACGATTCTTGCTGTTGTTGCTGGTTTAACACTTTCAGGTGCATCTGCAATTTCACACGACTTATACGCTAACGTATTTAAAAAAGGTCAAACGACTCCAGCTTCTGAACTTCGTATGTCAAAAATCGCGACGCTTGGTTTAGCAGTTTTTGCCATGATCTTGGGTATTTTATTTGAAAAGCAAAACGTAGCATTCATGGTAGGTTTAGCGTTTTCTGTGGCTTGTTGTGCGAACTTCCCGGTACTTGTTCTTTCAATGTTCTGGAAAGGTTTAACCACACGTGGCGCTGTGATTGGTGGGGTGGTTGGTTTGGTAACAGCTGTTGTACTGATCATCTTATCTAAAGCGGTATGGGTTGATACTTTAAAAATCTCAGATACACCAATTAACCCGTTCAATGGTCCTGCATTGTTTGCGATGCCATTGTCGTTCCTTTGCTGTTGGTTCTTCTCAGTGACTGATAACTCAGCACGTGCGAAAAAAGAACGTGCTGCTTTCGACGCACAATATGTACGTTCAATGACAGGTATTGGTGCTTCTGGTGCATCAGACCACTAATCAGAATGTATTAAACTTGTCATAAAAAGCCCTACGGGGCTTTTTTTGTTTTTCTCCTAAAGGTTATTGAAAAGAAGCTCCTTAATAAAGAACAACTTGTTTATCCTATTTTTTGTACAGTATGATTTTCTATAATTCAAAACATAATGAAAAAATGGAAAATAATTAAATGCGATCTATTATCGAGTTCTGGGCGAGCTTTCGATTATTGCCTTCTGCATGGTTGCTGTTTGTGCAATTCATTTTACTTATTCTGGCTATGCTGACTTTTGATAATGAGGTTTATAGAACCTTAACTTGGGCATTAGGAGTACTTGCTTTACTCATTATTGCTAAAGTGATTCGTCAAACACCTATGTTTACCTTTTTAGGACTTACCTTTGTAAGTGGCGCAATTATATCGTCAGTGTTTATTTTATTGGGCTACAGCAATTTAACCATCCAGATTTTTGCTCACAGCTGTGAAGCTTTAGCTTACTTCTCGGCAGCTTATGGGTTATTTCGTTATATGTTTGCTGACCGATATTTGACACGAGATGAGCTGTTTGCAGCAGCAGCTGTTTTTACCTTAATTGCTTGGGGATTTGCTTTTTTATACAACATTTGTCAGTTGCTAATTCCAAATAGCTTCCAAAATCCAAACCATGTTTATCACTTACAAACTTGGCTAGATCTATTATTTTTAAGCTTTAGTTTGCAGTCAGCGACAGGATTGTCTGACCTCATGCCCCTTAGTCCACCAGCACGTGTTCTAGCGATGTTACAAATGTTTTGTGGTGTTATGTACTTGGCATTAATTGTTACGCGTTTGATCGCTTTACAGTATATTTCACACGCCCCTAAAAAGATTTCTGATAAATAAAGAAGGAGGTGTTTTAATTTATTTACACCTTTGTAACTGCAATATTAATTAAGTTTGTTTACAGTATGATCGGCTTTCTCTATTGAAAGATATAACTTTGTTCATTCCTGAATGTCTTTATTGGCTTCATGCCTGTCACTTTTCATTAAAATAACATGGAGGATTTATGCCTTCCAAACAAACGAGTTGGTTCGCAAATGTTAATCCCAATGTCTTTTTGGGTACGGTCATTATTATTGCTTTGTTCCTAGCAGTTGTCGTGATCGCTCCGAGTTCTTTTGAACTTTTAACGCAACAGTTAAAGCAGTGGATCACCGATTCATTTAGCTGGTTCTATGTTCTATCAGTTGCATTCTTTCTTATTTTACTCATTTATATTGCCTGTTCTGCGATAGGTCGGATTAAATTAGGTCCTGACCATAGCCAGCCTGAATATAGTAATGGTTCATGGTTTGCCATGCTGTTTACTGCCGGTATGGGTATTGGCTTAATGTTCTTCGGTGTTGCTGAACCTGTCATGCACTATGTCAATCCACCAAGTGGAGATGCGCAGACAATTGATGCAGCTCAGCAAGCTCTACGTGTGACTTTTTTCCACTGGGGCTTACACGCATGGGCAATTTATGCTGTGGTCGGTTTAGCATTAGCTTATTTTGCTTATCGTCATAATTTACCGTTAAAGACCCGCTCAGCCCTTTACCCGCTCATTGGTAAAAAGATTTATGGGCCGTGGGGCGACAGTATCGATATATTTGCGACCATTGGTACGGTATTTGGTGTAGCGACTTCTCTCGGATTTGGTGTCACCCAAATTAACTCTGGTTTACATTATTTATTTGGTGTCGAGCAAAGTACCAATATTCAAGTTCTACTCATTATTTTTGTGAGTATTTTAGCCTCATTATCTGTGTTCTTAGGTTTAGATAAAGGGGTTAAACGTTTATCAGAGCTAAACTTAGTCTTAGCTTTAATATTATTAGTATTTGTTTTTATCGCTGGCCCTAGTATTTATTTACTTCAGACTACTATTCAAAATACTGGGCAATATATATCTAACCTTTTTACCATGACATTCAATTTATATGCTTATCAGCCAAATGGATGGATTGGGGGATGGACCATTTTATATTGGGCTTGGTGGATTTCATGGTCACCATTTGTGGGTATGTTTATCGCAAGGGTTTCCCGTGGTCGTACCATTCGAGAGTTTATTGTAGGTGTTCTGCTTATTCCGACAGGCTTTACCATCATTTGGATGGGCTTTTTAGGAAATGCCGCGTTATTTAGCATTATCCATGAACATCAAACCACTCTCATTCAGGCTGTCCAGCAAGACTCCTCAGTTGCTCTATTTGAGTTTTTAGGGCACTTGCCATGGTCAGGTGTCATGAATATTCTGGCTACTATTTTAGTGGTTTTATTCTTCGTGACTTCTGCGGACTCGGGAGCACTCGTTACTGACTACTTAACAGCAAAAACTGAAAATTCACCAACTTGGCAGCGTCTGTTCTGGACAGTATTGATGGCAGTGCTGGCTATTATTTTACTCTTGGTTGGCGGTCTTGCTGCACTGCAGTCTTCAATTATTATGAGTGCGTTGCCGTTTACTGTAGTCATGCTCTTGATGAGTTGGGGGTTAATAAAAGCTTTGCATCTTGATGTCACGAAAATGCAAGCAATTCAGGAAGCTCGTATTACCCCACGTGCTATTCATAACCCGAGAAGTTGGCAACAACGATTAGGTTTGATCATGCACTATCCTCATAGTGAAGAAGAGGTGAAGCAATATATTGAAAAGCAGGTTTCACGTGCTTTTGAAAATATTCAGCATGAGTTTAGACGTCGTCATCTTGAAGTTTCAATTAGTGAAGTTGAAGATGGTATGCAGCTTCGAGTCGATCATCATCATGAAATTAATTTTATTTATAAAGTTGTTTCACGTGAAACAGTACCACCAAGTTTTTTAATTGGTCGTACAGAAGCAGAAGATGGCCAATATTTCCAAGCCGAAGTATTTTTGAGAGAGGGTGGGCAGAACTACGATGTAATGGACTGGACTCAGGAAGATTTGATTCAGGACATTATTGACCAGTACGAACGTCACTTACATTTCTTAAATATCGTACGTAGTTAATAGCCATAAAAAAAGGACTCAATTGAGTCCTTTTTTTAATTCAATTTCTAAATTAAATTAGAAACGGAATTTAGCATTTAAGCCGATAGTTTGTGTGTCGTAGCTAGACTTTTTAACGTCAGCTTTCATGTAAGACGCACCAACTGCAAGAGCAGGAGTGATGAAGTAGTTTACGTTACCACCCCAAGCTTGGCGGAATTCACCAAGGTCATTACCTTTGATGTTTGCTACGCCGTCGTTACCGATGAATGCAGCACCAACGCTTAACTTAGGAGTTAAGTAAAGGTCAGTTTTTAAACCGTATTGGTTTTCTTGACCGAAAGCACCAGCAGCTTCAAAACCGATTGCCATGTTAGTTCCGTCGATTGGACCTACATATTTAGCACGAGCTGTAACAGCATCTTGATCGTTTTGGATTGCAGCAGTTTGGTTAACAGCAGAGTAGATACCGTTGCCCATGATACCGAAGTTATCTAAAGCAAATTGGTTAGCTACGCTTGTATAACCAACAGCCATCAAGAAGTTAGGTAACAACATTGCACCAACTTCTAAAGCATAACGGTCGCCTTGGTCATCACGAGAAATCGCGTTTTTACCGTCAACGTCAGTGTGGTTATAAGTAGCGCTAGCGTATACAGGAAGATAAGGAGTTGGAACGTAAGCCTCACCTTTAACGCCGTATGTACCTACACGGTAGTTTAAACCGTTGTTTTGGTCATATTGTTGATAGCTGTAACCTAAAGACACGCTAGAAGCTTGGTTTAAGAAAGCTGCTTCAGCTAAAGGACCCTTAGCTGTATCAACATTTTTCAAATAGAATGTACCAGCAACGTCACCAGTGTAGTTCTTATCGTTTGCAGTTGTGTCAACATATTCAGATTGACCTTGAACTTCAAATTGATAAGCATGAGCACCGGTCATGGCTAATAATACAGCAGTGGCTAAACCAAGTTTTTTCATAATCATTTCCAGCATTAACAAGAGATAAAGCTGGGGTCATTGTATTGTAACAATTTATGAAGTCAATAATAGATGAAACGTAATGTTAAGGAAATTTGACACTTATGTTAAAAATGTTTAAAAAATAAACAATCAGAGTGTCTTATGTCAACCTGCTAAAAAAATGAACATTAACAAGAAGCTAAACCTTAACATTCATAAGGATTTGCCTTTAAATAGTTTCAAAATAATTACATTTATAATTGGAAAAAATGATTTTATTGATCGGATTTAACGTTCATAAATTTGTCGATTCGTTTAATAAATAGTCGTTCGAATATTATTCTTGTTTCAATTTTCATATATTTTGAGGAATAGTTATCATTATTTTGATAAGTTTATCTAAATAATCTATCTATTTAAAATAATTATATAATTGAATAAGACTAAAAAAAAACATTTTTAAATCAAAAAAACGATTAAAAAATTAATTCTGATCAATTTAATCAACTTTACAAAATTAGAGATAAGTCACACAATTCAATTGCAAAGTTCACTATCTAACATTTTTATAGTTGGTAGTACTTTCCCAGATACGATGTGTTATCACATCAGACTTTACGAGCTCAGCTTTCCCCAAGGTTGAGCTTTTTTTTATCTATAAGAAAACATTAACATTTATTAAAAAAATTACATGAAATTTCTTCTTTTTGGTCTGTATAAAAAAAGAACCCAGCTTAGAGCTGGGTTTCGGATGCTGGGAGAGGCATCCAAGAGGAAAAAGAAGCTAACTATAGAATTGCGAAATTTACTTCAGCTGTAAAATGGAGTTTTGCTATAGCCATCATTTGCTCTTTCGATCAGATTTTCATGAAATACAAACGATGAAGACCTATATTGCGTTATTCAAACTTTGTTGCTGAACTTCTGCTCATTAAAGTGCTAGGATGCGGGTTAATTACTTCATTTTATAGTAGTGATGATGGTAGGGCATTTACGGAGTACCAGCTAGAAATGTCAGGATTACGTTCAGAACATATCAGTAATCGACTATTTTTCTTTATGTTGGTCATTATTCTGTCCTTACTGTTTATGGCTGTGCCTCTTATTGTCAGCAGTTATCAAGAATATTTAAAAACTAAACAAGCGTTGGTTGAAATCAAAAGCTTAAGGTCGATTGCTGAAGTTGCAAATAAGGTATCTAAAGAACGTGCGCCAGCAAATAAATTAATGTCGAGTAACGCTGCCGACTTTTTAAAAAATCAGAAGAAGTTATTAGAGTATCGGCTTACTGTCGATCAGCAAATTAATGAAACTATTCGTATTTTAGAAGAAGAGGGTTATTCCGATTTAGCACGTATTTTAGATACTAAATTTAAAGATGATTTGAAACAGGCGCGGGCTGTAGTCGACTATTATGCCGCAACACCTGAACAGGCAAGAACCTCTGTGCAATTTGATAATGCCATTTTGGGTATGTTTGGTGCTTGGGATAGTTGTCGGGAAATTTTGCAAAAGCTTATGTTGCAGCTAAAAAGTAAAGATAGCCAAATTAATAACTATTTTACTTTGATTGTGGTTTTAACTGACATGCGTGATCAGGCCGGTCGTACCGCATCTAATGTTATTGCGCCAGTGACGTTTAAAGAAACCATACCCAATGATAATCGGGCGCGCTCTTTGCAGACTCAACAACAAGCTCGGTACTTATGGGCACTTGTAGATACGCTACAGTCTGAGCAGGCCAAAACTCCTGAATATCATCGCCTTTATGCAAGAGTTAAAACTGAATTTTTAGATAAAGGTGTGCCTATTGTTGGCCAACTTTTAGAAGAAAGCCAGAAGCATGAGGCTTACCATTTAAATGGAACTGAACTTACAGACCAAATCGTTGATAAATTTACAACAGTTATTGATTTACAAAATTTTCTACTTAATAAAAGTGTCTTGATTGCATCTCAAGAAAACTATTTGGCAAAAAAGAAATTCTTTCTTACTTTGCTTATTTCTAGCATATCGTTAGCAGCTGCTTTACTTACCTTAATTTATGCAAAGAGGCGGGTATTTGAGCCTCTTATTCAGGCCCGTACCTTAATTCTTGATTTGTCTCATAGCAAAGATTATCCAGTAGATGAATTGAACCCTAAAAAAGGTGAGTTCATTTCACTGTTTGAAGCGATTGACCGTTTGCAAAGAATGCTTAAGCAGCGAGATGCGTTTGAATTCCAACTTAAAAATATTGCCAATACAGACCCGTTAACTGGTGTATCCAACCGTTTAGCTTTATCTGAGTATTTAAAAATTGTTGAGAGCTATCCTCAAAAGTTTTCACAAACTTGTTTAATGATTATTGATATAGATCGCTTTAAAGATGTGAATGATCAATATGGTCATATTGTTGGTGACCAAGTGATTAAGCGTATTACCGATCAATTGAAAGCAAATGTACGCGCTTCTGATCTAATTGTGCGTTATGGTGGTGATGAGTTTTTAATTTTATTAGAACAGGTGCCGTTTTTAGATGCGCGTCTATTGGCGGAAAAAATTCGTATTGCGATTGCTTTAGAAGAAATTAATTTATCTGGCTCAAATGAAAAATTACATGTATCAGTCAGTATAGGGTTTGCGATTGGAGCGACCAGCTGGATGGAGTTGTTAGAAAAAGCAGATCGTTCACTCTTAAGAGCTAAAGCTCGGGGACGAAATGTTGTAGAGGGATAAAAAAGCCGGAAATCACTTTCCGGCTTTTTTGTTTTATTGCTTCAACATCGGTTTCAAGAAACGACCCGTATGGGAAATCTTGACCTCAGCGACTTGTTCAGGTGTACCTTCAGCAATAATTTGCCCACCACCTGAGCCACCTTCAGGGCCTAAGTCCACAACCCAGTCCGCTGTTTTAATCACATCAAGGTTATGTTCAATCACCACAATAGTATTACCCTTGTTGCGTAGCTCATGCAAAATATCGAGTAGCTTGGCAATATCGTGGAAGTGCAGACCTGTTGTTGGTTCATCCAAGATATAGAGCGTTTTACCCGTATCACGTTTTGCTAACTCACGTGCGAGTTTTACACGTTGAGCTTCACCACCAGATAAGGTCGTAGCAGCCTGACCTAAACGAATATAGCCTAAACCGACCTGAGTTAAGGTTTCTAAGCGGCGGTGAATGACTGGAATAGCACTAAAGAACTCAGCAGCATCTTCAACCGTCATTTCTAAAACATCAGAAATGTTTTTGCCTTTATAGCCCACTTCAAGTGTTTCACGGTTATAGCGTTTACCATGACAAGCATCGCAAGGTACATACATGTCTGGTAAGAAATGCATCGCGACTTTAATCATGCCGTCGCCTTCACAGGCTTCACAGCGTCCGCCTTTCACGTTAAACGAGAAACGACCAGCGCTATAACCACGGGCTTTCGCCTCTGGGGTTTGAGCAAATAACTCACGAATTGGTGTAAATAGCCCTGTGTACGTTGCAGGGTTAGAACGTGGTGTACGGCCAATTGGGCTTTGGTCAATATCAACGACTTTATCAAGGTGTTGTAGACCATCAATCGAGTCGAACTTTTCAGCTGTTAAGGTTGTTGCACCATTAAGCTGTGTTGCAGCCAGTGGTAGTAACGTACGGTTAATCAGTGTTGATTTACCCGAACCTGAAACCCCAGTCACACAAGTCATAATGCCAAGTGGAATAGTTAAATCGACATTTTTTAAGTTATGGCCTGATGCACCTGAAAGCTTGATGAATTCATCTGGACGTGGCGATTGAGTACGTTTTTTTGGCACCTCAATTTTAAGCTTGCCTGAAAGGTATTGACCTGTAAGAGAGTCGGCATGTTTAGCCAGCTCCTCATAAGTTCCTTCAGCAATGACAACGCCACCATGTACCCCAGCACCCGGGCCGATATCAATAATATGGTCAGCTGCACGGATTGCATCTTCATCGTGTTCAACGACTAATACTGTATTGCCCAAATCACGTAAGCGAATTAGCGTTTGTAATAAACGGTCATTATCACGTTGATGGAGACCAATTGATGGTTCATCAAGGACATACATGACACCCATTAAACCTGCACCAATTTGCGAGGCTAAACGGATACGCTGAGCTTCACCACCCGATAGTGTTTCGGCAGAACGAGCC
This sequence comes from Acinetobacter nosocomialis NIPH 2119, assembly GCF_000368085.1. Lineage (GTDB taxonomy): Bacteria > Pseudomonadota > Gammaproteobacteria > Pseudomonadales > Moraxellaceae > Acinetobacter > Acinetobacter nosocomialis. The sequence continues at coordinate 3,316,872 of NZ_KB849239.1, forward strand.
AGACTTAAATAGTTCAGACCAACACTCACCAAGAAGTGCAGACGCTCACGAATCTCTTTAAAGATTTTATCGGCAATTTCGCCTTTAGCACCTTCAAGATTTAAATCTTGATAATAGCTTTCTGCATCGCCAATCGACATGCGGGTAATGTCTGCAATGGTTTTATCTTTTACACGAACATGCCGTGAAATTTCATTTAGACGTGAACCACCACATGCATCACATGCTGCATTAGATAAATATTGAGCTAAATCATCACGTACATAGTTACTTTCAGTTTCACGGTAGCGACGCTCAAGGTGTGGCAAAATTCCTTCAAAAGGTTGTACGCGTGTATGTTTGCGGCCGCGTTCATCGATATAACTTAAATCGATTTTTTCTTTGCCAGTACCTTGTAGAAATTTCTTTTGCGTGTCTTTATCTAACTGGTTCCAAGGCGTATCAAGTTGAAAACCGAAGTGGTCGGCAACTTTTTGCAGCATTGAATAGTAATAAGGACGTTGACGATCCCAACCACGAATAGCACCTTCGCTAATCGCAAGATCAGGATTTGGAATCAGTTTCTCAGAACTAAAATGGCTACGTGTACCTAAGCCATCACAAACAGGACAGGCACCAAACGGGTTGTTAAATGAAAATAAACGTGGCTCAAGTTCAGCAACTGCGCGATCACACTCAGGACATGAGTGTTTTGCAGAAAAAACGCGATCTGGGTGTTCGCCATTCATCCACGATAAAACTGCTATATCACCACCTAAACGTAGTGCGGTCTCAAATGATTCAGCAATACGGTTGCCTAAGTCATCACGTACTTTGAAGCGGTCAACAACGACTTCAATGGTATGTTTTTTCTTTTTGTCGAGTTCCGGTGGCGTATCAATATCAATAATTTCGCCATCTACACGGGCACGAACAAAACCTTGACCTTGTAGTTGTTCGAACAGGTTGCTGTATTCACCTTTACGCTCACGTACCACTGGGGCAAGCAACATAAGTGCTGTACCTTCCTCAAGCGTTTTTACCGCATCGACCATTTCAGAAACGGTTTGCGCAACCATAGGCAAGTCGTGTTCAGGGCAATAAGGCGTACCGACACGGGCATAAAGCAAACGTAAATAGTCATAAATTTCGGTAATGGTACCGACGGTTGAGCGTGGGTTGTGACTGGTAGATTTTTGCTCAATTGCAATCGCTGGTGATAAACCTTCAATCGAGTCAACTTCAGGTTTTTCCATTTGCGATAAAAACTGACGGGCATAGGCCGAAAGTGATTCGACGTAACGGCGCTGTCCTTCGGCGTACAAGGTATCAAAGGCAAGAGAAGATTTTCCTGAACCTGATAGCCCCGTAATCACCACAAATTTATCGCGTGGAATATCGAGAGACACATTTTTTAAGTTATGGGTACGTGCGCCTCGAATACGGATATGACTTTGGCTCATAAAACATCTCAATTATGTATTGATGAAAATTTAGGTGTTGTTTGATTAGTCACAGGGAGATATGGCTATTTATAAACAACAGACCCTATATGATAACGATTTAAAATTGTTCAAGTGCTACAAAATGATTTAAAGCGACAAATTGTGACGGTTAAACGACAATCGACAAAATTTGTTTAAATAAGCAGATTGTATTTTTAACATTCCTCACTCTACATTTCTACTCTTAGCCTATTTTCACAAGCATCATAATTTTACTAGACGACTGGTCTAATAGTTGTTTATGATGAATGTATGAAACGATTAAACAAAAGCGAAACTACACGACAACACATTCTAGATACCAGCTTTGAGCTAGTACTACGTAAAGGGTTCGTCGGTGTTGGTTTGCAAGAAATCTTAAAGTCTTGTGATGTACCTAAAGGGTCGTTCTATCACTACTTTGCTTCGAAAGAGGCTTTCGGCTGTGCGTTGCTCGAGCAATACATGGCTGACTATAAAGTTCGTATGGAACAACTTTGGCAGCACGGTGAGCAAAGCGCCCATGCCCGTTTAATGGCCTTATGGCAGGCGTGGATTGATGATCCAGTAAATGGTAGCTGGGCTGAAAACTGTCTAATTGTGAAACTGGCAGCCGAGGTTTCGGACTTATCAGAAGATATGCGCCAGATTCTCAATGAAGGCGTACACAAACTAACGCAACGTTTGGCTTTGCTAATTAAAGAAGGTCAACAAGAAGGTTCAATTCCAAAACATATTGAGCCTTTAAAAACTGCGCAAGTCATGTATCAGTTATGGTTAGGTGCTGCTTTACTCACAAAACTGTCGCAAGACAAAGCGCATTTATACCTAGCCTTAGAAACCACCCAACAACTCTTAAAACCGATAGAGGAATAAAGCATGCGAAGTATTATCCATCGTAATTTTGGCGAACCTGTAGACGTTTTAGAGCAGGCGGATATGCCAAAGCCAGAACCGAAAGCAGGCGAAGTGCGTATTAAAACCATTATGTCTCCTATCCATAATCATGATGTATGGACTGTACGTGGAAATTATGGCTATAAGCCAACTTTACCTGCAATTGGTGGCAGTGAGGCAGTTGGTATTGTAGATGCCTTGGGTGAAGGCGTTACTCATGTACAGGTAGGCCAGCGTATTGCTGTGGCAGCTGTGCATGGAAGTTGGGCTGAATACTTTATTGCACCAGCTCAAGGCCTTATTCCTTTAAATAATGAAATTGATGATGAAACAGCAGCACAACTGATTGGTATGCCAATTAGTGCACTCATGCTACTCGACTTTGTAAATGTTCAACCGGGACAATGGCTCATTCAAAACACGGCAAATGGTGCAGTCGGTAAAACGGTTGCAATGATTGCACAGGCACGTGGTTTACCTGTGATTAATCTGGTTCGTCGTACTGATGCAATTGCCGAGATGCAAGCATTAGGCATCCAACATGGGGTTGCGACTGATCAGCCGAATTGGAAAGAGCAAGTTAAACAGATTCATGGTGACCAACCTCTTATTGCTGGTGTGGACTCGATTGGTGGAACAGCAAGTGGCGAAATGCTGAATTTACTGAGTGAAAATAGCCTACTCGTTTCATTTGGTAGTATGACTGGCGAAACCATGCAGATTTCATCGGGCGATTTGATTTTCAAACAAGCGACAGTAAAAGGTTTCTGGGCGAGTGTGGTCAATAAAGAAATGCCTGCAGAACGTAAAAAGGAACTGATCGTTGAGCTGCTAACACTAGCGACTCAGAAAAAATTAATCTTGCCTGTAGAAGGTGTATTTAGTTTTGATGAGATTAAAACTGCTGCTCAAAAAGCAACGCAGGGTGCTCGTCAAGGCAAGGTATTACTAAAGCCGTAAAACATAAAAAAGATCAGTCGAGAGACTGATCTTTTTTCATATCTTTAAAATAAAAAGGAAAAACGTATGATCGGACAAATATTCATTGCGCTTATCGCAATATTACATGTCTATATTTTAGTGTTAGAGATGTTTTTGTGGGACAAACCTTATGGCATGAAAGCCTTTGGAAATAATGCCGAAAAAGCAAAACTCACCAAAGTCATGGCACAGAACCAAGGTCTTTATAATGGCTTTTTAGCAGCAGGTTTATTCTGGTCTTTATTGGCTGATGCGCCATTTGCCACATCAATTGCTAACTTCTTTTTAGGCTGTGTACTGATTGCGGGTATTTATGGTGGGCTGACTGCAAGTAAAAAGATTATTTATATTCAGGCAGTTCCTGCATTGATTGCATTAGCCGCTGTTAATTTTCTTTAAAAAGCGCAAAATACAGCGTTTTGAAATGGAAATGACCAAATAGGATCAGCGCATGTGGGCGTTATTTTTAAAGTGTATGTTGGGGGCTGGGGTTGTCCTTATTATTTCGATTTTATCGAAAAGTAAGGCATTTTATATTGCAGGTTTAGTCCCGCTTTTTCCTACCTTTGCTTTAATTGCTCATGTGATTGTTTTTCAGCAAAAAGGAGCCGAAGCGTTACAAAAAACGGCTCTGTTTGGTCTATGGTCACTTATTCCTTATGCCATTTATTTAGTTGCGGTTTACATGCTGGCAACACGCGTGTCGATGTGGTCGTGTCTGGGCTTGGCAACCTTATGTTGGGTGGTCGCTGCGGCAGGTTTAATTTATGGTTGGCAGTTGTTCCAAAGTTAAATGAAAGACTGACCATTTAACGAAGTAAATGGTCAGAGCCTCATCTTATTTTAGATCTGATCTAAACCTAACCATTGTCTTTGATGGTAGGCACTATCCCAAAATAACCATTCAAGTTTTGCACCCATTGTGTAAGCAGCATGCATTTTCTCTAAAGTATCTGCATCACAACGTGCAGCAACTTTGTCTATAGTGGCAATCACATTACGAACGGCGGTATGAAATTCTTCACCTGCGTAGGTATCGATCCATGCTTGGTAAGGGTTGTTAGGAATTGATTTGCTTACAATATCTTTACCGACTTCGGCATAAATCCAGAAGCAAGGTAACAGTGCAGCAAGTACAACAGGGTAGCTTTCAGACCAAGCCGTTGCTGTTAAAAATGAAGTATAATGATGGCCTGCTAAGGTCAGTGGTGTATTTTGAAATTCTTCTTTGGTGACACCAAAATTTTTCATAAAGTCATCATGCAAACTGCGCTCAACCACAATTGCAATTTTAGCTGCATCTGAAAACTGCATAATATCGTCAGCATCAAAGGCTTTTGCTGCTGCAACAGCCAGTACGCGACCATACGCCACTAAGTATTGAGCATCTTGAATGACATAATGACAAAAAGCTTCTTTATCTAAAGTACCGTTAGCAAGTTCCTGATTAAAAGGCAGGTCGAGAATTTTTTGATATAAATTTAAATTACGTTGCCAGAGTTCTTGAGAAAAAAGCATAAAATCATTCCATTTAAAATAAGATAGCTAACCTCGATTTTAAATCAATTTTAAAATACAAAAATAATAATGATAGATATATCGCAAGAAAATATTTAATACGATTAACAAGTTAATTAAATATTATAAATTTCTTTATTAAACATGAAGATAAAGTAAAGGTAATAACGGCATAAAACAACATCGTTTTGTGGTTAATTATCGATATAATAGCCGCGGTTTTTAATAAAGATTAAATTTAGTTCTTGGTATAGGTCTGATCCATGAAGCATTTCCGATTTTCGATATTTTTTACGGTGGTGTGTTTAGCACTCGCCGCTTACTGGGGTTTTACCCATGGACCTGAAGCTGGCGTGTCGACCATGTTTAAAGCTTTAACTATTACTGCAATTTTAGCTGTAATGGAGGTTTCATTATCTTTTGACAATGCTGTCGTAAATGCATCGGTACTTCGTGGATGGGATCATTTTTGGAAAATGATCTTTTTGACAGTCGGTATTCTCATCGCCGTTTTCGGTATGCGATTGATTTTCCCTGTCTTGATTGTTTCTATGACTGCCGACATGGGCTTTATTGAAGTTGCTAAAATGGCACTCAATGATCCAAAAACCTATTCTGAACGTTTAATGGCTCACCATGCGGAAATTTCTGCATTTGGTGGAACATTTTTATTGTTGGTTTTCTTAAACTTCTTCTTTGATGAAGAGAAAGAAACCCATTGGTTTAGATGGCTTGAAGTTAAATTATCTGACCTAGCCAATGTACCAGCAATGTCGGTTTTTATTGCACTCATCGCATTAATTGTAATGGCGGGCTATGTTGAAGATCATGAGCGTTTAGCTGTGACAATGGCTGGCGTTTGGGGCATTGTGGTTTATATTGGTGTACAAGTTCTTAGTCATTTATTGGGCGGAGAACCTGAAATTGATGAAGATGGTAATGCAGTCATGCAAGACGGTTCGGGCGCTGCTTCTGGTGTGATTAAAGCCGGTTTGGGTGGTTTCTTATACCTTGAAGTGTTAGATGCATCATTCAGTTTCGATGGTGTAATTGGTGCATTTGCCATTACCAGCGACGTTGTCGTGATTATGTTAGGTCTTGCAATTGGTGCAATGTTCGTTCGTTCAATGACGGTTTATCTTGTTGAAAAGGGCACATTAGACGCTTATGTGTTTTTAGAACATGGTGCACATTATGCGATTGGTGCATTGGCTTTCATTATGATTGCAAGTGGTACAGGTTTACATATACCAGAAGTCGTGACAGGCCTCATTGGTGTTGCATTTATTGCATGGGCAGTAATTGCATCTATCCAATATGCAAAACGTGAACAAGAATCGTCTTAAGCTAATTTTCAGTAAAGTTCGATAGAATAAAGAGGCTAAATGCCTCTTTATTTTTTTAAGCCGAAATCGTTATTTTAAATCATCTCTCCCGTATTTTTAGAAACGAATCGGCTTATAATTTGCCTAGTTTGATAACGTGTATTGATATGATGAATGCTTTGGAACGCCGCTCAACTTTTGCTTTAAGTAGTATTTTTGCACTACGCATGTTGGGTCTGTTCATGATTATTCCGGTTTTTTCTGTAGTCGGGCAGTCATATCAATATGCGACTCCAGCACTCATAGGTTTGGCTGTGGGTATATATGGCTTAAGTCAGGCTATTTTACAAATTCCATTTAGCTTACTGGCTGACCGTTTTAGCCGTAAACCACTTGTAGTATTTGGCCTGCTACTCTTTGCTATTGGTGGAGCAATTGCGGGTTTATCAGACACGATTTATGGCGTAATTATTGGTCGTGCTATCGCTGGGGCTGGGGCAGTTTCGGCAGTGGTCATGGCGCTTTTAGCCGATGTGACACGTGAAGAGCAGCGTACTAAAGCCATGGCTGCCATGGGTATGAGTATTGGTCTGTCTTTTGTGGTGGCATTTAGTCTAGGGCCTTGGCTCACCAGTCTTGTTGGTATTTCTGGTTTGTTCTTTGTGACAACCATTATGGGCTTAATTGCGATTTTGATGTTATTGCTGGTGCCTAAAGTGACCCGCCATCATCGTAATTATCAGCAAGGCTATATGGCACAGCTTAAACAAGTCATTCAAATGGGTGATTTAAACCGTTTACACGTGTCAGTTTTCGCATTGCACTTATTACTGACAGCCATGTTTATTTATGTGCCTTCACAGCTTATCGAATTTGCCCATATTCCTTTGGCGAGCCATGGTTTAGTGTATTTGCCACTCTTGGTGATTAGTTTATTTTTTGCATTTCCGAGCATTATCATCGCTGAGAAATACCGCAAAATGCGCGGCATTTTCTTAACCGCAATTACAGGCATTATTGCAGGTTTACTATTACTGATATTTGGTTATCAGTCCAAATATGTCTTGCTCGCAGGCTTAGGTATTTTCTTTATCGCTTTTAATGTGATGGAAGCATTATTACCATCTTGGTTATCAAAGTCTGCTCCAATTCAGTCGAAAGCCACCGCGATGGGGGTAAATGCCAGTAGCCAGTTCTTAGGTGCTTTTTTTGGTGGCACACTAGGTGGTCAATTATTGATGTTACATAATACTGCGATTGGATGGAGTGTCTTAGCAGGGATTGCTATAATATGGCTGCTAATTAGTTTTGGTTTAGCTCAGCCGCGGTATTTGTCATCGATTGTGTTGCCATTGCCGCAAGTGCAACAGGTGAATGAGTGGACCACACAGCTATTGGCAATTCGTGGTATTGAAGAAGTTGTGGTGATGCCTGACCAGCAAGTTGCTTATATTAAAGTCGATAAACAGTCTCTTGATGATGCTGCACGACGTGATTTAACGCAGTTGTTTGGTAAAGAGGTAGCCATTTAAGCATAACTCTTATAAAGTAAAACATAGAAATGAATAGGATGAAGACAGCTAATGCGTGGTGTAAATAAGGTTATTTTGGTTGGTACTTTGGGTCGTGATCCTGAAACAAAAACTTTTCCAAATGGGGGCTCGTTAACCCAGTTTTCAATCGCGACAAGTGAAGTTTGGACCGATAAAACGTCAGGTGAACGTAAAGAACAAACAGAATGGCACCGTATTGTTTTGCATAACCGTTTAGGGGAAATTGCTCAGCAGTTTTTACGTAAAGGTTCTAAGGTTTATATCGAAGGTTCATTACGTACGCGTCAGTGGACAGACCAAAATGGTCAGGAACGTTACACTACAGAAATCCGTGGCGACCAGATGCAAATGTTAGATGCTCGTCAACAAGGTGAACAAGGTTTCGCTGGCGGTAATGATTTTAACCAACCACGTTTTAACGCACCTCAACAAGGTGGCGGTTATCAAAATAACAACCAAGGTGGCGGCTACGGTCAAAACAATGGCGGTGGTTATGGTGGCCAAGGTGGTTTCGGTAATGGTGGCAACAGCCCGCAAGGTGGTGGTTTTGCTCCTAAAGCGCCGCAACAACCAGCGTCTGCACCAGCTGATTTAGACGACGATTTACCGTTCTAATCAAAGTTTCAAAAAAGGCGAGTTTATCTCGCCTTTTTTATTATTCAATTCCTAGCAAACGTAGAAGTGCCGTGCCAACAGCGGCCAAACAAATCACCAATAAAAGCGGAACTTTTTTCCAAACCAAGAACAGTGCTAGTGCCACCCCAAATATACGCGCGAAACCTGCGAAATGTTGGCCTTCAAAAAATGTTGTGGACACCGCAATGGCACAGAGCAAAACGGTTGCGCCGTTTGAGAGTAAAACTTGGTATTTTTCAGAAAACGAAAACTTGGCACCTAAGTGGAAACCAGCAAAACGAATACCATACGTTCCAAGTGCAAGTAGAGCTATACCTAAAATAATAAGTAACTGTTGACTCATTTCTTTCTACCCCATATTAAGCCAAAAAGCGAAATCAGAATTGGAAGCCCTGGGGCTAAAAAAGGTGTAGTCATCAGTGCTAAAGTTGATCCGGCAAATGCAGCTTTTCGAGTCGATTTATTCTTTAAAGCATTAAAAGTAAGAGCAATTAAAATGGCAGGAAAAATGGCATCTAAACCAAATGTTTTTGGGTCTGGAATAGCACTCCCAATAAAATAGCCAGCCGTGACACCCAGTGGCCAAGTCAGCATAATGCCTATACCACACAACCAATAAGCAGCTTTTTTTGTCTCGAAGTCAGGTTGTGCCATGCCAAACAAAACGCTTTCATCGTTCATGATGTGAGACCCAAAATACTGAGAGAATTTGCCTCGGATCAGTTCATTGACCGCAATGCCAAAAGGTAGATGTCTTAAATTGACGAGTAGTCCTGCAATTGCAGCCGCAATTGGACTACCACCTACCGCCAAGAATCCAATAAAAATAAATTCAGCAGTTCCTGCGAGCACAAATACGGACAGGCAAAGTGGAATCCAGAGTGCTAAGCCATAACTTGCAGCGAGTGAACCTAAAGACATACCAACCACGCTGGTTGCTAGACACACAAAGAAAATCGAGCGAGTAGTGTCTTTACTAAGTTTTTTAATCAGAGAGTATGTAGACATAGCATGATATAACGAACGATTTTCCATTATAATGAATAAGTCTGATTGTTTTGTCAAAACGAACGATCGTTTTTTTTATAGAACGGGTGTGGTGAATGTCTCAGCCAATTGAAATTATTGCCAAAGGTTTAACGCGTGAACGCCAAAGAGCAGGGCTTTCATTGGCAGAGGTTGCACGCCGTGCAGGTGTTGCCAAATCTACACTTTCTCAATTAGAGGCAGGGCAAGGTAACCCTAGCATTGAAACTTTATGGGCACTTTGTGTTGCACTCAATATTCCATTTGCACGTCTGATGGAAGAACCGAGCAATCAAGTGCAAGTCATTCGCTGTGGCGATGGGCCAACGGTGAGTTCGGAGATTGCCAATTACAAAGCAATTTTGTTGGCGACCTGTCCACCCCATGCGCGTCGAGATGTGTATTTATTGATTGTTGAACCGGGTGAAGATCGACTTTCAGAACCACATCCGGTCGGTTCTGTAGAACATATTATCGTGGTTGAAGGTAAAGCTTTGGTGGGTTTAATTGATGAAGCGGTTGAGCTTGGCGTCGGAGATTATATTTGTTATCCAGCTGATCAAAAACATATATTTAGAGCCTTGGAAACAGGCACAAAAGCGTTATTAATTTCTGAACAAAACTAAAGTATTTCAAACTGCTTAAAATAAAAACTAAAAGCTATTTAGCCTCACTTAATACAAAAAGGGCCAATTTTGCGTATAAATTTTGCAATTGGCTCTCTCTTTTATTACAAAAATGGCTCTCGTTTCTTGAGAGCCGAAACGACAAATTAAAGCCATTGGAAGTATGCATACGGAAGCGCCGGATAAGCTCAGTGAATTTTCTGTTTTAGGAGTTGAGCAGAACGGCTAAATTTTTAGGGGATATTTTTTGGCTTCGGAGGATTTCCGAGACTAGCCGATATCCTCCATATATTAAGGAAAATGATATGGCAGCTCATCAAAATGGTTCTGAAGCCAATCACTCCCAAAGTTTAAAACATGGACTTAAATCACGCCACTTAACCATGATCTCGATTGCTGGGGTTATTGGTGGTTCTCTCTTTGTTGGCTCAGGCAGTATTATCTACAACACTGGTCCGGTGGTTTTTCTAACTTATGCTTTAGGTGGTTTACTCGTTTGGTTCATCATGCGTATGTTAGGCGAGATGGCCGTTTTAAATCCCGACAGTGGCTCTTTTTCAACTTATGCGGATCGTGCGATTGGCCGTTGGGCAGGATTTTCAATTGGTTGGTTGTACTGGTGTACACTGGCAATGCTCATGGGCTGGGAAGCTTATGTAGCAGGAAAAATTTTAAATAACTGGTTCCCGTTTATACCGATCTGGGTCTATATGACCGTGGTGATTGGTGCACTGGTTGCTGTTAATTTACAAAACGTCAAGAATTATGGTGAATTCGAGTTCTGGTTTGCACTCATCAAAGTGATCGCGATTGTTGTTTTCCTTGTGATTGGTAGCTTAGCGATCATGCATTTATGGCCTTGGGGCAATCCGGCTGCATCTGGTATTAGTAACTTAACCTCTCAAGGCTTTATGCCAAATGGTGGTTCATCAGTGATTACCGCCTTGCTTGGGGTGATGTTCGCCTATATTGGCGCTGAAATTGTGACTGTAGCAGCGGCAGAGTCTGCAAATCCATCTAAAGAAATTCGTAAAGCTTCAAACTCTGTGGTTTGGCGAATTATTTTATTCTACGTTGGATCAATGTTTGTTGCGGTATGTTTAATTCCTCACAATAATGAACTTTTGAAAGATTCGACTTGGGGTACTTATAGCGTTACGTTGTCTGCTCTTGGTATTCCGGGCGCGCGCCATATCGTAAATTTTGTAGTGTTAACGTCGGTATGTAGTTGTTTTAACTCGGCGCTTTACACATGTTCACGAATGTTATTCTCGTTGTCTAAACGTGGTGATGCACCGAAAAGTTTTGGTTCTGTAAACAGTAAAAGTAGTCCGTGGGTGGGCGTGATTGTGTCATGCTTCTTCTCTGTAATTGCCGTGATTTTAACTGCAACCAAGAGTATGGATGTGTATGACTTTTTCATGCTAACGACTGGTGCAGCAACACTATATGTGTACTTAACCATTGCTTATTCTCAGCTTCGTATGCGTAAAAAATTAGAAGCTGAAGGCGTGAAAATTGACTTTAAAATGTGGATGTTCCCTTACTTAACTTACCTGGTGATCTTTGCAATTATTGGTGCAATTCTTACCATGTTGATTGAAGGTACTTATTTTAAAGAAGTGATTTACACTACAGCGCTATTCGGCATTATTGTGTTCTTCGGATTGTTGTCTGAAAAGCTAGGTTGGGGTAAAGAGCGTAGAGCGACACATTTAACTCATAGCCATGAAGAAAAATTAGTTTAAATTTTTAAATAAAAAAGAGCCTCACTGTGAGGCTCTTTTTGTTTGTCTTAATACGCAAGAATCTTTAATTCAGCGTAGGTACACCTGCTTCACGTAAACACTGGAGCAACACACCAAAAGCCATCACCATGTCTTTTTCATTTACACAGGCAAAGCCCATCAGCAGTCCACGTTCGGCGTGTGCATGCGACTGCATGTAGTATTGTGAAAGTGGACGAACTTTGACACCACGTTCAAGCGCAGTCGCCGCAATCGCGACATCATCACAAGTGTTTGGCAGTTTTAAAACCAGATGTAACCCTGCTGCTTCGTCATATTCATGAATAAATTCGGGGCCAAGGTAGCGTTGAATTAAACTCACCAAGTAGTCACGGCGTTTACCATAGAGCAGGCGCATACGGCGAATATGCGCTTCATAATGGCCTTCACGAATAAATTCAGCGAGAGCCTTTTGCTCAAGCAAATGCCCACCACGGTAAAGCTCAGCTGCGACAATACGTAGCGGTGAAAATAGCGGCTTAGGGACGACCAAATATCCAATTCTTAAAGATGGATAAATGGTTTTACTAAACGTGCCCATATATAAAACAGGTGCGTTATTTTCTAAGCCTTGCAAAGATGGATAAGGCTGGCCCGAGAAACGGAACTCACTGTCATAGTCATCTTCTACAATCCAGCTATTGTGCTGACGTGCGATTTGAATCAATTGTCTGCGTCGATCAAGGCTTAAATGTGAGCCAAGCGGATATTGGTGTGAAGGGGTGACAAAAATGAGTTTAGGCGGCTTTGCCGGATTTTCTTCAGGAATAATACCTTCAGCATCGACAGGCATGGGCTGAATATCGAGGCCATTAATTCGTAATGTATTACGCATTCCCCAATAAGCGGGATCTTCAATCCAGACTTTATCTCCCATATCGCTGAGTGCACGTGAGACTAAATCAATCGCTTGATGAATGCCTTCGGTAATAATAATCTGGTCTGCATCGCACTGAACTGAACGTGCAACACGTAAGTAATCTGCCAACGCACTTCGAAGCTCTATACAGCCACCAGCGTTGCTATAAATCAGGCGGTTAATGTCCGGTTCGCGGCTTAAGCGTGCTTGAATACGGCTAAAAATATGATGAGGGAACTCGGTAACATCGGGTGCTCCCGGAACAAAAGCACCCCATTGATGTGGCGAGGCCGCAGCATAGCCTAATAAGTTTGAACCACGCTGCGAGAGGGCATAAGAACTTTGAACACTTGGACTAGAAACTACTTTTTTCTTGTTTTGTGTATTTAAAAAACTCTCTGGTAACTTTTCGGCAACCCAAGTGCCATGTCCTGTCCGTGCTTCTAAGTAGCCTTCAGCCTGTAGTTGTTCGTAGGCGCTCAGTACCGTATTTCTCGAAACATGAATTTCACTGGCTAAATCGCGTGATGCAGGTAGACGAGTCTTCGGCTGGATGACTCCATCAATAATGGCACTACGCAGGCAACGGAAAAGGCGTTGATGTAGTTTCCCTTCAGTGTCCTGTTGGAGTCGTTGCAGCAAATGATCTCCAAGTAAACTACGCAATTGGCTCTCTCCTACAGTTAAAAAGTGGCTCTCGTCAGTTGGCGTCAGACGAGCGAAATTACATGCATAGGCAGTCGTTGTAAAGCACCCTGAAAATTAAGCACAGGATGCAAGAAACCAAAGCTGCAACTGATGATGAAAATATGAGGGAATCAAATGGATAATCAACATTCTGCACTTAACGCACGTAAACAGCAAGCAACTCCACGTGGTGTAGGCGTGATGTGTCAGTGGTATGCGGAAAAAGCTGAAAATGCCACGCTTTGGGACAAGGAAGGCAACCAATTTATCGACTTTGCTGGTGGTATCGCGGTTTTAAATACAGGCCATCGCCACCCTAAAGTAATTGCAGCGGTGACTGAACAACTTACTAAATTTACGCATACTGCCTATCAAGTTACGCCATATGAAAGCTATGTGGCTTTAGCTGAACGTATTAATGAACGCGCGCCAATTGCTGGTCCTGCGAAGGCAGCTTTTTTCACAACAGGTGCAGAAGCAGTTGAAAATGCAGTGAAGATTGCCCGTTCTTATACAGGTCGTCATGGCATTATCACGTTTGGTAACGGTTTCCACGGTCGTTCATTTATGACCATGGCAATGACAGGTAAAACTGCGCCTTACAAACGTGATTTTGGTGTTATGCCAGCGGGTGTGTTCCACGCACGTTATCCAGTACCTGCTAAAGGCATTTCAGTAGATGCGGCAATTGAAAGCGTTGAAGATATTTTCAGTGAAGATATTGCGCCACATGACGTTGCAGCAATTGTACTGGAGCCAGTACAAGGTGAGGGCGGTTTCAATGTTGTGCCAGCCGAGTTCTTAAAACGTTTACGCGCAATTTGTGACAAGCACGGTATTTTACTTGTTGCTGATGAAGTTCAATCTGGTTTTGCGCGTACTGGTAAATTGTTTGCGATGAACCATTATGAAACTAAAGCAGACCTCATCACGATGGCAAAAAGCTTGGGCGGTGGTTTCCCTATTTCAGGTGTTGTGGGCCGTGCAGAAGTCATGGATGCGCCAAACCCAGGTGGTCTAGGCGGTACTTATGCAGGTAGCCCGATCGCAGTTGCAGCTGCACATGCCGTGATTGACGCGATTGAAGAAGAAAACCTATGCGACCGTGCAAATGAGTTAGGCGCCGAGTTAGTTGCTACGCTTAAAGATATTCAGCAAGCAACAGGTGAGGTGGTCACTGATATTCGTGCATTAGGTTCAATGGTTGCAGTAGAACTTGAAACTGCTGAACAAGCAAAAGTTGTACAAAACTATGCAATGGAAAACGGGTTGTTACTTCTTACTTGTGGTAAATACGGTAATGTAATTCGTTTCTTATATCCATTAACCATTCCTGCTGAGCAATTCCGTCAAGCTCTTGATATCTTGAAACAAGGTTTTGCGACACTAAAAGCAGGTAGTGCAAAAGCAATGGAGCAATCTGCATGATTCAAAATAATTTGCAGTATTTATTAAAACATCCTGATATTTCATTAGAAGCACCTGCATCAAATGACTATATCGAGGTGAATGATGCTGCTACGGGTGAAACTTTGGCATGGGTGAAAACCTATGACCGCGCAGGGGTTGAAGCTGCAATTAACCGTTCAGCAAAAGCGCAGGCTGCTTGGAAAAAGCAAACTGCCTTGGCTCGTGCTGATGTGCTATTGGCATGGTACAACCTCATGCTTGAGCACAAAGAAAATCTGGCACAGATTTTAACGGCTGAGCAAGGTAAGCCATTAGCAGAAGCACGTGGTGAAATTGGTTATGCAGCTTCATTTATTCGCTGGTTTGCCGAGCAAGCGCGCCGTATTGATGGGGAGGTGTTAACACCTACTCAACCAAATCAACGTCTGCTCGTAATTAAACAAGCAATTGGTGTTACCGCTGCCATTACGCCGTGGAACTTCCCGGCTGCCATGATTACGCGTAAAGCAGGTCCAGCGATTGCTGCGGGCTGTTCTATGTTGGTTAAACCAGCAGAACAAACGCCGTTAACCGCTTATGCACTTGAAGTATTGGCTTTACAGGCAGGCTTACCAGCCGATGTTTTAATTAACATTAGTGGTGATGCGGTTGAAGTCGGTAAAACCCTATGCGAAAGCGATATTGTTCGTAAGTTAAGCTTTACAGGTTCAACACAAGTTGGCCGTATCTTGATGCAACAATGTGCGCCAACCATTAAGAAACTTTCGCTTGAACTCGGTGGTAATGCACCAGTTGTGGTATTTGACGATGCTAACCTCGAACAAGCAGTTCAGGGCATTATGGCAAGTAAATATCGTAACAGTGGTCAAACCTGTGTGTGTGCTAACCGTATTTATGTTCAAGACGGTATTTATGATGCGTTAGCAGAGCGTTTGGTTGAAGCCGTATCTAAGCTTAAAGTTGGTGATGGCCGTCAAGAAGGTTCAACTCAAGGCCCTTTAATTGATGAAGATGCAGTTGCAAAAGTTCAGTCTCATATTGCAGATGCAACTGAGAAAGGTGCAACAGTTCGTATCGGTGGTCAGCGCTCGGCACTTGGCGGTACATTCTTTGAACCGACTGTGTTAACTGGCGTAACGCAAGACATGAAAGTGTCTAAAGAAGAAACTTTTGGTCCGCTTGCACCGCTATTCCGCTTTAAAACTGAAGATGAAGCAGTGGCAATGGCGAACGATACCGAGTTCGGTTTAGCTGCTTATTTATTTACTCAAAGCACAGCTCGTCAATGGCGCGTGGGTGAGGCACTTGAGTACGGTATGGTCGGCATTAACACGGGCGCGATTTCAAACGAAGTTGCTCCGTTTGGTGGCGTAAAACAGTCAGGTCTAGGCCGTGAAGGTTCAAAATTCGGCATCGAAGAATATGTCGAAATGAAATATCTCTGCGTAGACTTATCTGAGTAAGGAACAAAACAAGTTCGTTTTGTTCTGAACGAAAACATGCAGCTATGCTGTATGTGATGTTTCACAAAAAAACCGGTCATGCCCATTCATGACCGGTTTTTTTATTTAAGTTGGCAAATACCCTTCATGGCTTTCAGGTAAACGTCTGAGTTCTTCAATTAGCGTTTCAATGAGTTTTTCGACCACCAGACGTTGGCCTTTTCGGGACACATAAACCAGTTGTAACATGCCAATATTCGACTTCCATTCAGGAAGAATATGAACCAGTGTGCCTTTACGAATTTCCGATTCAACGGTTAAAAAGGGCAGGTCAGCAATACCTAAACCATCCATCACAGAATAATAAACACCAGCCAAATCATTACTTTTGATTCGTGGTTGATAAGGCACATCAACTGATTCACCATTTCGAATATTGCATAAATGCCAAATATAGTTTTGCTTTTGAGTACCTAAGCTAATACTTGGAAACTCTTGTAATTCAGAATAATGTTCAATAGTGCGGCCTTGTAGTAATTCAGGCGAAGCCACTAGACAGTGATCGGTTTTAATCACATCACGAACAATTAAATTCGAATCTTCATTCGGTTCGAAATTGGTCCGAATCGCGAGGTCGATGTCATCATGCAAGATATCAACTCGGCGGCTCGTTAGCTCAAGAGATATTTCAACTTTAGGGTAAGTTTTTAGAAACTGATTTAAAATTTTTCTAATTTGAAAATGCATCATTAAAGGCGGGCAGCTGACTTTTACCAGACCCTGAGGCTCACTTTTTTGCCTTAATAACACGTTTTCTGCACATTCAACTTGAGCAATAACTTTGCAGCATTCTTCATAAAATTCTTGGCCCAAATCGGTCACTTTAAAATGGCGGGTTGTTCTTTGAATCAGGCTGACATTAAATTTATTTTCAAGGTCAATAATGCGTCGGCTGAGTTTGGATTTACTTATATTTTCGGCTTCACTGGCCGCACTAAAGCCGCCGTGTTTTACGACTAAATAGAAATAATAAAAATCATCAAAAGAGCTTATCAATGTCAGATCAATCCATTTAAATTTAAGATTAGAGCGCTTAAGCACTCTAATCTTAGCAATTCTGCTTATTTTTGCGATGTATTAAAACTATAGCTTGTCATTAGGTTGCGGTAATCAGGAATATGATTTGAGAAGAGAGCACCTAAGCCTTCTACATCATTACGCCAGTCACGGTGTAACTCACATGCCATACCAAACCAAGTCATCAGCTGAGCACCTGCTTTTGACATACGGTCCCAAGCAGCATCACGGGTTAATTCATTGAAAGTACCAGAAGCATCAGTAATCACAAACACTTCGAAGCCTTCTGCGAGTGCAGATAGTACAGGGAATGCCACACAAACTTCGGTCACCACACCTGCAATAATTAGCTGTTTTTTACCTGTTGCTTTAACTGCTTTTACGAAGTCTTCATTGTCCCATGCATTAATTTGACCAGGACGTGGAATAAATGGTGCATCTGGAAAAAGTTCTTTTAGTTCTGGAACTAAAGGACCGTTTGGACCATTTTCAAAACTGGTCGTTAAAATCGTCGGTAAGTTAAAATATTTTGCTGCATCTGCAAGCGCTAATACATTATTTTTAAATTTATCAGGATCGATATCTCGAACTAAAGAAAGTAAACCTGCTTGGTGGTCAACTAAAAGAACCGCAGCATTATCCTTGTCTAAACGTGCGTAATCTTGAGCCATTTTTATATCCTCATGTTATCAAAATAAATAATCAAAATTATTAAGTAGGTCATTCGTGCCTAAAATTATGCTAGTTGAGTTTATTGTCGTGATTAAGTCTAAAAAATAGGATTAAGAATTTTAAAAATAGGACGATCTTTTAAAGAATCCCGCAAACTTTATGATTGTCTCATATATGAAATAATGTGTTGCTAATCCTGATCTATAAACTGCAATTATTGAGGCGTAAAATCAATCTCAGTTCAAGAAAATCCTACATATATAGGAGAGATCAGATGAAGAAATTTCTTGGTGCATATCAAAATAACCACATGCATTGGGTTGGTGATGGTTTCCCTGTATATAACCTGTTCTCTTATGACCGTTTAGGCCAAACCCTAAGCCCATTTTTGTTACTGGATTATGCAGCGCCTTATAACTTCTCACCAACCACCGAACAACAAGGTGTAGGGTCACATCCTCACCGTGGCTTTGAAACGGTGACGATTGCCTACCAAGGTGAAGTGACACATAAAGACTCAAGTGGTGGTGGCGGAACCATTAAAACCGGTGACGTGCAATGGATGACTGCGGGTGCAGGAGTGTTACACGAAGAGTTCCATTCTCCTGAATTTGCAGAGCATGGCGGCTTGTTTGAAATGGTGCAATTGTGGGTAAATTTACCTTCACATTCAAAAATGACCCCTGGAAAATATCAAGCGATTGAAGCTAAAGATATTCCAGACATTGCGCTAGACGAGCACGGTAGCCATTTGCGTGTGATTGCAGGTGAATATGCAGATGCAAAAGGTGCAGCAACGACGTTTAGTCCATTAAACGTATGGGATGGTAAATTGGTCAAAGGCCAAAAACATACCCTTTATGTGCCTGAAGGGCATACCACACTTGTGGTGATATTAGAGGGTGCGGTTGTCATTAATGATACAAACCGTCTTGAAGGTAAAACCGTTGCGATTTTATCTCGTGAGGGAGTTGAGTTTAGCTTAAATGCTGAAGAAGACACTAAATTCCTAGTGTTGACTGGTCAACCACTCAATGAACCTATCGAAGGCTATGGACCATTTGTGATGAATACCAAAACCGAGATTATGGAAGCGATTGATGATTTTAATCGTGGAAAATTCGGTTCAATCATGCAAGAAGCATAAATTGCTAAGCTGTTCTTAAAAATCTTTAAAAGCAAAGTAATAAAAAGCCCGCTATCAAGTGTGAATAGCGGGCTTTTTCGCTGTAAAGTTTCTATTTTTATGATGGATATCATTATTGTGTCGGCATTGTTTTGTGTGATTTAGTTCTCATTATTATGATGCCATGATATCGCAAAAAGGATTGCTTGTAAAACGAATGATATAAATATAGTTAAATTATCTCATTTTATTTAAAAGAATTTTTTTAAATTTTTAAAAAATATAGGTTTTTATGCACTCATCTTCTTTTGTAAAATTTTATGAATGACAGCTTCTCTAATTCGTTTAAATTCTTCTATATAAATTGATGCAAAAAATAAAAATCTGGTAGTTTTTAATACGGTGTTTTTTTAGGGTATGAGTGATAATCAAAAAAATTCTCGAAAAATGGGACATCATTTTGGATATCGCAATTATTGGCAGTGGAATGGCAGGACTTGCAGCAGCAAGAATCCTGAAAGATGCAGGACATACAATCACGATATTTGAAGCACTTCCTGGCCGGGGAATGGACAGTCATAGCATTGAGTTCGATGGTGGGATTATTGATGCACCATTGCGTGTTATGAACCCGCATCTATGGAAAAATACACTTAGCCTTGCTGCACACTTAGGTATTAAAACTTTTCCAGTACGTACCTACATGTCTTGTAGCTGGTTATTCGAAGATCGTACGGAAACATGGTTAACCACATCTCGTAGTCGTATTGGTAATTTCCCAATTATCAATAACCGTAAAGGCATTCAGCAATATGGCTGGCGTCTTGTTAAAGGGATGTTGCAATTAAAAACTGCGATTCACCAGTTTTTCAAATCTAAAAATCAAGATATTACTCTCGCTGAATTTATTAATCAGAACGATATTGAAGAAGTATTCTGGCATGGTGTAGTAATGCCGGTGCTTTATACCATTTGTACATGTAACCCAAAAACAATTGGTGACTGGCCTGCGAAAAACCTTCTTGAGTTTTTGCGTCATTTAACTGATGGTGACATGCTCTTACGTATGAAAGGTGGTACACCTGCATTTGTAGACAGCTTAATTAAAGGCATTGATATCCATAGCGGTTCGGCAATTAAAAAAGTTGAGCTACAAGGTGAAAAGGTTCTGGTCGAAAATGAGAAAGGTGACCAAGGTACATTTGACCGCGTTATTGTGGCGACACCAACATCTAAACTTGAAGAGTTCTTAAATCCTGAACAGTTTGCAGAAGATATGAATCTGCTTAAACAGTTCCGTTTCGAACAAGGCGACTTGGTTATTCATACAGACGCAACAGTAATGCCACCACGCCGTAAAGACTGGTCAGTGCTGAGCTATATGATGGACCGTAAGTTTACTCGTCAGCAGTTTACGGTTTGGATGAACGCGGTAGAGCCATCGCTTGTGGGTAAAAATCCTGTATTTCAGACTTGGCGTCCAGTGACTGATATTGACCCTAAAAAAATCATTTCAAAAGTGACCTTAACGCGTGCAGTTGTAGACTCACAAACCATTGCCTTAAACAAAGAGCTACAGCAACGTCACTTAGAACCAAACCGTAAAGTATTCTACTGTGGTTCATGGTCATGTGATGGTTTGCCAATTTTAGAATCAGCCGTGACTTCAGCAATGCATATTGCTGAAATCTTAGGTGCACCTTTACCATTTGTAGGATTAAAGCCTAAGGTTGAAGTTGCCCCAGAACTCGGTTACTAAAATTGTGAAAACAAAAGTTCAAGCAGCTCTTTCTCGCCTCGTTCCCCATAAATATGCAATTGATGCATCAAGTTTGGGGGATAGTGAAGAGCTTGCTTGGACAAATTTGGGTTTTTGGAAAAATACCCAAACCTACCGTGAAGCTTGTCGCCAAATGGCCGACCATTTGGCTCAAGCTGTCAATTTAAATTCAAAAGATCATTTACTTGATTTAGGCTGTGGACAGGGCGCAAGTTTATTGCACTGGTTACAGTACTATCACCCCAAAAGCCTGAGTGCAGTCGAATTACAAACCTCTTGTGTTAATAAAATTCAAAAACTTATTCCTGAAATAAGCCAGATTTTCTGTGGCTCATTTTTAAATTTAAAACTATTTGAATTTAAACAACCTTTCGATGTGGTGCTCTGTATTGATGCGGCTTATCACAGTCATTTAAATTCATTTCTCGATTCGGTTACGCCAGTTTTAAATTCAAAAGGAAGATTAGGTTTTCACTACTTAATGCGTGCCGACTCATGTGAGAACATGACGGCCTTTCAAGGACAAAAGTATCGTTATTTACTTAAAGCAGCGGATGTCACTTGGGATGCTGTGCCAACCGAAGACATACTGAAAACTACCTTGGAACAACAAGGTTTTACAGATATTAAAATCGAAGATTTATCAGAACAGGTATTATTAGGTTTTTCACAATATATTCGAAATCAACAAGGACAAAGCCATAGTCGAGGGTTGGCAAAGTTTAAAATTCAAATGACTGCAAAGTTGTGCCAACAACTCTATCAATATGGATATGTCCGTTATATTCAAATAACAGCAATAAAAAAATAGGATGTGCCATGTCAGTTAAATATCAAGGATCATGTTTATGTGGAGCTGTAAGCTATCAAAGCGATGCAGAGCCACGTTATAGTTTTAATTGCCATTGTCGAGATTGCCAAAAAGCCACAGGTTCAGCCTATGCGCCCATCGCTTTTTTTCACCAATCTGAATTGAAAATAACTGGCGAACTTAAATATTTTGAGACCGTTGGTTCTTCTGGCCGTCCGATTAAAAGAGCTTTTTGCCCGACTTGTGGTTCTCAGCTTTTTGGTTTACCTGAACTTGTTCCTGAAATGATTTCAATACGCGCAGGTACTTTGGATGACCCAAGTCTCTATCACCCTAAAGCGGAGGTTTTTGTGAGTCAGGCCTATGCTTGGGACATGTTGAACCCAAACCTTAAACACTTTGAAAAAATGATAGAGAAGAAGAAAGAAGGGTAGCTGTTCTGACAAGCTCGTACGCTTTTTCCTACATCCATTCAGGAAATTGACGTCTTTCTATGACCTCGCGAATTACCTATGATGAACTCATCAGGAACAGGAAGTTCCAAAACGTAAAACAACAATAATAAGTTTAGGCATCAGGACGTGAGGTATTACAGGATGTATACCTAGTAACGAAATACGAAAAAAGCCCAACAGGAAGTTGGGCTTTTTTCATTTCTTATTAACGAATCTCTTTTTCGTCTAAGGCAACACACCTAAAAGCTATATTTCAAAACCTACAAACAACAAAAAACCTCATAAATCAAATATTCATGAGGTTTAATGATGGTGCCGGCACACGGATTCGAACTGTGGACCTACTGATTACAAGTCAGTTGCTCTACCAACTGAGCTATGCCGGCGATGTGGAGTGAATTTTACAGTTTCTTAAAAAAAATACAAGCCAAAAAATGAGCATTTGGATTTTTTCTATCAATTTTTAAGCGCTTATGCGTTTGAGCTTTAAAAATGGCCTAAGGCTTCAACATATAAATAAAAGAATCAACATGTTCACCACTATTTAAAGTGACGCGAACAGGTACTCTTTCGTACTCTTCGCCTTCAAAGTCATCCAGTAATTTCCAGTTTGCATCTAGATGTTCCGAGCTAAAAACAAAACCTTGCACTTGGTTAGCACTATCATCGAGTACAATTCCCGGATAGCCTAAATCTGCTCCCCAACCTTCATGACGTAGGGTTCCGTTTACCCAGCCTTCCGACCATTGTCCGCCAATATTTTCAAGTATATGGGCATTAGGGCGACCAGGGCCTAAAGTGCCATAAACAAATAAACTCGACATGTAATTTTCCTTTAAATTACTCATTAATGTGCTTTTGCGTGTTTTGTATAAATTACTAAAAATATTCCCAATAATGACAATACAATGGTTAAACCAACAATCGCACTCCAGCCGCCGTGTAACCAGAACCAACCACCTGCCGAACCGACAATACTTGAACCCATATAGTAAAACAGTAAGTAGAGCGAACTGGCATGGGCTTTAGCTTGTTTACTTTCAGCACCTACAGAACTACTCGTAAGAGAGTGGGTAATAAAGAAACCCGTGGTAATAAAGGCAATCCCAATAATAATGCCAAAAAGCGAGCTGAGTAGGGTCATGAGGCTACCCACAATCATGAGCGCAAAGCCGCTCATCATCATGGTTTTTTTACCAAAGCGATCGGCTAAGCTACCTGCCAACGATGAAGACACCATACCGAAGCTATACGACAAGAAAATAAGACTAATTTGTGTTTGGCTCAGTGAATAAGGTGCACCGCTTAAGCGGAAGGTCGCATAGTTAAACAGAGTCACAAACACACTGGTGAGCAAGAAACCAATCGCAAACAGGCGTAATAATTTAGTATTGCTTAAATGAGCACGCCACATTTGTATGTGAAAGCCTACATTCAGTCCTTTTTTCTGCACAAAATTACGCGAAGCAGGCAGTAAGTTTAAAAAGGCAATTGAGCAAATAAAACAGATTGCGCCAAGCAAGCCTAAAGCGGTGCGCCATGAAAAATATTCAACCAAAATACCCATGCCGACACGGCCCATCATGCCACCAAAGGCTGTCCCTGCAATATACAACCCCATAGTTTTACCGAGGTGCTCAGGTGCAATTTCTTCGGCAATCCAAGCCATTGTCACTGCGGGTACACCACCAAGCAATAAACCTTCTAACGCACGCGTCATCAGCAAACTGTGCCAGTTCAGTGTAAACATCGAGACAATATTTAAAATTGCGGCACACAGCATGGACGTAAAGATTACACCGCGACGGCCAATCGCTTGTGAAAAGGCACTCGATAACACAATCGAAATGGCTAAAAAGGCAGTCGTTAATGACAGTGCCAAAGAGCTACTCGCAGGGCTAATCTGGAAACTTTGGCTAAATGCAGGCAACAGCGGCTGTACACAATAAATGAGAGAGAAACTGGCAAAACCTACGAGGAATAAAGCAAATCCTGCATGTTTATAAGCTTTAGTCCCTTTGTGAATCCACTCACGGGAAAGAACGGACGTTGCCTCAGTGTTTAAGGTACTGGGTGTAGATGAAGAGTTCATATCATGACCATGACAGAAAAAAGAGCAGTGCCTAAAGGCATGCTGCATCGAGAAAATTCGATAAATTAAAATTAGCAATTTAGAAGGTATTTTTCTAATATATTTAACAATAGGTCATGATATGTTTTATATATAGCAATGGAACTCAGGCATATACGCTACTTTTTGGCAGTAGCAGAAGAAAAAAACTTTACCAAAGCTGCGCAGCGCTTAAACATGAGTCAGCCACCTTTAAGCATGCAAATACGGGACTTAGAAGAAGAGCTAGGTGCAGATCTATTTATTCGTTCTCCTCATGGAGTGGAGCTGACCGAAGCTGGGCTTGCCTTTTTAAATGCAATTCAGCCAGTACAGCAGCGTGTAGAAGATGCAGCAAACCTTGTGAAGCAAGTGGCAAATGGCGAAGTCGGCCAATTACGATTAGGTTTTACAGGCACTTCAATGCTGAATCCTTTAATTCCTAAATGCGTTCGCTATTTTCAGCAGCAATATCCTAAAGTGGATTTAAAGCTTGAAGAAGCCAATACCTTACTGCTCATCGATTTATTACTTGAAGACCGTTTAGATGTCGCAATTATTCGCTCACCACGCAATATTCCAGATAGCCTCATTTTGCAAGAATTATTAGCAGAGCCGCTCATTGCTGCTTTACCTTCCGAGTCTTTTAAACTGGACGATTCAACACAAGAAATTGATTTAACCACACTGCGAGAGCTTGACTTTATTGTCTCTCCACCTTCAATTAGCGCAGGGCTTTTTGATGCGATAAAACAAGCCTGTCATGAGCGCGGCTTTGAACCTAAAATTGGACAAAATGCCCCGCAAATTGTGTCAATTTTATCGTTGGTGTCTGCAAACTTAGGAGTATCTTTGGTTCCCGAGTCGACTAAACAATTACAAATACAGGGTGTAGCTTATCGTTCTTTGAAAGCACCTATCCCTACGGTGGGTTTAGGGCTTGCTTATAAAAAACATGCCCCTTCACAAATGGCGATTAACTTTGCCAGTGTGGTGCAAGTGGCTTGCCACCACGCCAACGAAATTGATGAAATTGGCTAGTTTGATTTCGGTGCTTTATTCATTAAAAAGATGCCTGAAATAATAAAGATTGCGCCATATAAAAACGATAAAGTCGGCTGTTCATGAATGAAAACCCAAGCCATGAGCGCTGCAAAAATAGGTTCGGAAAGCTCGGTCACTTGCACCTTTGCGGCACTCATATAAGACAACGCTTTGGTGGTGCAGAAAAACCCGAGTATGGTTGGTAGAACAGCTAAACCAATCAAACCTAAAATGATGTCGGTATTAAAGTTTATGCTGTGTAAATTTATTAAAAACGGAACTGCAAGATAAACGCTACCAAATAGCAATAAATACTTGGTAAGAAACAGCCCACCATTTAGCCTAAATTTTTTAATTAATACTGAAAATAAGCCATAGCCAGTGCCGGCAATTGAGGCATTAATCAGCATTAAAAGGCTATTTTCACCTTTCCACGAAATGATGCTAATACCCGCAACCGCCAATAATGTTCCAACAAGAGAGTGAATATAGATGCTTTCTTTTAAAATGAACCGACCAAAAAATAGGGCAGAGATGGCAGCCGAAGCCATGAGTACCACCACGACATTGGCGGCAGCACCGTGGTTATAGGCAATGGTTTCAAAAAAGAATAAAGAGAAAATCCCTAAAAAAGCACATATGGCAATTTGAGTAAAAACACTGAGTTTACTTGGTGTGCTGCTAATGTACGCAATCTTTTGGCTGACAGGTACTTTAAATAAAAAAACACTTAAAAAGAAAAAGGCGATAATGGTTTTTAAAAAGGCAATGTCTTGTGGGTTTAAACCACTATGCATGAGTAATTTACTAATTACACCAATCGACGCATTTAAAGCCGCTGCACACAGTGCAAATAGGGTTCCAATAATTAAATTATTCACTCTTATAATTCTTCCTAAATTTTACATGCAGTCTACATGATTTTTTGGATGAATATTCAATTAAAATAACCAGTTAAGGTGGAATATTTACAGTAGTTTATTCTGTGTGAATTTAACCAGTTTTATAAAAAACTAAACACTTCTCATAGACTTTTGTTTCAAATAATTGTGATTTATAGCGCTAACTCATATTATATAATTAGTTAATTATTAAAGAATTTTAAAAATGATTAAATCGATTATTACAGGTTGCGCGGTTCTTACACTTTCAGCTTTAGCAGTGACTCATGCTGAGTTTTCTTATGAACAAGAATTACAACAAGGCTGTAATAAAGTGAAGCAATACGCAAGCTTAGGTAAGAAAAACTACGACCAAAAACAATATAAAAAAGCGCTCGAAAACTTTCATAACCAAGCCTCTTGGACTGCTTTTTGTAAAGCCAATGAAGATGAAACCACAGTTAAATTTACCGACCGTGATATTGAAGTTGCTAACAATAACGTAGGTTTGGCCTATGCCAAATTGGGTCAGCCACTGTGGGCAAGAGCATGGTTTATGCTCGATGAAAAATCAAAATCTAGCCAGTTTAACCTTCAGCAATTGCCTGCACCTAAAACCTCAAATGACTTGTCGGGTGAGTATGTACGTTACTCAGGTTTTGGTGAGTGGGATCACATTACGGTAAGTCGTAAGCAGGGCCAGTATGCCATTGGCTATTCGGGTGTTTATATGGGCATAAGAAGTTTAATTTATGGCCCAAATATGGGTGAGTTTGACACCAAAATGCCGACCAATGCCAAGCAAACCATTTATAAAGACGAAGACTGCCGTATTCAGCTTGATTTTAAATCTAACGCGAAGTTAGGCAATTACATTCAAGTTAAACAAAACGAGGGCAACTCGGGCTGTGGCTTTGGACATAACGTTTATGCAGACGGCACTTATTTAAAAGTTGAGTCTGGAAAATAATCTTAAAAATTATAGGAACTAAATAATGAAAAATATATTTGCACGTTTACTACTTCTTTCGACGGTTATTTTGTCTGCACAGGTGTATGCAGATGTAGCAAATACATCATGTAAAGAAGTGAAATTCCAAAAGGCCGATGAAGCGTGGAGTGGGCACTATTATTTACATGGTGTGATGGAAGTCGGTTCGGAACTTTTACTTCAACCAGATGGCAAGTTTAAATGGATGCTTGCCGTGGGCGCGTTAGACCAATATGCCGAAGGCACATGGTGGAAAAACGGTGACTGTATTGGTTTAAAACCAGAAGCCAAATTTAAAAAGGATTTAAGTATTTTCCCTGAGAGCCTAACGATTTCGGATAAATCCTTAGATGCAGTCTGGCAGGGCGGACGCCAGCAAGGCACATATAGCAAAGACTAAACTAAAAAAGTCCGACACAGAGTCGGACTTTTTTTATAGCTTGTATATTAGTGGTTCACCGCAGCGAGTTGCTGAGCGTTATAGCGTGCGCCCATGTTTGGGTATCTCGCGATGATCGCTTCAATTTCTGCCAAATCTGCTGCTGTTAAATGAAGGTCTACAGCACCCGCATTTTCTACAAGTCGCTCAATTTTACGCGTACCCGGAATTGGAATAATGTCGTCACCTTGCGCCAAAATCCAAGCCAAAGCCAGTTGAGCCGCTGTCGCATTTTTGCTTTGGGCAAACTCGCTAAATGCTTGCGCCAAGCTTTGGTTATTTTTCCAGTTATCGCCCTGATAACGTGGTAACTGGCGACGGAAATCATTTTCGTCTAGGCTGCCCACATCAAGTGTATTGGTGATTAAACCACGCGAAAGTGGTGAATACGGTACAAGGCTAATGCCTAACTCACGAATGGTTTGCAAATGGGTTTGCTCAAACTCACGAGTAAGTAGCGAGTATTCATGTTGAACCGCTGCAATCGGATGAATCGCATGCGCTTTACGAATAGTTTCAGCCGAAGCTTCACTGAGTCCTAAATAACGAACTTTACCTTGTTTGACCAAGTCAGCCATTGCGCCAATGGTGTCTTCAACCGGAACATTTGGGTCTATACGGTGTGCATAATACAAATCAATCACGTCTGTATTTAAGCGTCTTAAGCTGTTTTCGACCGCAACTTTAATCCACTCTGGAGAACCGTCGATATAAGACTCTAAAGAGTTTTGTGGGTTAAGGTTGTCTTCTTTATAACGAAAGCCAAATTTGGTCGCCAAGAACACTTTGTCGCGGTTTTTTTCTAAAACTTTTGAGAGCAAAACTTCGTTTGCACCGTTGCCGTACATGTCGGCAGTGTCCCAAAAGTTAATGCCGAGGTCTAATGCTTTTTCTAGAGTGGCAATGCTTTGTGTGTCGTCTGAGGCACCATAGGCAAAGCTCATTCCCATGCAACCTAAACCAAGTGCTGATACTTTTTCGCCTGTTTGTCCTAAAGTTCTATATTTCATTTTTCACACTCTTTTTGCAAAATCACTTGAGTAGAAAAACTATAAAATGCTTTGGCTCAAACTGACGTATAACATTCAAACCAATAATTATAAAATTCAAACAATCTGTTTTTAGGCTACACAGTCTTCGCGGAACTTTTTAGGCGAAAAGCCAGTATTTTTCTTAAAGAAGTTGGTGAAATACGCTGAATATTCAAAGCCTAAGCTATAGGCAATTTCGGAAATATTCCAACTGGTGTGTTGTAGCAGCGCTTTGGCTTCTTGCGTAATGCGCGAGCTAATATGCTCAGAGGTGGTTTTACCTGTAGTTTCTTTTACAGCGCGGTTTAAATGGTTTACATGTACCGACAAGCCATAGGCATAGTCATTTGCAGTTTTGAGTTTAAGCTGAAAATGTGGCGAGTCGATCGGGAACTGGCGCTCTAATAGCTCAAAGAACAAATGGCAAATCCGAACCGCAGCATTACTATGTTTTTCAAACTGCTGGGTCGGTTGCATTTTCATGGCTTCATGCACAATCAGGTGCAAATAGTTTCTTAAAACGTTGTATTTATGAATATAGTCTGAGTTTATTTCATTCATCATCTTTTTGAAAATAAATGAAATTTCCTCAACCTGCTGGTCATTTAAAAAATACAGCGGGTCGCCGTCGACTTTAAACAGTGGTGAGTCTTTTAAAAAGCTTTGTCTCGATTCTTGGTTTACAAACTCTTCGGTAAATAGACAAAACCAGCCTGCCTGTTCGGGCGAATTAATTTCCCATGCATAGGGCACCATTGGGTTTGAAAACAGTAAAGCAGGGCGGTCGACTCGTATCCAGCGGTTGGCATAGTGAAGTTCGCCTGTGCCTAAAACCAGTGAAATTTTATAATAATCGCGGCGGCTATAAGGCGTGAGGAACGAGCAGGCATCACGTTGGAACACATTAAAATGTCCAAACGAAGTTGATGGAACCGAGTAGCCGCTATCTTTGGTTAAAGAAAAGCGGCGATAAAAATCATGTATGGTTTCCATGTTTTTGCCTGCATGCGTTATCAATTTACTTAAAGTTATAAAATTCAAACTTTATTTACTGTAGCTTTTATTTATAGCGTGATCAATCTGTTCATTTAAACAGTTTTGAAAATGAATGATAAATTAATAATGAAAGAATGAATCAATAGAAATAAAAATATTTTATAAATTAATAGTATATGAGCATTGACACTTAAAAAATTGATAACTATTCTTTGTTTGCAAACGATTTTGCGGTAGAACGAAAAGGGGACACTTTCGAGTGTGCTGGTGCTGTACCCAGTCTGCTAACCCCTTATCGATCTGCCACCATTCTATGATAAAGCGATAAGAGGACACCTTCGGGTGTGCTGGTTCTGTGTGTCCAGTCTGCTAACCTTTTATCGTTCTTTCACCACTCTACGATAGAACGATAAGGGAACACCTTCAGGTGTGCTGGTTTCTTTGTTTCCAGTCTGCTAATCCCTTTTCGCTCTGTCATCATTTTTATTATTATCATGACATCGTTAAATTTAAGTTGAAGGTCTTTTTAGCTTAAATATCTAATTGAATAAACAACAATAATTATTTAACTAATTTCTATTCAACCTTACATTGACACTTAAAAACACGCGGATTATCCTTTGCCTGCTGGCCACATTGCCAGTCGGTTTTAGCAGGCCGTATTTACCCAACGCACACGAAAAAGTCTCTCTTTTTTGTGGGCATCCCTACGTGTCCCTCTCTGCGGCGGAACGGGAGGGGGACATCTTCGGATGTGCTGATTTTTGGGTAAATCAGTCTGCTAACCCCTTTTCGTTTCGCCACCATAATCATTTAGCAGTGATGTGGCGAAGCTTCTTAATTACCCAAGGAGTTCGCACATGCGTACTATTTTATCTCTCTCATTGGCAACCTTTGCCAAAATCTTTACATCTACATCCCACTGGTCTTTAAAACGGTTTAACCGACTCTAGGTTTTAAGCCATAGGTCATTACGACTAAAAAATCATAGCAACAATAAAACCTGAGATAGGCGAGCACACCTTTTTTGTGCTGCTTTTGCACGCCTGTATTTAGCGCTCAATTTAAGAGTGACGGCATTTCTATCTCTTTTATTTACAACAAAAAATTATTTTAAGCGATATACATGAAAAATTTAGACGCTTCATTTAGAGCATTGCGAGTGCTCCACACGGCAAAAGATTTATTTAACCAATATGGGTTTCACAAAGTCGGGGTAGACCGAATTATTGCCGACTCCCAAATCAATAAAGGCACCTTTTACAACTACTTTCGCTCCAAAGAACGACTCATTCAGATGAGTTTAACTTTTCAAACAGACGCTTTAAAAGAAGAGGTGTTTTCCACGATCTATTCGTACAGCGAACTGA
This sequence comes from Acinetobacter nosocomialis NIPH 2119, assembly GCF_000368085.1. Lineage (GTDB taxonomy): Bacteria > Pseudomonadota > Gammaproteobacteria > Pseudomonadales > Moraxellaceae > Acinetobacter > Acinetobacter nosocomialis. The sequence continues at coordinate 3,347,865 of NZ_KB849239.1, forward strand.
TGGTATTCGATAAACTCAAGAAAATTTTCTTTTTACATGCTGACTCAGAAGGGTTTTATCGTTTGCCCTTTAAAGCAATTTTTGAAATAGAAAAGCACTATCCGTCGGCTTATAAAGTGGTGGTTGATTATCGAAACTGGCTTATTCAGGAAATTCATAAACTGCTTTTAACTGTAAAACCTGCCGCTACAGTTGAAGATGCGCATATGTTTTTGTTTGTGGTCGATGGCGCGATGGTGCAGCTTTTAGGATCAAATCAAACCGATGAAAGGGAATATTTGATTGATTATTTTCTAAGTCGGGTTTGAGGGGAGAAGGCCCGACGGGAGTTGGGCTTTTATACAAAAATGAATAGAAATTTTTTAATCCTATTTTATATATGAATTAGATTATTATTTAATTACTCTGAAAGTTCATGATTCGATAATTTTGAGCCAACTCATGAGCTAAATTTAGAATATATTTTTCAGGATTCTTTTTAATAATTTCATCAAAAAAATTAGGACTATTTTTTAGAATTTCAGGCACCTGAGTTGTGCCAGACTGATGTTGGAGTGCTAATAAAATTGTTAGTAATTCATAGGTATATTCTGGCTGAGCGTCATTTTTAATAAGCTTTATAACATGTGAAGAAAATTCAAAAGCTTCTGCTGGTAATAGCGAATAAATATTCTCATCAATGAAAGTAGATAAATACCATTCATCCAATTCTTCTTTTGAGGCTAATTTTCCAAGAAAATTAGATAAAGCATTTATAAACAATTTTAACCTTTCTCACTTTATCTCTAGTATAAAAATTAAAGACTATCCTCTTTCAGAATAGTCTTTCACTCTAACTTTTACTGCCCACTTAAAACCATCTGTTTAATCTTAACGGCCTTTTCAAAATGATCTAGTTTATGCTCCATAATCCACCAATGCGCTGCTTCCATCAGTAGCTCAGGGTTATCATTCTTATTTTTAAAAAAAGCATAAAAAGAAAGACCGACATTGTCTCCTTTCTTTTCAATTTTATCGTCGCATCCCTTAATAAAAATTTCTCTTAATTCATTTCTCATATTGAGTATCACTTCAAGTCTATAAAACTAAGACGGCTTATTTTGCTCGCCCCATTGGCACATCATATCTAATAAAGGAATTAAAGATTGCCCTCTTTCAGAAAGCCGATACTCAACCTTTGGCGGAATTTGAGGATATTCTTTACGAATAATAAGTTCGTCTCTTTCTAACTCTTTGAGTGTATTGCTCAGCGTTCTAAAAGAAATATTGCCAATGCAGCGTTGCATTTCATTAAAACGCATGACATTTTTTTCATACAGCCAATACATAATAATCATTTTATATTTGCCATTAATCAAAGAAAGGGTATATCCAAATCCCGTTTCTTCTAATGGCGTGTTTGATGGAACGCACTCGGTCATTTTAAAAATCTACACTATCTTTTGGTATAGTATATAACATAAATTACCGTACTTATATTTAGGAAAGCACACTTCTATAATCGATTTATCAACTTTTCGATAAGAGTGTTTTTATAATGAAAAAGACATTAGTCATTAGACCTCTTGCGAAAGTAAAAACCACCTCAATCTAAATTTCATGAGATATCAGAAATTAAATCGTTTTTCAGATTCTGAATTCCAGCGCTTGGTTGGTGTACCTCGACCAGTTTTTAGTGAAATGATCGAAGTTTTAAAAGAAGTAGAATCACTTAAAAAGAAATCTGGGCGTCCTCATACTTTAGCTATAGAGGATCAATTATTATTAACACTCAATTACTTACGGAATTACAGCACTCAATTGGAGTTGGCTGCAAATTACCATATCGCTGAAAGTAATGTGAATCGAACCATTAAAAAGGTTGAAGATGCATTGATGAAATCAAGACGGTTTACTCTGCCAAAACGAAGCATTACCACAGCAGACGAACAGTTTAACTGGGTCATTATTGATGCGACAGAATGTTCAATAGAACGTCCGAAAAAAAAATCAGAGTAAGTTCTACAGTGGTAAAAAGAAGAAACATACGCTAAAAGCACAAGTGATCTATCATCCGAACAGCAAACAAATCATAGGGCTAGATATATCGAATGGCAGTCAGCATGACATTAAATTGGCAAGAAGAACGGTTAAAAAATTCAAACATTGTAAATATGTTATGACCGATTTAGGGTACTACGGATTAGAGCAAGATGGCTTTAAATTATTGATGCCAATAAAGAAAAAGAAGAATTTACCCTTATTTGATGTTGAGAAAAAGTACAATAAAATGATTGGAAAAATACGAGTTGTGATCGAACATATTAATAGTCAATTGAAAACATTTAGAATATTAAGTGAACGCTATCGAAATAGACGGAAAAGATTCGGTTTACGCATTAACTTAATCGCTGCACTGGTAAATCGGATGAACTTGCAATAACGACTTTCGCAAGAGGTCTATTGTTACTCATCCTCACATAGACCAATCAGTCGTAAATAAAAGATGGGTAGAGGAATTAGAAAAATATCCAGACCAATTTACAGTCCACCAGATTTATCAAGCCTACCCAGATGGCGTAATTGACGTTGCAAAAGAACAAGCGCTTGTAGAAGAACACGAAAATTTAGTTTTTCAATTTCCAGTGTATTGGTTTAACTGTCCGCCGCTTTTGAAACAATGGCTTGATGAAGTTTTAACATATGGATGGGCTTACGGTTCAACAGGTGACAAAGTTAAAAATAAGAAGTTTATGCTGGCTGTATCTGCGGGTGGTCAAGAATATATTTATTCAGAGCAGGGTGAATATAAACTTACGTTGGACCAAGTTTTTAGTTCTTTTCAGCTCACTGCCTTATATGTTGGGGCGGACTATCAACCACTTCATGCATTTTATGGTTTAGACACAAACCCTTCAGAAGATGACGATGTTCCGACTCATCAAGACGTAGCAAATAATGCGATTGAGTATGTTCAGAAGTTATTAGCGTTGTCTAAGTAAGGTTTAAGGGGAGGCCTAAACTTGAGAGTTTGGGCTTTTTATATAGAAGATTTTTAAAAAATTACATTAAGGTTTTAAGTTAAATATACAATTTATTTATGATATAAATGTCCGCTAAATATAGATTAAATTTAAAAATTTATGACTATTCTTGATATTAAAGAAAAAGAAAACTCCCTTATAACTGACGATGCTCATGAATTAATATGCTACGCAACAATCAGTGAAATAAACTCATGGAATGATGTTGTTAACTTATATTCAGAAATTAAGCATAAGCATTTACCTAAAAAAGTATTATTACTTTTAGAAGATATAGGACAGTGCCAATACACTTCCATGCATGCTTCAATGGGAGATGGGCTTTATTTTGATACCACAGAACTCGTTGAAGATGACAGTGAAGCAAGTTGGGAAAATACTCGACCTTTAGAGCTTCAATATCACATTGAACAATTATTAAAGCCAGAAAATTATATAAACTTTAATAATTTGCCTAAAAAACTTAAGTATAGCGATGAAGATCAAGCAACTCTGCTACAGATTAATGCTGAACCCGACAAAATTTTAGATGCCGTTATTCAAGTAAAGTTAGTCAATAGTCAAACTGAAACTCAAAAATTTGCAGCATGCCTCAATGGATATTTTAGTTGTGATTTGAACCCGTTTGAGTCTTTTAGCTTGATTGAGCATTTAGATCAAAACTATGGCTTAGAGTATGTGGGTTTAGGGGCAAGCTTATTATTCTTTATGAAAACACCAAAATTTGATGCAAATAAAACGCCTCAATTACTTAATGAGTTGAGCAGCTTTTATCAATTCAATCAAACAACGCATAACCAGTTAGAACAACATTTATCTCATCATGAATATCTTATTTTGCCTTATGTAGAGTCATTAGAAGTGTTCGATTTGGATTAAGTTAATTCGAGATAACCAATATTTATTTTTTAAAACTTGATGAGATTAAAGTATGAAAAAACTACTCAGTTTAAGTGCATTAGTATTAGTAACTACATTAACAGGGTGTGCAGTTAATTTACCTTATAACAATCGTCTAAACTATACGTCTATTTCAGAATTATCTGCTCTTCCGAAAGTGCAAGATACGGTGTATATCAAATGGAATCCTGATACTTTCCCTCAACGTATTGATATTCAAGGTTCGGATGGTTTTGTAGGAGGCGGTACTAGAACACGTATTCCTACAGGCGTAGCTCTATCGAGTCGTATAGAAGAAGCGATTGCTCAGATAGCAAAACTATCATCAAATGGAAGTCCATTAACAATTACGGTCGAAAAAGCCAGATCTGGCTTTGAATACACTGCTGGTATTTTAAATAGGGCACCAGCCATAGACGTAGCTGATGTAACTCTAGTTGCTACCTTTGAATATAAGGGGCAGAAATGGACAAATACATTTAACTCTAAGCTAAAAGATCCAAAAATAGGCGGCTCATCTCAAACAGGTTTGTTAGATAAAGCATGGGATGATATTGCTGTACAAGTCGCTAAGGATGTTTCTAAACATTTAGCTATTAACTAAACTTTTAATTTTTATTAAAAATAAAAAAGACCTAAATCAAAACGATTTAGGTCTTTTTTTGAATTCTGGCGGTGAGAGAGGGATTCGAACCCTCGATACGCGCAAACGTATACACACTTTCCAGGCGTGCTCCTTCAGCCACTCGGACACCTCACCAAGGCGTGCGATAGTAACTAAAAAATTAGGTTCTGCCAAGATTTAAGACGAGCATTACAGAAAAAAAATAATAGAGGTGATAAGATTGCGCTAAAAATCATATTGGTTTAATTACACAATGCAAAATACGGCCAAAAAAGCGACCTTGCCTGCCACGGCTTTGGCAGCTCTTGGGGTGGTCTTTGGAGACATCGGAACAAGTCCGCTCTATGCCTTGAAAGAGTCCTTCCATGCTGCCCATGGTTTGGGAATTCAGCCTGAAAACGTATTAGGAATTTTATCCATTATTTTTTGGTGCTTAATGCTGATTATCAGCATCAAGTATGTCGCCATTGTCATGCGTGCAGATAACAATGGGGAAGGCGGTATTATGGCCTTACTCGCATTGAATTTGCGTAAAGCAAAAATTGCCGACAACAAAAAAATCTACATGATTGCGATTGGTTTTATTGGGGCATCACTGTTCTTTGGTGACGGTATTATTACCCCAGCCATTTCGGTATTGTCTGCGGTCGAAGGGTTGTCTATTGCAACCAACGTTTTTGACCCGTTCATTATGCCTATTGCAATTGCCATTATTGTGACGCTGTTTTTAGTTCAAAAACATGGTACGGCCTTTGTAGGTAAGTTTTTTGGTCCAATTACGCTTGTGTGGTTTATCTCTTTAGGTGCATTAGGCCTTCATAGCGTCATTCAAACACCGATAGTACTCGGCATGTTTAGTCCACATTGGGCAATTCAGTTTATCTACCATCATCCAGTCATGACGTTTTTTGTGATGGGTGCTGTGGTGTTAACAGTGACAGGTGGTGAAGCACTCTATGCCGACATGGGGCATTTTGGACCTGTTCCGATTCGTCTTGCGTGGTTCTTTGTGGTGTTGCCATGCTTGGTTTTAAACTATGCAGGACAAGGCGCCTTGTTACTTCGTGACCCTGCAGCAATTGAAAATCCGTTCTATTTACTGGTTCCACAGTGGGCACTTTACCCAATGATTATTATGGCGACCATGGCAACAGTGATTGCCTCTCAAGCTGTAATTTCTGGGGTGTTCTCTCTTGCTCGCCAAGCGATTCAATTGGGTTATTTACCACGTTTAAGTATTAAGCATACCTCTGAGTCTGAAGAAGGTCAGATCTATGTGCCGTTCTTAAACTGGTTACTTTTAATCGCAATTATTATCTTAATTCTGATTTTCAAAACCAGCTCAAACTTGGCAAGTGCTTATGGTTTAGCAGTGACCTTAACCATGCTGTGTGACACGATTTTGGTTTCCATCTTTATCTACTCAGCGTGGAAATGGAGCTGGCCAAAAGTGGTGTTACTGATTATTCCATTCTTTATTTTAGAGTCGGTTTTAGTCGCAGCAACTTCACTTAAAGTGTTGTCAGGTGGTTGGGTGCCATTACTGATTGGTGGTATTGCAGTCACCATCTTGATGACATGGAAACGTGGCCGTGAGCTTACTTTTGCTAAGCTTGAACACGATACTTTGTCGCTCGATTTGTTTGTAAAAAGTATTGGTAATAGCGTGCACTGGGTACCGGGTGATGCCGTGTTTATGACAGGTACGCCAAACGTTGTACCGCATGCCATGCTGCATAACATTAAGCACAACAAAGTACTGCATCAGCGTAATATCTTGGTCACTGTGGTGATTGAAGATGTACCTTTTGTTGCACCAGAAGAGCGTATTACAACAGAAGCTTTAGCTGAACATTTCTACCGTTTTAAAATTTTCTACGGCTTTAAAGATGAAATGAATGTACCAAAAGCGCTTATGCAAGCTTATGAGCAGTTAGGTCTTGAATATGACTTAATGCATATTAGCTTCTTTATTTCGCGCGATCGTATTGTTCACTCGGTGGGTGATGGTATGTCGCCGTGGAGAGAAAAACTGTTTATTTCGATGCAACGTAATACCAGTCCGGTGAGTGACTTCTATCAAATTCCAACCAACCGTGTGGTGGAGTTAGGTAGTCAAATCGAAATATAGAAATTTGATGTAATAAAAAAACCAAGACATAAGTCTTGGTTTTTTTATGGCTCTGATTATTGAGCTTGTGGCATAGGTGCATCTGCTGGCAATGCACCATCTTTTGCCATTGGGTCTGCTGACTGATTCGGGTTAGCCGGTGGTGGCGGTGTATTTGGGTCTTGTGGTGCCGGAGCAGCCATTTCAGCGCCAGCAGGAGGTGCTGGTGGTACATCTGCAGGAGGGGCCGGCGGTACATCGGCTGGAATAGGAGCACCTGTAGGAGCAGCACCTGTAGGGGCAGCAGAAACAGGTTGTACTTGACCACTTTTAACTAAATCACTAATAGAGCCAGGTTGGCCATTGACGGTTGTAGTCACTTTTACTTTAGATAAACTTTCTAAAGTCTCACCGGGTTGGACCGCAGGTTCAGCTAAGGCTGCCATACTGCACAGTCCAGCAATTACGCCAATACCAATAATCTTTGAATGGATCATTAAATGGACTCCGTTTATATTTTTATCCAAATTTGTGGAGCTAACCATGTCATAAGCGATTGGTCGTTTTCAATGAAAGATACGCAATTAACCCAATTCAATAGTGAAAGTTCCTCACAAGGCCAACAAACTGTTACCGAACAAGAAATAGAGTTACAAAAAAGATGACCATGTTTTAACCATTTGAAAGTTAAGCGATATACTTAAAAAAGCAGGATTGTTAAGCTGCATATGGACAGTGGTATTGATAGAAACATGGCAAGTAAAAAACGTAGTACAGGTACAAATTCATTCTCTCTAAGTCAGCATTTTGGCAAGATTATTCTTGCTTGTGTTGCTGCTGGAAGTTTTGCAATTGCTTTTGGAAGTGAAAAGATTTCACAGTGGTTTTCGCCCTTAAGTACCAACTCGACTTGTCTCAATCAGTTTTATCGCGAAATTCCTCCTGCTTTAAATAAAGAAAGTTTAAAAAAAGACAGTTATCCGCTGTGCTTTAATGGCTTTAATGTTTTGTACTCGGGGATGTCTAAAACACCGTTATGGTCAGCTGAATATCTTAGTCCTGAACGTTTAAGCACTAAAATTAAACGCGAAGATAATTTCCATGAAGAAACACGTGTTCCTGAGCGCCACCGTTCACTTTTAAGCGATTATCGTGGGTCAGGCTATGACCGTGGACATATGTCACCAAATGGCGATATGCCGACCAAGGACTCGCAGTTCGATAGTTTTTCGCTGAGTAACATGGTTCCACAGGCACCCAAAAATAATCAGGAAGTTTGGCGTAAGCTTGAAGATGCCACTCGTGCAGTGGTTACTAAGCAAAAGCAAGATGCATATGTTGTGACAGGACCAATCTTTGAAGGTCAACGACTCAAAACGATTGGACGTGGTGTTATTGTTCCAAGTGCAGTGTATAAGGCTGTTTACTATCCTAAAACAGGTGCAATTGGCGCTTACTATGCACCAAATAACAACTCGCAACAGGTTAAGGTTGTGAGTGTTTGTTATTTAGAGGAAAAGTTAGGAATTAACCTGTTTCCTCAGTTAACTGAACAACAAAAACGTAATGTTTATCGTCTGCCGTTAACATCGAGTCAAGTTAAGCCAAACCAGAAGTTAGACTATTTACACTGGGATGGAGAAAGCCAGTGTGAACAAGACTTAAGTGCAGATCAGATCCACGCATTACAAGACCAATTTAAAAAGCAGAAAAGCACGTCTTCTGAGCCTATGGAATCTAAAGTTCCAAGTATTGATGAAGAAACTAGAAAAGCCATTGTGAAACAGCTAGTAGAAGCTTTGGTGAACTATTTCTTGCAAATCATCAAATAAATCGTTTGCAGGCATTGTTGTACAGTTCTTATTCAATACAATAAGATGAATATACAGATCTGTCTACTCATCTATTTATTCAAATAAGGACAATAACAATGTTTGCCTCGATGTTTCTTTTTTCTTTTGCGATGTCGATTACCCCGGGTCCCGTCAATACCGTTATTTTATCAACCAGCTTAAATCATGGTTTAAAAAGATCACTTCCCTATATTTCAGGTGCCACGATTGGTTTTACCTTGCTTTTAATATTTATGGCGTTTGGGCTGCAAAGTGTATTAACCCAATTTCCTGTTGTCTTAAAAATTCTTGCCATTTGTGGAACGCTATTTGTTTGTTATATCGGGATTAAAATTATTCTTTCTGCAGCAAATATTTCTATTTCTAGTGTTTCACTAGAACAGATGATCATTCCCAATTTTAAAGATGGCTTCTTGTTACAGTGGCTGAACCCTAAAGCATGGTTAGCCTGTGTATCGGGTATTACCATGTTTACTAGCATTGAACATCCAAAGGCTTTGCCGATTTTTATCGTGATTTATTTTTTCACCTGTTATGTGTGTTTGTTCTTTTGGGGATTCTGTGGTGATAAATTTTCAGTGCTACTCAATCACGGCAACCGTTTGAAATATTTTAATATCTTAATGGGTGCTTTTTTAATTTTATCGGCACTTTTAATTTTGATTGATTTTTTATAGATTGGTCGTATTACACTATCAACATATAACAACGAGACAACACTTATGTTTAAGCCATTTGAAAAGGGTACAGAGTCTTCTTCAATTGAAGATTTAACATTAGAAAATGATGTCGATTGCGTGAGCATTTATGGCAATTTGCAAATTACTAAAGACAAAGTTGGGCTAGAGCAGGCAAAAGCACTACAGAGCTTTTTAAATGATGTGGTTGCAGCTTTGGAAAAAGAAGAATTGCCTGAGAAAATTGAACGCCCAGCTGAACAAGAAGTAAATAATCCGTTTTTATAATTTATACATTTTATGTGTGATGTTTAGCATAGTCATGTTGCCATACAGTCTTTAGTATCACGTTAGGTCTTAGTGAGTTTGTATAGACATTTCTTACTTTTGAAAGACCAAAAGTAAGCAAAAGTCTTTGTTGATCAGAGGGTACTTCCGTGTACCCCTGCTCAACAGGTGACATCCATGTCACCCCACCGCGATAGCATATTAAGGCTATAGATATAAAGAATTAATCCTTGTCTCCAGCAACTACCTTATAAATAATTGCACCAATCACAGCACCTAAAATCGGCGCTACCCAGAACAACCACAGCTGACTTAAAGCACCAGTTTGAGCAAAGAATGCAACACCTGTACTACGTGCAGGGTTCACAGAAGTGTTTGTAACCGGAATACTGATTAAGTGAATAAGCGTTAATGCAAGACCAATCGCAATAGGTGCAAAACCAGCAGGCGCACGACCATGTGTTGATCCTAAAATAACAATCAAGAAGAACGCAGTAAGTACCACTTCAATAATAAAAGCAGAACCTAAACCAAATTTATTTGGTGATAAATCACCAAAACCATTGGTTGCAAACCCGCCCACACCAGTAAAGCCAGCTTGACCTTGAGCGATAATATAAAGAACAAATGCAGCAGCAGTCGCACCAACCACTTGCGCAACAATATATGGAATTAAATCTTTAACATCGAAACGGCCACCGACCCAAAGACCGACACTGACCGCGGGGTTAAAATGTCCACCAGAGATATGCCCTAGAGCATAAGCACCAGTGAGTACGGTTAAACCAAAGGCAAGGGCTACACCTGCAAAGCCAATACCAAGTTCAGGGAAAGCTGCGGCTAACACTGCGCTACCACAACCACCAAAGACTAGCCAAAACGTACCTAGGAATTCAGCAAAATATTTATTCATTGTGATTACTCATCTATTGATCTATTTTTTAATTAATGTGAAATATGTCACAAAAAATTAAGCATGTGACTATATGAAATTTTTGTTTTCAGTGTTGTTTTAATCAAGAAAAGATTTGTAAGTTTTGGTTGGTTATTCTTTGTCTAAAAATTGATCTCTCCATTGTTGGGGTGTTTGATTGGTCCAATGTTTAAATGCTCTTTGAAATGCGCTTTGTTCTGAATAACACAGTAAAAGTGCAATCTCTTGTAGGCTTAAATGCGGATCTTTTAAATACTCGGTTGCGAGCATAAAGCGTACTTGTTGAACACGTTCCTGAAAGGTGGTGTTCTGCTGTTGTAAATGCCGCTGAAGTTGCCGAACAGACAAGCCTAATTGAGTGGCAATATATTCAATTTGGTACTGATTTTTTTGTAAGCCAGTCAAAATTGAATGCTGTAAACGTTGATCGAGTTGAGTCGAATTGGGTAACTGTTCTAAAAGTGCTTGTGCTTGCTGAACCAATAGCTGCTGTAGAGTGTGGTCAGCGTTGCTAAGCGGTTTATGAATTTCGGTAATTGGAATAAGTAACTCTGTACGGGGCTGGCTAAAACGAACAGGGCATTGAAAGTACTGCTCGTAAACCCTGATATTTTTAGGGGCAGCATTTAAGAAACGTACTTCATGTAAATGTACATCTTCATGAGACATAAAAAGACGTAAGAATTGAATCACCAGTGCAATCGCGATTTCATCGGTAAGTTGAGTCGGGTGTAACTCAGCCGCTTCCCAGCGAATAGAGCCATATTGACCTTGTAACTCGACTACTAAAGGACTTCCGTCATAAATTAGGCGGTGAAAGTCATGATAGCGAATTAAAGCTTCACCTAAGTTATCGCAAGAGAGAGCAAGGTAGGCAATTATTCCTAAGTGTTTGGGCTGAACATATTTGGCAATTTCTAGCCCTAAACCCGGCTTCGGGTCGAGTTTATAAATGACTTCTAATAGATCACGCCAAACCACATAGTCAAAGCGTTCCAGATTTTGTATTTGTTCTAATTGTTCCGGAATAGCTAAGCCATTAGCTTCGCAATAAGCTTTTAATAGATGTCCCAGTCCTCCATATACCGAGCCTGTATAATTTTTTAGTTGTGGCATCCTTGACCACCTCTTTCTTGTCGTGATTTGTCAATGAAACCATAAATTCTGGTCAATACCTAGCATAGCGAATTTTATATTCTAAATAAAAAGAAAAAGGAGTAAGGCGATGCTAAAAGGGTTTATTGCAGGAATAGCAGTTGCGAATGCATTTGAATGGGTGGCGCATAAATATATTTTGCATGGTGTACACCGTGCTGGACAACCGCGTTATAGCCCAGTACCAAAAAGCATGGAGTCCCATTGGGCGCACCATCGTGAAGTCCGTAAACAACAATTTCATGATGATTGCTATGTTGAAGGTGTTAGTAACTGGCGTACTAAAAATGAGTTAATTTCACTTGCTGTGGTGGCAACCGTTTCAAGTGCAATGTTTTACCCATTTTCAAAAGGTATGGCGCTTGCAGCTTGGTATAGTGCAGGAAATTATTACTATATTCATCGCCGTGCACATTTAGAACCCGACTGGGCAAAGCGTAAAATTCCGTGGCATTACGACCACCACATGAACTCGAACCAAGACGCCAACTGGTGCGTGACCAAACCTTGGTTTGATTATGTGATGGGAACACGCGTGGTATCTTCGGCAGACCTAAAAGAACAAAACCCTTTGGGGATAAGGTTACCTACTATGCTTGCTAGACCACTCTCTCAAGCTGTAGAAAAAATTTTCCCTGCAAAATGGGTCGAGAAAAAAGAAAAGCCTCAAGTCGTTAGTGACATCAATATGGTCGATGGCGCTGCATAAAAAAATAAAGGGGCATATTGCCCCTTTAAATATAAATAAGCTTACAAGCGCATTTCGATGCCTTGTTCAGCTAAATATTGTTTAGCTTCTGGAATCGTATATTGGCCAAAGTGGAAAATACTTGCTGCCAATACTGCATCGGCACCACCTTGTAAAATACCGTCTGCAAGGTGTTGTAAGTTACCTACACCGCCTGAGGCAATCGTTGGAATAGTAACGCGGTCATTAATGGCACGCATTAAAGCAATATCGTAACCTGCTTTAGTGCCGTCGGCGTCCATACTGGTAATGAGTAACTCACCCGCACCGTAGTCAGCCATTTTTACAGCCCATTCAATCGCATCAATACCCGTTGGTTTACGGCCACCGTGAGTAAAGATTTCCCATTTGTTGTCGCCAGTTTTTTTGGCATCAATCGCAACCACAATACATTGTGCGCCAAAGTGCTGTGAAGCTTCTTGAACAAATTCCGGATTAAATACGGCAGCCGAGTTAATACTCACTTTATCTGCACCTGCATTTAATAACGCACGAATATCTTCAACCTTACGTACTCCACCACCGACAGTTAAGGGCACAAATACAGTTTCGGCCATACGTTCAACAGTACGGTAAGTGGTATCGCGGCCATGATGTGTAGCGGTAATGTCTAAGAAAGTAATTTCGTCTGCACCTTGTTCGTTATAGCGACGTGCCACTTCAACAGGGTCGCCTGCATCACGAATATCGAGGAATTGAACGCCTTTAACTACGCGTCCGTTATCAACGTCTAGGCAAGGAATAATACGTTTAGCAAGCATAGCTTTTTCCAAAAATAATCGCCGTTGGTGAAAGTTCCTACACAGGCGCTACACCTTCATGGAGGGAAGAGGTATTCTATCAAACTTCACAGATGTTTTTTGCAGGTTTTCCATGTCGGTTTATACCCCGTTGAGTTTAGATGAAGTTCGCACCTTTGCTGCACCTTATGGATTAGAGGTGTTGGAGCTGAACCCAATTCAGGGAGGTATTCAAAACACCAATTATTTTTTGGTTGATGTAAACCGCAAACAATATGTACTTACCGTGTTTGAAGAGTTAGATGCCAAAGGGGCAGGTGAACTTATTCCTGTACTTGAACAATTAGGCACTCATGATGTACCCGTTGCCGTGCCATTAAAGCATAGCGGCCAAGCGGTTCACGTTATTGCAGAAAAGCCTGCACAGATTGCACCACGCTTAATGGGACACCATCCCATGCAAACCACAGTAGCACAAGTTGCGGCAATTGCAGATGCACAAGCGAAACTGCATGTGGCTTTACAAGATTTTCCGCTTGAGCGTGAATATCGACGCGATCATCAATACTGGACAGGCGTTGCAGAGCAGCTTAAGCCAAATATGTCTCAAGATGACCAAGCTCTACTTGAGCAGGTTTATCAAGCTTTCAATGCGAAAACAGTACAGTATTCGAACCGACCAACAGGTTTTATTCATTCAGACTTATTCCGCGACAATACATTGTTTGAAGGTGATCAATTACAAGGTATCTTAGATTTTTACGAGTTAAATCAAGATGAATTACTGTTTGATATTGCGATTACCATCAATGATTTTTGTACCGAATATCCAGCAGCACATTTAAACCCAGACAAAGTGGCAGCTTACTTAGCGGCATACCAAAAAGTTCGAGTGCTTACTTCCGATGAACTTGAATGTTTAGATGTATTCTTGGCAATGGCAGCGTGCCGTTTCTGGTCAATGCGTTTACAAGTTGCTCAAAAAAATAAAGAAGAAGGACGTACAGGCGACGACATTTTGCAAAAAGATCCGCAAGAAATGCGAGCAATGATGCAAGACCGTTTAAGTCATGTAAAAGCATAAAAGGAATAAAGATGCGAGATCAGGGGCGTTTAGTCGAATGGTTCGACGAAAAGGGTTATGGCTTTATTCAGCCAGATGATGCTGAAAAAGAGCGAGTCTTTTTGCATATCAAAGATTTTGCACGCCCCGGTCCTCGGCCAATTATTGGCTGTGCACTGGAATATCTGGTCATTTTGGATGAACGAGGCCGTTTTCGTGCTCAGCAGGTCACTTATTTAAAGGCATCTCAAACTCGTAAAGCTTTAAAATCAACAAAAACAGAATCTTCATTTCAAGCAAAACCATGGTCTGCTATGCAAATGGGGATCGTATTTTATTTTGTTTTAATGGGCATTATGAGCTTTATGCATGTTCTGCCAGCTTATACTTTATTGTTTATCTTAATGATGAATGTCTTAAGTTATTGGCTATATTCACAAGATAAAGAGGCTGCACAACTAGGCAATCGCCGTGTTCCTGAACAGACTTTGCACATTGTAAGTTTTTTAGGAGGCTGGCCAGCTGCGTGGTGGGCACAACAAAAACTGAGACATAAAACACAAAAACAACCATTTCGTAAGATTTATTTTTGTACCATATTCTTTCATTTACTTTTGATTTTGTGGCTAATTTCTCCTTTAAACGTTTTGCGGGGATTATAAAAGTAAATTGTTTTATTACACTTGAGAGGTATAAAAATGAATAGTTCTATCGACCAAGATCCAAATCGTACTTTAACACTTATTTTGTATGTACTTTATATTGTTGCCATTTTTACAGGCGGCTTACTTGCGATTATTGCTTTAATTATTAACTACGTAAAACGTTCTGATGTACAAGGTTCAATTTTTGCGAGCCACTTTACATGGCAAATCAGAACATTCTGGTGGTATTTGGCTTGGAATATTATTGCCTTTTTGCCGTTTATTTTCTTGTTCTTTACAGGCGAAAATACCGATCTATTTGCAGGCGTTGCGATCTCTTCAACCGTATTCTGTGTAGGTGTCATTGCCGCGGCATGGATCTGGATTGTATATCGTGCCATTCGCGGCTTGATTGCATTAAACGATAACCGCCCGATGTACCAACCTTAATAAATAAAAAAGAGAGCGTTAAGCTCTCTTTTTTATTCTCGAACTCTTTTATTTTTCTTAAGCGGTAGCTTAAGTTTTAGCTCACTGACTAAGACACCTAACACCACTAAAGCACCGCCAAAAAGAGCAATAACTGGTAAACGCTCACCTGCAATTCGGCCAATAATTCCTGCCCAAACAGGTTCTCCTGCATAAATAATTGCAGCACGTGAAGGGTCAACCATACGCTGAGCCCAGTTCATTACAAATTGAATCAGTGCGCTTGCTAAACCTAATGTAACAGCTGTAAGTACAAGCGGCCATGAAAATGCTGGAATTGTGTGTTCACCCACCATAGGCATAATGGCAAAAGAAAGTAGAGATGCGACAGCGAGCTGAATGATGGTCACACGGCGTAAATTTACCTTGCCAGCAAAGTAACTAATAAAAATAATTTCTAAAGCAATCGCAACTGAGCCGAGTACTGTTAAAAGCTGCCCAAAACTTAATGAAATTTGCTCAAAACCATTCCCTGTCAATAAAACAAGACCAGTAAAAGCTAGAGCTGCTCCCACCCAAGTCATGACATGTGGTGTCTTTCTAAAGATGAGCCACATTAAAATAGGAACAAGCGGAACATAAAGCGCCGTTAAAAAAGCCGATTCACTACTCGGAATGGTTTGCAGGCCAATTGTTTGAGTTCCATAGCCGCCCACAATCACTAGACCAATCACACTACCAGCACCTAAGTCTTTTAACGTAACGCCTTTCATGCTTTTGAATGAAATAAGCAATAACGTTAGTGCTGCTACAGCAAAGCGGCAGCCTACAAAAAACATAGGCGATGTAAAATTCAGTGCATATTGCACTGTAAGAAATGTTCCGCCCCAAATCATAGTAATCAAAACGAGTGCTAACTGTGGGGCTTTGCTTGAACTCAAAGAAATTGGTGACATACTCAAAATTAGAATGAATTGTGCAATATACTGCACATATTGCGCTATTCTTCTGTTTTGTGCAATATATTGCTCAAATTTTCTTTGCTAACCTATTCTATGAGCCATTCGAGTACCGTTTTACAGCACGTAGGCACAAATATTCGTTCATTAAGAGATGAGCGTGGTTTAAGCCAACAGGAATTGGCAGATCAGGCGGGTGTAAGTAGACGTACTATTGCTGCTTTAGAGACAGGACAAGTCAATATCAGCCTAGCTAAGCTCGATGCGATTGCGATAGTGTTGGGCGTAAACTTTAGAACGATTGTAAGTGCACCAGAGCATAAAGAACATGCCTTGGTTAATGTACTTGCTTGGCAAGGCGAAAAAGAAGAAAGCAAAGCAACTTTACTGGCTTCAGTTCCTTCCCGTTCTCAAGTTGAGCTTTGGACATGGTCTTTGGCAGTAGGGGAGTCTTATATTGCTGAAGCAGACCCAGAAGGGTGGCAAGAACTTATTTATGTATTAGAAGGTGAGCTAACTATACAATTTGCAGATAGCACAAAAACTATAGCGGCTGGTTCTTCAATTATATATGCCAGTTCAGTAACTTACACTTATATTAATAGTGGTAATCAAGTGCTTAAATTTATTCGTAATGTGGTGTATTGATTCGGAATATATTTTCATATCAATAAATAAAAAAGAGCCTAAAGCGGCTCTTTTTTACATCTTAAAAATTAAAGACGATTTTCATCTAATAAAAGCTGAGCTTCACGAAGGTTTAAAGTACCTTCATAAATTGCGCGGCCTGTAATCGCACCTAAAATCCCTGGCTTGCCTTTTAAGTTACGAACATCATCAAGGTTCGTTACCCCACCTGAAGCAATCACTGGTAAACCTGAGTATTGAGCCAAGTTGACAGTTTGCTCAACGTTTACACCTTGCATCATGCCGTCACGCGCAATATCGGTATAAACAATGCTAGACACGCCAGCATCTGCAAAGCGTTTTGCTAGATCAGTTGCTTTAACGTCAGTAACGTTTGCCCAACCGTCAGTTGCAACCATACCATTCATGGCATCAATACCAACAATGATGTGGCCTGCAAAACGCTTACAAGCTTCTTCTACAAATTCTGGCTCTTGAACTGCTTTAGTCCCGATAATGACAAAAGTCACGCCAGCTTCTAAGTAGTGTTCAATTGTTTCTAATGAGCGAATACCACCACCAATTTGAATTGGTAACTCTGGCTGAGCTTTAGCAATTGCTTCAACAACAGGTTTATGGATAGGCGTACCTGCGAAAGCACCATTCAAATCGACCAAATGCAAACGACGTGCGCCTTCATTTACCCAATGCTGGGCAGTTGCAACCGGATCGTCAGAGAAAACGGTATCGTCTTCCATACGCCCTTGTTTTAAACGCACACATTTACCATCTTTCAGGTCAATTGCTGGAATGATTAGCATGCTTTCGCTCCTTGCTTCATCATGTTTATGAAATTGTGCACATCTTAGCAAAGTATTGATCAATCGCTAAGCCTTAGAAAAGACTTTTATAACTTTACGCATGAAGTGCGGTTTGAATCGTTTGTGAAATGTGAGCCGGTAATAGGTTTTGTTTACGCAGCTCTAAAAATACTAGTAAGGCAGCATAAGCATCAGCGGCGGCATAACTGATTTGCTGTGAGTTAAGTGGCTTTTGTGCCCAATTTGATGTTCCGACTTTCTTTGACTTTGCAAGATACTGTCCAAACAACAGTGCTACAGCTTTTTGTACACCCATTTGGTGTTTAAAACCAAAGTGACTAAAACTTTTGGCGAGGTCAATACTGCTTTCTAGCTCTATGCCTTTTTTATGAAAAATGTGCTTATCATTTTTAAGACCAAAGCCGACTTTAAGTTGTTTTTGGTTCGATAAAATAGGTTGTAAAAATTTTAAAGTCGATGAATTTACATGAAATAAATAGGCTTTATGTTCAGTGGCAAGTTGAATTAAGTGTGGACCTGTCGAGACTTCGCCCACTCGAAATGTCGGTTTAGATTCGGAATCAAATCCTAAAAAGATCGCTGCTTTTAATTCTTCTTCAATCGTTTTGCATTGCTCAATATTTTCAATCACCACAATATTTTGGTGGTTAAGATTTTTAAAAGGTGGAAGCTGCTGAATAGAGGCTTTATCAAGGAGGGACGGGGCTTCGGACATATTTCACAGCGTACAAATAAATTGAGCTATTCCCTTTATATATGAATAAAGCCTAGAGAACTAGGCTTTACGAAACTTTAAAAAATTATTGAGACTGAGATGGGGACCCAATGATAACGCTTTCGCTTTTTTCAACATAGCCTTCATAGGTAGGAGCCATGATTGTGGCAACAATAGCAAAAATGACTGCAAGTGGAATAAGCGCAATATAAATCCAGCCTAAAACACGTTCCCAGCTTGGCGTTGGACGCTTTGGTCCATAATCATTAGGGCCTTCAGTTCCTTTTGCACAAAATAAATAAACGGCAAGGCCAATGTTCACGACCGGTACGAGCATGAGTAAAGATAACCAACCTGTATTATTACGGTCATGCAAACGGCGAATAGTAAATACGAAGCTAATATAAATACCGACGATATAGAGAATGGCAATAGCGATGATGCCCGGCGCAGTAAAACCTGGGGTGCCCTCATTTTGTGTAAGACCGAAAGTAAAAATAATAAGTAGAACAACAGCAGCGAGGGTTAACGTAAATAGGAAGGTCCAAGCGGCATAAGAGAGTCGTCCAAAACGTCCATTTGCCTTAAAGGGCGAATCTTGCTGAAGTGGCTGATTTTCAAAAGGTGAATTCATTGTGTTTATCCTGTTCATTTGGTTTTATTTAAAAGTATGAATATTCAATATTTTGTTGAATA
Source organism: Acinetobacter nosocomialis NIPH 2119 (assembly GCF_000368085.1). Classification (GTDB taxonomy): domain Bacteria; phylum Pseudomonadota; class Gammaproteobacteria; order Pseudomonadales; family Moraxellaceae; genus Acinetobacter; species Acinetobacter nosocomialis. The sequence continues at coordinate 3,366,893 of NZ_KB849239.1, forward strand.
AAATATCATTCTATAAATGATTGCTTGTTATTATAAATAAAAAAAAAGATCAGGCCATCTAGACCTGATCTGTTTAAAGCTTTTGTGAAATTAAATATTCCATTCCACAAAGTTTTTCAGTAACTGTAAACCTGCAGTGTGACTTTTCTCTGGGTGGAATTGAGTCGCAAATAAATTATCTTTGTGAATTGCCGTACAGAAGTTCACGCCGTATTCACATGTTGCAGCTACAAGATTTTCATCTTTCGGTTCAACATAATAGCTGTGTACAAAGTAGAAGCGAGCATCTTGATCAATGTTGTTCCACATTGGATGGCTTGGGTCCATTTGGTGAACTTGGTTCCAGCCCATGTGTGGGACTTTTAAGCCCTCCATTTGAGGGAAGTGTTTGACAACACCTTCAAAAATACCTAAGGCATCTACACCGCCATTTTCTTCAGAGCTTTGTAGAAGCGCTTGCATGCCTACACAGATTGCAAGAACTGGCTTATTAAAAGCAGCGTTGCGTACGACTTCATCAATACCTGCTTCACGCATGCCTTGCATACAGTCACGCATTGCCCCAACACCCGGGAAAACAATTTTGTCGGCTTGTGCAATTAATTTTGGGTCGTTAGTTACATCGACTGTAGCACCTACATGCTCAAGTGCTTTAGCAGCTGAGTGTAGATTGCCCATGCCATAATCAAGCAACGCGATACGTGTCATTAGAGGCTACCTTTTGTCGATGCAATCGTGTTTTCAGCACGTGGATCAATTTCACATGCCATACGCAAAGCACGCGCTAGTGCTTTAAATACACTCTCGATTTGATGGTGGCTATTTTTACCTTTCAAGTTATCAATATGTAAGGTCATAAGGGCGTGGTTTACGAAACCTTGGAAAAACTCGGAAAATAAGTCTACGTCAAAGGTGCCGATGCGCGCGCGAGTAAATGGAATATCCATAAATAAACCCGGACGACCAGACAAATCTACAACCACACGAGATAAAGCTTCGTCTAATGGCGCATAAAAATGACCATAACGACGTAAACCTTTTTTATCACCTAAAGCTTGTGCAAAAGCTTGTCCAAGCGTGATACCGCAGTCTTCTACGGTATGGTGATCGTCAATCTCCAAGTCTCCATCACAATGAATATCGATATCAAATAAGCCATGTCGCTTGATTTGATCAATCATATGGTCTAAAAATGGAACTCCGGTGTTTAGTGTGCCTTGACCAGTACCATCGAGATTTAAACGAACTCGAATTTTGGTTTCATTGGTATTTCTAACCACTTCACTGATACGTTGCGTCATGGACACGTTCCTCAAAAAACGTCAAAAATGATTGGATGTTAACGACAATTTCGCTGTGACGAATTCGTGACAGCATCATAGTTTGCTCAGGAGGGTTAATCAATGCCTATTACCGTACATGCTTATAGTTCTCTAGATAATTCAGAGATTCGCGATCAGCTTGAGCGACTGTATGACACAAGTCCGGAGTTTGGTGACGGGCACGATGCGATTGAACAACTTGAACAAGATTTACAGCAGTATACCACGCTATACACTGCCGAATTTAACACCAAAATTATAGGTGCAATCTGGTGCTCAGGACAAGGCGAAAGCAAGGTACTTGAATATATTGTTGTACACCCTGCTAACCGTGGTCGTGGGGTAGCTGAGCGCTTGGTAGAAGAAGCTTGTCGTATAGAAGAATCAAAAGGCGTTAAAATTTTTGAGCCAGGCTGCGGTGCCATTCATCGCTGTTTAGCGCATATTGGTAAATTGCATAGCTAAAATTCCATTTTTACTGTACTTGTGATTTAAAATTAAACACTTGTTACAAAAAATACGGAAGTTGCTTGACGTCTTCTTATAAACATTGTTTAATACGCCCACTTCGGCGTGATAGCTCAGTAGGTAGAGCAACGGATTGAAAATCCGTGTGTCCCCAGTTCGATCCTGGGTCTCGCCACCATTATTTGTGTTTTCAATCCCTGATCCCATCAGGGATTTTTTTTAAGTATAAAAAATACTCATTTAAATCAGAAACTCAGGATAATTGTTGACTATTGTTCTGAGATGCGGCTTAATACAGGCCATCGGCGTGATAGCTCAGTAGGTAGAGCAACGGATTGAAAATCCGTGTGTCCCCAGTTCGATCCTGGGTCTCGCCACCATATTCGAAAAAGCCCCATACTTTAAAGTATGGGGCTTTTTTCATGCCTATTTATTTAATAAAAAATATTAAGACTTCACTTGTGTATAAATCTCATTTTATCCACAAGTAAACTCAGTTATCCCCAACAATGTTTGAACTTTCTAGAAATGGCTCAACTGAAATTTGTCTTTAGTCGTGAGGACTATCCTTAATGAGTCGTTTTCCTAAACATACGGCTTCTACTTCGTCATAACCGAGCTGTTCGTAAAAGTTCAGCACATTTAGATTGTCTTTACGCACCAATAATTGAAGTTTTGGGCAGCCGCGAGCGATAAGGCGCTTTTCAAGCTGCTGAACAAGCGCTGTAGCGATTCCTAAACGTTGTTGGTGGGGATGAACAGCCAAATAGTTAATCCAGCCTCTATGACCGTCATAGCCGCCCATGAGCGTGCCAATCAATTGCTCATCTTTAATAGCAACCAAAAACAAATCATCCTGTTGTGAGACTTTTCTAAATATATCGGTTTCAGGATTATTCCATGGACGGGTTAGGTCGCAGCTTTCCCATAAATTGACCACATCATCCAGATCTGCATTTGTAAATTGACGAATAATAAACATATGGATTTCTACTTTTTGTTTTGATGTATTGAAAAGATAAAATAAAAATACGCAATTGAGCAGTAGTTTGTGAATAATTTAAACAAATAAAAAAGCACCCCCGTAGGAGTGCTTAAATTAAAAATATTGCTTACGCTGATTTTGCAACAGGTGCCGCTTGAAGCATTTGACCTGTTTCTTCGAAGTTTGCATGCCAAGACAATGCTTCACGAAGTAAATGAGGAGTATGACCACCTTTGGCACATGCACGATCAAAGTAGTCGTTCAGTGCATCACGGTAAAGCGGATGTACACAGTTATCAATAATAGCGCGAGCACGTTCACGAGGTGCTAAACCACGTAAGTCTGCTAAACCTTGCTCTGTTACTAAAATATCAACGTCGTGTTCACTGTGGTCAACGTGGCTTACCATTGGCACGATAGAAGAGATATCACCACCCTTAGCAATTGATTTGGTCACAAAAATTGCCAAGTGAGCATTACGAGCAAAGTCGCCTGAACCACCGATACCATTCATCATTTTAGTACCACATACGTGAGTTGAGTTCACGTTGCCGTAAATATCAAACTCAAGTGCAGTGTTAATGCCGATAATACCTAAACGACGTACAAGCTCAGGGTGATTCGAAATTTCTTGTGGACGAAGTACTAATTTGTCTTTGTAAGCTTCGATATTGCCAAAAACTTTCTCGCCACATTTAGCTGAAAGGGTAATTGAGCTACCAGAAGCAAACTTCATTTTGCCTGCATCAATGAGTTCAAAAGTACAGTCTTGTAGTACTTCTGAGTACATGATGAGGTCTTCAAAATTAGAATCTTTTAAACCTGTTAATACTGCATTGGCAATTGAACCGATCCCTGCTTGTAATGGACCAAGGTTCTTAGGTAAACGGCCTTCAGCAACTTCTTTTTCAAAGAAAGCAATAAGGTGATTTGCGATGCCTTGAGTCTCACCATCTGGAGGAGTGACTGTTGATGGTGAGTCATGTGTATCGTTAAAGACAATACCTACAATTTTTGCAGGATCGATCTGGATGGCTGTTGTACCAATACGCTCATCCACTTTTGTTAATGGAATTGGCGTACGTGTTGGACGGTAAGTTGGAATATAGATGTCGTGCAAACCTTCAAAGCTTTCGCTTAAAGAGGTATTGATTTCAACAATAACTTTTTCAGCAAAAATTGCGAAACTTGCAGAGTTACCCACAGAAGTTGTTGGAATAATGCCGCCATCTTCAGTAATTGCAATTGCTTCAATCACCGCAACATCTGGACGTTTAAGTTGCTGGTTACGCATTTGCTCAACAGTTTCTGATAAATGTTGGTCAATGAACATAACTTCGCCGTTGTTAATCGCACGACGTAAAGTATTGTCTACCTGAAATGGCATACGACGAGATAAAACACCTGCTTCCGTGAGTTGTTTGTCTAAGTCATTACCTAAGCTAGCACCCGTAATTAACGTGATTTTTAACGGATTCTTTTTTGCAAGCTCTACAAGTGCTTGAGGAACAGCTTTAGCTTCGCCAGCACGAGTAAAACCACTCATACCAACAGTCATTCCATTTTCGATGAATTGCGCAGCTTGTTCAGCACTGATGACCTTGTCATGAAGAGAAGCTAGGCGAATACGACTTAAAGACATTGGACATCCTCAATATTGTCAAAACATACCGGATTTTAGCTATGAAAAAATGAAAAGTGCATAGGTGTTAGGCTAAGGTCTAATTTTTTAAATAAATGGCGGTATAAATTTATGTTATGTATTTTAATGTATTGATTTGTTTAGTATTTAATAAATTTTAAAATAGCGCTTTAAATGATCAGTTGATCAAATTAGAAGCGCTCACTTAAAGTTTGTTTAATTTTTTCCAAAGGATTTGGCGTTGTGTTTTCTTCGGCCGCTGGTTTTGGAATAGGTAATGAAATAATCACTTCTAAACCGCCTTGTTCACGGTTATGAATTTGAATTTCACCTTGATGAATGTCGACAATACGCTTAACAATTGCAAGGCCTAAACCACTGCCTTGAATGGTCCTGGCAGAGTTGCCTCTTACAAATGGTTGCATTAATTCTTCAATCTGGTCTTCTGGAATACCTTCACCATGGTCGGCAACTGTAATTAAAATATGTTCATTTTCGACTTTTGCACTGAGTTCGATTGGCTCCGCACCATAACGTTTTGCGTTATTAATGAGGTTGGCAATCAGACGTTTTAAAGAAAGGCTACGTGCAGGAATAATCGGAACATCTTGCACCTCAAAACGAATATCAAGCGGTTTAAATTGAACAATTAATTCTTGCAATAATATATTGATATTGGTGTCTTTTAATTCTTCATCTGAACCATCCCGCATATACGAGATGAACTGATTCAAAATTGCATCCATATCATCTACGTCATAAACCAGACCTTCACGTAGAAACTCATCAGGTAGCATCTCTGCAGTTAAGCGAATACGTGTAAGCGGGGTTCTTAAATCGTGTGAAATACCCGCTAGCATAATCCGTCTTTCACGCTCGGTCTGCTCAAGTGTATACACCATGCGGTTAAATGCTTGGTTTACCTGGCGAATTTCTAAAGGGCCATGGTTAGTATCTAAATATGGTGCTGTTCCAGACTTACTATATTCGTTGGCAGCATTTTGCAAACGACGTAATGGGCGGTTCATTTGACGAATCAAAATTAAAATAATGATGGCCGAAACTAATGGCACACCCACAACCCAACCAATTAATAGCTCAGGACTATAGTTTGCATAGGTTTTTAAAGGCTCACGAACCCAATTGCCATGCATTTCTGGTGTTTGAATCCAGATGCGTGGGCTAGGTTTAAACTGGAAGTAAACTGTAACGTCTTTTGCGCCGATTTCATTTGCAAGTTTTTGTTCAACTTGGTTGGTAAAAAACTCCGCAATGACTTTATCGCGAACGCTTGGATACTCTTTAGGGTCGGTTATATATTCAATGCCAACCCGATTACGCAACCAAGTATCAACATCAACTTCGGTATCACGATGAAAAATACGTATATTAGGGTTGTTCACTAGCTCGAGTTCAACAGCCAAATAACGGGCATGCTGTTGAATTTCGGGTAAATAGAGGGTTCGCCAAAAAAACCACAATGACATAAAGAGGCTAAAGAACACCACCAGCAGTACCAAAATTGTGGTACGCATGGCAGCAGAACGTGGCTTAATTTTGTCGAGAAAACGTTCCCATCTCGTCCGTTTACGCTCTGAATACGCAACGTAGTCGGTAAAGTTTTGCGGTGGTATTGGCTCTAAACTCACTCTAATTTATCTCAAGCTTATTCAGCACCATCTGGAACAAATACATAACCTACACCCCATACCGTTTGAATATAACGTGCGCGTGCTGGGTTATCTTCAATTAAACGACGTAGACGAGACACTTGAACATCAATTGAGCGCTCCATTGCACCCCATTCACGGCCACGAGCCAAGTTCATAAGTTTGTCGCGCGTTAACGGTTCACGTGGATGCTGTACCAATGCTTTCAATACGGCAAATTCACCCGTGGTCAAAGTAACGATTTGTCCTTCACGAGTAAGCGTACGTGTAGATAAATCTAAAGACCATGGACCAAAGCTAACCACTTCAACTTGTTGGCTTGGAGCACCCGGAACTTCACGAACCTGACGACGTAATACTGCGCGAATACGTGCTAAAAGCTCATTTGGGTTGAATGGTTTCGGTAAATAGTCATCTGCACCAGCTTCAAGACCAGCAATACGGTCAGAGTCGCTACCACGTGCAGTTAGCATAATAATAGGTGTATCAATGTTTGACTGACGTAAACGACGACAGATACTTAAACCATCTTCAACGGGCAACATAAAGTCGAGTACGATAAGTGAAAATAACTCACGTTGTAATAAACGATCCATTTGTGAGGCATCGTGGGCAGTTTTTACAACAAAGCCTTTATCTTCCAAAAAACGTTGCAAGAGGGTACGTAAACGCACATCGTCATCGACCACTAAAATGCGTTCGACACGATCCGTTTCGTTATGTACGGTTTCAGGATGTTCAGCAGGTACAACTAAACTCATGATGTACTCCCTTTTAAAGTCATAATTTATATATTATTGGATCGGTTAGGCTTATTGCCAACAAGCCCTCAGTATAATGCCGATGTTCTTGTTAAGACTATGTATCAATTTGCTCAAAATTACAATTTTCGTAGGGGCTTGAAACCAAAAAACAACATCTTATGCCCATAATTTAGCAAAGCCTTAAAGAAAAAACCAAGCATTCGATCACTCATTAAATTCTATTCGATTAAATTCTAATAAATAATTGTTTCAAATAGATTATTTTAAAAATTAATACTACTTTTTAAAGTTTGTTTTCTAAGAGGTTGAGAACTCATTCAAATATTAAAGCTTAATAATCTATTTAGACAGATAAGAAAAACTATAATTTTGTTCATTCTGATACTGTATCAATATGTTCATTTTCTCGTAATTTATATTAAAAATTTCATTTTACTTAACGGATATCCTATAAATTTCAGATTTTTTAAAAAGTAAAATATGGGTTTGAAGACCAAAATGAATAGCTAAAACGTTTTGTATGAAGTAAAGAATGTGAAAAATTCACAGTCAATACAAAAAAACGTTTTGAATACGCAAACAAGTGTGGATTTTATAGTCTTGGTCTTTATAATCAGTGCTTTTAAACTTTATCCTTGTGGGATCAAACACGATGACTGACTTAGTTCAGCAGTTGGCAAGTGAGCTTGCCGTACGTCCAAACCAAGTAGAAGCTGCCATCCGCTTAATTGATGAAGGTGCCAGTGTTCCATTCATTGCCCGTTACCGTAAAGAAGTAACACAAGGTTTAGATGATACGCAGTTACGCCAATTAGATACTCGTTTAGCGTATTTACGTGATTTATATGAGCGCCGTGAAAAGGTCATTCAGTCATTGCAAGAACAGAATAAATTGAATGATGACTTGTTGGCGCGGGTGAATGCAGCCGAAACAAAAAATGCTTTAGAAGAAATTTATGCGCCGTACCGTCCTAAACGTACGAGCAAGTCTTTCAAGGCGAAAGAAGCGGGTCTGGGGCCAATTGCCGAAAAAATTATTTCAGAACAAATTGATCCGACAGAAGCATTAGCTGGTTTTAGTCATGAAGACTACCCAGATGTAGAAAGTCAGTTAGACGCAATCCAGCATATTTTGATTGATGATTGGGCACAAAACATTGCGCTGACTACAGAATTAAAAGCGACTTTTGCAAAAACAGCAGTGCTAAAAAGTACTGTTGCTTCTGAAGAAAAGAAAGAAGTGGGCAAAAAGTTCCGCGATTACTTTGAATTTTCTGAAGGCCTCAACAAATTACCTTCTCATCGTTTATTGGCAATGTTACGTGGCCGTCAAGAAAACGTACTTGGTTTAAAAGTAGATGGTGAAGATGATGCACCATTGGCACGTATTGAAACTGAATACAACCTAGATCAAGTTCAGCCACAAGCTCGCCAAGACTTCTTGAAGCAAACTGCAAAATTATTCTGGTTAGGTAAAGTTCGTCCTCAAATCGAGCATTCATTACTGACAGAAAAACGTCTTGCTGCCGAAGCAGAAGCAATGCAGGTATTTGCTGAAAACCTTCGTCACTTATTGTTATCAGCGCCAGCTGGTAGCCGTACGACTTTGGGTGTTGACCCTGGTATTCGTACTGGTGTGAAACTGGCTGTTGTAAGCGATGCTGGTGATGTACTTGCTCACAGCACGATTTACCCATTTGCGCCTAAAGAAGACAAAGAAGGCTCTATTGCTGAGCTTGCACGTCTATGCCGTGAATATAATGTCGAGCTTATTGCGATTGGTAACGGTACTGCGAGCCGTGAAACAGAAGCTGTAGTTGCAGAAATGATGGCTGCAAATACAGACCTTAAATTAACACGTGTGACTGTAAGCGAAGCAGGTGCATCTGTTTACTCTGCAAGTGAACTTGCTGCAGCAGAACTTCCAGAGCTTGATGTTTCAATTCGTGGCGCAGTGTCTATTGCGCGCCGTTTACAAGATCCACTTGCTGAACTTGTGAAGATTGACCCGAAATCGATTGGTGTAGGTCAGTATCAACACGACGTAAATCAAACTGGTTTAGCAAAAACGCTTGATGCAGTGGTAGAAGACTGTGTGAACGCTGTTGGTGTTGATGTAAATACTGCTTCACCAGCAATCTTGGCTTACATTGCAGGTTTAAATAAAGCGATTGCTCAGCAAATCGTTGAATACCGTAAAGAACATGGCCGTTTTGATAACCGTCAAGCATTGAAAAGCGTACCACGTTTAGGCGAGCGTACTTTTGAACAAGCAGCTGGTTTCTTACGTATCCAAAATGGTTCTGAACCTTTAGATGCTTCTGCTGTTCACCCTGAAAGTTATGGTCTTGTCGAGAAAATTGTTGCAGCAAAAGCGACAACTGTTAAAGACATTATTGGTAATACTGAAATTATTCGTCAGGTGAAAGCAGAAGAGTTTGTTGATGACAAATTCGGTTTGCCAACCATTCAAGACGTTTTAGCAGAACTTGAAAAACCGGGTCGTGACCCACGTCCAGAATTCCGCACAGCTAAATTCCGTGAAGACATTACCGAAGTTGCTCAGTTGACTGAAGGCATGCAACTTGAAGGTGTGGTAACGAACGTGACGAATTTTGGTGCCTTTGTTGATATTGGCGTACACCAAGATGGTTTAGTTCATATTTCTGAATTAGCGAATGAATTCGTTTCTGATCCGCATAAAGTGGTAAAACCAGGTCAAATCGTACAAGTGCGTGTGATGCAAGTTGATGCTGAGCGTAACCGTGTGAACTTGAGTATGCGTGCAGAAGGTGCCGCGCCTGTTAAGGCACAGCGTCCACCGCGTCGTGAGCAAAATAACGAACAGCGTTCTGAGCGTAAGCCGCAAGGTAAGCGTCCTCAACAACCACGTAGAGATCAGGTTGAACGTCCACAACGTAGCAAGCAAGAGAAACCTCAAGAGCAAAAAATTGGTGGTTTTGGTGCATTGTTACTGCAAGCTGGAATTAAAGGTTCTAAATAAGAGCCTTTAGAACACCTAAAAACCTCCCAAACGGGAGGTTTTTTATTATTTTTAAAGTTTGCTTAAGAGATTGTGAAATTCGATTTTTTAGAAATCACAGTGGTAAAGATGAGGTGAATCTTAAGATCAACAAAAACGGTGTGAAATCTACAATCAACTATACAACGTTATAGCATAACTCAACTTTAACCCTTTCCCGATGTCAGACAATATCGATAGAGCCTTGAAGTAAGTTCCTCACTTTCAGGCAGTTACATTAAAAATTGATTGTTTTTTTATATTATAAATGGTTATTTTTATGCCGGCTTTAGAACTGAAAAATAGATTTCATTTAAACGATCTCCTTTCGGGAGTGGTCGTATTTCTCGTGGCCTTACCCTTATGTTTGGGTATTGCCTTAGCCTCAGGCGCTCCAATCATTTCTGGTATTATTGCCGGGATTGTTGGTGGAATTATTGTTGGCCTGCTGAGTGGTTCTCACATCAGTGTCTCTGGCCCAGCAGCAGGGTTGACTGCGGTCATCCTTGTACAACTCGATCAATTAGGCGGCAATTATGCCGCCTTTTTATTGTGTATTGTATTTGCAGGAATTTTACAAATTCTGTTTGGTGTATTTAAGTTGGGTTTCTTTGCCAACTTTATTCCAAACAATGTCATTTTAGGATTACTGGCTGCCATTGGTGCCATTCTTATTGTGACGCAGCTACCGTATTTATTTGGGTTGACTGATTTTTCATGGAAAGACGTTTGGACTGCTACACCAGATACGGTTATCCAAAAGTTTGACACTGGCGCGGCGTTGATTGGACTGCTGAGCTTATTTTTAATTTTAGCTTGGGACAGCAGCCCACTTAAAAAATTAGCACTACCTTCAGCTTTAATTGCTGTAGTCATTGCTGCAGTTTTAAATTTCTTCTTAATGAATATTGGCTCATCTTGGGCAGTCCAAACCAATAATTTGATTCAACTACCAAATATATTACAAGCACCAGAAGAGGTATTGGTTTTTCCAGACTTTAGCTATCTGGCTGAACCATTAATTTATACTGGAGCAATTACACTCGCGATCGTGGCGTCTTTAGAGACATTACTAAACTTAGAAGCTGCAGACAAACTTGACCCTCAAAAGCGTTCATCTCCACCTAACCGTGAACTGTGGGCACAAGGTGCGGGGAATATTGTTTCAGGTTTAATTGGCGGAATGCCAGTGACTTCAGTCATTGTCCGTAGTTCTGTAAATGCCAATACAGGTGCGCGGAGTAAATATTCAACGATTATTCACGGCATATTATTGCTGCTAGCTGTTTTATTCTTTGTTCAACTCATGAACATGATTCCATTGTCTGCACTCGCAGCGATTTTAATTGTGACTGGTTTTAAACTGACTCATCCAAAGTTATTTAAACAGCTTTATCAAAAAGGCTGGAAACAGTTTTTACCTTTCATTATCACTCTCGTTGCAATTTTACTGACAGACTTGTTAACCGGAATTTTGGTAGGTCTATTTACCAGTAGTGCATTTATTTTGTATGGCAACTTTAATAAAGGAGTTCGCGTATATAAAGAAAAGCATTTACATGGAATTGTGACGCGTATTGAGCTTCCATCACAGGTCACTTTTCTGAATCGTTCAGCGCTCATTTCTGCATTGGAACATGTTCATAAAGATCAGCAGTTGATTATTGATGCCACTCAATGCGATTCGATTGATCCCGATATCTATCAGGTCATTCAAGACTATCAAAATGAGACGGCAGTTAAACGCCAAGTCGATCTTAAGCTTATTGGATTTAAGCAGCACTATGAAGAGGTGGATGATGCAGTTTTGGATATTTACATTAGTACGAGAGATCTACAGCGCAAATTAAGTCCGCAGCAGGTCGTTACTCTACTTAAAGAAGGTAATGAACGCTTTGTAAAAAATGAACGTTTACAACGTGATATTTACCGTCAAATTCGTGTCACCGCAGATGAAGGTCAGCACCCAATTGCTGCCGTGTTGGGATGTATGGACTCTCGGGCTCCAACTGAAATGATTTTTGATGTAGGTATTGGTGATCTATTTAGTTTAAGGATTGCCGGTAATATTGCAGGTCAAAAAGTACTTGGCTCACTTGAGTTTGCTTGTCAGGCAAAAGGTTCAAAAGTCATTTTAGTTTTAGGCCATACTGACTGTGGTGCAGTGACCAGTGCATGTCAGCTACGTTTACAGCAAAAGCAAGTTTCTGATGTCAAAGAGATGCCGCATATTCAATATGTGCTTGGCCCACTCATGCGTTCGGTAGAAAGTGTATATGACATTATGCAGCCACGTGAGTTAAACAAAGCTTTTATTAATCAGGTGACAGCAATGAATGTTCACTACAATATTCAATATATTATTAATAACAGCACAGTACTGAAAGACCTGCTAGATCGTGGGGAGATTGCAATTATTGGTGCGATTTATGATGTTAAAACAGGGCATGTTGAGTTTTTAGATGCTTAAAGAGGATTAATAAAAAAGCGCCTAATGAGAGGCGCTTTTTTATTTTTAAATAACCTTAATATGGCGGATTACCAATGCTCACCAGGGAAAAGACGTGCATAAGCTTTTTGTGCCCAATTTAGTTTCTCAGTCTTTTTACCTTTTGCTGCATCTGAACTTGGGAATAGACGGAAACCAATCGACATAAACATGTTGTTGATGCCAGGTGCTACCGAATACGTCATAGAAGCTAAACGGCCTAAGTTTGTGGCAATACGTTTCGGACGTTTCACAATCGCATAAGCAATTAAGTCCGCTGCTTGTTCAGGTGAAAGAGTCGGTACATATTTATAAATTTTAGTTGGCGCAATCATTGGAGTACGCACTAAAGGCATATAAATTGAGGTGATTGCAATTTTATGTGCATGAACTTCGGCAGATAGACAACGGCTAAATGCATCAAGTGCAGCTTTAGAAGCGACATAAGCCGAGAAGCGTGTTGCATTGGCTAATACGCCGATTGAACTAATATTAATAATTTGTCCGTCTTTACGTTGAATCATGTGCGGTAAAATATTAAGAACCAAACGCACAGCGCCAAAGTAATTTAATTGCATGGTACGCTCAAAGTCGTGGAAACGGTCATAAGACTCATGAACAGCACGACGGATAGAACGACCAGCGTTATTAATTAAAATATCAATATGATCAACAGAAGCTAGAATCTCTTTAGAAACCTGATCAATCATTTCCATGTCGTTCAGATCACATGGGAAAATTGATGCCTGACCGCCACGGCTTTCAATATCTGCTTTGACTTCTTCTAATGTTTCTTGAGTACGGGCAACCAGTAAAACATGCGCACCAGCGTCAGCAAGTTTATTGGAAATCGTTAAACCGATTCCACTTGAGGCGCCTGTCACTAAAATGACTTTACCTTGTACCTTTTCCTGGAACAGAGCTTCTAATTTTTTATTCACAGCATTTTACCTAAGTAGGGGCAGGGGCTATTTATTCCGGTATGTAATTTTTATTTTTACAACCGTTGGTTCATCCTGATGAACTCCTAAATATTGCCCTATCTTAATAGATGTTTAAAAATTGTCTAGTGTGTAAATATATGAAATTTAACAATTTATTTAGAGTAAAAACTCTAAATTATTACCCTAATCCATTAATTATTTTCAATGGTTAAATGACTTAAAAATAAAAAAGCCTCTATATTCCAGAGGCTTGATAGATGAGTTTAAAATTTATACAGATGAAAGTGCTTGTTCTAAATCGGCAATTAGGTCATCTACATGCTCAATACCAATAGATAGGCGAACCATATCTTCACTTACGCCGGCAGCTTTTAGTTCTTGTTCATTGAGCTGGCGGTGAGTTGTGGTTGCGGGGTGGCAAGCTAAACTTTTCGCATCGCCAATGTTCACAAGACGGGTAAATAACTTTAGTGCATCAATAAAACGAGTACCGCCTTCACGGCCATCCTGAACGCCAAAAGATAAAATTGCAGAAGGTTTGCCTTTTACATATTTTTGTGCAAGTTGATGTTGTGGATGATCTTTTAGACCTGCGTAATTGACCCATTTTACTTTCGGATGGTTTTGCAAATATTCCGCAATTTTCTGAGCATTTTCAGTATGACGTTCAATGCGTAAGTTTAGAGTTTCGAGACCCTGTAAAATTAAGAAAACACTGAGCGGGCTAATAGCTGCGCCTGTATTGCGTAATGGCACAACGCGAGCTCGTGCAATATAAGCTGCCTCACCTAATGCTTCGACATAGTTCACACCATGATAGCTTGGGTCGGGTGTATTCAAAACTTTAAAACGTTCTGGATATTTACCCCAAGGAAATTTACCGCTATCGACGATTGCACCGCCAATACTATTACCATGACCACCAATATATTTAGTAAGCGAATGGATAACGATATCAGCTCCATATTGAAATGGTTTTAATAAAGCAGGGGTGGCAACCGTGTTATCGACAACGACAGGTACACCATATTCATGGGCGATTTTTGAAATTGCTTCTAAATCGATGATATTGCCGAGCGGGTTACCAATTGACTCGACAAAAACAAGCTTAGTTTTATCGTCTATTAAGTTACGTAAGCTTTCGGGTTTTTGATAATCGAAAAAGCGAACTTCGATTCCCTGTTTTGGCAGCGTATGGGCAAATAAGTTGTATGTACCGCCATATAAAGTTGAGACTGAAGCAATATTGTCTCCCGTCTCAGTAATGGTTTGAATGGCATATGTAATTGCTGCCATTCCGGATGCTAAAGCTAGAGCATCAATGCCACCTTCGAGAGCAGCAAGGCGTTGCTCAAGCACAGCAGTGGTCGGGTTCATAATACGGGTATAAATATTGCCTTGAACTTTTAAGTCGAAAAGGTCTGCACCGTGTTGGGTATTATCAAATGCATATGAAGTTGTTTGATAAATTGGAACAGCTACTGCTTTTGTTGTTGCTTCAGGTGTGTAGCCTGCGTGAATGGCTAAGGTTTCGTCTCGGTATGTATTTGACATTGTTATCATCGAAGTGGTTAAAGAATAATCCAGATTTTTTAGCATACTCTTTATTCATGATTTAGATATTTTTATGTAAAGTTCAGCATTTTTAAGTATAAAAGAGCTTATTTTATTTTTTTCGAATCACTCAATTAAATTTACATGAAGTTGAGAGAACGCCACAAAAACTTACTGGCGGTCTGCCGTCCGCAAGAACACTATAAAAGCACAAGTAATTCAATTCATGATAAAAAAGCTGGAGAAGTGAACTAATGAGTACTCAAAAAGTATCTGATATTATCATTAAGGTGCTGGAACAAGCAGGTGTTCAACGTTGCTACGGTATTGTGGGTGACACCTTAAACCATGTCACTGACTCCATGTCTAAGAGTAAAATTGAATGGATTCATGTACGCCACGAAGAGGTTGGTGGTTTTGCAGCCGGTACAGATGCTTTACTCAGTGGTCACTTGACGGCATGTGCAGGATCGTGTGGGCCAGGAAGCCTACACTTCATTAATGGTTTGTATGAATCGCATCGTAATCGTGCGCCTGTAATTTTGATTGCAAGCCAGATTTCTACCGAGATGGCAGGATTTGTCGACTTTCCACAATATGTCGATTTTAAATCGGTTTATGCAAAAAATTCGGTTTTTTGTGAAGAGATTACCCAACCTTCACAAGCCAGACATATTATGAGCATGGCGTGTCAGGCTGCGCTGACCAAACGTGGTGTCGCGGTGGTTATTGTTCCTGCCAATATCAGTGCAGCGTCGGCTGAGGCGGGTCTACCCTTTGTACCGCGCCAAACAAATCCCGATATTTTGCCGAATAAGTCCGAACTCAACCAGATTGTTCAGTTGATTTCACAGCATCAAAGAATTGGAATTTATGCAGGTGCTGGGTGTGAGGATGCGCATGACCAACTCGTGGCTTTTGCAGAGAAGTTAAAAGCTCCTGTAGCACATACTTCACGTGCTAAGGATTTTGTCGAATACGACAATCCATACAATATGGGCATGACGGGTATTTTTGGTAATAAAGCGGGTTATCACACCCTCATGGATTGCGATTTGCTGATTTTGCTAGGTACCGATTTTGCATGGGCACAGTATTATCCAAGCCATGCCAAAATCTTGCAAATTGATATTGATCCGACCCATTTGGGGCGTCGCCATCCGATTACATTAGGTACCGTGGGTAAAATTTCATCTACACTCGATGCATTATTGCCACTGCTTGAAACACGTCATGAGCGTGATTTTCTAGATCATTGTCTTGCGTTGAAACATGAGAGCGATGAAATACGACGTAAAGAAGAGCGGGTAGGTAAAGATGGGCTGATTCATCCACAATATCTGGTGTCTTTACTCAACCGTTATGCAGATCAAGATGCAATTTTCTTCGGAGATGGTGGCTCACCGATGGTATGGGTATTAAGGCATATTGATGTAAATGGAAAACGTCGAACCTTTACCAGTTTGTTACATGGCACTATGGCCAATGCCATGCCGCAGGCACTTGGAGCCCAAAAAGCATTCCCGAACCGCCAGATCATTGCATTATGTGGAGATGGTGGCTTAGCCATGTTACTTGGAGATCTGCTCACCACAATTCAAGAAAAACTGCCAATCAAGATTGTGGTATTTAATAATAGTTCGCTCAATTTTGTAGAGCTTGAACAAAAAGTGGAAGGTTTGCTCGACCATTATACTGACCTGCTCAATCCTGATTTCGGTCAGCTTGCTCGCGTAATTGGTTTGCATGGACAAACGATAACGCATGGTAACGGGTTAGAACAGGCAGTGGAAAGTTTTTTAAAACACGATGGTCCTGCTTTACTCGATGTGCATACCAATCCGATGGAGCTGGTAATGCCGCCAGATCCTAACCTGAATCAGGTTTCTTCAACCTCTCTCTATGCGATTAAAGCGTTAATTTCGGGTCGGGTAGATGATGTTAAAAATTTGTTAGTCAATAATTTTATTAAATAAATCTATGTAGAAGAACTCATCTTCAAGCACTGTAATAAGCGAAAAATGCATGATTCAAGATCATGCATTTTTTATATCAGGAAACAATTTTGACGTCATTTATCAGTTATAAAAAACGATTAAACTTAATCACGCCTTATTTTTTTGCTGCGTTCAGCATATAATAGCTACTATTTTTCGCTCATTGCGATCTGTTGGTTTTTCAATTGAGGAGTCCTGCGTGGCCCAATATATTTATACGATGAACCGAGTGTCTAAGATGGTTCCGCCAAAGCGCGAAATCTTAAAAGACATCTCTTTATCATTTTTCCCGGGTGCCAAAATTGGTGTGCTCGGTTTGAACGGTGCGGGTAAATCTACCTTGCTTCGTATTATGGCTGGCGTAGATAAAGATTTCTCTGGTGAAGCTCGTGCACAACCTGGAATTAAAATCGGCTATTTAGAGCAAGAACCGCCGCTTGATCCAACTAAAGACGTTCGTGGTAACGTTGAAGATGGCGTACGTGAAGCTCTAGATGCTTTAGAACGTCTTGATCAGGTATTTGCAGAATATGCAGACCCAGATGCAGATTTTGATGCACTTGCAAAAGAGCAGGAAAAATTAGAATCAATTATCCATGCTTGGGATGCACACAACTTAAATAACCAGCTTGAAATCGCGGCAGATGCCTTGAATCTTCCAGCATGGGATGCAGACGTAAGTAAGCTTTCAGGTGGTGAACGCCGCCGTGTAGCACTTTGTCGTTTATTGCTCTCTAAACCAGATATGTTACTTCTTGACGAACCGACGAACCATTTGGATGCAGAGTCTGTATCGTGGTTAGAGCGTTTCTTAAAAGACTTCCCTGGTACAATTGTTGCGATTACGCATGACCGTTATTTCCTTGATAACGTTGCAGAGTGGATCTTAGAGCTTGACCGTGGGCATGGTATTCCTTACCAAGGTAACTATACTTCTTGGTTGGAGCAAAAAAATGCTCGTTTAGAACAAGAGCAGAAACAAGAAGAATCTTTTGCTAAAGCATTGAAAAAAGAACTTGAATGGGTTCGTCAAAATGCGAAAGGTCAGCAAAAGAAAAACAAAGCGCGTATGGAGCGTTTTGAAGAACTTAACTCACGTGAATTCCAACAACGTAACGAGACCTCTGAAATCTATATTCCACCTGGTCCACGTTTAGGTAACAAGGTTGTTGAAGTAGAGAACATCAGCAAATCATTTGGTGACCGTTTACTTTACGAAAATTTATCATTTACGGTACCACCAGCAGCGATTGTCGGTATTGTAGGTCCTAACGGTGCGGGTAAAACGACTTTATTCCGCATGATGACAGGCGAGCAAAAACCTGACACTGGTACTGTAACACTGGGTGATTCGGTTAAAGTTGCTTATGTTGGTCAGATTCGTGACACTTTAGATGATAACAAAACAGTTTGGGAAGAAGTTTCTGGCGGTTTAGATATCTTGAAAGTGGGCGATTATGAAATTGCATCACGTGCTTATATTGGTCGCTTTAACTTTAAAGGCCAAGATCAGCAAAAACGAGTAGGTGAATTGTCAGGTGGTGAGCGTAACCGTTTACAACTTGCAAAAATCTTACAGCAAGGTGCAAACGTTATCTTGCTGGATGAGCCATCAAACGACTTGGACGTAGAAACTTTACGTGCACTGGAAGATGCAATTTTAGTGTTCCCTGGTACGGTAATGGTTGTATCGCATGACCGTTGGTTCCTTGACCGTATTGCAACTCACATCTTGTCATTTGAAGATGAGCAACCAGAGTTCTATACAGGTAACTATACCGAGTTTGAAGCATATCGCCGTGCTAAGCTTGGTGATGATGCTCAACCACATCGTAAGAAATACAAAAAAATTGGTGGCTAATTACACCTAAATTGAAAAACCAGCCTAAGGGCTGGTTTTTTATTAGAAGGCAAGTTTACTGAAAGCTTCTTGTAAGCAACGTTCAGCGTCGGGATGACCTTGACTTGCTGCTTTGTTTAACCACTTTTCAGCTTCAGTGTAGTTTTTATCTAAACCAAATTGACCATTTAAATAGCCAATACCAAGTTTAAAAGAAGCGTCAGCATTACCTCTTAAAGCTGCACGGAGGTAACACCACATCGCATTGCGGTCGTTTGGGGTAATATCTAGCCAATTTTGCATACGTTCATGATCTTGTACGGCTAACTCTTCAAAGCGTAAGCCTTGTTCAATTTCATCCTCAGCTTGTGAATGCATATCGGCTGGTAAGTTTTCAAAGGCAAACAAGTGATTAAGCCCATGCTTGATTGTTTTCATATCCATGATAGTCTCCCCTTGTTCCTCAATCTGATTGAATTGACTCACACTTTTAAGCTAGTCCCTTATATTGAAATCTTATGTTTTATTTTGTAAATGTGATATAGCGCATTTGGATGAAAAATGATGAGGTTTTAGCTTACATAAAAGTTACAGATGTTTTTACGCTTAGCGAAATTTATAGGTAAACAAAGACTCTCTTGAGTAAATTTAAAACTAGAACATAATTTTTTTGAAATGCGAAGAATTCAATAAGAGATATCAATATCAAACAAAAGAAATTTTTTTAAACAAAACCAGCTTTAAAGCTGGTTTTGTATTTAAGTAAAAAGTTTTTATTTATTAAAATCGCCTCTTAAATCAGACCAAATTAATAACGGATAAATAGTTACCACATCAAAAGTCATCGCTAATGGATAGAGTACTTTGCGAGTAGCGCTTTTAAACGGGTGTTTCGTTGTTGTTTCAATTTTTTCTTGTAGTTCAACGGCATATGGTTTTTCTAATTTTTGCTGTATATCTTTTGGATTTTTAGCTTCATACAGTTGTCCTTTGAAAAAAATATTAATATATGGGTACTGATTTTTTTGTTGCTCAAGTACTGCATTAAAATTTTCTCTAAACCCCAATTTTTTTAACATATCTTTTTGTTTTTCGTTGAGATTTCCTAATTGGGTGTTATAGCGAACTTGGATTACGCCATTGAAATGATTGGCATCTTCCATAGTGAGTATAAGAGGGGAAGGGATATTAAGTGTTCTGTCATTAGCAGGTATAGTTTTAATAATCTTTAAAAATTCAGAACTACCATCAGTCATTAAGTAATTATAGTCTTGACCAACAAAGACAATACCTTGTTTTTGGTCATCTTTAACGGCTTGCCCGAGTGCAATAATCTGATCAGTTTTTAAAATATTTGTCTTAACTTCGGTGGTTTCGCTAGGAAGGGTATTGGACAACATTGTAGTTGCACAACCGCATAAACCGAGGCAAGTTACTAATATGAAAGTAGTTAAAGTTTTATACATACATATTGCTCTAAAAAAATTCTTTTATGCAGAAAAATTTGGAAAATTTCTGAGTAAAAAAGTGAACCTATAATTCAATGTTTTGTAATTTTATTACATGGCGGGAGCCTGCTATAGTGGCTTTGTTCAACTTTTTAGTTTAATGGTGTGCTGTTGCCACGTTCTGCACTTTTCATGTCCGTCTTATTCTGTTTGCTTATATTCCAAAGTTTATGGAATGTGGCAGCGGTATTTTGCGCCCATGAAAATCAGGAAAAAGCATTACATCATTTTGGACATCATGCTGCTTTGAGTTATGAATCTTCACAGCATAACCATACTGAAAAGACTGAGGTTGAAGGGATTACGCATAAATCTCCCCTAAGCTTGTCCGATCATCATGACCATTTACCTTCATGTTTTCATGTTGTGATTGTAGAAGCACAAGAAAAAATTGTTTCACCGTTAATACAGTCATCTGAGCCAAAACAACAATATTATTGGTCTAATTCTTATAAGTCTCCTCATATCTCTAAACAAGACCCGCCTCCTGTTTTAACCCTGCTATAGGTGGGGTAGCCGAAAAATAACCCACCAGAAATATTATTTATTTCATAGGGTTACTTTATGTCTATTTTTATATACGAAAAACGTTTCGTTAGTCTGAGCTCATCTTGGATACTTAAATCATTAGTTGTTGCAGTTGCGCTTTCAACTAGTGTTGTAACAACTGCGGCTAATTCAAATCAAAACCTTGCTGAAAATACTCAACCGCAACGTGTACAGAATGTTTTAACGTTTGAGCAAGTACTAGAGCAGGTTAAGCAATTTCAGACACAAACAGGAATTTGGCAAGCTCAACAAGATATCGCAGAGAGCAATATCAGACAGAGCCAGTTATGGGAAAATCCGACGGTTTCTGTACAGCAAACGGGTTTTAAATCTGGAAAAGATCAGGAACTAGAACTTGGTATATCGCAAAAACTAGATGTTTTTGGTGTACGTTCCGCAGCAAAAAAACTGGCAAGTGTCCAGCAAAATCAAGTTGAGTTAAATCAGGTTTTATATGATGCTCAGCTAAAGCTTGCTGTCAAATATTTATGGTCACAAGTTTCGATTTTGGAGCTTGAACATGAAGTCGCCAAAGCACAATTAAAAACGAGTAAGAACCTTTTAGATGCTACTCGTTTACGCTTTCAGGCCGGTAGTATTGCTCAGGTTGATTTAGACCGGACTTTAATGACGCATGTTGAAAACCAACGTTTATATCAGGAAGTTGAATTATCACTAAGTAGTGCCAAAAGAAAATTGGCGAACTTATGGGGTGAAACTGAAAATAACTTCACCTTACGTCCAGATATAAAAAGTGCGTGGCCTTTAAAAAATGAAGGTGACATCGATCAATACTTAAAACAGAATTTGTTAGAACAGTCCATGCGACTTCAAGCCATCCAACAAAATTCTGAAATTAATTATTTAAAAGCAAAAAATCGTCCAACACCTACCGTAAATATGGGCGTGGTTCGTAGCAAAACCGCAGAAACGAGCAGTACCGAAAATCAGATTCGAGTAGGTATTGCGGTTCCCTTAAACATTTTTAATCGCCAGCAATATGCCCTGAAAATTGCCCAAAGCAAACTTGATTTAATTGCCCAACAGCAAAGTTTTTATAAAAAGCAAAGCCTAGATTCTATTCGTACTCTACAGTACGAGTTGGCTGGTTTAAAGCAGCAATACAACTTGATGAATGAGCAACAGATTCCTTTATCAGAGACGGTACAGGAGAAAATGTTGCTTGGCTTCAAAGTCGGTAAATTTGCAATTACTGATGTTCAGCAATCTACCCTGCAATTACAAGAACAACGATTGAAGAAAGTTCAACTCCTTAAATCTGCTTGGCAAAAAGCTATTGAGGCTGAAAGTTTAGCTCTCGGGATTGATCCAAATATGGTGATGTCCGGAGATGCATTAAATCAAATTAATCAAAATTTATGGCAAGACACCTATAAGTTGCCAACAGTTGGAGGGGCAGAGTAATGTCAGTTAAAAAAATGAAAAACCAATGGATTATTGCTCTTTCGCTGCTGATTGCTTGTCTTGCTTTAAGTGCTTGGTTATTTTTCTCAGGGAAAAAGCAGTCCACTACTGAAAAAAGTGAAGAAGGGCATGCAGAAGGTGAAGCGGGTCATGGAGAGACTGAAAAAGAGGAAGGAAGTTTAAATCTCACTTCCAAGCAACTGGTTGAATATGGTGTGAAGTTAGAGCAAGTAGGGAGCGGAGAAGTTGAGCAGAATCTCTCATACCCTGCCAAACTTGTTGTAAATACAGACCAGCAAGCACATGTCTCTTCAACATTTTCTGCCCGAGTGGATAGTGTAAATGTTGCGCTGGGACAACAAGTTGAAAAGGGACAGGTGCTTGCGACTTTATTTGTACCAGATTTGGTCGATCAACAAGCTAACTTAAGCATGGCGCAAGAAGCGCTAACATTAGCTCAGCAAGATTATCAGCGTGAAAAGCAATTGTGGGAGCAAGGTGTTTCAGCACGTCAAGATTATCAGCGTGCTTACAATGCTTATCGTCAAGCGCAAATTCAGGTACAAGCTGCAAATAGCCGTTTAAGTGCCTTGGGAGCGACTCGCTCAAGTAAAGGTCGATATGTTTTAACTGCACCTTTAAGCGGTGTAATCAGCAGTAAAGATATTGTTATTGGTGAGCAAATTGGCCCTGAAAAACAGTTATTTGTTATTGATCGCCTAGATCAGCTATGGGTTGAGTTTGTATTGCCAAGTACAAATACCAATATTCAGCCTAATCAGGAAATTGAATTTAAATCGCTGCAAACGAACAATATTTTTAAAGCACAGGTACAAAGTTTAACGTCAGAAGCGGATAGTCAAACTGGTCGTTTACAGGTTCGTGCCAAGGTGCTGACACCTTCAAAAGAATTACGCCCTAATTTAATGGTCAATGTATTACTCAAACAAAATAATGCAGCGACTGTATTACGAATTAACAAGGCAGCGGTACAACAGATTGATGGAAAGAATGTGGTCTTTGTTGCAAAACAGGAGAAGGACAAAATTCATTTTGCTCCTGTTGCTGTAGAGTTAGGCAATTATTCTTCAGATGCACAATGGGTCGAAGTTAAATCCGGAATTACTGAAAAGCAGCAATATGTGACTCAAGGTAGTTTCTTGCTCAAGTCCGAACTTGAAAAAGGGGAGGCTGAGCATGGACATTAATAAACCTGATTTGCCAGCGGCTGAAGGTTTGTTTGATCGGATCATTCAGTTTTCAATTAATAACGCCATTTGGGTCATGATGTTTGTCATTGCTTGGATTGGTGTCGGAATTTATAGCTACCAGAAACTTTCAATTGATGCCGTGCCAGATATCACCAACGTACAGGTACAAATCAATAGTCAGGCTAATGGTTTTACAGCACCGGAAGTTGAGCAAAGGATTACTTATCCGATTGAAAATGCCATGTCCGGCATTCCAAATCTGGAACAGACTCGTTCAATTTCCAGATATGGTCTTTCTCAGGTCACGATTATCTTTAAGGATGGTACTGACATTTACTGGGCAAGACAGTTAATTAATCAACGTTTACAAGAAGCTAAGAGTGCTTTACCCGATAGTATTGATCCACAAATGTCTCCAATTTCAACTGGACTTGGTGAGATTTATCAATGGGTGGTAAAAGCGGAACCTAATGCTAAAAAAGCAGATGGTTCAGCCTATAGCGCAATGGATCTGCGTGAAATTCAAGACTGGATTATTCGGCCCCAGTTACAACGTGTACAAGGGGTAGCCGAGGTTAATAGCATTGGTGGATACAACAAAACTTATGTGGTTTCACCAGATCTAACGCGGTTACAACAGTTGCAGATTCCTCTCACCGATTTACAAGATGCGCTTCAAAATAACAATGAAAACCGCGGTGCCGGATTTATTGAAGAGAATGGTCAGCAACTCACAGTTCGTGTTCCGGGTATGCTGACGTCGATACAAGATATCCAGAACGTTACGGTCGCCACGAAAAACGGTTTGCCTATACGGGTTGCTGATGTGGCCTCAGTATCGATTGGTCATGATTTGCGTACTGGTGGTGCTACCTATAATGGACAGGAAACTGTTTTAGGTATCGCCATGATGATGATGGGGGAAAACAGTAAAACCATTGCCAAAGCGATTGATCAAAAAGTTCAGGAAATCCAAAGATCACTCCCTCAGGGTGTGGTGATTGAAACAGTCTATGATCGTAGTAGCCTCGTAGATAAAGCAATTAAAACAGTAGCTAAAAATTTGATTGAAGGAGCGATTTTAGTCATCGTTATCCTGTTCATCTTTTTAGGAAACTTTCGTGCCGCTTTAATTACTGCTTGTATTATTCCATTGGCAATGCTTTTTACCTTAACGGGCATGGCAGAACAAAAAATCAGTGCCAACCTGATGAGTTTGGGAGCTTTAGACTTCGGGATCATTGTCGATGGAGCAGTTGTTATTGTTGAAAACTGTATTCGGCGTTTAGCTGAAGCGCAGCATTTAAAAGGTCGCTTACTAACACGTTCAGAACGCTTTACAGAGGTCTTTCTAGCCGCTAAACAAGCACGACGTCCATTAATATTTGGTCAGATCATCATTATGGTCGTGTACTTACCAATTTTTGCTTTAGCAGGCGTAGAAGCAAAAATGTTCCATCCTATGGCAATGACCGTCGTTTTAGCGTTATTGGGAGCAATTATTTTATCTGTGACCTTTGTGCCGGCAGCTGTTGCTTTGTTTGTTACGGGTGAGGTGAAGGAAAAAGAAAGCCGCTGGATGATGACCTTGAAAAAAGGTTATGCAGGCTTACTCGATAAGGCTTATGCCTTCCGATATGTTGTTGTCACAGCAGCGGTCAGCATCTTGATTTTGACAAGTGCAATTGCAACACGAGTGGGTAGTGAGTTCGCACCTCAGTTAAGTGAAGGTGATTTTGCACTGCAACTCATGCGTGCACCGAGCACTGGCATAGAAGAGTCGCTTAAGATTCAGGAGAATGTGGAAAAGCAGTTATTGAAAGCTTTTCCCGAAATTAAAGCCATTTTTGCAAGAACAGGAACAGCCGAGGTTGCTACAGATGTCATGCCTCCTAATATTTCCGATGGTATTGTTTTATTAAAACCACACGATCAATGGACAAACCCTAAAGAAACGATAGATGAACTGCGTGCCAGAATGCTGCAGTTCGTGAACCAGATTCCTGGTAATAACAGTGAATTTTCACAACCGATTGAACTACGTTTTAATGAGCTTATTTCAGGTGTACGTAGTGATATTGGGGTGAAAATTTTTGGGGACGATATGCAGGTTCTCAATCAGGAAGCGGAAAAAATAGCTCAACAGCTACGTAGCATTCCGGGTGCCAGTGAAGTCAAAGTTGAACAGACTGACGGTTTGCCATTACTGAATGTAGATGTTGATCATGCATTGGCGGCCCAATACGGTTTATCAGTCAAATCTATTCAAGATATTGTGGCTGCCAGTATTGGTGGGCAGAGTGTAGGGCAAATTTTACAGGGTGATAGACGTTTCGATTTTGTGATTCGTTTGCAGGAAAACATGCGTACGCCTCAGCAGTTAGCTCAGTTACCGATTCGCTTACCAAATGGTGGTCTGATTCAGTTACAAGATGTCGCTAAGGTTGAGAATATTCTAGGCCTTGCTCAAGTAAGTCGTGAAAATGGTAAGCGCCGCGTCATTGTGACAGCAAATGTGCGTGACCGTGATCTTGGGTCTTTTGTACAAGAGGTGCAAAGCAAACTGGCACAGCAAAAGCTACCTAGCGGTTACTGGTTAGGCTATGGAGGACAGTTTGAAAATCTTGCTTCTGCTACAGCAAGAATGCAAATCGTCGTGCCGATGGCGCTCATCATGATCTTTGTGTTGCTCATGGCTGTATTCAGTAATTTTAAAGACAGCTTACTGGTATTTAGTGGAGTTCCTTTCGCTTTATCTGGTGGATTAGTGGCTTTATGGCTGAGAGATATACCACTTTCTATGTCCGCTGGGGTCGGTTTTATCGCTTTATCGGGTGTTGCAGTATTAAATGGTTTGGTCATGCTCACGTTTATTAAAGAGCTGAGAACAACTTTAGATGTTCATGCGGCAACCTGGAAAGGAGCGGTATTACGATTACGTCCAGTATTAATGACAGCATTTGTTGCTTCACTTGGCTTTATTCCGATGGCTTTGGCAACAGGAACTGGAGCCGAAGTGCAACGACCTTTGGCAACGGTCGTAATCGGTGGCATTATTTCATCTACGATATTAACTTTGGTTTTATTACCGGTCATTTATCGATGGATGAATGAAAGCAAAGCGAAAAGCGCTGAGCATTCATAATGTCATCGTTTTGAGATATCTTTTTTGATGACAGCGTCAATTCAAAAAAGTGTTTGAAAGAAGTAAAGGTAGTGATGTTTCCATCGTTATCTTTACCTCACCATAAAGATAAATAATAAGGAGTCCGCAAAATGGGTGGACAACATGGTCATGATCATAGTCATGCTGTAGTGACTGAAGGTAATGCTAAGAAATTAATGATTGCTTTAGCACTAACTTCAACATTTTTAATTGTTGAGGTCGTTGCTGGATTAATTACACAAAGTTTGGCCTTACTCTCCGACGCTGCGCATATGTTTACCGATGCCGCTGCTCTGGCAATTGCTCTGATTGCAATTCAGATTGCGAAGCGTCCAGCCGATAATAAACGTACTTTTGGTTATCAGCGCTTTGAAATTTTGGCTGCATTATTTAATGCGCTCATGCTTTTCGTAGTGGCAATTTATATTTTATATGAAGCTTATATCCGCTTCTCTAAGCCGCCTGAAATTCAAAGTGTGGGCATGCTCATTGTGGCAACTATTGGTTTAGTGATTAACCTTATCTCAATGAAAATCCTCATGTCGAGTGCCAATAACAGCTTAAACGTGAAAGGTGCTTATTTAGAGGTGTTGAGTGATGCACTAGGCTCGGTTGGCGTTATTATTGGTGCAGTTGTGATTTACTTCACCAACTGGTACTGGGTCGATACGATTATTGCGGTATTGATTGGTTTTTGGGTATTACCAAGAACTTGGGTTTTACTGAAACAAAGTATTAATATTTTGCTCGAAGGCGTACCTGAAGAAGTCGATATCGAAAAGTTACGTGCAGATTTATTGTCTTTAAATGGTGTTGAAAGTATTCACCAACTCAAGGTATGGGCGATTACTTCTAAAAACATTCATTTAACTGTGCACTTATTTGCGCCTGAAGCTGACCGTACTAAGCTCTATCAAGATGCTGTTGAAATGCTTTCTCATGAGCATGGTATTGGCGAAGTGACATTGCAAATTGAAGATGATGCCGAGATCAATTGTCAGCATATCGCTCAACATGCTTCACATGAACATGATGAGACTGATAAAGAACATTCACATCAGCACTAAGCTGATGTGAATACTTTTTTTAAATTTCCCATTCGTGATTGCAGTCACGACATTTCCAATGTTTTTGTGACTGCATAAATGCTTGCATAGACAATTTAAAGTCCGGCAAATCACGCCAGAACATAAAACCCGCCCCTAGAGTCACAACAAAAACAACGACCGTTGCAATTTGTAGAGAAGTGCCTGCACCATTGCCAAAAATCCACATAAAAATACTAATTACAACCAAGAGTAATAGTACAAAAATGGCAGGAACTAAAATCACTAAGCTCTTAGGCACAACAGGTTTGGCACTGTTAACACCTTGGCTTACTGGCATAATTTTAACACTTTGACATTGAGGGCAACGATATTGCATGACAGCTCCACATTAAATTTGAATCTATTCTAACGGAAATGCAAAGAAAGGAAAAAAATTGTAGGGCTTTTAAAAAGTGATATAAAAGTTAGATATAAAAATACTTTTTTGAAACAAGCATATATGAAAAAATGATGATTTATGCGTACACATAAAAGTTAAAATAGTACCGTAGAGCATGCTAATCTAGATAAAAACCAAGTGTGTTCAACACTGGAAATGAGCTGAAAAGCTGATTAATGGGATGCGAAAGAAATATAAAAAGGAGAGGGACTTGGGTCAAGAAGATGACAATAAGACGGAGCCTATAACGACATCAACAGTTTCAGGGAACCCTGACCCTATAAAACTGTCATTCTCACGCCGTTTGCTGCATAAGACCTTGCAACATGCTCATGATGCCGTTGGGTTCGCTAGTGATACGACACGTAATCTTGCAGAGGTTGCAGATGCAGCCTTGGATGCTTTAGATCATGTAACAACTCATACAAAGCGTGGGGTCGTTGGCATGACCAATCTGGCAGCAGGAACTGTTAGAGATATGGTGTCTGAAACCAGTGAAACTGCGCGTCAGGTTGCCTTAATTATGGCTCGTACTTTTCTGGGAAAAAGTACGCTGAATTTATATTTGCCTGAGATGTTGTTAAACAGTCAAATTCGTAAACGTATAGATCGGTCAGAAATTGATGATATTAAAGTTCAATGTGGCAATGATCGGTTTCAGGTGGAAATCGATGGGCACTATCACCGTTTCCTATATCGGCTGAGTTTAGATTTTCGGGTATTGGAATGCCGTATTGGGCAAGAAAAATTCTTACGTTTACGTCAAATGGATGAAAGCCTAGATGTACAAATTCGTCATGGTGGAACATTGTCGAATTGGGCAGTCCGCCGTATTGGCCGAGTAGGTTTTGAAGTCATTAACATGTTGCCTATACCATCACTGATTAATCATTTGATTCGTGATATTCCGGGTATTCAGCGTGATGGTCACCGTATGTGGTTTATTGACCTTGAACAGGCAGGGTTTATTGATTTTATTAACAACCGTTCATGGATGGTAGAAAAACTTTTAAGTTTGACAGACTTTAGTATTTTACCGGGACTCAATATTTTGAGGGAAAGCCGGGAGCTTGTGCAGCAACTGGTAGATCAATTCGAAATAAAAGGACTACGGGTTCAATCAGGTCGTCTTGAAGTCCAAGTTGGAATTGCGAATTAAATTACATAAATGAGAAGCTGATTGATGATCAGCTTTTTTATTGCGTAGATAAGAAAAAAGCCACTGTCTTCATGCAGTGGCTTTTTAGAATTTGGCGTCCCTACGGGGATTCGAACCCCGGTTACCGCCGTGAAAGGGCGATGTCCTAGGCCTCTAGACGATAGGGACTTATATGAGGCTAGTTACCTGCGCGCAGTAAACTGCTTGCCTAAATTCTCGGCAAAGATAATTAATCTTTGCTTTTCCTCGAATTTAGTGGCGTCCCTACGGGGATTCGAACCCCGGTTACCGCCGTGAAAGGGCGATGTCCTAGGCCTCTAGACGATAGGGACTTATATGAGGCTAGTTACCTGCGCGCAGTAAACTGCTTGCCTAAATTCTCGGCAAAGATAATTAATCTTTGCTTTTCCTCGAATTTAGTGGCGTCCCTACGGGGATTCGAACCCCGGTTACCGCCGTGAAAGGGCGATGTCCTAGGCCTCTAGACGATAGGGACGTTTCAGAGGTGGGCGTATATTAGGTCGATTTAATAAAAGTGTCAAATAGTTTTCTAAAGAAATATTAAAAAAAACATTCAAGCGCTTAAAAATAACTCAAATTGTAGAAAATATAGGCATTTATGGCTAATTTTTATTGAAAAGGTTCAATAATTGCTTTGATGACTGCATGGTGTTGTAAGTACCCTACAATTTCATGGGGTTGGTTCGCAAAAGTAAAAATTTCTTGATTGATAATTGGTGGAGTGAAATTAAAAGGTGCTTCACTTAATGGGAAAGCTGTTAAAAAATCATCTTTTGAGTAGAAATTATACCAATCGCCATTGAGGCATTTTGGTCGTTCAATCGGAATAGGGAGTTTACTTTGGATCACCCGAAAAGAAAGTGGTGAAGCTAAGGTAACAAAGCGTTGTACTGAAAAGTGATAAGCCGGGTCTGATAACAAGTGAAATGCGATTACGGAACCTAAAGAGTGGGCGACTACAATACAATCTTCATCATCATGCATTTGTTTTAAAATTCTTTGATGAACTTCGTACATAAAATCAGGATTAGATAAGTACATGTAAGTTTCAATCAAGAATTGTTGAATTAAGCTCTCATGTAATTTAGGAAAATTATTTAAAAGAACCACCATTTCTTTAAGAACGCGATCTTTTACTAACTGTGAAGTCAGATATAAACGTTCTGATAAGCTTTCTGCGGGTTGATCGGGGGAAAGAGGAAGATGTGGCACAAAAGGAGTATGTTCCTTAGGTGTGTTGGCTTGTGAGTGTAAATGGATAGGCAAATGAAAGTTAAAGGATTTTGGAAGTAAGGTGTTTAAATCTAATTGATTAGAGAGTTGATATTTCGTCATTAAATCGCCATAAAAAGGCATGTGTATATGTAAATCTCTTAAATTAACTCTACAGTGCAATTGTTTTAAGCCCAGTTTAAAGACTCTTAGCCAGTGCTCTTTTAAACGATGTGCTGTGTAATTTTGTTGATTCATCCCATGGATAAATATAATTTTCATTGTATACAAGGAATTGTTTTTAATATAAATTTTAATCTACAACGGTAGATTCTATAAAGCCAGTATCTAAACAAAAAAAAGTGTAGCTTTTTGCTACACTTTTTAATTACAAGCACTTAGGCCTTATGGCGATAAAAAATAAAATAACTGATATAGCAAAGAGCCGTAAAAATTAAGCAACCTACAAAACCTGCTCGCATTTGAGGGTCTGCTGCCATACTTAAACAGGTAATAAAGCAGAATAGAAAACCTAAAATTGGGACAATAGGAAATAATGGTGCAGCATATTTTAAATCTTTAACCGTATGTCCAGCTCGGTACCAGTGTCTACGGAAATTGAACTGACTTAAACAGATACTCATCCAGACAATAACCATGGTGAAAGCTGCAACGCCGAGTAAGTTTTTAAAGATGGTTTCAGGTGCAAACTGTTCCGATAACAAACCTGGGATTGCGCCAAACATGGTAACTACTAAAGCAACAATAGGTGTCCCACTTTTTGAAAGCTTGGCAAATACACTTGGAAGAAGCTTTTGTTCTGATAAAGACCACATCATGCGTGAAGCGGCATATAAACCTGAATTGGCGGCTGAGAGCAGTGCAGTAATAATTACAAAACGAATGATATCATCTGCATATGGAATACCAATGTAATTAAATACAGTAACGAAAGGACTGCTACTTACACTTTCACTGCTTAAGCCTGCAAGCTGGAAAGGGAGTAATGCACTGATCACAATAATGGTGCCGACAAAGAAAATAAGAAGGCGCCAGATTGCAGCATTAATCGCTTTAGGGACGTTTTGTGCAGGATCTTTAGTTTCACCAGCAGCCACACCAATTAGTTCTGTCCCAGAGAACGCAAAATTCACAATCAGCATGGTAGTAAAGATAGGGAGGAAACCGTGTGGGAACCAGCCTTGGGCTGTTAAATTACTAAACAGAGGAGCAGTTTGAGCGCCATGAAAAGGAATTAAACCAAAAATGGCTAATAACCCAAGCACAATAAAGGCAATAACGGTAACAACCTTAACAAGCGCTAACCAGAACTCAGATTCAGCAAATACTCGAGTTGAACTAATATTTAGCCCAAAAATCGTCACTGCAAAAATAAGTGTCCAGATCCACATTGAAATTTGCGGAAACCATTCCTGCATGAGTAGGGCAGCGGCGGTAAATTCGGTCCCTAGCGTTGCTGTCCATGTTAGCCAATACATCCATGAAATCATGTAGCCTGTACTTGGACTAATGTACTTTTGGGCATATGCACCAAAAGAACCAGAAACAGGCATGTGCACAGCCAGCTCGCCTAAACAGAGCATAACCATGTAAGCAATTGCACCCCCAAGAATGTAGGCAATAATTGCGCCAATAGGTCCAGTTTGTGAAATGACTTCCCCTGAACCCAAAAATAAACCAGTACCGATTGCACCGCCTAGCGATAACATCACAAGGTGGCGAGTACTCATGGCTCTTTTTAAAGGTGCAGTACTGTTCTGATGCTGAGCATCTAGTTGATTGTCAGATGGCTGCATATTACACATTGAGAGAATTTAAGAAAGACGCTATTTTAGATAAAATAGACAAATGTGCAATCAAGAAGGTGTCAAAGAATAGACAGGAAGGTGACGATAGAGTCTTTAAAAGGAATTTTTAAAATAGAAAATGGCGTCCCTACGGGGATTCGAACCCCGGTTACCGCCGTGAAAGGGCGATGTCCTAGGCCTCTAGACGATAGGGACTTGATGAGGCAAACACAAAGGATCTTGGTGGAGCCAAGCGGGATCGAACCGCTGACCTCTACAATGCCATTGTAGCGCTCTACCAACTGAGCTATGGCCCCAGTTTGTGTGAGCGCAATATTAGGGTGAATGCGCCCACACGTCAACAAAAAAATGAATTAAGCTTCGCTAGTTGCTTCATTTTTCGGCAGTTTTAAGCTTTCATTGAGCTTTTCCCAGTTTTTTACCTCTTTTTTACTCGGTGCACCAATAATTTCTAATGCATGTCGTAAGCGAGCAAAGGTTAAATCTGGACCAAGCGTAACCATTGATTGCATCACTGGTGTTGAACTGGTTGAGCCAGCAATTGCGATAAAGAAAGCAGGCATAAAATCACGTAGTTTAATACCCATTTGATTTGCCAAGTCCATTAAGGTTTGGCTAACCGTGTCATTATTCCAAGTAAACTGACTTTCAAGACGCCAAATAGCAAATTGTAAGCTTTGGCGAACTTGTTCTTGAGTCAATTTTTTACTTTCAAACATTTCGGCTGTAATTTGTGGCATATGGTTAAAGTAGAAACCAGCCCAATTTACTGCTTCAGAAAGTAAATTAATACGCGGTTGAATTGCAGCAGCAATATCTTCTAATGTATTGCGGTCACTCTTCCAAGTAAGTAAACGGTCTAGTAGCTGGCCTGGTGTTAAACCTTTAATCCATTGACCATTTAACCAATTGAGTTTTTCAACATCGAAAATTGGGCCGCCTAAAGATACACGTTGAATATCAAAGTGATCCATCATGTCTTGCAGGGTAAATACTTCACGCTCATCTGGCATTGACCAGCCCATACGGCCTAAATAGTTGAGTAAGGCTTCTGGTAGAACACCAATATCACGGTAGTAGTTAATTGATGTTGGATTTTTACGTTTAGATAACTTCGATTTATCTGGATTACGTAGCAAAGGCATATGGCAAAGCGTTGGCATTTCCCAACCAAAGTATTGGTAAAGCAATTGATGCTTCGGTGCAGATGGAAGCCATTCTTCACCACGTAATACATGAGTGATTTCCATTAAATGGTCATCAACGACATTCGCTAAATGGTAAGTTGGTAAACCATCAGTCTTAAGAAGGACTTGCATGTCGACTTGTGCCCAAGGAATTTCTACTTCCCCACGGAGTAAGTCGTTAAATTTACATACACCTTCTTCTGGAACTTTCATACGGATGACATGAGGTTCGCCTGCTTCTAGGCGGCGAGTTACTTCTTCTTGAGAAAGCTTTAAACCGCGGCCATCATATTTTGGTGTTTCACCGCGAGCCTGCTGTTCGGCACGCATTTGATCAAGTTCTTCTGCTGTCGCGAAACAGTAAAAAGCATGGCCTTTTTCAACAAGTTCTAACGCGTATTGCTTATAAATTCCCATACGCTCTGATTGGCGATAAGGCGCGTGTGGGCCACCCACATCTGGACCTTCAGACCAATTTAAACCTAACCAGCGTAAAGAATCTAAAATCATTTTTTCAGATTCTGGTGTAGAGCGAAGTTGGTCGGTATCTTCAATTCTTAAAATAAATTCCCCGCCATGTTGTTTCGCAAAACACATATTGAATAAAGCAATGTAGGCAGTACCAACATGTGGGAAACCAGTAGGAGAAGGTGCAATACGAGTACGAACTTTCATAGATAATGGGTCAAAATAAAAATTGAAACTATTATAACGAAAAAGCCCAGTATTCTGACGTTTTTATTTAACGGCAGACTGGGCTTAAGTTGAAACGATGAGGGGTCGTTTCAAATATTAAGAAGTATGTGGCTGGAAGATGGCCTGAACAAAACGTGAGAAACGCTCATGCTGTGCTGCAAGAAAGTTTTGAGTAGGTGTTACACGAATAGTGTTAAGTACTTTTAACTCATCATCTGTAGATGGTAGAGCTATAGTATTGCGTTTTTGCTGGTCGAGTGCTTTTTCAATAAGCGAAGACTGGCGGTCAGAAACGCTTTTGGTTGGTGTGTCTTTGAGTGCTGCGGCAACTGATAATTGTGATGCAAAACTGAGCACCAAACCCAAACTCAAAGCTTTTCCATACTTAATTTTCATTTTTACTCATCCCCTCAGTACGTACATTTCGTCTATTTTTTGAGTTTAACCAAATGTAAAATTACGGTAACGCTACGATTCAAACATAAATTTTAATAAAAAAGTAGAACCATGTCACACTTTTTACAAAAAATACCTTTATTTTACGTTGGTATCTTTCAAATGTAGCCTATCTGTATCCATTACGTCTCATTATTTAACAAATTAATGTGTAGATAAAGTGAAGACTATAAATAAACTATAAGAATAATTACAAAACTTTTCGAAATTATGAATAAAAAGTAAGCGTGAATGATATCGTTTAAAGTGATTAATAAACCTTGAATTGTTATAAGTGTTTGATAGAAAAATTAAAATATAAAAATGTAATATAGTTTAAAAGTAAAATTGGTATTTATAAATGAAAAGAATAGTAAAAATTGCGCTCGCTACATATATGGGGTTAGCAGTAAGTGCAGTACAGGCTGCGACTACATTTTTAAATGTTTCTTATGATCCAACGCGTGAATTTTATCAAGAATATAATCAGGCATTTGGAAAATTCTGGAAACAACGCACCGGACAGGATGTCGATTTTAAACAATCCCATGGGGGCTCCGGAAAACAGGCGCGAGCTGTAGCAACTGGTCTTCAAGCCGATGTAGTAACCTTGGCTTTAGCAAATGATATTGATGAGATTGTTAAAGCTGGATATATCCAGCCAAACTGGCAAAAAGAGTTTCCTAATAACTCTGCGCCTTATACCTCTACAGTGGTTTTTCTGGTTAGAAAAGGTAATCCAAAGAATATCCGTGATTGGAATGACTTAACTAAACCAGGTGTTGAAATTATTACACCTAATCCGAAAACGGGTGGAGCACCGCGCTGGATTTATCTTTCTGCGTGGGGATATGCTTTAAAACAGCCGGGTGGCAATGACGCCAAAGCAAAAGAGCTAGTTAAAAAACTTTATCACAATGTTAAGGTGCTAGATTCGGGAGCCCGTGGTTCGCTTACTACATTTGCTGAGCGTGGAATTGGAGATGTTCTACTTTCTTGGGAAAATGAAGCATTATTGGCAACGAAAGGTCTCGATAAAGATAAATATGAAATTGTGTACCCATCAATTTCAATTTTGGCAGAGCCTTCTGTTGCGATTGTAGATAAAACAGTCGATAAGGACGGTAACCGTACTTTAGCAAAAGGCTATCTCAACTTTTTATATTCACCATTAGGGCAAGAGTTAGCTGCGAAACATTATTTTCGTCCACGTAATCCTCAAGTCGCTGCTAAATATGCAGCACAATTTCCAAAAATTAAATTATTTACGATTAATGACGTTTTTGGTGGCTGGGCAAAAGCTCAGCAAACTCACTTTGCCAATGGGGCCATCTTTGATCAGATTTATGATGGGAAACAGTAAATAAAATATGGGCAGCTCCCTAGTTTAAAAATTAATTAAACTTTTCATATTGAAGCAAGTGAACCTGAAAAGGTGAGCTTGCTTTTTATTTTGCTTAAAAAATGCAAAGAAAACGGTTTTCTCTATGAAAAATTAATATTTTCCTACAAAAAGCCGTTTGGTGTTCATCGTAAACAAGGTGATAATGTGCAGTTACATTTTTACGCTATGATTT
The DNA here is from genome assembly GCF_000368085.1 of Acinetobacter nosocomialis NIPH 2119. Classification (GTDB taxonomy): domain Bacteria; phylum Pseudomonadota; class Gammaproteobacteria; order Pseudomonadales; family Moraxellaceae; genus Acinetobacter; species Acinetobacter nosocomialis. The sequence goes on from NZ_KB849239.1 coordinate 3,403,052, forward strand.
AACTCCTATGTCGCATATTTCTGTCTTACTTTTTGAGACCGTTGAAAGCTTATTGGCAGATCGCACAACTGGGGTGTATATCGATGCAACCTTTGGACGAGGTGGGCATACACGCTTATTATTGTCGAAACTCGATGAAAACGCTCGAGTATATGCCTTTGATAAAGATCCTCAGGCTCTGGAAGTTGCAGGTGCTTTAGCACAAGAAGACCCGAGATTTACCATTATTCATGCAAGTTTTGCTGATATAAAAGAAAAAATGCAGGAAATTGGGGTGCAAAGTGTCGATGGAATTATGGCAGACTTAGGCGTATCTTCCCCTCAATTAGATCAGGCAGAACGCGGCTTTAGTTTTATGCAAGATGGCCCTTTAGATATGCGTATGGATAACTCTAAAGGTTTGACTGCTGCTGAATGGTTACTTGAAATTGAAGAGGAACAGTTGGCGAATATCATTTATCAATATGGTGAAGAACGATATAGTCGACGTATTGCTAAAGCAATTAAACAAGCTGGAAAATTAGATACGACAGCACAACTGGCTGAACTTGTAAAAACAGCTCATCCAAAATGGGAAAAACATAAGCATCCGGCGACACGTACTTTTCAGGCTATTCGTATTGCTATTAACAAAGAACTAGATGATATTGAAGTGTTTTTACCGCAAGCTGTAGACTTGCTTAAACCAAAGGGGCGTTTGTCTGTGATCAGCTTCCATTCGCTTGAAGACAGGTTGATCAAACAGTTTATTCAAAAAGAATCAACGCTAGCAGAAGATTCTGGTTGGGGAATGCCTCAACAGCAGGTTGATACGAGAAGATTAAAGAAAATTTCACGGGTTCGTGCGAGTGAAGAAGAAGTAAAAGCGAATCCACGTTCACGTAGTGCATGGCTTCGGGTTGCTGAACGCTTGGAACAAAAAGGCGCGTAATGAAAAGCAGTGATGAAATCGAAACCACAGAAAATAAAGTGGTCAAAAAAGTTGTGATATATACAGTCATGGTGGCGTTGGTTTTCATCAGTGCCATGATGGTGGTATTGCAAGTATTTGAATACCGTCATGATTATAGAGAGTTAAGCTCTTATATGCGTGAACGTGATGACCTCAATGCTGAATGGGGACGTTTATTGATTGAGCAACAAACATTTGGTGCGACTGCTCAAATTGGTACGCGTGCTGTGACACAATTACGAATGTTTTCGCCACCGGCTGCAGAAACGGTGGTAATTTCTTTACCGATGACCTCAGAGCAAAATAAGTAAGGCCTTGCTGTATGGTAGATAAGCGAACAAAGCAAACACGAAAAAAACAGCAGTCTATTTCGGAAAAACCAAGTCTTGCCTTTGATATGTGGCGGTTTTATCTGCTCTGGGCAGTGGTGCTCCTGTGTTTTGTGGTATTAATTGCACGTGCATTTTATGTTCAGATCATTAATAAGGACTTTTTACAAAATAAGGCCAATGCCAATATTTTGCGTACTGAACGTGTAGAAGCTATGCGTGGCGTAATTAGTGATCGCCACGGTGTACCTTTAGCGATCAGTAGTCCAATCATGAAAATTGTGATGGACCCACGTGATTATTTTGAAACTAAACATTTATATGATCAAATTTCGGCTGAACTAAAACAAGATCCAAAAAATCGTAAATTAAAACGCCAATTACCAGATAAAAATTTAAACTTAGATGAGCTTGCCGATGTGGTCGGTGTTGATCGTGCTGACCTTAAGAAACAGATGAATGCGCGTCCGCGTTCTCGTTATTTAGTTTTGAAAAAAGAAGTACCGCCGCAACAAGCTGACCTCATTATGAAAGGTAACTTCCAAGGGGTTTATGCAGAAAAAACTTACAAACGCTATTATCCGCAGCCACAACCAAATGCCCAAATTATTGGTTTGACTAATAGTGAGGGTCAAGGTGTTGAAGGCCTGGAAATGCAGTTGAATAAGCAGCTTTCTGGAGTAGATGGCGAACAAAAAATTATTCGTGATAAGCGTGGTAATCGTTTAAAAGTTTCTGAGGTGATTCGTGAGGGCGAGCCGGGTGAGAATATCACTTTAAGTATCGACTCTCGTTTACAGTACATTATGTATCGCGAATTGACCGCAGCGGGTGTTGCGAATAATGCACGTTCAGCAACGGCTATTGCGGTTGATGTTAAAACGGGTGAGATTTTGGCAATGACCAGTTGGCCATCTTATAACCCGAATGATAAGAATGGCTTGTCTAATAAAGATGCTATGCGTAACCGTGGTGCGATCGATATGTTCGAACCGGGGTCAACCATGAAGCCATTTACCATTTCTGCTGCATTAGAAACTGGTCAATACACACCAAATACGATTGTAAATACCTCTCCTGGTTCAATGCGTTTAGGTTGGCATACTATTCGTGATACCCATAACTATGGGGCTTTGACCGTAACAGGTGTGATTATTAAGTCTTCAAACGTGGGTTCTGCAAAAATTGCATTATCACTTCCAAAAGAGACTTTACCGACCTTCTTTAATCGTGTTGGTTTTGGTAAGCGTTCTGCTGTGAAGTTCCCAGGGGAAAGTTCTGGCTTAGTACTTCCTGTAAATAAATTAAACTCTTCTCAAATTGGTACCATGGCTTATGGTTATGGTCTAAACGCAACTATTCTTCAGCTGGCACAAGGCTATGCCATGCTTGCAAATCATGGCGTCAAAATGCCATTAAGCTTGCATAAATTAGATCAGGCACCTAAAGGAGAGCAAGTTCTTAACCCAAAAATTGCTGATCAAGTCTTGTTAATGCTTGAGCAAGTGACTATGCCGGGTGGTACAGCGACACAAGCCAATATTCCAGGCTATCGAGTAGGCGGTAAAACAGGTACTGCTCATAAATTGCGTGCTGATGGTAAAGGCTATTCAAATAGTGAATATCGTGCTTTATTTGCCGGCGTTGCACCAATTAGTGATCCGCGTTTAGCTGTTATTGTGGTTGTGGAAAATCCACAAGGTCGTTACTACGGTGGTTTGGTTGCTGCCCCAGTTTTCGCTCGTATTATGCAAGAGTCACTACGTTTAATGAACGTGCCGCTTGATAAGCCACTTAACACTCCACAAAATCCTATTCGCAGGTAAGCTATGACTGTTTCTTTTCAAGAAATTAATCCAATCGAGATTGATGCACAATGGCCTCAACAGCCATTTCATGGCTTTAATTTAGATAGTCGTAAAGTAGAAGCTGGCCAAATTTTTATTGCCTTGACCAGTTATAGCCAACCTGAAAAAACACGCACATTTGCTGAAGCAGCTTTAACAAATGGGGCACTTGCTGTAATTAGTGAAACCGAATTAGGTGTAGCGAATGAGTGGGTGTGTTCTGATGTGCGTCAGCGTATGGGTGAGTGGCAAAAACGTTATTTACAACAAACTGATACGGTTAAACCATTACGGATTATTGCTGTAACAGGTACGAATGGTAAAACGACTATTTCTCGCCTAATTGCTGAGTTAATTAGTTCGCAACAGCAGCGCTGTGCGGTGATGGGAACGACTGGTAACGGTATTTTGCCGGACTTAACGCCTTCTACACATACTACTCTTGATGCTTTGCAGTTACAAAATGAATTACATGCTTATGCTAAGCACGGCGCAACTTTTGCTTCTTTAGAAGCGAGTTCGCATGGTCTTGAGCAGGGCCGATTAAATGGTTGTGATATTGAAATTGCTGTTTATAGTAACTTAAGTCGTGATCACCTCGATTATCATGGCACGCTAGAAGCTTATGCAGAAGCAAAGGCTCGTTTATTCAAGTTTAATTCGTTAAAAGTTGCTGTGATTAATCTAGATGATGCACATGCAGATTTAATGATTAAATCGGCGAAGAATAATCCAGCGCAACCTAAAATTTTGACTTATTCGCTTACTCAAAATACGGCCGATTATTATATTACCGATTTAAGTTATAGCTTGGCAGGTGCAACCTTTAATTTAGTGGGGCAGCAAGGTTCATTTACTGTAGAAAGTCCATTATTAGGTCATTTTAATGTTGAAAACTTGATTGCGGCGCTGATCGCTGCTGAGCAAGCTGGTTTCGATTTAAAAGCATTAGTTAATTTTGTTCCTAAACTGATTGGCGCACCAGGCCGTATGCAGGTCATTCGTGATGATGAGCGACTTTTTGTGGTGGATTATGCGCATACACCCGATGCATTGATTCAAGTGCTTAAAACATTAAAACGTCACGTTTCGAATCAGCTTTGGGCTGTATTTGGATGTGGTGGTGACCGTGACCGTGGTAAGCGCCCACTCATGACTCAAGCAGCTTTAGATGGTGCAAATCCTGTTATTCTGACTTCAGATAACCCAAGAACAGAAGACCCCGAACAAATCTTTGCTGATATGAAGCAAGGAATAGATTTTTCAGGGCATCGTATGCATGAAATTCATGACCGTCGTGAAGCAATTAAATTTGTTACGCAGCAGGCTCAAGCTGGTGACATTGTGGTGATTGCCGGAAAAGGTCATGAAAATTATCAAGAAATTAATGGTGTGCGTCACTGGTTTGATGATGTGGTTGAAGTGCGTTCTGCGATTGATGCACAACATCATACGGTAGATGCTGCTTACCCTGCACAATAGGAAAAATTATGCATACTTCAACCACCAGTACCGTGCCTTTGGAACCGTGGACAGCTCAACAATTACAACAGGCAACACAGGGTTACTGGCATAAAGACCAGATCCCTCAAACTGAAATTAAACGTATTTTGACTGACTCGCGTCATGCAGAAAGTGGGGATGCCTTTTTAGCATTAAAAGGTGAACGTTTCGATGCGCATAATTTTGTCGCGCAAGTCGCTGCAAATGGTTGCCAAGTCGCTATTGTTGAGCAACCTATAGATGCCAACATTGCTCAACTTGTAGTTGCTGATACTCGCTTGGCTTTGGGGCAACTTGGTGCATATCGCCGTGAACAAAATGCTCAATTGAAAGTTATTGCTTTAACGGGAAGTAGCGGTAAAACCACTACTAAAGAAATGCTAGGAAGCATCTTATCTCGTTTAGCCCCTACATTGATTACCCGAGGCAATTTAAATAATGACCTTGGTGTGCCGATGATGCTTCTTGAGCTTCGCAAGGAACATCAATATGCAGTGATGGAACTTGGGGCAAATCATCAAGGTGAAATTGATTACACATCAAAACTTGTTCAACCGCATGTCGCTGGCATTTTAAATATTGGGACTGCTCACTTAGGTGAGTTCGGTGGTCGCGATGGTATTTGCCGTGCTAAATCAGAAATTTATCGTCATATTCTACCTCACGGTGTTGCTATTGTTCCGCAACAAGATGACTTTACTACCGAGATTCGTGAAGCAGCAAAAAGTCATCAAATTATGAGTTTTGGTACTGGTGGTGATGTCTTTGCTACAGAGATTGAATTGTTGCCACAATCTGCCAATTTCCAGTTACATACACCTCAAGGTTCAAGTTTTGTAAGGCTGCCATTTGCAGGTGAGCATAATGTGCAAAATGCAACTGCTGCAGTAGCATTTGCTTTGGCATTAGGTGTTAGCCTAGACGATATTGTAAAAGGATTAGAGCAAGCACAAGGTGCGAAAGGCCGTTTGAACTTTATTCAAAAAGCGCCTCATTTATTTATTGATGATACTTATAACGCTAATCCAACATCTATGCGAGCTGCGGCGCAAGTATTACTTCAACAAAATGGTATTAAAGTCATGGTGATGGGGGATATTGGGGAACTTGGCGATAGTAGTTGGCAAGAACATCATGATTTAGGTCGCGATCTCGCTCAGCTTCCTTTAGATCATATTATTGCAGTTGGGCAGTTTGCCTCAGCAGCTCTCGAAGGTGCGGGCCTTCATTCTACTAAATTGAAAGCATTTCAGACTCAAGCTGAGGCGCTTCCATTTTTAATCAATCTAATCCAAACACATCAACCCCAGTCCATGAGTTTCCTGTTTAAAGGTTCTCGCTTTACTCATATGGAAACGTTGATGGCTGATTTGATGGAGAAACTTTAAATGCTGTTATGGTTGTTTGAACAACTTGCGGGCTATCACAGTTCGTTTCAGGTTGTTCGTTATTTAACATTACGTTCTTTACTCAGTGTATTAACGTCACTGACCATTGGTTTGGTTCTCGGACCAATCATGATTCGTAAATTACAAGCGTTAAAATACGGTCAGGCAGTAAGTTCGTTTGCTCCTGAAAATCATGCCAAAAAAATGGGTACACCGACAATGGGAGGGATTTTAATTCTACTCTCAATTGGTATTAGTACTTTATTGTGGGCTGATTTATCTAACCCTTATGTTTGGATTGTACTTGGTGTAATGGTTGTGTTCGGTGCGGTTGGCTGGGCAGATGACTGGATTAAGATTCGCTATAAAGATAATGCGGGCTTACCTGCACGTAAGAAATTCTTCTGGACTTCTATTGCCTCACTTGGTGCTGGTATTGCGTTATATTTAATTGCAACTGAACAATCTAATTCAGAATACACAGCAAATATGCTGGATTTATTGATTCCTTTCTTTAAGAATCTTTCAATTCCACTTTCTATTGTTCCATTAGGCTTGGCATTTATTGTATTCACCTATTTAGTAATTAATGGTGCTTCTAATGCGGTTAACTTAACTGACGGTTTAGATGGTTTAGCTATTATGCCGGTGGTTATGGTGGCTTCAGGTTTAGGAGTATTTGCTTATTTATCTGGTGACATCCGTTTCGCTAACTATTTACATATTCCATATGTGAAATATACCTCTGAGCTTGTGGTGATCTGTTCTGCGATGATTGGTGCAGGCTTAGCATTCCTTTGGTATAACGCACATCCAGCACAAGTCTTTATGGGTGATGTGGGCGCTTTAGCTTTAGGCGCAATGCTTGGAACAATTGCCGTGATGGTACGCCAAGAAATCGTATTTGCGATTATGGGCGGTGTTTTTGTGATGGAGGCTGTATCAGTATTCCTGCAAATCGGGTCGTTGCGAATGCGAAATAAGCGCGTATTCTTGATGGCACCTTTACACCATCACTATGAAAAACAAGGCTGGAAAGAAACTCAAGTTGTAATTCGATTCTGGATTATTACGATTATGCTAGTTGTTTTAGGCCTAATGACCTTAAAATTGCGCTAGAACTTATTTTGGTGTCAATATAAAGCCAGTTTCTACTGGCTTTTTTATTGGAGAGGTAAATGACAAAGGTTGTTGGGCTAGACCAATTATCTGTAATTAACCAAAAAGTGGTTAGTGATGGGGAAGTATTACCTCAAGTTGTACTTAAAGATGGTAGTCAGGTACAAACGGGAACTGTCGCGACAATGCTGCATAATATTGAACTCTATAATGCGGGACAAAGAGGGCAAATTGAAGAAGAGTTGAAGATCGCAATTCCAACTTTAATTAAAGTGGGATTATTTGATTTGTTTGAAGTAGATGAATGGGTTTCTGGAACAAATGCAGGCCGCACATTTGTTGGAATGCACGCTAAGGCTTATTTGCAACAAAAAGAACAAGAGAATAATTAAACGTGACTACGCAAAATTTAATGTGCCCCGTATGTCGTCAGCGACTTGAGCTGGTAAACAAAACATGGCGGTGTGAACAGGGTCATAGCTATGACATTGCAAAGCAAGGTTATGTGAACTTACATGTCGTACAGCATAAACTCAGTAAAAATCCTGGGGATACTCCTGAGTCTGTAGATGCACGCCGTGCCTTTTTACAGGGTGGCTATTATCAGCCTTTACAGCAAGCAGTAGTTGATTTGCTAAAGCATCTTAAAGCTAAAGCTGTACTTGATATTGGCTGTGGTGAGGGATATTACACTAGTGCAATGCAACAGGTTGTTGAGCAGTGTATAGGTGTAGATATTGCAAAAAATGCAGTACAACGTGCTGCAAAGTTAAATGCCAACGTGACTTGGGTTGTCGGTACAGGAGCAACTTTACCTGTAATTGATCAAAGTATAGATGTGTGTACGAGTCTTTTTAGCCCGATTCCACAAGCAGAAATTTTGCGCGTTTTAAAAGATGATGGGTATTTAATTGTTGTGACTCCTGCAACCGATCATCTGTATGCGATGCGTGAAGCGCTATTTGAGCAGGTTAATCCGCACACGCCGCAAAAGTTTGTTGAACAACTGCAAGATTTATTTGAGTTGAAAGAACAGCAAGTTATAGATGCTCCGTTATTACTTGATCAAGAAGCTTTAAAGAATCTGATCGCTATGACGCCTTATGCGTATAAGGCGTCTCCAGAGCGCCGGATGCAATTAGAACAGCAATCACATCTGAAAGTAACAGCATCTTTTCAAATCTATCTTTTTCAAAAGCGTAATAAAAAAGCCATCTAACGATGGCTTTTTTATTTTTACTCAATTTGGTTAATCAAGTTTTCTAACTCATCTTTGTCACGCTTCGGCGCTGTTCCTTGTGAAGGCTTCATTGCTGGAGGTGCTGCCTTAGATGGAATTACAATTTCCTCACCAGGTAGGTCATCAAAGTCATTATTGGTGTTAGCTTTCGGTTGCGGTGGTGCAGGACGATAAAGTGGACGTGCTAATGGTGGTGCAGCACGATATGTTTTCTTATCGCCTATTTCTGTAACGACAGCTTGTTTGTCACGAGAAATAGGTGCTTGAGCATCTTTTTCTAAACGAACCCAAGAAGCTGGAGTACCTTTTAGAGATTGATCCATAAAGTTAATCCAGATTGGTAATGCGGCAATACCACCATACTCACGACGGCCAAGTGTTGTTGGTTGGTCAAAGCCGACCCATGTAATTGCGACTAACTTGCCATTGAAACCTGCAAACCATGCATCTTTTGCGTCGTTCGTTGTACCCGTTTTACCACCCAAGTCACTACGGCCAATTTTAAGTGCGGCACGACCTGTACCATGCTCAATTACGTCACGTAAGATATTTGCCATATCATAAGCAGAGCTTGATTTTAAAATACGCTGAGCTTGACGATATTGACTATTATTTTTATCAGTTTGTTTTAGGTTGAGCTGTTTGGTCGCCTTTTCTTTCTGTTCCAACTCTTTATTGGTCACTTCAACAACTTGATCATCTGGTGTAGTTGCCTGTGCATCTTCAGTTGTTTCAGGTGAATTAATACATGGAATACATGCATATTCTGGCTTAGCTTCGTAAATCACTTTACCGTATGCATCTTCAATACGTTGAATGAAATGTGGTTGGACACGGTAGCCACCGTTTGCAAATGTTGCATAACCTGTTGCCATCTGAATTGGCAATACTTGAGGTGTACCTAAAGCAATGGTGTAGTTACGTGGAATCTGATCTTCTTGTAAACCAAAATCCATGAATAACTGACGAGTACGTTCAATCCCTACAGTTTGTAAAAGTCTTACAGAGACGGTATTACGAGACAAATACAAAGCACGGCGTAATGGGATCATACCTAGGTAACGACCATCAGAGTTCTTTGGTGTCCACTTACCAATGGTAATCGGGCTATCGTTGACCATGCTATAAGGTGTCATACCACGTTCTAATGCTAAAGCATAAAGGAATGGTTTGATGGTCGAACCCGGCTGACGCCAGCCTTGTAAAGCACGGTTAAATTTCGATTGATAGAAATTATAACCACCAACAATTGCTTCAATGGAGCCATCATTTGGATTAATTGCAATAAGCTGGCCTTGAACTTTAGGTACTTGAACTAACGACCATGCAGTTTTAGCTTCATTTGGACGTAAACGAACAATATCCTTAACCTTAACAATCTGAGATGCACGTGAAGGTGCTCCACCTACGCTATTTGCATTGCGATAGGGGCGGGCCCAAGACATGCCAGACCATTGCACAGTGACTGTTGAACCATCTTGCATTAACGCTTCAAAAGAGTTGTTATTTACTTTAGTCACTTCTGCAGGGTAGGTATTGGCATAAGCTCTAAATTGGCTTAATGGTTTGTCATGTGCTTCTGCTCCACGCCAGCCATGACGACGGTCATAAGCCTCTAAACCATCTTGTACAGATTTTTCTGCAATAGCCTGACGTTGGGCGTTAATGGTCGTGTAAACCTTATAGCCTGAGTCAATTGCTTGTTCACCAAAGTGTTTTACAAGCTCTGAGCGGACCATTTCACCTGCATATGGGTGAATATTATTTAGGTCGCGGTTGGGCATATTCAAGTTGATCGGCTCTGCAACTGCCTTTTGATACTCTGCTTGAGAAATATAACCGAGCTGCAACATACGGCCTAAAATCCAGTTGCGGCGTTCAAGTGCCCGTTCTGGGTTAACCACTGGGTTGTATTTAGACGGTGCTTTCGGTAAGCCAGAAATCATAGCCATTTGAGCAATGCTGAGCTCATTAATACTCTTGTTATAGTAAATTTTTGCAGCAGCTGCGATACCGTAAGCATTTTTACCCAAGAAAATCTTATTCACATAAAGACTTAATATGTCTTCTTTAGATAAGTTTTGTTCAATTTTTCGGGCCAAAAAGATTTCAGTTAGTTTGCGTTTTAAAGTTCTTTCTGGGCTTAAATAATAGTTTTTTGCAACCTGCATTGTGATGGTAGAACCACCTGTTTGCACATCAGACCCAGTCACACTTTCACTTAAAGCACGGCCTAAACCTTTAAAGCTAATGCCGCTGTGTTCGAAGAAAGAAGAATCTTCTGCTGCTAGGAATGCATGAATAAACGTAGGAGGAATTTGTTTGTATTCAACAGGAATAGAAAGTTTACCACCGTACTCAGCAATAAGTTGATTGTCGGCTGTATAGACTTGCAAGGGCTTTAAAAGCGGTGCTTTTTTTAGTGAACTCATTTCCGGGAGGGTTGGGGCAATATAGAGATACATGCCATAAAATCCCATCGGAAGTGAGACTAAGATAATAATAATGATCAAAAAAATTGGACGCACGAAGCCCAAACTGGATAGCTTTTTCATGATAAGTAAGCTTTAATAAGATCGAATACAAACTAATTGTGGTCAGTATAGCCTTTAGACATGCGGATTGTTAGATGAGATATTGTATCCGTGTAAAAATAAAGACCGAGATTATTGGTTTGTAATTTTTTTTGGGGATAAAAAAATAATAGGACAATAGTGTGCTCAGGTTATATCGTAAACCTAATAAGGGGTTAATGGGCGTCGATATTAGTTCGACTTCTGTTAAGTTGTTAGAGCTCTCTGTCAAGAACGGTAAATATTGGGTAGAAAGCTATGCTTTGATGCCTTTACCTGAAAACAGTGTAGTTGAAAAAAATATCTTAAATCCAGAAGCGGTAGCAGAAGCTTTGGAACGGGCGATGAATTTAGCAAATCCCCAAACCACTAATGCTGCAATTGCTGTTCCAACATCGACGGTTATTCATAAAACTATCGAAATGGATGCAGATATGAGCGATGACGAACGTGAAGTTCAGATTCGTGTAGATGCGGAGCAGTACATACCGTTCCCGCTGGATGAGGTGAGCCTTGATTTTGAGGTTTTGCCTGATCGCTTGCTGAATCCAAATCGAGTAAATGTTCTTTTGGTCGCAACAAGAACGGAAAACGTTGAAACACGTGTTGAAGTTCTTGAATTGGCAGATTTGAATCCTAAACTGGCAGATGTCGAGAGTTATGCAGTCGAACGTGCTTTTAGTGTGTTTGCTGATAGCTTGCCGATGGGCGCAAATACGATAGGAATTTTAGATATCGGCCATACCATGACAACACTATCGGTCATGCAAAATGGCAAGATTATTTATACTCGTGAGCAGGTTTTTGGCGGTAAGCAACTTACGCTTGAAATTCAAAGTCGTTATGGCCTCTCTCTAGAAGAAGCAAGCCGAGCTAAAAAAGACCGTACTTTGCCAGACGATTATGAAATTGAGGTACTAGATCCATTTCTAGATGCTGTGGTTCAGCAGGCGGCCCGCTCATTACAATTCTTCTTTTCTTCATCTCAGTTTAACGAAATAGACCATATTTTGCTTGCAGGTGGCAATGCGAATATTCCAGGTCTTGCCAAGCTTTTGCAGCAAAAATTAGGCTACCGTGTCACTATTGCCAACCCATTTTTACAAATGGGTTTTTCTCCTCAAGTCGACGTTCAAAAAATTGAAAATGATGCTTCATCTTTAATGGTGGCATGCGGCTTGGCTTTAAGGAGTTTTGATTAATGGCAACAATTAACTTACTACCTTGGCGTGAAGAGCTGAGGGAACAACGAAAAAAACAATTTATAACTTTATGCTTTGGGGTGGTTGTTTTGGGGATTACAACCGTATTTGGTGGATGGTTCTATTTTGATCATAAATTAGATGATCAAGAACAAGCAAACCAACTTATTAAAAGTACAAATCAAAACCTTGATCAGCAATTAAAAGCATTAAACGGTTTACAAGAGCAGCGTGATGCCATTATTGAGCGTATGAAGTTGATTCAAAATTTGCAGAGTCAACGGCCAGTAGTGGTGCGATTAGTTGATGAGCTCGTTCGAGTCACGCCACCAGCAATGTATCTAACCAAATTCAGTCGAGTGGGGGATAAATTTACGATCGAGGGTAAAGCTGAGAGTCCAAATACGGTAGCTGAATTGCTTCGTAACCTTGAATCGTCTCCTTGGTATCGTAATGCTTTTATGAATTCTTTCTTGGCTAATGAAGATAAAAAAGATAAGACTGCGAGTTCTCTTCTTCCTAGGGTGGAAGATAACTATGGCAGTTTTGTTGTGACTGTCGATTTGGGGGAAATGGGCGTGACCACAACGAATAACGATGCTGTTAAGCCAGCCGTAGCGAAAGACACGGGGGCAGCCAAATGAGTCAAGATGAACTGCAAGAATTATCATTAGAGCAATCAGCTTCAAAGAAAAAGAAATTTAATCTCGATAAATTCCTTCAGCAATTTAATACGCTTGATATGAACAACTATGGTAGTTGGCCAATATCTGTAAAAATTACTTGCTGGATTTTTATTTTCTTTGCTGTATTAGCTTTGGGTTATTTTGTTGCTATTCAGCCAAAGCTACAAGCAATTGATAATGCCCAAGCTCAGGAAGGTAATTTATTAAATGAATTTCGAGAAAAAGACTCGAAATTACGTAATCTTCAGCAGTATCAAGTACAGCTTCAAGAGATGCAGGCAAATTTCAACCAGCAATTAGAACAATTGCCGAAAGAAACAGAGATTCCAAGTTTAGTTGAGGATATTAACTTAACTGGTGTGAACTCTGGATTGAAATTTAAAAATATCCGTTTAGAGGATGAAGTAAAGCAGGAAATTTTTATTGAACAACCAATTGCCATCGAAGCAACAGGCGACTATCACGCTTTCGGTGCTTTCGTAAGTAGTATCTCTGCTTTGCCACGTATTGTGACGATGCATGACTTTGTTGTAGAGGCTGCTCCAGCTAAAGATAGTAAGTCAGATATTCCTGTGCTTAATTATTCTATTAAAGCCAAAACCTATCGATATATAGGAGCACCAGAGCCATCGGCACAACCAGCTAAGGCTGCAGCGGCGAATGCACCAACTAGCCCTAATGCTCAGCCGAAATAGGAGAGTTATGATGAAAATTAAGCAAATTACTCTTTATATTTTGGCCTGTGCCGCTCTTGTGGGATGTGATTCAAGAATTGACGCAGTCAATCAGCAAATGGCAAGTATTCGCAATCAGCCACCGCTCCCTATTGAACCAGCGCCGATTTTTACCCCTGTACCACAATTTAATTATGCTGCTCATCAATTAAAAAGCCCGTTTATGCCAAGCTCACTGGCAGCTGAGCTTAAAATTATGGCCGGGAAGCGAGTGTATCCAAATTTCTCACGTGCACCGCAACCATTAGAAAACTATGCACTTGAAGCCTTAAATATGAAAGGAAGCATGCGTAATAATCGTGGTCAAATATTGGCTTTGATTCAGACACCGGATCATCAAATTGAACGGGTACAAGTGGGTAATTATATGGGCATGAATCAGGGCCGTATTACTCATATTAGTCCAACCCAGATTGATCTGGTCGAGATTGTGCCAGATGGTCGAGAAGGCTATGTCGAGAGACCGAGAACTTTGGTCTTGATTGGGCCTGCACCCTAAAACTTAGGGAATAAAAACGAAAAAGTATTTTTAAAGATTATTTAATTGGGGATGGTCAGACAATGAATCAGGTATTCCGTCAGTTTTCTATGGGGGCTGTAGCTGTTGCAATTATGCAGGCTGCATCTGCACAGGTCAGCATGACCAATATAGTACCAACGCAAGTTGCAGGTCAGGGCACAGAAATTAGAGTTATGTTTAATGGATTGCCACCACAGCCACAGGCTTACCAACTTGAAAATCCGTCACGTTTAATATTAGATTTTGATAAAGCTCAACAAAGTTTAAAACAGTCTAAAATTGCTGTTGCGACCAATGAAGCAAGCTCTGTAGATGTAACTTCAGATGATCAACGTTCACGTTTGACTGTAAATTTAAAAGATGCTGGAGCGTTTACAACACGTGTGGAAGGTAATACTTTCATTTTAAAAATTAATTCGGTCCAACCGAATAATAAACCTGTACCAGTAGTTACTGCACAACCACAAGGTATTTCAAACATTGGATTTCAGCGTGGTAGTCAGGGAGAAGGTTTAGTTGTTGTGGATCTTTTGGGAAGTAATACACCTGTAGATGTTCAACAACAAGGCAGTAAAGTTGTTATAAGAACTTTAGGTACAAAAATTCCGGCACATTTGGCGCGTCGTCTAAATGTAAATGATTTTGCAACACCAGTCTCAAGTATTGATGCTTATAATGATAAAGGTGCTGGTGTAATTACTATTCAGTCATCTGGTAGCTACGAATACATGGCATATCAGGCTGAAAATAAGCTCACAATCAGTTTGAAACGACCACAAGATAAAAATGTAACTTCTCTATATAAAACGCCAAATTATTCTGGAAATAAGCTTTCGCTAGATTTTCAAGACATCGAAGTGCGCCGTGTTTTACAGCTCCTTGCTGATTTTACGGGAATCAATATGGTGGCTGCTGATAGTGTGCAAGGTAATATCACGCTACGTTTAAAAGATGTACCTTGGGATCAGGCTCTGGATATTATTTTAAAAACTAAAAATCTTGATAAACGTCGTAATGGGAATGTGATTTGGATTGCTCCTGTTGCAGAGTTGATTAAAGCGGAAGAGGAAGAAGCGAAAGCTGTAGCGCAAAGTGTAAAACTTGCTCCGTTACAGACAGAGTATATTCAACTTAAATACGCTAAAGCTGGCGATATTATGGGTTTAATTACTCAAGGCTCAAATAATAGTAATGGCTTACAACATACTTCTGGTGGAGGAACTTCAACTTCAACCAATTTAAATACTGGCGTTGATAGTCTTGGGAATAATGTGGGTAGTTTACTTAGCCCTCGCGGTACCATTACTCAAGATGACCGAACTAATACTCTTATTATTAATGATACTGCTCAGTCGATTGATCAAATTCGAAAAATGATTGACTTGCTTGATGTGCAAGTTAAACAGGTTATGGTTGAAGCACGTATTGTGAGAGCGTCTACGTCGTTTACCAAAGAACTTGGTGTGAAGTGGGGCATTCTTTCGCAAGGTATTACCAATAATAAAAATTTGTTGGTTGGTGGTAGTGAAACAACTTTATGGAATCTGCGCGAACCTAAAAAAGATGAAACTACAGGTGGGTATAAATATACGATTGAGCGCCCAGATAATTTAAACGTTGATTTGGGGGTTTCTAATCCTGCCGGCAGTATTGCCTTTGGTCTTATTAGTATGTCGGACTTCATGTTGGATCTTGAGCTCTCAGCTTTACAAGCCGATGGTTATGGTGAAGTAATTTCAACGCCTAAAGTGATGACCGCCGATAAGCAAACTGCGAAAGTAGCAACAGGTCAACAAGTTCCATATCAAACTACAACAAATTCTGCTGCAGGCTCAACAGCCACAACATCATTTAAAGATGCATTACTAAGCCTAAATGTAACTCCAAGTATTACGCCTGACGGTAAGATTCAAATGAAATTGGATATTTCTAAGGACTCTGTAGCAGGTGCGGCCCCAAATGGTGAATTAATTCTGAATAAGAATAATATTAATACCAATGTGCTGGTTGATAATGGAGAGACCGTTATTTTAGGTGGTGTATTCG
The DNA here is from genome assembly GCF_000368085.1 of Acinetobacter nosocomialis NIPH 2119. Classification (GTDB taxonomy): domain Bacteria; phylum Pseudomonadota; class Gammaproteobacteria; order Pseudomonadales; family Moraxellaceae; genus Acinetobacter; species Acinetobacter nosocomialis. The sequence goes on from NZ_KB849239.1 coordinate 3,419,191, forward strand.
AGCAAACAACGACGAATTCTCAAACCAAAGTTCCATTTTTTGGTGATATTCCTGTTGTAGGGCATTTATTTAGAAAAGATGTAAAATCTGATGATAAGCAAGAATTATTGATTTTCGTAACACCACGAATTGTTAATGACACTTTAGCGAGAAATCATTAATATATTTTTTAATGAAAGCAATTGAAATAGGTGGCGCCTTGCCAAGCAAAGCGTTTGAAACCCTGCCAAATATTTATTTGGTAGGGCCCATGGGGGCAGGAAAAACAACCGTTGGACGTCATTTAGCAGAACTATTAGGGCGTGAATTCTTAGATAGTGATCATGAAATTGAGCGCAAGACAGGGGCGACTATTCCCTGGATTTTTGAAAAAGAAGGAGAAGTTGGATTTCGTACCCGTGAAACTGTGGTCTTAAATGAGCTCACTTCACGTAAAGCATTAGTGCTTGCTACGGGTGGTGGGGCGATTACTCAAGCACCTAACCGAGAATTTTTAAAGCAACGTGGAATCGTTATTTATTTATATACTCCTGTTGAATTACAACTACAAAGAACTTATCGGGATAAAAACAGACCCTTATTACAAGTTGAAAATCCTGAACAAAAATTGCGGGATTTATTAAAGATTAGAGACCCCCTGTATAGAGAAGTTGCACATTATACGATTGAAACAAATCAAGGTGCTGCACGTGATCTCGCACAAAAGATTTTGCAACTTATTCTAGCGAACAAGTTAAAATAGACGAACTGACTAGTGGTTTTATAAATTCATGCAAACTTTACATGTTGAATTAGGCGAACGCCGTTATCCTATTTTTATTGGTAGTCAACTTGACCCGAAACAGTTACTCGAGCCATATATACATGGTCAACAGGTCATGATTGTAAGCAATGTTACGGTTGCACCATTATATTTAAGCCACTATCAAGAAGCATTAAAAAGTCTGGGTAAAACGGTTGCGACTTGTATTTTACCTGACGGCGAAAAATATAAAGATATTCAATATTTAAATTTAATTTTTGATGCATTGCTTGAAGCTGGCTTTAATCGCGATTGTACAGTTTTAGCTTTAGGTGGTGGCGTGATTGGGGATATGGCGGGTTTTGCTTCTGCTTGTTTCCAACGTGGCGTTTATTTTGTACAGGTTCCTACGACATTGCTTTCACAAGTCGATTCGAGTGTTGGCGGAAAAACAGGAATCAATCATCCGCTTGGCAAGAATATGTTAGGTGCTTTTCAGCAACCACAAGTCGTTTTAGCTGATATGGCACAATTGAATACATTGCCAGAACGTGAGCTTTCGGCCGGTTTAGCTGAAGTGATCAAATATGCACTTTTAGGTGATGCTGATTTCTTGGTTTGGCTTGAAGAAAATATGGATGGCCTTGTTGCTAGAGATGCTGATTTACTTGCAGAAGCTGTCTATCGTTCATGTGCTCATAAAGCGCGTATTGTTGCGAATGATGAGAAAGAACAAGGTGAACGCGCTTTACTTAATTTAGGCCATACTTTCGGCCATGCGATTGAGTCGTATCTAGGTTATGGTACTTGGTTGCATGGTGAGGCTGTTGCAACTGGTATGGTGATGGCAGCAGATTTATCACAGCGTTTGGGCTGGATCTCAAATGAAGATGTAGCTCGTACAAAAAAAATCATTCAACGTGCGAATTTGCCGATATCATGTCCACAAATTCCATTGGATGATTTCCTTGGATATATGGCTCATGACAAAAAAGTTCTTAATGGACAATTACGTTTGGTGTTGTTAAAGCAACTTGGACAAGCAGTAATTACCAAGGACTTTGATGTCGAATTGATGAAACAGGCTATTTTGGCGAATCAACACGGATAACAAATAAGGTAAAGCATGACTGTATCACGTACACTTTGGCAGAATGTTCAACAATATATCTGGTTGGTTGGTGGTATTGCCTGCTTATTGCTTGCTTTTATTTTTTGGGTAATTACAGATAGCAAAAAACTGGTTGAAGTTGAAAAGTCCGCTGACTCTGAGGCGCCTGTACAAATTCAACCAGAGAAAGTTGCTACAACACCTAACCTAGGTGCTTTGGCTGATGAGGTTCGTCCACTCGATTTAACTACACGTACTGTGGCTTCGGGTGAGCATGAACCTGAGTTTCGCGGTACAAAGTTTATTAATGAAAATAAAAAACAATGGACGCTTGAGTTATTTCGTGCCTCTGATGAAGATATTATTAAAAACTTTTTAAAAAATCGTACCGACCGTAATAAATTTATTTATTTCCGTTTAAGTGGGGAACAACAAGCAGAGCAGTATGTGTTGGTTTATGGCACGTTTAAACGCTCAGAAGATGCAATTCAGCAATTAACACAAATTAACCTGCAATTACCTGAGTCAGTTAAACCTCAGCCACAACAGTTCTCAAGTTATGCCTCACTGGTAAATGACTTAGGGGCAGATGAGATGAAAGGTGGCAATAATCAGCTTTATGAAGTACGTCTGCGTCCGGCTGCTTTACCAACAATTGATGAGTCATTATTGATGTCAGGAGTAGCTACGGGAACTGCCAATGCTCAGCCTAAAGCTCCTGCAACTAATTCAGCTACAAAAACTACGATTATTCGTCGTGATGCAGAAGGAAATGTGGTTGATGTACAGCAATCAAATTCTAATATTGATCAGCCTAATAGAACACCTCAAACACGAATTAATGAGGGACAACAGAAAAATGCCACAAATGAGGGCACAAAAGGGAATTAATTTATCTAATAATATGCGCAAAAATGGTGCAAACTAATTATATGATAATATTTTTTGATCAGATGTGGTGCATATTTAGACATTTTTTAACATGATAATGCGAATAAAATAACTATATTTATAATAAATATAAGGATTTAGTCTCATTTTTTCAATATGGCACACTTTTTGCTTTATTGTTGTGCTTATTAATGTGCTGCAAACTATTTTTGCCCTCTAAGAAGTGAATTCTATGCAGAGGCGTGGGGTCCAACTGCTTTAAAAGAGTGCGAAATAAGTCAAAACATTTTTCTAGCAAAAACCAGTGTACGTAAAAATGGAACAGCGTATATTGGCTTATCAGCCCAAAATTTTTTGTTTGCGAAACATTGAGCTAACTGTCATCCGTAGGCACTATCGCAAAAAGAAGTTGTTTGTTTGACGCTCGAAAGAGCCTTATTGAAAGAAGGGTACGCTATGCACATGCCATCGCCTAATACTGTAGCTCCCGCTCAAGGTTTATATCAGCCTGATGAGTTTAAGGATAACTGTGGTTTTGGACTGATTGCCCATATGAAGGGTGAATCAAGTCATCATCTAGTAGAAACCGCGATTCACAGTTTAAGTTGCATGACGCACCGTGGTGGTATTGCCGCAGATGGCAAGACGGGAGATGGTTGCGGCTTATTATTGGCGATGCCAAAGCAATTTTTCCGTGATGAAGCAAAAAAACTAAGTGATATTACACTAAGTGAAATTTTTGCTGTGGGTACGGTATTTTTAAATATTGATCCTGCATTAGCACAGCACTCTAAAAATATTTTAACAAAAGAAATTGAGTCAGAAGGTTTACGTGTACTTGCTTGGCGTATTGTCCCTACAAATAACGATGCATTAGGTGAAATTGCGCTTCAATCTTTACCGGCTTTTGAACAAGTCATTGTGAACTGTCCAATGGGTGTAACTGAGGTTGAATTTAACCGTAAGTTATTCTTGGCGCGTCGCCGTGCGGAACAACAACTTCAAAAAGATCCGTCATTTTACGTGACTACGCTTTGCTCGACAGTTATTAGCTATAAAGGCTTGATGATGCCTGCTGCAATTGCTGAGTTCTATACAGATTTGGCAGATGAGCGCTTAAAATCGCATATCGTGGTATTCCACCAACGTTTCTCTACAAATACATTACCGCGTTGGCCTTTGGCTCAGCCATTCCGTTACCTTGCACATAATGGTGAAATCAACACGATTACAGCAAACCGTAACTGGGCGTTAGCGCGTACTCCTAAATTTGAAAACCCATTATTGCCAGGCCTTACTGAGCTTAACCCGATTGTAAACCGTACAGGTTCGGATTCTTCAAGCTTGGATAATATGCTTGAGATCTTGGTGGGTGGTGGTATGGATTTATTCCGTGCTTTACGTATGCTCGTACCGCCAGCTTGGCAAAACGTTGAAACTCTAGATGCAGACTTGCGTGCATTCTATGAATTCAACTCAAAACATATGGAAGCTTGGGATGGTCCTGCTGGTCTTGTTATTCAAGATGGCCGCCATGCGATTTGTATGCTTGACCGTAATGGCCTGCGCCCTGCACGTTGGGTAATTACCAAAAATGATTATATTACCTTAGCATCTGAAATTGGTGTTTGGGGCTATGAACCTGAAGACGTAGTTTCCAAGGGTCGTGTAGGTCCTGGTCAAATCTTGGTAGTCGATACTTTAACAGGTAAAGTACTTGATACTAAAGATGTTAGTACTCATTTGAAAAACATGCGCCCGTACCGTGAGTGGTTACGTGATCACGCGATTCGCTTAAATGCAAACCCAGAACTTGAAGAGCAACTTGTTGATAAAGGTTTAACTGGTGAAGCATTAAAAGCAGCTCAAAAAATGTTTATGGTGACATTTGAAGAGCGCGACCAGTTGTTACGTCCAATCGCTGAGAGCGGTCAGGAAGCTGTTGGTTCTATGGGTGACGATACGCCAATGGCTGTATTGTCTCGTCAAGTACGTCATGTGACCGACTACTTCCGTCAACAGTTTGCACAGGTGACAAACCCACCAATTGACCCACTGCGTGAATCAATTGTTATGTCACTTGAAACCTGTTTGGGTCGTGAGCAGAACGTATTCGAACAAGGTCCTGAGCATGCTGATCGTATCATCATCTCTAGCCCTGTATTGTCAAATTCAAAAATGCAGCAAATTCGTACAATTGAGCGTGCGGGTTATGAGGCAGTTGATATTGATTTGAACTATGCTGAAACAGAAGGTTTACAAGCGGCAATTACGCGTATTTGTGAAGAATCTGCACAAGCTGTTCGTGATGGTAAAACCCTAATTGTTTTAACTGATAAAAACATTCGTGAGGGTTACTTACCTGCAAACGCTGCTCTTGCAACGGGTGCGGTACACCATTACCTCATTAAAACTGGTTTGCGTACTGATGCAAACATTATGGTTGAAACTGGTTTTGCACGTGATCCACACCAATTTGCGGTATTACTTGGTTTTGGTGCGACTGCTGTTTACCCATACCTTGCATATGACGTAATCAATGACTTGATTGCGAAAGGTGAGCTTTTAGGTGATCCGATTCATGCACAAGCAAACTTCCGTAAAGGTATTGAGAAAGGCTTGTTAAAAGTTCTTTCAAAAATGGGTATCTCGACAGTAGCTTCTTACCGTGGTGGTCAGTTATTTGAAGCAGTAGGTTTATCTTCTGAAGTTGTAGATCAGTGTTTCTTAGGCGTTCCAAGTCGTATCCAAGGTGCAACATTTGTTGATCTTGAAAATGACCAGAAAAAATTAGCGGCGACAGCTTGGTCTAGTCGTAAGCCAATTGATCAGGGTGGTTTGCTTAAATTCGTATTTGGTAAAGAGTACCATGCGTTTAACCCAGATGTGATTAACTCACTACATAAAGCGGTTCGCTCTGGTAAATACGAAGACTTTAAAGAATATGCTGAATTGGTAAATAACCGTCCAGTAGCGACTATTCGTGACCTATTTAAGTTAAAAACAACTAATCCGATCCCAGTTGAACAAGTTGAATCGGTTGAAGATATTTTGCCTCGTTTCGACTCGGCAGGGATGTCTTTAGGTGCGCTTTCTCCAGAAGCGCATGAAGCCATTGCAATTGCGATGAACACCATTGGTGGTCGTTCAAACTCTGGTGAGGGTGGTGAAGACCCTGCACGTTACGGCACAATTCGTAACTCGAAAATTAAGCAAATTGCATCTGGTCGTTTCGGTGTAACACCTGCTTACTTAACTTCTGCTGAAGTTTTGCAAATTAAAGTTGCTCAAGGTGCAAAACCAGGTGAAGGTGGTCAGTTACCAGGTGGTAAAGTGAATGGCTTGATTGCGCGTTTACGTTACTCAGTACCGGGTGTGACACTTATTTCACCTCCGCCACACCACGACATTTACTCAATTGAAGATTTGTCGCAACTGATTTTTGACTTGAAACAAGTTAACCCGAAAGCGATGGTATCTGTGAAGTTGGTATCTGAACCGGGTGTAGGTACGATTGCTGCTGGTGTTGCTAAAGCATATGCAGACTTTATTACCATTTCTGGTTATGACGGTGGTACTGCTGCATCTCCGCTTTCTTCAATTCACCACGCAGGTTCTCCATGGGAGCTTGGTTTGAGTGAAGCGCATCAGGCACTTCGTGTAAATGACTTGCGTGGCAAAGTACGTGTACAAACTGACGGCGGTTTAAAGACTGGTCTTGATGTTATTAAGGCAGCAATTTTAGGTGCTGAGAGTTTCGGTTTTGGTTCAACACCAATGATTGCATTAGGTTGTAAATATCTACGTATTTGCCACTTAAACAACTGTGCAACAGGTGTTGCAACTCAACAAGACCATTTACGTCAAGAGCACTATATTGGCGAACCACAAATGCTCATTAACTTCTTCCACTTTATTGCAGAAGAAACACGTGAATGGTTAGCGGCTCTTGGTGTAGCTTCACTTAAAGACTTAATTGGTCGTGTGGACTTACTTGAAGTATTACCGGGTGAAACTGAAAAACATGCTCACCTTGATTTAAGTGCATTGTTAACTTCTCATCCTGCTGCTGAAGGTAAAGCGCAGTACTGTGAAGTACAAGGTAATGCACCATTTGATAAAGGTGTATTGGCTGAGAAAATGGTTGCAGAAATGCTTCCTGCAATTGAGTCAAGTGCAGGCGGTCAGTTCAACTTTAATGTCGTGAACTGTGACCGTTCAATTGGTGCACGTGTATCGGGTGAGATTGCTCGTCGCTATGGCAACTTGGGTATGGAAGCACATCCGGTTGTAATGAACCTAACAGGTACTGCTGGTCAGTCACTTGGTGTTTGGAATGCTGGTGGTTTGCATATCCGTCTTGAAGGTGATGCAAACGACTATGTAGGTAAAGGCATGGCGGGTGGTCGTATCTCGATCTTCCCACCAAAAGGTTCGCCTTTCCAAACACAAAATACAGCAATTATTGGTAATACTTGTTTATATGGCGCAACTGGCGGTAAGTTATTTGCAGCTGGTACGGCAGGTGAGCGTTTCGCCGTTCGTAACTCTGGTGCGTTTGCTGTTATTGAAGGTGCAGGTGACCACTGCTGTGAATATATGACTGGTGGTGTTGTGACTGTGCTTGGAAAAGTGGGTCATAACTTCGGTGCAGGTATGACAGGCGGTTTTGCTTATGTGCTTGACCTCGATAATGATTTTGTAGATTACTACAACCACGAGTTAATTGACTTAACCCGTATTTCAACAGAATCTATGGAAGATCATAAAGAGTTCTTGTTGCGTATTATTGACGAGCATATTAAAGAAACTGGTAGTGCTTGGGCTTATAAAATTCGCAATGAGTTCGATTTCTACAGCCGTAAATTCTGGCTTGTAAAACCAAAAGCTGCTAACTTGCAATCGCTTTTGAAAACTACACAAGCTGATCCACAATAATTCCACGACTGCAAAGACATAGGCAGGTGCGGGCAACAGGGAAATCCGCGCCTACCCACGGAGAGAGACATGGCAGAACGCCTAAATAATGACTTTCAATTTCTGGATGTACCACGTCAAGATCCAGAGAAAAAAGATATTACTGTCCGCAAAGCAGAATTTGTGGAAATTTATAAACCTTTTACTTCGGAAACTGTCACTAATCAGACACACCGTTGTTTAGGTTGTGGTAACCCATATTGCGAATGGAAATGTCCTGTACATAACTACATTCCAAACTGGTTAAAACTCATTGCTGAAGGACAAATTTTCCAGGCTGCTGAGCTTTGCCATCAAACGAACACTTTACCTGAGGTATGTGGTCGTGTGTGTCCGCAGGACCGTTTGTGTGAAGGTGCTTGTACCTTAAATGATGGTTTTGGTGCAGTAACTATTGGGAATGCTGAAAAATATATTAATGACACCGCTTTTGCTTTGGGTTGGCGCCCAGACATGTCCCATGTAAAGTGGACAGGTAAAAAAGTTGCGATCATTGGTGCAGGTCCAGCAGGGCTAGGTTGTGCCGACATTTTAGCCCGCGGTGGTGTTAAGCCAGTTGTATTCGATAAGCGTCCTGAAATTGGTGGCTTACTGACATTTGGTATTCCAGAATTCAAAATGGAAAAGGATGTGATGAAGCGCCGCCGTGAAATTTTCACTGGCATGGGTATTGAATTCCGCTTAAATACTGAAATTGGTAAAGATGTCACGATTGATGAATTACTTGCTGAATATGATGCAGTATTCATGGGAATGGGAACTTATACCTACATGAAAGGTGGTTTCCCGGGTGAAGATCTTGATGGTGTTTATGATGCGCTAGATTTCTTGATCTCTAACGTGAACCGTTGCCAAGGTTGGGAAAAAGATCCAAGTGAATACATTAGCTTAGACGGTAAAAAAGTTATTGTTCTTGGTGGTGGTGATACCGCAATGGACTGTAACCGTACTTCATTGCGTCAAGGTGCTCATGATGTAACTTGTGCATATCGTCGTGATGAAAGCAATATGCCAGGTTCTGCACGTGAAGTAAAAAATGCGTATGAAGAAGGCGTAAAGTTCTTGTTTAACCGCCAACCAATCGAAATTGTTGGTGAGAATGGCAAAGTGACAGGCGTAAAAGTGGTAACGACGCAGATGGGTGAACCAGATAGTCGTGGCCGCCGTAGCCCTGAGCCAATTCCAGGTTCGGAAGAAATTTTACCGGCAGATGCAGTTTTACTCGCGTTTGGTTTCCGTCCAAGTCCAGCAGACTGGTTTGGTAATGTGAATATTAATCTTGATGGTTCAGGTCGTGTAGTTGCACCAGAGCATCAAGAATTTAAATTCCAGACATCAAACCCGAAAATCTTTGCTGGTGGTGATATGGTGCGTGGTTCAGATCTTGTAGTTACAGCTATTTGGGAAGGTCGCCAAGCTGCTGAAGGTATTTTAGATTATCTTGGTGTTTAATCTAAAAAATCATTACTAAAGTTTTTGATAAAGCCTGCTATATGCAGGCTTTATTTTTTACCGTTAATCAGTTTGACGTTTTTGGCAAATATAATAAGCTTTTTTGCCCTTTTTAGCCCCTTAGTTGCAAGAGATACTCAAAGCTTCCTTCTTCACTACAGTAGGTGTTGAGCATGAACATCGCAGGTATGACGGCAGAAAAATCATATTTAAATCGTCGAAAAGCGTTGGGTATTACAGTGCGTCGCCTTGAGTTTAATCCTCAAGCAATCAAGCGCTATTATTTTGCAAATTCGCCTTTAATGTCCCATTTTTTAACTGCACTCTCTTCAACATTTCCCGTAGGAGAACAGTTTTTTGTAAATAGCGTGCGTAATGTACGTGACAAAGTTTCCGATCCCCAATTGCAGGCACAAATTGCAGCTTTTATTGGACAAGAAGCGATGCACTCGAAAGCGCATGGTGAATTTAATGAGGCTTGGCGCCGTGATGACTATAATTTGGATCGTTTTCAAGCGTGGTTGAATGAGCGTGATAAATATTTAAGAACAATTTCTCCTAAGCTACAGCTGGCATTGACATGTGCATTTGAGCATTTTACGGCTTTGCTTGGAGGATATATTTTACAGCATCCTGAATTATTAAAAACTTTGGACCAAGATGCGCTAAAGCTTTGGGTCTGGCATGCTATTGAGGAAATCGAGCATCGTTCAGTTGCATTTGATGTGTACCAACATGTCTATGGTGATGATCGTATTCGCCGTTTACTCATGCGTAGTGTTACTACGGGATTTGCGAGTCTTGCTTTCTATGGTACGACGCGGTTATTTTGGCAAGATAAATGGAAAAGTTTGCCTAAAATGGGCGGAAATATTTTTGGTGTGTATTTGCTTGTTAAAATGATTATACAACTGACACCTGAATATTTTGCTTATTACAGAAAAGACTTTCATCCGAGTCAAAAAAACTATGGCCAGATGGTCGATTATTGGAAGAGTTATTTGGCGGATGAATATCAAATGACAAGTTTCCACGAGGAAACAAAGTTAAGACCAAGCTAGAATAAAAAACCGGATTTAAAGATCCGGTTTTTTTTAAATCTATAAAATAAAAGCAACACAATAATGCCAAATTCATCATACAATCGAGACAAGAGGTTAAAAATATAAAGAAAAACTTGAGGATAAAGTGACGATGAAAACGTTTAAACAACTTGTAATCGCGACAACACTTGCAAGCACCTTACTATTTTCCGGCTGTGGCTATAATACTTTACAGGTCAAAGATGAGGCTGTAACAGCGGCTTGGTCTGAGGTACAGAACCAATATCAACGTCGATCAGATTTAGTACCAAATCTTGTAAACGTAGTTAAAGGTTATGCTAAGCACGAAGAGCAAGTATTAACTGAAGTAACTCAGGCACGCGCAAATGTAGCAGGCTTGAAGGTCGATAAAGAAGTATTGGAAGACCCAGCATTACTTGAAAAATATCAACAAGCGCAAAGCCAGTTAACTGGTGCATTATCTCGACTGATTGCTGTTTCAGAAAATTACCCAGACTTAAAAGCCAATACCCAATTCCAAGAATTACAGGTTCAGCTTGAGGGTACAGAAAACCGAATTGCTGTGGCACGTAATCGTTATATTACAACTGTTCAAGACTATAACTCTTATGTCCGTCAGTTCCCACAAGCTGTAACAGCGAAAGTGATTGGTATGCATCCAAAAGCTAATTTCTCTGCAGAAGCATCGGCTCAGCAGGCTCCAAAAGTTTCTTTCGATTAATTTAAATCAAGGAAGAGCCGCATGAGAAATACTATATTGCTTCAGTTTAAGCAAATTAAGGTGTTTGTTATTACCTTAATAGTGCTCTGCTGCAGTGTTCTGTTTCAGAGTGCGGCTTGGAGTGAGAATAATATTGCCACTGCTAAAGATGAAACTGATACTGTGGTGGCAGGTAAAATTATTCAACAGCAGCAAGCTCAAGCATCGAAACCTAAAATCAATGAGCAGGCTGCTTCAAGTGCCGCGCCTCAAGCTCAGGTTGCGAATGACATGGCTGATGGTGAATCAATTCGCGGTTTACCAACATTAAATCAGCCTGTTATTGATCAAGCCAATATTTTGAGTGAAGCTGAAAAGCAGCAACTCAATCAGAAAATTTTAAATCTATACCAGCAAGGTAAGGCACAAATAGGTATTGTGATTGTACCGACCACAGGCCAAGAAGATATATTTGATTACGCTTTACGTGTCGGCGAAAAATGGCAACTTGGTTCGAGTAAACGAGATAATGGTTTACTTATCGCAGTTGCTATTAATGATCATAGAATACAAATTTTGACTGGATATGGTTTAGAAGGCGTATTGCCTGATATTGTGGCAAGTCGAATTATTCGAAATCAAATTACACCTTATTTTAAACAAGCCCAATATGCTCAAGGATTAAACGCTGGTCTTGATGAAATCGGAAGGATTTTAAATCTAGATCCGGAAGTTGCTCAGCAAGCTGCTCAAGATTTAAAAGAGCGCCAACATCAGGCTGCCGAAGAACAACAAGCCAAACAAACTACTTTGACAATGGCGTTGTTTATTCTTATTGCCGGAATTGTAGGCTCTTTTATTGTTGGTCGACCTCTCAGTGCTTCTACAGCAGGTGTTGCTGCCGCGGTAGCAGGCTTTGTAAACGGTGCTGGCTTGGTCACTAGTTTACTACTTGGATTTGGTATTTTCTTTTTACTTATTACCTCAATTGCCCAACTTATTTTACAGGCTATTTTAAGTGGTTCTGGTGGGGGTGGACGCGGAGGCGGCGGCGGTGGTGGCGGCGGCGGTTATGGCGGCGGTGGAGGTCGTTTTGGTGGTGGAGGTGCTTCAGGGTCATGGTAACAACATCAGAAACAACACAAATTATTACTCAACCAAAAATTGAGGAATATGTAGAGCCAAGCTTAAAACGTTGGTTTAAGCATCTTTGCTATTTTCCTGCTAGTAGCCGCTATTTTAGTAAAAGGGTTAAACAAGCTATTGCTGAAGCTGTTCAACAAGCAGAACTTGGTCATGTTGGTGAAATACAGGTCGTTATAGAAGGGCATATTCCTTGTTCACAAGCATATAGGCAGAACACGCGCTTAAGGGCGCAACAATTATTTGCAGAACTTGGGGTTTGGGATACTGAACTTAATAGCGGTGTACTGCTCTATTTAAATTTATGTGAACGCACAGTAGAAATTATATTTGATCGTGGTATTCGAAGCGCGACGACTGAGCAGGTATGGCAACAGATTTGTGAGTCTATTGTGCAGCAGCTTAAACAAAAGCAGTATCTACAAGCTGTAGTGATTGGGGTTCAGCAAATTGGTGATGTGATGTCTCGGTTTTACGATGAAAATATGCCAGATCAGAATAATGAATTGGGTAATGCACCTATCATTATTAATTAAATTATCTACACAAAATCTAGCTGTTTTAAAAAATTTGGACAATAAACTGACTGACAAAAAATGTCATCTAATCATGTATTTTTAAAGAGATTTTTGTCACATTAAAAAGTAAAAAAAAGAAATAGGCTGTGAAGAAATTTTTATTAGTGATTTAATTCTAAAAAAATTATAGTGACAATTTTTGTCACTTATTTACTGCTTTAGTATTCCGAATAAGTTTAGAATATTTATAAGTTTTTGTTTTTTAATAAAAATAAAAGTTGGCATGGTTGCTGCAATATATTCTATAGCTCAAAAAGCTTATATAAAAACATACATACAATCTTTGGGGAAAAGGCTATGAATGCACAAAAAGGTTTTACATTAATTGAACTTATGATCGTTGTAGCGATTATTGGTATTTTAGCAGCGATCGCGATTCCTGCTTATCAAAACTATATTGCTAAATCTCAAGTAAGTACAGGACTAACTGATATTACCGCTGGTAAAGCTAATACTGAAACTAAATTAGCAGAAGGTTTAACTGCTAATTTAACAAATGCTACTGATGTAGGCTTGCAAGCTTCAAGCAATGCTTGTTCTTCAATTAGTGTGTCAGTTGCTACTACTGGATTAACATCAATTGAATGTACATTACAAGGCACTTCACAAATTAGTGGCAAGAAAATTTCTTGGGAACGAACAGCTGATAGTGCTACAGCAGGGACTACAGGAACATGGCGTTGTAAAACTGATGTAGCTGATAATTTACGTCCTAAATCATGTGGTGCATCATAAAAAATTTAGTTCTATAAAGAAGAGAGGCTTAGGCCTCTCTTCTTACTTAGTGAATAAAATATGCTAAAAAAGAATATTATTTTATTATTAATGGGAATTTATCTCATTATTGCTTTAATGGGATATCAAATAGGGTGGTCTAGTTCACAATACGATGAACTCCGCTTATTACAATTTCCTCTAGCCTTGTATGCGTTATTAAGCCTAATCTTTACAAAAAAAATAGAATATTCGATTTACACTAAAATTACTTTTTTTATTATTGCAATATTAATATCGATTCAACAAATAAATTGGAATATCTTCCAGTTTCAAGAATTATGGTCAGCCATAGCATTATTATTTATATTATCTATTTTAGTATTTGAGTTAAAAGGTAAAACTTATCTACAACATGTCATAGCTTTGATTATAGTTTCAGCATTAATTCCATGTTCATTTATTCTTATTTCTATCATTAAATTTATTTTTACTAAACAATGGTATGACTGGCAGTTTAACTCGGGCACGATTCGGATCTATGATAGCGTTATTGTTCCTCTATTTTTCTTCCTGATTTTTTTAAAAAATAACAAATATCCTCATATCGATTATTTCTATCCAATCACAATTTTCTTTTTTTCTCTAGCCTGGTTTTTTGATGGTGCACGTTCTGCTTTGTTTGCAATCATAACTGGTCTAATAATATTTTTCCTTTTATCAAAAGAAAATCGTAGATTGGTGCTAAAAATATTTTTGTATATATTTTCAGCTTTTATAGTTTATAAAGGTACAGCTTATTTTGCAGATAAAAATACGATGACTGTAATGCGATCAGGTACATCTTTACGTGCCGAAATGTGGCATTTTGTATTTGAGCAATGGAAACAGCATCCCTTTAGTGGAGTGGGAGGGGGATATTTATCTAGAATCCAATATCAATATGGCCATCATATACATAATCTTTATTTAAGATTAATTTTTGAATGGGGAGCGATTGGATATATATTTCTAGTTTGGATGACTTATCAACTAGTAAAATTATTTTTGAATAAGGGAAGTTTACCCATTGCAAAAGCTGGTGTTACTGCAATTTTAATTGATGCAATGTTCTCTGGTAGCATGGTATATCCAACTTCACAAATCGCTTGTATATTTTTTATAGCTTTTGCATTTTCTCAAAGGAAAGTAACTTCTAGTTCTCAATTTTCTTTTTTGTCTACCAAAGTACTTATCAGCTTATGGGGGGCTTTATTTTTATACATTACAATAACTTATTTAGGGCAAGATTTAATGTGTTGGGGATGCAGCAGTTATGTGGGAAGAATGGCTCCAAACTTTTGGGAATATGGCGGAACTGAACATCTAATTCCAACTACCCAGATTCCATAATTTATCTTGGGGATACTATAGTTCGACTAAGATGCGCTAGCTTTATTACATTTCTTTTTAAAGCTTCCATGTATAATTCTTCTCAAGTTTTTGGTCTGTAACCTGTCACTATGCAAGTATTCTTTTTATTCCTCGCAGCAATCCTGTTAGGTTTTGCATGGCTATCTCCATTTCACTATAACCCTTGGGTGATGTTTTCTAGTGAAATGAGTACCTTTGCGGCAGGTCTAAGTGCCGTAGCTGCACTTTTTTATCAAAATATAAAAATTCCGCGGGCGCAATTATTACTATTGCCATTTATTTTAATTCCAGTGGTGCAGTGGGCTTTTGGTCTGGTTTTTGATTTTAGTACAGCTTTGTTAAGTTCACTTTACTTATTAGGCTTTTGGTTTATGGTTGTGGCTGGCTATAACCTGTCATTAGATTATCAGCAGCGGGACCAAATTTTTACAGGGTTTAGCCTGCTTGCTGTTATTGTTTCAGTTGTAACTAGCTTTATTGCGGTTTGCCAGTGGTTAAATATTGATACGCATTTTGCACATATGTTGCATTTAATTGGTAATCGACCTTACGGTAACTTTGGCCAACCCAATAATATGGCAACCTTTCTCATTATGGGGTTATTAGGATGCTTATATTTATATGAAAAGAATAAGGCTTCAGTTTGGTTACTCTTGCCATCAGCACTAACTATTTTATTTGCAGTTGTCCTAAGTCAATCACGCACTTCTTGGATTGTTTTTCCATTTTTACTCACCTATTGGGCTATTAAGCAATTTAACAAACCGAAGCGTTTTGGACTTTTTCAAGGCTTATTATGGTGTGCTGGCTTTTTCCTCATGGCGAGCTTAGTTTTACCATTTCTTACAAGCTTAATTGAGGCATGGTCGCATACAGATATAACTCAGGCGAGTAGCTTGGCTGAACGGGCAAGCTCGGGTTATTTGCGTTTTAATATCTGGACGCAAATGTTACTCGCTGTACAGCAGCATCCTTGGTTGGGATATGGGTGGAATCAAACTAGTGTTGCTCAAATGTCCGCTTATGCTCTTTTTCCAACGACAGAATGGACGACCAGCGCTCACAATGTGTTGCTAGATCTTATTATTTGGAATGGTATTCCAATTGGTATCGTGATTATTGCTTACTTTACATGTTGGTTGTTTTGGTTAAATCAACAAGCGAAAGAAACAATTTCGATTATTGCAGTGATGATGGTCTGTACAGTACTTATTCATGCCATGTTAGAATTTCCGCAGCGTTATGCTTATTTCTTACTGACTTGTGGCTTTTTATTGGGTGTAATTCAAGCACAGACTCCAATACTGAAAGGTTTTGTACTAGGTAAACATCTTCTGCATTTAATTTGGGGTGTTAGCTTAATACTTATGATCGCAATTTGGCGTGATTACAACGTATATGTCATGAATAGTAATTTACTATTTAAAAATAAGCAGCCAAATGCCGAGCTTATGGGAAGTGACCAGATTTTTGTTCTAACCCAATTTGAGCAGCGTTTAAAGTGGATTGCGCTTAATCCTCATGTAACTTTATCTGAAGCAGAGTTAATTCAATGGGGAAATTTTGTGAAGAACAAAGCAACCCCCTATAATTTACGTAAATATGCTCAGTTACTTGCTTATAATGGAAAAATAGATCAGGCAGAGCGACAAATATTTATTTTGCAGCACCTTTATGGACAGCAAATAACACTGCCGCAATTATTAAAAGATAAATAAAAAAATCCCCTTGTATTCAAGGGGATTTTTTTATGAGAAATTACATTTGGCTCTGGATATAATTCTCAATACCCACACTACCAATAAGATCAATTTGAGTATCTAACCAATCCCAATATTCTTCCTCTTTTTCTAAGATTTCTTGTACCAAATCACGCGTTACATAGTCTTGTTCGGTTTCGGCTAAAGCGACCGCTTTCTGAATTGCTTCAATATTTTCTTTTACTTTACGGATGTCGCATTGCAGAACTTCTTCTGTATGTTGACCGATATACAATTTACCTAAGTGTTGAAGATTAGGGAGACCTTCTAAAAATAAGATACGTTCAATAATCTTGTCGGCATGCTTCATTTGACGAATTGATTCTTTATATTCAGCAGAACCCAGTTGTTCAATTCCCCAGTCATTAAACATGCGAGAGTGTAAAAAGTATTGGTTAATTGCAGTTAAATGATGATACAGCACTTGGTTAAGCTGATTAATTACATCACGATTGCCTTTCATTGTAGCTACTCCAAAACAATTTCTGCCTTAATCCAATTAAGGCAATCTATGAATTCATTTTAGTGAACATTCACGGATATGGCGAGTAATTTATAGAACAGCAAATGAAAATCGCAATCAAAAACAACACAATATTGGTAAAGCTGAATTTCCTTCCAAAAAAAACCGCTTGAATGAGGAACAGTTAACGTTCCGCAAAAAGCGGTGGAGGAGTCAATAATTTACTGTTAAATACTAATTTTTATTATGCAGCTACAGAAATGCGCGCAGCAATTTCTGCTAATTCTTCACTAATAATAGCACGTGCTTCTGGTGCACAGCGTCCACAGCAAGTACCGAGGTCAAGCAAATCGCGAATTTCACGATAGCTTTCAGCGCCATTTTCAATAGCGTCTTTAATATCCTGATCGGTAATGCCACGACACAAGCAAACGTACATGGGAGTAATCCCCAAATATAAATGCGATAATTGATATTATTGATAATTATTATCGTTTGTCAATGAAATTCATTTAAAATCTCATTTATCTTTATTGGGATTTTGGATAAAAAAATACCGCCTAAGCGGAAATCTAATGGTTGTTTAGATTTCTAAGCATAGCGGTATCTAATTTTAGAACTAAATATTTAGGGATTATTTTTTCCTTAAATATTTATCTTATTGATTAATAATTACAATTCCATCCATTTCTACTAATGCGCCTTTAGGTAGACTTGCTACCCCAAGTGCTGCACGAGCTGGGTATGGCTGAGCAAAATATTCGCCCATAATTTGATTTACAAGCTGGAAATTAGATAAATCAGTAAGGAAAATATTGAGCTTTGCAATATCTGCAAGTGAGCCACCCGCAGCTTCACATACTGCTTTGAGATTATCGAATACACGGCGGATTTGAGCTTCAATACCGTCTACAAGTTCCATACTGTAAGGGTCTAAACCAATTTGCCCTGATAGATAGAGTGTGTTACCTACTAAAATAGCTTGAGAATATGTGCCGATAGCAGCAGGGGCATTTTCAGTATGAATGACTTGGCGGGACATTTGGTTCTCCTTGATTAAATCTTTTTCCATCATAATCGATGATAGGTTTTGACAAAAGTATCATCGATTTAATTAATTAGGTGCTTATGGAAAGTTAGATTTTAGTAAAGTAGAACAATTTTTAGCTGACTTTAGAAACTTCTGCTTGTGGAGCAGGGGCATCCAAACGCTCAATACGTGGGAATCCATAGTGCATTCGTAAATCACGAATGACTTTCGCAATATGTTTACGATTGTTGACTACAATATTGACGAAAGTACGTTGCTCATTGGAATGCACCATTTCCACCCCCGCATTATTTTTACGGCATTGATAGATGAGATCTGATACCTGTTCATCATTCATTGCCATATAAATCGCAAGGTAGGCTGTAAATCGTACATCATCTACATCATCTGCTTTCCATTGAAGCGGCATAATATTTTCTGGATGTAGATGTTGTTCATGAAGTAAATTATGACAACGAATACGATGCACAATTAGGCCACGACGTGTTAAATGACCTTGAATTAAATCACCTAAAATTGGGTTACAGCAGTGAGCATATTTAACATCGATACCTTCAGTACCTTGAATTAATCGGTCCGAATTTTCTACTTGTGGATGTTTATCATTTGCAAACAAGTGGTTGGCTACAAGTTGAGGAAGTAAATCTCCAACTGCAATTTGCTCAAATAATGCATTTTTATTGTCAATATGACGCCATTGTAAGAGGTCTAGCCAATCTGCATCTGAAAGGTCGTTGATTGAACGATTAAAGAGTTTCAAAGCGCGTGAAAGTGCTTGGGCACCTACTAAGCGTTGTTCTTCAATATCTTGATCTTTGAGCACGTGTTGTAAAGCACGACGAGCTTTCTGAGTATTAATAAAGCTAAGCCAATCTGGATTTGGAGTTGCTAAAACATCAGTAATAATCTCAATAACTTGTCCACTGACTAGGGGTGTTGAAAGTGGCTTAATTTCACCATCAACTTTCGCACCTACCGCATGGTTACCCAAGAAAAGACTGGCTGAATAGGCAAAATCAACTACTGTTGCACCTTGTGGTAATTCATGTAATTGACCATGTGGGGTATAGACCCAAATTTTTTCTTGATGTAGATAATCAAGTAAATCGTTAAAAGTTGTCTTAGCACATTCACTATCAATGAGTGTATTTAAATTTTGCATTGATGCCTGAATGGCAGAGCGACAAGTTTGTGGAGCATTTTCACCTAATACCACACCAAAACGGGCAGCTTTACGCATCAATTCAGTTTGGATGGTGAGTGATAACGTAGTTTTTTCGCCTTTGAGCTTAATCAGTAGAGACTGATTCCCGCCAGGTAGTGGACGGCGGATATGATCTTGATACTGGATGACTTGGAAATTTTCTTTTAATGCTGCCACTAAGCGGTCGCAGTCAGCAATAGACTGTAAAACGATTTCAAAAGCATGACTATGAGTCAGCTCTTGTAAATCCATTTCGTTTTTAACGAAATGGCGTAATAACTCAATATTATTATTTTTCTTTTTAATACGACCTTGAATGTGATAATTGTGCAGAAGCTCTGCAAGATTTTGTTCCCAAATACTTTGATATTTACATCGTTCGGGTTTGGTTTGAAGTAAAGCATTTTGAACGTTATCAAACATATCTAAATCAAGATTTTGATAACATAAATTTTCAAGATTATCGGCCATTTCATTCATGCCGACTAATCTTGCCATAGGTACAAAAATATCAAAAGTTTCTTGCGCGATACGAGCACGTTTATCGGGACGCAGAGCACCCAATGTGGTCATATTATGATAGCGATCAGCTAGTTTAATAATAATAACACGTGGATCTTGTAAGGTTGCTTGCAGAATTTTTCTGAAAGATGCGGCTTTATTATATTCTTTATCGCTTGACTGGCTTAGCTTAGTTACGCCATCAACGAGTTCTGCAACTGTTTGCCCAAAGCGCTCAATAATATCATCTTTGGTATATTGAGTATCTTCAATGACGTCATGTAAGAGCGCTGCCATTAAAGTTTCCGGATCTAAACGCATATTAGCTAAGATACAGCTGACAGCAATAGGATGCAAAATATAAGGTTCACCACTTTTACGGGTAATACCAGTGTGTGCCAGATCTCCAAAATCACAGGCAGCAAGCACTTTCTCGACTTCACTTACTGATAAGTAAGGTTCGATAATTAATTTGAGCTGTTGCTTGGCTTGGCTGACCTCTTCGCCTGGCATAGACCACCCTTTTTCTGTTACTTAAAAAACTAAATCTATCTACTTCTTAATGAAAAGCATATTGCGGAACTTGTCAATTTTTTCGTTTGAAAAAGTGTATTTTTTTTTCAATGAAAATAATTGCTTTTGCCAATATGTTTTTAAATATAAAGAAGCCAAATAAAAAACCATCGCAAAGAAACGATGGTTTTTTATAGAAACAGGAGTAATTAGAAAGAAAAACCTTCTAAATTTAAACTGTTTGTAGAAAGGGCAAGATCAAGACTAGAAGTTTGATAATCTTGCTCACGTTGTTTAAGAATTTCTTTCGTTACGTGACCTACAGCGATTTCGCGTAAAGCAACAACTGTTGGTTTGTCGTTATCCCATTCTACAGTTGGCTCCATGCCTTGACGTGCCAATTGACGAGCACGTTTACTTGCAACGAGCACAAGCTCAAAACGGTTGTCTACATGATCTAAACAATCTTCAACGGTGACGCGTGCCATAAAAGTTCTCGTTTTGGAATGGTAAATTTGAACAGACTAAATAGTATAAAAGGCTTTCGTTCTAGACTCAAGTTATTCCTGTTTTGGTTGAGGAGTAATCAAGTCCTGAATTAATGCTTGGTGTCTATTTGCTTGTTGAGATAACACTAAGCGGTTTGCAGTAATTACTGCTTCAAGCTCATGAAGTGCTTTATTAAAGTCATCATTAATAATAATGTAATCAAAATTTACATAGTGTTGCATGTCTTCCACAGCACAGCTTAAGCGATGTTCGATAACTTCCACAGAGTCTGTGCCACGGTTAGATAACCGTTGACGTAAATCGAATTGAGTAGGTGGTAAGATAAAGATCTGTTTAGATTCAGGAAAGAGTTTACGTACTTGCTCAGCACCTTGCCAGTCAATTTCAAGCAAGACATCATGCCCTTGAGCTAATTGTTGTTTAACAGTTGCTTGAGAAGTGCCGTAGTAGTTACCAAATACTTCAGCGTATTCAATAAATCCACCTTGATTTACTTGGTCTAAAAAGACATCTTTTGTTGTGAAATGATAGTGAACACCATCTAACTCACCTGGTCGTTGACCTCGGGTAGTATGCGAAACTGAAACATGTAAATTGCTCACACGGTCAAGTAGGGCTTTCACCAAAGATGTTTTGCCCGTTCCTGATGCAGCAGAAACGACAAACAATAGACCCGACATGATATTTTTCCTGATATGATAAAATATCTTCGCTATTGTAGTGTACCGTGCGTTTAAACTGAATAGTTTTAACTGCAAATATTTACGAGAACTTCCCCTGTTTTATTAATTTTGAGGCTGTTATGGAAATTGTGTTAGCTAATCCGCGTGGTTTTTGTGCCGGTGTTGATCGAGCCATAGCAATCGTCAATCGGGCTTTGGAATGTTTTAATCCACCTATTTATGTGCGTCATGAAGTTGTCCACAATAAATTTGTGGTAGATGACTTACGTCAAAGAGGGGCTGTTTTCGTTGATGAGCTGGATCAAGTGCCAGATGATTCTATTGTAATTTTCAGTGCGCACGGAGTTTCAAAAGCGGTTCAGCAAGAAGCAGAGCGTCGAGGTCTCAAAGTTTTTGATGCGACTTGTCCGCTTGTTACGAAAGTGCATATTGAAGTGACTAAATATGCCCGTGAAGGTACAGAAGCGATTTTAATTGGTCATGAAGGGCACCCAGAAGTGGAAGGAACAATGGGGCAATATGACAAATTAAAAGGCGGTGACATTTATTTGGTCGAAGATGAAGCCGATGTAGCAGCGCTTGAAGTCAGACATCCAGAAAAATTAGCTTTTGTTACACAAACGACTTTATCTATTGATGATACTGCGAAAGTCATTGATGCTTTGCGTGCGAAGTTCCCTAAAATTCAAGGGCCACGCAAAGATGATATTTGTTATGCAACTCAAAATAGACAAGATGCCGTACGTGATTTAGCTGAAAAATGCGATGTCGTATTAGTTGTTGGATCACCTAATTCATCAAATTCGAATCGTTTACGAGAGCTTGCTGAACGCATGGGCAAAGCTGCCTATCTAGTAGATAACGCCGATCAGCTTGAACAATCATGGTTCAATGATACTTGTAAAATTGGCGTTACAGCAGGCGCTTCTGCTCCAGAAATTTTAATTAAACAAGTGATTCAACGTTTACAGGACTGGGGAGCCCAAGCACCTAAAGAGTTAGAAGGGCGTGAAGAAAATATTACTTTTAGTCTTCCTAAAGAATTACGTATTCATGTGACTCAAGCATAAAATGTGACTTGTTTAACATGCTGATTTTAAAAAATTTAAACAGATGATTGTCAAATGACGGTTATCTGTTTTTTTATACCCTTTATCTGGTTTGTATTCGTTTTGTAAAAGTAGAGCGTAAAATTTATATATAAATAAAAAGTTTTAAATTTATTTGGGGTTATGGGGATGAGGGGAATTACTCCGCAAGAAGGGTTCACCTTAGTGGAACTCATCGTAACAATTGCAGTCATGGCTATTATTGCAATGATGGCTGCGCCGTCTATGTCAAATTTATTAGAAAGTAAACGTTTAGATACTAATCAAAGAGATTTAATTAGCACTCTATCTGAGGCGAAAAGTCAGGCTGTGCTTGGTCGTCAGAATGTTTCAGTTAATTTGAATTCAGCGGCTTCTAATACGGCCACTTTATTAAATTGGCAACCTACTTCTAACAACACCCTAACGCTAAAAAATATAGCTGCTGATAATACCCAAAGTTCTTTAGCTATCACTACTTTAACATTTAACGCAAATGGAGTTGTGAGTAATATTACTCAGGATGCACTTATATCTATTTGTAATTCAAGAATAAATAAAAAGAAAAATTTTATACTTACAAAACTTGGAGCTTTGGTTTTTAAAGCTGAGGAGACATGCTAATGCATTTAAACAATCTGAAAGCTCAAGCAGGTGTTGGTTTAATAGAAGTTTTAGTCGCTTTAATTCTACTTGCAATAGGAGTGCTTGGTTATGTAGCACTTCAGATTAGGGCAATGGATGCATCTTCAGAAGCATTAACTAAATCTCAGGCGATGATAGTCATGAGGGGGTTAGCTGAAAATATTCGCACAAATAGTGTTCAAGCTGGTCAATATCCAGCATTTGTGCGTAGTTATAGTAATTTTTCATCAACTACAGTGGCTCCGACTTCCTGCTTTAATACGCCGTGTACGCCTTCACAGCTTGCTCAATTTGACGCATATCAAACAGCAAAAAATGCAGATCAGCTGGGTATCAAAATTACAATGACAAATTGTCCAGGCGTTACTTCAACTATGACTTTACAAAGGCAATGTTTATTCGCTTTTTGGGGGAAAACTTTACCTTTAACGAGTACAAGTGGGAGTACATCAACTGTAGATGTATCAAATTGCATCACTAGTAGTGGAATTTATGTCTCTAATTCTAAGTGTTTAATGATGGAGACATATTGATGAATCGATCATTTATAGAAAAGCAGCAAGGATTTACCTTAATTGAACTTATGGTTGCTTTGGCTTTAGGTTTAATTCTTGTTGCAGCTGCTACTCAATTGTTTATAGGTGGAATTTTATCAAGTCGTCTACAAAAAGCGAATGCTGAAATACAAGATAGTGGTATTTTTGGTCTGGATTATATTATACGTGACATACGACTTGTAAATTATGGAAATATTATAAATCCTCAGTTAAATGATACTACTCCTTGGGGAGGGATAGTGTTAACGGGTTCTACTGCTACCAATAATAACAATGTAAATTTTGTGCCTAATACGGGGACTAACGCCTATATCGCAGATGCTTTATTAAGCCGTGGTGCAGGCGATACAGTAAGTACCTTAAATAACCAGTGGAAAGGCCTTTCAAATATACAGAACAGTTCAAATGCAACTATACAGAGTGATCAGCTTACTATTCAATTTATTGCTCCTTCTAATATGACAAATTGTGAAGGTGCAAATGTTTTGGCGGGTGATCTTGTTGTAGAGCGCTATTTTTTACGTCTCGATAATAATGGGAGTTCACAACAAGATTATGCCCTAGCATGTGATGCAAATACACCTTCTACCACACCTACAGCTCAACCAACATCAGTTGATGGGTTTGGAGATGCGGGTCAAATTATATTGCCACGTATTGATCATTTTCATGTTCTATTAGGCGCGAAAAATGCAGCTGGTAATTTTGCTTATTACACTATTCCTCAATATCGAGTGGCTGCACAAGCTGCAAGAGATGCGACCCCTACACAATTAGCTCCACGTATCTTATCCATACAAATTTCTGTATTAGCGCGTTCTACCAATAATGCTCAAAACAAAGCAGTCGATCCTAATCAAACTTTTGTAATGTTAGATCAAACAGTACATGCCTCAGATACAAGTTCACGATTCTTGCGACGCGTTTATAGCACAACAATTGCTTTACGTAATGCAATGGGGGAAAAACTATGACCCATTTGAGAAGCAAATATATAGTCCAACATCATCAAAAAGGTGCGACGCTTATTGTTGTGCTTATTATTTTGTTAATTGTTATTGCTGTGGGGGTTTTAGCCATTAGGGTGGCTATTGTTTCTTTGAAAGTTGCAACAAATAGCCAAATTGGCCAATTAAATTTTCAATCTTCTGATACTCCTATACAGCTCATCACCCAGATGGATCCAACGACGCTTACAAATATTAGTAATGTGTTAGGAGCAGCACTTAAAGAAAATGAGAGTCATCCTGGATCGGAATATAATTTTTGCTATAAGCCAGTTTCGACCACTGTAAGTTTTGCCCAAACCCGAGATGCGAGTCTACTGCGAGCAGGAACTGCTAACAATGCCGTGGTAGAGGATGGAGGAGTGGCTGGCTTTTGTGACCTGACCACTGATTATGGAAGTAATCGTCAAGCTGTCGTTACACAAATTGCTGTAAGCATTCCAACAGATGCCGTTAATGATGTTCCAGGTTCAAATTTACCACGCGGAACAAATGCGTCTGAAGGTACTGCTTTACCAAAGAGTATGCTTTCTACACAACGCATTCGAGTGATTTCAACTTCTTTTTTACCTGCTTATGCTTCTACCTCAATGCAAACTTTGCAAGCAGATTGTTTGAGTACAAATAGTGCCAAGATCAGCGATAACTTTGATAGCTCATTAAGTAATAAACAAACGTTAGCTGATTGTTTGGCAAATCATAACGTACCTTTTAGTACTCAGATTCAAGAATTTAACTATACCAATAAACTTACTGAAACTATGGCGCCAGGTTCATAATGGGGAATATCATGAAACTACATTTCAAACCAAATAAATTATGGTATGCCATCTATTCAACTTCGATGACATTTACATGGCTTATGTCAAGTTCTGTAGTGCAGGCAAGTGATTTACAAATTTATGCCTCACCTACAGCAGGTAAAAAAACAATTGTTATGATGCTAGATACTTCTGGATCAATGGGGCGTACGATCCAGTCCGGTTATAGTATTTATGATGATTACGGTATTACAAGTTGTTCAACTACTTATGTAAACTCAACAACTACTCCTAGTTATCGTCGGTATTATTGCGGGGTTTCCTCAAATACCACTAATAGCAAAGTAACTAATTTAGCAACCGGATGTGAGAAACAGGCAGATAATAGTTATCGTTGTTATGACCGGTTAACGCGCCTAAAAGATGGTATGTTTTCTTTTTTAGAAAATAATAACCCGATATTTAATAATGTAAGTGTTGGATTGGGGCATTTCTCTACATACAGTAGTGGTACTACTGGTGATGGCAGTAGCGGAGAAATTTTGGTTCCAGCAGCAAATTTGGGCGTTGTAGGATCTGCACAAAGAGTTGCATTAAAAAATGCTGTAGCTGGATTAGAAGCAAGTGGAGGAACGCCTACTGCTAATGCTTATGCTGAGGCAGCAGCTTACTTAATGGGAACACGAACATTAAGCTCGACTACAGCAAATGTGGCAATGTATTTTAAATATTATCCAGTTTTAACTCAGACGTCACAAACCGTTTACTATGCCTGTGGTAATACTTCAGCTAGTGGTTCAACAGATAATACAAAGTGTACATATACGCCGACCTCAATTCCAAACCAGTCTAATTTATCTAACTATAGTAGTAATACTACAAGCTCAACAAATGGAAATATAACGACTTACACCACTTATTATTATAAAACGACTGGATGGTTTTATCCTACAACGACCTATTACTATAAAACTACCTATAGTGAAACTAAAGTAACCAGTTCAACACCTAATTATCAAAGCTGTACAGCATATAACTCTAATGGATGTACTACTTGGAGTGCGGCTTCTTTAACTAATCCAACAACAGATACCTATGATACGCAATGTACGGTTAATACAGTGGCTGGTACATGTGTCTATCAAACTAAAACAATTTTAGGTACAAACAGTTATAGTGGATTTAATAGCTCCGTTCAAAGTTCAAAAGATCCAGATACCAACTACACTACATATAAATCACCATTACCTCCCGTTAGTCAGCGTCAAAGTTGTGATGGACAAGGGGTTTATATTTTGTCTGATGGTGAACCAACGAATAACGTAAACTCTTCTGTTTTAGCCTCTGCATTGAACCTTAGCTCGTTTAGTAATAGTGGTGGACTGAGCGGTGGTACAAACTGGGATTATATGAGTAACTTCGCTAAGGCCTTATTTAATGGTGGGGTAATTCAAAGTGATGCTAATAATGCTACAAACCCAGCTAATGTATCTATACAAACTGCTTTTGTTGGTTTTGGTTCAGCATTAAATGCCTTGAGCACTACAGATGCGAAGAACGCTTGTAAAATGAGTTCTCGTACTCAAATAGATAGAAGTGGAGATGATGCATGTTCTCCGAATCAGGGAACAAATGCTGTATCTGCCCCAGGTTATGGTAATGGTGGATTTTTTCCTACCCAAAGTGCACAGGGAGTAACCGATAGCGTAATTGCATTTATTAATAACTTAGGGAAGGTGCCTTTAGAGCCTCTTACTACTGGTGCGATTTCTGTACCTTATGATGCATTAAATCCTAAAAACCTACAGGAATATGGTTATTTACGGGCTTTTGAGCCAGATCCGGCAAATGCTTATCTGACTTGGCGAGGTAACTTAAAAAAATATCATGTGGTTTTATCTGGTTCAAATGCTGGTGCATTTGAAGCGAACTCTGGTGGGCTGGTCTATGATGCAAATGGAGCATTCCGTAGTGGTACAAAAGATTATTGGAATAGCTCTAGCTATAATGATGGCGGAAAAGTTTTCTTAGGAGGAGCCTATAGCAATGTACCATTACCAACTTTAGGTCAGCCAGAAGAGGTAAATTCTCAAGGTAATATTACTAAATATTATTATGCTGCAAAAAATAAAATCCGAAATCTGTTTACTGATGTTTCTACCGTGGCTGCAGATGGTAGTTTAACTAAAATATCAACTACAAATACTAACTTACTGAAAATTCCTGCTGCGCCTGCTGTAAATACAAATCCTTTTGATACACCAGCAAATACTGCAAGTTATGTGCTAGGAAAATTTAATAGCTCTACGGGACAAGATGTTTTGAAGACATTCCCTGTGAGCTTAAAATTAAAATTATTAAATTACTTGGGTTATCCGACAGATATTACGGCGACAGCTCTACCAAGCACATTAACTACATCAAATGCCCCTTATTTATCGATGGGCGGGAGTATCCACTCTTTTCCGGTACAGCTGACTTATAGTGGTACTTTAGATCAAAATGGAAATTTAACCAGTGCACGTGAGCAATCTATTCTTTACGGAAGTATGGAAGGAGGATTGCATATCGTAGATGCCTCTTCTGGGGTTGAGCAAATGGTATTTATCCCAGCCGATATATTAAATGATACGGTGGCTTCTAAAGCTTTAGTGGTAGGGCAAAGTGATTCAACAGCCCCTGCTCAAGGTATGGATGGAGCGTGGGTATCGGATCCAGCATATAACATTACCACTACAGGTTCAGGAAGTTCAGCAGTATCAAAAGTTACTGCTAAACAAATGAATATTTATGGTGGAATGCGTATGGGGGGCAGTAGCTATTATGGATTAAATGTATTAAATCCAAGTTCCCCACAATTAATGTTTAGAATAGGTGCAGATCAATCTGACTATAGCCGTATGGGGCAAAGCTGGTCTAAGCCTGTACTTGCAAATATTCGTTATAACGGTGCGATTAGACGTGTCATGATTGTTGGTGGTGGTTATGATCAATGCTACGAGAAACCAAATATCACGTTGAGTGACTCATGCTTTAGCAATGGTAAGGCAAAAGGAAATGCTGTCTATATTATCGATGCTAAAACCGGAGAGCGTTTATGGTGGGCCAGTGATACAGGTTCCAATAATGATAACGCTAATATGAAGCATAGTATTGTTAGCCGTATTAGTACTTTGGACCGAGATGGTGATGGCTTAGTAGATCATTTGTATTTTGGCGATTTAGGTGGCCAAGTCTTTCGTGTAGATCTTAATAATAATCAGACTCAAACTAACTCGACTTATAGTAGTTTCGGTATAAGAGTTGTGAGATTGGCAAATCTGGCAACAAACGATACAACAAATGATAGTGGAAATGATTACACAGGTGGAAATGCCCCTCGTTTTTATGAGCCGCCTACCGTAACAATTCATGATTATGGTGTTCGCTCATTTATTACTGTTGGTATCGCTTCTGGTGATCGAAGTACACCACTAGATGTTTATCCAATTATTGGCCGGGAAGGTATGTCTCCTAGTACGGCGCTTAGTGGTCGACCTGTAAATAATGTTTATGGAATTATTGATAGAGACTTTATCAAAAAGAATTTAATGTCGTTAAGTGATAGTCAGCTTGAAACTAAGGATCTTATTCGCTCAAATCTACGGAAAAACCCACAAATATTAAGAGCAGGCGAAACGAGCGTAGGGCAGGTTTTCTTTCCAAGTACGGGTACAGGTCAAGCAGGTTGGTACCGATCACTTTCCAGTACGAGCAATGGTACTGAAAAAGCTGATAATAGCTTCCGTATTAAAGGGGGAATGAAAGCCTTTGAAGAACCCATAGCAATTACAGGTAATTTAATCGTTCCTGTCTATGACCCTCAAGGAACGGGTATTGTTGCATCGGACCCTTGTTTACCACGTGTAGTAGGTGAAACAGATCGACAAACTTATTGTCTACCATTTGGAGTATGTCTGAATACTGATGGATCGATTAATCATAATAAGGAAGATAATAGTGGTTTTGGAACAGATGGAACAAAAAACCTAAATGTAATTGGTTCAGGGGTTCGCAATATTACGTTTGTGCCTAGTGAAGATAATCCATCTCCGCAAAACAGTTGTGGAAAATTAAAGCTATCTGGTAATGAGCAAGGAACAGGGCAGTGGCAATGCACAAGCTATTTGATCCCTGCACGCTGGTATGAGCGGTATCGCTAAAAGGGATGGTTTATGAGTAAATACTATAATTTGAAGTTCAATCGGGGTTTTACTCTGATTGAACTTATGGTCACTCTTCTTACTTTAGCTATTCTTGTTGCTATTGCTGTTCCTTCTTATCAAAGTTATGCCCGTAGAGCTACCGCATCTGCCGCTAAGAGTGAGATTTTAAAATTAGCTGAGCGATTGGAGCAGCATAAGTCTAGAAATTTTACTTATAGGGGATTTGCCACAACCTCTGTAACGTTAACTCGTGGGGGGTATACGATTCAGATCACTGATGATACGACTGCTGGTAATTTATTAACGAGTTCTGCTGCGAATGGGCAGACATGGGTGATTAGAGCGACTACTACAGATTCCAGAAATCTTAATTTTATTGCTAAAAACTCAGGTTTACGTTGCCAGAGCTTAACAGCTACTGCTGTTGATAATGATTGTGGTGGAACAACTACATGTAACACATGTGAAGCAAATAGTGAGAGTTGGCAGTGAAGAATGGTTTTACACTGATAGAAATTATGGTTGTGGTGGCAATTATTGCAATTTTGGTAGCGATAGCCACTCCATCGTATTTACAATATGTTCGTAAAGGGAATCGTACAGCCGTTCAATCTGAAATGATGAATATTGCACAAACTTTAGAGTCTCAAAAAATGGTGAATAACCGTTATCCCTCAAATGCAACTATACAATCAATTTATGGCTCTAATGTGAGTCCTGTTCAGGGCAAAGCTTTATATACTTTAGCTTTTACTACTTTAAACGATTCGACATGGGTGCTTACGGCAACACCAATCGCTAATACTTCACAAGCGGGTGATGGAATTATTTGCTTAAATGATCAAGGGCAAAAATTTTGGGCAAAAGGTGCTACAGATTGTGCACTATCGGCTTCATCAAGTTGGACAGAGTAATTTAAATTCAAAACTGCGGATAACTCAAAATTTAATCTTTCTTTCAGGGTGAAAATCACGTAGAATGTCGCCCTCTATGAAAGGGGTTTGAAGTGTTGCCGATGGTCGGCGCAGGGATAATCCGTAAGAATTATAAGGCTTTTATCATGGTTGTTATTCGTTTAGCACGTGGCGGCGCAAAAAAACGTCCATTCTATCAAATCGTTGTGACTGATAGTCGCAATGCACGTGATGGTCGTTTCATCGAGCGTATCGGTTTCTTTAACCCAACTGCACAAGGTCAAGCAGAAAAACTTCGTTTAGACGCAGACCGTTTTGCTCACTGGGTTTCTCAAGGTGCTCAACCTTCTGAACGTGTTGCTTCTTTGGCTGCTCAAGCTAAAAAAGCTACTGCATAATTATTGTAGTAGGTAGCCCATGACACCAACACAGAATGTTCCCGAAGATCGTATTCAGATTGGACAGTTACGTTCAGCTTATGGATTAAATGGGTGGCTCTGGGTGTATTCCAATACGGAACCCATGAGCAATATGTTTGACTACTTGCCTTGGTACATTGAGACCAAGGCTGGTTGGCAAACAGTTGATGTAAAACGTTGGAAACCACATGGTAAAGGCTTAGTTGTCTCTTTAAAAGGTGTGAGTGATCGCACTGGAGCAGAGAGCTTGGTTGGCGCTAATATCTGGATTGCTAAATCTCAATTGCCAAAAGCAGATGTAGATGAGTACTACTGGTCAGATTTGAAAGGCTTAACGGTGTTAGGACTTGATGATGAAGAACAGGAAGTAAACCTAGGGCAAATTCATGAGTTGTTTGAAACTGGAGCTAATGATGTGATGGTTGTACGTGCTACACCAGACAGCATTGATTCAGAAGAACGCATGATTCCTTGGCATAAAGACGTGGTACAACGCGTTGATCTTGAAGCTGGTCGCATTTACGTCAATTGGGGCGTAGATTATTAATCCTTTTTTAGGGGATTAACGCAGCAGGAAAATAGAGGAGTCTGCGGTGTTTTTTGCAGTCATTACGCTTTTTCCTGAAATGTTTGAAGCGATTACAGCCTACGGGATTAGCGGACGTGCAGCAAAGCGTGACATTGTACAAGTCACTTGTATTAATCCACGTGATTTTGCTGAAGGGAGTTACCGGAGAGTGGATGAACGTCCATTTGGCGGTGGTCCTGGTATGGTAATGATGGCTGAGCCTCTCGCAAAAGCAATTAACCATGCCAAACAACTTGCTTCGCAAGCAGGATGTGTTCATGTACCTGTGGTGTATATGTCTCCACAAGGTAAAACTTTAAATGAACAGGCAGTACAGCAGTTTGTTGATTATGACGGCTTGATTGTATTGTGTGGACGTTATGAAGGCGTCGATGAACGTTTGATCCAGCATTATGTTGATCAGGAATGGTCAATTGGAGATTATGTTTTATCTGGCGGTGAACTACCTGCCATGGTGTTGCTTGATAGTATTATTCGCCGTTTGCCGAATGTAATGTCAGATGAGCAATCAGCGATACAGGATTCTTTTGTAGATGGTCTTTTAGATTGTCCGCAATATACTAAGCCAGACCATTTTGAAGGTTTAGATGTCCCTGAAATTTTAAAATCAGGACATCATGCCAACATTGAAAAGTGGCGTTTTTTGCAGCGATATCAACGGACTTTAGAACGCCGACCAGAGTTGGTAGAAAAAGTAGAGTTGACTAAACAGCAAAAAAAATGGCTAAAAGATATACAAGGGAATAGCGGTAATTCTTAATTGCTATTCTCAAGAACGAAAGTTCTAATACAAGACGAGAAGCAATGCTTCGAGTTAAACCATAAGTCTATTTAAATTTATAGATTTATGTGTAATTAAGGCTCTTTACGATTGTCGTAAAGGGAAAGTTAAACGGGTTGATATGCGTTTTTAGCCTCTATCCCCAGCGGAAACTCAGACCTCTTCTGACTCCGCACATATTGGAGATTCCCACAATGAGTGGTAAACATCCTTTAGTTCAAGCTGTTGAAAATGCACAGTTAAAAACTGACCTTCCTGAATTTGCTCCTGGTGACACAGTAGTTGTTCAAGTTAAAGTAAAAGAAGGTGACCGTGAACGTCTTCAGGCATTTGAAGGTGTTGTTATCGCTAAGAAAAACCGTGGTTTGAACTCTGCGTTCACAGTACGTAAAATTTCTAGCGGTGTTGGTGTTGAGCGTGTATTCCAAACTCACTCACCAGTTGTTGCTAAAATCGAAGTGAAACGTCGTGGTGACGTTCGTCGTGCTAAACTTTACTACCTCCGTGACTTGTCTGGTAAAGCTGCACGTATTCGTGAAAAATTACCAGCTCGTAAAGCGTAAGCTTATACCGAGTAAAAAAATGCGCCTTTTGGCGCATTTTTTATTTGAAACTCATAATCCTTGTAGTTTTAACCGATTGGCATGTTGACGATAAACCGAGACTGGGTCTGCTGCAAAAATAGAACGTATACCAAGCACTTGGTTGACTTCATCTAAATGGTTCCAGTTATAGTCATCACGAATAGTCTTACCAAACTTGGCACTACATCTAGAAACTAGTCCATCGTTATCTCCCAGTGGGTCAACAACCAAACTACTTCCTGTTAATGCAATATCAAAAGGATCTAATGGATTTGTGAGTGCTTTATTGCCAGAGAATGAATACATAAAGATTCCTTTCTCTTGATAAGCACCTTCACCACAAGACGTGGTAGGAACACCCATCGGAAATTGTGCATTAAACTGTGCCGAGCCTTGAGTTGAGAGACTATGAGCGCCAGCTAAAGAGTCATGCGGATAACTAGTTGGATCTAGCCCTTCTGCCCAAGTAATCGCTGCTGAAAACCAGTTTACTAATGTTGCCAGTCCAGACAGAGGAGTACCCTCAACGTTCAGGATGACATCTGCCATTGGAGATCCTTTGTGAGGTGCTCCGATAGTAGTAAGTGAAGCAACTTTCTCTGGCATGATACCAGCGACATAGCGAACTGTTGGTCCCCCGTGACTATGTCCGATTAAGTTGACTTTAGGTTTTCCCGTAATAGCAATAATTTCTTCTACTTGTTGGGCAAGTTGTTCTCCGCGAACTTCGGTTGAGTTAAACGGTGAAACTCTTGTTGCCCAGACATTTCCTCCGTTACGCGCAAGGTCAGGAAGAATCTGATACCAATAATCAAGACCAAGCGTATCTGTCCCAACTCGGCTAAAACCGGCCATACCATGATTAAAAACCAATGGATATTTGGTTTGAGCATAATTCGAATAGACAAATGAGCTTTTTACTTGCTCTGCATTTGTGGCATGGGTTGCTGAAATACTCAGTCCTGAGAGTATTGCAGCACAGAAAAATATTAAGTTCCTTTTCATTTTTTACTCACTATTTTTATTTTGTATGAGCAGCAGCTGCTGTTACTGCTGGATAAGGTTTGGCTCACTTTGAAATAGAAAAGCCTAATAGTTAAATGGTAGTTCACCTCCTTGGTCATGGACTTTTTCAAAAGTTTGAAGACGAAGTTGTTCCTGTGATGAGCTAAATTGTTGTTGGCGTAGTTGTTGAATTGCTTGATTTTTAGCACTATCACTCATATTGCTATTGAGAACTTCATCACGCTGTTTTAAGAAGCCTGTAACTCGCTGTTGCCAAGCATTACGCTGCGTATCTAAAATTTCTAATCTTTGTGTTGCCTCAGCTCCTACAAGTGCTGTACGCATTTGACGCAGTTCCTCCGCTGAACCATTGCGAGCTTTAATTTGTTTGGTCAGTGTATGCAAATCATCAAGTTTTGATAGTTCTTGCAGATTTTGTTGCCAGTCTGCTGGTAGCTGTTCAAAGCGTTCTTTCAGCTTTTTAGCTTTTTCAATTTCACTTAAAGATGAATCTTCCAAAATTTTCATGCGATCTAATGTGTAGTTCTGATAGATATCTTCTGTTGAAAAGAGTCCTTCAATTTCAGATGCAGAGAAGAAACGTTTTCTAATATCTTGAATTGAACTAAAGATCTTTTGAAAATAATTTTGATCTTGTTGTTTAGATTGAGGTGGTTGAATTTGTGCAAGCTGCTCACGGTATTTTAAATAACGAGTCCACAAGTCAATAATCTGTGAGCGGGCTGGTTCTAAATACTGATCTTGTATGAATTTCTCAAAATGCGCTTTGACTTGTTGTAAATTAGATTCTCCATACTGTGTAATAAAATATTCAAAACAGTCACGGGTTTGGTTATTTACAACTAAATGTTGAGAACTATCAATTTTTAACTGGCAATTAACTTGAGTATCTTGCTGACTTTTACTTAAGTAAGCATTATCACTTGTTATTGAATTTAAAGGTGTTTGATGAGTAGATGTTAAAGTTTTAGTCTCATCTTGATTGAACCGAGGTGAGCTACTTTTCGAATCGGGGCTTAGCCAATATACACATGCGATGAGGCTCAAAATAAAAAATCCGAGCACACACCACAATATCTTTTTCTGCATCCTTTGCATAAAGATATCTTCCTTAAGTTTTAATTTGTTGTTTTTTTACTCGATCATTAATGTGCCATAAAATAAGTGAAAACGCATCTAAATATTCTGAAAATATCTTGCCGAATTTGCTAACATGTCGGCACTTTTTTCTAGCTTTGTGTTCCAGTAAAAATGACGACAAAAAATCAAAAAATTTCTCGTCGCCATATCAGTGGTGTATTTCTATTAAATAAACCATTAGGGCTCAGTTCAAACGCCGCTTTGCAAAAAGTGCGTTGGCTGTACCGTGCCCAAAAGGCAGGCCATACTGGCGCATTAGATCCATTAGCGACTGGTTTACTTCCTATTTGTTTAGGAGAGGCCACTAAGTTTTCACATTATTTGCTGGACTCGACAAAGCGTTATCAGACGACTGTTCGATTAGGCCAAACTACAACAACAGGCGATGTCGAAGGCGATATTTTACAAGAACGTCCTATTCCGGTTCTTAGCAAAGAGCTTATTGAGCAAACTTTAGAAAAGTTTAGGGGCGATATTCAACAAGTTCCACCGATGTATTCGGCGTTAAAAAAAGAGGGCAGGCCGTTATATGAGCTTGCCAGAAAAGGAATCGAGATTGAACGTGAAGCGCGCCCAGTTACGATTTATGCTTTAGAGCTTATTGAATTTACCGAAAATAGTATCACTCTAGATGTAACCTGTTCTAAAGGAACATATATTCGTGTGCTAGGTGAAGATATTGGTGAGGCACTTGGCTGTGGTGGTCATTTGACAATACTTCACCGTATTCAAACGGGGCATTTTGAGTTAATCCCAAGTTATACCATTGAATATTTAGAAAGCTTAACGGAAGAGCAAAGAGAAACTTTGTTACTACCAGTGTATGCGCCAATTGACCATTTCTTAAAAATTCAGGTTCCTGAAGGAAGGGAAAAATATTTTTGCAATGGTTTAGAAAGCAATATTGATCATTCTGCGGAAGCAGAAGTTTTGGTTTTTTCGGGTGAACGCTGTTTAGGTTTGGCTGAGATTACTGATAAAAAACGGTTGGTACCTAAGCGTATCTTAAATTTGTAGTAGATGTAGAGTATAGAGCATGGGCATGGAATGGGATGTTATCCTTAGTTTGATCTTTTTTGCGTTTACTGCGGGAGCAATTGATGCTGCCGTTGGTGGCGGTGGACTCATCCAGATTCCCGGCATCATGAGTACTTTCCCGTCCATGCAGACTGCAACGGTTATTGGTACAAATAAAGTTTCATCGATTTTTGGTACGGCATCGGCGGCGTATACGTTTGCAAAAAGAGTGAAGTTGCAATGGAAGCTTTTGGCAGTCATTGCCATTTGTGCTCTCATTAGTTCATTTGCTGGTGCAGCGTGCTTATCACTTATTCCCCAATCTGTATTACGCCCTTTTGTGTTTGTAATGCTGATCGTAATTGCCATCTATACCTTAGTAAAAAAGAATTTTGGTCAAGTTCATACTGAGCAAAAAATTACTACGAAAATGCTAGTTTTAGCAGGTATTGGTAGTTTGGCGATTGGCTTTTACGACGGTATTTTTGGGCCGGGTACGGGTAGTTTCTTTATCTTTTTCTTTATCCGCTTTTTACAAGTCGATTTTTTACATGCTTCAGCATTGTCAAAAATCGGTAACTTCATGACGAACCTTGCTGCGTTGAGTTTTCTGATTCCAACTGGTCACGCTATTTTGCATATCGGTTTAATGATGGCAGCTGCAAACGTTATTGGTTCTATTGTTGGGGTGCGTACCGCGCTTAAATACGGTAGTGGTTTTGTCCGTATTATCTTTTTAATTTTAGTCAGTATCTTGATTTGCCGTTTAGGGTATCAAATTTTTGTCACGGGCTAAAATAGTATTGAAAGTATGAGCTGTCTTTGAGTTCGGTTCATACTTTTATGTATCATTTAAAATTCGAAATATAAAAATCATTACAGAAATTTACTAGAAAGAGAACTGTGTAAAAAATAGTCTCATTTTAAGCTACGTAAACAATATAAATTTCAACGTATCATAAACCTTGAAATAAAAAAGATTTTTTAGCTAAAAAATGAGGAAGAGAATGAATATTTTCGAAGCATTAAGAGAAAGCCATGAAAATCAACGTAACCTTTCTGAACAATTAATCCAGACTCATGGTTTAACTGAAGAACGAAAACAATTATTTGATGCATTAAAAAATGAACTCTATGCTCATTCAGTTGCCGAGGACCGTTATTTATATATCCCTTTAATGTTTGACGATGTGGGTTTGGATATTACTCGACATGCCTTATCTGAACATCATGAAATGGATGAGTTGGTTGAACAGCTTGAAAAAACGGATATGAGTAGCCCAAGCTGGTTAGCCACTGCCAGACAGTTAAGTGAAAAAGTTCATCATCATTTAAAAGAAGAAGAGCATAAATTTTTTCAACAAGCTGGAAAAATTCTTAAAGACAGCGAAAAAGAAACGCTCGGCAATAAATATTTAAAGGAATATAAAAAGTATAAAAAGCAACAGTAGATTAAACCTATGCAGCTTTTTTAGTACTTCTTAAAGTAACTCCAATCGAGGCCAGCATTACGCAAGCCAAAGCCACCCATTGCAGCATGCTGATTTCTTCGTGAAGTAATAGGAAACCCGTTAATGCTGCCAATGCTGGCGCTAAACTCGTTAGAGTGCCATAAGTTAATTTATTGAGTTGTTTGAGTGCCATTAAGTCGAGTGCATAGGGAATTGCAGTTGCTAAAATAGCGATAAGTAATGCTTTACCCCAGTACTGTGTCTCAAGTAATGCAGGTGCATTATGCCAAATACCAATTGGTAGTAATGCAAGTGCAGATACGCCGATTCCAATTGTTAATGCATGCATTCCTATATTTTGAGTCACAACTTTATGGCCGAAATAAATATAGAACGCCCAGCAAAGCCCAGCACCTAGAGCACATGCTGCACCTATATATGAGAAATGGTGCTGAACTGGGTTTTGCCAAGGTACCATAAGTGCAATACCTAACATGGCAAGCGCTACCCAAATGTAGTCGCTCTTTTGTTTAATCGAAAGAAGCGCAAGACCTAATGGACCAATAAACTCTAATCCAACAGCAATCCCTTGGGGTAATTTTCCAAGCGACGTATAAAATAAAATATTCATTAACCCTAAAGATGCACAGTACATCAATAAATCACGCCATTTTAAGTAGGGTAAGCGCGACCAGATTTTCCAAGAGCGAAACATGACCGCAACAATAACTGTGGCAAAACATAACCTTAAGATAGTAACGGTAAGGGGGTCCAAAGCTGCAATAAGTTGCTTAGCAAATGAGGCGCTGATTTGATATGAGACCATCGACAAAATCATGTATAGCACAGCAATAATTGAAAGATTTTGCATGGACAGACCTTAACGCTTCATTTGATATTTAAAAAATAAGAGTGATTAATTATAGCCAATATTGTGTTTTAACCAGCAGGTTTTATAGCGTTAACCTGCTGTTTTTTCACGTTGTTGACGAGCTTTCTGGGTCGTTATGGTACAACCGACGGAAGCAGTAATAATTGTTGCGAGCGCCAACCATTGGTTCCATAACAGATATTCGCCTAAAAATATAAAGCCAGAAAGGGCTGCAACTGCAGGTTCTAGGCTCATCAATGTTCCAAAGCTTAGTGGGGTTAAATTGCGTAGTGCTAACATTTCTAAAGAAAACGGAAGCGCACTGGCCAAAATTGCTAAGCCAATAAAATAAAAAAGATAGGGCAGCCCTATAACTTGAGCAATTGAACCTGAAAAAAATGTAATTGGTAAAAGTATGCAAGCACCTATAGCCATACCCAAGCAAACGGTATGATTACCTGAAATTCCAGATGGTTTTTGTCCTGCAATAATATAAAGCGCCCAACATGCGCCCGCACTCATTGCAAATAAAACGCCGATCCAATCCAAGCTATGAGCTTGATTAAAAGGAAATAATAAAATGAGTCCAAGAATTGCGAAAGTGACCCATACAAAATCATATTTTTGGCGAGCATGATATAAAGCCACGCTTAATGGGCCAATAAATTCAAATGCAACTGCAATACCGATCGGCAAACGTTCAAGAGATAAATAGAAAAGAGCATTCATGCCTGCAAGAGCAAAGCCATAAGCCAAAATCGCTTTCCATCGAACCTGACTAAAATTAATTCGCCAGATTTTAAAAATAAAAGCCAGAATACACGCTCCAATACATAAACGCATTGCAGACACTGTTAAAACGGGAAAGCTCTGAAATAAAACTTTAGCTAACGATGCGCTACTTTGGACGCTCAACATAGCAAGAATAAGGAAGCCCAAAGCATGGAGCTGGGATTTCTGGCTTGGACTGGACATTTTATTATTTGATCAATTGGTATACTTTTCACATGATAATGTAAATACCCATAAAAAAGCCACAGACAATGCTGTGGCTTTTAAATTTACAGTTCGAATTAGAACAATACGCGTACGCGAATTGTGCCTTCAACTTCGTGTAATGTATCTAAAGCTTCTTGAGATGCAGAAGCGTCAACATCCATAATGAGATAACCAATGTCACCTTTAGTCATAAGAGACTGACCAGAAATGTTGATGCCTTGTTCAGCAAACAAGTTGTTGATTTTAGACAATACACCCGGTACGTTTTTATGGATGTGTAGTAAACGGTGTTGACCCGCTGTTAATGGCAACGCGATTTCTGGGAAGTTTACCGCAGAAAGTGTCATACCCTTGTCAGAGTAAGCAACGAATTTCTCTGCTACTTCTAAACCGATGTTTGCTTGAGCTTCCATCGTTGAACCACCAACGTGAGGAGTCAAGATCACGTTGTCTAAACCACGAAGTGGAGACTGGAATTCTTCACCATTTGCTTTTGGTTCTTTAGGGAATACGTCAACCGCTGCACCAGCAAGGTGACCAGATTTGATTGCATCAGCTAAATCTTCGATTACTACACATGTACCACGTGCAGCATTTAAGAAGATTGCGCCTTCTTTCATTTTTGCAAATTGTTCTTTAGTAAAGAAGTTACGTGTAGACGGAACATCTGGTACATGCAAAGTCACAACATCAGCAGTTGCTAAAAGTTCATCTAAAGAACCAACTTGGCGAGCATTACCCATTGGTAACTTAGTGACTGCATCATAATAAATAACATGCATACCCATGCTTTCAGCAAGAACTGAAAGTTGAGAACCGATGGAACCGTAACCCACAATACCTAAAGTTTTGCCACGAGTTTCAAAAGAACCCACAGCAGATTTGTCCCAACCACCACGATGACAAGCCGCTGACTTTTCAGGAACACGGCGAAGAAGAAGAATTGTTTCAGCAAGTACAAGCTCTGCTACCGAACGCGTATTTGAATACGGTGCGTTGAATACAGGAATACCACGTGCCATTGCTGCTTTAAGATCAACTTGGTTTGTTCCGATACAGAAACAACCTACTGCGATCAATTTATTTGCAGCTTCGAAAACTTCTTCAGTCAATTGGGTACGCGAACGAATACCAATAAAGTGAGCATCTTTAATTGCTTCTTTAAGCGCTTCGCCTTCAAGAGCAGTTTTACGATAGTCAATATTGGTGTAACCCGCAGCGTTTAAAGTATCGACTGCGTTTTGGTGAACGCCTTCTAACAAAAGGAAACGGATTTTATCTTTAGGTAGTGAAAGATGTTGGCTCATTACGGCTCCGCTACAAAGGCCAAATTTGGTGGCGGTATAATAACATACTGGGCAGCGCTATAGATATTTCGTTTATACCATCGCCTTATGGCAATTTTATCTATGTCTAATCACTTCTGTTTATGGCTTGCCGAGCGCTATGAAATATGCTTGGTATTCTTGAGGGCTTAGGTTTTCCTTCAGAGCCTTATAAAAACACATTTATTGGTTTTAAACATGTTTTGTAGTGACAGT
This sequence comes from Acinetobacter nosocomialis NIPH 2119, assembly GCF_000368085.1. GTDB lineage: Bacteria > Pseudomonadota > Gammaproteobacteria > Pseudomonadales > Moraxellaceae > Acinetobacter > Acinetobacter nosocomialis. Next base: position 3,460,256 of record NZ_KB849239.1, read on the forward strand.
ATCTCTATTATGAACTTTATCGCTTGTGCGGTTACATGTAGAATATAGAAGTTCCTTGAACATTATGGCTTTGCTCAGGTGAAAACCTTGAGAATATGAGGTCATAGTCCCACCACAGTTTACTTCTTGCTAGGTCTGCAAACGATGAATGCTCCAGTCGCTTTAACACCTGAGTTACTCACCCAATTAACAGCAATCGTCGGTGAAAACCGTATTAAAACCGATGCTGATAGTCTCGAAAACTGGGGTAAAGATCATACCAAGCATTTTAATCCGAACCCATCGGTCATCGTTTTTCCATCAACGACTGAACAAGTTCAGGCAGTTGTAAAACTTGCGAACCAGTTTAATGTCGCGATTACGCCGTCTGGTGGCCGTACTGGTCTCTCTGCTGGCGCAGTAGCAACCAATGGTGAAATTGTCATTAGTATGGACAAAATGAACCAGATTCTTGAGTTCTTCCCGGCAGATCGTATGGTGCGTGTTCAAGCTGGTGTTGTGACTGAGCAATTGCAGAATTATGCAGAAGAACAAGGTATGTATTATCCGGTTGACTTTGCATCAGCAGGTTCTAGTCAGATTGGTGGTAATATTGGTACCAATGCTGGCGGTATTAAAGTCATTAAATATGGCATGACACGTAACTGGGTGCTTGGTTTAACTGTAGTTACTGGTAAAGGCGATATTTTACGTTTAAACAAAGGCATGGTTAAAAATGCAACTGGTTATGCATTACAGCATTTGTTTATTGGTGGTGAAGGCACATTAGGTTTAGTGACCGAAGCAGAAATTAAACTTGAGCGTCAACCACAAAACTTACAAGTTTTAGTTTTAGGTGTTCCTGATTTCGATGCAGTAATGCCTGTATTACATGCGTTCCAAAAAGATATCGACTTAACAGCATTTGAGTTCTTTGGTGAACTTGCAATGCAAAAAGTTTTAAACAATGGTCATGTACAACGTCCATTTGAAACCGAATGTCCGTTCTATGTATTGCTTGAGTTTGAAGCACCATACGAGCCGATTATCGACAAAGCAATGGAAATTTTCGAGCACTGTATGGAGCAGGGCTGGGTACTTGATGGCGTGATGAGCCAAAGCCTTGATCAAGTAGAGAGTTTATGGCGTTTACGCGAAGATATTTCTGAATCTATTGCACCGTTTATTCCATACAAAAATGATATTTCTGTATTAATTACTCACGTACCTGCATTTATTCGTGAGATTGATGCAATTGTTCAAGAGAACTATCCTGATTTTGAAATTTGCTGGTTCGGTCATATCGGTGACGGTAACTTGCACTTAAATATTTTGAAACCTGAAAACTTAACCAAAGATGAGTTCTTTGCGAAATGTCAGGTGGTAAATAAATATGTATTTGATACCGTGAAAAAATACGATGGTTCAATCTCTGCTGAGCATGGCGTAGGTATGACGAAAAAGCCATATTTGGAATATTCGCGTTCTCCTGAAGAAATTGAATATATGAAAGCTTTGAAAAAAGTATTTGACCCGAAAGGTATTATGAACCCGGGTAAATTATTTGATCTCTAATGCTTTATTAAATAAAAGAAGTTCTGCTAAAAGCGTATCGTAAGTTACGCTTTTTTATTAATTTTTTTATTTCTTGTACGTTTTCCAACCTGTCAGAATATGATAAATCAACGGTAAAAGACTAAGAGCAAAAAAACTACAAAGCACAATGGCCCATAGAGGTAAATCCCTTGGATTACCTAAAAAGAAATAGGCAAAAATAGAATAAGACAACATCGAAAACATCGCCATTGTTCCAAGTGGAAGCGTGACTTTAAAAATTAACATGCTAGCAAATGTTTTGTAGGGTTCCATGTCGCGCTTTAGACTGTAGGCAATAATTATGAGCAACACATAACCTAAAATAAATAGCATAAATAAAGCGGCTGCAAACAATAGAATTGTTCGCCAGCTCTTTTCTTGCGCTGTGTGATCACCAGATTCATAAACAACAGTAATATGTTCACCAACTACAGGCATATCAACAGAGCGAACTGAATTATCTAAAGTTAGAGTTCTATTTTGATTATCTTTAAATTGAACCTGAGCAGTATGCATGAGTGTTTTAGTTTTATATTTACGCCCATTTGAGTCTGTGCGTTCAGTATCTACCCATTCAGAAGTATAACTCACTACAGTTGCATCGTAAGTTGGTTTGGTTGCTAAGCCGTAGACTGCCTGAGAAACCCAATAAGTAAATGGGAAAAATAAAGCACTAATACTAAAAACCACGGCAAATAAATAAGCAAATTCAAATTTACTACTTTTACGATTTTTAGCTAAACGCTTGACCCAAAACTTGGTGAGTACAAATGACCAAATCATCAAAACTGCAACGACCACCAAGAACACTTGTCCCGCATAAGTCAGTTGCATAACGATCCTATTTGTTATGTGTATTTGAAGTTAATTTTATCAAACGATTGTCATTAAAGTTGAGTAAGCAAGAACAAATATTTGGTCTGTAAAAGAGTAGCCATACTTACAACTACATAGTTTCTACAGAGTAACCGAGCAAGGCATAGCATCATAAAGCTATGCTTTTTGTTTTGGTGATAAAGATGCAACGTTTATTTTTAATTTCGGCACTTTGTGCTGGGCTTTTCACTGGGTGTGCGACGACCAGTAAATTAATTCCATTTGTGGGTTCGGAAACCCCAATGCAACAAGTACTTAAAGCTCAACCTGAGATTGTAAAAGAGCACAATAACACCTCAGTTCAGCAAGTGTTTAACCGTGTAGAGTCTCCGACTGTTTCTCGTATTACGGTCATTCAAACAGGTTTAATGGATGACTCTGTTTCAGCTATTCGTACAGAATATTCATTTAAATTAGTCGATGAAAAGTGGCAATTGCAAAATAAGCAAAAGAGCTACCAATGTGCGAGAGGAAAAAATACTAAAGGTTTCCAAACACAGCTTTGCTCATAAAAATAAAAAGACGATAAATATATCGTCTTTTTTATACCCTTTAAATTATGCGCCACTCTCTAAAATTCTAATTTTGACATCAACGACATCATCTTTGACTGCTTCATGATGCGCTTGCATATGAGGTGTAGCTAAGTGTGCTTCAAGATGAGCCACGCTTTCCCATTTTTCTAACATAACAATCGTGTCAGGCTCTTGAGTCTGGAAGCTCGCATTTGATTTATGGTCAATTAAAGGTTCATAACCATGACAACCTTCTTCTGCTAAAACAGTTGGAATGATTTTCTGAAATGCATCCAATACGTTTTGGCGGTGCTGTCCACCCGATTGAGTACGAATTTCCGCAATAATGGTAAGCATGGTTTTCTCCGGATTAGGCTGCTGCAAATACAGTGTTTAGATGTGCTTTATATTCTTCAACGTAACTATCAATGTCAGGCATTTTAATTACATCATTTACAATAAATGTTGGTAGGGTACTCATACCTAAGAACTGATTGGCTTTATGAAATGGTAAATAAACACCATCTACACCAACGCCGTGGAAGAACTGATCCGCATCGTCAAATGCTTCCATCGGTGCATTCCAAGTGAGTGACAGCATATATTTCTTGTCATGAATTAAACCACCTGAACCATATTTTTTTGAGGCATCAGAGCGGCTACGACCATCGTTTGCATATAATGAACCGTGACCTGTCGTAAATACATCATCAATATATTTTTTTACAGTCCACGGTGCACCCATCCACCAGCCGGGCATTTGATAAATCACGACATCTGCCCATAAGAATTTTTCTACCTCAGCTTCTGCATTGTAGTCGCTATCTGCACGAGTGACTTGTACGTCATGGCCTAGTTCAGTGAGATGGTCCGTTGCCAATGCCGTGAGTGTGTCATTTAATTCACCATTTGAATGCGCAAATTGTTTAGCGCCATTAATGACTAAAATATTGCTCATGGAAGTTTCTCTAATTCAATTCTTAAACTTGAGCGATACTTTAGAGAAGATACTCTTAGAGAAAAATGCAGTAATTGGAAAAATATTATTGAGTAAAAATCACTAATATGGACTGGATATATTGTATTTATGCTTTACTTGAAAGATATATTTTACAAAGTTGAACGGAAAAAATTGTTTGTAGCCTTTAGCATCAAGGTGAAGTTGTGGTGGAGTTGAGTATGAAAAAAATTGGTTTACTCATGATGGGTAATTTATTGGTTCTGAGTGCATGTACACCGAATACAAACCCACCTACACCTCAAGCTAATAGTCCGATACAAGCTGTTTTGATCGATCAACCAAACCTTTTAAATAACGCAAGTAATTTAAGTATTTCACAGCAAATGAATGCTTTGGATGATGCTTCTAATGCACAAGTAACTATTTTACAAACTGTGCCTAGTGAAGATGCTATATCAAAAACACGTACTGAATATTTATTAAAACGTGATCAGACCATTTGGAAAATCGTAAATAAAAAGCAAAGCTACCAATGTACAAAAGGGCAGGAAACAACAGATTTCCAAGTTAATCCTTGTCCTTAAGGCTGAATCCTTAGAAGATATGTGGATAACTTTAGAGTTATTCACAATATAAAAGTGGGTTGAGGCTAAGCAAAATATAGAATTTAAAATGGTTGGAATTGTCCGATTGCTGATCAATATAAAAAGTGATATTGTGTCATCCGGCAATTAAGCCAAATGGTAAAAATTACCGAATCTCACGTCATACATTTTTTCTTGTCTTAGACACCTTGTGAATACGGTGTTTCACATTCTAAACATGCACTCTCACGGCATATAACAGCTTAACTAAAGATTGACTGACCATACTGTCATCGTCATGACTACATTATTTATTTCAATATGTAGTTGCTGAGACATTTTGGCCGCTATTTTGAAGTGTACAACTCATGAATAATATTCAAACGACAGCGTTGAACCGTACAACGTTGATGTTTCCTTTAGCTTTAGTGCTATTTGAATTTGCGGTTTATATTGGTAATGACCTGATTCAGCCAGCTATGTTGGCAATTACTGAAGATTTTGGTGTGAGTGCAACTTGGGCACCGTCTTCAATGTCATTTTATTTATTAGGTGGTGCATCTGTTGCATGGTTACTTGGGCCTTTATCAGACCGATTGGGCCGTAAGAAAGTTCTTTTAACTGGTGTATTATTTTTTGCCTTGTGTTGTTTTTTGATTTTATTAACAAGACAAATCGAACACTTTCTGATATTACGTTTTCTACAAGGTATTGGGCTAAGTGTAATTTCAGCAGTCGGATATGCGGCAATTCAAGAAAATTTTACCGAACGTGATGCAATTAAAGTCATGGCACTCATGGCAAATATCTCATTACTTGCGCCCTTGCTAGGACCTGTACTTGGAGCTTTCTTAATTGATTATGTATCTTGGCACTGGGGTTTTGTGGCAATTGCTTTACTTGCACTGCTGAGTTGGGTTGGCTTAAAGAAACAAATGCCGAGTCAGAAGGTGAGTGTAACCAAGCAGCCTTTTAGCTATCTTTTTGATGACTTTAAAAAAGTATTTAGCAATCGGCAATTCCTTGGTTTAACGCTAGCCTTACCGCTTGTCGGTATGCCGCTTATGCTTTGGATTGCGTTATCGCCCATTATTTTGGTCGATGAACTCAAGCTAACGAGTGTGCAATATGGATTAGCTCAATTCCCAGTATTTTTAGGTTTAATTGTAGGTAACATCGTTTTAATTAAAATTATTGACCGTTTGGCTTTAGGTAAAACAGTCCTAATTGGTTTACCGATTATGCTCACTGGTACAGTCATTTTAATATTAGGTGTTGTCTGGCAAACCTATTTAATTCCTTGTTTACTTACGGGAATGACACTTATTTGCTTTGGTGAAGGAATTAGTTTCTCAGTGTCGTATCGCTTTGCACTTATGTCATCTGAAGTGTCGAAAGGAACTGTAGCTGCTGCTGTTTCAATGCTATTAATGACGAGCTTTTTTGCAATGATTGAGCTTGTACGTTATCTCTATACTCAATTTCACTTATGGGCTTTCGTGCTATCTGCTTTTGCATTTATCGCACTGTGGTTTACTCAACCACGCTTGGCCTTAAAAGAGGAAATGCAGGAAAGAGTTGCACAAAATTTACATTAAAAAATACCGGAATTTATATTCCGGTATTTTTTATTCTACTTAATTTCTTGCTCTAAAAGTTTGTTTTTAAGGGTCAACAACTCAGGCAAGGTTTCTAATAGTAAGCTCATTTGTTTTAACACGAGCGTGTAGCTTTCTGAAAAGTCTTCATGAGTTGTTAAGCTTTGAATTTGTTTTAAAGTTTGCCCAATAAAATTCAAGTCAACAGAAACTTGTTCAAATAAACTTTGGTTAAGAATTTGCTGGCAATCCAGTAAAAGCTGTAATACCTGTTGATCTTCAATTTTTTGTCTTTGGCTACCTAATGCTGCGACATAACTCAACTGGCTATGACTATAAACTAAATAACGAAAGGCGTAATGAATCAGCTCTGGTTTTGGGTTGGGCTCAGCACTTAAGCTCGAAATCATATTCGAGAGCTCAATTTGTGCATTATGTGCAGCACGGCGAATTCTACGATATTCAATGTCCTGATTTTTACCATGCTGGTATTGCTCAACAATCACATTGAAATAATCCAGGGTGGCTTGGCTACTTTTTTTAATATTGTTTGGAATATTACGAAAATTCCAGTCTGGCCATATAAAATTAACAGCAAGCCATGCAATAAAGCAGCCTAATAAGGTGTCGATTAGACGAGGTAAAATAATACTAAAACCTGCGCCTTTTAAGTTGAAAATGAGCAATACCATTAAGGTTGCCATCAGTGTTGCCAACGCATATTTCTTCTGGCGCAAGTAGAAAAAGCTAACTCCACAAATAATAGTGAGAATGAGTTGACCTTCAATGCTTGGAACAAAATACAAAATAGGAATACCCCATAAAACGCCAAGTAAGGTTCCAATTGTTCTAAGTTTTAAACGGCTTTTGGTTGCAAAGTAAGTAATTTGGCAAACAAATAAACTAGTGAGTAAAATCCAGTAGCCATGTTGGGCAAAAGGTAATAGAGAAATTGCGTAACCCGCAGCAAACACAACCGCAATTCGTATTGCATGTCTAAATAGGGCAGATTGTGGTGTTAGTTGCTGCCGAATTTTTAATACAAGGTCAGAAAAACCTTGAATATCATCATCTAGCAAATTGAGGTGTTCTTGTTTGTTTTGACTTAGCGTTTCATTAAACGGTTGCGCATATTGAAGCTGTTCAAATTGTTCATGCATGCCTTTTAAATTATTAAAAATCAATTTTAGATTTTTAACTTCAAAATTTTGCGGGTGCTGTTGTATCCAGTCTTTTAAAGAACTTTCCAGATGGTTTAAAACAATTTGTCCTTCTTGAGAAGACTGATATTGCTGGTTATGCAAAATACATTGGGCTAAATCGTGGCAAGCTTGGGCCTGTAAACGCAGATTTTTTTGAAAACGGAAAATAAGATCACTACGGCTAAAGTTTTGTTGAATATGTTCGTAGTGTAGATAATTAGAAGTCGCTTGTTCATGTATATCGCGGGCAAAAAAGTACAGGTTTAACCAGTAAATACTTTTATTACTGACTCGTGATGCCTTAAGACGAGTTAGCAGGGAACTACGTATTTGGTTAAGACTTTGCGCGACTTGCGTATTTTGGAATGATAATTCAAATAAAAGCTGTTCAACATTTTCTTTATTATCAGGATCGAACAAGCGTGCTTTAGCTTGAAGTAAGGCAGAGATTTCTTCAAAAATTTGCGAAAGCTTATCTTGTAAAGGAAGGGTTGGTTTAAGAATAAAAAATAAAATAGAAGTTAGACCGTACCACAGTGCGCCATAGACAAAATAAGTAGGCTGTTGATACCAGTGAGCATATTCTCCTAAACCAAACATGCTATAAATTGAAAGTAAAATTGTACCAAAAGAAATGGTAGCGTAGCGCTGACCTAAGGCACCCAATAAAATGAAACAAGCACTTGAAATTGAAAGATATAAAATAAATAAAAGTTTATAGGGTGCTAAAAATCCAAGAATAGTGCTGACAGTAAAAAAGAGTAGGCAGACATACAGTAAGTTGCGTAAACGAAGACTTAAGCGATCATCAAAATCTGTTAGTGCTGCGGCAATCGCACCTAACGTTACAGGAACAATGAGTTCGTTATGACCCAACCACAGTAAGCCTAAAGTTGTGCCTGTGAGTACAATTAAAATTTGCAGGCAGTAAATTAAAATTGAATTCGCTTTAAAACGATTAAATATTTGAGTCAAATAATTCACGGCTTTTTTCTAAATGAGAGGGTACGTGATAAGAGGTATTTAAATTTTTATTACTTGAAAAATATTATGCGTTTTATTTAAAAAAGTCAGTTTGTTTTTAAGATTTTATAATAATTAATTTGTCTAAACTGCTTAATAAAATAACAAAATTGTGGATATCTTTTTAGATACCCACAATTTAAAAAATAACAAATTATTGAATTACGCCACAGGCAATTCGTGCTCCGCCACCGCCTAAAGGTAGAGGAGAATCTGAATAGTTATCACCGCCCGCATGAATCATGATGGCACGACCTTGAATGTCAGCAAGTTTTAAACGTGGCGCAATAACAGCGGTAGTAGCAACACCAGTGCTGTCGACGACTAATGCTGGTAAGTCGCCCAAGTGTCCGGTAGTTGGCGTACCATGATGTGGTGCTTGATTAGGGTTATAGTGACTACCCGCAGCTAAAGCAGCACCTGGTTTTCCGTCTTTAACAGCAGGAGCACACGATGCATTTTCATGAATATGGAAACCACGAGTACCGCTTGGTAAATCTGCTAAAGCAGGGGTAATAATTAAGCCTTTATCACTGTCTTGAAAGCTAATCGTCCCTATTTTTTTTCCAATCCCATTAGCTGTGACTTCATTTACATCGACTACTTTTTTGGTATGCATTGTCGTTAATGCATGAGTCGTATCAGATACTGTTTTGCTTACCGTACTACAACCAACTGTTAATAAAACTGTTAGTGCACATACTGCACTCATTTTATTTAATACTGGCATTATTAGATGTCCTTATAGATATAAATCTGATTTTTTTATTCAAACAAAGGCCTGTAAACCCTACAAGTTAATTTAAATAGTCACTTTGTATCCTGAAACATTTTTAAATCATTGGCTTAATTTTTAGATGGTGGTAAATCATCATCCGAATCATAAATCATAGTGGTTTTTGGCATCGGTTCAGGATCAATGGTTTCATGGAGCCATTCGCGCCAAATCGCTAATAGAACGGCTAAAATAACTGGCCCAATAAATAAACCGACTAAACCAAAACTCGCAATACCACCTAATACACCAAACATAATCAGTAAAAACGGAATTTGGGTTGCACCAGAGATCACAAGAGGGCGAATCACATTGTCTGAGCTACTTACAATCAGAACACCCCATAAAACCACGCCAATGGCTTCCATGGTTTGCCCTTGTGAAAACAGCCATAGACCAACACCTAAATAGGAAACAGGGGTACCGAAGGGAATGAGTGCTAATAAGAACGTCGCAATCGTGAGCACCATTGGATTGGGTACACCAGCGACGAAATAACTCAATCCAGCAAGTACTGCTTGAGCAATTGCAGTTAAACCGACACCATAGACAACGGCACGGGTTGTTTCTGAAATTGTATCTAGATAATGGTGAATACGTAGGCCAATCACCATTTCTAAGGCTTTACTCACTTGAGTTAAGATCGTGTGACCGTCACGGTAAAAGAAGAAAAGACTTAAAATTGCAAAACCAAGTTTGACGAGATTTTTACTAATTTCATTGATTAAAACTCGCCCATAACTTAAATGGCTTTGTATCCAAACGGCAATACTCTGAATCGTACTATTTGGGTCGGTGTTTATATCATTTAGTGTTCTGGTTATTTCTTTGCCAATAAAAGGAAGATTTTTAATGAAATCAGGTACGCTTAAATGACCAGAAAAAACCTGACGCTGTAAATCAAGATACAGATTGCGGCCTTCATGTTGCAGAATAAAAATAGCGCAGATTAGGGGTACACCAACAACTAAGATAACAAAGCTAATCATGACTGTGGCATTTAAATTATTACGGTTTTCGCCAAAAAAACGCTGAATTCTTAAATAAATTGGCCAAGTCATGTAGGCGATAATCGCAGCCCAAACTACAGGTACAATAAAGTACTTCAGGATGTTAAATCCTAAAAATAACAGGATGAAAAACAGCCCAAACAATAAAACGCGCTGTAAAGTAGGAGCGTATGGATGCACGAACAAAAATTCTCTAATTATTTAAATAGAATGGGGTCATATTAACTGAAAAATGACCTGAGGCAAATTTTAGGCAGAAATGCTGATCTATACATTCCTGCTCAATAAAAATGAAAAAGTTATTTTTAAAACCACTCGGACTTATCTTCGATTAGTTTATTTAAAAGTGGCTGCCACTGGCTTTGAATTGCAATAAAGTTTTTTTGTGGTTTATCAAACACACTCAAACCTTGCATTGCTAAACTGCCATAAGCACTACGCTCTGCAATCCATGCAATCGGTTCATGTTCGATTTTTTCAAAAAATTGCTGAATATCTTTTGAGCTAGCACTATTCGGTTTAACACGATTTGCAAGCAGTAAAATTTGTACTTTTCCTTTGCGAATACGTTTAATATCCTGCAAATGCTTGAGAAAACGACGTGTACTGTCGATATCAAAAAATGAAGGTTGAAGTGGTGTAATAATGGCATGAGCTTCGCTGACTAATTGTTCAGCATGGTCGCCTGAAAGAGCGCCGGGTGCATCAATAATTAAATAATCTAAATTTTTAGGTGCATCACCAATAGATTTTTCTTGGCGCCAATCAAGGCTTTGAATTGCAGCTACATTTTCTGGACGTTGCTTTAACCATTGTAAGGAAGATTTTTGGTTATCAGAATCCGCTAAAGCTACTTTATATCCTTTTTGTGCCAAAGCTGTTGCCAACGTAATGGCTGTCATGGTTTTTCCGCATCCACCTTTTTGATTTGCAATAAGTATCGTTTTCATAAATTCAGTTATATTCAGCAGCACACTTGTTCTGCTTATACCTTAGCATCTTTTTATGAGAAGTAGATGACTGCCTTTGACAAAAGTTTAAGCTAGTTCGTAATTTTAGATATGATTGCTCATCTACCGTGATGATATGTATTTATTAAGGAAAATTTATGTCCGTATGGCTGGCCATGCTTATAGGTGCTGGTATTGGTATTATTATCACAACGCTTATTTTATCAAATACCCGTAATGGTCGAATCAAGGCTGAATACGAGCAATACATTGCAGAGTTAGAGCTTGAGCATCAACAGGCCCTTGCCCAGGCACAAAAGCGGAGTGTGAATACAAGCCGCGCTGTATTAAAAGGTAAAATGGCAGAACAATTTGCTCCGATTTTACCTGAGTTTCAATACTTACCTAGTGATGCCAAATTTCTGGGTGACCCGGTTGATTACGTTATTTTTGATGGCTATACCGATTTTAGAGATGGAGATGGAACTGCCGAGGATATCCAGATTATCTTGCTTGATATTAAAAGTGGGGGAGCTCGTCTAACCAAAGGACAGCAAGCAATTGCTCAAGCAATAAAAGAAGGAAAGGTACGCTTTGAAACGTTGCGAATTGATTTTGAAGATTAACAATCAATTTAATTAGGCACAAAAATAGACGAAATTGATCTGTATTGTTACTAAATACCGATATTTTTTTCATCGCTTAGAGCTACTATAAATTAGAGATCTGCTGCATTTGATCTAGTAATATTTGAGGTATAAAGCGATGAAAAAACAACATGTAATGCTAGGCTTATTGGCCTCTTTATGTATCAGCTCAGCTTTTGCTTCGACGGCCTCTATTTCTGGTGAATATAATATTGCAAATGGTTTGTTACCGATTGAAAAAGATCAGTCAATTTCTGTGTTACAGCCATTTCAAGGCAATTTTAGAATTTTAGGTTCAAAAATTTATAAAAATGATGAACAAGCTAAGTTTTCACCGATCGATTATGCGGTAAGTTGGGGGCTATTTGCTCAACCAGATATTGCTCGTACCATTTCAGTTAAACAGTATGACCGCTATTTAAACTGGAAAATGAGTAAGCTTCCTGTACCTGCTGAGCAAGCGATGCAAATGGTGTCTAATATGCACATCATTCCTGCGAGTCCTCAAATTGCTCAACAAATTAAACGAGTTAAACGCGGTGACTTGGTATACCTCAAAGGTGAATTGGTCGAAATTAAAGATAAAAATTTAGTTTGGCGATCATCTTTAACCTCAACTGATACAGGTGATGGTGCATGTGAGTTATTCCGTGTTCAATCGATTCATTGGGTTGAAAAACAAAATATATAAATTAAAAAGCCTTCTTGTTCAGAAGGCTTTTTATTGCACACTATAAAATTAATGCTGCTGTGAAGCTTTCCAGTATTTCAACTGGTTCTGAGCTTGTAAGTAGTCAGCAAGTTGATTGACTTGTTCATCTTTATTGGCCTGTTTATCACTGATATGTTTTTCTTGGTTTTCCCAATATTGATAAAATAAGCCTTGAATATAGCGACCTTGTTCAGTTTTTAAGTCGAGGTCTTTTAACATGGTCAATGCCGAGCGAACATTATCAAGTGTACGTTTTTGTTCAAACTCTGTGGTGAGTGTACCTGCCGCATGCATTTTTTCTAACTCAGTTTCCATTTCATCGCTCATTTCAGTAAAGCGACGGTCATAGTCTTCTAATAAAGCAATATCATGCGCATCGTCAGCAGTGGCTGCGAACTTTTTAACAGGCCTTTCATTGAGCTTTTCCATCACCTGATCAGTAGATGAACTTGTATGAGGTTGCTCAGTCTTTGCTGGTTCATCTGCTTTTTTACAAGCAGTCAATAATAGGCTAGAGCTGAGCAAAGACATTAAGATGATATGAGGCGTTTTTTTTAACATAGCTTTCAACCGAACCTATTCTCTATGATTTGACGACGTACTTTTTTGAAAGTGATATGCATATGTGACATATGGAAAATCAATCTGATCTTGTGGGCCTAGGCCTGTAAAATCATAAACAATTTTCTCAAATTGAGCCTTGAGCTGTAATTGATCTTTTTCAGTCATTGCTGCAATAAAACTTGTAGAGAGTAATCTTTTACTCACCACTTGTTCGACAGTACCATGCTGTGATTGCGAAAAAGTTTCTAAACTGTCAAAACTAAATAAATTTTGGTTTTCAAAAACCTTTTTCCACTTTTCACTATGGTAACGCGGTGTATCGCCTTCAAGAGGTAGTAAAAAATCGGCTAAGGCTTTCACCCAGTCTGTACGCTCATCACGCTGATTCCAAACGAGACCTAAATGTCCTTGCGGTTTTAATATTCGATGGATTTCGGTCAGTGTTTCCATGTTGTCGAACCAATGGAAAGATTGAGCGCAAATGACCGCATCAATTTGTTGATCATTTACCGGAATAGCATGGCTAAATGCCTGTAAAGTTTTAATATCAGTATATGCTTGCTGAAGCTGTTGTAACATCTCGCCAATTGGCTCTACTGCAATAATATTGGCACGTGTTTGTTTTAAGTAGGGTAAGAATTTGCCAGTACCTGAGCCAAGATCAATAACAGTAGAATTTTCATGTATTTGGAGACGTTCTTGCAGCCAACAGACTATTTCTGCTGGATAATTCGGCCTAACTTGCTGATAAAGCTCCGCAGCGGAGCTGAATCCTTTTTGAGCGGTAGGATGTAAGGATTGTGTCATATTTTGCGCTTTTTAATCTGACTGGCATCTATAAAATAAGATACTCCGCAATCATAAATTGGCAAAACACCTATTTTGTTTCATTTTTGACGATGTATGTGGGAGTAAATTTTCTTTCGGTGTGAGCATGGATAAGCAAATTATTTTTGAAGACGAACACATTAGAGCCATTTTTTTACAAGGCGATTCTAATACATTAGTTCTCTCTTTTGGCGATTTGATTACCCGAGCGAGTGGCTTATCTATCAATGCTGAAAAGTCTCTAATAAAGTACCAATACAATGTTATTGGGATTATGCCAAAACAAAAATCATGGTTCCCAAAAGCCAGTATGGTTGAAATGGCTAAAGCCATTTTGCCTATTCTTCAGCGTTTTAAAAATATTGTAGGTTATGGCGGCTCAATGGGCGGCTATGCAGCAATCAAGTATTCGAACCTTTTAAATATGAATCGAATCGTTGCATTTGTACCTCAATATTCAATTGACCCTGAACAGGTTGAAGATCGCCGCTATGCTGAATTCTTTGATGCTGTTGCAAATAAAGATATGCAAATTCAGTTGCAAGATGTAGATGCAAGTCGTGAATATATTATTGTTTATGATCCTTACTTTGTTGTCGATCGCGAACATTACTTAAAAATAAAAGAGCTATTGCCAAGTTTACATACGGTTCATTTACCTTTTACAGGGCATGAAGCTTTATCAGTATTGGCAAGCTCAAGTCTGTTACATGATTTTATTGAGCATGAATTTGATGAAACGTATTTCTATCAACATGTTCGTAAAATCAAAAAACAAAGTAAATTCTATTACCGTAATGTACTTGCGAATGTGCTGACATACCATGACAGCATATTATTAAAAATTTTACGTCAAAATGATTTTCAATTAGATGAACGTTATTTAGATAACCCGCTCAAGCAAGCGATTACACGTAGTCTTTTAAAGACAAAGCAGGCAACTGAGCACGATTTTCAAAAGCTTGGAATTAAAATTCAGTACATTCAGCAAGTTGCAACTTATAAAAAAGGTTTGCAGACTCACTCTGATACAGTCTTGGTATTCAATTTAATTAATTTAAAGCTTGAAGCTTATGCTATAGATGTTGTGCTAGCAAACACATCGTATCTGATCCCGATTGTGACAGAGCAGACTGGAGTTGCACATATTGAATTAAATAATGAAATTTATTTGTTAGGTATGAATGACCGAAAAATTATTAAATTATTCAAACAAGGTGATGCATTAAGCTCGGATATGAGTCCGTTTGTCATTAAACAATATGCTGATTTTTTTGCATTGAGCTACAAGCAATTTAATTTAGATTGTGATGAGCAAGGCGTTTGTGACTACATTGAAGGTTCAGTTCAACCATCGCAACAATTTGTACTGACCAGTTATTAATTTTAATTTACTGATTAAATAAAGCCCAAATCTTCAAATTTGGGCTTTATTTTTTGCTCAAAAAATATTTTTTTATTAATTTATTTGTATATAAAATCAAAAGTCATTATTTAAATAAATAATGCGATTAATTTTTAAATAAATATAGGGCTAAAAGTAGCCATGATAAATTAAGCGAAAAATTATTATATTTAAAAATTAATGGTTTTTAGTTTTATATAAATTAAAGAAATATTGTTGGGTTATTTAAAATACAATGATTGCTTTGGAGTCTATTAATTAATTGTTTTTTATTGCAATTTTATTTGTGTTGAGAAGGTGTGCTTAAAATAGCTTCACTATTCAAAGATAATTGCATATTTATTTTTTTCTCCTAAAATGATTTTTTACTAAATTGTCGTTACAGTTTTTTATATGCAATCATTAAATTATCGGAATAATGATGCATCGCAACATGGAAGTTCTGCACCTTTGAAACGAGCAATGAGTACTCGACATTTGGTGATGATCTCCCTTGGCGGTGCCATAGGTACAGGTCTTTTTTTAGGGTCTGGCGACGTAATTGCTCAAGCTGGCCCAATTGGCGCAATTATCTCTTATTTCTTGGGCGGTTTGATTGCCTACACCGTTATGCTCTGTCTTGGTGAGCTAGCGGTTCATGTGCCTGAATCGGGCTCTTTCGGTGAATACGCACGACGCTATATTGGTCCAGGCACAGGTTATATGATTACCTGGCTATATTGGTTGACTTGGACCGCCACTTTAGGAACTGAATTTACTGCCGCAGCTTTGCTGGTTAAGGAATGGTTTCCATCTACTTCTGTTTGGGCGTGGACTTTGTTTTTTGGTGGTCTTGTCTTTTTCCTTAATATTAGTTCAACGCGTTTATTTGCCGAATCTGAGTTCTGGCTTGCTCTGATTAAAGTTATAACAATTATTGTATTTATTACTTTGGGTTTATTGGCAATTTTTGGTTTTATTCCTTATCACGGACATGAAACAGCGCCTTTATTCAGCAATTTAACGGCTCAAGGTTGGTTCCCGCACGGTTTATTCCCAATTTTCACAACCATGCTCATTGTAAACTTTGCCTTCTCTGGTACTGAGCTTATTGGAGTTGCTGCAGGTGAGGCAGAGGAACCGGCAAAGACTGTACCTAAGGCAATTAATGCAGCGATTTGGCGTTTGCTCATATTCTTTGTGGGAACAATTGTTGTCATTTGTTCTTTGCTTCCATTTCATCTTGCTGGTCTTAATGCAAATGATGTGAGCAGTAGTCCATTTGTGACAGTATTTAATTATATTGGTATTCCGTATGCAGAAGACATTATCCGCTTCGTAATTATTACGGCGCTGCTTTCAGCTGCCAATTCTGGTTTATTTGCTGCATCACGAATGATGTGGTCGCTTTCAGCAAAAAATCAATTACCTAAAATTTTCGCTAAACTTACACCATCTGGCACACCTATTGTTGCCATTATTGTGACGATGTTTGGTGCTATTCCTGGGTTGCTTTCAGAACAGTTTGCACCAGAAACAATTTTCAAAAATTTGTTAGGTGTTGCTGCCTTTACAATGGTTGTTGTTTGGATTGCCATTTGTATTTCACAATTTAACTTCCGTAGACAATGGTATAAGTCAGGAAAGACAGCAAAAGATTTACGTTTCGCTGCTCCGCTTTTCCCTCTTACTCCAATTGTAGGTGGGCTATTTTGTATAGTCACTTGTATCAGTATGGTGTTTGATCCATCTATGCAGGTTGGATTTATCTGCTGTATTATCTTTATCTTACTGTGTTATATCAGCTATTTTGTCTTTTATCGTAAGAAAGAGAGTGCTCCAAACTAAGCCTATTTATTGCTTAATTTGGTTGATAAGAGGTCCCTCATGGGACCTTTTTTTATGTCTATAAATTGTGCATAGAAGAGTACTTTTATATATTTTTTTTAAAAATGTTTTTTTTATTTTAATAATAAATTCAAATAATGATTCATAAATTAACCATTTATCGGAATGTTATTAATAGCTAATTATTATAAGTCTTTAAATAAGTATATGTTTAACATGATTATTTAATAGTTGTGTAATTTTTATATTTCTATTTTTTATTTTAAATAAGACTGTACAAAAAAATATTATGAAATTTTCTAAAAAATTTGAAGGATTTTTGAAATTTTTTGTTAATTAAGTTATTGTTATTAAATGGTAATTTTTTAACCATTTTTAATTTTAATATTTTTTTAATTTCCATAAAATAAAATTATTATGGCTGAGGCTTTTTTTAGGCTTTGTTACTTTTTTATTATAAAATTTCGGGGAAATTGATTATTTTTTCTCTGCTTGTTTATTTTAAAATGTTCTAAATTATCTTGCTCTGTGCTATATTTACTTAAAGATTTTATGTCTATATGAAAGCGCGATTAATCAGCTTGAGTAGTGATGTGAAGCTTGCAGTATTATTGAACAATTTTTATTTAAAAAGACTAATGGAGGGATCTATCGATTAGTCAAAAATAATTTCATGGACTTATGGTTTTTTTGTTTTATGAACCCTAGTTCTTTTTAACTCCCAAACGGTTATGTCACCTCTTTTGCACTTATTTCCAATCGACTTGTTTGAGTTGATTGCGGTGGAACTTTTGCTTTTATAAAGACATTTTTTATAAACAGCAGATGAGCAAGAGAAAGATTGTAAAAGATATCGATATATAAAAGTAAATCTTACTTTTGATATCACAAGATGGAATTTAAAAGGTCTGAAGCTTTAGAAGAGCAGAAGATTTTATAAATAAATCAAAACATTGTTATTGCAAGGTTTTGGTTGCTGAATAATAAAGACTACGGATTTATCACATCTGAGTCTATGTAGGTATATAGGAAAAAAGATGTCAGATCTTTCATACGTAAACGAACATAGCGATGCATGGCAAACTTACTTGGCACAAATTGACCGTGTAGCGCCATATCTAGAACACTTAGCTGATTATATCGATACTTTAAAGCGCCCTAAGCGTGCTCTTATTGTTGATGTACCAATCGTAATGGATGACGGTTCAATCCAGCACTTTGAAGGCTACCGTGTACAACACAACTTGTCTCGCGGTCCTGGTAAAGGTGGTGTTCGTTACCATCCAAATGTTGATTTAAATGAAGTGATGGCGTTGTCTGCATGGATGACAATTAAAACTGCTGTTTTGAACTTGCCATTTGGTGGTGCAAAAGGTGGTATCCGTGTTGACCCACGTAAATTATCTACTCGTGAATTAGAGCGTTTAACTCGCCGTTATACGACTGAAATTGGTCACATTATCGGACCTCAAAAAGACATTCCTGCTCCAGACGTTGGTACAAATGCCAATATCATGGGGTGGATGATGGATACTTATTCTACTAGCCAAGGTCACACAGTGACTGGTGTTGTAACTGGTAAACCAGTTCACTTAGGCGGTTCTTTAGGACGTGTTAAAGCGACTGGTCGTGGTGTATTCGTTACTGGCCGTGAAGTTGCTGCAAAAATTAACTTACCAATTGAAGGCGCGAAAGTTGCTGTTCAAGGCTTTGGTAACGTAGGTAGTGAAGCTGCTTTCTTATTTGTTGAATCAAAAGCAAAAATCACTCACGTTCAAGACCACACTGGCACAATTTTCAATGCTGACGGTATTGATCTTGTTGCATTACGTGAGCACGTAAACGCAAACCAAGGTGTTGGCGGTTTTGCTGGTGCGCAATCAATTGCAGATGAAGATTTCTGGACTGCTGAAGTAGACATCATTATTCCTGCTGCATTAGAAGGCCAAATCACAGTTGAGCGTGCTGAAAAACTTAAAGCTAAGTTGATTTTGGAAGGCGCGAACGGCCCGACTTATCCTAAAGCTGAAGATGTATTGGTTGAGCGTGGCATTGTTGTTGTTCCTGACGTTGTATGTAACGCCGGCGGTGTAACTGTAAGTTACTTCGAATGGGTTCAAGACATGGCGAGCTATTTCTGGAGCGAAGAAGAAATCAACGAACGTTTAGACAAGTTGATGGTTCAAGCAATGGATGACGTTTGGAATACAGCGAATAAGAATGCTTGTACTTTACGTACAGCAGCTTACATCTTGGCTTGTGAGCGTATCTTAAAAGCTCGTAAAGAACGCGGTATTTTCCCAGGCTAATCTGAGGAAATTACCTTTTAGGAAAAGTGGGCTGAGCAAATATAAAGGATGTATAGGGTTATTTGTTCAGTCCCTTTTTCTAAATGAATTAAAGACAGTAAGACAGATTAAATAAATTAAATAGATACTGAGGTAAGCATGGAACAGCCAATTTCTGTAACTCGAAGCAACTTTAATGACTGGATGGTTCCAGTATTTGCACCGGCAAATTTCATTCCGGTACGTGGTGAAGGTTCACGTATCTGGGATCAAGAAAATAAAGAATATATCGATTTTGCAGGCGGGATTGCAGTAAATGCATTAGGTCATGCGCATCCAGTGGCAGTTAATGCGTTAACAGAACAAGCAAAAAAACTTTGGCATGTCGGCAATGGTTATACCAATGAACCCGTACTGCGTCTTGCTAAACAACTCACTGAAAATACATTTGCAGACAAAGTATTCTTCTGTAACTCAGGTGCAGAAGCAAATGAAGCAGCATTAAAGCTTGCTCGTAAAGTTGGACTCGACAGCGGTGTTGCAGGCAAAAGTGGCATTGTGGCATTTAACAATGCTTTCCACGGCCGTACTTTATTTACTGTTTCGGCTGGTGGTCAGCCAAAATATTCACAAGACTTTGCACCACTTCCAAACGGCATTAGCCATGTTGCTTATAATGATTTAGAAGCGGCTAAAGCAGTTATTAATGAGCAAACCTGTGCAGTAATTGTAGAGCCTGTACAAGGTGAGGGCGGGGTAATTCCTGCTGATATCGAATTTTTAAAAGGTTTACGTGCACTGTGTGATCAGTTTGGTGCCTTACTTATTTTTGATGAAGTGCAAACAGGTGTCGGCCGTACAGGTGCACTTTATGCCTACATGAACTACGGTGTTACACCAGATGTGCTTACTACTGCAAAAGCATTGGGCGGTGGTTTCCCTGTCGGTGCAATGTTAACAACTGATAAATTTGCGTCGCATTTTTCAGTGGGTACACACGGTACGACTTATGGCGGTAACCCGCTGGCAAGTGCAGTTGCAGGCGCAGTCTTTGAGTTTATTAATACACCAGAAGTACTTGAAGGCGTGAAACACCGTCATCAATATTTCCTTGATGCATTAAATACGTTAAATGCTGAATATCAAGTTTTTGATGAAATTCGTGGTCAAGGTTTATTGATTGGTTGCGTATTAAAAGCTGAATATGCAGGTAAAGCAAAAGATATTACGACTTGGGCAGGTGAAGAAGGTTTACTTGCTTTAATCGCAGGGCCTAACGTAGTTCGTTTCACACCTTCACTCATTATTCCTGAACATGATATTGATGAAGGGATAGCTCGTTTAAAAAGAGCTTTGGCAAAGTTGGCTAAATAAAAAAAAGGAAAGCTAGCCATGATGATTGTCCGTCATGCCGAGTTTCGAGACCTTGAAGATATTTATAAATTAGCAGGTAAGTCAGGTGTTGGCCTGACTTCCTTGCCACAAAATATGGATACGCTTTCGGCTCGAATTTCACGTACTCGCAATACTTTAAATGGTAATGTTCATAAGAGCGAACAGGGTTATTTGTTTGTTCTTGAGGATACAGAAGCTCAACGTGTTATTGGGGTGAGTGCAATTGAAGTTGCTGTGGGTTTAATCGAACCTTGGTATAACTTTCATGTTGGAACCCAAGTACATGCTTCAAAAGCATTAAATGTCTATAAAGCATTACCGACTTTATTTTTAAGTAATGATCGAACGGGAAGTAGTGAGCTCTGCACATTATTTTTAGATCCGGAACGTCGTGAAAACCAAAACGGTAAATTCTTATCAAAAATCCGTTTTATGTTTATCGCAGCATTTAAGCAATATTTTGAGAAAAAACTTATTGCTGAGATGCGTGGTTTTTCTGATGAAAATGGTTGTTCACCTTTCTGGGATGCGATTGGTCACCATTTCTTTAATATGGATTTCTCCACAGCAGATTATTTAAGTGGAATTGGCCAAAAAGTTTTCATTGCGGAACTTATGCCACGTTTTCCAGTCTATGTAGACCTTTTACCAAAGGCTGCACAAGAAGTGATTGGAAAAATGCATCCACATACTTTACCTGCTTATCATGTGCTTGAGTCCGAAGGCTTACGCTATCAAGGATATGTCGATATTTTTGATGCAGGTCCAACCATTGAAGCCAATATTGATGAGTTGCGTGCAGTTAAAGAAAGCCAATTTTTAACTGTCAAAATTACTAATGAAGCTACAGTGGGTAAAACACAATACCTTGTTGCCAATGATAACTATCACGACTATCGGGCTATGTTAATGAAGCTTGATCTCGTAGATAACATTCTAAATTTAAACCATGAACAAGCTGAAAAACTCGGTGTACAAGAAGGGCACGCTGTTCGTGTGTTATCACTAAATCCTATGGAAGTATCCTGATGTCAAACTCTTTATTTATAAACGGTGTCTGGTTACAAGGCAGCGGTACAACATTTGTAAAAACAAACCCAGTTGATAACCAAACTGTATGGTCAGGTACTGAAGCTACAGCTGCAGATGTTGAAAAAGCTTGCCAAGCTGCACGTACAGCATTTCCTGCATGGGCACGTTTAGCTTTTGCAGAGCGCGTTGCAATTGTAGAAAAGTTTGCAAAGCTGCTTGAAGAAAATAAAAAACATTTAGCTGAAGTAATTAGTCAAGAAACCAGTAAGCCTTTTTGGGAAACGTTAACTGAAGTTCAGTCAATGATTGGCAAAGTTGCGATTTCGATTCGTGCTTATCATCAACGTACTGGCGAAAGCTCAACTGAAATGGCAGATGGTGTGGCATCTTTACGTCATCGTCCACATGGTGTACTTGCTGTTTTTGGCCCATATAACTTCCCTGGCCATTTACCAAATGGGCATATCGTTCCTGCTTTGCTTGCTGGCAACACAGTTGTGTTTAAACCAAGTGAATTAACGCCTTGGACTGCTGAAGAAACTGTAAAACTTTGGCAACAAGCAGGTTTGCCAAATGGTGTAATGAACTTAGTTCAAGGTGGCCGTACTACTGGTGAAGCCTTGGCTGCTTCTCATGAAATTGATGGTTTATTGTTTACCGGAAGTGCAAACACTGGTTACCACTTGCATAAGCAAATGGCAGGTGCGCCTGAGAAAATTCTTGCGCTTGAAATGGGCGGCAATAATGCATTGATTATTGATGAAATTGAAAATATTGATGCGGTTGTTAACCTCACTATTCAATCTGCTTTTGTTTCGGCAGGTCAGCGTTGTACGTGTGCACGCCGTATCTTGGTAAAAAATGGCGCTGAAGGTGATGCATTTATTCAACGTTTTGTTGAGGTTGCTAAAAACCTGAAAGTTGGCCGTTGGAATGATGAGCAACAACCATTTATGGGTGGTGTAATTTCATCAGTTGCTGCGACAAACATGATGAATGCTCAGCAAAAGTTACTTGAGCTTGGTGCCAAAAGTTTATTGCTAATGACGCGTCCTCAAGAAGACAGCTCGCTACTTACTCCAGGTATTGTTGATGTAACAGGTGTGGCGGGTATTCCAGATGAAGAATATTTTGGTCCGCTTACCACCATTCAACGTTATGACAGTTTTGATGAAGCATTAAAAATTGCCAATGCAACTCGTTTTGGTTTGTCTGTTGGATTGGTTTCTCCAAAACGTGAACTATTTGATGACTTACTCATTGAAGCGCGTGCCGGTATTGTGAACTGGAACAAACCATTAACAGGCGCTTCAAGTGCTGCGCCATTTGGTGGTGTTGGAGCTTCGGGTAACCACCGTGCAAGTGCGTTTTATGCTGCTGACTACTGTGCTTGGCCAATGGCTTCACTTGAAAGTGAAAGTTTGACGTTGCCAGAAAAATTATCTCCAGGGATTGTGTTGCCTTAACACTAGGGAAAGAAAAAATGAAAGGATATGAAGTAAATTTTGATGGTTTAGTGGGGCCAACACATCACTATGCGGGTTTGTCTTTTGGTAATGAAGCAT
Organism: Acinetobacter nosocomialis NIPH 2119; assembly: GCF_000368085.1. Lineage (GTDB taxonomy): Bacteria > Pseudomonadota > Gammaproteobacteria > Pseudomonadales > Moraxellaceae > Acinetobacter > Acinetobacter nosocomialis. The sequence continues at coordinate 3,483,588 of NZ_KB849239.1, forward strand.
CAACCAAAAACCGTAACAATACCTCGAATCCAAAATTAGCAGCGAAACAAGGCTTATTAAAAATGAAAGCCTTGGCTGATATGGGAATGAAACAAGGTGTACTTGCTCCGCATGAACGCCCACATGTTCCAATGCTACGCCGTTTAGGTTTTACTGGAGATGACATTAGTGTTGTTGCTCAAGCAATGCGCTATTCACCAGAGCTATTGTCATCTTTAAGTTCAGCTTCTCCAATGTGGACTGCAAATGCTGCAACTGTTTCACCTTCGGCTGATAGCCAAGATGAGCGCGTGCATTTTACTGCAGCAAACCTGAACAATAAATTTCATCGTTCAATTGAAGCTGAAACTACAAGCCAAGTCTTACAAGCCATCTTTAAAAATGAACGTCACTTTGTACACCATGAAGCTTTACCACAAGTGGCTTTGTTTGGTGATGAAGGGGCAGCAAATCACAATCGTTTAGGTGGTGATTATGCTAAGCGTGGTGTTCAGGTCTTCGTTTATGGTCAGCAACATTTAAATAATGGTTTACCGGGACCAAAGCGTTATCCAGCACGTCAGACGCGTGAGGCAAGTGAAGCAATTGCGCGTTTGCACCGTTTAGATGATGCACATACGGTTTTTGTTCAACAAAATCCAGATGTGATTGATCAGGGTGTTTTCCATAACGATGTGATTGCGGTAAGTAACCAACAGGTTTTATTCCACCATCAACATGCTTTCTTAAATCAAGATCAGGCATTTGCTGAAATTCGTCAAAAGATGGCAAGCATCGGTGAAGACTTTATTTCGATTGAAGTGCCTGAAAACCGCGTTACTGTGGACGATGCGGTTGCAACATATTTGTTTAATAGCCAGATTTTGACTCGTCCAGATGGCGGCATGACCATTGTTGTACCAGAAGAGTCTCGCCAAAATGCTGCGGTATGGAGCTATTTGAACGATATGATTCAAATGGGTACACCAATTGATGCAATTCAAGTGTATGACCTACGTGAAAGTATGCGTAATGGTGGCGGTCCAGCTTGTTTACGTTTACGAGTGGCATTAAATGAAACTGAATTAAATGCTGTGAATCCAAAAGTTCTTATGAATGATCAATTGTTTATGACGCTTAATCAGTGGGTAGATAAACATTATCGTGATCGTTTAGCTCAAGAAGATTTGGCAGATCCGCACCTACTCATGGAAAGCCGTATGGCGCTTGATGAACTGACCAAAATTTTAGGTTTGGGTTCGGTTTATCCTTTCCAAAAATAATGAGGAGGTGACATGCAAGATTTTCTAGCATTAACCTTACAAGGTGAGCAGCCTACAACTCGCGAGGGAAAACAAGATAATTTTACTTGGCGTTGGTTAGGTGAGGGTCTTCTTGAATGTACACCACATGAGCAGTACGACAAAGCTGTCGTACTGTCAGCTGGGATACATGGTAATGAAACAGCACCAATTGAGTTGTTATCTCATCTTTGCACCGATTTATTTGCCGGACGCTTAAAACTTGCAGTGAGATTATTGCTTGTATTGGGTAATCCGTATGCAATGCGTCAAGGCAAGCGTTATGTGTATGATGATGTAAACCGTATGTTCTGTGGTGGGTATAAAAATTTACCTGTAACAGAAGAGTCTAAGCGAGCTGAGGTTTTAGAGCAGGCAGTTGCTAGTTTCTTTAAAGAAAGTGCAAGTAATGCTAGGCGCTATCACTATGATTTACATACAGCAATTCGTGCTTCATTATTACCAACCTTTGCTCTATTACCTTATCAAACGCATGACTATGATGCTGATTTGACAGCAAGCCTTGAAGCTGCTGACTTAGATGCTTTGGTTTATCACAGGGCTGCGGGTAAAACATTTACACATTTTACAAGTGAAAGCTTTAAAGCTGCGAGTGCAACTTTGGAGTTAGGCAAAGCTTTGCCATTTGGACAAAATGACTTGAGCCAGTTTGCCGCAATTGATGAAGTTATTCGCAATGTCGTTTCTGAACAAGCTTTACCGTTAAGAAATAAAACAAAAATTCGAGTGTTTCAGGTGTCTGATTCTTTAATTAAAAAAGATGAGGATTTCCAAATGAACTTATCGGCTGAGGCTCCGAACTTTTCAACATTTACCAAAGGCGAAATCATTGCGACTCAACCTTCTGGTAACTATGTAGTTGAACAAGATCAGGTCTGGATTTTATTTCCAAACCCAAATGTGAAGATTGGTTTACGTGCAGGTTTGGTTTTAACCGAAACACACTCATAATTTTTAGATAAATAAAAAAGGGCGATGAGTCGCCCTTTTTTATTGGTAACTTTAATTAGTTAGTGCCAAAAAGGCCTTTAACGAAAGATTTCTTTTCAGTTTTTTGTGTAGAGCCTTGAGCCCCTGCATTTACGTTTGCATTTGCACTGATTCCAACCGGAGCAACATTAACACCAACATTTACGCCTGTTTGAGCGTTGACTGCATGAGCTGGTTGAGCTGCATTTAATTGTGCTTGAGCATCAGCTTTAGTACCCGCAACAAATTCTTTTTGCTCTGCTTGATTTTGAGCTACGCGAGCTTTAACTGCATCTACACGTGCTTGAGCATCAGCTTGTTTTTCAGCGCTAAATTCTTTTTGTTCAGCCTGTTTTTCAGCAACTTTAGTTTTTACTGCATCAAGATGTGCTTTTGTATCAGCTTTAGCTTCAACTGCTAAGTTTTTAGTACCTGTTGCAGCTTTAGTCGCTAAATTTTTTGTGCCTGTTGCTGCTTCAGTAGCAAAATGTTTAGTGCCTGTTACAGCATCAGAAGAAAGTTCAGCTACTTTTCCTGTTGTTTTTTTAGTTGCTTTAACCGTAGTGTTAGCAGCTACATGACCAGCATGTTTTGCAGTGCTACCTACAGTATGTGCAGTATTTTTAACTGTATTTGTTACGCCACTAACAAGTCCACCCGGTTGTACATTTACTTGAGCAGAAGCGTCTGCATTAATGCCCGCACTTTGTGCAAAAATAGAAGCAGAGGCAAGAACGCTTGCAGTCACGATAGCTGTTTTCATCATTTTCATTGCGATATCCTTCAAAGAATATACCCTTTTAGTGAGGTATTTCATAAACGCAATCGCATCATATCTAAGGCTTGATTCGCTTGGGAATCACCTTAATCAAAACGTTACAACAGCATTACAGTCATTCAACACATTAGGGAGAAATTGTGGAGAAAAGAAAATATTAATAATAAAGTGAAATAGATACCGATATTTTATGATTTAAAAACGAGCAAAATACTTTTCGTCTTTTTCTTTTCTAAAATAAAAATACCCAAAAATATTTAACATGACCATTTTTCTATATCTATAAAGATGATTCTTTTTTCATTTTTTATTCGAGATAACGGCATAGTTATTGCTTATTATGAGAATAAGGTGCTTTTTGGCGCTTTTTTGAACCATATTCTGCCAGAAATATAAACGTAAAGGGCAGAACTGTATTTTTGCTTATTCGGGAAAAGATGATTTTGCTTTTCTCATGTTTATATATTTCATGAAATAGAAATTTCACATGAAATATAACTTAAGAAATAGTGCTTTATTTCGAATAATCAAAAATAAATATAGATGTCTATAAACAAAATAACAGAGATCTTAAATGATGAAAATTATTGCTTCCCTTTTCATATTGGTCGGCTTAGTCGCCGTTGTTCTCTATTTTAAGCCAACAAACGGTGCATCTGAGGTGTTCAATTCTGCTTTAAACAAGTCGAATTCATCACAACCAGACACTTCATCTTTACTTTCTAAACTTAAGGAGCCTGCTCAACCTAAAAACTTATCTTTAAATTCAACTCAACCCAAACCCGTATCAGAAGATACTGTTCCTTTTTATGACACAAAAAGTGATCCTTCGATTCAACCGATTGATCCAGAAAAAGATCCAGCAAATGAAATAAAAGCGAAATAAGTAAATTGTTAGTTGAAAAACTACGGAGAAAAATAATGCAAAGTAAAACGTTATTTCTATTAGGTCTATGTACGATCTTAAGTACAACTGCATCCGCTGTTCCTTTGGACGCTAAAGGTGCCAAACAGCAGTTAAATCAAGCAGCAAAACAAAAAGTATTTCAGGGTAAAATTAACTTAGATACTTTGGTTACCAATGAATCTAATGATCTTATTGTTGAATACAATATTCCTTCGGAAAGTGTGGCTACAGGTTTGGAACGGCGAAGTTATATTGCTGCAAATAAAAAGAATATCCAGTCAAGGTTTAATCGTGGTGTAGGGGTACAAGTACTTCGGGACTACAATAATTTACCTATAGCTTTTTACCGAATTAGTAATAAAGAAGCTTTGGTTGATTTGCTTAATGATCCGAACGTTAAGGCTGTATATCCAAACCGGATTAATCAGGCGACAACCATGGAAAGTTTGCCTTTAATTAACCAGCCTCAAGCTAATACCAAAGGCTTTAATGGAACTGGTTCCAGTGTGGCTGTGCTTGATACGGGGGTAAATTACTTACATTCGGATTTTGGTTGTACAGCAGTTAATTCACCTTCAAGTACGTGCCGTGTCGTTTATGCATTTGATAGTGCCCCAGATGATGGCTCACTTGACGATAATGGTCATGGTAGTAATGTTTCAGCGATTGTGTCTAAAGTTGCCACCAAAACAAAAATTATTGGAATAGACGTTTTTCGGTCAGGTTCAGCCTATGATAGCGATATCCTTGCAGGGATTAACTGGGCAGTAAATAACGCTAAAACATACAATATTAAAGCGATCAATTTAAGTCTTGGTATTCCTGGTGTTAAATACAAATCTGAATGTAGTAATAGTAGTTATGCAACGGCGTTCGCAAATGCGCGAGCTGCTGGGGTAGTACCAGTAGTTGCATCAGGTAACGATGCATTTCCTGATGGTATTTCTTCACCTGCTTGTGTTGCTGGAGCGGTAAGAGTAGGTGCTGTATATGATAGTAATATTGGTGGTGTTTCATGGGGGAACCCAGTGAAATGTTCTGACCCAACCACGGCAGCGGACAAGGTGGCATGTTTTAGTAACGGGGGCAGTCTTGTGACTTTATTGGCACCAGGGGCAATGATTACTGCGGGTGGTTATACTATGGGAGGTACTTCTCAAGCCACGCCACATGTGGCTGGCGCAATTGCGTTATTAAGAGCAAACAGTGTTACACCAACTGAAACTATTGATCAGACCATTAATCGTTTAAAAACCACGGGTAAACCTATTACAGATTCAAGAACAGGTTTGGTTTTCCCACGTATTGATTTACTGGCGGCAACCAATGGTTTAACCGTTAACTAAATAGCATATTTATAATTTCTTATTAGGTCCAAGAAATTTAAATGGCTAGGGCTCGTTGCAAAAGATTACTTCTGCAACGAGTTTTTTTTATGGGAGTTTTTTAACCACACTTCGCTAAATTGGCTTTACTAAAATTGCTCTGTAGCTTTTTAAAATTATTTTGAATTGCGGGATCTTGGATATTAAAAGTGATTGAACTTTTCGTTGTTGAGTTGATGGCTTGACTTAATATGCCAGAAGAATCTGGATATTGCTCCGTAAATGATTGAGCTGAAATTAACCCTTTATTGTTAAAAATCCAGTGCTCAGTAACTTGGCCACCACCTAAATAACCTGTAAATTCAATCATACAAGCTTGTTTATCGTGTTTAATGAGTTTGGCTACATTACCTGTCGTGGTGGGATAAGCTTCAATATTAGTATCTTGTTCTAAAACTTGTGCCTGAGAATAAGAAGAAACGGATTTTGTGGTTGCACAAGCAGTTAGTGCTACACAGCAGAGTGTTGAAAAGAGAAGTTTTTGACTATTCATAAGGCACATTCCTCGCTCTTTGTAGTATTTTTAAATGTCTATATTTTTTAAAAAGCGCGAAATGATCGCGCTATTCAAACTCAAACTTAATTGGTCGTCGTGCTAGATTTGCTTAACTCGCCTTGTTCAATTGGTATGTTTTGGCCATTTCGGCTACTAGTAATATTTTGTTTGGCTTGTTCTATTTTCTGTTCAGTAAACACTTTCGCTGTATCTGCTTTTTGTTGAACGACCTCTGCTTTTTCAGCTGTAAATTCTTTAGTACTTTGCCATTTTTCACTAATTTTTTGTGAAGTGTTTTCGGAAGCACCTTGAATAGAATCTCCTAAATTTTGTATGCCTTTTCCTGTTTTATATAATAGAACACGTCCTAAACTTGGATTGTCACCATAAGGTTGCGTCTTAGGTGCTACTTCATTTACTTGTTGTGTCTGTGTTGTTTCAGCAAAAAGGGTTGATGAGGCCAGTATAGAGCTTGCAACGCATAACACTTGTAAGGTTTTCATTTGGATCAATCTCCCCAATTACTTTAAAAGTTGAAGTGCTGATCTTACTGTTAAAAATAAATCTTGTGCAGGCATGTGATAAAACCCATACGATTTAATTACGAGAATTCATCATTTAACAGCAATTGACTTACTCTTCTGAGACTTATAAATAAAATTCAGACTTGATAAGTTCTATAAACGTATCTCTTGCTTTATGGTTGCTCACGTTTTTATGCCAGAAAAAGTGATTTTGCATAAAGGCAAGATGTTCAAACTTATAGCTTTGAATATGAGCTAAATTTTTATATTGCTCATAAATACTCTTAGGGACTAAAGCCACACCAGAACCTGCACTCACACAACCAATAATCGTGGCATAACTGGTAATGCTGGTGATGGGAAGTGAAATATTCTTGAGTTTAAGCCATTCTTCTAAAGCTGCACGGTAAGGGCAGCCTTCAGTCCACATAAAAATTTCTTTACCAATCAGATCTTCTTGGCAATGAATTTCACCCAAAGAGTGAGATGCAATCAAGACCATGTCTTCTTGGTAAATACTGAGTTTATTCAGCATCGGAAATTCAATATTACCTGCGACAATTGCACCATCAAGTTTGTGCTGAGAAATATCAACTAATAACTGTTTCCATGTGCCAGTAATAATTTGAATAGAAACCTCAGGGTAGCGTTGATGATATTTTGCAAGTAAGTTGGGCAGGCGAGTTGTAGCAGAAGATTCAATAGCTCCAATTTTGAGCGGGCCAGAGGGAGGTGCATCTGGATGAATACTTCGTTTGGCTTCATCGCATAGCGCTAAAATTTTATGGCAATAATCGAGAAAGATTTCTCCTGACGGTGTGAGTTTTAAAGCTTTCCCTTCACGATAAAACAATGGTGCGCCGAGTTCTTCTTCAAGCTGCTTAATGCGTGTAGTGATATTGGATGGTACGCAATGTAGTTGTAGTGATGCTTTAACCATGGTCCCGCATTCAACCACGGTCTGAAACATTTTTAACTGGGTAATATCCATATTTAATCATTCACTTTTAATGAATATTTGACTCAATATAAGTTAATTTTATTCAACTATCTATGTGCATATGATGAAAGAGTTCCATTTCATTAGTGCAGATTTAACATGGCAATTTCTCTTGCTGCGGAAACCCAGCCTCCAGCTTTTAAGCTTTACTTATGTATTGCTATTACTGTCTTTTGTTGGGGGTATTCACCTATTGGTGTACATAGTGCCTTGCATTCATATACACCGCAGCATATTGCCTTGCTCCGTTTTTTGATTGCATCTGTTTTTTTACTGCTTTTGGTTATGAAAAAAGGAATTCAGCCATTAAAGTGGAAAGATGCTCCTGCACTTGCTGTATTAGGTTTTTTCTCTGTAACGCTACATCACTTACTTATAAATACCGGGCAGCAATATGTAACTGCTGTTGCTTCCAGCATTTTAAGTCAATCTATTCCGCTATTCACTTTTATTATTTCAGCTTTACTTTTTAAAGAAAAAATTCGTTTCAAACAGTGGTTGTGTATTTTGCTGGGCCTTTGTGGCGCCGTGTTGGTGGTTAGTGGAGATCATGGTTTTGGTGTGCCGAGCCCTTATAGTTTGTTGATTGTTTTAGCTGCAATTGCATGGGGGCTTTATTTTAATTTATATAAAAAATTTGCCTTAAATTATGATGCCTTGAGCATGATGTGCTACATCATTTGGTTCGGGACCATTCCTTTATTATTTTATAGTGCTCATTTACCTAGTGAAATTTTACATGCTACTTGGCAAGCCAATATGTCAGTTATCTTATTGGGTATTTTCCCAAGTGCAATGGCTTATGTACTTTGGGGATATGTACTTAAAAATATGCCGTTAACGATTGCATCGAATTTTTTATATTGTTCACCCATTGTGGCAATGAGTTTAGCGGTTCTTTTCTTAAATGAAAAACCGTCAATGATGGTCCTGCTAGGTGGAGTAATTATTGTGGGGAGTTTGGTATGGATGAATTGGGGGAATAGGCGTACTATCGAATAAGCTATATCATGCGCTACTTGCTTTAAGAGAATGAGATGATTGTTGTTACTTTAACTTATAAAAAACCGTTAGCCGAAGTTGATGCAGTGCTAAAAGAACATATCGCATTTTTAGATCATTACTATGAGCAAAAGAAATTTCTGGCATCAGGTCGCCGCGAAAATAGAGTAGGTGGGGTAATTTTGGTTCTCAGCTCTTCTATTCAAGAAGCCGAGGAAATCATGAAAAATGATCCATTTTATATTCATGATGTGGCCAATTATGATTTTATGTGGTTTGAGCCGTCAAAAAGTTTAGAAGAAATTAAAGAGCTTATTTAACTCAAAAAATAAAGGGATCTATAAAAGATCCCTTTATTTAAAAAGAACTAATTAACCCTGTAACACACTTACATCAGCCACAGCAGTAAACAAGTTACGTAACTGAGCCAATAAACGTAAACGATTTGCTTTCAGTTCAGCATCATCTGCCATTACCATTACGCCATCAAAGAATGCATCAATCGGCGCGCGAAGTGCTGCAAGCTTAGAAAGGGCGGCAGTGTAGTCTTTTGCTGCAAGTAATGGTTCAACTACAGGTGTCACTGCTTGAAGCTCAGCAAATAATGCTTTTTCAGCATCTTCAACCAAGTTCGCTTCAACAACAGAACCTTCTGGTGCTGCTTCTTTGGCAAGAATGTTAGCAACACGTTTATTTGCAGCAGCAAGTGCAGCAGCTTCAGGTAATGTGCGGAAGTGGTTAACAGCATTTACGCGCTTGTCAAAATCAAGTGGAGATTTTGGTGCAAGAGCCTGAACTGCTTGAAGTACGTCAACAGCAACGCCTTGGTCTTCGTACTTGGCACGGTAACGACCTTCCAAGAATGCAACCGCATCAGCACGAGTCTTGTCGTGGTCTTTAACGATATCGCCATAACCTTGAAGTGCAAGATTTACTAACTCTTCAATTGTTACGTCTAGCTCATTTTCAATGATTAAACGTAAGATACCAATTGCTGAACGACGAAGAGCAAACGGATCTTTAGAGCCTGTTGGCGCTTGTCCAATACCGAAAATACCAACCAGCGTATCTAAACGGTCAGCAAGGGCAATGGTTGTACCTGTTTTGGTTTTTGGTAAAACATCACCCGCAAATTTTGGTAAATATTGCTCACCTAAAGCTTCAGAAACTTCAGTGTTTTCACCTTCAATACGTGCGTAGTAAGTACCCGCAATACCTTGAAGTTCTGGGAATTCACCAACAAGCTCAGACGTTAAGTCGCATTTAGCAAGTAATGCGGCTTTTTCAGCATCAGCTGGGTTTGCACCAGTGATTGAAGATAATGCAACAGCAAGTTTTGCAATACGTGTTGATTTGTCCCAAAGCGTCCCAAGCTGTGCTTGGAATACCATGTTTGCTAGTTTTTCTTTACGAGATGCAAGCGGTTGCTTTTGATCTTGTAAGAAGAAGAACTCAGCATCAGACAAACGAGGGCGAACAACTTTTTCGTTACCTTCAATAATTTGAGTCGGGTCTTTAGACTCAATGTTTGAAACAGTAATGAAGTAAGGTTGTAATTTACCTTCCGCATTGATCAAACAGAAATATTTCTGGTTGTCTTGCATTGTCGTAATAAGTGCTTCTTGAGGAACAGCTAAATAGCGCTCTTCAAAAGTTGCACGTAAAGCTACAGGCCATTCAACCAGACTTGTTACTTCATCAAGTAAGTCAGCTGGAACAATTGCAGTCGCGTTAACTTCATCAGCTAACTTTTTCACTTGTTCTTGTATGGTTGCCTGACGCTTTTCAAAGTTCACAACAACGTAAGCTTTTTCTAAAGCAGCCAAGTAGTCATTTGCATGCGCTAAAGTTACAGCTTCAGGTGCATGGAAACGGTGACCATAAGTCACATTGCCAGCTTTATGATCTTGAATAGTCGCGTCAACAATTTGGTCGTCTTTGAGTAAGACAACCCATTTCACTGGACGTACAAATTCGGTACGGCTTGCAGCAGAACGCATGCGCTTAGCAATTGGTAAATTGTCTAATGCAGTTTGTAAAATCTGTGGAAGTAAAGCGTCAAGGCTTTGACCTTTCACATCTTTTAAATAGCAAACTTTTTCAACTTTACCTGCTTGGAAAGTAGAAAGCTGATCAGCAGTAATGCCTTGACCACGCATAAAGCCTTCAAGTGCTTTAGTCGGTTTGCCTTCTGCATCGTAAGCTGCTTGAACAGCAGGGCCGTCAAAACGTTTTTGTGTATCCGCTTGCGCAGCATCTACATCCACAATTTTAAGCGCTAAACGACGTGGAGCAGCATAAGCTTCAACAGATGCGAAGTTTAAACCTGCTTCATTTAAGCCTTTTACAGTTTCTGCTTGTAGTGCATCACGTAATGTTTTTAAGCTTTTTGGTGGAAGCTCTTCACAGCCAAGTTCGAATAAAACAGTATGTTTGCTCATTAGTTTTTCTCCGCCTTTGCTGCTTCACTTTCAGCTTGTGCTTTTAGCTGTGCCAATACTTCATCACGTAAATGCGGTTCTGCCATTGGGAAGCCAAGTTCTGCACGCGCTTGTACATAACTTTGTGCAATTGCGCGTGCCAAAGTACGTACACGTAAAATGTAACGCTGACGCTCAGTCACAGAAATTGCACCACGTGCATCAAGCAAGTTAAAGGTATGAGACGCTTTAACAACTTGCTCATAAGCTGGAAGTGGAAGTTTAGCTTCCATTAAACGGTTTGCTTCTGACTCGTAGAAATCAAACAGTTCAAATAGTTTGTCAACTGGAGCGTATTCAAAGTTATAAGTCGATTGCTCAACTTCATTTTGATGGAATACGTCGCCGTAAGTTACCGTGCCGAATTGGCCTTTCGTCCAAACAAGGTCATATACCGAATCAACACCCTGTAGGTACATTGCAAGACGTTCTAAACCGTAAGTGATTTCGCCTGTTACTGGGTAGCATTCAACACCACCAACTTGTTGGAAGTAAGTGAACTGAGTTACTTCCATACCGTTAAGCCAAACTTCCCAACCTAAGCCCCAAGCCCCAAGAGTTGGAGATTCCCAGTTGTCTTCTACGAAACGGATATCGTGAGTAAGCGTATCAATCCCGATTGCTTTTAAAGAATCAAGATAAAGCTGCTGGATGTTGTCTGGGTTTGGCTTAAGTACCACTTGGAACTGATAGTAGTGTTGCAAACGGTTCGGGTTTTCACCGTAGCGGCCATCTTTTGGACGACGTGAAGGTTGAACGTATGCCGCGTTCCAAGTCTCTGGCCCTAAAGCACGTAAGAATGTTGCGGTGTGGAATGTTCCAGCGCCCATTTCCATGTCGTAAGGTTGTAGTACGACGCAGCCTTGTTCGGCCCAATAGTTTTGTAGGGCAAGAATTAAGCCCTGAAATGTATCAATGTGCGAGATGGCGCGACTCATGTAGCATCCACGAATTTATGAGAAAAATTGCCCCTAAGTATAAGGATTTTGTAGGGGAGTGGCAAAGGCTTAATCAAATGAATACGTGATTAGCCTATTTGTTTTCGGCTTAGCCATTTCAAGCTTAACCAGTAGCAAAAGCCGGTAAATAAAATCATGAGATAAAAACTGTAAATCTTATAAATATTCCACCAAGGAGACGGGAATGACCCGACAAAAAACAAACGTGCAATAGGGCTAATCAAAATCCAGATCGCAGTTCCGCTGATGAAAATACTCATCAGATTTAAACGACTTTTACGGGCCAGAAAATAGGAAATGATATATGCGAAAGGAATAATTAGAAGGCCATAAAAAAGTAAATAAAATAAGAAATGGGCTAGTAAAATAACTCCAATCGAATAAAGGTTAAACTCAGCATTTAATGTCATGACCCCTAAGGCAGATAAACTCAGCAATGGTAGGGGTGCAAGCGCAAGTGCATGAATAATCGTTTTTTTGTTATATTGAAGCATATTAAAAATTATAGAACTGAGAAGAAGTTATGTTGAAATTTTGCTGCAAACTTATTGTTTTATCCAGCCTTTTCTGTAGCCCGTGGCTTTACGCGCAAACCGAAACTGATGAGCAAGATGAATACAATCAATGTGTAGACCAGACCATTAAAGAAATGAAGCTTGAAAGCATTAATAATATGGTCGTGTATAGCTGTTCTGAACAAGCTAAAAAGACTTATGAAGAAAAAATTGTTGCTCTGATTGATCAAATTCGTGCACAAAGCGAAGAATACAAACAGCCAGAACGTTACCAAGATATTTTAAAATCTCAGCGACTCTGGAAAGCCTATGTAGATCAGGAATGTAATAATGCAGGTTCATATATCGGCTCACCGATGTATTCATATTGCCCAATGCAAGAGTATGAAAAGCGTGTAAAGCAGCTTGAAGAATACGTTAATTAAGACAGATTATTTTAAACGTCACCTCATGACGCTGAGCGTACTTCCCTAGATTAAATTTAAGAATGCGACATGATATTTTCTAAACGATGCCATAAATGAGTCGTTTGATATGTCTGATCGCATTCGGGAAAAACTACAAATTCTTGCTGATGCTGCTAAATATGATGTGTCTTGTTCATCAAGTGGCAGTGACCGTAAAAACAAAAATAAAGGTCTGGGGGATGCTAGTCATTCGGGTATTTGCCATAGCTATACTGAAGATGGTCGTTGTGTGTCTCTCTTAAAAATTCTGTTTAGCAATGTCTGTATTTTTGACTGCGCCTATTGTGTTTCACGTCGTTCTAATGACGTTCAACGTGCCGCATTTACGGTACAAGAGGTCGTCGATTTAACCATTAATTTTTACCGTCGTAATTATATTGAAGGGTTATTTTTAAGCTCCGGCATTTTTAAATCGGCAGATCACACGATGGAGCGCATGCTCCAAGTGGTTAAAAAGTTGCGTCTTGAAGAAAACTTTAATGGTTATATTCACTTAAAAACGATTCCAGGCGCATCGCCTGAACTGATTCATGAAGCAGGTTTATATGCTGACCGGATGAGTATTAATTTAGAAATGCCGACAGAGATGGGGCTAAAAACTTTTGCGCCAGAAAAATCACATGAGGAAGTACAAAAAGATTTAGGTTTGGTTCGTGACAGACTCATTCAACTGAAAGATGAACGACAAGTTATTAAGCATGTGCCGAAATATGTACCAGCAGGGCAGACCACCCAAATGGTGGTAGGAGCGCATCAAGAGTCAGATCAAGATGTCTTGTTCATGGCAGACAAGCACTATAAAGAATTTAAACTCAAACGCGTCTATTATTCGGGTTATATTCCAATTAATACCGAAAATAATTACTTGCCTGCTGTTGGTTCTGCACCGCCGTTGCTTCGTGAAAACAGACTTTATCAAAGTGATTGGTTGATGCGTTTTTACGGTTTTGAAGTCAATGAAATTGTTAATGAAAAACACCCAAATTTGGATCTGGATGTAGACCCAAAATTAAGCTGGGCCTTAAGGCATCCCGAACAGTTTCCGGTAGATTTAAACCGTGCAGATTATCAAATGATTTTACGTGTGCCGGGTATTGGGGTGAAATCGGCCAAGAAAATTGTGCAAGCACGCCGTTTTGGCAAAATCCATACCGATTTACTTAAAAAACTCGGTGTGGCCTATCAGCGTGCAAAATTCTTTATTCGCTGTGAAGACACTCCAAAATTCCAAAAAGAATTGTCTTCAAGTTTTATTCGGCAGCAGATTTTAACGCAAGGCTCATCGAAATATGTGCAGCAGCTCTCGCCACAATTAAGTCTTGGGTTTTAGGCCATGTTTAATGAGGAAGTTGCTTACTATTTTGATGGTTCAATGGTTGGGCTGCTAAGCTGTGTTTTTCGTGCATTTCAATTTAAAGAATTACAGGTCAGGCTCTGTTTGAATGATGCAGCTCAACATGGCTTATTTGCCGATAAAATTGAGGTTGCAAATAATGAGCAACATGCTGAACGTGTATGGGCTGCGCTACAAAAAAAGCTTTCATCTTCTTCGTTAAAACAATTTTATTTTGCTTATTTATCCGAATCTTTAGATGCCTATCAGCATTTATTTAATTACTGTATTTATGTGTTTACTAGCCATGTTTCCATAGAAAAAGATTATTCAAATCCTAGTGTTCTGGCAATTGCACAGTGGACGAAAAAGGTCGGGCGAGAGAAGCATCGAATGGAGGCTTTTATTCGTTTTAAGAAAACTAAAGATGAGCTTTTTTTAAGTCTGGTTCGTCCTGATTTTAATGTTTTACCACTCATTCAGCCGCATTTTAAACGGCGTTATCAAGATCAGCGTTGGTTGATTTATGATGAGCAACGTAAGTTTGGAATTTATTATGATTTACGGGAAATACATGAAGTTTCGCTCGAAGCCTCGGACGTTGACCGTAATTTAAAAAATGGAATGAGTCAAAGCTTTCAGCTTGAGTTAGATGAGCAAGAAGTTTTGTATGATCAGCTTTGGAAAGATTATTTTAAGAGCGTAAATATTACAGAACGCCAGAATATAAAGCTCCATGTGCAATATTTGCCGAAACGTTACTGGCGTTATTTAAATGAAAAATTGATGGAATATTAAAATTTTCAAATAGTAAGAATATATTCAACAGGTTTTCTGATAATTGAAAGATATAATTTAAATGCACTTTATGTGGCTTTGGGCGTATACTTTTGCCCGTTATAAATAACGGCATATCCCCTAAGGTGTACTGTGAGTGTTATACAGCCAGAATGGTTACAGATTTTAAAACCGAATTTTAAGGTTTTACCACTAAAAGAACGGTTGCTTTGTGGCGTTGGAGCGCTATGCGGTTTAGCAATTTCTTCCTTAATTAGCTGGTATGTTTTAGATGGGATTAATGCATGGTACATTGCACCTATGGGAGCTTCCTCAGTTCTCTTATTTGCTGTGTCGACTAGTCCGCTGGCTCAGCCTTGGAATGTTATTGTTGGTAATACCTTAGCCGCCATTATTGGCGTAGCCTGTGCACAGTACATTCCGGATTTAACTACGGCTTTTAGTGTGGCTGTAGGGCTTGCTATATTTTTAATGATGACCACTGACTCTTTGCACCCACCGAGTGGTGCAGTTGCGATTACGGCTGTGTTGGGTGGTGCGGCTATTCACAAATTAGGTTTCTATTTTGTTTTCTATCCAGTTCTACTCAATTCATTACTTCTACTCGGTTTCGCCATCTTTTTTAATAGACTGATTGGGCGGCATTATCCGGTTACTGCACACTTAAATGAACGCAGTAAAGACCCAACGCCAACTCAAAAAGTCTCAATTCAGCCAAAAGATATTGAATATGCATTAGAGCATCACACTGAACTATTAGATATTAGTCAGTACGATTTAGAAAAAATCATTTTAGAAGCGCAAGAACATGCCAATGAACGCATGGTGAACCAATATGCCTGTCAGGATATTATGAGCCGTGATGTGATTAAACTACATGAAGATGATGATATTCATCAGGCATTAGATAAATTTAAACAAGTGAACTTGATGAGCTTACCTGTTGTCAATGCAGAAAACCACTTGGTAGGAACTTTAGCACTATATGAAGTTGTGGAGTGGTTTAAAGGGGCAGCCGATCCAAGAAACTCATGGCAACATTATGTAAAGCAAATTATGAGTCGTCGAGTTGTTACTGTACTACCAACTCAGCCTATTCAAGATCTTGTACCTTACTTTGTTGAGAAGTCATTTAACTATATTCCTGTTGTTGAAGAGCGAAAACTGATAGGAATCATTAGCCGTGCAGATATGATCGCGGCTTTACAACAGCAGTTAAATCGAAAACTATAATTTTAAGCATAAAAAAAGCTACGGTTGATTAGGGGATGCAACCGTAGCGACCAAAATAAACTAAGTGATTTAATGTATTTGTTCTTCTCGTACAGTACGAACAGGTTGTTGATAACCTTGGACTTGTTCAGGCTGTCTTTTCGGAATAACTAACCATAAAACCAAGTAGACTAAAATTCCTGGGAAAGCCGCACTCATTACCGAGACCAATACGAAAATAATGCGTAATAAATTTGCGTTCCAACCAAAACGTTCAGCAATACCGCCCATTACACCGGCGATCATGCTTTGTCGGTTCGAGCGATATAAACCAGAATTGGTCATGTAGTTCTCCTCAAATATATAAATGACAAGGTTTGTTATTTCCCTTGGTTAATAGAAATATGGCGACAAAATTAACTAATTAAAGTCCGATAAAATTAAAAATAGTTAAAATATGTAAATGATTTAAATGAATGAAAGCAACATCTACTAAAATGCACCCTTTCGGGGCTAAAAGTGTTTGTAGCAGTAATGGTAGTGTTCTTAAATCATAATTTGAACAGTCACATTGCTGTTGTATGTGAATGATGTATATGTCTTTGAAGTGGTCTGGTCTTTTAATTAAATATTTAGGTTTGGCAGCCATCTTATGTATGGCGCTGAGTGCCTGTGATGCAAATCATGCCGATTCTAAGGATCACTCAGCGTTAGCAACGACTTCTAAACATGATAATAGTCTAGTTAAAAGTACGACTGCAGTTAAAACGTTGGATGATGCAGCAGGGCGAACTTTTTTACCCGATGGTGCACCAGATCAGACATCTAAAATATCTGAATCAGATCAACAATATGCAGGTCGCTATCATACCCGTATTTCATGTGAAGATAATTTTGCCGATTGTGAAACAGGTGAAGCGGAATATATTTTAAACTTATTACCTGATGGCACTGCGTATTGGAACGTTGTTCATTTTGGGCGAATCAGTAATAAAGATGGGGCAAAAAGTGCAGTCATCAATCGATTATGTCCTTCATTAAAGTGGAAAGTTGATTCTGCTGCTCATGAGTTAAAGATTCAGTGTCCAACATCAGATGTTAACTTCTACTTCAATATTATTTCGAAACAGAAATTAATCGTAAATTTAGAAAAACTGTTCTATAGCGATTATGGTAAAAATCGTGAGTTTTTAGAACAAAACTATTTTGTTCCTACAAAAGCTTATGTACTTAATAAAGAATAAAGTTATTTTAATTCAATAAAAAAGAGCGCAATATTAATTGCGCTCTTTTTTATTTTACTACTTACTTATTATTAATAGTCGAAGCTAAAGTGTTCAACTGGTAATGAAGTAAGTGTACGAGAAGTCGTTACCATTGATTCTGCATGACCTTGTGCACGTGGTAATAAGCGGTCGAAGTAGAAATCAGCAACTTTAATTTTTGCTTTATAGAATTCAGGAGTTTCTTTACCGTCACCTGCTTCTAATTTTTCAGAAGCAACTACGGCTTGTTGAGCCCAGAAATAAGCCATCATGACATAGCCTGAGAACATCAAGAAATCTACAGAAGCAGAAGATACGATATCACGGTCTTTACGTGCAGCAAGCATGATACGAACAGTTAAAGTGTTCCATTGAGCACAAAGCTTTGTTAAATCCCAAGCGAAACGACGTAAGTATTTATTACGTGCATGTGTTGCACAGAATTTTAAGATTTCAGCAGTGTATTCACGCACTACTTTACCTTTTGAGCTTAACAACACTTTACGACCAATCAAGTCGAGTGCCTGAACACCAGTTGTTCCTTCGTATAAAGTAGAAATACGAGCATCACGTACGATTTGCTCCATACCCCATTCTTTGATGTAGCCATGACCACCATACACTTGCATACCGTGGTTAGCAGCTTCTAGGCCAAGCTCGGTCAAGAAACCTTTCAAAATTGGTGTATAGAAACCAAGTTTGTCATCATAATCTTCAAATGCAGCTTGGTCACCGCGCGTCAAAGCGTCTGTCATTTTGTCAGCAAGCTGTGCTGCGTAATAGATCATTGAACGACCGCCTTCAGCGATCGCTTTTTGAGTTAATAACATACGACGTACATCAGCATGGTGAATAATCGCATCAGCCACTTTATCTGGATCTTTTTTACCAGAAAGGGCACGCATAGACATACGTTCTTTGGCATAAGGTAGAGCACCTTGGAAAGATAACTCAGCATGTGCAATGCCTTGAACTGCAGTACCAATACGCGCAGTGTTCATAAAGGTAAACATGGCATGTAGGCCTTTGTTTACTTCACCAATGAGGTAACCTGTTGCATTATCGAAGTTCAATACAGCCGTTGCAGAAGCACGAATACCCATTTTATGTTCGATTGAACCACAGCTAACCGTGTTACGTTCACCTACGCCGCCATCAGCGGTTGGAATAAACTTAGGAACGATAAATAAAGAAATACCGCGTGTACCTGCTGGTGCATCTGGAAGACGTGCAAGCACGATGTGAATAATGTTCTCAGTTAAATCGTGTTCACCAGCAGAAATGAAGATTTTTGTACCAGAAATTTTATAAGTACCATCAGCTTGAGGCTCAGCTTTAGTTTTTACCTGACCTAAGTCTGTACCACATTGAGGTTCGGTTAAGCACATTGTGCCACTCCATGTACCTTCAACAAGTTTAGGCATATAGGTTTGTTTTTGCTCATCTGTACCGAATTGCAAAATCGTATTCATACAACCTGAGCTTAAACCCGGATACATGGTAAATGACCAGTTCGCTGTACCCATCATTTCTGATTTAATCAGGTTTAAAGACATTGGAAGGCCTTGGCCACCAAATTCTTCAGGATAAGAAAGTCCTTGCCAGCCACCCATTACAAACTGGTCATAAGCTTCTTTAAAACCTTTTGGTGTTTTCACTTCGCCATTGTCAAAATAGCAACCTTCTTCATCGCCAGATTGGTTAAGGGGAGAGAGTACGTTTTCACAATAATCTGCCGCACCTTCAAGAATCATATCTACAGTATCTGGATCTGCACTTTCACCATTTGATAAAGTTTTATAGTGAGCAGGATAGTCTAATACTTCATTCATTAAGAAGCGGATATCGTGTAGGGGAGCTTTATATGCTGGCATGGCTTTAATCCTAATTGTAAGACATTGTGGGATTATCTGAATCGATGATTTGATTATTCACTCGCATGATAAAAATACAATGTTAATCACACCCGAAAAGAATGTCAGAAAAGCGAATTTTGTCGAAAATAAATACACTGGAAATTATATTTTCTGATAAAGTCAGGTCTTATACTTTTATGTGAAAAAACAACTAATTTTTTTATTTTTAGCAAGTTTTGTTAAAAAGATAAAGTGATAAGGTTTTAAAAAAGGTTATGCATTTAAAATATCTCAGTTTATGTTTATTTAGTTTGGGCTTGACTGCATGTGCACAACACGGCGTGCGTCCACAAGTGGCATCTGCGAATTTAGAGCAAAAGGCCATTCAAAGCGTTAATGCGATGTATGAATATCCAAGTTATGACTATCGCGGAAATTTTAAAATCACGGTTGATCCATCACAAATAAAGCAAAATGGAAAAGCTGAAAATAGTCCAAAACTTGATGCCGAATTACAAAAGAAAGTTGATCAATATTTACGTGAGCAAAAAGTTGGTTTAAGTAAAGCTCAGAAACAGACCTTATATGCAGCTATTGCAAATGAACAAGGTGATTTGGGGCCCTCAGCACGTTCTGAAAAAGTAAATGCCGTATTAATTAATTTATTGAATGATCTTCAGTTTAGCTATGACGGCTCAATTCATTACCGTCAAAAAATGGGTTCATTTAACCTTACTGCTAGATATGAAAAACCAACGCTATTGGTTCAGGCAAAATTGCCAATGGTGCTTGATCTGGAAAATTATAAGTTTTACGTAAATTACTTCGGTTTAATGCCGTATTTAGTCAATAAAGAAAATCAAAATAATTTGGCTTATATTGATTTTTCAAAATATAAAGACTTCTTTAAAAATGTCGATACGAAGAAGTTTATTGAATATCTTAAAGCTTCTAGCGCGGTTTCTTATCGTTTGGCTGACCCGCAAAACTTACAACGTGTATCTTTGACAGAGACTGATCGTAAGGCTGGGGCAGTTGACAAAATTCGTTTGAAAACCACCATTGAAGAGTTGCTTTTAGAAGTTGAGCTGTATGGTCAGGTCAATGATAAATATCTTCAAAAAAGTGTATTAGGTTTTGATAACCAAAAAATGGCTGAAAAAGTAGCAAAAGAGCTTGCCGCTTCTGAAGCGAAAAAAGGCGCTGTTAATAAAGAAGAACAAAAGGTTTCTTCTGATGATGCCGCTGCTGTAAGTCAGGAACTATATAGTTTAATCAATGCACACTTTGATGGTGGCCTTTCATCAAATGATGCAGGTGAAGACAATTTAAGTGCGGCAGCACAAGCTCCGGCAGCAGCAGATGCATCAGTTTCTGAAGATCAAGATGTCAGTGAAGAAGCAGCTGCAGGTGGTGTACAGGATGCACAAGGTGAAGACGCTGTAACACTTACCGAAGATCAATGTATTGAATTAAAGTCACTGAAAAAACCGGTTGCTTTAGGTGATATTAATTATTGCCAAGTTTATGGCATTGATGTGCTAGACCAGAGTGCTGCAAGTGCTGAAAAAGTTCAAACCAAGTCTCGCCGAGATGCTTTAAAACAAACTTTTGAAGCTTATAACCAAAACCAGTTTATCAATGATGAAGCATTCAAAGCTTTATGGCTAAAACACAAGGCCGAGATTGAGCAAGCTTTACCTAAGCAAAGAAATCCAATCACGATTGATGTGGCTTTAGATGATAAAGGTCGTGCAGTGAACATGACCTATGATGTTGCTTATACGCCAGCCGAGTTTAAACATAGCTTTAATATTAAAGCTGATATGCAAATTTTAAATTACGGTAAAGCAACCTCAATTGATCAAAAGCAGCTTAAACAGGCCAAGTCTGTAGCTGAAGCAAGTAAAGGTTCTATGCTCGAAAACTTTATTAAAGGTTTTGGAGAAAAGCTTGGACAAGGTGATGTTTTAGAGCATCCGGTAGGCACACATAGTGATGTACAAGATTTAGATGCAAATCTGGCTGTACTGGCTGATAAAACCTATGATGCAACGCATGCTTATGACAAAACTTATAAAGCAGTATTTATTGCCAAATTAACAGCTGAAAAACCGTCATATATCAAATATTACTCTGTTCAACAGCTACAAGAAATTGCAGAGGTTTATGCTTACTGGTTCTCGGAAGAAGATACCTATAACCCTCAAGGAAAAGCTTTAGAGCGTATTACTGCTTTACAGAAAAAGCATCATCTTGAACAGGATGAACAGTTTGACCATGAGTTAGGGCGTGCTGTAGATCATATTGTAATAGAGACTATGCAAGGTAAAGCAGGGCGTGAAGCTTGGCAGAAACTACAAAAGCAATATAAACAGCCAGCCCAACTGTTCTCAAAGCAGTATCAGTTAGAATTTGAAAAACAAAATGGTGTTTCTGCTGAAGAAAAGCATTTGTTATCAGAAACAGCTGATATTTTAGGAAACGTTTATGTGGCCGCGCGTAAACAACAGCTTACGGAAAAAACAATTCAGAAGTTAAAACCTGAACATAATGAATTTATTGATTATGAAATTTTCCGAGATGTTTATAAGCAAATGGTCGCTGCTAAAAAATAGTAAATGAGATAAAAAAAGAACCTACTTTAAGTAGGTTCTTTTTTTGTTTATAAGAAATCTTTCAACTCTGGTCTTACACCATTCCAGATATAAAAAGCTTCGATGGCTTGGCCTACTAACATACCAAAACCTTCTGCATAAGGCACATTACGCTGTTTCGCCTGATCAAGGAAACTAGAAGGTTTGCCATAAGCCATTTCATACGCATATTTGAACTGTAATTTTTCAGGAAGTTGTAAAGCATCACCTGAAAGACTTGCAGAAGTTGCATTAATTATAATATCAAAATCGCCGTCTAAATCATTTAGAGAAATTGCTTGTAATTGGGCTTGTGGAACTGCTGTTTTTAAGTCATCTACAAGTTGTTCTGCACGAGCGAGGGTTCGGTTGGCAATGACGATCTTTTTAGCGCCAGCCTGTACCAGTGGATAAATGACACCACGAGTTGCACCACCAGCTCCTAAAATTAAAATAGTTGTATTTTCTAAGTTCCAATCTAAAGCTTGTATTGCGGCGACTAGGCCTTGGCCATCTGTATTGTCACCATGCAATTTGCCATTTTCCATCCACAAGGTATTTACAGCTTTAGCAATTTGGGCACGCTCGGTTAAAACATCACATAAAGCAAAAGCTTGCTCTTTAAAGGGAACAGTAACATTCATGCCTCTGCCGCCTTCTGCAAAGAAACTGTGCATGCTTGACTCAAAACCATCTAGAGGAGCGAGACGTTTTTGATAGTTTAGATCAACACCTGTTTTTTGAGCGAAAGCATGATGCAATTCAGGCGAGCGTGATTGTTCGATCGGGTTGCCAATTACTGCAAACTGTTTGGTCATTCTTGTATCCAAAATTTTAAAATGGCATAAAGCAGATAAAGCCTATGCTGAATATTCAGCAGGCCTCACTATAAGTCAAAATAACACAAGAAAAAATATTTGAATGAAGGAAGGAAAATTGAAATCAAAAAAGGAGATTCTTTAGGGTGGAAGCCAAAGAATCCCCAAAACAAAAAATTAAGCGACTTTTTCTTTTAAACCTAACCAATCACGAGGTTTTAAGTAATAGTCAGTTAAACGCTTCTCTGGAGAGTCTTCATCCCATTCAGGACGATAAGACCATGCAGCTAAATTAGGTAGGCTGACTAAAATAGACTCGATACGGCCACCTGTTTGTAATCCAAACAACGTACCACGGTCATAAACCAAGTTATATTCAACATATCTACCGCGGCGATAAAGCTGAAATTCTCGTTGAGCTTCGCTATAAGGCTGTTCACGGTGTTTTTCGAAAATTGGCAAAATGGCATTTAAATAACCATTGCCTACAGCTTGAATATATTTAAAGCAAGTTTCGAAATCCCAGCAATTTAAATCATCAAAAAATAAGCCACCCACACCACGCTGTTCATCACGATGCTTTAAATAAAAGTAATCATCACACCATTGCTTATGTTCAGCATAAACATTGTCACCAAAAGGTTTACATAGGTCGTAAGCAGCTTGATGCCAATTTAAAACATCTTGGTCATCTGGATAAAATGGCGTTAAATCAAAACCACCACCAAACCACCAAATCGGATCTTGTCCTTCACGTTCTGCAACGAATAAACGGACATTTGCATGAGAGGTCGGAATATTTGGGTTTTTAGGATGAATAACTAAAGAAACACCTAGTGCCTGAGCTTTAGCCCCTGCAATTTGAGGGTGACGTTCTGTAGCAGACGCAGGAAGTTTACTAATGTTGATGTGAGAAAACATCACACCACCTTTTTCGATCACTGTACCATTTTGCAGCACACGTGAACGACCGCCGCCGCCTTCAGGGCGTTCCCAATCATCAATAATAAATTCTGCCGTACCACCGCCAGCTTTTTCTTGTTGTTCTAAACCAGCACAAATACGAGCTTGTAAATCGAGGAGAAATTCGCGGACACGTTGAATATCTGTGGAAGTCGGATGTTGCATAATGACCCTCAAAGATGATTGATATAAATTAAATACATCAAAACATAAAACCATAAAAAAAGTAAGGGATTTTTTCTAAATCTTAAAAAAATCCCTTAAATATTGTTTTTAAATTTTGGAATTGGAATCAAAAATCATCTTTTTGATAAAGGTGATCCATTCTTTCACGTTTGGTTTTTAAATATTGTTCATTAAAAGGATTGCGGCCGACAGTTAACGGTACACGATCTACGACATTAATACCCTGATCTTTGAGTGCCTGAATTTTCAAAGGATTATTGGTAATTAACTTCACTTCTTTTACTTTTAAGTGATCGAGCATAATGCTACACATATCGTAACGGCGTGCATCGGCAGGTAAATTCAGTAGTAAATTGGCATCTACTGTATCGTGACCCTGATCTTGCAAAGCATAGGCACGAATTTTATTGGTTAAACCAATTCCACGAC
This sequence comes from Acinetobacter nosocomialis NIPH 2119, assembly GCF_000368085.1. Classification (GTDB taxonomy): domain Bacteria; phylum Pseudomonadota; class Gammaproteobacteria; order Pseudomonadales; family Moraxellaceae; genus Acinetobacter; species Acinetobacter nosocomialis. The sequence continues at coordinate 3,507,867 of NZ_KB849239.1, forward strand.
CTTCTTGGCGTAAATATAAAATTACACCTTGTCCTGCTTCATTGATGAGTTTTTGAGTGGCTTGTAATTGTGGGCCACAATCACATTTTAATGACGCAAAAGCATCACCTGTTAAGCATTCAGAATGTACACGAACCAAAACAGGGCCTGTTGGCGGATTTTCTAACCCTTTAGAAAGTGCCACATGTTCTTCACCTGTTGCTGGATCTTGAAACACAGAAATATTGAATTCACCAAAAGCGGTCGGGAGTTTTGATGTTGCAATGAACTCTATAGGCACAGATTAACTCATCTTTTAACCGAAAACGGTTTAAAGTATAGCGTAATGCTGGGAGATTGGTCGAATTGTCATAATCATTTTGCACACTAAGGTTTTCTTTTTTGTATAAAGAAGACGATAATAGTTGATAAATAGTCAGATTATTCAGGATAATCTGCCAACCATACCCATAATGTATGAGAGACTGCTTTGCATGATCTCGTTCGCAAATGTGGCTGATTGAAGGTGACTTCATTCGATTGTATGATCGACCCATTTTGACCCAGCTTAGGATTTGCCAGGCTTATAAAGGCTTTGCCACATATGTTGTATACCGAAATTCCAACTCAACGCCCTGTTACGCCATTGTTAGATGCAATTGATCATCCTCAACAATTACGTCAGCTCGAGCATAGCCAACTGGTTCAAGTGGCTGATGAGTTGCGTCAATATATTTTATATGCAGCAGGCCAGAGTGGTGGCCATTTCGGTGCTAACCTCGGCGTGGTTGAGCTGACGGTTGCGCTGCATTATTGTTTTAATACACCAAATGACCGGTTAGTTTGGGATGTAGGACATCAAGCATATCCACATAAAATCCTGACTGGTCGCCGTGAACAAATTACAACTATCCGTTCAAAAAATGGATTAGCAGCTTTCCCTGCCAGAGAAGAATCGGTTTTTGATACCTTTGGGGTAGGGCATTCATCAACAGCGATTTCAGCTGGCCTAGGTATGTCACTTGCACGCCGTTATCAAAATGACCCATGTGAAGTTGTTTGTATCGTAGGTGATGGTGCAATGACAGCAGGCATGGCATTTGAGGCTATGAATGATGCGGTTGCACATGATGCTGACTTGATTGTTGTACTCAATGACAATGACATGTCCATTTCTTGCAGTACTGGTGGCTTCGCTAAGCATTTAGCTGCAATTTGGGAAAAAGGTCATTTAGTCAATGTAAATGAACACGGTGAAGCTTATATCCAGCCACATCCAAAATGGACCTATAACTCTCGATTACACCAATCGGCAACCGATGCTGCAGATAACCTATTTAAAGCAATTGGTTTTGATTATTTTGGACCATTTGATGGGCACGATGTCAATCAGTTGGTTCAAGTGTTCAATGCACTTAAAAAGCGTAAAGGTCCACGTTTAGTTCACGTTTATACTAAAAAAGGCAAAGGCTTTGCTCCTGCTGAAGCTGACCCGATTACTTACCATGCGATTGGTAAAATTAATGCGACTTCAGGCGGGAAAGCCCCACCAAAGTATTCGGATGTTTTTGGTGAATGGTTATGCGATGAAGCTGCTCAAGATGAGCGGTTGCTTGCGATCACACCTGCTATGTGTGAAGGCTCGGGCATGGTTAAGTTTGCCAAGCAATTCCCACAGCGTTTCTTTGATGTCGCAATTGCAGAGCAGCATGCCGTAACACTTGCAGCTGGTATGGCATGTGAAGGACTAAAACCTGTTGTTGCAATTTATTCGACATTCTTGCAGCGTGGTTATGATCAACTTATTCATGATGTTGCATTGCAAAATCTTGATGTAACTTTCGGTATTGATCGTGCCGGTCTAGTGGGTGAAGATGGCCCAACACACGCAGGTGCATATGACTACGCCTATATGCGTACTGTACCGAATATGGTGATTATGGCGCCAAAAGACGAAAATGAATGTCGTCAAATGCTTCATACAGCTTATGCCTATAATGGCCCTGCCGCAGTACGTTATCCACGTGGTGCAGGTGTGGGTGTCGAAATTCAAAAAGAAATGTCGGTTCTTGAATTAGGTAAAGCTGAAATTGTTGCAGAAATTAAACCAAATAGTGATGAGCAAATTACAGTTCTAGCATTTGGTAGCCGTGTCATGGTTGCTATAGAAGCTGCCGAGCAACTTGCACAAAAACACGATGTTGGTGTGCGTGTTGTAAATATGCGCTTTGTAAAACCGCTTGATGAGCAAATGATTCGAGACTTGGCTGAACATACTCATTTATTCGTGACAGTTGAAGAACATGCGATTATGGGTGGAGCAGGTAGTGCAGTAAATGAGTTTATGGCACAAGAGCAAATTGTTAAACCTATCATTAACTTAGGTTTGCCAGACTCATTCTTGCATCAGGCTTCACATAATCAAATGCTGCAAGATTGTGGTTTAGATGCGAAAGGTATTTTGAACTCAATTGAGAGAGCTTGGCTTAAGCAAAATCAGGTCGTTTAATCCGTTAATAAAATTTTTGAAACATTTTTTCCCATAAAGCGCATTCATTTGCTAAAATGTATGCGCTTTTATGCATTATTCTTTGTCAAAATCTTCAAATTTGTATTGTAGTGGGTGTTCAATGGAACCTATGGTGGTGATGGCTGCGCGTGCGGCTCAAACAGTTGGTCAAGAGCTTTTAAAAGCGCATCAAAATCGTCATAAACTCGATTTGCAAGTTGAAGAAAAAGGCATTGATGGTCCTGTAACACGTGTAGATCGTTATTTAGAACAATTAACGATTGATACATTACGTAAAAGTTATAAAAACCATAGCTTCTTAGGTGAAGAGTTCGGTTTGCAAGAAGGCAAAGGCCACGATGCAGACTGGTGCTGGGTAATTGACCCACTTGATGGCACGCAAAACTTTATTAATGGTTTCCCTCATTTCTGTATTTCTATTGCAGTTCAACACAAAGGCGTTACTCAACACGGCGTAATTTATGACCCTGTACGTGACGAATTGTTCTCTGCAAGTCGCGGTCGTGGTGCGGTGATGAACCAACGCCGTATTCGTGTAAATGTAAAAGATAGCTTAGAAAATACGTTCTTGGCAGTAGGCCATCCTTATCGTGCTAAACGTGCTGGTGAAATCGTATCTTATGCAGAGCAGCACTTTGCTTCATTATTAGCTGTTACTCAAGCGGGTGCTCAAATCCGTCGTGGTGGTTCAGCTGCTCTAGATTTAGCTTATGTTGCTGCTGGTCGTTTCGATGGTTTCTTTGAACTTGGTTTAAAACCATGGGATATCGCTGCTGGTGAACTTATTATTAAAGAAGCAGGCGGTGTAGTGGTTGATGCTCGTGGTGGAAATGATTCACTTGAAAATGGTCAAGTGCTTGCTTGTTCACTTAAAATGCTAAAACCATTAATGCAAACAGTAGTTCCTGCTTGGGATAAAGCTGCAAAATAATTGAGAAACGCTTTGTGAGTTAAAACCCTCTTTTTATAGAGGGTTTTAATTTTTTAATGATCGGTAAAATAGAAATAATAATAGAAATAACGATAAAGTTGATTAAAACACATGACTTTTAAATTCTTTCTGCTATAATCCGCCCACGCACTTAAATTTCCGTTCATTACCTGAACATTCTGTTCTATTCATTGTAAGCGCACGCTGTCCATAGAGAGGACCATTTCTTGCGCCCCGATCGCTCAGCGATTCTTCAGGTTCGGCCGTAATCAAGCGTGCGTTTAATCCACATCGTCGTTACTCGGATTGCCGCTGAATAATAAGGTTCAGCTAATTTTGCTTTGCCGCTTTGTGCCGATGTCTATTTTGTACTTATTAAAAATGGAGCACCCATTAGGGTGAAACTCTCTATGAGCAAAACTTTTGCCGAATTTTCTTTGCATGAAACCTTACAACAAGCGCTTGAAGGTTTAGGTTTTACTACCCCGACTCCTGTGCAAGAACAATCTATTCCTGCAGCTTTAGAAGGTAAAGACCTTTTAGTTTCTAGCCAGACTGGTTCTGGTAAAACTGCTGCATTCTTGTTGCCGACATTAAATAACTTGGCAGGTCAAGAAACTTTCGTTCCGTTCAAAGAACGCATGAAAGCTGTAACTCAACCAAATATTTTGGTAATTTCTCCTACTCGTGAATTAGCTCAACAAGTAAGCCAAGATGCAATCGCATTTGTACGTCACATGAAAGGTGTTCGTATTGCTGCCATTATGGGTGGTATGCCGTTTGCTAAACAAATTCAACAGTTAAAAGGCGCGCAAGTTGTTGTTGCAACTCCAGGTCGTTTACTTGACTTGGTAAACCGTCGTCAAATTAAATTAGATCAAGTAGATGCTTTAATCGTTGATGAAGCGGACCGTATGCTTGACCTAGGTTTCTCTGAAGACTTAGAGGCAATCAGCGAATTAGCGGCTAACCGTAAACAAACATTAATGTTCTCTGCAACATTTGCTGATCGTATTATTCGTCTTGCAGCATGCATGATGAAAGATCCAATGCGTATTGCAATTGAAACAGGTCATTCAACCAATACAGATATTACGCAAACATTGCATTGGACTGATGGTTTTGAGCATAAGAAAAAATTACTTACACATTGGTTAAGTGATGAAAACTTAGATCAAGCTGTAGTTTTTGCAAGCACTCAAGAAGACACTGATATGTTGGCCGAAGAACTTGCTGAAGCAGGTCATTCAGTTGTTGCACTTCACGGTGCAATGCCACAAACAGTTCGTAACCGTCGTTTACGTAGTATCCGTGAAGGTCGTGCAAAAATCTTAGTTGCAACTGACGTTGCTGCTCGTGGTCTTGACGTTCCAACAATTTCACACGTAATTAACTTCGGCTTACCGATGAAGCATGAAGACTACGTACACCGTATTGGTCGTACAGGTCGTGCGGGTCGTACAGGTCAGGCAATTACTTTAGCGACTTATCGTGAGCGCGGTAAGATTCGTGCACTTGAAGAATATTTAGAAGCACGTTTAAGTGTTTCTGAAATTGAAGGTTTAGAGCCATCTCCACCTCCTGCTCGTTCAGGTCGTGATGGCGGTGGTCGTGGTCGTGGCGGCAACGGTGGTCGTGATGGTCGTCGTGGTGGCGGTTTCGGCGGTGGTCGTCGTTTTGAAGGCGAAAGTAACTTCAAACGCCGTGAAGGTGGTCGTGATGACCGTCCGCGTCGTAGCTTTGATGATAAACCACGTGGTGATCGCCCATTCGGTGGTGAAGATCGTCCGCGTCGCGAGTTCAACTCTGACCGTCCACGTCGTGAAGGTGGTTTTGAAGATCGTCCAAAACGTAGCTTCGGTGGTGAAGATCGTCCGCGTCGTGAGTTCAACTCTGACCGTCCACGTCGTGAAGGTGGTTTTGAAGATCGTCCAAAACGTAGCTTCGGTGGTGAAGATCGTCCGCGTCGTGAGTTCAACTCTGACCGTCCACGTCGTGAAGGTGGTTTTGAAGATCGTCCAAAACGTAGCTTTGGTGGTGAAGACCGTCCACGTCGTGAGTTCAACTCTGATCGCCCACGTCGTGAAGGTGGTTTTAACGATAAGCCTCGTTTTGATTCAAATGATGACAACCGTGGTAATCGCGTAGATTATAAACCTCGTCGTGAAAACGGTTTTGGTGACCGTCCACAACGTAGTTTCGGTGGCGAAGATCGTCCACGTCGTGAAGGTGGTTTCGGTGACCGTCCAAAACGTAGTTTTGGTGGTGAAGATCGTCCACGTCGCGCAGTTCGTGAAGAACATTTTAATCAAGAATCTCGTGGTGAACGTCGTCGTAAATTCGACCGTTAATCTTAAAAAGATTTAAAAAAAAGGCCAGTTAACATACTGGCCTTTTTTATTTTTCAGTTTTGTTATAAAATAACAAAGTGTGAAATAGTTCAACATTTATTGTAATAATGCGTAAAAGTAAGCGAAAAGAGACTTCTTTGGCATGGTTGAGTAAATTATTACTTCAACATGGTTTGCCATACCTTTTTATTGCACTCGCTTTGTGTAATGGAATCTATTTTGCCTATGCTTTATTAACTGGCCATTTCGTAGATCAGTTTCAAGTTCTCAATCAGTAAATTTCTTTCAAAATCTAGCTCATATTGATGAATGAGCTTGTTTCGCTTTTGTCAAAATTACAACAAGATTCTCAAAATTCAGTGTTATAGTATGCGGGCATAAAAGTGCAGGAATGATTGCCATTATGAATAATAAAACTCCTCTCTCGACTCAGTCACTCATTGAAGTGAAAAATTTGAGTTTTAATCGAGGGGAACGCGTCATTTATGACAATATTAGTTTAAATATACGTCGAGGCCAGATTACGGCCATCATGGGACCATCTGGTACAGGTAAAACGACTCTATTACGTCTGATTGGTGGGCAGCTTGTTCCTGATCATGGTGAAGTTTTGCTTGATGGTAAAGATATTGCTCAAATGTCACGTCAGGAATTGTTTGCAGCGCGTGCGCGTATGGGAATGCTATTCCAAAGTGGTGCTTTATTTACCGATATGTCGGTGTATGAAAATGTCGCTTTTCCAATTCGTGCACATACAAAGCTTTCTGAAAATCTGATTGCTGAACTGGTCGCTTTAAAGCTTGAGTCTGTTGGCCTGCGTGGAACAGAACAGCTTATGCCTACTGAGCTATCGGGTGGTATGAATCGACGAGTTGCTTTAGCTCGTGCAATTGCGCTTGATCCAGATTTAATTATGTATGACGAACCTTTTGCAGGGCAGGACCCGATTGTAAAAGGTGTTTTAACACGTCTCATACGTTCATTGCGAGAAGCTTTGGATTTAACCACCATTATTGTTTCGCATGATGTTCCTGAAACCCTATCTATTGCCGATTACATTTATGTTGTGGCAGAAGGAAAAATTCAAGGGGAAGGAACACCAGAAGAATTGCAAAAATATGCTTCTCCCTTTGTAAAACAGTTCTTAACCGGTTCTGCAGAAGGTCCGGTTGAGTACCAGTTTAGCCACCAAGCTTATTTAGATAACGAGGTTCGTCCATGAATACGATTGCCTGGTTAGGTAGACTCGTTATTGAGCGGATTCGAGGGATTGGTGTTGCGGCACTGATGCTCTTACAAATTATTTTTTCATTACCTTCAGCAGGCGGTTTTAGACGTTTCGTCTATCAAATGCATCGTGTAGGGGTAATGTCTTTACTTATTATCACGGTATCAGGTTTATTTATTGGTCTGGTACTCGGATTGCAAGGCTACTCAATATTGGTCAATGTTGGTAGTGAATCAATGCTAGGCACTATGGTGTCTTTAACCTTGCTGCGTGAGCTTGCACCAGTTGTTGCTGCTTTACTATTTGCTGGACGAGCAGGTTCTGCATTAACTGCTGAAATTGGTTCAATGAAACAAAGTGAACAGCTTGCCAGTATGGAAATGATTGGTGTTGACCCTTTAAAGCAAATCGTATCACCACGTCTTTGGGCTGGCATAGTCAGTTTGCCAATGTTAACTGTTATCTTTGCTGCGATTGGTATCGTTGGCGGTAAATTGGTTGGTGTTGACTTTCTTGGCGTTGATGAAGGCTCCTTCTGGAGTGGTATGCAAAATAATGTTCAATTTGGCCATGACGTTGTAAATGGCATCATTAAGAGCATTGTATTTGCTTTACTTTGTACATGGATTGCTGTTTTCCAAGGGTATGCATGTGATCCAACACCTGAAGGCATTGCAACGGCAATGACCCGGACGGTTGTATATTCTTCATTATGTGTTTTAGGTTTTGATTTCGTGTTGACTGCGGTCATGTTCGGAGGGATTTAATGAAATCACGTACTAGTGAGCTGGCCGTAGGTATCTTTGTCATTATCTTCGGTATTGCTTTATTCTTTTTAGCGATGAAAGTAAGTGGTTTGGTGGGTACAAACTTGAGCGAAGGTTACACTATGAAAGCTCAGTTTGATAATGTTAACGGACTTAAACCACGTGCTAAAGTAACGATGAGCGGTGTAACAATTGGTCGTGTTGATTCAATCACGCTTGATCCGGTTACACGTTTAGCTACAGTAACTTTTGATCTTGATGGAAAACTGACAAGTTTTAATGCTGAACAGTTAAAAGAAGTTCAAAAAAATGCTTTAGACGAATTACGTTATAGTTCTGATTATACGCAAGCGACTCCAGCGCAACAAAAAACAATGGAACAGCAACTGATCAGTAACATGTCATCCATCACCAGTATTGATGAAGATGCTTATATAATGGTTGCAACCAATGGTTTATTGGGTGAGAAATATTTAAAAATCGTACCGGGTGGTGGTCTTAACTACCTTAAACGTGGCGATACAATTTCTAATACCCAAGGAACGATGGATTTAGAAGATTTAATTAGTAAATTTATTACTGGTGGTGGCGCAGGTAAAGTTGCCGCTGGTTCATCATCCTCAGCAGAAGAAAAAGCTCCTGCAAGTACTGACAGCAGCGCACAGCCGTCATTTGTTGAGTAAGAGATTATTTGAAGGAGTGGTTCCAGGTGAATAAGTTGTTTAAACAAACCCTGACAGCAAGTGTTTTGTCTACTATGATTGCTGGTACAGCTTTTGCTGCACCTTCAGAAGCACCACCTGATTTTATTAAGCGTGTTGCTGATGGTTTGATTGCTCGTTTAAAAACAGATCATGCCAAGTTGCAAAACAACCCTGCTTTAGTTAAATCAATCATACGTCAAAATTTAGATCCGTATGTTGACTCACAAGCGTTCACTCGTATTGTGATGGGTACTTATGCGACAAATCAGTATAGTACGGCTGCACAGCGTGCTCAGTTTGAAACAAACTTCCGTAATACATTAATTGAGAATTACGGTAGTGCATTTGCTAAGTATACAAACCAGACTTACACCATGCGTCCTTATAAAGCGACTGCAGGCAAAAACCCTGTTGTAACTTTAGACTTCAACCACAATGGCGATAAAATTCCTGTGTCGTTCCAGTTGGCTGACAAAGGTTCGCAGTGGAAAATCCGTAACATCAATGTTTCTGGTATTGATTTAGGATTACAGTTCCGCAACCAGTTTGCTGCAACTGTTAAGCGTAATGGTGGCGATTTAAATAAAGCAATTGCTACGTTCCAACCTGATGCAGATGCTGCTGTTAATCAGAACAAACAAAAATAAGTAGGTGAAGAGTGGTTCAGTATCTTAACCAAGAGTTAGTTGTTTCAGGCAAAATCGATTTTGAAAATGCTGAACAACAATATCAAGCTGGATTGGCAATTATTAAAAAGCAGACTAGCTTTCCTCTAATTGTTGATTTAAAACAGCTTGAGCATGGTAATACGTTAGCATTGGCGGTGTTAGTTCAATGGTTACGTCAGACGCCACAGAAGTCTGGATTACATTTTAAAAATGTTCCAGAGAAGATGCTGAAAATCATTCAAGCTTGCCATTTGCAAGAAGATCTACATTTGGTCTGATTATGCAAAGATAAAAAAAGCACCTAAATTTAGGTGCTTTTTTTATATAAAGGATTAGTGAATATGGACAGGCTTTAAATCCACTTTTTCCAGCGGAAATAAATGATAGGGCCAATAAAAAAGCCAATAATGATTAATAAGACTGCGATAAAACTACTTTTACCATGAGCAAAAGGCAATACTTCAGTGTTCATACCATAGATACTCGCGATCAGCATTGGTGGCGCTAACATACTTGGTAAAATCGAGAATCGACGAATCGTATCGTTTTGCTCAGTGTTAATGAACCCAGACGTTGTATCAAGCAAGAATCGTACTTTTTGGAATAAGAAAGCATCATGTTCTACAAGTGAACGAACGTCTTCACTGAGCTCTCGGATATCTGCATCGTAGATATGACTGCCTAAGGCACGTGGACGAGATAAAAACGTTAAGACTCTTCGTAAATCAATTAAACACAGTTGAGCTTTTCCAAGCATATCTTCTTGTTGAGCCAAGCGGGTAATCATGTCATCAAGGTCTAAAATCTTCTCACGTTGATGGTTGTTGAGCACCTCAGTAGAGTATTTTTCTAGATCCTTGTGGATATCTTCTAAGATATCCGCAAGCTCATCCAGTTTTGCTTCAAGCAAGCCCAATAAAATCCAAGTTGGATCTTTGTAATCCATTTCATAGTCATTACGACGAGCTCGCGCACGAAATGCACGAAATGCAACTAGCTTCTCACCACGCAAAGTAAATAAGCGATCTTTATGTAAAATGAATGCTACGGTTTGCACCATGGCAAGCATATGGGATGAATCTTCCGCATCTCCATCAACCTGATAATTTTTATTTTTCGTTAAAAAATAGGTGCTGATATGCAAAATGCCGTCATCATCACGGTAGAATCGAGCAGAAGATGAAATGTCTTCTAGCGACTTTAGTGTCGGTAAGTTCTGATCGTAGGCATCTAAGACCCATTGTTGTTCTTCTTGAGAGGGTGCAATTAGATCAAGCCATACTAATTCGGGATGTAGATCAAATCCACCGTTGATGGTGGCATCTTCCAGACTTCCGCGTTCTGTGGCATAAAAGGCTTCAAGCATGTGTCTTTTTTCCTCACGCAGTCTGATGGAAATTGATGGGTGTATTTTAGACAAGGATTTGCCGAAAAACACTTGCCAATACGCTATTTTGCAAAAAAAAACTCTGTCGATAGTCTAGTTTGTCAGCATGACAGTTCAATAAAACGGTTTTTATACTATGAATTCAATTTGTATTTTCTGTGGTTCATCTTTAGGTTCAGACCCAATCTTTCAACAAATTGCTCAATTAACCGGTCAAACTATTGCTAAACAAGGTAAAACTCTTGTTTATGGTGGTGGTCGTTCGGGTTTAATGGGCGTTGTCGCTGATAGTGCTTTACAAGCCGGTGGACAAGTCATTGGCGTCATTCCTCGTGCTTTAGTCGATCGCGAGTTAGCTCATCCCGGGCTGACAAGACTATATGTCGTCGAGAATATGCATGAGCGTAAGACCAAAATGGCAGATCTATCGGACGGTTTTATTGCTTTACCAGGTGGGGCAGGTACATTGGAAGAAATCTTTGAACAATGGACATGGGCACAATTAGGTATTCATCAAAAGCCGTGTGCTTTTCTAAATGTAGCGGGCTTTTATGAAGATTTGCTTAAAATGGTTCAAGGAACTGTAGATAAAGGTTTTAGCCAAGCAAGGTTTGCCGATAAATTGATCGCTTCGGATAAAATTGAGGATATTCTTCAGCAATTTGAACAATATCAGCCGCCTGCTCCGAAATGGACAAATGCGGATGTTCAACCATAAATGAGGTTAGATAGGTGAAAACAATTACGGTCGCCGCTGCGGTGATCTTAAATGAACAAAATGAATTATTGCTTGTTAGAAAGCGTAATACACAGGCTTTTATGCAAGTAGGCGGTAAACTGGAGCCGAATGAGGCTCCGGAAACTGCTATACAACGTGAAATCTTGGAAGAAGTAGGTAGCCCATGTATAATAGAGCGGTTTATAGGCCGTTTTGAGACAGCAGCAGCCAATGAACCGGATCATACGCTGATTAGTCATTTATATTTAGTTCGTTTGAAACAGTCTCCACAAATTGCAGCCGAGATTGCTGAAATGAAGTGGATAAAATTTAATGATTCCGAGACAAAACTTGCGCCATTAACCAAAGAAATTGTAATTCCGTGGTGTGAGCAGAACTTATCTACAACTCTATAATTTTAATATGATGTAGATGAAGCAGCAGCTAGGCAACTTGCATAAATAGATGTGCACCCTAGCTGTTTTAGCGCCTGACTTAAAGCGTGAATTGAACTTCCTGTTGTGATTACATCATCAATAATCAGCACACGACGGTAACGCCGTTTTTCTTGAGTCATCGCAACAAATTGCTGTTCAATATTTTCAAATCTTTCGAGTCGAGACAACCCTTTTTGAGAGCGTTCATTTAGGCGCTGCACAGGCTGCCAAACAGGTATTTTTAATTGTTTACTTAAAAGTTTGGCGAGCAATAATGATTGATTAAAACCACGTTCAGTTAAGCGTTGTTTAGAAATAGGCATAGGTACTATGGCTTGTACCTTAGGAAATTTTATTTGCTGTAAAACCTCGGCAAGTAAGGTTTGATAGTGTAATTTTTGTTCATATTTGTACTGCTGAATTATGCGGTTAATTGGATATGCGTAGTGGCAAGCCACAAGAACAGATTGATCATTGCGCTGAACTGTTTGCTTAAGCCACGGTAGTTGTTCCCAACATTCTTTACAAAGTGAATATTTTTCCCGTGTTCCTATTTCACATAATAGGCAAGGGGACAATAACTGAAAAAGATATTGAGGATTGAACAACTTAAACATAAGCATATCGAGGTGCTTCAGGTAGCCAGCGTTTTAAGAGGGCGTCAGCTTGCTCAGGGTAATCTTTTAGAACTTGTTGTGCGACGTAATGTGCTTGACTCAGTAAATGATCATCTCGTTCTAAACGTGCGACACGGAAGCCCATATCACCTGTCTGTTTTGTTCCTAATAATTCACCCGGACCTCGTAATTCAAGGTCTTTTTCAGCAATGACAAAGCCGTCGTTACTTTCTCTTAAAATTGAAAGTCTTTCTTGCCCATTTTGTGAAAGTGGGGGTTTATAGAGAAGAACACAAAAACTAGCCTTTGCACCTCGTCCGACACGACCTCGTAATTGGTGTAGTTGTGAAAGACCTAAGCGTTCAGCATTTTCAATGACCATAATTGAGGCATTAGGTACATCTACCCCAACCTCAATAACAGTTGTTGCAATTAGCAGTTGAAGTTCATTGTTTTTAAATGCTTGCATGACAGATTGCTTTTCATCAGCTTTCATTTTGCCATGAACCAAACCAATATTAAGTTCAGGAAAGCGCTCTTTCATTTCTTGATAAGTGGCTTCCGCAGCTTGAGCATCTAAAGTTTCGGACTGTTCAACCAGAGTACATACCCAGTAGGCTTGTTTACCTTCTCGGCAATTTGTAGCAATTCGATTTAGCACTTCTTCACGACGATCTAGCGGAATTGTGACGGTCTGAATTGGAGTTCGGCCTGGCGGCAATTCATCAATAATCGATGTATCCAAATCGCCATAAGCACTCATTGCTAATGTTCTAGGAATTGGCGTTGCAGTCATGACGAGTTGATGTGGTGTGAGTTGTTCTGCACCTTTGTTGCGTAAGGCTAATCGTTGATCCACCCCAAAGCGGTGCTGCTCATCAATAATCACGAGCCCTAGTTTGGCAAACTCAACATTATCTTGAAACAAAGCATGCGTACCTACAATAAGCTCGGCCTGGCCTTCTTTGATTTGTTGTTCAGCTTGTGTTCGTGCTTTACCTTTTTGTTTGCCTGACAGCCAAGCTACTGTAATACCTAAAGGTTCAAACCAGCGTTTAAAATTTAAATAATGCTGCTCTGCTAAAATTTCGGTAGGTGCCATTAAGGCAACTTGCCAATCTGCTTCTAAGGCATGACATGCCGCAACTGCCGCAACTAAAGTTTTACCTGCACCTACATCACCTTGTACCAAGCGTAACATCGGTTGGTGTTGTTTTAAGTCGCTTAAAATTTCTTTTGATACACGCTTTTGTGCGTTGGTCATTTGAAAGGGAAGAGCTTCTAACAGTTTTTTTGCAAGTACTTTACTACTCGGAAAAGCAGGTGAGGTAATTTGACGAATATAAGCACGTCGCGTGAGAAGGCTAATTTGATGTGCGACCAACTCTTCAAAAATAAGGCGTTGCTGAGCAGGATGAGACCCTTGGGCCAATTGAATCATATTGGCATCGACAGGTGGCTCATGAATGTAATGTAGGGCTTCTTTGAGTGCGTATCCATTTGTATATTGTTTAGGAAGCAGCTCAGGTAGAGCATCACTATGATGCTTCAACGCTTGTTTAACATATTCACGTAACTTAGGTTGCGTTAAACCATCAGTACTTGGGTAAATTGCCGTGAGCTGCGTTTTGGGTAGAGGCGTATGCTCATTAATGAGCTGAATTTCTGGATGATAAAGCTCAAGTCCTCGTGCACCTACGCGAACTTCACCAAAAATACGTAAACGATGGCCTGGTTTTATTTTGTCGGTTAAATTTTTATAAATATGATAAAAGCGTAAAGTCACCTTACCAAATTCATCTTGTATTAATGCGGCCATAGATTTACGTTTACCTGGAGGGAAATCAACAGATTTGACTTCACCCTCGAGTAAATAACTACGACCAACCACCAATTGATTCATAGGAATAATGGTACTGCGATCTTCATAATCACGGGGCAGATGAAACAGTAAATCATCTGTGGTAAAAATATTTAGTTTTTCGAGTAGGGCTGCTGAAGCCGATCCAACGCCTTGTAACTGATGGACTGAAGTCATGTCCCCTCAACGAGTTCTCTATGCATATATTATTTATCGGTTATGGTAAAACATCTCAGCGTGTTGCTAAACAACTATTTGAGACAGGACATCAAATTACCACAATCAGCCGTAGCGAAAAAACAGATCCTTACGGGAAACACCTCGTACAGGATATTTTTACACTTGATTTAAGTGAAATTGAGCCTGTAGATGTAGTGTATATTTTACTTTCTCCAGAGGATAGTACAGTTCAAGGTTATCAACATACTTACGTGGATAGTATTGAGCCTATTCGACAGGCCTTAAAATCACATCCAGTCAAAAGATTAATTGTGGTGTCATCTACGCGGGTATATGGTGAAAATTCTGGTGAAACTATTAATGATGATAGTGAGATTCACCCGAATGATGCTCAAGGACATATCCTGCATAATATGGAATTGCTTTGGCAGAAATACTTTCCAGCTCAGTGCGTGATTGTACGTCCTACCGGGATTTATGGTACTTCGATTGACCGATTAAAACGCATGGCTGAAAACACGCAGACCTATCCCAATATTCACTATAGTAATCGTATTCATATCGATGATTTAGCAAGATTTTTAGCATTTTTAGCCGATTTTGAAAAACCGCATAAGAGTTATCTTGTTGCAAATAATGCCCCTGTACCTTTACATGAGGTTTTACTGTGGTTCCAAAGTCAGTTGGATTTACCACTTCTTACTTTAGATTCAGCTCATGTTTCAGGTAAAAAAATATATGCGAAACATTTATTTGAAACAGGTTTTCAGCTTGAACACCCAATTTGCTTTAATGACTATTTATTATGTTTAAATGCTCATGGTACAAATTAAAATTTAGACTAAACTTTAAATAACAATAGAAATACCAGAAGAGGCAATCAAATTGCCGATAAAGAAAAAAAGGTTGCAAGTGAAGAAATTTTGTTTAGCTCTTATTTTGAGCGTAATGTCAGTTGCGAGTTGGGCTCAAGATCAGGTGTGGTGTACATATGATCCTATGGGTACCCAAGGGGATATAACGCGTCGTTTAAACGACATTCGATTATATGCTCAGCAATATCAAGTCAAGTTCAAGGTCGTCAGTTATCAAAAAGAGCAGCAAGCTATACAAGCTTTTGATGAAGGGAAATGTTCCGGTCTAGCAGCCAGTAACTTTAATACTTATCAGTACAATCATTTTATGGGGAGTAGTTCGGGTATTGGTCTTATACCTAATAACCGAACCGCTCGAAATTTATTGCAGCTTTTAAACCATCCTACAATTGAGAAAAAACTCATTAATCAAGACTATGAAGTGGTCGGTATGATTCCAGTAGGAACAGCTTACATGGTCATGAAAAACAAAAAAATATCAAAAGTTGCACAGCTTAGAGGCCAGCGAGTCGGAGTCTTGGCTAATAATCCGCCACAGCAGGCTTTGGTGAGAAGTGTAGGGGCGCAGCCAGTCTATGTTGATTTATCCAATGCAATTGCCCAGTTCCAGCAAAATAAAATCGATATTATGCCTGCACCGATTTATGGTCTTTTACCTTATAACTTACAGAAAGATTTCGGGCCAGACACTCAAGTGATTAATTTTCCATTGGCTTATTTCGGGGTAAATCTAATTATTAAACCTCAAGCTTATCCTGCCAATTTTGGACGAAAAATTCGGGCTTGGTTTGTGCAAAATAGTCAATTACTAACGAATAGAGCAATGCAGTGGGAAAATCATTTACCTGCCTATTATTGGGTAGATGTTTCTTTTTACGAAAAGCAGAGCTATGACATTATGGTGGCCAAAATACGGAATCAATATGTTCGCTCTGGATATTATGATGCATACTTTGTTGAGCTAATGAAACGCTTACGTTGTATCGATGATCCACGTTACTTTGAATGTTCTATGCGTCGATAAAATAAAAGGCAACCTGAGTTGCCTTTTATTTTGACTAAAAATTTAAGATTTCTTACGTTTTAAACGGCGTTTAGCTTGTTGAGAAGCCATTGCTTCAAGGGCTTCTTTTAACTCTTCATCAGTAAAGGTGGTGATGTGTTGCAACATCTGTAACGTTACTTCATCAAGTACTAACTGTGCGCCTGCTGCCATTTGACGGAAATTATCATCAAACTCGATTTGGCCTTGGTCATTCGTTCGAATGTAATTTTGTTGAGTTAAGACTTTGATAAAGCTTTGGAACAATGCTTTGTCAAAGAACTCTGGAGAATTAAACTCATAAAGTACAGACAAACGTTGGCCTAACAAATGACTTAACTCTTCAACTTGTTTTGTTGAAATATTGCCTGAACCACGCTGAGTGATTAAAGCTAACGTCATGTAATAACGCTCAAGACTTTGTTTAACAGGTGTCGCCAATACAACAAGCTGATTGTGCTCTTCAGTATTTGGTGCAGAGCTAATCAAGTTACCTTCATCATCTTGCTCAATAAGTTTTGATTGAACTAATGCATCTGCATATTGTTCAATCTGTTCTTTAAGTTCACTACTTTTCCATTTAAGGAATAGTTCAGCTTTTAAGAACGGGTAAAGTGTATAGATGACATTACTTAAATCAGTACGACTGATTTTTCCGTTATGCTCAACAAGAGATGCAACCAATGAAGGTAAAACGAAAGCATGTAAAATGTTATTACGGAAATAAGTGAGGAGAACGGCTTGGTTATCTTCAATCGCAATAATGTCACCAAGAGCATGCTGTACGCGCTTAATGAGTTTAAGTTTTAAGCCGTAAGCAATAATTTCCTTGCCAGATAAAGGCGTTACTTCTGTACGTGCATCATAAGGGAAATTTGATGCCAAATTGCGATAAGCTTCAAGCTGTTTAATACAGATTTCTTCATCAAGCGTATGCTTTGGTGTTGCAAGTAAAATAATTGAAAGTAAAGAAACCGGGTTAATCACTACCGCACGGTTAATATTCTCTAAAATTGCATTTGCAGAGCTATTCACTGCTTCTGAAACAGCTGGTGGTACTGGGTCATCATTCTTTTCAATGTAGACATTTTCTGCATTGTGCTGTTTAAGCAAGTCGTCTAGAAAAACAGGTTCACCAAAGTTAACGTGTACCTTACCGAAAATGCGTTCAATTTTTCGAAGTGTTTTTAAAATACCAAAAATAGACTCAGCTTCTTTTGGTTTACCTTGCATTTCGCCTACATAGGTTGAACCTTCCATAAGGCGCTCATAACCAATGTAAGTTGGCACAAATACAATTGGCTTGGCACGGCCACGTAAATGGCTATGAACTGTCATTGCGAGCATGCCAGTTTTCGGTGGTAATAAACGACCTGTACGTGAACGTCCACCTTCAATAAAGTATTCAAGTGGTGTGTTGCGAGAAAGAATACTATATAAATATTCTTTAAATACCGAAGTATAAAGGCCATTACCTCGGAAAGAGCGGCGAATAAAGAAGGCACCGCCACCACGTAAAAGCTGACCAACGAAAGGTAAGTTTAAGTTGTCGCCCGCAGCAATATACGGAACCATCAAACCACGTTTATAGATCACATAAGACAGTAATAAGTAGTCAATATGGCTACGGTGACATGGTGTGTACACAATTTCATAGTCTTTTGCGAGCTCACGAACAGTGCTGAAGTTATGAACTTCTACCCCGTCATAAAGCTGAGTCCATAAGCGTGTTAATGCTAAATCTGCAAAACGAACTGCTGAGTGAGAATAGTCAGATACGATTTCGTTGACATAACCAATCGCACGGCGCTCTGCTTCAAGCATGCTGATTTTGCCACGAATACTTTCGCGTCGAATAGCTTCTTGAACATCACGAGACTTTAATACCGACTGCATGACATTGCGGCGATCTGATAAGTCAGGTCCTAAAACAACTTCACGTTGGCGGTCAAGATAGTCATTTAAAGTGCTCACAATATAAGTCGCTGGTGAAAGGTTCGGATAATGCTGTTGAGCATATTCAACGAGGTCACGCAAAGACTGTGGTTCATGGAACTCTAAATAAGATTGACGACCATGTAAACCAATATTCACAAGCTGTTTAACAGTACTTGGTGTTGCCCATGTGTCTGAGAACAATAGCTTAAACCAAGAGTCTTCTTTATCTGGAGAGCGGCCCCATAAAACGGTTACTGGAACCAGTTCTATATCGAGCTCAGGATTTGCTTGTAAAACTTCAATCAGTTTAATTAAACGAGGTGGAAAAGCATGAGGAGGGGGATTTAATAGGTTATTTTCATCATTATGTTGTAAAAATAAAACTGATGCTTTTTCCTGATGAGAACCGATGACTAACGGATCTAATGCAGGTTTTAAATTTAAACGGCGAGTTTCCCCATCCACCACTAACGCATTACTGCGAGAATGATTTTGCAAGACGTAGCACACTACCTTTTGGCGCTCAGTCTTTGCTTCAGTTTCCGATGTTTCTGATACTGGTTCAGTAGGAACTTCCCCAAGAACATGTGGTGTTACCACGAGGTCAAGTAGCTTACTTGAAAGCCGACGATACATTTGACCAAACCCACTCTTGGACATAAGAACTCCTACTTCTTAAAGACAAATCCCAGCACCAAATGCAGAGGGTAATTATTTTGAGGCATTTATTAAAAAAAACAATATGCTACTTTCTTATAAATTATAATGCTTTTGGCATTTTTTATCGTTAAAAATCGTATTTTTAGCTGCTTTAAGGGCAATGTTCGTCAGAAGTTGACTGATTGTTCCATGTACAAATAGTTTTTTATGGCACAATAGATTCTACACATCTGTCCTTTAATACCAATTTTGCCTGCAATATGAAGGTATCTCTCATGAATGCGTTAACCCAAGAACTGGTTGAGCTGCTCACTTTAGAAAAGCTTGAAGAAAATATTTACCGTGGAATTAGCCGTAATTTGGTCGGTAAACGTGTTTTTGGAGGTCAAGTTTTAGGGCAGGCTTTACGTGCAGCTTCTTATACAACTGACCGTCCCGCGCATTCTATGCACGCTTACTTTTTATATGGTGGCGATATTAATGCTCCAATCATCTATGAAGTAGATCGCTTGCGTGATGGAAAAAGCTTTGTCAGTCGTCAGGTTCGGGCAGTCCAACATGGACGAGTTATTTTCTCTGCAATGGTATCTTTCGCCAATCCTGAAGAAGGCTTGAACTACCAACATTCAGAACCAGAATATCCAGCTCCTGAGACGTTAAAGTCGGAAAATGAACTGAAAGAAGGTATTCTTAATTTTGTACCGGAAAATGTTCGTGCAAGTTTCATGCGTGAACGTCATGTTGAAATACGACCGATTGATCCAGTCAATCCATTTCAACCACAACCGGAAGCGCCATATAATGCGCACTATATCCGTACCCATGACCGTATTCCAAAACAACTCGATGATATCGCTTTACATCAAGCAATTGTGGCGTTTTATTCGGACTTTACTTTGATGACTACGGCTTTAAGACCACATGGTCTTAGCTATATTTCTCCAAGTTTGCAGTGTGCCAGTATTGATCATGCCATTTATTTCCATCGCCCACTTCGCGCTGATGAATGGATGCTCTATGACATGGAAGCAACAGTTAGTGCAGCTTCTCGTGGTTTGAATTTTGGCCGTATGTGGCAAAATGGCCAACTTGTATGTAGTACGGTACAAGAGGGTTTAATTCGTTTGCGGGAAATTGAAACACAGTAAACTTATTTATAAAGCCATCTCATAAGATGGCTTTTTTATTTTAATTGAAAGGATGTGACAAAAAATTGCTCGAATGAAAAGCAAGCTCATGTCATATTTGCAAAAGGATTGCCTACTGAAAAAAATAATGCTGATATGAACTTAAATACACAAATTCTGATTGCTGCCATTTTAGGTTTAGCCTTTGGCTTCATGCTTACCATGTATCCTGATACTGCTTTTGTAAAGCATAGCTTATACGGGTTAGGCATATTAAGTAGTGTCTTTATTGGGCTGCTTAAAATGTTGTTGGTGCCGTTAATTTTCAGCTCTATTGTTGTGGGAGTTTCAAATTTACAGGCAGGAGGGCAGCTAGGTCCTGTTTGGAAAATTACGTTTTTATGTTTTATCACGACCACCACATTAGCCTTAATCTTGGGTATTGGCTGTGCTCATTTATTTGAGGTGGGGCGAGGCGTAGATATTTCAATTTTTCAGGCATCAATGCAAAACTATCAAGCACCAGATAGCTTAAACCCAGCAACTTTCTTTACTAACTTTATTCAAAATACGTTAATTAATCCCTTTAAAGCATTTAGTGATGGAAATGTTTTAGCTGTTGTGGTGTTTGCACTATTTGTGGGTTTTGCATTGGTTCAAGGTGGTGAACGCTTTAAGAGTATCCGCTTATTGAGTCATCAGTTTTTTGAAATGATGATGATGCTAGTGGGATGGGTCATGAAGTTGGCGCCATTAGGAATTTTTGCATTACTTGCTAAATTAATGGCTACCGAAGATATTTCAGTATTAAGCCGCTTGGCAGAGTTCGCTGTTGTTGTAACTGGAACCACTATTTTCCATGGTGCTGTTGTTTTGCCATTACTGCTCTGGATTGTTGGTCGTATGAGCCCTTGGACTTTTTTCAAAGGTACACGTACAGCCTTAATTACTGCGTTTGCAACAAGTTCGAGCTCTGCAACAATGCCGCTGAGCATGAAATGCACACAGGAAAACTTAGGTGTTCGTCCTCAAACGGCAGGTTTTGTGATTCCATTAGGTTCTCAACTTAACATGGATGGTACAGCTTTATATGAAGCTGCTGCTGCGCTCTTTGTTGCAAATTTAGTGGGACTAGACTTAAACCTGACCCAGCAAATTGTTGTGTGCTTAACAGCGATGATTGCATCACTTGGTGCACCAGGAATTCCGAGTGCGGGTATGGTCACCATGATTATGGTATTGCAATCTGTGGGGTTACCAGCTGAAGCAATTGCTATTTTACTTCCAATCGACCGTTTACTCGATACGGTAAGAACGGTGGTAAATGTACAGGGCGATATGATGATTAGTGTAGTTGTAGATCGATATACTAAAGAGAAAGATATCAGTTTCTAAGCGCTAAATAAAAAAGCAGGATTTAAAATCCTGCTTTTTTATTTTTAAGCGGCTTGTAGCTCGGCTCTTTTTGCTGCTGGAGATTGAGATAAATAACTTACCGCATCTTCAGTGCTACCTTCTTTAACTGGATCGTACCAAGGCATGAGATAGTCAATTTGCTGAGCAATAAGCCAAAATGGATTTGGTAATACCTGATTATCTTTACGGCTAATCTTGTACCATTCTACAGCAACCCAAACTGGAAAAAATTTAGATTTGGCCGCATCGGCAAAGCGAGGATCTTGCTTCATAATATGCGCAGCGCCGTCTACCCATAATCCAAGGACAAGGGTAATAACAGCAAGGCTTAAATAGTAACGTGGGATGTAACCACCACCAAGATGACGATATAAGTCAAAGGCTACGGTGCGATGTTCAATTTCTTCAGAACCATGCCATTTAACCAGATCTACCATTTCTGGATCTGCGCCTAATTCTTCCCAACGGTTGTTATAAAGCGCATATTTACCGAGTACACAGGTCATATGCTCAACAGTTGCGATAACACCTAAACGAAATAAATCCCATTGTTCCTGCAAGAACTGAGGAACTTCTTTATCAAAAGGTTTATCTGCTAAAGCAGTGGTAAATAGATAATTCATAATGTCCAGATTTCTCTGGATATCAATATTACGTGCGCTTAAATATTCTTTATTGGCAGAAGTGTGTGCATTTGCGTGCATTGCTTCTTGGCGAATAAATGCTTGGACATCCTGTTTAAGTTTTTCATCGGTAATACGAGGTAAAACCTTATTATAGAGTCGACAGAACCAGAACTCTCCAGCAGGCAAGATATTATTAATTTCATTAATAAAATAACTTGCAAACGGTTGGTTTGGAATCCAGTCTACAGGGGTATCTTTCCAGTCAAATTTTACCTTGCGTGGAAGAATTTTATAATCAATAGAAGAACCTAAAGCCTTATTCTTCAAAAAAGATAGCAATTTCATCATTTAGTCCTGATTTTTAACTCGATGAAGTTATAACGAGTATAAAAAAAGCCCCTACATTTGTGTTTAGCAATAGGGGCCAATTGAATATAAATTTAATAAAGAAATTGTATCTGTTTTGACGATTTACTCTTCTGCATCCTCATCGCTTGCTTCAGGAATCGCATCGACGTCAAATTCAAGCTGTTGCTCAAGCGTAAAGTGTAGACGTCCAGCCATTACACTTGCGAGTTCTTCTAAGCCTAGTTTATTTAATGAAGAGAAAAGCTGAATTGAGAAATCAAGCTTCATTTTTTTCAATTGTTGTTTAACTTCAAGCAAAACTTTGTTTGCTGGACCACGGTTAAGTTTATCTGCTTTGGTTAAAAGAATATGAACAAATAAATGGCGGGAATAAGCCCACTCTAGCATCATCATGTCAAAGTGCTGTAAAGGATGGCGAATATCCATGAGTAAAACTAATCCTTGTAAACTTTTACGATGGATTAAGTAGTTCTCCAATTCTTTTTGCCAAATACGTTTCATATCCTCTGGTACAGCCGCATAACCATAGCCTGGAAGGTCAACTAAACGTTGATCGGGATTACCTAAACTAAAGAAGTTAATCATTTGCGTACGGCCAGGTTTTTTTGAGGCACGCGCGAGTTGTTTTTTGTTGGTTAAAGCATTAATAGCGCTAGACTTACCAGCATTTGAGCGTCCTGCAAAAGCAATCTCGTAGCCACTATCTTCAACACAAAGTGCCAATTTGGGTGCACTCATTAAAAACTCAGCTTGGCGTAACCAGTTCAAAGATTGTACGGCATATTCCGTAATCGCCGGGTCTGGTTTTTTTTCATAACTGATCTTTTGCTTGGGTGCTAGTCTGGCTTTGGTGTCTTTCGATTTTTCACTACGACGCATAAAAAATAACTTTTTAAATGAGAGGGCTCGCGCTTAGTATAAAGGAGCTTGGTTATTCTTGCTAATTTTCAGTAAGCTTGGTTGTAAAGATAAATAGAATTACAAACATTAGATTTGCAAAAAGGAAATAGGGGATGTGTTAGCTGCAGTTTTAGGCTGTTGTAAAACTTCACCTAAGGTATGCTCATCTAAACTTTGATAGAAACTTTCTAAAGCCTGATCAAGAATTCCTTTTAAACCACAATGCGAGCGTAAAACACAAGGAGGAGTATTGCATTCAACAATTTGATGATCACCTTGTAAAATTCGCACAATTGCGCCGAGCTTTAAATCTAAAGCTTTTGGATTTAAACGAATTCCACCGCCTTTACCTCGAATGGTAATAATCCACTCTTGTTTACCCATAAAATGGACAACCTTCACGAGATGATTTTGTGAAACATATAAATCTTGAGCGATTTCTGCAATTGTATACGGTGCATCACTTGGACGAGCGACATACATTAATATTCTTAAAGCATAATCGGTAAATTTATTAAGTTGCATGATCACCAAAACAAAAGGATAAGAGGTTGATCATCTTAGCCTGAAAGTCTAAAGAATAAAACTTTCAGGCTAAAGCTTTTTCAATTACAGCGTTAAAGGAGCTGAAACTTGTACTTGATCACCAACTCTATAGTGTTCAAGCAAAATGTTCGAAACTGAGAACTCTGTATGGTTTTCTTCAGGCTGAACATCAAAATGATAAGTATTATTTTCTTGAGCCTCTGTGAACTTAAATGCTTTAGGTTGTTCAAGCTGTTGGTCGGGAACTTGAACTTTTACAGAAATAAAGGCATTTGCTGGGCCAGTTAATACATCTTCATGGTCAGTTGCTTTTAAAGTGAAACGTTTGCCAGACTCAAGTGGATCAATTTGTGTGATTTCAAATGAACGCCAACCAGCCCATCCACCTTTTAAGCTCTCAAGTTGCGCATATTTTTGTTTTTCAACACCAATTAATATATCTGCTAACTGTAAATAAGCTTGTTTCCACGCTTCAATGAGTTCTGATTCAAAAGGAACATTTAAAACTTCACTAATTGAATGAAGCAAGTTATCGCCCACAATTGCATATTGATCTGGCTGAATGTCTAAACTCACGTGCTTCGTGGTAATGCGTTCAACTGCTTTGGCAAGTACTGTAGGATTCTCAATATTTTCAGCATATGCGAGTACTGCTGCTGCAAGAGCACGAGGTTGGCGTAGGCTGGTTTGATCATCAAGATTAAAAACATTTTTTAATTCTGGGTTGTTATTCAACATACGTTTATAAAAGTATGTGGTCAGAGTAACACCATGTTCGCGCAATACAGGTACAGTAGATTTAACGAGTTCAATTTGTTGTGGAGTCATGGCTAGACCTTAATTATCTGGCTATATAAGATGTATTTAAAATACATCTTTAAGAAAATTGTGGCAATAGCTTTTTTACAAAAACCTTAAAAAAAATAAGGGATATTACATCCCTTAATTTAATTAATTGATTTGATTATTTTTTATTTTCCAAATAATGAACCGAGTAATCCTCGTACTAATTTTTGTCCAGTACTACCCCCTAAACTTCGAGCGGCACTTTTTGCAAAAGTTCCAACAATATCTTGAGTCAATTTTGCTCGTTCTCTTGCTGCACGTTCTTCTTCTTTCTGCTGTTCACGTGCTAGACGTTCTTGTTCTTTAGCTTGCTGTTTCGCTAAAGCTTCTTGCTCTTTGGCAAGCTCCGCATCTTGTTTTTGTTGTTCACGCTCAGCGACTTTATTTTGGAGCATTTCATATGCACTCTCACGGTCTACGACTTGTTCATAGACGCCAGCAATAATACTTTGCTCAATTAAAGTTTTTCGTTCTTCAGGTGTGATAGGGCTAAAAGAAGAGTAAGGAGGCATAACCCAGCCACGTTCAACAATTTGTGGAGTACCTTGCTCATCTAGACAACTAATAAGTGCCTCACCCACGGCTAGCTGTGTAATTGCCTCATCCACTTTAAAATCAGGATTTGAACGGAATGTATCTGCAGCAGTTTTTACTGCTTTTTGATCTTTGGGGGTAAAGGCGCGTAGAGCATGTTGCACACGGTTACCGAGCTGACCCAAAACACTTTCTGGTAAATCAAGTGGGTTTTGAGTGATAAAGTAAATACCGACGCCTTTAGAACGAATTAAACGTACAACTTGTTCAATTTTTTGTTGTAAAGCTTGACTGGCGTTGTCGAATAACAAGTGAGCTTCATCAAAGAAAAACACGAGTTTTGGTTTATCCATATCACCAACTTCAGGAAGTTGTTCAAATAATTCAGAAAGCATCCATAACAAGAAAGTGGCGTATAGCTTAGGTGTATTCATGAGCTTGTCTGCAGCAAGAATATTGATATAGCCACGACCATTAGCATCAGTTTGTATAAAGTCTAGAATATTTAAAGCTGGCTCTCCAAAGAACTGGTCTCCACCTTGGTCGGCAAGAGCGAGCAAATTACGCTGAATTGCTCCTAAACTAGCTGGAGATAGATTGCCGTACTCGGCTTTAAATTCTGCCGCATGTTCACTCACAAAGGTGATCATAGCTTTCAGATCTTTAAAGTCGACTAACAGTAATCCTTGATCATCTGCAATGCGGAATACAGCAGATAAAACACCTTCTTGAGTATCATTTAGGTTAAGTATGCGTGCTAATAAAATTGGTCCAATCTCAGAAATAGTGGTCCGAATAGGATGGCCTTGTTGCCCAAATAGATCCCAAAAAATAACGGGATTAGCCGCAAATGGAACACTATCAATTTGTAGAAGCTTTAAGCGTTCATTAAATTTATCCGAGGCCTCGCCAGCTTTTGCAAGACTTGAAACATCACCCTTTGCGTCAGCAAGAAAGACGGGAACACCGATTCGAGAAAAACTTTCTGCAAGAACTTTTAGGGTGACAGTTTTACCTGTACCCGTAGCACCTGCAATCAGGCCATGTCGGTTGGCAAATTGAGAAAGCAAAACAATTTCTTTTGATGTGTCATTAATGTTTTTTGCAATAACAATCGGTGTACCCATATATTTTTATCCCTTGGAGCGAGCCACTATTGATGTTGTCGTTTTACAAATGTTTTAGTGCATTTTCGATATCTTGAATTAAATCTTGAGGATCTTCTAGCCCTATACACAAACGAACCAATAAACCTTGTTGTAAATGTGTATTCTCAAGTTTCCTGATCATTTTTAAATCATAAAGCATAACCAGACTAACCGGTCCGCCCCAGCTAAAGCCAAGTTTAAATAACTTAAGAGCGTCACAAAAACGGCGTACTGCTGAAATATCATAGTCAGGTTTAAATATGACACTGACTAATCCTGCACTCTTACCTGTAGTGCAAATCTCTTGCCAATATTGATGACCTGGAGAGGCTTTATCGCTTGGATGTAGAACTTGTGCAAATTGAGGCTGTTGCTTTAACCATTCCAATAAGGTTTTTGCATTATCTGATTGCTGTTTATACCGTAGTGACATATGTGCGAGGCTGCGCTGAACTTGTGCTGCATCATCTCCTGAGATAGCAATACCTAGAATGGCATGTGTACGGAACAGGCGGTGATACAGTTTTTTATCACGTGCTACAACACTTCCCATTAAAATATCACCACCACCACTTGGATATTTTGTTAGCGCATGTACGGTTAGATCTACCGACAAGTGCTCATCAGAGAAATCAAAAGCATTAAATGCAAGTCCAGCGCCCCAAGTATTATCTAAAGCAGTTACAACTCCATGTGACTTGGCTTTTTTAACAAGTTCTTTAAGATCGGGAAATTCAAGAGTCACTGAACCTGCTGCTTCTATCCATAAGAGCTTGGTTTTTTCAGTCGGCTTAAAACTTGATACATTAATTGAATTATAAATTTTGACACTAATACCGTATTGATCTTTTAAGTGGTTTAGATGCTCTAGATTTGGGCCATATATATTGTCCGGGACCCAAACTTCATCGCCTGTTGCTAAAAAAGCAGAGTTAACTAAGTTAATTGCAGATAAGCCGCTGGGTGCAAGTAAACAGTACAAGCCACCTTCAATTTGAGCAATATTGTCGCCTAAGGTAAATGTGGTTGGTGTACCGTGCGTTCCATAACTGTAATCATAAGGGTCGGTCCAGTGGCGGTCAAAAAGGTGCGTAGTTGATTTAAAAATAATAGTCGATGCACGAAATAAGGGAGGTTGCACAGTTTCAATAAATTGTGGTGCTTTTCGTGGTGCATGAATGAGTCGGGTTTGGAAATTGTTATGCTTTTTCATGGGGCGCTATGCTTTAAATAATAAGATTAGATTAAGAGAAAACTGATTTATTCGCCAGATTTTTGGTTAATTCTAAGATGTTTCGTTACTACTGTAACATTCACTAAAAACTTGGCTTTATTTTTGCAAAGATCAAACCAACATTCTAACAACAATAGGTTTAAGCGCATGAAGTCGCATTTACGTGTTCACTATTTTCAACATATTGCTGGCGAAGGTTTTGGAAGCTGCTATTCGTTTTTAAAAGCGCATCACGCCACTATTAGCTCTACAGAATTCTTTGCACTTCCCGTAGATCGGTCACTTGAAATAGAAGCTTTACCTCGGATTGAAGAAGTTGACTTACTACTAATTATGGGTGGGACCATGAGTGTAAATGACGAGGCAAACTATCCATGGCTTAAAATAGAAAAAAGATGGTTGCGTCGATATTTGGCAGCAGGGAAACCAGCAATAGGTCTTTGCTTGGGTGGGCAGCTAATTGCGAATGCATTGGGTGCAGCAGTAAGCCGTAATCGTTATCAAGAACTAGGATGGTCGACAGTTCAAAGAGTTGCAAACTTACCACAAGAAAGTTTTCCGCTACCTGAAGAAATCAATGTGATGCAGTGGCATAGTGAAACATTTGAAATACCTAAAGGAGCTATACGTTTGGCTGAGAGCATTGCTTGCCGTAATCAAATGTATCAGATTGGGAAAAATGTATTAGGTTTTCAATTTCATCCGGAAATGACACCAGCAGCTTTACAGCTTTTACTGGAAAATGAAGAAGAGCTATCTATTTTTGACGGAGAATATGTTCAATCTGCACATGAACTGCAATCTTCAGAAGCACAGAAATTTGAACAAGGTAATCAACTCTTAAATAAAGCAATTGAGTTTGTAATAAATGCATAGAATGAATTATTAATACGTAGCTAAAGTGGAATTTGAGCAAAAAATAGAAAAAGAGAATTGCATAAGACTTAAACAATCGTTATAATGAGCGACCCTCAAGAAGAGGGCATTTACTGCGAAGAAAGTAGTAAATGTGCATTACAGTCGTGGCATCGATCACGACCTTGGTGATTATCACTGCCTTTGACACTTACCAATAGGTGAGATGCGTCAAAGGTGATTCTTTATATATTTGGCTTGGAGTTTACTGGTATGTCTAACCAGAGAATTCGTATCCGTCTTAAGTCTTTTGATCATCGTCTGATTGATCAATCTGCTCAAGAGATCGTAGAAACCGCTAAGCGTACCGGCGCACAAGTTTGTGGTCCAATTCCGATGCCTACTCGCATCGAACGCTTCAACGTTCTTACTTCACCGCACGTTAACAAAGATGCGCGTGACCAGTACGAAATCCGCACCTACAAACGTTTGATCGACATCGTTCAACCTACAGATAAAACTGTTGATGCATTGATGAAGTTAGATCTTGCAGCTGGTGTTGATGTTCAGATCGCTTTGGGTTAAGGCTTTCGGTTAATTAACGATTAGTTAATTAGGCCGCTTTTTTAGAGGTTTATGCACATGGCTATTGGTTTAGTCGGTCGCAAATGTGGTATGACTCGCATCTTTACAGATGCTGGTGTTTCTGTACCTGTTACAGTCATCGAAGTCGATCCAAACCGCATTACGCAAATCAAAACACTTGAAACTGATGGTTATCAAGCTGTTCAAGTAACTACTGGTGAACGTCGCGAATCTCGCGTAACTAACGCTCAGAAAGGTCACTTCGCGAAAGCTGGTGTTGCTGCTGGTCGCTTGGTTAAAGAATTCCGTGTTACTGAAGCTGAGCTTGAAGGTCGTGAAGTTGGCGGTACTATTGGCGTTGATTTGTTCACAGTTGGTCAAATTGTTGACGTAACTGGTCAATCAAAAGGTAAAGGTTTCCAAGGTGGTGTTAAACGTTGGAACTTCCGTACCCAAGACGCTACTCACGGTAACTCAGTTTCTCACCGTGTATTAGGTTCTACAGGTCAAAACCAAACTCCTGGACGCGTGTTCAAAGGCAAAAAAATGGCTGGTCACTTAGGTGATGAACGCGTAACAGTACAAGGTCTTGAAATCGTATCTATTGACGCTGAACGTTCTGTTTTAGTTGTTAAAGGTGCAATTCCTGGTGCAACTGGCGGTGACGTAATTGTACGTCCTACCATCAAGGCCTGAGGGGAAATACCGTGAATTTGAAAACTGTTTCCGGCTCTGCTGTTGAATTGTCTGAAGTTGCTTTCGGACGTGAATTTAACGAGGCTCTTGTACACCAAGTTGTTACTGCTTATTTAGCAGGTGGTCGTCAAGGTACTCGTGCTCAAAAATCGCGTGCAGACGTTTCTGGCGGTGGTAAAAAACCATTCCGTCAAAAAGGTACTGGTCGTGCTCGTGCGGGTTCTATTCGTAGCCCTATCTGGGTTGGTGGTGGTAAAACTTTTGCTGCTCGTCCACAAGATTGGTCTCAAAAAGTAAACCGTAAGATGTACCGCGGTGCAATGCAATGTATCTTAGCTGAACTTGTTCGCCAAGATCGCCTTGTATTAGTTGAAGAGTTTGCTGTTGCAGCTCCAAAAACTAAAGAATTGCTTGCAAAACTTAACGACTTAAATGCTGCTCGTGCATTAATCGTTACTGACGCTGTAGATGAGAACTTATATCTTGCAGCACGTAACCTTCCACATGTAGATGTGGTAGATGCAACTGCAATCGATCCTGTAAGCTTGATCGCGTTTGATAAAGTTGTGATGTCTGTAGCTGCTGCTAAGAAAATTGAGGTAGAACTCGGATGAACAACGAACGTATCTATCAAGTCCTTAAAGGACCAGTCTTCTCAGAAAAGGCACAAGTTTTAGGTGATACTGTTGGTGTTCAAGTATTTAAAGTAGACATCAATGCTACTAAACTTGAAATCAAAAAAGCAGTTGAAAAACTTTTTGGTGTAGAAGTTGTTAAAGTTAACACAACTATTACTAAAGGTAAGACTAAGCGCTTTGGTCGTACATTAGGACGTCGTTCTGATGTTAAAAAAGCATACGTCACCCTGAAAGCCGGCCAAGATGTTGAAATGGCTGACTTGGGCGATACCGCTGAAAGCGCAGCGGAATAAGGACGAAAATTATGCCGATTCAAAAATGTAAGCCAACGTCTCCAGGACGTCGCTTTGTAGAGAAAGTGGTTCATGACCATCTTCACAAAGGCGCTCCTTACGCACCGTTGGTTGAAGCTAAAAAACGTACTGGTGGTCGTAATAACAACGGTCACATTACTACTCGTCACGTTGGTGGTGGTCATAAACAACACTACCGTATCGTTGACTTCAAGCGTAACAAAGACAGCATCCCAGCTGTTGTAGAGCGTATTGAATACGATCCAAACCGTACAGCACATATTGCTTTATTGAAATATGCTGACGGTGAGCGTCGTTATATCATTGCACCTAAAGGTTTACGTGCTGGCGATAAAGTACAATCTGGTAACGATGCTCCAATTCGTCCAGGCAACTGCTTGCCACTTCGTAATATGCCGATCGGTTCTACACTTCATAACGTTGAACTTAAAATTGGTAAGGGTGCACAATTAGCGCGTTCTGCTGGTGCTTCTGTTCAGTTGTTGGGTCGTGATGGTTCTTACGCGATTATTCGTCTTCGTTCAGGCGAAATGCGTAAAGTGCATGTTGAATGCCGCGCTGTAATTGGTGAAGTTTCTAACCAAGAAAACAACCTTCGTTCATTGGGTAAAGCTGGTGCTTCACGCTGGCGTGGTGTTCGTCCTACCGTACGTGGTATGGCGATGAACCCGATTGACCACCCACACGGTGGTGGTGAAGGGCGTAACAAAGGTATTCAACCTGTAAGCCCATGGGGTCAAAAAGCTAAAGGGTACAAGACACGTACCAATAAGCGTACGACTAAGATGATTATTCGCGACCGTCGCGTCAAGTAAAGGAATCTGACTAATGCCTCGTTCTCTGAAAAAAGGCCCATTCGTCGATGCGCACTTGTTCGCTAAGGTTGAAGCGGCTGTTGCTAGTAACTCTCGCAAGCCGATCAAAACTTGGTCTCGTCGTTCGATGATCCTTCCAGATTTTGTTGGTTTAACAATCTCTGTTCATAATGGTCGTAATCACGTTCCAGTAATTGTTACTGAGCATATGGTTGGTCATAAACTCGGTGAATTCGCGCCAACTCGTACCTATCGTGGTCACGGTGTTGACAAGAAATCTAAACGTTAATAGGTGTCATGATGGAAGTAACTGCTAAATTACGCGGTGCCGCTATCTCGGCACAAAAAGCACGTTTGGTTGCAGATCTTATTCGCGGCAAATCTGTTGCGCATGCTTTAAACATCTTAAACTTCAGCAATAAAAAAGCTGCTGTTTTGGTAAAAAAAGCATTGGAATCTGCGATTGCAAACGCTGAACACAATAACAGTTTAGATGTTGACGATCTTAAAGTTTCTACGATTTACGTTGATGAAGGCATGAGCCTTAAACGTATTATGCCACGTGCTAAAGGCCGTGCAGATCGTATTACTAAGCGTACTTGTCACATCACCGTTAAGGTAGGGGTTTGATATGGGTCAGAAGGTTCATCCAATCGGTATCCGCCTAGGTGTTGTGAAACGTCATAACGCTAACTGGTATGCGAATCCGAAACAATACGCTGAATACTTGCTTAAAGATCTTCAAGTTCGTGAGTTTTTAACTAAAAAACTTAAGAATGCGATGGTAAGCAATATTCTTATCGAACGTCCATCAGGCGCTGCTAAAGTAACTATTAGCACAGCTCGTCCTGGTATCGTAATCGGTAAAAAAGGCGAAGATATTGAGAAATTACAGCGCGAACTTACCAGCATCATGGGTGTTCCAGCGCAAGTAAGTATCAACGAAATTGATCGCCCAGACTTAGATGCGCGTTTAGTTGCTGAAGCAATTGCTTCTCAATTAGAAAAGCGTGTTATGTTCCGTCGTGCTATGAAGCGTGCGGTTCAAAACACTATGCGTGCTGGTGCTAAAGGTATCAAAGTTGAAGTGTCTGGCCGTTTAGGTGGTGCAGAGATTGCTCGTACAGAATGGTATCGTGAAGGTCGTGTACCTTTGCATACATTACGTGCAGACATTGACTATGCAACTATGCGTGCAGAAACAACTTACGGTACGATTGGTGTTAAAGTTTGGATTTTCCGTGGCGAGATCTTAGGTGGCATGAAACAAGTCATGAACCCTGCTCCTGCTGAAGATCGTCCAGCTAAACGTGGTCGTGGTCGTGGTGAAGGTCAAGAGCGTCGTGGTCGTCGCGGTGACCGTGCTGCTGACAAGGGAGAATAATCCATGTTGCAACCTAAACGTACCAAATTCCGTAAAGTGCACAAAGGCCGTAACACTGGTCTAGCGCATCGTGGTAGTACAGTATCATTTGGTTCGATTGCAATTAAAGCAACTGAACGTGGTCGTATGACTGCGCGTCAGATTGAAGCTGCACGTCGTACTATTAGCCGCCGTATTAAGCGTGGTGGTAAAATCTTTATTCGCGTATTCCCGGATAAACCAATTACTCAAAAGCCTCTTGAAGTGCGTATGGGTAAAGGTAAGGGTAGCGTGGAATACTGGGTTTGCCAGATCCAACCAGGTAAGATCCTGTACGAAATTGAAGGTGTGAACGAAGAATTAGCGCGTGAAGCATTTGCTTTAGCTGCTGCTAAACTTCCGTTTAAAACCACTATCGTGACTCGGACGGTAATGTAATGAAAACTAAAGATCTACGTGAAAAATCGGTAGAAGAGTTGAAAGCTTTGCTTGATGAGCAGCAGCTTAACCAATTCCGTCTTCGTATGGCGAAAGCAACTGGTCAGTTGGGTAAATCGCACGAAGTGCAAGTTGCTCGTAAGACAATTGCTCGTATTAAGACACTCCTTACCGAAAAACAGGGGAACGGACAATGAGTGAAAAAACAGTCCGCACGTTAACCGGCAAAGTCGTAAGTGACAAAATGGATAAATCTATTGTTGTTCTTATTGAACGCCGCGTTCAACACCCGTTGTATGGCAAGTCAATTCGCCGTTCAACTAAGTTACACGCTCATGATGAGAACAACGTTGCTAAAATTGGTGATGTTGTAACCATTAAAGAAAGCCGCCCAATTTCTAAAACTAAAGCTTGGACTTTAGTGGAAGTAGTTGAAGCAGCTGCTGAGTAATTCGACGTTCTTGTTGCATCATCGGTCAATTTCGAGTACTCTTTGAGCCTTTCGAAATTGTGACCGGTGATGCTCGGTTTTGGAGTAGGGCAATGATTCAAACCGAAACTATGCTCGACGTAGCAGACAACAGTGGTGCTCGCCGCGTACAATGTATTAAAGTACTTGGTGGTTCACATCGTCGTTATGCTTCTGTTGGCGACATTATTAAAGTTACTGTAAAAGAAGCAATCCCACGCGCACGTGTTAAAAAAGGTGACGTGATGAATGCGGTTGTAGTTCGTACTAAATTCGGCATTCGTCGTCCAGATGGTTCTGTGATCCGTTTTGATGATAATGCTGCAGTTATTTTGAACAACAACAAAGCTCCGATTGCTACTCGTATCTTCGGACCAGTGACTCGTGAACTTCGTACTGAACAGTTCATGAAAATCATTTCATTGGCTCCTGAAGTTCTATAAGAGGCAATCATGGCTAAGATTAAAAAAGGCGATCAAGTTATCGTGATCGCAGGTAAAGAAAAAGGCAAACAGGGTACTGTGTTGTCTGTTTCTGAAGACCGCGTTAAGGTTGAAGGCCTTAACTTAGTGAAGAAGCATCAAAAGCCTAACCGTGTAACTGGCGCTGAAGGCGGTGTAGTTACTCAAGAAGCTTCGCTTCATATTTCAAACGTGGCAATTTTAAATGCTACAACCCAGAAGGCTGACCGTGTTGGTTACCAAGTGATTGATGGCGTGAAAACTCGCGTTTATAAATCAAATGGTGAATCAGTGGCGGTAGCGAAGTAATAGGTTGAAAAGGCAATGGCCAGACTTAAAGCACGTTACAACGATGAACTTAAAGCAAAGTTAAAAGAAGAACTTGGCATTAAGAACGTGATGGAAATTCCACGCATCACAAAAATTACCCTAAACATGGGTGTAGGCGCAGCTGCAACTGATAAGAAATTATTAGATGGCGCTGTAGTCGACATGCAATTAATTGCTGGTCAAAAACCAGTAATTACACTTGCTCGTAAATCTATCGCAGGTTTCAAAATCCGTGATGGTTGGCCAATTGGTTGTAAAGTTACTTTACGTGGCGACCAAATGTACGAATTCTTGGACCGTTTGATCTCTATCGCAATCCCTCGTATCCGTGACTTCCGTGGTTTCTCTTCGAAATCATTTGATGGTCGTGGTAACTACTCAATGGGTTTGAAAGAGCAAATCGTTTTCCCTGAAATCGATTTCGATAAGATTGATCGTATTCGTGGTATGGATATTACCATTACTACGACTGCTCGCACCGATGACGAAGGCCGTGCGCTTATGCGTGCATTCGGCTTCCCGTTCAAATAAGAGGTCGATATGGCTAAGAAAGGTATGATTAATCGCGAATTGAAACGCGAAAAAACAGTTGCTAAATACGCTGCAAAACGTGCTGAATTAAAAGCTACAATTGCAAACGTAAACGCAAGTGAAGAAGAGCGTTTCGAAGCGATGTTAAAGTTACAAGCATTGCCACGTAATGCATCTCCGGTACGTCTTCGTAACCGTTGTGGTTTAACTGGTCGTCCTCATGGTTACTTCCGTAAGTTCGGTTTAAGCCGTAACAAATTACGTGACACAGTAATGCAGGGTGATGTACCAGGCGTTGTTAAGGCAAGCTGGTAAGGAGCGACTAAATGAGTATGCAAGATACCGTTGCCGACATGCTAACACGTGTTCGTAACGCACAAATGGCTAAGAAACAAACTGTTTCTATGCCTTCTTCTAAGTTGAAAGTTGCAATTGCAAACGTACTTCAACAAGAAGGTTATATTTCAAATGTAGAAGTTGCTCAAGAAGAGACAAAATCTACTTTGACAATTACTTTAAAATATTTCGAAGGCAAACCAGTTATCGAAATGGTTAAGCGCGTAAGCCGTCCAGGTCTTCGCCAATACCGTGGTAAAGATAAACTTCCAAGCGTTAAGCAAGGTTTAGGTATTGCAATTGTTTCTACAAGCAAAGGCATCATGACTGATCGCGCTGCACGTGCTGCAGGCGTTGGTGGTGAAGTTATTGCTTTTGTTTCTTAATAGGTGATTCCTCATGTCTCGTGTGGCTAAAGCCCCAGTAACTGTACCTAATGGTGTAGCAGTTACTCAGAACGGCCGGCAGGTCGAAGTGAAAGGCAGCAAAGGTACATTGTCTTTCAACCTGCATGCGCTGGTCGAGCTAAAACAGGAAGAAGGTAAACTTCAACTTGCTCCAGTTAAAGAATCGAAAGATGCTTGGATGCAAGCTGGTACTGCTCGCGCTGTATTGAACAACCTTGTAAAAGGTGTTAGCGAAGGCTTCGAACGTAAGTTACAGCTAGTTGGTGTTGGTTATAAAGCTGCGGTTAAAGGTACTGTTGTAAACCTTAACCTTGGTTATTCACACCCAATTGACTACGCTTTACCAGAAGGTGTAACAGCGGAAACTCCAACTGCAACTGAAATCATTTTGAAATCAGCAAACAAGCAGTTGTTAGGTCAAGTAGCGGCAGAAATCCGTGCGTACCGTGCTCCTGAACCATATAAAGGTAAAGGTGTTCGTTATTCGGATGAAGTCATTCTTCGTAAAGAAGCTAAGAAGAAATAAGGCGCGAGGTTCTTATGAACGAAAAGAAACAATCCCGTTTGCGTCGTGCGAAAAGCACACGCTTGCACATTCGTGCATTGGGTGCGACTCGTTTGTGTGTAAACCGCACTCCGCGTCACATCTATGCTCAAGTTATTTCAGCAGATGGTGGCAAAGTTTTAGCGCAAGCTTCAACTTTGGATGCATCTTTACGTAGCGGTACTACAGGTAATGTAGATGCAGCTACTAAAGTAGGTGCTTTAATCGCAGAACGCGCGAAAGCAGCTGGTGTAACTAAAGTTGCATTTGACCGTTCTGGTTTTAAATATCATGGTCGTATCAAAGCCTTGGCTGATGCTGCTCGTGAAAACGGCTTGGAGTTCTAATCATGGCTAAAGTTGAACAAAACGAAGGTCTTGTTGAAAAGCTGGTTGCCGTTGATCGTGTAGCCAAAGTTGTTAAGGGCGGTCGTATCTTCTCTTTCACAGCATTAACTGTTGTGGGTGATGGTAATGGTCGTGTTGGTTTTGGTCGTGGTAAAGCACGTGAAGTTCCTGCTGCTATTTCTAAAGCACTTGAAGCTGCTCGTCGCAACATGATCACTGTAGACCTTGCTGGTACTACTTTACAACACCCTGTGAATGCTCGTCATGGTGCAAGCCGTGTATACATGCAACCTGCTTCAGAAGGTACTGGCGTAATCGCTGGTGGTGCAATGCGTGCCGTTCTTGAAGCTGCAGGTGTACATAACGTACTTGCTAAATGTTATGGTTCTACAAATGCTGCTAACGTAGTAAACGCAACTTTTAAAGGTTTGCGTGATATGACTTCTCCTGAGAAAGTCGCTGCGAAACGTGGTAAATCAGTAGAAGAAATTCAAGGGTAATCAATCATGAAAACGATTAAAGTTACCCAGACTAAATCTTCTTCACATCGCTTGAAAAATCACAAGCTTTGCTTACAAGGTTTAGGTCTGCGTCGTATTGGTCATACTGTAGAAGTGCAAGATACGCCTTCTAACCGTGGTATGATCAACAAAGTCTACTATATGGTTAGTGTAGAGGAATAAGCCATGACTCTGCGTTTAAATGAGCTTGCACCTGCAGAAGGTGCAAAACGTGAACACCGTCGTTTAGGCCGTGGTATCGGTTCTGGCGTTGGTAAGACTGGTGGCCGTGGTGTCAAAGGTCAAAAATCACGTAAAAGTGGTGGCGTTCGTCCAGGTTTCGAAGGCGGTCAAACAGCGATTTATCGTCGTTTACCTAAATTCGGTTTCACTAGCCAAATCGCTTTAAAAACTGCTGAAGTACGTTTGTCTGAGTTAACTAAAGTGGAAGGCGACATTGTTAGCCTTGAAACTTTAAAAGCTGCGAATGTTGTTCGTCGCGATCAAATTCGTGCTCGTATCGTGCTTTCTGGTGAAATCACTCGTGCATTCACTGTTCAAGGTGTTGCATTGACTAAAGGCGCTAAAGCTGCAATTGAAGCAGCTGGCGGTAAAGTCGAGGAGTAATCTCGAGTGTCTATGTCTCCTAGTTCTTCAGGTCATGTCAACATGATGAAAGGTCAGCCATTTCATGTGAAATACCGTGAAATTATTCGCCGGATGAGTTTTCTAATCGGTGCATTGCTGGTCTTTCGACTAGGAGCGCATATTCCAGTACCAGGCATTAATAATGCTGCGTTAGAAAATTTATTTCATGCAAACCAAGGAACTATTCTTGGGCTATTCAATATGTTTTCTGGCGGTGCTTTAGAGCGAATGTCGATTCTTGCTTTAGGGATCATGCCTTATATTTCTGCATCTATTATTGTGCAGTTAATGTCAACAGTGATTCCTTCTCTTGAAGCCTTGAAAAAGGAAGGGGAGCAAGGTAAGCGAAAAATTAATCAATATACGCGTCAAGGTACATTACTACTTGCAGTGGTTCAGGCAGTAGGTATGTGTGCAGGCCTTATTGGTCAGGGTATTACTCTGTCTACAGGACTTGCATTCTATATACCTGCAGTTACATCACTTATCGCTGGAACTATGTTCTTAATGTGGTTAGGTGAACAAATCACTGAAAGAGGTATCGGTAATGGTATCTCAATGATTATTTTTGCAGGTATTGTAGCTGGTTTGCCTAAGTTAATTATGCAATCAGTGTCATCTGTAGATAATGGTCAAACAAGTTTAATTGGTCTTGTTATCTTTGGTCTTTTGTCTCTTGGTGTATTGGCTGCGATTGTGTTTATTGAAAAAGCACAGCGTCGTATTCCAGTAAACTATGCGCAGAAGCAGCAAGGGCGTCGTATATTTACAGCTCAGCAAACACATCTACCATTAAAAATTAATATGGCTGGTGTGATTCCTGCGATTTTTGCAAGTTCTTTACTATTGTTCCCAGCAAGTCTTGGACAATGGGTGGGTAGTGCAGATCCGAATGCTGGTTTAATTAAACGTAGCTTACAAGATTTAGCTTTGGTATTGTCGCCTGGACAGCCTTTGTATTTGGTGCTCTTTGGTGCGTTAATTATCTTTTTCTGTTACTTTTATACGGCTTTAGTATTTAGCCCTAAGGAAGTATCAGAAAATCTAAAACGCAGCGGAGCTTATGTGCCTGGTATTCGCCCAGGTGAGCAAACTGCTCGTTACTTAGATCATATTCTTAATCGTTTGACGTTTATTGGTGCGATTTATATTACAGTCATTTGTTTGATGCCAATGATTCTACAAAGTTCTTTTGGTATTCCATTCTATTTGGGTGGTACCTCATTACTGATCGTAGTCGTTGTTGTTATGGACTTTATGGCTCAGCTACAAGCGCATTTAACATCTCATCAATATGACAATCAAACATTAATGAGAAAAACGACTGCTCATCCTAAGGGATAAGCGCACTTAGAGGTTTCATCATGAAAGTACAAGCTTCTGTAAAGAAAATTTGTGGTAGCTGTAAAGTTATCCGTCGTAATGGGGTTATTCGCGTGATTTGTAGCGCAGAACCTCGTCATAAGCAGCGTCAAGGTTAATCTAATCAAGACCTGTTGATTTCAGTAGGCGAATTGGGTTAATATCCGCCCCTCAAGATTTTTGTGGGGCGGTTGATTATCTCTACTGCCTTTTTGGAGAAAAGTGAATGGCTCGTATTGCCGGTGTAAACATTCCGGATAACAAGCATGCTGTTATCTCCCTCACTTACATCTTTGGTATCGGTCGCCACACTGCTAAGAATATCTTAGCTACAGTTGGTATTACTGAGACTACTAAGATCCGTGAGTTGGACGATGCTCAGCTTGATGCGATTCGTGCAGAAGTTGCTAAGGTTCCTACCGAAGGTGACTTACGTCGCGAAATTTCCATGAACATTAAACGTTTAATGGATTTAGGTTGCTATCGTGGCCTTCGTCATCGTCGCAGCTTGCCTGTCCGTGGTCAACGCACCAAAACTAACGCACGTACCCGTAAAGGTCCGCGCAAACCGATTAAAAAGTAAGATTTCTGGAAGCTAAAAGATGGCTAAAGATACTCGCACACGCAAGAAGGTCACTCGTACCGTCTCTGAAGGTGTTGCACACATTCACGCGTCTTTTAATAACACCATTGTTACGATTACCGATCGTCAAGGTAATGCATTGGCTTGGGCCACCTCAGGTGGACAAGGCTTCCGTGGTTCACGTAAATCAACTCCGTTTGCTGCTCAGGTAGCTGCTGAAGTTGCTGGTAAAGCAGCTTTAGATTACGGTTTGAAAAACCTTGACGTCCTTGTAAAAGGTCCTGGTCCAGGTCGTGAGTCTGCGGTTCGTGCATTAGGCGCAGTGGGTTATAAGATTAACAGCATTACCGATGTGACTCCAATTCCTCACAACGGTTGCCGTCCACCTAAAAAACGTCGCGTGTAAGGAGAAACATTCATGGCTCGTTATATTGGTCCAAAATGCAAACTCTCTCGCCGCGAAGGGACAGACCTGCAACTTAAATCTGGCGTTAAACCATTTGACGTCAAAACAAAAAAAGCTAACAAAGCACCTGGTCAACACGGTCAGGCTCGCGGTGGTAAGCAATCTGAGTATTCACTACAATTACGTGAAAAACAAAAAGTCCGTCGTATTTACGGTGTGTTAGAGCGTCAATTTAGTAACTACTATAAAGAAGCAGCTCGTGTAAAAGGCGCAACTGGTGAGAACTTGTTGAAATTGCTTGAAAGCCGTCTTGATAACGTTGTTTATCGCATGGGTTTTGGTTCTACACGTGCAGAAGCTCGTCAGTTAGTAAGTCACCGTAGCATTACTTTGAATGGTCGTCGTGTAAACATCGCATCTATTCAAGTTAAAGCGGGTGATGTAATTGCGGTTCACGAAGGTGCTAAACAACAATTGCGTATCAAAAACGCGATTGAATTAGCTGCTCAACGTGGTATTCCAGCTTGGATTGATGTTGATCATTCTAAACTTGAAGGTACGTTTAAAGCTGCACCAGATCGTTCTGATTTACCTGCTGAAATCAACGAAAGCTTGATTGTAGAATTGTATTCTAAATAATCCTTGAGGTAGCAATAATGACGCGTACTGCAAACGAGTTTCTCACTCCGCAAGCGATCAAGGTCGAAGCGGTAAGCGGGACCTCGGCAAAAGTGATTCTAGAACCTTTAGAGCGTGGTTTTGGCCATACTCTAGGTAATGCTTTACGTCGCATTCTATTGTCTTCTTTACCTGGCGCTGCTGTGGTTGAAGTAGAGATAGAAGGTGTCGAGCACGAGTACAGTACTTTAGAAGGCTTGCAGCAGGACATCGTCGAGCTCTTGCTGAACCTAAAAGGATTGTCTATTAAGCTGTTCGATCAAAATGAAGCTTATTTAACATTAGAAAAACAAGGTCCTGGCGATATTACTGCTGCCGACCTTCGTTTACCTCATAATGTTGAAGTGGTTAACCCAGATCATTTAATCGGTACTTTGAGTGCTTCAGGTTCATTAAAAATGCGCTTGAAAGTTGCTCAAGGTCGTGGTTATGAAACTTCTGATTCTCGTTTCCCTGAAGGTGAAACACGTCCTGTAGGGCGTTTGCAATTAGATGCTTCTTATAGCCCAATTAAACGTGTTTCTTACACCGTTGAAAATGCGCGTGTTGAACAACGTACCGATTTAGATAAGCTGGTAATCGACCTTGAAACAAATGGAACGGTTGATCCTGAAGAAGCAATCCGCAAAGCGGCAACAATCTTGCAACAACAAATTGCAATTTTTGTTGATCTTCAGAAAGACCAAACTCCAGTTGCTCAAGAGCCTCGTGAAGAAGTTGACCCAATCTTGCTTCGCCCAGTAGATGATCTAGAGCTTACTGTTCGTTCTGCTAACTGTTTGAAAGCAGAAAATATTTACTACATTGGTGATCTCGTTCAACGTACTGAAGTTGAGTTGTTAAAAACTCCTAACCTTGGTAAAAAATCGTTAACAGAGATCAAAGATGTTTTGGCATCGAAAGGCTTACAACTCGGTATGCGTCTTGAAAACTGGCCACCAGCTAGTCTTCGTATGGACGACCGTTTTGCCTATCGTAGCCGTTAATTAAGTAGGACTATCACCATGCGTCATCGTAATAGTGGTGTGAAATTAGGCCGTACAAGCAGCCATCGTAAAGCGATGTTCCAAAACTTGGCTAATTCTTTATTTGAACACGAGTTGATCAAAACAACTGTTCCTAAAGCTAAAGAATTACGTCGTGTTGCTGAGCCTTTAATCACTCTAGCAAAAAACGATACTGTAGCAAATCGTCGTTTAGCATTTGCTCGTACTCGTAATGCTGCAACTGTTGGTAAATTATTTACCGTACTCGGCCCTCGTTACAAAGAACGTAACGGCGGTTATCTACGTGTTCTTAAAGCGGGCTTCCGTGCTGGTGATGCAGCACCGATGGCTTACGTTGAGCTTGTAGATCGTGAAGTGAACACTTCAGCTGAATAATTGATATTATTCGGAAAAGGCCGGCTTTATGCCGGTCTTTTTTATTTTCTGGGAACTATAAAAATAAAAAATGTCCTCAAGTGACATAAAAAAACGGATAAACGGTCAAACTTGACATTGTGTATTGTCAAAATTGTGCTTTAATAAAGTCATATTCTCAACAATGGGTATAAAAATAAAATGGAAAAGCAAGTTGATATTCTAATCATTGGTGCCGGCATTTCAGGAATCGGAGTGGCTGCCCATTTATCTAAAAATTCTCCACAACGTCAGTTTGAAATTTTAGAACGTCGTGAATCTTTTGGTGGGACTTGGGACCTCTTTCGTTATCCTGGTATTCGTTCAGACTCAGATATGTCAACTTTTGGTTTTAACTTTAAACCATGGCGTAAAGCAAATGTATTGGCTGATGGAGCTTCTATCAAAGGATATTTAGGCGAAGTTATTGATGAATTTAAATTAAAAGAAAAAATTCATTTTGGTCATCGTGTACTTTCTGCAAATTATGATTCTTCATCTAAGAAGTGGAATGTTGTTGTCGAAGACAGTAATAAAAAACAGCAGACTTGGGTAGCCAACTTTGTTGTAGGTTGTACAGGTTATTATAATTATGATCAAGGCTATGCGCCGACATTCCCAAATCAAGATGCTTTCAAAGGTCAACTTATTCATCCGCAGCATTGGCCAGAGAATTTAGACTACACGGGTAAGAAAGTAGTAATTATTGGTAGTGGAGCTACTGCAATTACTTTAGTACCAGCTATGTCAAAAGGTGGCGCAGGTCATGTGACGATGCTACAACGTTCACCGACTTATATTGCTTCTGTTCCGTCTATTGATTTCATCTATGAAAAAACACGTAGATTTATGTCTGAAGAGGCGGCTTATAAATTTACACGTGCACGTAATATTGGTATGCAGCGGGCAATTTATGCATTGTCTCAAAAGCATCCGAAGACAGTTCGTCGTTTACTCTTAAAAGCAATTGAAATGCAGCTTAAGGGTAAAGTAGATATGAAACATTTTACACCTTCATATAACCCTTGGGATCAGCGTTTGTGTGTGGTACCTGATGGTGATTTATTTAAAATTCTTCGTGAAGGTAAGGCGAGTGTTGAAACTGATCAAATTGAAAAATTTACTGAGACCGGTATTCAATTAAAATCAGGTAAACATCTTGATGCAGATATCATTGTTTCTGCAACTGGTTTACAGGTTCAAATCATGGGTGGTGTGCAGGCAACTATTGATGGAGAGCCAGTTAAATCATCTGAACACATGCTTTATAACGGCGTGATGCTCAGCGATGTACCAAATATGGCGATGATTATTGGCTATGTAAATGCTTCGTGGACATTAAAAGTTGATATTGCAGCAGATTATATCTGTCGTTTATTAAACTATATGGATAAGAATAATTATGATGAAGTCATCCCATTTGGTGATAAGACTGTGATGGAAGAGGACACAGTCATGGGTAGCTTATCATCTGGTTATATTAGTCGTGCTGCTGACGTGATTCCTAAACAAGGTAAACAAGCACCATGGCAGGTAACCAATAATTATCTTGAAGACCGAAAATCATTAAAAAATGCAAAATTTGATGATGGTGTTCTACGCTTTCATAAGCATTCAGAAGTTACTACACGTAAACCAAAATTAGTATCTTGATATTCAAAAATAAAAAGGAGGCTATAAGCCTCCTTTTTATTGTGAACATTAAAGAGTTCTAGAGATTAGTTCTTTCATAATTTCATTGGTACCTGCATAGATACGGTTTGCTCGGTGATCGATGTAAGCGCGAGCAATTGGATATTCCAGCATATAGCCATAACCACCATGTAATTGAAGACATTCATCTACAACTTTTGAGAACATATCTGAAATTTTATATTTTGCAGCAGCAGCTGCTTCAACACTCAATTTTTCATCGAGTTGTAATTCCATACAACGATCTAAATAGGTACGGCAGAAATCAATTTCTGTACGTAATTCTGCGAGTTTGAAACGTGTATTCTGGAAAGCACTAATTGGCTTGCCAAATGCTTTACGATCTTTTGTGTATTGAACAGTATGAGCAAACGCTGCTTCTGCACCAGC
Organism: Acinetobacter nosocomialis NIPH 2119; assembly: GCF_000368085.1. Taxonomy (GTDB): domain Bacteria; phylum Pseudomonadota; class Gammaproteobacteria; order Pseudomonadales; family Moraxellaceae; genus Acinetobacter; species Acinetobacter nosocomialis. Next base: position 3,552,274 of record NZ_KB849239.1, read on the forward strand.
TTGGCAGATAATTGCCACCAACATACGCTCCCATGCTAATTCTTTCATGAGCATAATAAAGCCCATACCTTCCATGCCTAAAAGATTTTCTTTAGGAACACGGACGTTGTCGAAGAAAAGTTCACATGTATCTTGGCCTTTCATGCCAATTTTGTTGAGTGGCTTACCTTTAGTAAAACCTGCACGATCAGCTTCAACAATAATAAGTGATAAATTGGCAGAGCCTTTATCACTGTTGCCTGTTTTACAAACAACGATAGCCATATCGCACAAATAACCATTGGTAATAAATATTTTTGAACCATTAATGACATATTCATCGCCATCAAGAACAGCAGTCGTTCTCACAGCTTGTAAATCGGATCCTGTTCCTGGCTCGGTCATGGCAATCGCGGTTACTGTTTCACCAGTCGCCATTTTAGGGAGCCATTTTTGCTTTTGTTCTTCGTTTCCAAAGTTATTGATATAGTTCGCGACAATATCGGAATGCAGTGAAAAACCTGTACTTGAGTCCATTGCATAGGCTTGTTCTTCAATAAGAATCATACTGTATAGGCGGTCAACACCTGAGCCACCGTATTGTTCAGGCATGGTTGTGCACAGTAAGCCTAAGGCACCAGCTTTATTCCAAAGATCTCGGTCAACATGTTGTTGTTTTTCATATTTTTCAGTATTTGGTACCACTTCTTTTTCATAAAACTTGCGTACAGTTTCTCGGAAAGCTTCATGTTCTTCATTTAATAGACGGCGAGGTAACATATTTGGAATGGGACGAATAGCACCAGATTGCATTGTATTTCTTCCTTGGTTTGGGCTTGATGTTATAAGTCTAAACATACGGGAAGCTTACTAGGTCTAACAATGTGATGAATGCTCATTTATAGCTATGAAGTGATAAGTTTGGTCAATTTGAGATTTTTAGCGAACTTTCTTATGTGATCAGGTAAACTAGGCGCACTATCAACGCAGATGGGGAAATAAATGTCTGAAGAAATGACCTTGGAAGAACGTAAAGTAGTTTATCGCGCACGCCGCGGTTTAAAGGAAATTGATGTCTATTTTGACCCGTATGTGAAAAATTATTATTTAAAGGCAGATCCAGCAGAAAAAGCATTGTTTGCTGAATTAGTAGAGCAGGAAGATCCTGATTTACTTGATTGGTTTATGGAAGTATCTGAACCGCCACGTACAGAGTTACGTGATTTTATCCATAAATTAAAGCATTATGTTCATGGCTGATTAGTTTTGACCAACCATTTGAATTTCAAACTGAAATATAGCCGTTTTGCGATTATATTTCAGTTTTTTATTGGCTTAAGTTTGGCAGTTCTATTTTATCAACTCCTACCAATACTATGGTGGTTGGTTACGGTCAGTTTACTATTCATAAGTTTTATTTTCTTTTTAAAGCGGCCACAGCTCGCTCAAATTGCTCATTTAGATCAAAAATTATGGTCACTTAGCTTTCATTCAGAACAAACAATTTCTCGGGTAGAGATTTTAAAAATAATTGATTATCAGATTTTCATAGTGGTCTATTTTGAAGGGCGTAAGACATTAACTTCTGTTATTTGGTTTGATCAAATGCCTCTATCTCACTGGAAACAACTTAAAACCTTAGAAAAATTTTATTAATTGTTAGACAATTCTACATTTGTATATTTATTTAAAAGCATTAAAAATCAAATAATTAATATTTATTTCTTTTCATGAAATTTAAATTGTCTAGTTAAAATACAGAAAAAAGAGCAAGAAAGTTAATTGTCGGACAATTTCTCAATATGGTTATTATTCTATCGGTTAAAGTACAAACACCAACGTAAAGTGTGTCGGAGGTCTCAAATGGAGATGCCAACATGGTCGTTCTTGGTCATTGCCATCATTCTGGCAGTGGTGATAGGAAGAGCAGGAACTTTACTCAGGGAACATCTTAATAAAGCTAATTATAGCAAAGTTAAGAGACAGAGGATGCAAAGGTCGTCGGTCAGTCAATAGTTTAATTGGTTAATCGATTAATTTCATCAAGTGTCCAGTTTTACTGGGTGCGAATGTAGTAAGGAGGTCTCTCATGGAGATTTCAATGTGGATGTTTCTGTTAATTGCAGTTGTTATGGCTGTAGTAGTAGGAAGAGCAGGAACTTTACTCAAGGATTATATAGAACAACAATAATATAAGCCGTTAAAAGCTTATCCCAGTTAATAAGTAGCATGTGCTGAACCGTCGCAATGCTACTTTTTTTTGCCTAAAATTTTTGTTTGCCTGAAAAACTGTCAATTTTATCTGCTGTGAAGTGTGTCAAAGTATAAGCGCTACAATTAGAGTAATTACTCTTTTATTCAAGATATGCATCTGCTAATGTACATCTGAAAAGGAAAAAACAAATTACATCGAGGACAGGAAGATGTCTAAAGTCCAAAAAATAAGCCAAGGTTTGGCGATGAGTTTTCTTGCAGCTTCAGTTTTATCAGGTTGTTCATACGTCGTGAAAAGTGGAGCAAATGTTGCTTTAGGTTTTACGGAAAAGCACGTTGTTCCACCTATTTTAGCAATGCAAGATGCGGAAATGGTTTGTAATACTGGTAGTGCCTTAACTCCTGCAATCATGTCGACTAAGGGTATGGGTGCAGATCCTACTCGTGTTGCTGTCTTAATGTATGCTGCTTCAGGTGTATGCGCGGAAAACCAAGCATTAGAACAGGAGCTACGTTACTTGCGCGCTTCAAAAGCAGGACAGGTCACAGAAGCTCAAGATGCACGTATTGCGCAGAAGCGTTGGGCTGCTATTGCTGCTGAACGCCAATATACCGGCTATAAATTATTCGCTGATCGTTGGGAATCTAAATATAAGTACCATTTAGGTGACTCATGTCCAACTATGCGTAGTGATACTGATCAGACTGTATATCTACTTGGAATGATCAGCGGTCTTCAAGCGGTGACGAATGATATTAACTCAGGTGGTTCTGTCAATGTTCCGAAAGATATCGCTGCTATTGTAGAGCGTGGTATGGTCTGCCTTGATAACCAAAAGTTCTGGGGTGCACCAAATGCAACACGTGCGGTGATCTGGACTTTATTACCAGGGGCTAACGAAGGTAAGCCTGATCCGTATGAGACTTTAAAACAGTCAGTCCAAATTGGTGAACAAAAAGGTGTTCGTTTGTCTCACGCACTCTATGCTGTAGCTGCTCAGGCGAGTGGTGACGATGCAAAAATCCGTGATGCATTAAAAACATATGCAGCATCTCAAGCAGATGATAAACCAGTTAATCCGAACTTTAAGTTAATTGATAGTATGGCTGGTTTAATCGTTCGTGGCATTTCTGACCGTTACTGGACTGAGCATACCGGTGTTCGTACAGGCGATGGTGGTATGTCTCATTTCTGGGATGAGAAAAACGAAGGTTCAGCAGAACTGGATGAGTTATTTGATGGTGGGGCTGCCTCAGAAGTTCCAGCTGACTCAACAACTGCACCTGCACAGTAAAAAGATCTGAAGAAACTCACTCCTTGCGTTACTACTGATTTTCGTATTAATCGTAAGGAGTTCAGTTTTAAAAGGAGTGTGCTATGAAAGATCATGTACTCAATAAAAAAGTGCTTTTGGTCGCAGGGTGCATTTCTGTTTCTGCATGTCTGCAGGTATTTCCAGACTATTTTATTTATTGGCGCGAAAGCTTACTTGGTGAATTTTGGCGTTTGTGGACAGCACACTGGGTACATGTCGGCTGGATTCATTTTTTATTAAATATGATGGCATTTGCATGTTTGCCCTTCATATTTCCGCATACCAAAGTGTGGCATATTTTAAGTCTTCTTTTTCTTCTGCCGCCTTTTATTAGTTTGGTTTTCTATTTTTATTTGCCTTATATCGATGCATATGCCGGTCTATCTGGAGTGCTCCATGGGCTGTATACGGCTGTTGCTTTAGTTTATTTGCAATACCGTAAAGAGCGGAATTTTGCATTACTGGTTTTAGGTTTAATTATCGCCAAGCTAATTTGGGAAAATACATTTGGTCAAACAGGCACAGCACAGCTGATTGGAAGTCCTGTTTTAACCGAAGCTCATTTATATGGGGCGATAGGCGGTGCAATCTTTGGAGGATGCTATTGGCTAATACAAAGATTCAAATAGAAAGATTGACAATACAAACTGTTAAAAAAGAGATTTTAGTCATTCTTTATTGATAAAGTTTGATGCAAATTTGATCGTTGAATAAAGGGATTGGTAGAAGGGGAATGGACGATACCCCTGACCAAGGAAATTGCATGACTCAAAGCCTTTGTTATGAGGGATTTGAGAGAACAAAATTGGAATATTTATGCAAGAATATCAAGAAAAAAGATCTGGATTAGGTCTGCTGGGTTATGTATGGAACGAATGGATCTCAACATTCGTGATCCTCATTTTGTTATTAATGACGCTCATAATTGGTACCGGGGAAATGATCCACGGACAATTATTACGTATCGGGGAACGCCTTTATGGTGACCCTGCTTCAGGCATGCAATATTCGTTTTTGCGTGCTGAGCCTGAAAAGCCATCTTGTGATCGACACCCAAATATTGATGCTCAAGTAAAAGAGCAAATGAAAGCGAATGCATCTGATGATTTCGCAAGCTTCTTTGGTGCAGCTTCAGAAAGTGATGTCCGTGCATCCTTACTAGCAGCACAGCAGCAATGTGAAGATAAATATTTGGCTTATGATAAAACCATTAAATATATTGAAGCACATCCAGGGGTACGTACATATCGTACGATTGAAACGGGTTTCTTTGGTATATTTAAATTTGGTACAGAAAATCGCGCAATTTTGCTGGTCTTTATGGTTTTGATTTCAGCGATTACTGCATCGTTAAAGTTTCACCATATTGGTTTACGTAACCCTGCAACAAAGCTGGACTACAAAGTGTATGCCTTCTTTATGTTGCTTGGTAATGCATTGCTCAGTTCTTCAGTAATTAGCCAGTACCGTTCTGTGATTAATTCAGGGGTTTCTCCAACTCATGAAACAATCATTATTTATTGGTTATGGATGATCTTGTTTGTCATTCTGACCTTAATTAGCCTTTATCAGCTATTTGTTTCCCCTGCGCCAAAACGTGAGGGTGGCAATATTGGCCTAGCTTTATTATGTGTACCTTTGTATGCGTATATGGCTGTGATTACAGGTGTAGCTTTTACATTCTTTATGGATTATCCAATGGGCCAAGGGATTTACCTTGGTCAGTTGGTAGAGTTCTCGGGCATTTTCTTAAACCTTGCCTTATTTATTTGGGCGGGTATGTTACTCACACAAACACGTGTTATGGATTTATTCCTAAACGTACTTCGTCCATGGAACTTGGCCCCAGAAACTTTAACTTGGTTAATTTTAATCGCTGCTGCTGTGCCGACTGCTTATACGGGTGCTTCTGGAATTTTCGTAATCGCAGCCGGTGCGATTATTTATAAAGAAGTTTGGAATGCAGGTGCTCGCCGCCAATATGCACTCGCTGTATCTGCAATGTCTGGTTCACTAGGTGTAGTGGTGCGTCCTTGTCTTTTGGTGGTTTTAATTGCCATGTTGGACAGCCGCCATGTTACATCTGATGAATTGTTTGGACATGGTATTTATGTCTTCTGGTTAACTGCATTTATTTTCTTGGGTGTCTCTCTTTTCTTGGCAGAAGAGAAGTTCCGCGTGAACTCGCCGAAAGTAGCACTTCCAGGTATGGCACGAGCTTTCGTACCCGTTATTCCATATATCTTAATTACAGTAGTTGTTCTTGCATTTTATAAATATGCATTAGATACCGGAATGAACGAATTTACTGCACCAGTAATTCTGCCACTCGTGCTGATTGCGATGATCTTGTACGATAAAATGGTTATGCCTAAAGAGGCACCAGCTTTAAATATTCATGAAGCAATTATTCGTGAACATGAGAAAAAATCTCCGTTCTTACAATCACACGATCCGCATAGTTCACAGTTCCGTCTGGGTTTTGGTGGAGCATTACGTTTTGCAACATCAGAAACAGTTGGACATATTGGTGCACTTATTATTTTGATGGCATTGTCAGCAAGTGTGGGTGGTTTAATCGAGCGTACCGAAATTGTTGAAATGTTGCCGACTCATTTGGGTAATATTTATATTTCGCTAGCATTTATTGCATTACTACTTGCCATTATTGGTATGTGTACCGATCCATTTGGTGCGGTAATTTTAGTAGCAGCAACGATTGCACCTGTAGCCTACGAAAATGGTATTCATCCAATTCACTTCTGGATGATTGTATTGGTTGCATTCGAGTTTGGTTATGTAACCCCACCAGTTGCCTTGAACCATCTATTGACGCGGTTATCCGTTGGTGATGATGAGGTAAATGCTGCCGATGCAGAAGCGAAAGAGAAATATACAAGTTTCTATTACCGTTATGAACGTTGGTTATTACCAATTATTGTTTTGTTCTCATCATTGGTATTAGTCACTTATGCTCCATTAGTACTCAAACTATTTGGTTGGTACCAATAATCTAAATACGTAAGCTCAATAAAAACACTCTCTTTAAGGAGGGTGTTTTTTTATGTGGTAGTTATTTTGATATAAAAATTCTTAATAAATAAAAAGCTAGTTCAGAGTGAACTAGCTTTTTGCATCATAATGAGATTTAAATAAATACTATTGCTGTTTAACCTGAGCTTCAAGGAGTTTTACTTGCTCTTCTTTTAATTTAATGAGTTGGTCTGCATCGGCATGCTGGGCTTTTAGTGTTGCTTCCTGATCTTGCAGCTGCTGATGAATGTCATTAAGTTTAGAAACTTCTTCTTTTGCTAAAGACTCTTGCGCAGGTACAGGCTGTTTGAGCACATCTTCATTTACAAGTTGCTGCGAGTTAGCAGTGTGTGTTTGAGCTACAGGCTCCGAACTTGCAGATGGTTGTGTAGTTTTTTGAGGTACAGGTGTCGAGGCTGGTTGAGGATCAACCATTGGCGTTGACGATTCAGTTTTTTTGAAAAACCATTGTGCTGCGAAAAAAAGCACTACGAGAATGCTTAAGCCCCCAATTAAAATCCACAATAATTTTGAGTTTTGTTTTCTTTGTAGTGGCATGTCTAAGACCTTTAGTCAGAACGACGAGGCTTGAACTGTATTACTCCAACTTCATCAGGTATAGCAGGCGTTTCGGGCTCATCAACATGAGTCGGTCGATTTTCGCTATATCCGCATTCGATACATTCAATCCATTCGTCTTCAACGGTGGTTAGCATGACAATCCGATCAATGGCTTCACATTTTGGACATTTAGCTCCAGCAATGAAACGTTTCTTCATCTTTATCACCCTAACCACACGATCAATTTAGGCCCATAGTTTAAGCGGTTTTATTGTCATTCGTCCAACCTTGATGACGTAACAATGCATCAATTTTTGGCTCACGACCGCGGAAATTCACAAATGCTTCAAGAGCAGTGTCTTTTCCACCTACAGCTAAAATTGCTTGGCGGAATTCTTTACCTGTTTGAGTATTGAAAATACCTTCATTTTCGAAACGGTCAAATGCGTCACTTGCTAAAACTTCCGCCCATTTGTAAGAGTAGTAACCCGCTGCGTAGCCGCCTGCAAAAATATGACTAAAGCTATGTTGGAAACGATTGTATTCAACAGTTGGAACCACTGCATATTGTTTACGAATAGCATCTAAAGTCTGTTGAATTTGCTCACTATTTAATGCAGGTGTTTTGGTATGAATGGTTAAATCAAACAATGCAAATTCAAGCTGACGTAAAGTTTGCATACCAGACTGGAAGAAACGTGCATTTAATAAAGCATCAAGTAACTCTTGAGGTAAGGTCTGCTTGCTCTCAATATGCTCACTTAAAACATCCAGACTTTCTTTATCCCATGACCAAAACTCCATAAACTGACTTGGTAACTCGACTGCATCCCAAGCAACGCCGTGAGTACCTGCAACCGAAATATTATCTACTTCAGTGAGCATATGGTGTAAGCCATGGCCAAATTCGTGGAATAAGGTGATGACTTCATCATGAGTTAATAAGGCAGGCTGGTTACCTACAGGTGGTGTGAAGTTACACACCATATAGCAAATTGGTTTTTGTAAACCATGAACAGTTTGCATACGTGAGCGGAAGCCACTCATCCATGCACCGCCGCGTTTACCTGTACGTGCATATAAATCAAAGTAGAATCCACCAATCACTTGGCCTTGGTCTTCTAACTCAAAATAACGTGCATCTGGATGCCAAACTGGAGCTTCACGTTCAACAATATTAATACCGTATAGGCGCTGCACAATCTGGAATAAACCCTGAATGACTTTCGGAGCAGGGAAATAAGGCTTTAATGCTTCTTGTGACAAATTGAACTGTTGTTGTTTAAGCTTTTCAGAATAGTAAGTGGTATCCCAAGGTTTGAGTTCATCAATCCCATCTTGTTTGGCAATGGCTTGTAGCTCAGCAACTTCTTGGAGAGCAGGGGTACGTGCATGCTCAGCTAAGTCGGCTAAAAAGTCATGAACAGTTTTAACATCTGGAGCCATTTTACTAGCAAGAGAATATTCAGCGTAGTTATTGAAACCAAGTAGTTTTGCCATCTCTTGGCGAAGGCTCAAGATTTCTTCCATAATCTTGCTGTTATCAAATTCTGTTTGTTCAGATTGATCTGATGCACGAGTGACATAAGCTTTATAAAGCTCTTCTCGCAAAGCACGATCATCTGCGTAGGTCATAATGGCAAAATAAGCTGGGAAATCTAAAGTTGCTACTGCTTGATCAAGCTCACGCTGTTTGCCGTACTGTTTTAATAACTCAACATTACTTTCTGGGAGACCTTTTAGCTGATCTTCTGTCAGTGGTTTAAAATAAGCCTGTGTCGCATCAAGCACATGGTTTGAGAAGTCCGAAGAAAGCTGTGAAAGACGTGCAGAAATTTCTGCATAGCGTTTTTTCTCTTCACCTTCTAAAGCAACGCCAGAAAGTTTAAAGTCACGTAATGCAAGGCGGATCGCACTTTGTTTTGCGGGGCTTAACGTTGAATAGCTCTGACCATCATGAATGTGTTGATAAGTCTGGTACAGTGCCGTATGTTGGCCAAGCTGAGTGTAATATTCACTTAAAGCAGGTAAGAGCGACTGGTAGACCTCTCTAGTTTCAGCATTACTCATCACAGCATTTAAATGTGACAACACTCCCCATGATTCACTGAGGTTATTTTCAAGTGCATCAATTTGTTCAAGCACGGCAAGTTGCTGATCTGTCTCGGATGGTGCAGCCGTAAGGGTATTTAAGAACTCTTGTCCTGCTTGAATCGCTTGTTGAATATCTTGTTTTAAATTATCTAATGTAATTTGGTCAAAGCGGGGAGTAGGTAGAGTCGCTTGCTGTAAAGTCATTGCTAATAGCCACATTATTTTTTAAACATAGTATTAGATGTAGGTATTGTTAGGCAGGAAATCAAGCTTAATTTGAAAATAAACGTTTTAAAAGTATTAAGCCCCCATGCTTGGGAGCTTAATAAAAGGGAATAGAAACACCTATGAATTAGTCAGCCTTAGACTTGGCATTCGACTTTTTCTTTTTGGGTTTCGCTTTTTTCTTTACTTTTTCTGGCTTGGCTTCTGCTTTCGTAGAGGTTTTTTTGCCAGACTTTTTACTATATGAACTAGGTTTACCTTTTTCCTTCTTTTTACGGACAGGTTTTTCACCATCATTCGAAGGAGTAGATGGTTTACCAAAAACTTCTTCAGTTGCTTGTGCCGCTGTTCTGGTTGTGCGTGGGGCACGACTACGAACTACTCGTCCAGCATGTGTCACTTGCTGAATAAGTTGGAAATCGATCTTACGTTCTTCTAGATTTACACCAGCAACCTGAATTTTAACTTCATCGCCTAAACCGAAAACCTGACCACGATTTTGTCCAATAAGGTTTTGACTCGCTTGATCATAAATAAAGAAATCATCGCCGAGTTGGCTAATATGAATCATGCCATCAACATATAAGTCTTTAAGAGTAACGAATAGACCAAATTCAGTGACAGCACTCACAATACCAATGAACTCATCACCTAAGTGCTGTTGCATGTAGTGGCACTTTAACCAAGTCGTTACACTACGAGATGCTTCATCAGCACGACGCTCGGTTTGAGAGAAATGTTCACCAGCATCATCTAAAGCCGCACCAGAAAGCGGATAAGGCTTTTGTTTAAGATGCGCTTTAATGGCACGATGTAACAATAAATCTGGGTAGCGGCGAATTGGTGAAGTGAAGTGTGTATAAGCTTCATAAGCTAAACCATAGTGACCGGCATTTTTTGCACCATAGTAAGCTTGCATCATTGAGCGTAATAACACTGCATGAATGCTTGGCGCATCAATGCGGTCTTTAGTTGCCTCAATAACTTTTTGATAATCTGCTTGAGTTGGTTGGTCGGGGAACGGTAAGCCAAGAAGTTTTACAAAGTCTTTTACTTTCTGAATACGTGAGAACTCAGGCGCTTCGTGTACGCGATATAACATTGGAATATCATGTTCTAATGCATATTCAGCCGCAGCAACGTTAGCAAGCAACATACATTCTTCAATCAGTTTGTGTGCTTCATTACGTGTACGTGGCAAAATTTCTTTAATTCCGCCCAGCTCATCAAAAGTCATGTACGTTTCAATGGTTTCAAACTCCATTGCATGACGATCAGCACGTAAATTTTTCAAAATCTGATAAAGCTGGAAAAGCGTATTTAGCGATTTGTGAATATCACGATCTTTTGGAATTGCGTCAGTTGCACCGTCAAAGTATTGCGCTACCTGTGTATAGGTCAAACGCGCTTTTGAATGCATTACCGATGGATAAAACTCATAACCAGTTACGCGGCCCGTACGTGAGAGCTTCAAGTCACAGACCATACATAAACGATCTACGTGTGGGTTAAGTGAGCACAATCCATTTGATAATGCTTCTGGTAGCATTGGTAAAACAAAATGAGGGAAGTAAACTGACGTACCACGTTCTTCTGCTTCTTCATTTAGTGCCGAGCCTAGGCGTACATAGTGGCTTACATCAGCAATTGCTACAACAACGCGATAACCGCCACCAGGACGTTTTTCTGCATACACAGCATCATCGAAATCTCGAGCATCTTCACCATCGATTGTGACGAGTGCTAAATCTCTTAAATCAACTCGACCTTCACGGTCTTGTGCAGAAGGTTCCTTAAAACTTTCTGCTTCTTTTATAACTTCATCTGGGAATTCATAAGGCAAGCCAAACTCAAGAATGGTTTGTGGGATAATAATTTCTGTATCCGCTTTATCGGCCATAGATTGAATAATATGCGCCGTAGCAAACTCTTCGCGGGTTGGATAGGTATCGATAGCAACACGAAGCATATCGCCAACATTTGCTTTGGCATGTGCAACTAATTCTTTTTCTAATGGGATAGGTTGATGCTGATTTGGATTATTGGGTTGAATAAAGTATTCACCCTCGTGTATCGACAATTTACCAATTAACTGTTTTACACGGTGTTGGAGAACCTCGGTAATGAAACCCCACGGTTTACCTTTTCGGTCTACTGAGGTCTGCCGAACTCGGACGCGATCGCCGTTAAAGACTAAACGTAACTCGCGCTCAGGAAGCAAAAGATCATCTTGGCCATCAATATGTGCAGTGCCTAAACCTTTACTATTAATATAGACAGTGGCTTCATAGGTTGGTTGGTCTGCCACTAACTGAAACTTGAACCCTTCTTTCATGATTTGGCCATCACGAACCATTGCACTTAAGCGATGGCTTAAAGCTTCGATACTTTTTTGGTCTTGAATATGAAAATGGTCAACAAGTTCTGCATGAGATTGCGGCGTTTGCAATTGTTCCAACGTATCTAATATTAGAGTACGGCTTGGAATAGGATTGTCATAACGTTCAGCTTCAGCTTTCGCTTCGGGATCAGCCCAGTTTTTTGTCATGTCTTTTGGTTTCACGCTTGGCAGATAAGTTTAGCATAAGTCATGCAGACCCGAACTGCACGTTTAGGTTTGCAATAATGTGTTATGCGCTACTGTATTTTAATGAAGAAATAATATCTATCTTAACAAGCGTTTGATCGAAAAAGACGAAAATAATAAGGAAATTGCTTAAAAAATAATTCATTGAACGAAAAAATAAGAAAATTTAAGTATGATGACTTGAACAATAAGGTTTTAGTTTGTATTATGGCGGCTCGTTCCGGTGAGGTGGATGAGTGGCTGAAATCACTTCCCTGCTAAGGAAGCATACCTATTACTGGTATCGAGGGTTCGAATCCCTCTCTCACCGCCATTTACTTAATGCGCTCATAGCTCAGCTGGATAGAGCACTTGGCTACGAACTAAGGGGTCGGGAGTTCGAATCTCTCTGAGCGCACCAAGTAAAAACAGAACGAATCGCTGAAAAGCACACAAGTTACGCGCTCATAGCTCAGCTGGATAGAGCACTTGGCTACGAACTAAGGGGTCGGGAGTTCGAATCTCTCTGAGCGCACCAA
>NZ_KB849239.1:3564810-3566226 GCF_000368085.1 Acinetobacter nosocomialis NIPH 2119
AAAAGCACACAAGTTACGCGCTCATAGCTCAGCTGGATAGAGCACTTGGCTACGAACTAAGGGGTCGGGAGTTCGAATCTCTCTGAGCGCACCAACTTGAAGAATTAACCGCTTTTATAGCGGTTTTTTTGTGCCTGTTATTTAGTAAAATTTTAAAAATCTAAATTTATAACTTTTTAATTATATTAGAGATAATGATAAATGAATCTGGCTTTATTTGACTTTGATGGCACGATCACTCATAACGATACTTTTAGTTTATTTCTTAAATTCTCTTTGAGTAGAAAAACTCAAATATTAGGTGGCCTTCGGCTTGCGCCTTATATTGCAGGATATAAGTTCGGATGGGTAACGGATAAAACCATACGAACTAAGCTCTGTCAGGTGGGATATATAGGCTATGATGCAAACTCTCTAAAATATATGGGACAAGAGTTTGCTAAAACGGTAATTCCTACCTGTATTCGTGAAAATGCTTTAGAACGTATTCACTGGCATAAACAGCAAGGAGATCAGGTTGTTGTGGTATCCGCTTCATTGGGTGTTTATTTAGAAAGTTGGTGTCAGTCTTTAGATTTGGACGTTATCTGTAATCAACTTGAAATAGATAATGGTATTTTAACGGGTAATTTTATTAATGGTGATTGTGGTTATTTAGAAAAAGTAAATAGAATAAAAAATAAATATGACCTAACCCAATATTCTACAATTTATGCTTATGGAGATACTCCTAATGATTATGCAATGTTAGAGCTAGCACATAAGAAATATTATAGATGGCAAGAGATGAATTAATTATTAATTAATATTTAAAAATATATTTAAAAAAGAAAGCCACTTTATCAGTGGCTTTCTTGAAGATTATTAAACAGTGTGTACAGAGATATTTAAGAAGTGGTCAGTAAGTAGTGACTGAGGTACTAAAGTATGAACCGTGTCTGTTACGTTAGATACTGTAGAAGTTACTCCGCCTAAGTTACCAGTTACTCCACCTAATAAGTTAGAAATAACATCTGTGCCACCTGTACCAGTTACGCCACCAGTTAAGCTACCTACGATATCTGTTACGACACCAATAGGGTTGCTGCCAGCTGTACCCCCAGTCACACCACCGATAATATCGGTAACTGTGCCAAGTGGGTTACTTCCAGTAGCACCACCAGTTAAACCCCCAATAATGTCAGTCACAGTGCCAAGTGGACTATCACCGCCTACACCACCAGTAACACCGCCAATAGCACCAGTCGCACCACCAAGAATGTCGGTTAAAATGCCAGCCGCAGTTGTGCCATTTGAAACGAGAGTGTTGACAATACCAGTCGCATGATCAGTTGCACCTTGGATATTGCCGCCCACTAAATCAGATACAACTTCAAGCGCACCATTTACAGTATCGCGAGAAGTTTCAAAAGTTAA
>NZ_KB849239.1:3567466-3772162 GCF_000368085.1 Acinetobacter nosocomialis NIPH 2119
AAGAATACCTGTTGCAGATTGGGTAGCTCCTTGGATGTCACCACCTACTAAATGAGAAACTGTTTCTAAAGCACCATTTACAGTATCGCGAGAAGTTTCAAAAGTTAATGTACCGAGGTGAGCAATATCAGTAACAGGATGTTCAGTTTGAGGAAGTACGCCAACTACAGTGTCCGCAACAGTATTAATGCCTGTATTAATAATGGTGGTTTTTAGACTTTCGACACCTTGGAGCACGTCAATACCGCTTTGTACGACGTTAACAACTGGTGCCAGTGGAGAAGTTCCGCCTCCGACTACACCACCAGTTACACCGCCAATAATATCGGTCACGTTACCAACAGGATTGCTACCAGTAGCACCTCCCGTTACACCGCCGATAGCGCCAGTTACACCACCAATAACGTTAGTTAATCCACCAACAGGGCTACCGCCAGTCACGCCACCAGTTAAACCACCTACCACATTGGTTATGGTTCCTAATGGATTTGTTGAGCCTGCAGTACCAGTTACGGTACCCACTACATCAGAAACTAATCCTGTTGTAGCATGCGAGACTGTATTGGTTACAGTTGAAAGTACATTAGAGAGTAAGCCTGATGTTGAAACATTTCCATTAGCAATATTTATGTCAGAAACGTTTACATTAACAGGAGAACCTGTGTTTACAACAGGATTCACCGATACAACATTACCCAGGTCCTGAGTAACTTTTGTTATCGAAGATACGAGATTTTTCAGTAAGAACATGATGGTCTATTTCCTGTATATTTATGTATTTTTAAGTAAGTATTTATTTATTGCGTTAGGCAATTATTGAGATATGTTTCTCAATAATTAAAATTTAGTATTGGGTAGATCTCAAAAAGTGTCAATGCATATTTCTACTCAAATAATTTGATACTTATAATATTTTGACAATTAGTTATTCATTCTGATTTAGACATAAAAATAATAATTTTTTTTATAATATATAGTTTGAAGATGAATGTATGTTTCTCTCATTTTATTATTATTTTTTATAATTATTAATGCTAAATAATTTTATTTATAAAAATACTTTTGCATAAGTAGAAATATATTATTTATATAATCCTGACTAAAAAGCTAGGCTTTTATTTCTGTCAATTTGGCCAAAATGCCCAAATTGGATAGATGAAGACAGAAAACTTTAATTGCAAAAAAATATTTCAAATACATTTTATGGGCAAATAATCCTTTTTTGGACAGCTATGTTGCTGAGGTATTTTATTATGGCTAAGAACTAGACGCTTGATGACAAAAAGATGAAAAAGGTCTTTCTAAAATGAAAAAACTGCGTATAATGCCCTCCATCAAGTACGCGCTCATAGCTCAGCTGGATAGAGCACTTGGCTACGAACTAAGGGGTCGGGAGTTCGAATCTCTCTGAGCGCACCACTTGAAGAATTAACCGCTATATAGCGGTTTTTTTGTGCCATATTTTATATGGATTCTAATAAAAAAGCTGGTGCACATGGCGACCAGCTTTAAAAAGTTCTAAATTCAAAAAAACTATTATCCGAATGTTTTAAAACGACTTTCATCATCAATAAAGGTTTTTTCACCAGCTTTAGCTTCAATAGAACCAAAAACTAACTGAGCTCTTAGCTTCCATTCAGATGGAATATTAAATAAAACATTAATTTTTTCATCAATAATTGGGTTGTAGTGTTGCAATGAAGCGCCAATACCTTGTTCGGTTAAAATGTTCCAGACCGCAAATTGTGCGATTGCTGTTGAATGCTCTGACCAGATCGGGAAATTATCAGCATAAGCTGCAAACTGTTCTTGTAAACCTTTAACCACGTTCTGATCTTCATAAAACAAAACTGTGCCTGCACCAGCAGCAAAACTTTGAATTTTTTGTTCTGTTCCAGATACAGCTTCAGCTGGAACAATACTTTTTAAAACTTCAAGAACTGTATCCCAGAATTTATGATGTGATTGTCCAAATAAAATGACAGCGCGAGATGATTGAGAGTTAAAAGCAGAAGGGCTGTGTCTGATTGCTTCTTGAATTAACTTTTCAATTTCATCATTTGATTGGCTTAAGTTATTTCCAATTGCATAAATAGAGCGGCGATTTTTAATGAGTTCTATAAAAGAAGTTTCATTTGAAGATTCTAGCTCTTGAGCGGCTTTTAAAGCCACATCTTCTTGAGCTGTCGTTTTTTGATTTAAGCCAAATAGTTTTGCAAAGAAAGACATGACGTATTCCACTAAAGAGACAATAGAAGTATTTTATAAATTTAAAGATATGGAATAAGCCTTAAAAATATGAATCTACGTTCTATATATGAAACGAGTAAGCAGCTTGTATGAGTGAAGGCTTTATAGTTCGAGCAAAAATAAAAAATCACTTTTGATTCATTTTAAAGCGTAGATGAATATGCTCTAATAGTTTCGATTTATTCAATATTGATACATAGTGATGACCGAGCAAAAAAGCGCTTTATCTTTACGTTATTATTTAAATTTAGAAGAGTCTCAAGACGGGTTTGGCTTGGTGACATTCGGAAAGAAACAATTCACACGTTTTTTAACCCCTGTTATTAGTATTGCAATTGTTATTTGGGGTTTTTATTTAGGCTTATCAGGCGTTGGTCGCTACTATGTTGCTTTGGGTATTTTTTTCCTGATTATGCAAGGTTTAATGCGCTATTGGCTTTTACCTATGATGTTTAAACGTCAATTTGTTCGTTATCAATTTGGTAAGAGCGAGCAGGGGATCGATTTATACCAAGATTACTTTGAGCTTTATGCCGCTGGCCGTAAACAAGTTGTACAGTATGGTGATGTGCAGACTTTTGCCAAAGGTAAACTAACTTATATGCTTGAGTTAAAAAATAAAACGGTCATTATTGTACCGAAACGTGCCTTTGCTCAAGCTTCAGATCAAACTATATTTGAAAATACATTCAAGAAGTAAATTATTGGAATTATTAGCCGCAACAATAAAGGAAGCCTCATGAAAACACGTCCTTCAAAAATCGTTTGTGTGGGCAGAAGTTATGCTGATCATGTAAAAGAGCTGAACAATGCAATGCCGGGACGACCAGTATTGTTTATCAAGCCGCCAAGTAGTTTGATTGGTTTAGATGAAGGTATTTCGTGGAATCCTGCTTGGGGTAGCTGTCATTTCGAATGTGAGTTTGTTTTACGTATTGATCAGCCACTAAAAGGAGAAACCGATCCGCAAAAAGTACTACAAGCTATTGGTGCAGTGACTTTAGGGTTGGATTTGACATTACGTGACTTACAAAATGAATTAAAAGATAAAGGTCAACCTTGGGAAAGAGCAAAAGCATTTGATGGCTCATGCGTACTTGCGGACTGGGTAGATGTAAGTGAAATTACGAATTGGGAAGAAACTAAATTTACTTTTCATATTAATGATGAACTGCGTCAAGATGGTAATACCGCCTTACTCATGTTTAATATAGCTAATCTATTAACAGATATTAATCAGGTGTTCTCACTTGAACCGGGCGATGTCATTATGACTGGCACGCCAGCGGGTGTAGGACCATTACATGCTGGTGATCAGCTAAAAATGACTTTGAAAGGTGCGACTCAGGATTTTATTTGGGAAACCTTTGTGAAAGCATAATTTGATTTATCTCACTAAGTTTTGAACCCTATTATTGAACCAATAATAGGGTTTTTTATTATACCCAACATTAATTTATTGATAGAGCTTTCTGAACTGGTCTGGTGTAAAGCCCATCCAACGTTTAAACATATATATAAATGCTGATGCACTGGCGTAGCCTAAATCAAAAGCAATACTTTCTATGGTTTTACCTTGATTGAGCATAGTCATCGCTTTCATGACTTTTAGTCTTTGTCTCCACTCATGTAAAGACATTCCTAACTCTTTTTGACTGTAACGAGCTAACGTTCTTTCGGTCATATTGTTCCGTTCAGCAAGTTCTTGCAAAGTACTATTGTCTGCAGGACATTGATGTAAATCATTTAGTATTTTGGCTAAGGCTGGATGATTTGTTGTAGGTAAATAACTACCGACCAAATCAGCTTTTATGAGTTGATCTAATAAAACTTGGAGTAGCCGTATATATTCGACCCGGGTTTCTTCTTGGGGATTTTGCCTCAAGTGATCGAGTAAAGCAGGTACAAGCGGGGAGGTTAATAATATACCTGCCTTTTGCGGTAACTTTTGGCACAGGCTTTCATGAATATATAAAGTTGCATGAGTTACTTGGTTGCGGTTAATTCCGCTATGTTTGGTATAAGGCGGTAACCAAATCCCATAAGGAGGCGGAGTTAAATAATTAATTTGATCAATATTAACTTCGAGTACACCACTAAACGCATAAATAAACTCACCCCATGCATGCGCATGTTGAGGATAAATCGTTTCTGCGGGTGCATTGCGGACACGGAACCAAAGCAAATCAGGGATGGCATTATGAGCAGGAATTTCCTGAAAATCCTGCACACCTTGAGCTGATTTTTTCATCTTTGAAAATTGCCTGAAATTGCTTATGTGTTGTCTGTTTTTCACTATATCATGTAAATAAGACAGTTCTATAGTCAGATTTTTCGCTATAAAGAAAGGTGCTATATGGAAGAGCGCAAAAATCTGGATGCCAGAGCCTCGGCTTTAATGGTGCTTTTATGTATGGTCTTAGGGCTGCAACAGGTGGTTCTGAAAATAGCAGCACCAGATATTTCACCGATTATGCAAATTGCTTTACGCTCTGGTTTATCTGCAGTTCTAGTTCTACCTTTATTGTGGCATGATCATTCGATTCATCTGTTTTCTTATCAGCAATGTAAAGCTGGTGCTCTTGTCGCTTTATTTTTTTCATTAGAGTTTTATTTCGTTACCGAAGCTTTAAAGTTTACTTCGACTTCTCACACTGTAGTTTTACTCTATACCGCTCCAATTTTTGTCGCCTTAGGATTACATTGGAAATTTCCTACTGAACGCTTGAACCGAGCGCAATGGGGAGGTATTGCTTTAGCTTTTATGGGAATTATTATTACATTTTACCCTACAACCACAGCTATAAATGCACCAGCTATAGCGCAAGTTTTATTAGGTGATTTATATGCACTTATGGCTGGACTTGCATGGGCACTGAGTACCATTATCGTTCGTTTATCTTCTTTAGCCCAAGCACCAGCAACTCAAACTTTATTTTATCAATTAACGGGTTGTTTTATTTTATTAATCTCAATCGCTTTTTTGACAGGTCAAACAACTATTCATTTAACAGCTTTAACAATTCTAAGCTTAAGCTTTCAAACATTAATTGTATCTTTTGCAAGTTTACTATTATGGTTTTGGCTACTCAGAAATTATTTAGCTTCACGATTAGGAGTTTTCTCTTTTCTGACGCCACTATTTGGTGTGCTGTTTAGTGTTTTGTTGTTAAATGAAAAATTAGAAATTAAATTTATTTTTGGAAGTATTTTAGTGCTATCTGGAATAGTTGTGATGAGTCTAAAGCAGGGCCAACCAAACAAAGGTTAAGCCCTGTTGTGAGTTAAATATTATTTCTCTTCAAAAATTGTTGAAAGTGGAATTGAGAGTTTCGCAGCTAAATAGTCATTTGATTCTACTAAAGCAGGGCCAATTCTTTCCATCCATTCATCATCATCATGTACATTTAATACATCCGGACGTAAAGGAAGTGGATAAGGCAATGCGGTAAAGAAGCTCCAAAAATCGACTTGAGATAAATTACGCACTAAAACATATTCATCTTTATCTGTACGTTTCACTAAATTTTGCTCTTCAAGCAAAACAACATAAGCGGGCCAACGGCCAATCTCACCACGGCCTAAAATTGCCAATGCTTCTTTATCACTTACACTTTCACCAAGTTTTTGCTTTTTATAAAATAATTCTAAAATATCAAGTAGCATGAGTACGGGATGTCTTTTTTGTTCTTTACCCGAATGAAAAGCAGTAAGCGCAAAACTCACCTCGACACCGAGCAACACAATATTCCAAGATAAGAAGACCCATAATAGGAAAATAGGTACTGCTGCAAATGCGCCATATATGATTTCATAACTGGTAAAGTTTGACATCACAAAGCTAAATAAATTTTTGAGTATTTCAAACAGTACAGCACTTAAACAGGCGGCAATTGCTGCTGAAAATAGAGGGACTGTGCGGTTGGGAATAGTCCAATATAAAATGAAAAAACCTAGAACAGTAAGAACAAAAGAAATAAGCCAGAGCAAGAATGCACCATCAAGTTGATAGCCCGTGAAGTTATTACTCAATAAGTTCATAGATGCAACAGTTGATGAAATAACAAATGCACTGCCTAAAATAATCGGACCAAGTGAGATAATGGTCCAATAACGCATAAAGCCAACAATGCCGCTACGGGTTTCTTTTACTCGCCATATACGATTAAAAACAGTTTCAATTGTAGTCAGCATTAAAACTGTGGTGACAAATAGAAATAACACGCCAATCACAGTTAAATTGCTAGATTTTTCAGTAAAAGCATTAAGTGCTTTATCAAATGCAATTGTGCTTTTAGGTAAAAAATTACTATAAATTAAGTGCTGTAACTGTTGTCTGGCTGGTTCTAACGCTTTAATTGAAGAAATAATAACCAAAAATACCGTTAGCATCGGCACAACGGCAAAAAGAGTTGTGTAGGTGAGAGAGCCTGCCTGTTCCCGGCAACGATCAGCTTCGAAACGCTTAATTACGAATAAAATAAATTGAAACCAGGTCTTGTTATAAAAAGGAAGTCTCTTCAAAAAACGTTCTAACATGCGTCATCTATCCCGATTTTTTTAATCATGATGTGGGTGATTGATATTCACCGGTGTATTCGGTTGAGAACACTATGGTTGGTGTGAGGAAAACTTTAACCTAAAGAATAAAAAAGTATTCTGAAAGTTCCCTATGTATCATGGTAACAAAAGGTAGTAAAAAGCTTTTACAAATATTTGTTACGGTTGCCTTTAAAAATCAATCACCTTTAAAATTTCATAAAATTGGCTAAGCCAAAAAAATAAAAAATACCGTATAGTGTTCTTTTTAACAAAATTCATGAAACCGATGCAACCTTACATTCTTGTGCTTTATTACAGTAAATATGGTTCTACTAAAGAAATGGCGCATCTTATTGCGAATGGTGTTGAATCTGTAGGTATCAGCGTAAAAATACGAACAGTACCCAATATTGCAACAGTTGTAACTGAGGCTGAACCGAGCATTCCCGAAGAAGGCGATATTTATTGTACTTTAGAGGATTTAGCCAATTGTGCAGGCTTAGCTCTAGGGTCTCCAACCCGCTTTGGTAATATGGCGAGCGAAATGAAGTATTTTTGGGATCAGACCACAAGTCTTTGGTTGAATGGTGCTTTGCATGATAAACCGGCATGTGTTTTTACTTCTTCTGGTTCAATGCATGGTGGACAAGAAAGTACTTTGTTGACGATGTTACCTCCATTATTTCATCACGGCATGATGATTTTAGGTTTGCCAAATTCTATTCCTGCGTTGTCGAATACGAAAACTGGCGGAACTCCTTATGGTGCAAGCCATGTGAGTGGTCCTAGACATGACCAAAGTTTAAGCCAAGATGAAAAGCTTTTATGTGAAGCACAAGGTAGACGTTTAGGTGAAATGGTAAAAAAGCTTTGCCTATAGTTTTATAAAAATAAAAAAAGAGCGAAAGTCCGCTCTTTTTTTATTGAAACAATTTTATTCTTTAACAAAAGTTACTGTGCCATCAGTAAGTGATTTAACACGTGCTAATGATTCAACGCGGTAACCTTTCTCAAGCAATAAATCACGGCCAGGTTGGAATGATTTCTCAATCACAATACCAACACCTACAACCTCTGCGTTTGCTTGGTGAATTAAGTCAATCAAACCGAGTGCAGCTTGACCATTTGCCAAAAAGTCATCAATTACTAAAGCTTTATCGCTTGAGTTGATGTGTTTATTTGAAATAGCAATAGTACTTTCTGTTTGTTTAGTAAAACTAAACACTTTGGCGCGATATAAATCGTCTTTCAAAGTCAGCGATTGATATTTACGAGCAAAAATCACAGGTACACCAAGTTCTAAACCTGCCATGATTGCTGGCGCAATACCTGAAGCTTCAATGGTAATAATCTTGGTAATCCCTGCATCTTTGAAGCGAGCGGCAAATTCTTTACCAATCTGCTGCATGAGGACAGGGTCAATTTGGTGATTTAAGAAAGCGTCGACTTTCAACACTTGATCAGATAGAACGATACCTTCTGTTAAGATTTTCTGTTCTAGTGCGTGCACGGGAGAATCCTCTAGACGGATGCTTTTAAAGCAAATGCGTATTTTAAAAAGCATCCGAAAAAATGCAAGCTTTAATTCGTTTTACCGCTATAACTTGTTAATAACAAACCATAAGATGTTTTGCCATCAATATGACTTACCTTAACTGGTAAGTAGTCTAATTTAGGCGCTAGCCAGAAAATCGTACTACGATCTGGTCGGCCATGTTCTAAGACAACTTTTACAGTATCAAAAGTGCCATAAGAAGTTTTAATTTTTTCGCTGCCTTGTTTTACAAAACGGCGGTTTTCAACTTCTTTTGCATCGGCAAGAGGGTACGAAGACTTAAGTGAACCATTTTTTAAATCTTCACGCACTTGCAATTCAGCATTTAGCTCGTCAAGTACGCCCGGCTGCCAAGCAAATGTTCGTGCTTTATCATCTTTCTTGGTGCTAATTGTCTTATTGCCAGGGTTAAAATTAATATTCATAGTATTGTTATGAATTAAAATTTTACTGGTACGGCTAAAGCTTTGTGATCCGATTTTGCCATTTGCAAAACTAAATTTACTTGTTTCGCTCGCAGAAGCAATTCCGCCTGCTTTTGCAGTGAATAGATAAGTCCAGTTATTGCCTTGTTGACTAAGTGCGCGTGTTGCTGAACCCATGCCTTTATTATTATAGGTAAACTGATAATTTGCCTGAAATGGGCTCATGGCAAGTGCATGGCTAGAGAAACTTGCAATAAGCAAAGTTGTCGAAATACCAGTTGCGATGCTGAATGATTTCAGAAATTTTGTTGCCATAAGTAAATATCCTTGTACAGACTGAAAGGTCAGTGCTGATGCATCTATGACTTTTGCATATTATGCCTGTTGATCATGGAGAAAAAATCAGGATTTATGCTAAATATGTAATCTCTTTGTGTTTTTTAACAATGAGTTTCTTTAGCTCATACAGTTGTTATGCATCTTTTTGCTGTATTGGCGTAATTTCAGTGTCTTCAAGATCACCTTCAAAATCATCTTCTTGGTCTCGGAAAAGTAACGCGGCAAGATTGACGTTACCAAAGACGACTAATTCTGCTTCACGTACTCGAGCATAGTTGATATGCACCTTTCCTAAAGTTTCAATAATGCTGGCTTTTTTACCGAACCAACGATTTAGGTCTAGAAAGATAAGGTCGTCTTTTTCTTGGGCTACGTTAAAACGTTCTAAAATCATGCCCAATGGATCTTTTTTTAGAATTTTGTGATAGTAAAAAATAGCAGCTTTTACAGCAATTTTTTGCCAGAAATTTTTATATTTAGCTTCTACAATTTGTGTATTGCTAATTTGTTCAAATACAATAAGTTGCTGTTCTTTGTTGAATTCCATCTGTATCAATTTTAAGTCGACAGATAAAGTTGTCTCTAAACCTTTAACATGCATTGTGGCATAGAGCCTTAACCAGTCATGATAAAGGTCTGCATGTAGATCATCTAAAAACTCGACATTATTAGTCACGTAACGTTCTAAGGTCGCATTTAGAAAAGTTTGCGACAATGTAAAATCTCTTTCTTCCTCAATGAAGGCTTCAGCTTTTCGGTAGACTTTATGAAGACGTTTGACTAATGAGGAAAATAGCGTTTGCATAAAAGAACTTCCAGAAGATGAATTATTAAAGAAACAACACACTCTTTATTATGTTAAAAACAGGTTTTGATATTGCAGTGTAACAAATTTAATTGATACATTTTCACAAAATGAAAATGGATAAAAACCCATCTTTGAAGTGAATCACACTTTTATCCATATTTGAATATCAGTTTGTATTTTGTTCGGTTATTAATACTCTGGGGAAAAGGCATTTATATGCTTTTAAGATTATGTTGAAAAAAAGAAGTCTTTCTATAGAGCCTTTTCATTATTGGTGGCAAGACCGAGTCTTTATTGTCGCGATAATACTCGCAATCTTATTGCATACTTTTATACTGCTCATCCATTTTGCGATGCCTGCACCATCAGAACAATCGACTAAAGAAATTGCGATATCGGTTCGTCCTACAGAAGAGATCGTTAAGCATGCAGACTTTTTAGCTCAAGCAGACCAGCAGGGTTCGGGAACTTTTCGAGCGGCTCATCGAATGTCCAGTAATTCTCCGACGCCTATGCCGACTGATGCTTCAACTGGCGAAGCTCAGTTAGACACTTTGGAAAAAGTGCAGCAACAAAGAGAACTTAAATTTGAAGAAAAAGTATTAATGACTGTGTTGAGTTGGCAGAAACAAGCAGAGGAGAGTCAAAGGAAAAAAGCACTTGAACAGTTACAGAGCCAATTTCAAGCAAAAGCCGCAATGGTCGCGAGCCTTGAAGCTCAATATTTGCAACGTCAGCAAGATTTCAGCCGCCAACAAAAAATAAAAACAGTAGATGGTATTCAAGCCAAGAAAGATGCCTCAGCAGCTTATCTAGATAAATTCCGTGAAAAAGTAGAGCTTTACGGTAACCGCTATTATCCAGAAGAAGCCAAGCAGCAACAGCTAAAAGGTGAAGTCCGCCTTATGGTAATTTTAAATGCTCAAGGGGGAATTCGTGCAATTCGTTTACTTGAAAGTTCAGGACATCCAGTTTTAGATGAGGCAGCAAAGGCATCAGTACGTCGTGGAGCACCGTTTGGTCGTTTTGATACAAATATGAAGGATATTTCCGAGCTACGTATTGTACGTACTTGGCGTTTTGATCCAGCTGAAGCCGAGTTTGAAGTTCATTAATGAAAAAATGTGGATAACTTTTAGGATATCCACATTTTAAAATGAATTAAGAAGCTATTTGCTTTCTTAATAGTTTGAGAGAAATTGGTTATTCCTGATAAGGATTAGCAATATTGAGTTTAGCTAAAATTTCGATCTCTAAACCTTCCATTTCTTCTGCATCTTCATCACTTATTTCATGGTCATAGCCGAGTAAGTGCAGAACACCATGTACTAAAAGATGTGCAAAATGATTTTGGGCAGTTTTCTTTTGTTCCAGAGCTTCTTGTAGTACCACTGGAATACAAATCACCAAATCACCTAGTGGTAATGCATCAAGCATTGGTAGGACTTCTTCGGGAATGTCGCTTGGAAACGAGAGAACATTGGTGGGTTTATCTTTCTCACGATATTGCAAGTTAAGTTGATGGCTTTCTTCCAGATCAACACAGGCAACACCAATTTCACAGTCTTCTTTGTAGCCAACGTGGCGTAAAGTTGTCTCAATAATTTTTTTGAGTTGAGCTCGTTTGAGCTCTAACTCAGGGGATTGAAAGTCTTGTTGTAAACTTAAACTGATTTTCAAAGTGAATCCTTAGGCATCCTGATGTTGCAGGTCTGCTGCTGTATCGTTTTCAGCGACTAATGCTTCTTGGCGTGCTTTACGTTCAGCGCGTGCTTCAGCATTAAGACGCTGTTGTTCACCATCCCAACCTTCATACGCTTCAACAATTTTTTGAACAAGTTGATGACGTACAACGTCGCGAGAATGGAAACGGGTAATATGAATTTCTTTAATATTCTCAAGTACACGAAGGGCGTGTGCCAAACCGGATTGTTGGCCTCGAGGTAAATCTACTTGAGTAATGTCACCTGTAATCACTGCACGAGAGCCAAAACCTAAACGGGTCAAGAACATTTTCATTTGTTCAGGCGTAGTGTTTTGCGCTTCATCCAAAATTACAAATGAATGGTTAAGTGTACGGCCACGCATATAAGCAAGAGGCGCCACTTCAATCACTTGACGCTCGATTAACTTGGCAACTTTTTCAAAGCCAAGCATTTCGTAAAGGGCATCGTAAAGAGGACGTAGGTATGGATCAATTTTCTGGGTGAGATCACCAGGTAAGAAACCGAGCTTTTCTCCTGCTTCTACCGCAGGGCGAACAAGTAAAATCCGCTGGATTTCATTACGCTCTAACATGTCGACTGCGGCGGCAACTGCTAAATAAGTCTTACCTGTACCAGCAGGGCCTACACCAAAAGAAATATCGCTTTGTAAAATACGTTGTACATAGCGTTTTTGATTGGCACCACGTGGATTAATGCGACCTTTTCGAGTCTGGAAATAGACATCCATTGGCGCATCATGCTCTTCCATCTCTTCACCAACTAACTCGAAATTACGTTCAGTTTGTGAAGATTGAATCAAGAGATGTAATAGATCAGCACTGATTTGCTGAGACTCTTCAGTTTCTTCGTAGAGTCGTTGCAATAATGCTTCGGCTCTCCCAACAGCATCTATCTCACCATCTATGTGAAAAACATCTCCACGATGAGTAATTTTGACATCTAAACGCTGTTCGATTTGCTTAAGGTGCCCATTATAGGCACCCAAGATGCTCTTTAAACGTTCCATTGAAATTTCAGGAAATGTTACGGTACGTCGAATCGCTGCAGTCAAGAGAAAACCTTTCAGTAGACTTTAGAATACCTCTACATTACGCCACGTCAGGCTCAAGATTCAAGAGTTCACCGTAAACTAAATTTAAAGTTTTAATTTCAGTAATCTCGATCTCGGCAAAACGGCCAACCCAAGAAGCATCACCTACAAAAGTTACTAAGCGAGTATTGTCTGCTGTACCTACTAAAATATTAGGGTCTTGATCAGACACTTTCTCGATAAGTACACGTTCAATTTTGCCAAGCATTGCATCAGTTTTTTCAATACTAGATTGCTTAATGACTTGTTGAACTTGTGCTAAACGTTCTTTTTTAACATGTTCAGGAGTTGTATCTGGTAAGTCAGATGCTGGTGTGCCAGGGCGTTTTGAGTAAACAAAGCTATAAGAGTGATCGAAGTCTAAATCTTTGATAAATTGCAATGTTTCTGCAAAGTTTTCGTCAGTTTCTCCTGGGAAACCAATAATAAAATCGCTCGATAAATGCATATCCGGGCGTATTTTACGTAACTTGGCAATCTTGTCGATGTATACATCAATAGTGTGATTTCGCTTCATTGCTTTAAGTACATCATTTGATCCACTTTGTACTGGCAGATGTAAGTGTGAAACCATTTGAGGTAAATCTTCATAACACTGAATAAGTTCATCGGAGAACTCAAGCGGGTGTGAAGTTGTATAACGTAAACGGCCAATTCCAGGAATTTCTGCAACGAGTCGTAACAATTCAGGGAAGGTACAAATACCACCTTCGAATGTTTCACCACGATATCCGTTTACATTTTGACCAAGTAAGCTAATTTCACGAACGCCTTTTTCAGCAAGACCCGCGATTTCTGCAAGCACATCATCAAGTGGACGAGAAACCTCTTCGCCACGAGTATATGGAACCACACAGAAAGAACAGTATTTAGAGCAACCTTCCATAATAGAAACGAATGCTTTGAAACCTTCTACGCGCGGTTCAGGTAAGAAGTCGAACTTTTCAATATCCGGGAATGAAATATCAACGAGCTTAATTTTTTCTTTTTTCGGCTTTTCCACTTGTGCGTGATGTTGGTCAAGCATTTGTGGTAAACGGTGTAAGGTTTGTGGGCCAAAAATCATGTCGACATATGGCGCACGTTTTTGAATGTTGTCACCTTCTTGAGATGCAACACAACCACCTACACCAATCACAAGATCAGGATTTTGTTCTTTTAACTTGCGCCAACGACCTAATTCACTAAATACTTTCTCTTGTGCCTTTTCACGGATAGAGCACGTATTCATGAGCAGAATGTCTGCTTCATTAGGGTTAGTTGTTAAAACGTAACCGTGAGAATCCCCTAAAAGGTCTGCCATACGGTGACTGTCATACTCATTCATCTGACACCCTTGAGTTTCAATATATAATTTCTTTATTGAAACATCAGTGGTGTGCGTTGGCTGGGTAACAGTGTTTTCTGAGGCAGCTTTGGCACCATTGGGAATGAAGGTTTGAACCGTCATGTAGGCTCCTAACAGATCGATCTAGATAAATAATAAAATGACCCAAAACGGGTCAAACCGATCATTATAGCAGTATTTGAGCCAGACAGATAACAATAAACTGCCATAAGCTGCACATGATTTATGAAGACAAATGACATAAATTTTAATGATGTCGAATCAGATAGTTACATAACACAACAAAAGAATGTACGAAGAATAATTAAACTATGCCTAAAGGTGGATAGTCAGGGTTTAGCACATTTATGAGACCAGGTAAAAAGAGCTCATCAAACAAGAGTCGTGTGATGAAAAATAAATATGCACATCGTAGCTGGTTAGGAGCTGTGTGTTTACTTGGTTGTTCATTGTCTTATGCCGCAGAAGAACAATTTAACGATGCATTAAATGCCGCCAATAGTGGTAATACTGCTTTATTAGATCAATATCAGGCTGCAATGCAAAATGATGTGTTGGGCTATTATCCTGAATACTGGAAGTTAAACAGTAATTTAGGATTTCAATCTCCAACTTCAATTGTAAGTTTTGCCCAGCGCTATCCACAATCTGCTATGGCAGAGAAGCTTGCAGCGGATTATGTTGAAGAAAAAGTTAAACAAGCTGATTTTGTATCTGCACAGCCATTGTTACCTTATGTCTCTAACCCTGACCCAGCCGAAAATTGTGCTTTGGCACAGGTACGAGCTAAAAGTGGTGATGCATTGGTATTTGCAGAATATAAAGATGTTTGGTTAGCCACTGAATCACAACCAGACTCTTGTGTTGGGCTAGGTCGTATGATGCTTACCAGTCCATTAATGAGTAACCAAGATAAGCAACAGCGTCTGTGGGTACAGCTACGTTCAGGCTTATCAGGACAAGCTCTTGCAACTGCTCAAAGTCTTGGAATGAATCTTTCTTTGGCTCAGCTCAACCAGATTCAGGCGAATCCTCTTAATTATTTATGGACCGCTCCAAAGACCAACGATGTAGATTATGCCTATTTGATTTTCGCATTAGGTCGTTTAGCGAATAATGATTTAGGTAATGCTTTTGCAAATGTACAGCGTGTAGCGCAAGGTACTCCAGAGAGCGTGCAAAAGTATCTTTATCGAACCGTGGCTTATATCGGTGGCACGACGGTGATGAAAAATAATTTTAACCGTGAAGTACTTCAATATTTTGATGCCAGCTATGGTTATCCGCTAAGTCCTGAAGAAGCTGAAATTTATGCACGACAAGCTATTCGCTTTAGCGCATGGGAAAGCTTAATTCGTGCGATTGATAGCATGTCAGTTTCCCAGAAACAAGAAGATCGCTGGCAATATTGGTTAGCCCGTGCGACAGAACAACGTGGCGATAGTAACTCTAAAAACACGGCACAGCGTATTTATAAAAAATTAGCTGAAAGTGGGGATGATTATCACAATCTTCTTGCAAAAGACCGGTTAGGTGTACGTTATAACCATCAGCCATATAACGACGAGCCGACTGCAAGCGATTTACGCCGTCTAGATCAAAATATTCACTTTAATCGTGCATTTACTTTAAGACGTATTAACGCAAATCCAACGTATACCAACCGTGAATGGAACTGGGCAGTCCGTCAAGCATATCTTCAGCATGACGATGGATTATTATTGGCTGCGGCAAAACGTGCTCACGATATGGGATGGTATGATCGTGCAATTTACGCAGCAGATCGTACAACGAATAAACATAATGATACGTATCGTTATGTGACTCCGCATAAGACTAATGTCGTAAGTCATAGTTACAATGCTGGAATTGATCCTGCGTGGGCTTATGGTTTAATGCGTCAAGAAAGTCGGTTTGTTACCTCGGCACGTTCTCATGTAGGAGCTGGTGGCCTTATGCAAATTATGCCTGATACAGCAAAGTTGATTGCTCGTCAGATGGGAGAGACATATAATCCGGCGGCGTTAAGTGAAATGAATACCAATATTCGTTATGGAACATTTTATTTATCAATGATTCAAGGGCAGTTAAGCAATAACCCTGTTTTAGCGACAGCAGGCTATAATGCTGGCCCAAATCGTGCAAGACGTTGGCAACCCGATTACCAACCGATTGAAGCTGATCAATATACAGAAACCATTCCATTGCTTGAGACTAGAGATTATGTCAAGCATGTCATGACAAATGCGACCCATTATGGAGTGGTGTTGGGGCAAGGCGCTCAGTCGCTAATACAGCGTATGAAAGTCATTCCAATGCGATCATCACCTTAATTTTAGATGATGAATGATGGAACATTCTTTTAATTGGCATAACCAAGTTTTAATTAAATGAAATATAGATATCTAGGACTTCATCCAATATCGCAACTTGCATGGTGGCTCATCTGTGCAAGCATTGGATTGATGAGTTCTGTTTTACATGCGGAACCTGTAAACGTGCAAGGTTATGTCATGCATGTTCAGATGACGCCTGCTGTCTGTTCGTTAGATCCTTCTAAACAGAAGCAGCGTAAATGTCTTGAAGGGTACTCACTCACAATTACGGGTTTAATGCCTGAAACAACTAGAACGGACTGTTCAACTGAAAGTTCTGCCACTCTTTCGCCCTTGCAAGCTAAAGTCGTTGCTCGAGTGATGCCAGACAACAACGCTCGTGTGCAACTTTGGAAGAGTGTTGGTGGCTGTGTACCTATGAACGCCAGTCAGTATTTCCGTACAATTATTAACTTCGCTGAACGATTAAAAATACCTGCCAATTTAACCAGTTCTAGTAATGTAGAAATGCAACAATCTACATTACGTCAACAATTTACAAAGCTTAACCCGAGTTTGCCACAAAATGGCATTCGTTTTTCGTGCCAACTTTCACGTTCCGATGTTGTACTTACTGAAGTTAAAGTTTGCTACACAGTAAATGGCCAATATAAGCAATGTTCAAATCATGTAGTCTCTAATTGCCCAAGCGAAATTACAATTAAAGGTAGCTATTAAGAGTAGCTACCATTTCACAGAAAAATGCTCACCATACATTGAATCTATTTGTAAAGGTTAATTTGTATTTTCTATCAGACTTTTGGTGAAAATGAGTCGCTTTTACATGCATCTGCAACTTCTTTAGAGTACAATCTTTGCCGTTTATGATGATTTGGTTAAGTAGAATCGCTATTTAGCCCGATTAAGGACACTCATTGGAGACAATTACATGAAGCAACCCGTTCGTGTTGCCGTGACTGGCGCTGCAGGTCAAATTGGTTACAGCTTATTATTCCGTATCGCAAGCGGTGAAATGTTAGGTAAAGATCAACCTGTTATTTTACAATTGCTTGAAGTTCCAGTTGAAAAAGCACAACAAGCGCTTAAAGGCGTAATGATGGAACTTGATGACTGTGCTTTCCCTTTATTGGCTGGCATGATCGGGACTGATGATCCTAAAGTTGCATTTAAAGATGCTGACTATGCATTATTAGTTGGTTCTCGCCCACGTGGTCCTGGTATGGAACGTGCTGACTTGTTAAAAGTTAACGGTGAAATCTTCATTGGCCAAGGTCAAGCATTAAACGAAGTTGCTAGCCGTGACGTTAAAGTATTAGTTGTAGGTAACCCTGCAAATACAAACGCTTACATCGCAATGAAATCTGCTCCAGATCTTCCAGCGAAAAACTTCACAGCAATGTTACGTCTTGACCACAACCGTGCATTGACTCAAGTTGCTCAAAAAGCTGGTGTTGCAGTTGCTGACATCGAAAAATTAACAGTTTGGGGTAACCACTCTCCAACAATGTATGCTGACTACCGTTTTGCTACTGCAAATGGTGAAAGCTTAAAAGACAAGATCAACGATCCAGCTTGGAACAAAGACGTATTCCTTCCAACTGTTGGTAAGCGTGGTGCTGCGATTATCGAAGCGCGTGGTTTGTCTTCTGCTGCTTCTGCTGCTAATGCTGCAATCGACCATATGCGCGATTGGGCACTTGGTACAAACGGCAAGTGGGTAACTATGGGTATTCCATCTGATGGTTCTTATGGTATTCCTGAAGGCGTTATGTTCGGTTTCCCTGTAACAACAGAAAACGGTGAATACAAAATCGTTCAAGGTTTAGAAATCGATGAATTCAGCCGTGAGCGTATCAACTTCACTCTAAACGAGCTTGAAGAAGAACGTGCAGCAATTGCTGACATGCTAAAATAATTCATTAGTTAAATGAATTGGAAAAGCACTCTCTTGTAGGGTGCTTTTTTATATTTGAAATTTAATAAGAACACACAAAAAACAACAAGAAAATATAGACCTAGATATACAACTAACATCTATTGTTGCTAGATTATTGAAAAGAAGCCATGGGAGAATAACAATGTTTGAACAGCAACCGACATTACAACTTTTATTCGAGCAATTGGGTTTAGATGCTGATGACGCGAGTATTGAAAATTTTATAAAAACGCATCAGTTACCCGCTGAGCAGAAGTTACATGAAGCATCTTTTTGGTCCCAAGGTCAAAGTGATTTCCTAAAAAGCCATTGGGAAAAAGATGATGAGTGGATTGTCGTCATTGATGAACTTAATGAGCAGCTACACGAAGATAGTGTAAAAAAATAACCAAATAAAAAGGCCTGTTTATAAATAACAGGCCTTTTAAAATTCACACTTTAGTGGGTTTTGAATTTTAATAATTCTTTATACCATGGCTCATGGCGTATTGGATGAAATACCGGGTGTTCATGAACCAACTCAAGATCACATTGAGCAGTTGATAGATATTTTGTAAGCCAATGTCGGGTAAGAGCTGGTTTTTCCTGCGCTGCCGAAGCATAAGCCAAGAAAAAGTATATATCACTATGGTGATGGTGAGCTAAGGGCTTTAAAATTTGCTGTGCAATGAGCGCAAAGCGTTTTTCTTTATTTAGCTCAAAATAAATCATATACGCTTTAGCTAAATGAAGAGATAAATTCAAATACAAACGCATCGGCATTTCATCGTATTCCATACGAGCTTGCTCAAGCAAAACAATAGCTTCTTGCAAAAAATGAATTTGCTCTTGACGAACACGGCTTAATACAACGAGCTGCATACGTAAATCTGCACGTTCCAAAGCAAGTTCGGGCGTATTCTCAGTTAAATAGAGTTGGTCTGTTTCACCAATTCTGCTCACAATCATTTTTGTTTCAATAGACATACGCCTTCGCCCTTTTTAATCAATAGCTCTTATATCGGGTTTATTTAAGAAATTTAAAGAGCACTTATCTAACCCCAAATCGAGTTTCCACTACGAAGCCAAGCTGTAATTGATAAACGCTGCTGTTTAGAAACTAAAACTTCATGAAGCAAATTACTTTGGAAAATAACTAGGCGATTAGGTTCTGGCGTAATAATGTGCCAAATATCATTTTTGTCCTGCAAGCGTAATTGTCCTCCCCAATCATCCTGCCATTCAGGATGTAAATAATAAACAGTAGAAATAATACGATCATTTTTTTGTTGAGGATTATCTCGATGTAATGCATAAAATTCACCTGCGTTATAACAGGCAAAATGCGCTTCAACCTCCTTAATTCCTAAAAAGAAAGCTTGATTTAGATGTTGGCAAAATGAAGTTAGGGTTTCGACATGTTGTTCGGCAATAGGAAGTGACTCATTAATCCATAAAATATGATCGCTTCGAATAGTACTTACTACACCATTTTGAATCCCTGCTTCACGGAACTCATCAAAGTGATGACTACACTCTGTGGCAACTTGAGCAAGATACTCAGTAGAATAGGCATGGTTTACAATTGCAAAACCATGTGCATTTAAGTCATCTAAAATCTGGTTCAGATTCCAACTGTCAGGAAGTGGTCGAGAGCGCATATAACCTCATATCGATCGTAAGAAAATCAAGCAGCCTTATTTTAGATGATCACAACCTTACGAAAGAATATTTTTTTCATGTTAAACTATTCGTTGAATTGAGGAATTAAAGTCAACATGAATTACCGTCACCATTTCCATGCGGGCAACTTTGCAGATGTTATGAAGCATGTGCTTTTGCTACAGCTTCTCAACCGTTTAAATGCTAAAGATAAACCTTATCGTTATATCGATACGCATGGAGGGGCAGGAAAATATGATCTATCTCAAGCACCTGCACAAAAGTCAGGAGAATTCCTAACGGGTATTCATCGTCTTGTACAGCTTTCTGAAATGGAAAAGCGACAAGCTCCTGAAGCAATCCAGCAATACTTAAAACTTGTAGAAGAATTACGTACCGAAGAGGGTAAAGGTAGCTATCCGGGTTCTCCTTGGTTTGCTTTGCAAGGTATGCGTGAAATCGACAAAGCGACTATATTTGAAATGCAGCGCGATGTTTTTCAGCAATTACGTCATAACATTCGCGATAAACGTGCAGGTTTACATGAGCGTGATGCATATGAAGGTCTGCTCGGTGTAATTCCACCGAAAGAAAAGCGCGGTCTGGTTATGATTGACCCGCCTTACGAATTAGAACGTAAAGACTTTCCACAATTGGTTGAGCTCTTGCAAAGCGCTTATAAGAAATGGCCAACAGGTGTCTTTGCAGTTTGGTATCCAATCAAAGACCGCGCAATGATTGAACGTTTTGAAAAGAAAATGTTTAAAACTGGAATTCGCCGTCAATTAATTTGTGAAATTTGTGTATGGCCAGATGACACACCTGTAGGACTGAATGGTTGTGGTTTATTGGTAATTAACCCACCTTGGCAGTTTTCTGAGCAAGCAGACCAAGCCCTACAATGGTTATTTCCTCACTTACGTATGCAAGAAACAGGTGGTCACGCTGCTGTTCGCTGGTTAGTGGGTGAGTAATAATTAATCTAAATCAATGCACATGTTTGGAATAGAAAATAATGACAAATGCGCCTAAACCAGAGCAAGATTTAACTCATAATGAACATTCTTTTGATGGGATTACGTTCGAAGTGGTTGAAGAAGAAGATAATCCGGAAGGACAAAAAGTGAAGCGCCGAGGTATTTATCTTTGGCCTAACTTAATCACGACAGCCGCTTTGTTGTCTGGTTTCTATTCCATTATTGCAAGTATGAATGGCGAATTTACACAAGCGATCTATGCCATTTTTCTTGCTGCTTTGTTCGATGGATTAGATGGACGTGTTGCCCGAGCTATTGGTGCTCAAAGTGCTTTTGGTGAGCAATATGATTCTTTATCTGATTTGTTAGCATTTGGTGTGGCGCCAGCAATGCTGATGTATAGTTGGAGTCTCCATGATTTAGGTCGCATCGGCTTAGCATGCTGTTTTGTTTATACGGCTTGTGCAGCATTCCGTTTGGCGCGTTTTAATGTTCAAATTGGAGTAGTTGATAAACGCTATTTTATTGGTATTGCAAGTCCATTAGCTGCAATTATCATTATTTCGCTTGTATGGGTGGCTCGTGATTATCCGTTTATTTTCGATTTACGTGATATTGCGATTCAGGTCATTAATGCGGTAATCATGGTTGTTGTTGGTTTACTTATGATTTCCAATATTAAATATTATTCATTTAAGCAAATGGACCGCAAACGTGTTCCTTTTGTAGTTATGTTGCCGGTAGTACTGATTTTTGCAGCAATCACTTATAATATCCCAATGGGTATTCTGATTGTTTCAATCATCTATGCTCTATCAGGTTTTGTTACCACACTTTTAGCTAAAAAAAATAACGAGACTATCAAAACATAAATTAGATGAGGTTCAGTATGCCTAAGTTGATGAGTCCAATAAATCAATTACAGCAACTGAGCCTCAACTCAAATGAGGGTGTTGTTTATCAACCCGCTAGAGGCTTCTTTAAAGTTGTCTATCAAGGCTTAATCCTTCCAAATTTACCGGCCCCACTTCGTTATTTTAATTATATTAGTCTAATCGGGCAGCCTAGAATTCCACTTTGCTATAACGCAAACAGTATTGTGACTTCAGCAATTGATACAGCAACAGTACTGGTTAGTAACAGCCTACACAGTGTAAGTCACTTAAAAACCTATTCTATCCGAAGACAATGTCAACTTACTCCTAATAGTTACCAATTTGATAAAACAGATCTTATTGAATGGCAAATTCCAAGAGTTCAGCTTAGACGAACAGATTCTGAAATGAGTTGTGACTTAGTTGTCCAAACACCTTCTGATATTTCCAATTCTTCAGCACTACAGTGGGGAATATCTGACTACTGGTCTGTTTTATGTCATTGTGAAGGAGAGATTTTATATAAAGGGCAGAAATATGAAGTCAATGGATTAGGACGTTTTAAACATGCTCGGGCCTTGCATTTACCTTTCTTATCTTTATGTTTTTATACCTGCCAGATTATTAATTTAAATGAAACAACACAAATCACACTTTCTCAAATAAGAAATCAATGGAATATTATTCTGTTTTCACGTTTAGATATTCAAGAGCTAGGAAAGCCTGCTGTCACATTTACGGAAGATGTTAATTTCCATATCCATCGGGTTTATCCAAAGGTTGAAACACCACATGGACGTGAAATGTATTTACCTCGAGAGTTTTCTTGGCAGTGTAAAAAAAATGGAAAAGTAATTTTCGAACTCTATGCAGAAAGTCGTGGTGATTACAAATTTGGATTCGCTGCTGGATATATTGGAAGTTTCCGTTATCAGCTAAGTTGGAATGATCAATGCCTTCAAGGAGAAGGTGGATATTGTGAATATATCGATTGCCGTCCATTAAGATGGCAAGAGAAGAATCAAGATGAGAAAATCTTAGATAAATTGATGCTTTTACAACCGTGTTTATATAAAAAATGAATATTTTTATCATTTTTGATCAAAAAGCGAACTGTCGTTGCGCTAATATTAAAAAAGGTATTGCAAAGGGATTTGGATGGTCTATAATGCACATCCATCGGCGGTGATGCAGATAGAAACTTGTTGAAAAACAGTTACTTGAGATTAGATTGGTTACTTTAAGTGATGAATTTGATGTTAAGTTGGTTTGAGAAGTAAGTTTTAAAAATATCGAAATTACCTGTTGACTTTTAAGAGATTAAGAGTAATATAGCCGACCTAGCTTGCTGGTGACGAACCAGGAAGAAGATCATTAAGAGAATTGAAGAACAACTTGTGTGGATTTTTACTGATTGATTAATCGAAATAATTTTCATTGATTGATTGGTTTAAATTACTCGAAGTTTATTTGAGCGAAATTTAAGTCAGTAATTGATGAGCCAGAATTGGCACCTTGTCTATAAATAAGGTGCAAAATGATTTTAACTGAAGAGTTTGATCATGGCTCAGATTGAACGCTGGCGGCAGGCTTAACACATGCAAGTCGAGCGGGGGAAGGTAGCTTGCTACTGGACCTAGCGGCGGACGGGTGAGTAATGCTTAGGAATCTGCCTATTAGTGGGGGACAACATCTCGAAAGGGATGCTAATACCGCATACGTCCTACGGGAGAAAGCAGGGGATCTTCGGACCTTGCGCTAATAGATGAGCCTAAGTCGGATTAGCTAGTTGGTGGGGTAAAGGCCTACCAAGGCGACGATCTGTAGCGGGTCTGAGAGGATGATCCGCCACACTGGGACTGAGACACGGCCCAGACTCCTACGGGAGGCAGCAGTGGGGAATATTGGACAATGGGCGCAAGCCTGATCCAGCCATGCCGCGTGTGTGAAGAAGGCCTTATGGTTGTAAAGCACTTTAAGCGAGGAGGAGGCTACTTTAGATAATACCTAGAGATAGTGGACGTTACTCGCAGAATAAGCACCGGCTAACTCTGTGCCAGCAGCCGCGGTAATACAGAGGGTGCAAGCGTTAATCGGATTTACTGGGCGTAAAGCGCGCGTAGGCGGCTAATTAAGTCAAATGTGAAATCCCCGAGCTTAACTTGGGAATTGCATTCGATACTGGTTAGCTAGAGTGTGGGAGAGGATGGTAGAATTCCAGGTGTAGCGGTGAAATGCGTAGAGATCTGGAGGAATACCGATGGCGAAGGCAGCCATCTGGCCTAACACTGACGCTGAGGTGCGAAAGCATGGGGAGCAAACAGGATTAGATACCCTGGTAGTCCATGCCGTAAACGATGTCTACTAGCCGTTGGGGCCTTTGAGGCTTTAGTGGCGCAGCTAACGCGATAAGTAGACCGCCTGGGGAGTACGGTCGCAAGACTAAAACTCAAATGAATTGACGGGGGCCCGCACAAGCGGTGGAGCATGTGGTTTAATTCGATGCAACGCGAAGAACCTTACCTGGCCTTGACATAGTAAGAACTTTCCAGAGATGGATTGGTGCCTTCGGGAACTTACATACAGGTGCTGCATGGCTGTCGTCAGCTCGTGTCGTGAGATGTTGGGTTAAGTCCCGCAACGAGCGCAACCCTTTTCCTTATTTGCCAGCGAGTAATGTCGGGAACTTTAAGGATACTGCCAGTGACAAACTGGAGGAAGGCGGGGACGACGTCAAGTCATCATGGCCCTTACGGCCAGGGCTACACACGTGCTACAATGGTCGGTACAAAGGGTTGCTACACAGCGATGTGATGCTAATCTCAAAAAGCCGATCGTAGTCCGGATTGGAGTCTGCAACTCGACTCCATGAAGTCGGAATCGCTAGTAATCGCGGATCAGAATGCCGCGGTGAATACGTTCCCGGGCCTTGTACACACCGCCCGTCACACCATGGGAGTTTGTTGCACCAGAAGTAGCTAGCCTAACTGCAAAGAGGGCGGTTACCACGGTGTGGCCGATGACTGGGGTGAAGTCGTAACAAGGTAGCCGTAGGGGAACCTGCGGCTGGATCACCTCCTTAACGAAAGATTGACGATTGGTAAGAATCCACAACAAGTTGTTCTTCATAGATGTATCTGAGGGTCTGTAGCTCAGTTGGTTAGAGCACACGCTTGATAAGCGTGGGGTCACAAGTTCAAGTCTTGTCAGACCCACCATGACTTTGACTGGTTAAAGTTATAGATAAAAGATACATGACTGATGATGTAAGCTGGGGACTTAGCTTAGTTGGTAGAGCGCCTGCTTTGCACGCAGGAGGTCA
Source organism: Acinetobacter nosocomialis NIPH 2119 (assembly GCF_000368085.1). Classification (GTDB taxonomy): domain Bacteria; phylum Pseudomonadota; class Gammaproteobacteria; order Pseudomonadales; family Moraxellaceae; genus Acinetobacter; species Acinetobacter nosocomialis. The sequence continues at coordinate 3,592,638 of NZ_KB849239.1, forward strand.
GGAGTTCGACTCTCCTAGTCTCCACCAGAACTTAAGATAAGTTCGGATTACAGAAATTAGTAAATAGAGATTTCGGTCTTGATTTATTAACTTCTGTGATTTAAGTATCACAGTATTAAGCATGACCTGATGAAGGCATGTTTATTCATTAACAGATTGGCAAAATTGAGTCTGAAATAAATTGTTCACTCAATAACAAAGAGAGATGAAGTAATTCTGATCTTGGAGTTAATTGAGAACTAGCAAATTAACTGAATCAAGCGTTTTGGTATATGAATTTAGATTGAAGCTGTACAGTGTTTAAATACACAGTGCTCTAAACTGAAATGTTGAAGTTACTAACTTGTAGGTAACATCGACTGTTTGGGGTTGTATAGTCAAGTAATTAAGTGCATGTGGTGGATGCCTTGGCAGTCAGAGGCGATGAAAGACGTGATAGCCTGCGAAAAGCTCCGGGGAGGCGGCAAATATCCTTTGATCCGGAGATGTCTGAATGGGGGAACCCACCTACTTTAAGGTAGGTATTGCAACATGAATACATAGTGTTGCAAGGCGAACGAGGGGAAGTGAAACATCTCAGTACCCTTAGGAAAAGAAATCAATTGAGATTCCCTCAGTAGCGGCGAGCGAACGGGGATCAGCCCATTAAGTTATGTGTGTTTTAGTGGAACGCTCTGGGAAGTGCGAACGTAGAGGGTGATATTCCCGTACACGAAAGGGCACACATAATGATGACGAGTAGGGCGAGGCACGTGAAACCTTGTCTGAATATGGGGGGACCATCCTCCAAGGCTAAATACTCCTGACTGACCGATAGTGAACCAGTACCGTGAGGGAAAGGCGAAAAGAACCCCTGTGAGGGGAGTGAAATAGATCCTGAAACCGCATGCATACAAGCAGTGGGAGCACCTTCGTGGTGTGACTGCGTACCTTTTGTATAATGGGTCAGCGACTTATATTCAGTAGCGAGGTTAACCGTATAGGGGAGCCGTAGAGAAATCGAGTCTTAATAGGGCGTTTAGTTGCTGGGTATAGACCCGAAACCAGGCGATCTATCCATGAGCAGGTTGAAGGTTGGGTAACACTAACTGGAGGACCGAACCCACTGTCGTTGAAAAGCCAGGGGATGACTTGTGGATAGGGGTGAAAGGCTAATCAAGCCTGGTGATAGCTGGTTCTCCCCGAAAGCTATTTAGGTAGCGCCTCGGACGAATACCATAGGGGGTAGAGCACTGTTTCGGCTAGGGGGTCATCCCGACTTACCAAACCGATGCAAACTCCGAATACCTATGAGTACTATCCGGGAGACAGACTGCGGGTGCTAACGTCCGTAGTCAAGAGGAAAACAATCCAGACCGCCAGCTAAGGCCCCAAAATCATAGTTAAGTGGGAAACGATGTGGGAAGGCATAGACAGCTAGGAGGTTGGCTTAGAAGCAGCCACCCTTTAAAGAAAGCGTAATAGCTCACTAGTCGAGTCGGCCTGCGCGGAAGATGTAACGGGGCTAAAACTATGTGCCGAAGCTGCGGATTTGACATTAGTCAAGTGGTAGGGGAGCGTTCTGTAAGCCGATGAAGGTGTATTGAGAAGTATGCTGGAGGTATCAGAAGTGCGAATGCTGACGTGAGTAACGACAAAACGGGTGAAAAACCCGTTCGCCGAAAGACCAAGGGTTCCAGTCCAACGTTAATCGGGGCTGGGTGAGTCGACCCCTAAGGCGAGGCCGAAAGGCGTAGTCGATGGGAAATTGGTTAATATTCCAATACTTCTGTGTAATGCGATGAGAGGACGGAGAAGGTTAAGTCAGCCTGGCGTTGGTTGTCCAGGTGGAAGGATGTAGGTATGTATCTTAGGCAAATCCGGGGTACTCTATACTGAGATCCGATAGCAAGCTGTACTTGTACAGCGAAGTGGCTGATACCATGCTTCCAGGAAAAGTCTCTAAGCTTCAGTTACACAGGAATCGTACCCGAAACCGACACAGGTGGTCAGGTCGAGTAGACCAAGGCGCTTGAGAGAACTCTGCTGAAGGAACTAGGCAAAATGGTACCGTAACTTCGGGAGAAGGTACGCTGTTGTTGGTGATGGAACTTGCTTCCTGAGCTGATGACAGCCGCAGAAACCAGGCCGCTGCAACTGTTTATTAAAAACATAGCACTCTGCAAACACGAAAGTGGACGTATAGGGTGTGATGCCTGCCCGGTGCTGGAAGGTTAATTGATGGGGTTAGCGTAAGCGAAGCTCTTGATCGAAGCCCCAGTAAACGGCGGCCGTAACTATAACGGTCCTAAGGTAGCGAAATTCCTTGTCGGGTAAGTTCCGACCTGCACGAATGGCATAATGATGGCGGCGCTGTCTCCAGCAGAGGCTCAGTGAAATCGAAATCGCTGTGAAGATGCAGTGTACCCGCGGCTAGACGGAAAGACCCCGTGAACCTTTACTGCAGCTTGACACTGAACTTTGACCTTACTTGTGTAGGATAGGTGGGAGGCTTTGAAGTTGGAACGCTAGTTCCAATGGAGCCGTCCTTGAAATACCACCCTGGTAATGTTGAGGTTCTAACTCTGTCCCGTTATCCGGGACGAGGACCGTGTCTGGTGGGTAGTTTGACTGGGGCGGTCTCCTCCTAAAGAGTAACGGAGGAGTACGAAGGTGCGCTCAGCGTGGTCGGAAATCACGCGTAGAGTATAAAGGCAAAAGCGCGCTTAACTGCGAGACCCACAAGTCGAGCAGGTACGAAAGTAGGTCTTAGTGATCCGGTGGTTCTGTATGGAAGGGCCATCGCTCAACGGATAAAAGGTACTCTGGGGATAACAGGCTGATACCGCCCAAGAGTTCATATCGACGGCGGTGTTTGGCACCTCGATGTCGGCTCATCTCATCCTGGGGCTGAAGCAGGTCCCAAGGGTATGGCTGTTCGCCATTTAAAGAGGTACGCGAGCTGGGTTTAGAACGTCGTGAGACAGTTCGGTCCCTATCTACCGTGGGCGCTGGAAATTTGAGAGGATCTGCTCCTAGTACGAGAGGACCAGAGTGGACGAACCTCTGGTGTACCGGTTGTGACGCCAGTCGCATCGCCGGGTAGCTATGTTCGGAAGGGATAACCGCTGAAAGCATCTAAGCGGGAAGCCTACCTCAAGATAAGATTTCCCTAGGAATTTATTCCTCTAAAGAGCCGTTCGAGACTAGGACGTTGATAGGTTGGATGTGGAAGCATAGTGATATGTGAAGCTGACCAATACTAATTGCTCGTGAGGCTTGACTATACAACACCCAAGCAGTTGTATATAAAGCATCAATCGATTCATAAATCTACAAAGCAACTTGATTTAGTTAAACGCTTAGCTAAAATGAACACAGTCAGATTCAATCAGCCCAGTCTGTAAAGATTTGGAAAACGCTTCGGCAGTTAATAAGACCAAAGCAAGTATCCATAAACAGTTGTGCTGGCGACCATAGCAAGAGTGAACCACCTGATCCCTTCCCGAACTCAGAAGTGAAACCTCTTAGCGCTGATGGTAGTGTGGGGTTACCCATGTGAGAGTAAGTCATCGCCAGCTCATTATTCCAAACACCCCCATTCTAAAGAGTGGGGGTGTTTTTTATTGTGCAGGAATTTTATGTCCAATGCTTGAGATATTAAATTTAATTCAATTTATAAAAAAATAGAGCTAATCTAAAATTATTCACCTAATTAGAAATTTAATATGTATATGCAATGGATTTTAGTTAAAACTTTTTCATTTCCTTATGAGGCACAAATTGCAAAGACTCAATTAGAGGCTTTTGGAATTCCCGTTCGTATTGAAAATGAACATACAATTAACATGGACTGGTTTTATTCAAATGCATTGGGTGGAGTCCGATTATTAGTACTAGAAAAAGACCTCAATGATGCGAAAGCACTTCTTGAAAAAGATTTTAGTGAAGACTTAGAGCAAGAGTTTGGAAAAAATAAAGGACGATGTCCTAACTGCGGAAGTTATGATATTGAACCTTACACAAAAAGAAAAAAATCAGCCTTTATGGCACTCATGTTCTTAGGTTTACCTTTATTTTCTTTTAAAAATGGTAATAGATGTAAACAATGCCAATATTTTTGGAATTAATAATTATCTATTATCTTAATTTATTAAAGTTTTTATAAAGAGAAGGCCCAAATCTAAAATAAGATTAAAAAATGATCTACAATAGAGGGTATTATAAAACTATAAAAAATTAGAAATAGGGAAAATGAAATGGAATATAAAGGAAGTTGTCATTGTGGTCAGGTAAAGTTTGCCGCGGAAGGTGAGCTAACAGAAGTTTTATCTTGCAATTGTTCCATTTGCCAGAAGAAAGGATCTTTACTTTGGTTTCTACCGATTAATCAAGTTAAAGTTACTTTGGACACTCCTGATAATTTGGCGAACTATACTTTTAATAAACATGTGATTAACCATCATTTCTGTAAAAATTGTGGTATTCATCTATATGCCCAAGGTATAGATAATCAAGGTAATTCAATCTTTGCGATTAATGTACGATGTATAGATGGTATTGACTTAGATAAGATAAAAATAAATTATTTTGATGGACGTTCAGTTTAATCGCTATTAGGGGTTTATCCAATGAACACTAAAAAACAGTTAAATTCAACACAATTAGATTTACTGCTTGAACTGTTAAAGGCGAGATTTGAAAAGAACACACATCGTCATAAAGAAGTCGATTGGTCGAATGTACGGGATAAATTAATAAAATCTCCAGACAAACTATGGGCATTGCAAGAAATGGAAAGTACTGGAGGAGAGCCTGATGTTATTGTTTTTGACCAGCAGAAAGATCAGTATTTATTTGTAGATTGTTCTCCTGAAACCCCAAAAGGCCGTAGAAGCCTTTGCTATGATCGTGAGGCTTTAGAATCTAGAAAAGATCATCCTCCTAAAAACAGTGCAATAGATCTTGCTAATGAAATGGGAGTTGAGCTTTTAACAGAAGAGCAATATCGTCAATTACAGCAAATTGAAGAGTTTGATCTTAAAACATCGAGTTGGCTTGCAACCCCAGTCGAGATTCGTAAATTGGGTGGAGCACTTTTTGCTGATCGTCGTTATGGCCGAGTCTTCATTTATCATAATGGAGCACAGTCTTATTATGCTGTACGTGGTTTTCGTTGTTGTTTAAAAATATAGGTGTTGTACTTAAATAAAAATAATTCTATTTGATGTTTTATGCCAAGAAATTGAAGATTCTTGCAACTTTTGATTAACAGTAAACATGACAAGATATGTTCAGGAATTAAATAAAAACTTCAGGACATTTCTAAATATGCAACTCAACCCAATTTACTATAATGAACAACACATTGCTTTTGCTGACAATGTTCGTCGATTTGTGCAAAAAGAAATGGCACCTTTTGTTAATGAGTGGGATGAGGCCGAGACATTTCCTAGAGAGCTTTATAAAAAGGCTGCTGAAATTGGCCTATTGGGTCTAGGTTTTTCTGAAGAATATGGTGGTATTCCTGATGCAGATCCATTCTATTCATTACTCGCTGGTATTGAAATGGCAAAGGCGGGTTCTGGCGGAGTACATACTTCACTCATGGTGCACACAATTGGTGCCCCTCCAATTCAACATTTTGGAAGTGAGGAATTAAAGGCTAGAGTCCTCCCAGAGATTATTTCCGGTGAAAAAATTTCTGCATTAGCAATTACAGAACCAGGTGGCGGGTCTGATGTGGCAGCGTTACAAACTAAAGCTGTTCGGGAAGGGGATTATTATATTGTCTCAGGTGAGAAGACTTTCATCACCTCAGGAATCCGTGCAGATTACTACACTGTTGCAGTACGTACAGACCCCACAAAAACTGGAGCTGAAGGCATTTCAATGTTGCTCGTTGATGCGCACAGTGAAGGAATTACTAAAACACCTCTAAAGAAAATGGGTTGGTGGGCTTCAGATACAGCTCATTTGCATTTTGACCAAGTACGAGTACCTGCATCAAATCTGCTCGGCAAAGAAAACGCTGGTTTTAAAGTTATTATGAATAACTTTAATATGGAGCGGTTCTTCTTGGGAGTAGTCGCTTATGGGTATGCATTAGTCTGTTATGAAGAAGCTTTAGATTGGGCACAACAACGAAAAACTTTTGGTAAGAGATTAATTGATCATCAAGTGGTTCGTCATAAATTGGTAGATATGGCAACGCAATTAACCTCAACACGGGCATTGCTTGAAGAAACTGCATGGAAAATGACTCAGCCAAAACTACAAGGGCCTGAGTTAGTAGCGCAAATTTCGATGCTGAAAAATGTTGCGACTCGCACTATGCAATTTTGTGCTGATGCAGCTGTACAAACATTGGGTGGTATGGGGTTTATGCGAGGTACCAAGTCGGAACGTATTTACCGTGAAGTGAAGGTCAATATGATTGGTGGTGGTGCTGAAGAAATTATGAAAGATTTAATTAGTAAACAGCTGAGTTATTAATTTTTACAAGGTGGTCGTTGAGCCACCTTTTTTCATTTCAAAGCCATCACCAAGACCATTTCAGTTAACTCATCAATTTTGACTTTACCCTCAGATTTATACCAAGTTACAGTCCATGAAATTGCACCGCCAATTAAGCGTCGCCAAATAAAAGCATCGTGTTTGACTTTACCTTGTGTGCGTAAATTTTCAATGACGTCGAGCCAGATTTGCTCATATTCATTACGCATTTTTAACAGGTAATTTTGCTTTTCTTTTGACAGAGCAAACCATTCATAAACCAACACAGCCATGGCTGCACCTGTATCGCCAGTAATTGAAATAAGCTCAGCTTTAATAAGGGCTCGTAATTGTTGTTCTGGATCAGTAGATTGATGTGCTGCCTCTTCTAAACGAGCAAGATTGTAAATAATGGTTTCCTCCATTACATGAGCGAGGATGTCATCTTTACTTTTAAAGTGATGAAATAAACTTCCCGATTGAATTCCAATAAATTGAGCAAGTTCACGTACAGTCGTTTTGTCATAGCCTTGCTTGTGGAATAAATAGGCAGCCCCCCGTAATAAACGACCACGCGGGCTATCGTCAAAGCAAGAAATATTTGGAATTTGTTCAATTGAAGTGGCAATCATGTGTTCAGTTTGTTCCCTTATCTAAAAATCCATAACGGAAATTTCTCTAAATTTCATCACATTTCAGATTATTTTCTGAATTTGGAAGATTTGGTCAACATTACAATAACATTTTGCGCTTTACAAACCAAGCGCTTGCTTGGTAATGTTGAGGCTGATTTTTAGACAAAATAATGAGAAATAGAATGGCAAATAATCAGCAGGATGATCATCGAGTCGTAAAAATAGGTTGTGCCTCTGGGTTTTGGGGAGATACCAATACTGCCGCTTTTCAGTTAGTGCATTTGACCGATATTAATTATTTGGTTTTTGATTATTTGTCTGAGATTACCATGTCGATTATGGCAAAAGCGAAGATGGTAGAACCGAAACATGGTTACGCTTTAGACTTTGTCAGCCGAGTCATGGCACCTTTGCTGAAAAAAATTGCTGAAAAAAAGATTAAAGTGATTAGTAATGCCGGTGGTGTTAATCCATTAGCTTGTCGGGATGCCTTACAAAAAATTATTAAAGAGTATGGTCTAGATCTGAAAGTGGCTGTGGTGTTAGGTGATGATCTTTTGCCAAAACATGAGCAGTTAAAATTACAGAATATTCAAGAAATGTTTAGCGGAGAAGCTTTGCCTGAACAGGTAGCGAGCAGTAATGCTTATTTAGGCGCGGTTGCTATTCGTGACGCCTTAGACTTAGGTGCCGATATTGTGATTACGGGTCGGGTGGTTGACTCTGCTGTGGTGCTTGCACCTTTGCTTCATGAATATCAATGGTCGCTCGATGATTATGACAAATTGGCGCAAGGTTCATTAGCAGGTCATGTCATCGAATGTGGTGCCCAATGTACGGGTGGTAACTTTACCGATTGGCAATTGGTGCAGGGCTTCGACAACATGGGGTTTCCAGTGGTTGAAGTGAGTGAGGATGGCTCATTTATTGTAACTAAGCCTCAAGGTACAGGTGGTCTGGTTTCTACTGCTACAGTTGCAGAGCAAATTGTTTATGAAATAGGTAATCCTCAAGCATATTTACTACCTGATGTAATTGCTGATTTCAGCCACGTGCATTTAGAGCAAGTTGGGGAGCATCGGGTTCGTGTAACGGGCGCAAAAGGACAAGCTCCGACTGCACAATATAAAGTCAGCGCGACCTATCCTGATGGTTATCGGGTTTTAGTGAGTTTCTTAATTGCAGGCCGTGAGGCACCACAAAAAGCACAAGTTATTGCTGATGCGATTTTGACTAAGTGCGAACGTGTTTTAACAATGCGTTCGGTGCCACCTTTTAGTGAAAAGTCGGTTGAAATCTTAGGTATTGAAAGTACTTATGGCGAACATGCCCAAACATTAAATAGTCGTGAAGTGGTGGTCAAAATAGCTGTAAAACACATGTTTAAAGAAGCATGTATGTTCTTTGCATCTGAAATTGCTCAGGCCTCTACAGGTATGGCTCCAGCCTTGGCAGGAATTGTTGGAGGCCGACCAAAAGCATCTCCAGTGATTAAGTTATTTTCATTTTTAATAGATAAAAATCAGGTAAGTGTCGAAATCGATTTTGAAGGAAAACGCTACCCTGTTGAGATTCCACAAGAAGTTTTTACAGAGCAATTGCCTACTTTAAAGGCAGGTGAAAATGCAATTTATCAAGGAGATGAAATTGAAGTTCCTTTGATTGAAATTGCGCATGCCCGCAGTGGTGATAAAGGCAATCATAGCAATATTGGCGTGATTGCACGTAAAGTAGACTATTTACCATGGATTCGTGCAGCACTAACTGAACAGTCTGTTGCAAGCTATATGCAACATGTCTTGAATGCTGAGAAAGGGCGAGTAATTCGTTATGAGTTACCGGGTTTAAATGCACTAAATTTTATGTTGGAGAATGCTTTAGGTGGTGGTGGTGTTGCCAGCTTGCGTATTGACCCGCAAGGCAAAGCCTTTGCCCAACAGTTATTGGATATGCCAGTTAAAGTTCCGGCACATCTTTTAGAAAAATAAAATGAATGGATGAAACAAAGATGAGTTATCAATCAATTTTTAGACCAGATGCTTTCGCTAATAAAGTCATTATTGTGACAGGTGGTGGCTCAGGAATTGGCCGTTGTACGGCACATGAGCTTGCAGCCCTCGGCGCTCAAGTAGTGATTACAGGACGCAAAATTGAAAAATTAGAGAAAGTAAGCCAAGAAATTATAGAAGATGGTGGTCGGGTTCATTTTATTGTTTGTGATAACCGTGAAGAAGAACAAGTGAAAAATATGATTGCCGAAGTGATAGAGAAATTCGGCAAACTCGATGGTTTGGTAAATAATGCAGGCGGCCAGTTCCCCTCAGCTTTAGAGAATATTTCGGCGAATGGTTTCGATGCAGTCGTGCGTAATAATTTACACGCAACGTTCTATTTAATGCGTGAAGCTTATAACCAATGGATGGCTAAACATGGTGGCAGTATTGTCAATATGACTGCTGATATGTGGGGCGGCATGCCCGGAATGGGACATTCTGGTGCTGCGCGTTCGGGGGTCGATAACTTAACTAAAACAGCATCGGTTGAGTGGGGCAAATCAGGCGTTCGTGTAAATGCGGTTGCACCAGGATGGATTGTGTCATCCGGTATGGATAATTATAGCGGTGATTTTGCCAAAGTGATTATTCCAAGTCTTGCTAGCAATGTACCGCTAAAACGCATGGGAACTGAATCAGAAGTTTCTTCGGCGATTTGTTATTTACTGTCAGATGCTGCGGCTTTTGTGTCAGGTGTAACTTTGCGTATTGATGGTGCAGCATCACAAGGGACACGCATGTATCCACTAGCCGAAGCGACAAATAGTCAGTCTTATAATGGTTTCCATCGTGCGTTTATTCCTGAAATTTTTAAAAAAGATAAGACTGAGAAAGCCGAACAAAACAATAGTTTAGGTTTGGAGTGAGGAATAAAAAATGACCATTCTCCAATCCGAAATTGCTGTTGGGAGTGAACAGTATCAAAAAAATAAAGAGGCACTACTTGCTCAGCTGAGTGAAGTCCGTGCAATTCAGCAAAAAAGCATTGATAAATCATATGCTGCTAAACCGAAATTCGATAAAAAGGGCAAGATTCTGCCGCATGAGCGTGTGCGGTTATTACTCGATGCTGATTCTCCTTTTGTTGAGCTTTGTGGTTTGGTTGGCTACAACATGCATGATGACAAAGATGGTTCCGAAGCAGGTGGTGGAGTAATTGCCGGCATTGGTTTTGTTAGTGGTGTGCGTTGTCTAGTTTCTGCAAGTAATAGTGCAATTAAGGGCGGGACCATGTCTCCTATGGGCGTACAAAAAACTTTGCGTTTACAAAAAATTGCCTTAGAACAAAAACTCCCGCTGATTACGCTGACCGAAAGTGGGGGCGCTAACTTAAATTATGCTGCTGAAGTATTTACCTATGGTGGTATGACCTTTGCCAATCAGGCACGTTTGTCTGCAGCAGGTATTCCCCAACTTGCAGTGGTGCATGGTAATGCAACGGCAGGTGGTGCTTATCAACCAGGTCTTTCAGATTATGTCATTGTAGTACGCAAACAAACCGAGATGCTTCTTGCAGGTCCCCCTTTACTCTTGGCTGCCACTGGCGAAGTGGCAACAGCTGAAGAGTTGGGCGGGGCAGAAATGCATGCGCAGGTTGCTGGAACAGCAGAATACTTAGCAGGAAATGATGCTGACGGTATTCGGATGGCACGTGAAATTTTTGAACACCTGAACTGGAAAGAGCAAATCAAACCAGTTGATGTGACTTATAAAGAGCCTCGTTACGATACCGAGGAACTATTGGGTGTTATCCCAAGTGATCCTAAACAACCATTTGATATGAAAGAAGTGGTTGCACGCATTATTGACGATTCAGATTTTCTAGAATTTAAGCAGGAATATGATGACTTAACGGTATGTGGCTGGGCAAAAATTGGAGGCTTGCATATCGGTATTATTACCAATAATGGTCCGATTACCCCTCAAGGAGCAGCAAAAGCAGCTCAGTTTATTCACTTATGTGAACAGACTAACCGCCCCTTATTGTTCTTACATAACACTACTGGCTTTATGGTGGGAACCGATGCCGAGCAAAATGGCATTATTAAGCATGGCTCAAAACTGATTCAAGCGGTTGCCAATTGTACTGTACCTAAAATTTCAATCGTTGTAGCAGGGTCATATGGTGCTGGTAACTACGCAATGTGTGGTCGGAGTTTATCGCCAGATTTTATTTTTGCTTGGCCGAACTCGCATGTTGCTGTAATGGGTTCTGCACAGGCTGGAAAAGTATTACGTATTGTGGCAGAAGGAAAGCAAAAGGCGTCTGGTCAGGAACCGAATCCGCAAATGCTCGATTTTCTTGAGCAAAGTACGGCCATGAAATTAGAGCAGCAATCTACCGCGCTTTTCAATACGGCTATGCTTCATGACGATGGCATTATTGACCCGAGAGATACCCGAAAATTACTTATTTTCCTTTTACAAACCATTTATGAAGCACAGCAACGCGAGTTGAATCCGACCCGTTTTGGTGTGTCCCGTTTTTAATCAACCTTTACCGTAATTAAAAAAATTAATAGGAACAACACCATGAAGTTTACTGCCGAACATGAAGCATTACGTCGCACAGCACGTCAATTTGTTCAAAATGAGCTGAATCCACATATTCCAGAATGGGAGGCTGCGGGGAAATTTCCAATCCACGACGTATTTAAAAAAATGGGTGATCTTGGTTTATTAGGGATTTGTAAGCCTGAGGAAAATGGCGGTTTAGCGTTAGATTATTCCTATAACCTTGTGGTTGCAGAAGAAATTGGATATGCGGCTTGCGGCGGTGTGCCTTTAGCCATTGGTGTACAAACCGATATGGCAACACCTGCTTTGGCGCGTTTTGGTAGTAAAGAATTACGCGATGAGTTTTTAACACCAGCCATTGCTGGGGAATATGTTGCCTCAATTGCGGTATCAGAAGTGCATGCTGGTTCGGATGTTGCTGCTATTAAAACGACTGCTAAAAAAGATGGCGATGACTATGTCATTAACGGCAGCAAAATGTGGATTACCAACTCATTGCAGGCTGATTTCTTCTGCCTTTTAGCCAATACATCTGACGATAAACCACACGTCAACAAGTCGATGATTATTGTGCCGGCAAAAACTAAAGGGATTAGTTTTTCCGAGCCACTTAATAAATTAGGGATGCGTTCAACGACCACAGCACAAGTTTATTTAGACAATGTTCGTGTACCTCAGCGCAACTTGGTTGGTGTTGAAGGTATGGGCTTCATGATGCAGATGATGCAATTTCAGGAAGAGCGTTTATGGGCTTGTGCTAATGCTATTGGTGGTTTGGAAAATTTAATCCAGAAGACTATCGCCTATACCAAAGAGCGTACGACGTTTGGTCAGCCACTTATTAATAACCAATATATTCACTTCCGCTTTGCTGAACTCATGACTGAAATAGAAGCACTTAAAGCATTAACCTACCAAGCGTGTGAACAGCATATTGCAGGTGAAGATGTGACCAAGCTGGCATCTATGGCAAAACTCAAAGCTGGACGTTTAACTCGTGAAGTTGCTGATAGCTGTCTGCAATACTGGGGTGGTAACGGCTTTATGTGGGATAACCCTGCATCACAGTTGTATCGTGATGGTCGTTTAGGCTCTATTGGCGGTGGGGCAGATGAGATTATGTTGGGGATTATATGCAAACTTATGGATATCTTGCCAAAAAAACAAAAATAAGGAATCAGCCATGACACTTTCAGCATCTCTACAAGCTATAGATATTGATGACAGTATTCAATTAGAACAAGACGGCAGTATTTTATATCTTTGGTTAAACCGACCGGAGAGCCGTAATGCCATGAACTTGAATATGGTCAATGCAATTCAGCAAGTTTTTGCTGCCATTCGCGATGACCTTTTAATTCGCGCGGTCATCATCCGTGGTGAGGGCGGGACTTTTTGTGCAGGTGGGGATATTAAAGACATGGCTGCCTTACGAGTTGAAGCAACTCATGTCGGTAGTCTACAACCTTATGCTGACTTTAACCGCCGTTTTGGTGCCATGCTTGAGCAAGTTGAAGCTGCACCGCAAACTGTTGTGGTCATTTTAGAAGGTGCGGTGTTAGGTGGAGGTTTTGGGCTGGCATGTGTTTCTGATGTTGCCATTAGCCGTGACAATGCGCAGTTTGGTTTACCTGAAACTGGGCTTGGTGTGATTCCTGCTCAAATTGCTCCTTTTGTGGTGAAACGTATTGGCCTGACTCAAGCACGCCGATTAGCTTTATTAGGTATGCGCTTTGAAGGGCATACGGCACTGAGTGTCGGTGTGGTTCATCAAATTGCACATAATGAAATTGAACTTGAACAAGCTTTAGAGGAAACCATTCAACACATTAAACGAGCAGCTCCTCAAGCTTCGCGTGTGACCAAAGCATTGTTACATCGAACACTCAATGAGCCTTTAAATAAATTGCTCAATGATGCAGCTCAGCAGTTTGCCCAAGCGGTTGGTGGAGCTGAAGGTCAAGAAGGAACGATGGCTTTTATCCAGAAAAGGTTACCAAATTGGGCCGATGAGTCATAAAAGATAAGGATAAAAAAATAATGAAATTTTCAAAAATACTGGTTGCCAATCGTGGTGAAATTGCAGTTCGAGTTATGCAAACAGCCAAGGCAATGGGTTACCAAACTGTCGCAGTTTATTCCGATGCAGACCGTAATGCCCGTCATGTGCAAGAAGCAGATGAAGCTGTTTACATTGGGGCATCTAAAGTATCGGAGTCTTATCTTTCCATTGCTAAAATTATCGAAGCCTGCAAAAAAACAGGGGCAGATGCTGTTCATCCCGGTTATGGTTTTTTGTCAGAAAATACTGATTTTGCTCAGGCATGTATCGACAACCAGATTACATTTATTGGACCTACCGCTTCTGCAATTGAGTTAATGGGCAGTAAACGCCTTTCAAAAATTGCCATGATTGAGGCGGGCGTCCCTTGTGTGCCGGGTTATGAAGGTGACCGACAAGATCTCGAATATTTAGCAGCTCAAGCCGAGCAAATTGGCTTTCCAATTATGGTCAAAGCTTCTGCGGGTGGCGGCGGTCGTGGCATGCGTTTGGTACAACAAGCATCTGAATTGATTGAGGCGTTGCAAACTGCACGTTCAGAAGCTGAAAATGCTTTTGGTTCGGGGGAGCTTATTTTAGAAAAAGCAGTTATTGCTCCGCGTCATGTCGAAATTCAGGTTTTTGGTGATACTCACGGCAATTATGTGTATTTGTTTGAGCGTGATTGTTCGATCCAACGTCGCCATCAAAAAGTAGTTGAAGAGGCGCCGTGTCCAGTCATGACGCCTGAACTACGTCAGCAAATGGGCGAGGCAGCTGTAGCAGCGGCAAAAGCATGTGCTTATGTCGGGGCAGGTACAGTTGAGTTTTTGCTTGATGCATCGGGTGCATTTTACTTTTTAGAGATGAATACCCGTTTGCAGGTAGAACATCCGGTCACTGAGCTTATTACCGGGCTAGATTTAGTTGAATGGCAGCTGCGTGTGGCGAATGGTGAGCATTTACCTTTAAAGCAACAGGAGTTGAACTTCAATGGACATGCGATCGAAGTACGTTTGTATGCAGAAGACCCACGTCAGGATTTCTTACCCCAAACAGGCAAGGTTTTACGCTGGAAGCCTGCAACTTTACCAAATGTGCGAATCGATCATGGCATGTTGGCAACTGATGAAGTCAGCCCATTTTACGATCCGATGGTAGCAAAGGTGATTGCATATGGGAAAACCCGTCAGGATGCGATTCGCTTACTGGCTCGTGCAGTCGATGATAGTGTTTTACTTGGAGTGAATAGTAATAAACAGTTCTTGGTCAATTTACTGCGCCATCCAGTTGTTGTTGGAGGGGATACCAATACTGCATTCATCCAACAGCACTTCCAAAATGATCCGAGCTTACACCATCAAGTTTTATCTTTAGAAACTTTAGCGATTGCTGCGGCATTATTTAGCCAAAATAAAGGTACTGCGGTGTGGCAAACTGGGCTTGGTGTGCCATTACCGTTAAAATTACAAATTGCCGATCAGCAAATTCAATTGCAGGTTTCATCTGTAAATAACACATTTACGGCTCAGTTCTGTGATCAATCAGTTTGTATTGATGTGCTTGAGAGAACGTCAGAGTACCTAGTTTATTTAATTGATGGTATTCGTCGCCGTGTTCAATATGTATTAGATAGTGATCAACTTTATCTAGACCGAGATAATGGTAATATTGTGATACGCAATGTGACCTATGCTGCGCCAGAAGTTACCGATGTAGCGGGAGATGGCAAAATTCGTGCACCAATGGATGGTGCTGTGGTTAATATTCTGGTGAATAAAGGCGATCAAGTGGTGAGAGGTCAAACCTTACTAGTGCTTGAAGCTATGAAAATCCAGCAGCAGATTAAAGCTGATGTAGATGGTGTAGTTGAAGATGTGTTAGGGCAACAGGGTCAACAAGTCAAAAAACGGCAAATGCTATTTACTATTCAAACTTAATTGAAAAATACCGCTCTTATTGGGCGGTATTTTTTTATAGCAGTTTAAGAGTTATTCTCCATCTGCCTCTGCAATCACTTGGCTTGCTTTTTTTAGGCTATAAAGCAGCTGCCCTAAAAGCACATCTCTATTACTTAGGGTAACCATAACCATCGGATGATGGAGAGCAGGAATCGCTGTTAAAATGGCTTTGCCATTATCTGCATCTAATGTGATGTTATTACAGCCAGTCAGTTGAATCTCTTTTAAAAATGCACTGACCATGGCCAAAATCGAGCTACTCACCGCTGCTAATTTGGTGGTATTAGGGTAGTTCTTGTGGCTCACTGTTGCCAATTCAAACCCATCTGAAGAACAAATCATGACAAAGTCTACACCACGTGTATTCATAAGAATTTTTTGAGCTTCACTTTTTGCAAGTTGTAGCAATTGTGTTGGAGCGGTTCGTTTTTGAACTGGAATACTAAGCATGATCTTTCCCTTGAGATGTTGCGCCTACCTTAACTTCAAGTGATGCAATTAATGATTCAACCATCATTAAAATTTGCTCTTGTTCTCTTGCATCAATAAAAAATAATGGATATTGAAGTTCGTTTTCTGCTAACCAGTTGCGATACTGTTGGAGTGAAGATTCTTTATTTTCATCAATATGCGTAATACCAATCGCAATATTATCATTATAATTTTTAAAGGTTTCCAAGTAACTTTCTAGTTCAGCAATTGGAGTAGAGCTATTGTGATCTAACAGAAGAATAATACCAATCGCACCTTTACAAATAACTGACCAGATAAAATCAAAACGGCTTTGTCCAGGGGTTCCATATAGCCCAATTTTAATATCATCATCTAAAGTAATTTCGCCGTAATCAATCCCTACAGTTGTTTGTGATTTTTGATGACTTTGTACATCAGTATTAAATGCTTCTGTTTCTAAAATTGGAATTTCAGATAGCGATTTGATCGCTTCTGTTTTACCAGCCCCCATACTGCCTGCGAAGACAATTTTATATTGTTGAATAATCATAGTGTTCCTTAAAAGCCAAAACGGCGTCGAATTTTCCCTATAAAATTTTTTAAAAAATGACTTTCTGTATTTGAGTTTTCTGAATGAGTCTGTGGCGTGTAAAAACACTTATTCGCGGAAACATATTGCCCATTATTTGCCATTAAACATGCTGTAATAAAACGTAGAACAACATCGATAGGTTGGTTGAGTTGTTTAGCTACTTCAGTGACTTTTGCTCCCTGAATAAAACAGGCAGAGAGCTGTAGGCTTACTTTTCTATATTCTTTTTGATAGGGTTGTGGCCAATGATTAATTTTAAAGTAACCATCAGCTGACGCTAAATTCTCAAATTCTTTTGAACACCAAATTAAATTCCACAACCAATCCTGTAAGTAATAATCCTTTTTACGAGAAACCTTAGTAAAGTCTGATGTTTTTGCAAAGGTAAAGTTAAAACTCATATTGGTCTGTGTTTTTTGACGAGAAGGTTCTAACCAAGCAATTTGAGTTCTATTATCAATAATTGCCAAGGTACCCTTGTCATCAAATAAATGTAATTTAATATTTTCAGAGCTATGCAAATTTTTTATAAATTGCTCATCTATGATAGATATTTCATTTAATAAAGTTGAGTTGGAACGAACATCAGTATGTTTTAAAAGAGATAATACATTTGCTTGTAACCATGAACGGAGATGTTCTGTTTTTTCTAAAGGGTAGTGTAAGGTATGTTCGTGTATAGTGCCTCCATTTTCTAAAGGTGTTTTTGTAATTTTTAAATAAGGAAATTTTTTCTTATTAAGAATATTTTGAATATTGTCTGCATCAAAAAAGTTTTCATTAATAATTAATAAATCAATCTGATTACTAGAAATGTTAACCCAGTTAATTCCATATTGATTAGATATCAAATCACGTATTAAAATTTTTAATTCGTCTGCAACTTTTAAGCTTAAACCAGAAACTGCAATATTTATGCAATAGCTATCCATAGTATCATTTTAAATTTTTATTAAGTAATATTGTAATGTTATATGTGCTCTTTATATTAAGTATAAAGAGCACAGCTTAAATTAATTAACTAAAATCGAGCTCTTTTTCAAAGGACTTTAACTCATGACGAGCCATGGCTAAATTCGACTTGGCGCGATCAAGTACTAAATAAAGGAATAAATTATTATTACTTTCTAAAGGACGAATTAAGTGATAAGCCTTCCCTAACGTAATTAAAATATCTTCAATATTGTCATTTAATTTTAATGCGTTAGCTACATTTCGTTTTGCGCGAATGACTTCTGTGTTTCCAGCAGCTGCCAGCTCTAAATCAATATCCCCACCGCCTTGTGTAGCAAGTGATAAACCACTTTCTGAATCAACAAGTGCAGATGCAATAAAACCATCAATTTCAGTTAAGCTATCTAAAGAAAGTTTAGCCATTTTTTTATCTCTCAGGATTATAAAGTTATAATTACTACTTTTTCCTTAAAAGTAGTTAAAAATCATTATATTTTTACTCAAGTTGAAGTCAATAAATCAAATAAATTTCAAAATTGTTGTTTTAGTAAATAAGTGACCAAAAATGTCATCTTATAAAAAATATTATAAGATTGTTTTTACATTAAATATTTAATACTGTGCTCATGTTTGCATTATATAATTTCTATTATTAATTTTAATAATTGTAATAGAATGTTAAAACAATATTTATTGATAAATTATGTTTATTTAAATAGAAAAAGAGGAACTATAAGTTCCTCTTTTAAATAATTATAATAAAATTAAATAAGATGTGTATAAATACAATATAGGTAACCTAAAATAGCTAAAGCAACAAGAGGTGCGATAACTTTTGACCATGCCGGAATAAAAGTTTCGATAGGTTGCTCTTCGATGTGTAATTCTTCATGATGCGGTTGGGCTTGGTGAACCATTTGGTTGAACTCCTTCATTGTTGCATCCAATGATAGCTCTTCTTGTTCAACAGGTTTAGAACCAATGAGCTCTGTTAGGTGGTTTGTTGACCAAACCCAATCCTCAGCCTGTCCTGATAAATGTTCAACTTGCCCTAAAATGAGCTCTTTTAAACCGTTCTGTCCGAAACCTCCAGTTTCATCAAGTTGATTAAGCTCAGTTAGCTGTAAGGTCAAAATTTCTGAAATACTTTGCTCAAGTTCGGCATTTTTTAAAATCGACTGATTGTGCTTGGAAGTTGTTAAATGACGCGCTATTTCTTGAATATATAATGGATCGGCTGTTTTGATTTCATTATAAATTTTATTGTCGTCTTGACGCCATAAGCTAATTAACTTTCCAAGAGTGAGCACATTCACTTCATCAATCAGCTTATTTTTCTCATTGGCTGGATATTGATTTAAAAGCTGAGGCTTTTGAATTTTTATTTGCTCAGCAAAGTATTGGACTAAATCAAATGCCATACTTTATTCCTCTAAAATTAATCTAAAATTCTTAATGTTGGCTTTTTCTTGGTTGGTTCACTTGTTTCTTGTGCTTCAGAGTCTAGCGTATTTTCTACAGGCGCTACATTGGCATATTCTTCTGGATCAAAGAATAAACCTTGTCCATTTTCGCGTGCATATATACCCAAAACAGCTTGGATAGGGACATAAATATCTTTAGAAACACCGCCAAAACGTGCTGAAAAGGTTACGGCATCATTGCTAATAAGCAGTTGATGTACAGCATGGGGCACAATATTTAAAACAATTTGGCCATCTTTCACAAATTGTTGTGGTACATCCGTATGTGGTTGTGTTGCATCAACGAGTAAATACGGGGTGAGTTGATTGTCGCAAATCCATTCATAGATTGCGCGAGCAAGATAAGGACGTGTAGGGGTTAATTCAATAGTTTGCTCAGACATATCACACTATTCCATATTTAATTGTTCATTGTAACGGGTTTTCTCTTGGGGCGTCATTGATTTAACAAAAGAAGGGCGGCTAAAGATACGTTTACAGTACAAAAATATAGGCCGACACTGCTGCTTTGGTAAATCAATTCCCATGCTATTAAGCCGCACAAAAATTGGGGCGAGCATACAATCCAAAATTGAAAAATTTTCGGACATAAAATAAGGGAAATGCTGAAATAGGGGAGTAAGAGAAATTAAGGTATCACGTAATTCTTTTTGCGCTTTTTGCTTTTGTTCTACATTTAAAGTATCTGCATGTTTGAGCATATGATCGGCCAATTTAAACCAATCATTTTCAAGACGCCAAATGTATTGCCGTTGTTCTGCACGTGCCATAGGAGCATCAGCGTAAAGCTTGCTCTGACGATATCGATCATCGAGATATTCAGCAATAATTGGAGCGGAAAATAATTTGAGGTTTTGCTCAAGTAGCATTGGTAATTGGTTATAAGGGTTTAGACTCGCTAAATCCTCATCTTCATGATCAGTTACGATCAATTGATATTTAATTTGCTTTTCTGCCAATAAAAAACGGATCCAGTGAGAACGGAAATCATCAGCATGGCTGTAAAGGGTAATTCCCTGAATTGAAGTGTTTTCGACCGACATATCACAAGGTATGGTTGTGTGAATCGGTTAGAATACTAAAAATATGAGTGGAAATCACGGTGCCATAGATAGAGTTTCATATATTTATCTGTTTCGCTCATGCTTAAAATGAATAAGCAATAAAAAAGCCTTGGGATAACCAAGGCTTTTTGTCCGATTCGGTAAACGAATTAACGTTTAGAGAATTGAGGACGTTTACGAGCTTTACGTAAACCAAGTTTCTTACGTTCAACTTCACGAGCATCACGAGTAACGAAACCAGCTTGACGTAGAACAGGTTTTAAAGTTTCGTCAGCAGCGATAAGCGCACGAGTAATACCGTGACGGATCGCGCCAGCTTGACCACCGATACCACCACCTTTAACAGTGATGTAAAGGTCAAACTTTTCAGTAACTTCTAAAAGTTCTAAAGGTTGACGAACAACCATACGAGCAGTTTCACGACCGAAATATTGCTCTAAAGTACGGTTGTTAATAACGAGTTTACCTGTACCAGCTGACAAGAAAACACGTGCAGTTGCGGTCTTACGGCGACCTGTACCATAATTAGTAGCCATGTGCTGTATCCCTTAGATGTCCAAAACTTGTGGCTGTTGAGCAGCATGAGGATGCTCAGTACCAGCGTACACTTTCATTTTTTTGATCATTGCATAACCAAGAGGACCTTTTGGTAACATGCCTTTAACCGCTTTTTCAAGAACAGCTTCAGGTTTGTGAGCAATTAACTTCTCGAAGTTAGTCTCACGGATACCACCAGGGAAACCAGTATGGCGATAATATTTCTTATCAAGTGATTTGTTACCAGTCACTTGAATTTGTTCAGCATTAATCACAACGATGTAATCGCCAGTGTCAACGTGAGGAGTATAAGAAGTTTTATGCTTACCGCGTAAACGACGAGCGATTTCAGTCGCAAGGCGACCTAAAGTTTTGCCAGAAGCATCAACAACATACCAGTCATGTTGAACTTCAGCTGGCTTAGCGCTGAGAGTTTTCATTAAACCACTACCTATTATAGTTGGTTTGGACTATGGAATCTGTCCAAACAAAAGGAGCGAGCATTCTAAACGAGTTTGTTCAAAGTCACAAGAAAAATCCAGTTTAAGTTAGATAATTTAATACATAAACTGATGAATGGCAGATATGTTAAAATGAAACAAATTCTTGTTATATGTCTGGGGTGATTGTGCTGCCTTTATATATCACTTCCGGTGAGCCTGCTGGTATTGGTCCAGATATTTGCTTAAGTCTGGCGGAACGCATTGATGAGCGTCCGATTGTTGTTTTGGCTGACCGAAATTTATTGCAACAACGTGCTCAAAAGCTAGGCATGGACATTAAGTTTTTAGAGTATACAGGGCAAGCTGAATCATGTTTGCAAGGCGAACTTTATATAGAGCACGTCGCGTTAAAAACAGAAGTCATCGATGGCCAATTAAACCCAGCTAATGCAGCTTATGTATTAGAACAATTACGTCGCTCAGCTGATTATGCAATGTCAGGTAAAAGTGTAGGTGTGGCTACTGCGCCAGTACAAAAATCGGTCATTAATGATGCAGGTATTTTATTTAGTGGTCACACTGAATATTATCAAGAGTTCGCTGGTGTAGAGCGTGTTGTCATGATGCTCGCAACAAAAACCTTGCGGGTAGCTTTAGCGACTACACATTTGCCTTTAAGAGAGGTAGCCGATGCAATTACCAAACAACGCTTACATCAAGTGATAGACATTTTACTTCATGACTTAAAAACCAAGTTTAAAATTAACGATCCAAGAGTATTAGTGTGTGGATTAAACCCTCATGCAGGTGAAGATGGTTACTTGGGACATGAAGAGATTGATACAATTAATCCGGTTCTTGAAACTTACCGCTCTCAAGGCATTAAAATCAGTTTAAGTATGCCAGCAGATACTTTATTCACTCCTGATCACCTTAAAAATACCGATGCTGTTCTTGCCATGTACCATGATCAAGGTTTACCTGTGCTAAAATCACAAGGTTTTGGTGAAGCAATTAATATCACATTGGGCTTACCGTTTATTCGAACTTCAGTCGATCATGGTACTGCTCTGTCTTTAGCTGGGACAGGTTTGGCAAAAAGCTCAAGTTTAAATGTCGCTGTCGATTTAGCTTTATCGTTGGCAGCGAGTTAAATTTTTCATGTTGGAAATGTTCTATGTATCAAATTAATGCCCTAAACCCGAAAGATGAAGGGCATAAAGCTCGTAAACGTTTTGGTCAAAACTTCTTACATGATCAGCGAGTCATTGCCAAAATTGTACGCTCTGTTAATCCGCGTCCAGGCGACAATATTGTTGAAATTGGCCCAGGTTTGGCTGCTTTAACCTCTCCTTTAATTGGAGAGTGTGAGGCTTTAACTGTAGTCGAGCTAGACCGTGACTTAGCAGCAGGCTTACCAGAACGTGTACCACATCCAGAACGTTTAACTATCGTAGAAGCTGATGCATTAAAATATGATTTTAGCCAACTTGTAAAAGATGGCCGCCCATTACGCGTTGTTGGTAATTTGCCTTATAACATTTCTACACCATTACTTTTTCATCTCTTGGAATTTGGTAGTCAAGTTAAAGACATGCATTTCATGTTGCAAAAAGAAGTGGTAGAACGTATTACTGCTGAACCAAATACAAAAGAATATGGTCGTTTATCGGTAATGATTCAATATTATTGCCAGCCTACGTTTTTATTTGAAGTACCTGCCGGCGCATTTAATCCGCCACCAAAAGTGACCAGTGCTGTATTCCGTTTAGTTCCTTATGAACAAAAATCGATTGTTGCGAAAGATGAGAAAGCTTTAGCTCGTTTGGTTGCACACGTATTTACTCAACGTCGTAAAACTCTAAGAAATAGTCTTAAAGGTATGTTAGCTGAAGATGGCTTCGAAAAAGCAGGAGTTGATCCAATGGCTCGTCCAGAAACTTTGACACTTGCTGAGTTCGTAGCTTTGGCAGATCAAATGGTGGCATAAATGACCAAGCGTTATAACTATGTAATTGGAGATGTGCAAGGTTGTTTTGAAGCACTCAAAGCATTACTAAAAGAAATACGTTTTGATCCTGATCAGGATTTTATTTGGTTTGCTGGTGATTTGGTTGCACGTGGGGAGAACTCGGTAGGTGCACTGCGTTTCATTAAGAAACTAGCCGATCGAGGGGCTGCCGCTACAGTATTGGGTAATCATGACTTAACACTCATTGCTTGTGCTCGTGGTCTTAAAGAAATTAAAGAAAAAGATCGTACGCAGGACGTTATTGATGCTGTAGATGGTGATGAACTCATCGACTGGCTGCGTAAACAACCATTATGTTTATTTCCAAATGAACAAACTGTGCTAACGCATGCTGGTATACCTTGTATTTGGAGTGCATCAAAAACGGCTTCGTTAGCGAAAGAAGTTGAAGCGGTATTAGCAGATGATGATCTGTCTGTGCTAGATGCTTTTTTGGCTGAAATGTATGGTTCGAGACCGGATCTTTGGACAGATGACTTAACTGGTAATGACCGTCTACGCTGCATTACCAATTATTTAACACGTATGCGTTTGACCAATGCAGAAGGTACTTTAGAATTTAGTTTTAAAGATACTTTAGATGCACCAATGCCGGAAGGTTATTTACCTTGGTTTGAATTTCCAAGTGAAGCTGCACAAACACATCAAATATTTTTTGGACATTGGGCTGCTTTAGAAGGCAGAACTATTAGTGATCATATTCAAAATGTTGATGGTGGTTGTGTGTGGGGTAAGAACTTAATTGCTTACCGTCTTGAAGATCAGCAAATATTTTCAGTAGTTAACCCTGTGATGTAATAAAAAAGCCGCAAAAGCGGCTTTTTTATTTTCGAAAATTATTCTAGTCGAATCCAGATTTGATTGCGGCCTAAAGCAGAAACTCCAAGATAACCGCGCATATGTAGACGGTTACCATTTGCACTGAGTTTGGCTTTTAATCCGTAAACTTTACCAGTATTTGGATCTAGAATTTTTCCTCCGGTATAGGTTGTACTATCAACTTGTTTTAAGCCAGTCGCAATATCCAAGCCTACAATATGCTTATTGGTATAAGGCGCTGGACAGTTATCACAAATTTCTTTTGGTGTATAACCCGGACGCGGTGTGATTTTTACAACTTTTCCTGCATACGTACCATTCGCCTCTTTACGTATTTCTACGTGAGCCTTAGGTGTGCCAGTTTTATCGTCAATTGTTTGCCAAAGACCGGTAATATCGGCTGCAAAAGTAGCAGTATTCATTCCCAATAGGAGCAAAGCTCCAACAAAAAATTTCCCCATAATCAAAAAATCCTTTTAGATTTGAAAGTCCATCTTATTTCTAATTAATAACGGGTTCAATGTTTATTTAAACTACTTTTTAATCAATGTATTCCAAAAGATAACATGAAGGTTGGTAGCCAGATTGCAGTAAATACCCCATTTAAGGCCATACCAAATGCAGCATAACGACCCGCAACAGGGCCACGCTGCCAAGCTTGAGCAGTTCCAATTGCATGGGCAGCTAAGCCTAGAGCTAAACCTGATGCTCTTTCATCATGAATATGCTTAAGTAAAAATGGTGAAAATGCTGCACCAATAACGCCAGATAAAATCACGATCAGAGTGACTAAAGTTTCTGGAGCATGTAGCAAAGTCGCGATATTTAAAGCAATAGGCGTAGTTACGGCGCGTGTAGCAAAAGCCAAAATAGTAGGCTCAGACATATGCAATAAATAAGCGAGTCCCATTGGTAAAGCAACAGCACTAATACTCGCAAAGCATAAAATGCCAATAACCGATTTAAGAGGTAAGTCGTCATAACGCATTGCAGCTAATGGTATAGCTAAAGCAACTGTGACATATCCTAATAAATGGCTAAATAAATCATTTACGTAAATACGGTATTCTTCATAAGGAACTTTCAAGATTGACAATAAACCAATCACAATGAACATACCAAAAACTAAAAGAGGCACTTGAGGGAAACGACGGTTTAAAGGTTTTGCACAAAGATAGCCAACTAGCGTAATCAAAAATCCATATAAAATCATAAACATTTTATTCTCCTTATAACCAATGTTTGGCCATTTTTGCATAGACCCACAAGGGTATAAGGGTACTCACCACCAATACGAAGAGAAACAAAGGAATTTCTTTACCCATATGCACCAACATAATTAATGAACCTGCACAAATGGGTAAAAAAGCAAAACCACTTTCTTTCATAATTTTATTATTGGTGTCGACAAGTCTTAAGGGGATTTTCTTAAACTTGCGCCAAATGAGTAAGATGATGAGTAAACTAATTAAACCAACTAAGTTACCTAATTCTGGATGACCAAAAGCACGCATAACGACGACTGAGCCTTCACGGAAACCGATAATAAGTAGAAAAGTTCCTACCCATGCTGCCCAATCTATACTTTTGATCTTATCCATATTTTTTATCTCTAAAAGTGTACTTATCAAGTTTTAACTGATCTAGTGCTTGATTTCAAACTCTTCCAATGGTCTTTTAAACTGACTCGCTCGTTCACCCAATATCTCGTCGATAGGGAGTTTGGCTTGACGAATTAACTGCTCAAGCTTATGAGGTGCAATTCGTATATCAATATGTAAAATTCCTTCATCATCATAATGCTCAGATTCGATCACATTTAAAGCATAAAGCTGGGTACGCAATTTGCCATAAGCAGGTTTAAGTTTTAATGAGAATTGTTGAAGTTGCCCCATTAAACATTCTTGGACTGCTTGACGTAGTAAATCTAGCCCTAAACCTGAATGTGCTGAAACATACACACGATCAGGAACATGAGGCTGTGAATAAATAATTTTAGCCTCTTCACCACTTAAATCGATTTTGTTGTAGACACGAAGGACAGGTGAATCTGCTCCAATTTCTTTTAAAACCCCTTCAACAGCTTCAATCTGATCAAGCATGTCATGGCTACTGCTGTCAATGACATGTAAAAGTAGGGTGGCTTCAAGCGTTTCTTCTAAAGTTGCTTTAAAAGATTCAACTAGATCATGTTGTAGGTTTCGCACAAAACCTACAGTATCTGCAAGCACAACAGTACCAATACCATCCCATTCTAAACGACGTAAGGTTGGATCAAGAGTTGCAAACAGTTGGTCGGCTGCATACACATCGCTTTTTGCTAAAATATTAAATAATGTGGATTTACCCGCATTGGTGTAACCTACCAAGGATACGGTTGGGATTGAAGCTTTTTGTCTTGCCGCCCGCCCTTGTATACGAGTTTGATGAACTTTATCTAACTTATCTTTTAATTGTGTAATACGCACACGAATGAGGCGACGGTCTGTTTCGAGTTGGGTTTCACCGGGACCACGTAAGCCAATACCACCTTTTTGTTGTTCAAAGTCAGCAGACCAACCACGAATCAGGCGAGTTGATAAATGTTTAAGCTGAGCAAGCTCGACTTGTAATTTACCCTCATGGGTGCGGGCACGCAGCGCAAAAATATCTAGAATTAAACCAGTACGGTCAATGACTCGGCATTTTAATATTCTTTCTAAATTTCGTTCTTGAGCAGGTGTTAAAGCATGATCAAAAATAACCAGTCCTGCTTCTAAATCACGAACTTGTTCTGCAATTTCATCGACTTTACCGGAACCAATAAAAAACTTAGGATTTGGCTTATTACGTTGCACTTTAATGTGTTCAAGAATATCTGCACCAGCAGACTGTGCAAGTAGAGCAAACTCTTCGGCATCCAGATCATCTAATAATTGTACAGACACACTCACTAATATTGTGCGTTCACCGCCTTGATGCCGATCAACATATTCCACGTGGTTATAAATCCTGAAAAGGCTAAAACTTTATTCTAGTGGAAACTTGAGTAAAAGGGGAAAGGGTTTGCTCTTATCCTTTAGATTATCTACATACATTTTATTTTTTATTTGCTTCTATCGCATAGCGATGCAACTTTATTCCGAAACGTATAGAATGGCTCGAGATGGGTATAACAATGATTGATCGTTAGTGAAATTTTATGGCTCAAACGCAAAGTATAGTGAATTCAACATTAAAGAAATTTTCAAAAATAGGTTTATACGGAAAAAAAGTTACTTCAGCGACAGCGGCAATCAGTGAAGGTTTTTACTTAGTTTATCGTCATGGACTTTATAAAGATCCAAATAACCCTGTTAACACACGATACGTCCAATATTTTTGCCGCCGTTTATGTAAAGTCTTTAACCTTGATGTTCAAGTGCATGGCACAATTCCGAGAGAACCAGCTTTATGGGTAAGTAATCATATTTCTTGGCTTGATATTGCTGTTTTAGGTTCAGGTGCGCGTGTATTCTTTTTAGCGAAAGCCGAAATAGAAAATTGGCCTATTCTTGGTAACTTAGCAAAAGGCGGTGGTACTTTATTTATTAAGCGTGGGTCTGGTGACTCTATTAGAATTAGAGAGCAAATTACTGGGTTCTTAAAACAAAATATTCCAGTTTTATTCTTCCCAGAAGCGACTACTACAGATGGTCATTCTGTTAAAAAAGTTCATGGTCGTTTACTTGGAGCTGCTATTGAAGCAGAGCGTCCGGTACAGGTATGTTTAATCTGTTATGTAAATCGTCATGGCGAATTAGATACCGTTGCACCATTTATTGGGGAGATGTCTTTTGTTGAGCATATTCAGCGTGTGCTAGAAATGCCAAAAGTAACGGCTCATTTATTAACATTGCCTCCTATCTCGGTAGAAGGACATGATGTAAAAAGTTTAACTCAAGAAGTCCAACAAAAAATGGTAGAAGGTTTGGCTCAATTACATCAAAAAGTACTTAAGCCAAAAAGTTAATTACATAAAACCTTCGAGAGGCAGCCATGAAAGAAACTTCATGCCTGCCTTTTGCCACCATTTCATTTCTGGCTCTTTTCTATAAATGACAGGGCCTTTTGAAGTTTCTTGTTGCCAATAAATATTATTATTCGGATCTAGTTTTAATTTATAAGCATACTTATTTAAATTTTCATCCATCGTATGGTGAATTGTTTTAGCCAGTGATGGGCTATCTAAAATTACACCAATTTCAGTATTTAAATAGGCTGAACGTGGGTCAAAATTAAATGATCCAATAAAAACCTGTTCATCTAAAGCCATGAGTTTAGTATGTAAACTTGAGCGACTTAAACCTTTCATGTTTACTTTTGCTTTGGTTGCCAACTCATCTGTATTTTTATTTAAATTACGTTTATCTGGAGTTGGTAAAAACTCATAAAGTTGTACGCCGTTTTTCAAAAGCTCTTTTCGGTATCGACCATAAAATGCATGAACCACAGCAACATCATTAGCTTTAAATGAATTTGTTAAAACACGAACTTCTACCCCTTCTTTGGCGAGGGTACTTAAAATTTTAGCGCCTTGCTTTTCAGGAATAAAATAAGCAGAAATCAAATCAACATTGCTTTCTGGCTTTTCCAAATGATTAATCAATTGGAAATTCAAATGCTCTTCTTTTTTTGCTTTTGACTTAATTTTATCTGGAGAGTCTTTCACAACCTCTGCCTTCACCCAGTCAAACTGAATGTTATGGTCTAACCATTTATCAAAAGCATGCGATCTAGACGTTAAATTGAGAAAGTTTTGAACAGTGGCTTGTTGATAGTGAGCATCTAGTTGTTCTTTCAAACTTTCATATCGTAAACGGTGTTGTTGAGCACTGACAATACTCTGGACTGAGTATGCATATTCATGATTCCAGTAGTCATCAAAAGAATTTACGATGTCATCAACAGCAGCACCGACTAACATGACATCGACATCAGAGAATTGATAACTATCACTAACGTTATAATACTGATTTGTCATATTACGCCCACCAATAAGCGCAACCTGATTATCGGCAATAAAACTCTTATTATGCATACGATGATTGATACGCTTTAAGTCTAATAGCATATCCATCGCGCGGTATTTACGAAAACGGTATGGGTTAAATAATTTAACTTCAATATTTTTATGCTGAGAAAGGGCCAGTAAAACACCTTCCATCTTTTTAGCATTATTATCATCAATCAATAAACGCACTTTAACGCCACGATCGGCAGCACGAATAATGGCATGTAAAGCTAAAGCACCGACCTTATCGTTATCCCAAATATAGTACTGTAAGTCTAAAGTCTTCTCGGCTTTATCAATCAACCTTAAACGAGCTGCGAGAGCTTCTAACGGATCATTTAAAATGTGGTAACCCGTTAAATTTGGATTTTGCTCACGTAAAGGTGTAATAATTTTTGCAAGTGAAGTTTGAGATGTATCGATATCACGCGCGTATTGAACTGGTTCAACCCGATGTTTAGGTAGTGTGCTACAACCTGTCAAAGTTACAGCAAAACTTGAACAGACAATTAAAGAAGCTTTGATCAAAAAGCCTTTAGCCTGTTGATGAGTTTGAAGCTGTTTGGAATGAAAGGATTGTGCCATAATCAATACATACGATAAGGTGAGCTAGAGTATAATTCGTGCATATTGAAAGATAAATATTGAATTTGATTACTAGCAATCAATATAAGATAAGTCGAGAATCGTAATGTGGAACCCAAATTCAATCATCTTTTGTTTTTACTTTATTTTTTCAATACTTGCCTTATGGGGAATTGTCGAAGCTTGGGTTCATCAATCGCGTACCGAGACGATTCATCCATTTAAAGCTTTTGTTCACTTACTTGCTTTTTATCTATCTTATCTCCTTATTCCACTTTGGTTCTTTAATTTATATGCAGGTTGGATGGGGTATTACTCAATTCATCAGACTATTTTTATATTTTTATTAAGCGGTATTCTCATTTATGCGCGTTTTATAGAACCGCATATGGTACGTGTCGATGTTCATCAGTATCGTTTGAATCCAGATCGCCGTTTTAATAAGCCTGTAAAAGTTGCTTTAATTGCCGATTTACATATAGGTTTATTTTCTGGCCATGAGCGACAACTCAAAATCATTGTGAAAAAACTCAATGAACAAAAGCCAGACCTAGTGGTTGTGGCAGGAGACTGGACTTATGAGCCAGAAGATAAGTTGGTACAAGAATTGAGTGTACTCAAAGATATTCAGGCCCCTGTGTACTCTGTTCCTGGAAATCACGATGAACAATATCCAGGGCCTCCTATTCAACAACTATTAAAAGATGCGCTTCACTACAATGAAGTTATGGATATTGAAGGGAAAATTGTTGAATTTGATGAATTTCGTTTAATTGGTATTGGTGATCTTTGGGCTGGGAAAACCGATATGCGTTCAATGCCAGACTTACCTCAAGATAAGCCTTGGTTAATTTTGTCCCATAACCCCGATACTGTAGATATGGTTCCCAAATTACCTAATCGCCCCTTAATGTTATCTGGACATACTCATGGGGGACAGGTCGAACTTCCTTGGGTAACCAACTATATTATGAAAAAAGTATCAATCTTAGGTCATAAACGTGGCTTTTATTCACATGAACATGCTGATGTTTTCGTCACCGTAGGAACGGGTATGGTTGGAATACCATTAAGATTTCGGGTGCCGCCTACTATTGATATTATTGAGCTTGTATAAAATAAAAAAGCCAATCACAAAGGATTGGCTTTTTTATAATTAGAAACCTAAGGAATAATAACGATTGCAACACGACGGTTAATTGCCCGATTTTCATTGGTTGTATTCGGTACATAGGGTTGAGTTGAACCACGCCCAATAACGTAAATATTTTCCTTTTTAAAACCGTGAGTCAAGAAAAGGTTCGCAACACTTTGCGCGCGTTCTTCAGATAACTTTTGGTTGTATTCAGGATTACCTACATCGTCAGTGTGACCAACAATTTTTAATTTATTCAAATCATATTTATTCAATTGATTTGCTAAACGTGTGAGCTCTGCCTCATGACTTTGTTTTAATGTTGCGTCATTAAAATCAAATAATAAGCGTTCTGGTAAACCTAGAGTCCAACCTTCATTAGTAAGTACAAAACCCTCTTTTTTTAGCATTTTTACTTGACGATATTTCAAAGGACCAAAACTCAAGCAGCCTGCAAGCGCAATGCACAGCAATGCAATAAAGGAGAGTTTCAAAGATCTTGTATTCATAAATTAGCCTAAATTTAATTCTCTGGTTTATAAATAAACCAATGTTGCTCAGAAGTCTTAGCCTTATACATCGCTTGATCTGCTTGCATAATAAAATCTTCTGGACTAGACGCAAATTGGGATAAAGCAATCCCTACACTAAAACTGAAATAAATCGTTTGATCATTTAGATGCAAAGGTTCTTTACAGCTTTCGAGTAAATTTTCAGCAATAGATATTAAATGATCAGCATGCGTAATGGAATGCAAAATAACCGCAAATTCATCTCCGCCTAAACGGGCAATAAAGTCTTGATGACGTAAGCGCGTTTGTAACCTTTTCGCCATCTCTTTCAAAACTTCATCACCAGCTAAGTGTCCGAACTGATCATTAATTGATTTAAAGTTGTTGTTATCTATGAACAATAAGGCCGACTTGTTGTCAAAATCCTTATCTTCAAACATATCTAACAATATTTGATAAAAATAATGTCTATTCGGTAATAAAGTAAGCTGGTCATGATGGGCTTGAAAAGATAATTTACGATTTTCCTTTTGCAGTTGATTATCCCAAATCTGAATTTCTTCAAGTAACTCATTAAATACGGTATTTAGATCTTGAAACTCTTTAATTCGGTTATAAGGAAAACGAAGGTTATAAGCTTTTTGTTCACTTACGATTTGAGCAATATTTGTGAGTGGATAAATCGCTTGCATAATTTGACGATAAGTCAAATTCACTGACCACCATAAAGCACAAACAATAAATAGCATTGCAATCGCAAGACCGACCATAATCATCTTTAAAAATTGCAATATTTTTTCAGAGCTACCAAAAAGTGTGAGTTCACCTACATTCTGCTGGTGATGATAAATTGTTAAATGTACCGGCTCATTTAAAAACCAGTGATCAAACCATCCTTCTAAAACTGAAGTTTGACTCGACAATTTAAAGCTTTGTGCAATTAAATGATGTTCAGAATCATAAATATGAATTGCTCGAATAGAATGATCATTTGTATATTCATTTAAAATCTGTTCTATCGTGATCTTGTCATTAAATACGACAGCTGGCTGAATACGCTCTAGAAGCGTATGGCTGAGTAACTGCAAATTCTGCTTTGCATAAGTTTCCATAGTAAAAACGGAAATAGATACAAAGGTAAAAGAACAAATAAAAAAAGTAATAGCAAAAATCGTAAATTGAGACTTTCTAAAAAGAGCATGTAGAGAAGTGGACTGATACAACTTAGATATCATAGCCCTTACTCCGCATTCTTAGCCAAGAGTAATACCCTTGGATCAATATGGACCTTGGAGTGGCTTAATGCATCTAAGTTAACTTTAAAAGTGGTGTAATTATTTTGGTCATATAAGCAAAAGATACTACCAACTTCACATTCTGGATTATTAATAC
The DNA here is from genome assembly GCF_000368085.1 of Acinetobacter nosocomialis NIPH 2119. Classification (GTDB taxonomy): domain Bacteria; phylum Pseudomonadota; class Gammaproteobacteria; order Pseudomonadales; family Moraxellaceae; genus Acinetobacter; species Acinetobacter nosocomialis. The sequence continues at coordinate 3,625,354 of NZ_KB849239.1, forward strand.
TTAAAGAAAGCAAAGAACGATATGGATAATTTTGAATTAAATTTTGTTGCTGCTGAGGAGAGGTTGTAGAGAAATAAACAGCTTGGCAATGCGACTTAGGAAAATCTTTAGCATTAACCGTTTGTACACGATAGTTATAAGATAATTGCTGAATATAAGACTGAAAAGTAGAAGTAATTGAAGCATTATCAATTACACAAAGAGTAGGAGTGCTTACATTCTCCCATTTGCTATAACTTAAAATAGATAAAGTCAGCACATAGAAATTATGTTTTGAATTGGCATACGCAGGCCCACTCGTAGCAAACACTACAAGTATGCAGAATAATACTTTCTTAGCGGAGTGCCACATGGTGAGTTAATGCCAAATCAATTGCACGAATAATCTATTCTACATGAAGTTGATTAACTAAAAAAAGTTTAATATCTCATCTAATTTTGACTAAAAAGCCTAAAAAATGATCGGTTGATGCGTAGGATGTTAAAAAGGTATTGCAAAGGGATATTAATGGTCTATAATGCACATCCATCGGCGGTGATGCAGATAGAAACTTGTTGAAAAACAGTTACTTGAGATTAGATTGGTTACTTTAAGTGATGAATTTGATGTTAAGTTGGTTTGAGAAGTAAGTTTTAAAAATATCGAAATTACCTGTTGACTTTTAAGAGATTAAGAGTAATATAGCCGACCTAGCTTGCTGGTGACGAACCAGGAAGAAGATCATTAAGAGAATTGAAGAACAACTTGTGTGGATTTTTACTGATTGATTAATCGAAATAATTTTCATTGATTGATTGGTTTAAATTACTCGAAGTTTATTTGAGCGAAATTTAAGTCAGTAATTGATGAGCCAGAATTGGCACCTTGTCTATAAATAAGGTGCAAAATGATTTTAACTGAAGAGTTTGATCATGGCTCAGATTGAACGCTGGCGGCAGGCTTAACACATGCAAGTCGAGCGGGGGAAGGTAGCTTGCTACTGGACCTAGCGGCGGACGGGTGAGTAATGCTTAGGAATCTGCCTATTAGTGGGGGACAACATCTCGAAAGGGATGCTAATACCGCATACGTCCTACGGGAGAAAGCAGGGGATCTTCGGACCTTGCGCTAATAGATGAGCCTAAGTCGGATTAGCTAGTTGGTGGGGTAAAGGCCTACCAAGGCGACGATCTGTAGCGGGTCTGAGAGGATGATCCGCCACACTGGGACTGAGACACGGCCCAGACTCCTACGGGAGGCAGCAGTGGGGAATATTGGACAATGGGCGCAAGCCTGATCCAGCCATGCCGCGTGTGTGAAGAAGGCCTTATGGTTGTAAAGCACTTTAAGCGAGGAGGAGGCTACTTTAGATAATACCTAGAGATAGTGGACGTTACTCGCAGAATAAGCACCGGCTAACTCTGTGCCAGCAGCCGCGGTAATACAGAGGGTGCAAGCGTTAATCGGATTTACTGGGCGTAAAGCGCGCGTAGGCGGCTAATTAAGTCAAATGTGAAATCCCCGAGCTTAACTTGGGAATTGCATTCGATACTGGTTAGCTAGAGTGTGGGAGAGGATGGTAGAATTCCAGGTGTAGCGGTGAAATGCGTAGAGATCTGGAGGAATACCGATGGCGAAGGCAGCCATCTGGCCTAACACTGACGCTGAGGTGCGAAAGCATGGGGAGCAAACAGGATTAGATACCCTGGTAGTCCATGCCGTAAACGATGTCTACTAGCCGTTGGGGCCTTTGAGGCTTTAGTGGCGCAGCTAACGCGATAAGTAGACCGCCTGGGGAGTACGGTCGCAAGACTAAAACTCAAATGAATTGACGGGGGCCCGCACAAGCGGTGGAGCATGTGGTTTAATTCGATGCAACGCGAAGAACCTTACCTGGCCTTGACATAGTAAGAACTTTCCAGAGATGGATTGGTGCCTTCGGGAACTTACATACAGGTGCTGCATGGCTGTCGTCAGCTCGTGTCGTGAGATGTTGGGTTAAGTCCCGCAACGAGCGCAACCCTTTTCCTTATTTGCCAGCGAGTAATGTCGGGAACTTTAAGGATACTGCCAGTGACAAACTGGAGGAAGGCGGGGACGACGTCAAGTCATCATGGCCCTTACGGCCAGGGCTACACACGTGCTACAATGGTCGGTACAAAGGGTTGCTACACAGCGATGTGATGCTAATCTCAAAAAGCCGATCGTAGTCCGGATTGGAGTCTGCAACTCGACTCCATGAAGTCGGAATCGCTAGTAATCGCGGATCAGAATGCCGCGGTGAATACGTTCCCGGGCCTTGTACACACCGCCCGTCACACCATGGGAGTTTGTTGCACCAGAAGTAGCTAGCCTAACTGCAAAGAGGGCGGTTACCACGGTGTGGCCGATGACTGGGGTGAAGTCGTAACAAGGTAGCCGTAGGGGAACCTGCGGCTGGATCACCTCCTTAACGAAAGATTGACGATTGGTAAGAATCCACAACAAGTTGTTCTTCATAGATGTATCTGAGGGTCTGTAGCTCAGTTGGTTAGAGCACACGCTTGATAAGCGTGGGGTCACAAGTTCAAGTCTTGTCAGACCCACCATGACTTTGACTGGTTAAAGTTATAGATAAAAGATACATGACTGATGATGTAAGCTGGGGACTTAGCTTAGTTGGTAGAGCGCCTGCTTTGCACGCAGGAGGTCAGGAGTTCGACTCTCCTAGTCTCCACCAGAACTTAAGATAAGTTCGGATTACAGAAATTAGTAAATAGAGATTTCGGTCTTGATTTATTAACTTCTGTGATTTAAGTATCACAGTATTAAGCATGACCTGATGAAGGCATGTTTATTCATTAACAGATTGGCAAAATTGAGTCTGAAATAAATTGTTCACTCAATAACAAAGAGAGATGAAGTAATTCTGATCTTGGAGTTAATTGAGAACTAGCAAATTAACTGAATCAAGCGTTTTGGTATATGAATTTAGATTGAAGCTGTACAGTGTTTAAATACACAGTGCTCTAAACTGAAATGTTGAAGTTACTAACTTGTAGGTAACATCGACTGTTTGGGGTTGTATAGTCAAGTAATTAAGTGCATGTGGTGGATGCCTTGGCAGTCAGAGGCGATGAAAGACGTGATAGCCTGCGAAAAGCTCCGGGGAGGCGGCAAATATCCTTTGATCCGGAGATGTCTGAATGGGGGAACCCACCTACTTTAAGGTAGGTATTGCAACATGAATACATAGTGTTGCAAGGCGAACGAGGGGAAGTGAAACATCTCAGTACCCTTAGGAAAAGAAATCAATTGAGATTCCCTCAGTAGCGGCGAGCGAACGGGGATCAGCCCATTAAGTTATGTGTGTTTTAGTGGAACGCTCTGGGAAGTGCGAACGTAGAGGGTGATATTCCCGTACACGAAAGGGCACACATAATGATGACGAGTAGGGCGAGGCACGTGAAACCTTGTCTGAATATGGGGGGACCATCCTCCAAGGCTAAATACTCCTGACTGACCGATAGTGAACCAGTACCGTGAGGGAAAGGCGAAAAGAACCCCTGTGAGGGGAGTGAAATAGATCCTGAAACCGCATGCATACAAGCAGTGGGAGCACCTTCGTGGTGTGACTGCGTACCTTTTGTATAATGGGTCAGCGACTTATATTCAGTAGCGAGGTTAACCGTATAGGGGAGCCGTAGAGAAATCGAGTCTTAATAGGGCGTTTAGTTGCTGGGTATAGACCCGAAACCAGGCGATCTATCCATGAGCAGGTTGAAGGTTGGGTAACACTAACTGGAGGACCGAACCCACTGTCGTTGAAAAGCCAGGGGATGACTTGTGGATAGGGGTGAAAGGCTAATCAAGCCTGGTGATAGCTGGTTCTCCCCGAAAGCTATTTAGGTAGCGCCTCGGACGAATACCATAGGGGGTAGAGCACTGTTTCGGCTAGGGGGTCATCCCGACTTACCAAACCGATGCAAACTCCGAATACCTATGAGTACTATCCGGGAGACAGACTGCGGGTGCTAACGTCCGTAGTCAAGAGGAAAACAATCCAGACCGCCAGCTAAGGCCCCAAAATCATAGTTAAGTGGGAAACGATGTGGGAAGGCATAGACAGCTAGGAGGTTGGCTTAGAAGCAGCCACCCTTTAAAGAAAGCGTAATAGCTCACTAGTCGAGTCGGCCTGCGCGGAAGATGTAACGGGGCTAAAACTATGTGCCGAAGCTGCGGATTTGACATTAGTCAAGTGGTAGGGGAGCGTTCTGTAAGCCGATGAAGGTGTATTGAGAAGTATGCTGGAGGTATCAGAAGTGCGAATGCTGACGTGAGTAACGACAAAACGGGTGAAAAACCCGTTCGCCGAAAGACCAAGGGTTCCAGTCCAACGTTAATCGGGGCTGGGTGAGTCGACCCCTAAGGCGAGGCCGAAAGGCGTAGTCGATGGGAAATTGGTTAATATTCCAATACTTCTGTGTAATGCGATGAGAGGACGGAGAAGGTTAAGTCAGCCTGGCGTTGGTTGTCCAGGTGGAAGGATGTAGGTATGTATCTTAGGCAAATCCGGGGTACTCTATACTGAGATCCGATAGCAAGCTGTACTTGTACAGCGAAGTGGCTGATACCATGCTTCCAGGAAAAGTCTCTAAGCTTCAGTTACACAGGAATCGTACCCGAAACCGACACAGGTGGTCAGGTCGAGTAGACCAAGGCGCTTGAGAGAACTCTGCTGAAGGAACTAGGCAAAATGGTACCGTAACTTCGGGAGAAGGTACGCTGTTGTTGGTGATGGAACTTGCTTCCTGAGCTGATGACAGCCGCAGAAACCAGGCCGCTGCAACTGTTTATTAAAAACATAGCACTCTGCAAACACGAAAGTGGACGTATAGGGTGTGATGCCTGCCCGGTGCTGGAAGGTTAATTGATGGGGTTAGCGTAAGCGAAGCTCTTGATCGAAGCCCCAGTAAACGGCGGCCGTAACTATAACGGTCCTAAGGTAGCGAAATTCCTTGTCGGGTAAGTTCCGACCTGCACGAATGGCATAATGATGGCGGCGCTGTCTCCAGCAGAGGCTCAGTGAAATCGAAATCGCTGTGAAGATGCAGTGTACCCGCGGCTAGACGGAAAGACCCCGTGAACCTTTACTGCAGCTTGACACTGAACTTTGACCTTACTTGTGTAGGATAGGTGGGAGGCTTTGAAGTTGGAACGCTAGTTCCAATGGAGCCGTCCTTGAAATACCACCCTGGTAATGTTGAGGTTCTAACTCTGTCCCGTTATCCGGGACGAGGACCGTGTCTGGTGGGTAGTTTGACTGGGGCGGTCTCCTCCTAAAGAGTAACGGAGGAGTACGAAGGTGCGCTCAGCGTGGTCGGAAATCACGCGTAGAGTATAAAGGCAAAAGCGCGCTTAACTGCGAGACCCACAAGTCGAGCAGGTACGAAAGTAGGTCTTAGTGATCCGGTGGTTCTGTATGGAAGGGCCATCGCTCAACGGATAAAAGGTACTCTGGGGATAACAGGCTGATACCGCCCAAGAGTTCATATCGACGGCGGTGTTTGGCACCTCGATGTCGGCTCATCTCATCCTGGGGCTGAAGCAGGTCCCAAGGGTATGGCTGTTCGCCATTTAAAGAGGTACGCGAGCTGGGTTTAGAACGTCGTGAGACAGTTCGGTCCCTATCTACCGTGGGCGCTGGAAATTTGAGAGGATCTGCTCCTAGTACGAGAGGACCAGAGTGGACGAACCTCTGGTGTACCGGTTGTGACGCCAGTCGCATCGCCGGGTAGCTATGTTCGGAAGGGATAACCGCTGAAAGCATCTAAGCGGGAAGCCTACCTCAAGATAAGATTTCCCTAGGAATTTATTCCTCTAAAGAGCCGTTCGAGACTAGGACGTTGATAGGTTGGATGTGGAAGCATAGTGATATGTGAAGCTGACCAATACTAATTGCTCGTGAGGCTTGACTATACAACACCCAAGCAGTTGTATATAAAGCATCAATCGATTCATAAATCTACAAAGCAACTTGATTTAGTTAAACGCTTAGCTAAAATGAACACAGTCAGATTCAATCAGCCCAGTCTGTAAAGATTTGGAAAACGCTTCGGCAGTTAATAAGACCAAAGCAAGTATCCATAAACAGTTGTGCTGGCGACCATAGCAAGAGTGAACCACCTGATCCCTTCCCGAACTCAGAAGTGAAACCTCTTAGCGCTGATGGTAGTGTGGGGTTACCCATGTGAGAGTAAGTCATCGCCAGCTCATTATTCCAAACACCCCCATTCTAAAGAGTGGGGGTGTTTTTTATTGCGCGAAATAAAGTGAAAATTTAATTCATAGAAAACACATAACTAAAAATCAGATTTACACAGTTACTCTATTTTAGAGATATAGAGAGTTAACTTTAATTAAGAAAAACCTTCTAAGAATAATTATTTTAATTGCCTGCGTGCATGTTTAAGGGCAGTGCGTAAACCTTCTTCAAGAGTTGGATGATAAAAAGGTTTCTCTAAAATATCATTTAAAGTTAATTCTTCACCAATGATCCAACTTAAGAGATGAGCCATATGTTCTGTCGCCTCAGTAAATAACTCGGCACCAAGTAGTTTATGGCTTTTTCGCTCTATATAAACTTCAATAGCTCCTTTATTTTTTCCAAGAACAATAGCTCTTCCTTGTCTTTCGTAAGATGCTTCACCTGTGACAAAATCTATTCCATTGTCTTTTAGTTGTTTATAACTTTGTCCCACAATTGCCATTTCTGGATGACTAAATACTATGCCTAATGGAGTAAGAGTCTTAACTGAATTAACCTGTGGATAATTCAAACAGTTATAAACAACTTTTTTACCTTCATGTGCAGCTTCATGCTGTAATGGCGTTGAAGTATAAGCGTCCCCAGCAATAAAAATTGGATAGTTATCTAGCTGTTTTGTTTTCGCATTTATAGGCAATAACTTAATATTCTGAAATGATTTATCAATATTCTCTAGTTTTAAGTTATCTAATAAGCTTGAACGACCTGTCGCGGATAGCACATACTCAGTTTGAAGAGACTTTTCTTCTCCATTGATTCTATAATTTAATATAACGCCACCAGAAGTAGACTTAACTTCGGCTGGTAATGTCTCAAATAAAAAGTTTAATTCTTTGCTTAACTCTTCTTGAGCAAGTTGCTGTAATTTAGAGCTAGTAAATATTCCAATTCTTTTACTACGAGCAAATATAGTTGTTTCCACGCCTAATCGATGCATAGCTTGTGCGATCTCAAGAGCAATTACTCCACTTCCAATAACGGCAAGAGATTTAGGTAGAGTATCTAATTCAAATATTTGGTCTGTGGTAATAAGGCGATCACCTAATTCTTGTTTCCATGTTTGATCATAATTAGGAGTGGAACCAACTGCCAGAATAAAGCTTTTTGATTGATAATGTTTACCATTTACTTCAATAGTTTCTGAATCAATAAAATGGGCTTTACCTGAAATTTTATGTTCAGTTGGCCATTGGTCTACATCTTTGAGAGTCGCCTTTGTAAAACGGTCACGTAAGTTTCTTACATGTTCCATAACCTGATCAGTATTAATGTCTACAGAAGCATTTAACCCAACTTCTTGAGCATTTTGGAGGTCATGCATACGATTTGCTGTAGAGATGAGGACTTTACTTGGCATACACCCTACACGTGCGCAAGTTGTATCCCATGGCCCATCATTGATAATTAAAATATTATTGGTATGTTTAACAGCCTCTTTATATGCGCTAATACCAGCAGTACCTGCGCCAATGATAATTATATCGAACATTATAAATCCTAATATCTATAAATTTTTCATTTAATAAGTTACATAATAAAACACAATGTAATTTATGTTTACAGAGTATGGTAAATATGATTACACTAATAATATAAATAATTAAAAAATCTTATACCTTTAGGAAAGATTGGGGAAATGAAAAGTATGTATAAAAAGCAACTTACCTTAAAGTTGTCGGCTATTGCTGTGTCAATTATGTTGGCAAGTTGTGGCGGTGGAGGTGGTGATGGTTATTATCAGAATGGTTCATCAAATAGTAATAATTCCTCATCTGGAGGCAATACTAGCGGTTCTGAACAAACGACTGCTACAGCTTTAAAGATAGAACTAGATAAATTATCAGTTGCTGCAACGAATGACACTTTAACGGTTACTGTTAGAGCTTTAGATATAAATAAAGGTGGCGTTGCTGGCGCTAAAGTTAGATTGAAATTAGAAGATCCAACAAATAACGTAACTATAGAAGGAGCATCAATTCAAACTACAGATGCAGCAGGTAATGCTGTATATATTATAAAGACACCAAAAACATCGAGTTCAATAAATGATTTGGTGAAAAATGGTTTTAAATTAATAGCCTACACGAATAATGATACTCTTACGCAAGAACAGACTGTAACAGTAACAGGTAGTAATAGCACTACAGAAGCTGATACTACGAGTATTGTATTGTTTGATGCTACAAAGACCTCATTAAATGTTAGAGGTGATCAGACAACTGTTACATTAACAGCTGTAGATGCAAATGGTGCAACTTTAGCAAATCAAGCGATTACACTTAAAGTTAGAAATTCTGTTTTAAATGGTGTCAAATTTACTCCTAATGCGACACAAACTGATGCAAATGGTCAGATCAGCTATACTTTATCTTTTAGTGAAAATCAAAGATCTTCATCATATAGTGCTGCACAATTTGTGACAGATGATCTTGTTTTAGAAGCTAATTTTGGTCAATCAACAAAAGTTTATACGTATAAACTCGATGTTGTTAATTCTGATGTACCAGTAGCAGTAGGCGCTATTTCTGTAGCATATAATCCGACCACAATGGAAGACTCTAGTGATGGGGTTTACTACTATAAAAATATCTCAGTACAAGTGACTGATGTTGACGGTAAGCCAATACCAAATCAAGACGTAACAATGGGCGTTAATGCGCTTGCTTATTATAAGGGGCAATTTGCTTTTGTTGACACGTCTACTCCTGCAGATGGTAAGGCAGATGAATATTTACCTATTGCTAGAGCTGCATGTACTTCACCAGTTCAAGCCGTAAATATTAATGGCGAGGTTGTTAATCAATTAAAGCCGCTGAAAGAAAATTCTACAGTTCAGGTAGTATCGTATATTAATAGTTCAGGTACTGCTGCAACTAATAATAAATATACAACAGATGGAAATGGTCGTTTTGATCTTAAGATTCAATACCCTAAAATTTATGCATCTTGGTTAACTGTTCAGTTAACGGCTAAATCTACAGTTTCGGGAAGTTTAATTAAAGGATCTACATCTTTGACTTTAGGTTATTTAACTAAAGATGTTACTGTAAGTGATCTTATTGCTCCGAATATATTAAGTCCATATGGAATAGATCCAAACTGTTCAAATGGTAATTAATATAAAAAGAAGCAGCTTAAATGCTGCTTCTTTTTTTAGAGTTGTGTTCCCATACTAACACCTACGGTAGGTCGGACCTGCATAGATGAGCATGCACTAAGAATAAGACAACTGACCAATAAAAATATAAGTTTATTCATAAGAGAACTGAGAAATTTAATGTGATTTGAATACTTTAACTGAAAATTATTTATATATATGTTGAATTGATACAGTTATATATATTCTTTTTATTAATAAAAGCTCTACTTTTAAGGAAAAATAGAGCTTGTCGTTGGCTCATTCAATAATTTAATCGTCTAATAAATCCATTTGCTTTGCTAATTGATAAAGATTGTTTGAACGATTTCCTGTTCGGCAAAACATGAGAACAGGTTTTGGAAGTTCATTATAGTGATTTGCAAAAGTACGGACATCAAGCTCAGTAATTTGACCTGCAACTACAGGTTGGTAAACGTAATCTAGTCCTGCCTGACGTGCTGCTTCTTCAATTTGAGCGCTTGTTGGTTGTTCTGGACCGCCTTCCATATCCGGACGGTTATTAATAATAGATTTAAATCCTTTTTCTACAACTTGATCTACATGTTCTGGACCAATTTGACCTGCGAAACCAACATTATCTGACATTTCGTCACTCCAAAATTTAATAAAACCTCTTATGCTGTATCATAGCATTAAGCTTAACCTGAGATACAAGACACTAAAACGTTGTTCCTACATAGATAAAAGTTATGTAAAAGAACAACTATAGATTTTTAAAAGGCGATCAGGATGTTTTTTGTAAATTCATTACTTCGACCATAATGCCACGGAGCACATATGCACGCTTATACGGTTGAGCCTTTATATGTTCCATGTGATCAGGAAATGATCGCAGCTGACTTTTATATTCCAAAAACAAATAATAAATCTGCGGTAATTATCATGGCACATGGTTTTGCTGGATTGCGTCAATTCAAGCTTATCCAATATGCACAGCGTTTTGCACAGGCAGGCTATGCTGTGATTTTATTTGATTATCGATATTGGGGTGGGAGTACAGGTAAGCCCCGAGAAATGATTTCTATCAATTCTCAATTAGAGGATTGGAAGACCATAATTCAATACGCCTCCACCTGTAAGCTTATCGATAATAGACGGATTGTATTGTGGGGAACATCTTTAAGTGGTGGATATGCTCTAAGTTTAGCTTCTGAATTAAAAAATATTCAGGCCATTATGGTACAAATTCCATATGTAGACGGTGCTGAAACAGCAAAACTATATCCATTACAGCGTTATCCCCAAGCTTTAAAATTGTCGAGCCAAGATTATATGGGCTCTAAGATGGGCCTTAATCCCAAGAGATTACCTGTTGTTGACCAATTTAAATTATGTTTTATGCCAACAGCAGATAGTTACTATGGATATTTGTCGATTGTGAATCCAGATTATTATTGGAGTGGCGAAGTCCCTGCGCGTGTTTTTTTTAATTTGATGCGTTACCGTCCAATTCAACTCGTCCGTCAGATTAATATCCCAGTTTTATTTATTGCTGCTCAGCATGATTCTTTAATTCCAATTGAGTCTAGTCGTGAAGCTGCGACCAATATTGCTCCTTTTGTGAGTTATCATGAGTGGGATATGAAACATTTTGATATCTATCACGGCGCATGGTTTGAAAAAGCAGTGACGACCCAATTAGAATTTTTACATCAACATATAGGAGTGATGTAAATGATTATTGTATGTGCATCGTGTGGTGCAAAAAATAGAGTTCCAGAGGAAAAACTTAGTGCGCAACCGAGTTGTGGCCAATGCCATCAGCCATTACTTCCGCTTGCACCGATTGAGTTAAATGAACAAAACTTTAGTAACTATATCACGAATAGTGATCTGCCTATTTTGATAGATTTATGGGCAGAATGGTGCGGACCTTGTAAAATGATGGCGCCACATTTTGCGCAAGTAGCAAAACAGAATCCACGTGTTATTTTTGCCAAGATTAATACTGAAGAATCTCCTCGCTTAAGCCAAGCATTTAATGTGAGAAGTATTCCTACCCTTGTATTAATGAATAAAACCACAGAAGTTGCTCGAATGAGCGGCGCATTACGTGCTCCTGAATTGCAGCAGTGGCTAGATCAACAACTTCAAACGAATTTCGGGAGCTAAGGTGTCAGAAGCTTATACCAAACCAGAAGGAATTTTATCCTTACAAACGATTGCCATGCCAGCAGATACAAACTGGAGCGGTGATGTATTTGGTGGGTGGATCGTGTCACAAATGGACTTGGCTGGAGCAATTCACGCTGAGCGTTTTAGTCGTGGACGTTGTGCCACGATTTCCATTAATCAGATGACCTTTTTGGTTCCGGTAAAAGTAGGCTTTGTGATTAGCTGCTATACCAAAATCTTAAAAGTAGGTAATACCTCTATTCAAATGCAAATTGAAGTTTGGGACAGTCATGATGATTCTCGTGCCCCAATTCGTATTACCGAAGGGGTGTTTACCTTTGTTGCTGTTGATGTAAAAGGTAATAAGCGACAAATTCCTGAAGAAGCGAAGCAGAAGTTTTTAGAAACTCAATAAAACATTTAAAGCCTGAATATCAGTATTCAGGCTTTAATTTTTTAATAAATAGTTTAATTTTTAAAACTAAAACATTGTATTAGAGTTTTTACTTTGTTCGGGAATGTTTTGTATAACATCCCAGTGCTCTACAATTTTTCCATTTTCTACACGGAAAATATCAACAATTGCTCTGCCTCTATCTTTGTCATTTTCCGTAGAGTGGACGTGTAAAACCACCAGATTACCTTCAGCGATTGCGCGCTTAATTTCATTTTTTGCTTGTGGATTTTTTTGGAATTTCTCAGTAAAGAAATTTACGAAAGGAGCCTTCCCATCAGGAACGTTGGGATTGTGTTGGATATATTGATGACCAATATAACGGTCGGCATATTCTTTAACTTGATGTTTTAAAAAGACACCTTCATAAAAGTCGACTACTATTTTTTTATTTTGGGCACTTATTTTATCGATTGACTCAGTTTTTGTTTGAACAATTTTATTGGTTTTATTTGTGGGTTCGGCAGCGTGAGTCGTCACAGCTGTAAATATAAAACTGGTAAATAACGAGGATAGGATCAGTATTTTTTTCATTGTGACCTCAAGATATAAAGTTATAGTTTTATATCTTGAGGTAAATATCAATCTAAAAATATTTTAGATTAGTTATCATTTCTTACGTTTAGGTAACCATGCCCACAGCATTTGACATTGAATCGGTTCATTACCCGCATCATCAATAACGGTAACCGGAATAATAAGTTCACCTTTCTCATGATCAGCAATATATTTTTGCTGTTCTGCAGAGAGAGTCGCTGTTGCTGTCAAACCACCTTCAACAACTTTTAAATAATCAACATGTAATGATTTGATTAATAAAATGCGGTTATCTGGAATATGTAAACCCGTTAAAAAACCTGTTGCAGTCTCTGCTAAAAGTGCCATTGCTGCTGCATGTACACCTTTAATATGATTCTGCATGTTTTTCTGGTTCTCTAAGCGAACAGTTACATGGTTTACATCTACTTCTAGATAGCGAATATTTGCTGTACCCACCATTGGCACAATACGGCCAAATGCCTTGCTCCAAAGCGTACTTCGAACACCTTTAGGAAATTTTGAAGTTGCTTTTACCAGTTTTAATAGTCGATTGGATTGAGACATGGGATTACCTTAACTTTGAATGTCGCTAAAAGATATTAATCTTTAAAGTTATTAAACTGTAATGGCACACCGAATTGTTGTTCACGTAAAAAAGTCATGACTTGTTGCAAAGTGTCACGTTTTTTATCGGTCACACGGATTTTGTCGCCCTGAATAGAAGATTGCACTTTAACGCCGCTTTCTTTAATGGCTTTATTAATTTTTTTTGCTGTATCAGAGTCAAGACCATCTTTAAGCTTAATGACTTGTACAAAATTTTTACCTGACGCAGCAGCTTTTTGTGGATCAAGTGCCTGCACATCAATTTTACGTTTATAAAAATGATTTTCTAACATGTTATAAACTTGTTCACACTGGAAATCACTTTCTGTGCTGATTTTAATCTCTTTATTTTTTTCATTTAATTCGATAGAAACATCGTGACCACGGAAGTCAAAGCGTGTTGCAATCTCTTTTTGTGTGTTTTGAACCGCATGATTAACTTCAAATAACTCTAATTCAGAAACAATATCGAAAGAAGGCATAGTTTAGACCTTTACAAAGTGAAAGAATATTTGAGATGCTAAGAGGGTTTTCTTCATTTGCCAAGTGTTGTTTACATCAAAGGAGTGCACAATGATCCGTAAACAAGAAATTACAACATTTGAGTTCCCAGAAAACGCTGTTATCTGGGATGTCCGTGATTCAAGTGCTTATGCAGAAGGGCATGTTAAAGGTGCGGTAAGTCGCCCGATTAATGATTTAAATGCTGATATTTTGAACCAGGTCGCTGCGGATCAGCCGATTTATATTTTATGTGGTGGTGGTAGCAAAGCTCCTCGTGCAGCTGAGAAACTAGAAGACTTAGATGCCTCGCGTGAATATGTCGTGCTGATGGGGGGGACGCGTGCAGCTCGTGATGCAGGTTTACCTCTAGAGCAGGGCGCATAAAAAAAGCACCTTCGGGTGCTTTTTTATTGGAACAAAATTTTCTCAAGTGCACTATTGAGATTGGAAATAAGGTTTCTTAGGTTTAACTTTCTTTTGAAAGCGCTCGGCACTTAATTTCTTTAATAGGCTTTTTGGAACAGGACAAGCTTCACCTAAAATTTGGGCCACTAAAACTTCACTACAAAGCGGCGCAAATAAAAAACCTTTTGAACCTAGACCTGCAAAGGTAGAAATACGGCTTTCACTCTGCATTTTGCCTACAAGTGGGAAATAATCTGGACTTTGAGCACGCACAGCTGCCCGACCTTGCCATTGTTCTACAGGTGGTAATTGTTTTGCATAAGTAGGGAAGACACTGTGGATTAATTCAAAGTTATGCACATGATCGTCAAGCTGTACTTCTTGATCTTCTCGGTTCGGATAGAAAGATGCCCCTAAAATGAGTTGAGAAGAGTTAAGCTGCATGCAGTAGCCACCATAGCTATACGCTTCATGCAAAGGTAGAGGTCCAAAAGAATTATCAACCCAGCTTACTTGTCCACGTATTGGCTTTAAAGGGGGATAGTTCTCAAATAAAGCGGCACTTTCTCGGGCACAGCACACCACAACATGGTCTGCCTCTGCAATGATTTCATTATAATTCTTTAATTGAACTTTATTTTCAAAAGAAACAAGTGCTGTGATATTGGCAATTTTCAGTTCAATACCTGAATGTTGCAAAATTTCATCACGTAGTTGATGTGGAGAAACCGCTCCTGCTTCAGTCAATAAAATGTGTGGATAGTCCGATTCTAATGAGCTGGCTTGATGCGTAACAATATCCGCAGGATATTGGTCTGCAAGATCGAGAAGATCTTGGGCATTTTTTAATGCCATTTGCTGTATTTGAATTGGGCGAAACGCTTGAAATTTTTTATAGAAATTCAGTGCATGTTGCCAGCTTAAAGTCATTAGATGCTCATGACTTTGTTCAATTGGGCATAATTTAGGATTGAGCAATGCTAAAGGGTTGCCAGAAGCTCCTGATAAAGGCGCTGTACGCTCGAATAGACTAACTTGATGCCCACGTTCGGCAAATGCCCAAGCTGTGCTTAAACCAGCAATCCCTGCGCCAATGACGGCGATATGCTGCTTAAAATGAGAACGGGTGAGATCTGGTTCTGATGCAATTTCTTCAGTTAAAGGTAATTTCCAAACTGCTTTAAGCATTTCTCGTTTGTGTCCAAAACCGCGAGGACGTGAAATATCAATTCCATGAGCCTTTAGCCCACGTTTGAGAACACCAGCTACACTAAATGACGCAAAGGTAGTGCCATAGTCAGAAAGACGTACAATATTGTTTAAAACATTCTGCTCCCACATGTCTGGATTGCATGAAGGTGCAAAACCATCTAGGAACCAAGCATTCACTGCTTTCGTTTTTACCATACTTGGAAAAATATCTTGCGCATCTCCTAGCCATAGATCGATGCTAAAACGTTCTTCTGGAAAACTTAAACGATGGCAACCTGCAATAGGCAAGGGATATTGTTCAATAAGTTGTTTCGCAAGTGGCTTAAGTTCATCCCATACATCGAGTGCACGGATGAGATCTGCTTTGCTTAAAGGAAATTTTTCTACGCTAATTGCATGTAAATGGCTGTGGTTATTAGGACGGACCTGCTGCCAAAGCTGCCAGAGTGCAAGAATATTTAAACCGGTACCAAACCCGGTTTCTCCTACACTAAAATATTCAAAGTCTTGTAAATTAGCTAATCGTTCTGATAGGTCATTGCCATTTAAAAATACATGTCTTGTTTCGAGCAGACCATTATCTTTGGAAAAATAGACATCACCAAATTGTTTGGAAATGGGAACCTCAATACCATCAATAGATTCCCAATCCAGCTCAGCAGTTTGTATACGGTTTGATTTGTTCATTCGGTTTAATAAGTCGCTCAGAATTACCACTGACGACGACGTTTGGTGTAAACATAACTAGCGATAAAGAAACCAAGTAGTACGCCGCCTGCTAGTGTTACTGCGCCATATAAGAACATTTGAGCACTACGTTCACTTTGTAAAACTTGTACCTGAACAGACAAGTTATCGTTCTTTAGCTGTAACTCTTGGTTTTGTGCAAGTGCTTCAAGATTTGCATGTTCTAGCTGTTTTAGACGAGATGCCTGATCTTGAACTAAAGCTTTGATTTTTGCATCTTGCTGCTGCTTATTTTTTGCGATTTGTTCTGCGGTAAGCGGCTGTGCTGTAGTTGCCGCCGTTGTAGCGGTCGGTTTGGCTACAGTTGCAGAAGTAGGCGCTGGTTTAGGCGCCTGAGTTGAAGGCACAGTAGATGGTGTTGCTGGCGTCGCAGCAGGTTCAACTGCTCCGGCAGTTGAACAGATCAAACACAAGCCAAGAAAGCTTTTGGTTGCAAACTGCATGCGTTTACCCTTTTGGAAATGCTTTATTAAACGGTTTGACATCAATATGGCTATAAATGCCTTCTTTCAAAAATGGTTCTTCTTTTAACCATTCATCTAAAGCTTCACGGCTATCAAACTCTACAATCATAGTACTACCGTAAAAACCAGCCTGTGGATCATTCGGATCTTTTGGCATAGCTCCAGCGGCAACAAGACGACCTTCATCATCAAGTTTTTGTAAACGTTCGATATGTTGAGGGCGTACTGCTAAACGTTTCTCTAGAGTTCCTTCGTTATCGGTACAGCTTAGAACAAAAAAAGGCATGTCATCGTATCTCTATAATCAAACCGAAATCACATTAAGCATCTGTTGACTTAAAATGTTTGCGTAAAATAATGAATTGAATAATGATAAATGAAAACATGACGATCATGTCACCAAATGCCGTAAATTCACCCCAATATTTTCCGCCATGAAATAAAAACGCGAAGAAAATATGTAAACCGGACATGACGACAAACATAGCTGCCCAAGCGAAATTTAAATTTTTCCAACCTTTTTCGCTTAGCTCTAAAATTGGATCGAATAAACGTTTAATAAGAGGTTTACGTTCCTTACCAAACCAAGGTGAAACTAAGAAAGCACCAGCAAATACTAAGTTCAAAATTGCAGCTTTTAAACGAATATAAAAATCATCGCTTAACATGAGTGTAATGCCACCAAAAATAACTGTCATAAACAGTACAATCCACTGCTGTTTATCTAGGCGGAATTTTTGAATGATGAACAAAGCACCATACACGATAAGCATTGAAATAATTAAGCCTGTTGTAGCGACCAGAATATTATTGTTATTTACACCGCCAGCGGAACCGATCAATTTTAGCAACGGGTGATGAGCATTCGCAGGATCAACAGTTTTATATAAATAGAAGAAAATAATTAATGGAACAAAGTCCAGAAGTGCTTTCATGTTAGAGTATCTGATCAGGTTTGGTGAATGGCATAGTATAAAAGATGCAAGGCATAGATTTACATACACATAGCAATATTTCTGATGGAACTTTGTCTCCGGAATTGCTGGTGCAAGCTGCTGTGGATGTGAAGTTGCATACCTTGGCGCTTACTGATCACGATACAATGGATGGCTTGCAGCGTGCAAAGAAAGCAGCGCAAGCCCATGATTTAAAAATTATTTCTGGTGTTGAGATCTCAAGCCAATGGTCTAGACCAAGCACAAAAAAAAGCTATGGCGTGCATATTGTGGCTTTAAACATGCAAGATGAAGCACCAATTTTGGAAGCATTAGAACAACAAAAAAGAATTAGAGCACAAAGAGCAGAAGTTATTTGTGAACTATTAAAAAAGTGTATTGGCTTTGATATTTATCAGGATGTGCTTGATAAAGTTGAAAATCAACCAGACCGTATTACCAGAACACACATTGCCAAAACCTTAGTTGAAAAGAATGTAGTGAGTCGTCCTCAACAAGCTTTTGACCGTTTTTTAAAAGAAGGTAAGCGTGCCTTTGTAAAGTTTGAAGGCTTGGGCTTAAAAGAAACGATAGAGGTTATTCATAATAGTAAAGGTTTGGCAGTTTTAGCTCATCCAACTCGTTATGATTTATCTGCAACTAATACACGCTATTTGATTGAGTTATTTGCGAGTTGTGGTGGTGACGCCGTAGAGTTGCCGCCACCTGTAGATCCTTTATCTACTCGCCAAATGATTGATCGTATGATTGATCAGCATCATCTGGCGGTTTCAATTGGCAGTGATTTTCATGGTGAAAATATGCCATGGATTAAATTAGGTAATACGCCTAAACCAAAGAGTGATCAGTTGGGTATTTGGGAACGTTTTCTCTAATAATGTCCTAGAGTAAGTTGTTATCTTGAGCTTGAATTGGAGGAGGTGTTGGTTTACCCAGCGTTCCTAAAAGTTCAATTTCGATACTCCGGACCATTGCATCTAATGGTAAATCATTACTTTGAGTACCAAAAGGTTCTTCAATTTCAGAGCTTAGGGCATCTAGACCTAAGAAGGTATATGCCAAAATTCCAACCAGTAAAGGTGTTGCTAAGCCAAGCAAAGAACCTAAGCTAAATGGCAACATAAAACAGAAAAAGTAAACAGTGCGGTTGAGCAAGACTGAATAAGCAAAAGGAATAGGAGTATTTGCAATACGGTCACAGCCAGTCTGTACAACACTTAAATCTGCAACATTTTTATTCATTTGAGCATAAATAATATCTGAGATTTCACCTTCTTTAAGCGCTTGTAATAACTCCCATTGAATAAGACTGAGCGTATATTGCGGCGCATTATTTTGTTGGTATAGCTGAGTCAATGCTTGTTGACTCATACCACTGGTTTGTATTAATTCGGTTGGGTTGGCCGTTTGGCGGCGTAAACGGTCACGTAACACATTTGCAAACACAATAACGTGATGAATGACTCGTTCACGGCGGGCTTGAGTTAAAATACGACAGTCGCGGTCAAAGTGACGTGAAGTCGCAATGAGTACACCCCATAGTTTCCGTGCTTCCCACCACCGGTCATAACACGCCGTATTTTTAAAGCCTAAAAAAATAGAAAGTACAACGCCAATTAAGGTGAAGCCAACTAAAGGAATTTCTGGAAAACGGTAGAGATTAATATATTCAACCCCACCAATGATTGCCGAAATCAGCATTACCACCCCTAAAGAGGGCAAAATTTTTGGTAATATCGTCCCTCGCCAAGAGAATAAAACTTTAAAAATACTGGGCTGTTCACGAACAATCATTTTATTTTAAACGTCGCTATTTTTGTTTTTGATATTCTAAGCTTAGTGATGCTTTGTCAATATCATTGAACGGCTATTGAAGTAGGGTTGAGCAGTTGTTGTTCAGCAAATGAAAAGCTACCTTCTGGCGAGATAATAAAATGGTCCAGTAGACGAATTTCTAAAAGCTGACAGGCCTGTTCAAGTTGCTCTGTGAGTTTAATATCTTCGAGAGAGGGCTGTGCGGAACCAAATGGGTGGTTATGAGCTATTACCAATTGGCAAGCGTGCTGTTGTAAGGCATATCGTAAGGTTTGATTCACTGAAACGGCGCAGTGTTGAACTGAACCAAAAAATAACTTTTTAAAATGCAATTTTCGTAGTTCGGCATCTAAGCAAAGTACCGCAAAGACTTCCTGTTTTTCACCTTTTAACTCATAACGCAGATAATCTAGAACTAAATGAGATGAATGAAGGCTTAGTTCAGTTTGACTAAAATGATAGTCGAGATAACGCCGTCCAAGTTCTTTTACGGCCAATAATTGGGAATACTTCGTAGCTCCAATACCATTAAATTGAGCTAATTCATTGAAAGAAGCATCGAAAACAGCATTGAGGCTTCCGAATTGTTGAATCAGTAAGCGGGCGAGTTCAACAGCCGAATGTTGACGTGAACCTGAGCGAAGAAAGATCGCGAGTAATTCAGAGTCAGAGAGACTTTGAGGGCCTTGTTGTAATAACCGTTCTCTTGGCCGTTCTTGTTCTGGCCAATTTTTAATAGAAGTATTCATATTCCCCAGCAATATTCTGCTTAAAAATTTATTTTGTTTGCCCAATCAATCTTGGGTCTGCGCGTATTTAATGCTATTGTGAGCGCCACTGCAACAGAAAGGTATCCTGTTCGTGAGCTTTGATTTAAGTGTTATTCCTCATAAAAACATTGTTTTAGCTGTTACAGGTGGGATTGCTGCCTATAAGAGTGCCATTTTGGTCCGTCGTCTTAAAGATTATGGTTTTGACGTTCGGGTTGTGATGACACACGGAGCTCAAGCATTTATTACCCCTCTAACGTTTCAGGCTCTTTCTGGAAATCCTGTACATACCGAGCTTTTAGACCCAGAAGCTGAAGCTGGAATGGGCCATATTGAATTGGCTCGTTGGGCTGATTTGTTACTGGTTGCTCCGGCAAGCTGTGACACGCTGGCTAAGTTTGCTAATGGTTTGGCAGATGACTTACTGAGTACTTTATTTTTAGCAACTAAAGCACCTGTGTGGGTTGCACCAGCAATGAACCAGCAAATGTGGGCTGCAAAAGCAACCCAGCGTAATTTGCAAACTCTGGTTGAAGATGGCGTACATGTGATTATGCCAGATTCAGGTGAACAGGCTTGTGGAGATGTTGGTTTAGGTCGTATGCCAGAACCGGAAGAAATTGCAAGGCAAGTGGCGGGTTATTTCCATCAAGCCCAACGTGCGATTGCTGAAAAATTTGGTTTGTTGGCTGGTAAGCGAGTTGTGATTACTGCTGGACCAACACGTGAAGCGATTGATCCTGTTCGTTATATTTCAAACCATAGTACTGGAAAAATGGGCTTTGCTTTAGCGGCTGCATGTTATGCGGCGGGCGCAAAAGTGACTTTAATTGCTGGTCCTGTAAGTTTAGATACGCCAAATGGTGTTCAACGTGTAAATGTTGCATCTGCACGACAAATGTTAGATGTCAGCATGAGTTCACTTGAGACCGGATGTGACATTTTCATTGCTACAGCGGCAGTAGCTGATTATCGCGTTGCTGAAGTGGCTGAGCACAAGATTAAGAAAGCAGGGGATGAGCTGAATGTTTCCCTTGTAAAAAATCCGGATATTGTGGCAACTATTGCCGCTCAGGAAAAACGTCCATTTATGGTGGGTTTTGCTGCCGAAACGCAAAATGTTGAAGAATATGCAGCGGGTAAACTGGTTGCTAAAAAACTAGATATGATTGCGTGTAACGATGTTTCTCGTGCTGATATTGGTTTTGCTTCGGATGAAAATGCGATGACTGTTTTCTTTGCCCAAAGCTACCATATGAAAAAGCGTGAGTTAGAAAAAGCATCGAAGCAAGAAATTTCTCAACAATTGGTTGAAGCAATTTCGGATGCATTACGCCGTAAATAATTTTTGCACCAAATAAAAAAAACCGCGAATAAATCGCGGTTTTTTTAATAGTCTTATTTAGACAATCAAGGAATTTCATCTTCAAATTCAGGTTTAACCTGAACGATAAAGTCCTGACGGTTAAGACCACGCCACAATGCAAATGCTGTACCGATATAAATCGAAGAATAAGTACCGACAAAGACACCTACAAACATTGCAACAGAGAACCAGTGTAAGCCATCACCGCCTAAGAACATCATTGCAAGTACTACAAGCAATAATGTCATTGAGGTATGAATAGTACGACGTAAAGTCTCAGTTAAGGCAATATCCACGATTTCACGTGGAGTCGCGCCGCGAATTTTACGGAAGTTTTCACGTATACGGTCTGATACCACGATGTTATCGTTAAGCGAGAAACCAATCACCGCGAGTACAGCAGCTAAAACTGTAAGGTCAAATGGCCATTGGAATAATGCAAAAGCACCAATAATGATGATGATGTCATGGAATAAAGACATTACAGCACCCATCGCGAGTTTAAACTCAAAGCGAATGGTCACGTAGATCAACATTAAGATAAGTGCAAGAGCAACCGCTCCAGCTGAACGAACATAAAGCTCATTACCCACTTGACCGCCTACAGAGTCCACTTTATGAACTTCGGCAGCGTTATTTGGTAATTGCACAGCTTTGGTGATCGCGTTATTAAGATCTTCAACCTTAACTTCTTGTACCGGCATACGCACGAGTAAGTCTTTATTACTACCTAGCGTTTGTACTACGGCATCTTTAAAACCAGCTTTGTCGAGAGCCTGAATAACTTCAGACTGATTTGCTGGTTGCGCATAGTTAAGTTCGGCAGAAACACCGCCTGTAAAGTCCAAACCTAAGTTAAGACCTTTAGTCGCGATAAAGAAAATACTCGCTAAAGTAATAAGGATCGAGAAGATTGCTGCTGGTTTAGCAATCTTCATAAACGGGATGATTTTTGCATCATCCGGACGACCATATTGTTTTGAAGGCTGTTGAGTCACTTTAGTCATCATAGATCTCCTTAAATGCTCAACTTTTTCAAATTACGGCGTTTGCCATAAATGATTTGTACAATTGCGCGTGTTACTGTAATTGCAGTAAACATCGAACATACGATACCAATCATTAATGTTACGGCGAAACCTTTAATCGGACCTGTACCAATTGCAAACAGAATGAATGCAACGAGGAACGTAGTTAAGTTCGAGTCAAAGATCGTGTTATAGGCTCGATCATAACCTGCCACAATGGCCTGTTTGGGTGAGGCACCCCAGAGCATTTCTTCTCGAATACGCTCACATATCAGTACGTTGGCATCGACTGCCATACCAATAGTAATAACGATACCAGCAATACCCGGTAAGGTGAGTGAAGCCCCTATCCAAGACATAACGGTTAAAATCATTGCCAAGTTAAATACAAGTGCAAAGTTCGCAATCAAGCCGAATACGCGGAAGAACACGACCATCCAGATTGCAACGAGCAAGAAACCGATTTGAGTTGAGAGTACACCTTTATCAATGTTTTCTTGACCAAGGCTTGGCCCCACCACACGTTCTTCAACGAAGTACATTGGCGCAGCTAAAGCACCAGCGCGTAGCATCAATGCAAGTTCAGATGCTTCTTGAGGTGAACTTAAACCGGTAATACGGAAAGTTGAACCTAAAACAGCTTGAACTGTTGCAGCATTAATGACGACAGATTCGGTATATGGTGTACGAACTTCTGTTTGAGCACCAGTTTTTGGATCTGTAACGTAACTAATCTTTTGCTTGTTTTCGATGAACAATACCGCCATGCGTTTACCAACAGCATTACGGGTTGCATCTGACATGAGCTTACCACCAGCACTGTCGAGCGTAATATTTACTTCGGCACCGCCAGAGTCTTGGCTAAAGCCAGAACTTGCATTTTGAACACGTTCACCAGTCAAGATACGGTTACGTTGCAACAGAAGTTGACGACCGCTATCTAAAGATTGATAAGCGAAAACTTCTGTACCCGGAGGTAAAGGTTGACCGTTATATTTACCCGTATATGGGTCAATATATTGATCATTTAAGTCAGATACCAAACGGAATTCGAGGTTAGCAGTACGTCCTAAAACGCGTTTAGCTTCTGCTGTATCTTGAACACCCGGTAATTCAACGACAATACGGTTGCTACCCTGACTTTGTACTAATGCTTCTGCAACACCAAGTTCGTTAATACGGTTACGTAGTGTTGTTAAGTTCTGATTGACTGCATATGCCTGAATTTCTTGACGACGTACATCAGTATAAGTGAGTTTTAAGGTCGAACCTGTCGCGCTCGCTAATGCCTGTTGGGTATATTCATTACCATTACGGCGTAAAAAATCCATTGCTGCATCACGATCAGCATTGTCAGCAAATTGAACAGTGATCACATTATTATTTAACGCAAGGTTGTTAAATTTAATTTTGTTTTCACGGAACTGACGACGCAAATCAGTTGCAGAGGTTTCCATACGTTGGGAAATGGCTTTGTCCATATCTACTTCTAGCAAGAAGTGAACACCACCACGTAAGTCCAAACCAAGTTTCATTGGTTTAGCCCCAATTTTTTGCAACCATTCTGGTGTAGTTGGTGCAAGGTTTAGGGCAACAACGTATTGATCACCTAAGTCACGGCGTAATACTTCTTTTGCTTTTAACTGCGCTTCAGAAGAGCTGACACGCAAGAGAGCAGCATTATTTGTAAAAGTATTATCGTGGCTTGCAATATTTGCTGTTTTTAAAATTTGCTCTGCTTTTTGCACCACACTTTGATCAATTTGGGTACCAGCTTTGGCACCGGAAATTTGAACTGCGGGCTCATCCGGATATAGACTAGGCAGTGCGTATAATGTACTGACTACCAGAACAACCAGAATCAGTAAATATTTCCATGCAGGGTAACGCATTCGCTTTCTTCTTAAATGAAAAAGCCGTGCTAAAGCACGACTGTTTTATGATTAAAGGTTATTTAGAGTGCCTTCAGGTAATACAGAAATTACGCTGGCACGCTGAATTTTTACTTCTACACCACGGTTAAGTTCAACAACCGCATAGTCACCTTCAAGTTTGGTTACTTTGCCCATTAAACCGCCAGCAAAAACAACTTCGCTACCTACACCTAAGCTTTCGATTAAAGAACGGTGTTCTTTTGCGCGTTTTGCTTGAGGGCGCCAGATTAAGAAATAGAAGATTGCAACGAATACAACAATCATCAAAATGTTTGGCAAAAGACCAGGGCTTTGGGCTGCTGCTGGAGCTGCATGTGCAGTAGAAATGAACAAGCTCATTTTAATTTCCTAAAGTTAAAAAATATGAGTCAGATATCTGACATAATCCTAATTCGTTTTGCAATTTACCTTGTCTTGAGGTTGAGCGCAAATCTCACTTATTCATCGACAGGGCAAGGTGGAACTTCTAATCCACGGCGGGCATAAAAGTCCTGAACAAATTCATCAAAAGTGCCATTATCTAATGCGTCACGCATACCTTCAGTTAAACGTTGGTAATAACGTAAGTTATGAATAGTACCGAGCATAGACGCCAACATCTCTCCACATTTTTCAAGGTGGAACAGATAAGCACGGGTAAAGTTCTTACATGTGTAGCAATCGCAGTGTGGGTCAAGTGGTCCTTGGTCATGGCGATATTTACTATTACGAATACGTACCAGACCATCAGTGACAAAATAATGACCATTACGTGCATTACGTGTTGGCATTACGCAGTCAAACATATCGACACCACGGCGCACCGCTTCAACGATATCTTCAGGTTTACCTACGCCCATTAAGTAGCGTGGCTTGTCATGTGGCATTTTGTTTGGAAGATAATCTAAAACTTTGATCATCTCTTCTTTTGGTTCGCCTACAGATAAACCGCCAATTGCATAACCATCGAAACCAACTTCAAGAAGGCCATTTAAAGACTCATCACGTAAGTCTTCATACATACCGCCCTGAATAATGCCGAATAAGGCATTTTTATTTTTAAGCTCATCGTGGTGATGCGTTTTACAACGTTTTGCCCAGCGCAAAGAAAGCTGTAATGATTTTTGTGCTTCTTCATGTGTTGCAGGGTACGGTGTACATTCATCAAAAATCATGACGATGTCAGAGTTCAATACATGCTGAATTTCCATTGAAATTTCAGGCGATAAAAACACTTTTGAACCATCGATCGGGGAACGGAAAGTAACACCTTCTTCCTTAATTTTACGCATAGCGCCAAGACTAAATACTTGGAAGCCGCCAGAGTCAGTTAAAATTGGCTTATTCCATTTAATAAAGTCATGTAATCCGCCGTGTTGCTTGATTACTTCAAGGCCCGGACGCAAATATAAATGGAAAGTATTACCTAAAATAATTTGTGCCTGAATATCTTCGATATCACGCGGCAACATACCTTTGACTGTACCGTAAGTCCCCACTGGCATAAAAACAGGTGTTTCAACAACACCATGTTCTAAAGTTAAACGACCACGACGGGCACGACCCGACTGACCTAATTTTTCAAACTTCATCTAAAAATCCTGAACAATAGCAAGCAATGCCGCAGGGCAGTGCAAGGGCGAAAAAACAGTTCGCTGCTAAATAGGGGCTGTAATATGAGGAGTTTTTAAACAGGAAGACCAATTTAAAAACACAAATAGCCCTAAAAATAAGAGGGCTATTTTCCTTGATTCTGCGACGTAGTTCTACTACTAAATGTAGCTGGCTATAAAATAGGTCAATTTCCCGATTGAATGGCCACTTTTTTATTAAGACTAAAAGTTAGGTTTGTAGTCAAAATTGTCTGTAGCCAAATTATCGCGAAAAGGACGAATTGCTTTTTTAGATAAAGTCATCGTATTAATCAGATTATTTGGAAATACTTCAATCTGGTTGTTAAATACTTCGACATTGCGGTTAAAAATGCTGATTGCAGCGCCAACATTTTCGTTTTGTTCCTGAATATCATCCATCATTTTACTATAGAGTGTATCTGCTTTTAATTCAGGATAGTTTTCAACTATAACATTTAGGCTGCGGATCAGCTCTTTGCTCATTTTTTCAATCTGCTGTAATTGAGCAATATCAGTATGATCGACATTTAAACTGAGAATTTGCTGACGTAAGGCAGTCACTTTTTCTAGAGTCGACTTCTCGAACTGAGTATATTGATTGAGAGTAGTTTCTAATGCTTCAAGTGTTTTTACTTTTTGGCGTTCGAAATTTGCAACCTCAGCCCAAGCGCGTTTGGTCGCGTTAAAATAACGCACAATGCTGTTACGAATGTGAATGCCCCATGCAATCAGTACAACGAATATCCCCAAGAAAATGAATAAACCTTTCATTTTCACTCCTCTTATTTTTATTCTCTCATTGAACCTTTTAACTTCTTATTTTTTATAAGTTGCCAGTTGGGCACTACGAGAGATTTATTTAATTAAATTAAGCATTAATTGTTGAAATTTTTCATATTGCGGCATGGTCATGGTACGTAAATGTCCACGTAATGCTGGAATATCATGAATTTCACTACGTTTGCTGGTGGTTTGAAAAAGATCTTGCTCACCGAGATAACATAATATTTGCTCTTCATGATGATAAATTAAATCACCGGTAAAATGTTGAAAAAAATCATGAAGTTTTAAAGTTAAACTTGGACTAATTTCTTTAGCTAATTGATGTTGATCAGTACCGAAGATATTGAGCTTTTGGTTAATCAGAATATCAGTACTTTGCCATTCGCTTAAGTAGGGTGCAAAAAAGCGAGAACGTTGATTACTTACAGCAATACCTAAGGCTGGCATCTGAAAAATAAAAGCACCCCATAAGTCTTTATGAATCTCTTTTACTATTTTTTTATCGCTGTTTTGATCTTGAAGAATAGGTAAATTATTTACATAGTGGTATTTAAATAGCAGGACTTGATGATCTGTAATGCCATCATTCCATGTCACTGAAGCAAACTCTGTAATTTCATTCGCTTCATTGCCTCGATTAAACAATGGGAAATATTGCTTTAGTCTGCTTAAGACTAAAATGGGTTGGGCTTGAATAGGAAGATAAGCTGGTAAATGTTGAAACTGTAGGCCATAACGTAAAGCAGTCATACGCTTTTCTAAATAGTGAATGACTTCGGCTAGAGGTTTTTGCGGTTCATAGAGCAAATAGGCCAGAAAACCCGTTAAAAATGCCCATAACAGACTCCAAATATATTGAATATGAGGATGAAGAAAGTATCCAAATAATAAAGTCGTAATACTGCAAATACCTAACAAATGCGGTAATACATTAACAAAACGCAGGTTATGATCTTCACGCCATGGATGTAATGCATTTAAGAGTTCTTGATCTGTTTGTGACTTTTGTCCCGCATCCCAAAGTCGAGCAATATTACGAAAGACCTGTGTATTTTTTTTACGTCTTATATGAAGTGCTTGTTGTACGGTATCAATTGGCATGAAGGTAATGAGATGATTATCATAAAGTGCTAAACCTAGACTATCCTTTAAATTGAAAGAGATAAATAGAAATACCAAGACTATTTTTATTTTAATTATAGATACTGGGTTAGACCTCAAATTAACTAATAAGATTTAACCCAGCTTTAATTTTTAAACTTCTAATTTATCAATCAGCATTGCATCGCCATAACTAAAGAAGCGATAGCGGTCTTTAACTGCATGTTCGTAAGCAGCCAAAATATTGTCTCTATTTGACAATGCTGAAACTAACATGAGCAGGGTAGACTCAGGTAAATGGAAGTTGGTAATTAAACGATCTACGATACAGAACTCATAACCCGGATAAATAAAGATTTGCGTATCACCAGTCCATGCTGCGATTTTTCCGCCATGCGCTTGGGCTGCACTTTCTAATGCACGCGTTGCGGTTGTACCAACAGCAATTACTTTATTGCCACGTGCTTTAGTCGCTAAAATTAAATCAATGGTTTCTTGAGGAACATCACACCATTCACTGTGCATGACATGGTTGGTAATGTCATCAGTGCGTACAGGCATAAAAGTACCTGCACCGACGTGAAGAGTCACAAACGTTTTCTTAACCCCTTTTTGATCTAACTTTGCTAACAACTCTTCATCAAAGTGCAAGCTTGCAGTTGGTGCAGCCACACTGGCAATTTTTTCTGGGTTATGGAAGACCGTTTGATAGCGTTCAGTGTCAATTTCTTCTGCTTCACGGTTAAAGTAAGGCGGAATAGGTAACTGACCATATTGCTCAAGTACAGGTAAAATTGGCTGTGAAAACTCAACGACAAATAAGTTTTCGTGACGGCCTCGCACAATTACAGGAATATTGTCTGCACCGACAAAAAGCTCAGCTCCTGCTTTAGGCGAGTTACTCGATTTAATATGGCAATACGCTGTGGTGTGGTTCAGCATACGCTCAACCAGAATCTCAATAGCCCCACCTGTGGCACGTTTTCCTTTAAGACGAGCCTTCATGACCTTGGTATCGTTGAGTACCAACAAATCACCTTCTTCAAACAGATCGATAATATCTGTGAACATGTGATCGTGATATTGACCCTTTGCGTCTAAATGCAATAAACGTGAAGCACTACGTGATTCGAGAGGGTAACGGGCAATAAGTTCATCGGGTAATTCAAAGGAAAAGTCAGACAGTTGCATATTTAGGAAAAAACACCGCAAAAATTGGGCCTAGTATAAACTTTTTCGCTTTTTTATGGCTGTGCTTCTGCCCTAAATTATGAAAAATGTTTAAATGATCTAAAAGTGAACGATAATATTCACTTAGGGTTTGACAAGTTTTACAAACGCGCTAATATACGCAACACAAACATACTTCCTCTCCCGAGGTGGTGAAATTGGTAGACGCGGCGGACTCAAAATCCGCTGTCAGAGATGACGTGTCGGTTCGAGTCCGACCCTCGGGACCAAGATTCAGAATCTTATGATTCTAAGAAAACCCCTAAGCTAACGGCTTAGGGGTTTTTTGTTGGATAAAAAAGTTCATAGACTTCAAGAAATTGTGAACTACTTACTTTAGTTCTGACGGTTGGGTTTGAATCTTTTATACATTTATAACTTAAAGATTTTTTTAATTTAAGAAGACTTTATTTAAATATGAAATGCATTTATTAAAGCTAAAATTTAAGTCGAAGCTAAGCGGTAATACTTATAAGAAGATTTAAGATAATTTTTACCTTTTTGAATCTCTATTTCTTATTACTTACAACTCCTCACCTTCAAATAATTGTTGTATTTTTCTAAAGCATACCCACTTTATGTATCTGAAAACCTTTAATTGAAACTTCACATTTCTATTTCGAAAAGAAAGTTGCTCTTTTAATGTACTGTGTTAAAGTTTGTATTAGATCATAATGATTATAAGTACATTTCTCAAAGAGCGGTTCCGACTAACAACGACAAAATCTGTGAGGCGGGCATGACACAGCGATTAGAACTACATCAGGTCGAGCAATTAAGTGCTTGTAGAATATCACTATTACTTGGATTAAATGCCGAGCAGAACTATATTGAGCAATTTTTCCGGTTTAGTGTTCGCCTGTTGAAGTGTCAAAAAGCTTTGCTCACTTTTAATCAGGAACCTTATTTCTGGCATCATTGTCCTGAAGGCATGACTGCTATTTCATTTAAACCTTCAAGACACTTAAAACAATGTTTTGCTAAACAACAGGTGATTCATCACGATCATCCTTCTTATCAAAATTTAATCAACTATTTAAAAGAGCTAAATATTGAGTGTGGTCGTGCCTTAGCTGTCCATTTGGTGCAGCCTGACCAGACTTCTATGGGGTTTGCCGTTTTCTTTGATGACGGTGAAACCAATTTTGAAAATGATCAAATTCAGTTGTTGCTCGATTACTGTTCTAGTTTTATGCAACAAATCGAGTTGAAATTTAATTATGAAGAATTAAATGAACTCTATGAGCAACAAGTCGCCCTTAATTCGAGTAAAACAAAGTTCTTTTCTATTATTTCACATGATTTGCGGGCACCATTTCATGGCTTGTTAGGTTTCTCCGAAGTGTTGGCTAAAGAGCGTGAAACACTGGATGAATCGAGTATTCAAAATATTGCCGACTATTTATATGACACTTCTCAATCGACCTATAACTTACTGGAAAGTTTGCTGACATGGGCGATGGCAGAGGGTGGGCGTTTTGTTTATCACCCTATTAATTTTAAACTTAGACAAGTGAGCAATATTGTCTGTGATGTGCTGCATACGTTGGCTTTAAAGAAAAATATTGAATTGGTAAATGCGGTTTCCGAAGATTTAAAAATCTATGCCGATATCAATATGATGACTTCGGTGATCCAAAACTTGGTCTCAAATGCATTGAAATTTACTGATGTTGATGGTTCTGGCAAAGTATTCATTGAGGCTAAGCAAGCGGGCACAAATGTCGAAATCACTGTACGTGATACAGGTCTTGGCATGACCGAACAACAAATGGCAAATTTATTTCACCCACGCATTACAGCCAGTTTTAAAGGTACTGCAGGGGAAAAAGGTGCGGGCTTAGGATTGAGTCTCTGTAAGCGTTTTATTGAGATTAATCAGGGCCAAATTAGTGTGAGTTCCAAAGAAGGTGTAGGAACAACATTTAAAGTTTTATTACCTTCAGCTCAAGAAAGTCATGAGACGCTTATTGAGCATCATGATTCATCTGAAGCAAAATTGGTTTAATCCCTTTTCCTATTACTACGTGAACTGCTATAACTAAAAAGAGAGTCTGAGGAAAAGAGCTTTTTTATATGAATGCGGAGCAGTTACAAAAAACATTGCGTGCCAGCCAATATGCTGAACAAGTTTTAGGGTTACATCAGGCTGTTTTAGAACAAGATTATCAAATAGATCAATTTGCTGCACCGCTCTCAACAGAACAAATTTATCAGCTTGTAGACACCACGCTTGAAGGCATTGCCGATGAAATAACTTGGATGCGTGCGCTTCGTATACTACGCAGTCGTTTAATGTTTCGCTGGATCTGGCAAGATGCCAATCAACTGACGGATGTCGTTACACTTACTCGTGAACTTTCTAACTTTGCCGATGCAAGTATTTGTGCAGCAAAAGCTTTTGCTCGTTTTGCATTGGTTGCTAAACACGGCGAACCCTTAAGTTATTCAGGTAAAGTTCAAGATTTGATTGTGGTTGCCATGGGTAAGCTTGGGGCACAGGAATTAAATCTATCAAGTGATATTGACCTGATTTTTGCCTTTGATGAGCAAGGCGAAACCAATGGTCGCAAATGTATTGATGTACAGCAGTTCTGTATTTTGTGGGGACAAAAACTTATTTATTTACTCGAACATATCACCGCAGATGGTTTTGTGTTTCGAGTAGACATGCGCTTACGGCCTTGGGGGGATGGCTCGGCATTAGCGATTAGTCATGCAGCTTTAGAAAAATATTTAAGTCAGCATGGTCGTGAATGGGAACGTTATGCATGGATTAAGGCACGCGTTGTCACTGGGGGTAAAGAAGGGCAAGACTTATTAGAAATGACACGTCCTTTTGTATTCCGCCGTTATGTCGATTACACCGCTTTTGCTGCCATGCGTGATATGAAAGCGATGATTGAACGTGAAGTTTTACGTCGCCATATTGAGGATGATATTAAACTCGGGGCAGGCGGTATACGCGAAATTGAGTTTATTGTTCAGGTTTTTCAGCTGATTTACGGTGGTTCTAAACGTGAGTTACAAGACCGCCAGTGTTTGGTCAGTCTAGAGCATATTGGTGAGGCAGGCTTGTTGGAAAAACAGGCCGTATTAGAGCTTGAAGATGCTTACCTGTTTTTACGCCGTGTTGAACATGCAATTCAGGCTCTTAACGATCAGCAAACGCAATTATTACCCGAAGAAGCAGATTTACGACAACGCATTATAGATACCTTGGGTTTTACGAGTTGGAATGAATTTATTGATGTTCTTAACGAGAAACGCCAAAAAGTAAAAGTTCAATTTAAACAGCTGATTGAAGATACTAGCTCTAATGCTGCAACTGAGAACTTTGGACAGTTAGAGCAGCAGTTAGATGAAGTGTTAGATGATAATGCGAAAAATCTGATTCATGAGTTTTGGCATGGTCATGCACTTAAAAAACTTCCTTCAAATGCCGTGCAGCGTTTAAAAACCTTCTGGCCTCATTTGATTGAAGCGATTTTGCAGTCCGAACAACCACAAACTGCACTGTTACGTTTAATGCCGCTGATTGAATCAGTCATGCGTCGAACAGTGTATTTGGTCATGTTGATTGAAAGTAAGGGCGCATTACAGCGCCTAGTGAAAATGGCGACAGTAAGCCCGTGGATTTGTGAAGAGCTGACTCAGTATCCAGTACTGTTGGATGAGTTCTTATCGATGGACTTTGAGTTACCAAAACGTAAGGACTTGGAAGATTCTTTACGTCAGCAATTGCTTCGTATTGAAATTGATCAGGTTGAAGACCAAATGCGGGTACTTCGCTTGTTTAAAAAGAGCAATGTGCTCACGGTCGCTGCAAGTGACGTCTTAGCTGAAAGCCCTCTTATGAAAGTATCTGATGCATTAACAGATATTGCTGAAGTTAGTGTCAATGCAACTCTTCATTTAGCTTATCAGACCGTAGCAAAACGTCATGGTTACCCAAAAGATGTCGAGGGAAAACGTTGTTCTCTTGACTATAAAGCCTTTGCTGTCATTGGTTATGGCAAAGTAGGTGGGATTGAGCTGGGCTATGGTTCTGACTTGGACCTTGTCTTTATTCATTATCTAGATGAACAAGCTGACACCGATGGAACTAAGGCTATTAGTGGGTTTGAGTTTGCCATGCGTGTCGCTCAAAAGTTCATGTCACTGATGACCACTCAAACGCTTGATGGCCGCGTTTATGAAATTGATACACGCTTGAGACCTTCTGGTGAGGCCGGTTTATTAGTGACCAGTCTAAAAGCCTATGAACACTATCAGTTGAAAAGTGCATGGCTTTGGGAGCATCAGGCATTAGTTCGTGCTCGCTCTATTGCTGGTGATGAAACGCTTTGCCAAAAATTTGAAATATTTCGCCGCGAGATATTGACTCAATCTAGAGATGAGGCTTATGTTCGTGAAGAAGTGTTGAAAATGCGTCAGAAAATGAAAGACCACTTAGGTTCGTCTTCTGAACAAAAAAAACATGGTATTTTTCATTTAAAACAGGACGCAGGTGGTATCGTAGATATCGAATTTATGGCACAGTATGCTGTACTTGCATGGAGCGGGACGAAACCCGATCTCGCCCATTATTCTGATAATGTAAGAATATTAGAAGATGCTGCTAAAGCAGACTGCTTATCCAGTGAAGATGCCACAGCATTAATTCGAGCCTATCTTAGTGAACGTGCCGAAAGCCACCGCTTAGCCCTTGCGAATCAATCCATGCAAGTCAGCGCAGCGGACTGGCGTAGTACCCGTGCGGTCGTTTGCAATTTATGGCAAAGATTAATAGACCCAACCGCCTCGGTTGAGTTGGATAGTGAATGATTTTATAACAATTTGGAGTGTTCCATGAATTTGGCTGATCGTGATGGTTTTATTTGGCAAGATGGACAATTAATTGATTGGCGTGATGCAAAGATTCACGTTTTAACCCATACACTACACTACAGTATGGGCGTATTTGAGGGTGTTCGTGCTTATGAAACTCCTAAGGGTACAGCAATTTTCCGTCTTCAAGACCACACAAAACGTTTGTTAAATTCAGCAAAAATTTATCAAATGAAAGTACCGTTTGACCAAGCAGCGCTTGAGCAAGCACAAATCGATGTTGTTCGTGAAAATAAATTAGCTTCTTGCTATTTACGTCCGCTTATTTGGATCGGTTCAGAAAAACTAGGCATTGCTGCAACAAATAACACTATTCATGCCGCAGTAGCAGCATGGGCGTGGGGCGCATACCTTGGTGATGAAGCAATGGCTAAAGGTATTCGCGTTAAAACTTCATCATTTACTCACCACCATCCAAACGTGACCATGTGTAAAGCAAAAGCATCTGGTAACTACACATTATCAATTCTTGCTCACCAAGAAGTTGCGCACTCTGGTTACGATGAAGCAATGCTTATGGACCCACAAGGTTATGTGTGCCAAGGTTCTGGTGAAAACGTATTCTTGATTAAAGATGGTGTTTTACATACTCCAGATATCGCTGGTGGTGCACTTGACGGTATTACACGTCAAACTGTGATGACGATTGCTAGAGATCTTGGTTACCAAGTTGTTGAGCGCCGTATTACACGTGACGAATTCTATATTGCCGATGAAGCATTCTTCACAGGTACTGCTGCTGAAGTTACACCAATCCGTGAATACGATGACCGTCAAATCGGTGCGGGTTGCCGTGGTCCAATTACCACTGAAATCCAAAAGACTTTCTTTGATGCAGTTCAAGGTAAAAATCCAAAATATGAACACTGGTTAACTTACGTAAAATAAGTTAATCCGTTAACATGAAAAGGCGAACATTGGTTTCGCCTTTTTATTTTTTAGTTAGGGAGCTTTTATGCATATTGTCTATGTCTCTGATGGTAAAGCAGGGCATCGTTCACAGGCTTTAGGCTTGTTTCAGGCAATGCAAAGACAGCAGGCAAATGCAACTTTTGAAGAAGTTTCTATTAATGACTTGCCTATTATTTCCTTAATTAAAGCGCTTTTCTCTTCAAAAAATTCTCTACTTCAGCAAGCACCCGATTTCATATTTGGTGTCGGGAGCCATACGCACTTTCGTGTCTGGTTGCTGGGTAAAATTTTTAAAAAGGCGAAGACTGTTATTTTAATGAAGCCAAATTTACCTATTGCTTGGTTTGACTATGCTGTGATTCCAGAGCATGACGGTATTCTTTCAAATGAGCGCGTTATTGTTACGCGTGGAGCATTGAATCCAATTCGTAATGAAAACCGACATCAGGCAGGCAGAATTTTAATTGCATTGGGTGGTTCATCTAAACGACATCAGTGGAACCATGAAAAAGTATTATTAAGTGTCCAAAAAATTGTTGAGTGTAATTCAAATTCTGAGATTATCCTGACCACCTCACGTCGTACTCCTGTAGGTTTCATTGATATTTTAAAACAACAAAGCTTTGCTAAGTGTTTGCAGATATTTCCAGTGGAGCAAACTCCTCAAGGCTGGATTTTTGAGGAAATGCAAAAGGCAGAAGCTGTGTGGGTAACCGAAGATAGTGTTTCTATGATTTATGAGGCACTTACTGCAGGTTGCCGAGTCGGTGTGATTGCAATGGACAGACTCAAACAAGATCGTATTACCAATTCGGTTGATATACTGCTAGAGAAAAAGTTAATAGCAAATGTGTTTGATATAAATTTGCTTCCTGAAGGGCAGGTCCTGCAGGAAGCGGATCGGGTCGTTTATCAGCTCACTAAATGACATTGGCTGTCATCGTGACCTTTATCATAGTTGATGGTTTCTGATGTTGCTAAAATTTCTCTTGGATATGTTTTGAACTTCGAATTAAATAACGATCTCTCTTGAGAAATGTTTTTACAGTGAATACCTCTCATATCTAAGAGTGTAGGTAATATATTAATTGAGCTGATTGCACTGCTTTGTTCTTTAGAAAGAGTACTCGCCATCTCTGGATGATGTTGCTTCCATGAGCTTGAACTCCACATAATTAAAGGGACATCAAAATTATTTTTCATATCTAAATGCAGTGAACTATTTTCTTTACATTCTCCAAGGTTCAGTCCATGGTCAGATGTGTAAATTAAGTTGGCGTCCACATTGGTTGCTTTTAATTTTTGAATAACTTCATTGAGCAGATAGTCTGTATAAAGTACTGTATTGTCATACGTATCTTTAAACTTATTAAATTGCGGTGGATAGCGTTTTGTAAAATCAGCATGTGAGCCATAAAGGTGTAACACGATGAATTTATGATGTGTTTTTTCTGCCAATGCTCGATCAAATGATTTGAGTAGCTCCTCATCATAATGAGTTTCTAGTGAGGCTGAATATGAATGTTGCGTCAAAAATTGGGTTTCTTGAGCAGAAGAGGCATACGCTGAAACAAGAGAATCATATTCTCCATATTGAGATTGTGCGCTAAACCAGTAAGTTTTGTAGCCTGCTGCATTGAAAGCATTCACAATAGAAGGGCTTAAATTATCAGTCCCGTTTAACTTTCCTGTTAATAAGGTCGGTACAGACTTACTGGTCATATAAGAGCCTGAAATCGTATTATTAAATAACCATAAATCTTTCTTATATTTTTCTAGATAAGGCGTTGTATTATTTTTGGTATAGCCAAACAAACTTAAACGGTCGCGTCGAGCACTTTCCCCAATAACTAGTACTGTAATGGTAGGGCGAGTTTCCTTAACTTGTGTACATTCAATTTCGTTTTGTGTGGCTATGAAATCTTTTACTCGATTTACTTCAAGACTCGCTGCTGGTAAACCAAGAAGTAAATTTAAGGGGTAAGATTGTTTAAAATGGCGATATACATTTAGAAACCCTTGCTGATGATCAGGTGCTTTAAGGTAGCGTTGAATTGGCGAAAAAATAAGACATAACGCTAAAATGCGTAGCCATATTGGAGTGCTTAGTCTTTGATTTGGAATGAAATAATAAAAGAAAATCAAAGGAATGATGTAAGCAATAATCAAACCAATTGCTAAAGGAAGATCTAATGTCGATAAATAAACTTTGCCTTCAGTTGTAGAGCTGCCTAAAATTGTGAGCCACACTGAAATTTCAGTTGGGGCGTTATAGGTAATTTCATAGTACAGTGCAAAAGGGCTTAAAAGATAAATAGGTAAACTAAGCCAGAAAAAACGGCGGTAATGATAAATTAAAAAAACGAAAAAAATAAGCGGATATAAAGCTTTGAAAAAACCATCACTGGAAATAATGCATGATGGAACAAGCAGCATAAAGCAATAAATAAAGAACCATAACTTTCCTGTTTTGAATCGAAAAATCACGCCAAGCTGTTCCAAGTGTAAAAGCGCGATATCATCCTATATTTTGATAACACGGTCTACATAAATTAAGGCATGATATAATATTTTAGTTCATCTCCAGAATTGATGGAATTATAGAGTTTAGAATGAAAATATTGCATATCGCAAATTTTGGCTTTAATAAACAAGGCGCGCATTTTTACTGTACAGACCGTAAAATTTCTGCCGGATTAATTGAAAATGGCCATTTCGTTTATGATTTTAGTTTTCGTGATATGGCACGAATGGGGACGATTTTTAAAACAAAAAAATTGGGTGCCAATTGGGCCAACAAAGAAGTATTAAAAGTCGTCAATAACATTGAACCCGATTTGGTGCTCATTGGACATAGTGACTTGATGAGTCCAGATGTTCTAAGACAAATTAAAGAATCTTATCCAAATACTAAAATTGCATTTTGGTATGTTGATCCGCTTTATTTAGAGAGCAAACTTGGCTTTGTAAAAGCATTCTCCCCGTATTTAGACGCTATCTTTTGTACGACGGGTGGTGAGTATTTACAGAAGTTAAAGCAGCCTCATTTAAGCGTAGCCTATCTGCCTAATGTGGGTCATCGTAACGTTGAAACACTACAGCAATTTTCAAACTCTAAGACTGATAAGACATTTATTTTCTGCGGTGTGGTCTATAAAGAACCTGAACGTGAAAAATTCTTAAAAGATTTGGCAGATGCCCTGCAACAAGGTCATGTAAACTATCAATATTATGGTTGTTTTGAGCAACCAGGTGTTTACGGTAAAGCTTATTATAAGGTTCTTTCTGAAACAAAAATGGGACTTAATTACTCACGTCGTAATGATGTAACCTTGTATAGTTCTGACCGTATTGTACAGTTGACTGGTAATGGTTTACTCACCTTTAGTCCAAGAATTCCAGGTTTTGAGAAACTCTACACTGAGCAGGAAGTGGTTTACTTTGATGATCAGTTTGATTTGGCTAAGAAGATCCAATTCTTTGATCAAAATCCAGAGCAGGCTGAAAAAATAGCGAAAGAGGGCTGGGAGAAAACGCGTAAATCTTTCAATGCTAAACGTATCACTCAATTTATGGTTGAGGTGACATTTAAGCAGCCCCTTTCAGAAAATTATGAATGGTCACATGAGGTTTATGCATGATGTGGTTTTTG
The DNA here is from genome assembly GCF_000368085.1 of Acinetobacter nosocomialis NIPH 2119. Taxonomy (GTDB): domain Bacteria; phylum Pseudomonadota; class Gammaproteobacteria; order Pseudomonadales; family Moraxellaceae; genus Acinetobacter; species Acinetobacter nosocomialis. The sequence continues at coordinate 3,663,898 of NZ_KB849239.1, forward strand.
TACGTTGCGGTAGGCCTATTAATACTTGCTGCACTGTTATATGTGCTGGGTAATTATACATTCTGGCTTCCGTTCCGTTCGAACAAACTACCACGCATAGTGATGTTGCATCAGGTTACCCCTAAGGATGCTGCCTCTGGTATGAACATGCCCCCTGAAAAGTTTGAACAACTCTTACAGTTGTTGACGCGTAAAGGGGCTATCTTCTGCTTTGTTTCTGAGCTTGAACAATATCGGAATCAAAAGAATGTGGTTGCTTTAAGTTTTGACGATGGCTTTATGGATAATTATCTTTATGCCTATCCATTACTTAAAAAATATAATGCAAAGGCAACCATTTATTTGGCAACGCAAATTGAAGGTATTGAAAAGCTCACTCACGATCAAATCCATGAAATGGCGAACTCTGGTTTGATTGAGTTCGGTGCGCATACTCAACATCATGTGAACTTGCTTAAGCTTGATGACCAAACGGCTTACAATGAGATGCTTCAGTCTAAGCGTGATGTTGAAGCATTAGTTGGAAAATGCCCTAGCTTTGCTTATCCATTTGGTCGTTTTAATGAAAAGCACCAGAAAATGGCCCAAGATATTGGCTTTAAAAATGCAGTATCGACTCGTAAAAAAATCGAAGCGTATGAAGCAGATAACCAATTTAATATTCCACGTGTCAGCACGCATGGTGCCATGAATGCTTTACAGATGCGTATCGCCCTTGCTAAAGGACGTTATAAGTTATGAATAAAATTCCATGTAGTGTTTATATTGTCACTTTAAATTGTGGTGCTTGGTTAGAGCGAACTTTGCAAAGTGTCAGTCAGTTTGATGAAGTTATTATTTTAGACTCAGGTAGTACTGATAATACTTATGAAATTGCAAAGCGCTTTGAAAATACCCAAATTTCTCATCAAGACTGGCAGGGTTATGCTGGGCAAAAAAGTTTGGCCTTAGCAAAATGCCGAAATGATTGGGTACTCAATTTAGATGGCGACGAAGTCTTATCTAAGGAGTTAAAACAAGAGATTGTTGAGACTATTCAGCAGAACAAGCTTGATGCATTAATCACTCCAATTAATGATGTATTTTTAGGTGTCCCGAACAGTAAACATACTAAAAAACATGCAAAGGTGCGTTTTTTCCGTAAGTCTAAAGGGCATTATGATCTTGCCAATAAAGTCCATGAAAATGTAATTGTAGATGGTGAATCTCAGCGCGCTCAACACGATATTTATCATTATGGTGAGTCGAGTATTTTCGTTAAAGTCGAAAAAAATAACCAATATTCCAACTTAAAAGCATTAGAGAAATTCCAAAAAGGAAAGTCTCCAAGCATTGCAAAATTGGTTTTGGTGATGCCAGTGACTTTTATGAAGTCTTATTTTATTCGCCGTAGTTTCTTAAATGGTTGGCGTGGTTTCGTAAATAGTATGATTAACGCGTTTTATGCATTTTTAAAAGAAGCCAAACTGTTTGAACAGACGATGAATAAAGATAAAAATAAGTAGGCAATCTATGAAAATTGTTCAGGTATTGGCAACTAGCGGTGGAGTTGGTGGTTTAGAGCAGCACACTTTTAATCTTGTTAATGAGCTTGCTTTAAATCATGAAGTACATGTGATTGCACATCCTTGCTATGTAGACAAGTTTAGCCAACAAGTACATTTTCATGCCGTTGATTTTGCACGTAGCCGTTGGAATATTTTTTTACTCTGGCAACTCAAAAATCTCATTCAACAGATCCAACCTGCTATTGTTCATGCACAAGCAGGAAAGGCGGCTGAACTGATTGCCCGAATTAAGCCATTTTTATCTGGCCCAAAGTTTGTAACGACCGTACACGGAACGAAAAAGAATAAGTCTGCTTATTTAGTAGGTGATGCCGTTATTGCGGTGAGCCAAGCCCTCACGCAAGGCATTCCAGAGTCTAAAGCACACGTAGTTTATAACGGTGTATATCCTCAGCCCGTACTTACTGCTGAAAATAAACAAAAGCTACTTCAATTGATTCAAAAAGATGTTACTGAGCTAGACGCAAGCAAAAAAATTGTTATGTGTATTGGACGTCTAGAACCAGTAAAAAATATCAGTTTATTGATTGAGGCGATGCAGCAGATCGATGCCAATTTATGGATTGTTGGTGATGGTTCACTTCGAGCAAGTTTGGAAAAGCAAGTAAGCGAATTGAGCATGCAAAATCGGGTCGCTTTTCTTGGCTTTAGAACTGATGCACGTGATCTGGTGCAATTGGCTGATATTGTGGTTTTATCATCAGACCGTGAAGGTTTTCCACTTGTTATGGTTGAAGCTTTACAGGCTGATAAAGCAATGGCTTCAACCAAAGTGAACGGAGTGATCGAGTGGTTACCAGAACAATATCTAGCCGAAATTGGAGATGCACAAAGTTTAGCAAAAGCGATTGAATATGCACTTCAACCTGAGGCTCAAAATGACTTCAGCCCACTATATGCAAAGGCCAAGGCTGAACTGACTGTACCAGCCATGGCTGAGCAGACGCTTAATATTTATAAAGGTTTGCTGAACACTTAACTATTTTTTGGTGTAAGGCGGATGGCATCAAGCACCACGAAGTTATCTTCGACATTAATTGTATGGCAACCGTCATCTGCCTGATTCCATTCTGGTAAAACCACTTCTAGTAATTTTTCTTCATAAGCTGTCGGGCTCAGTTGAGTAATCGCTTTTAATTCGATATTGCCGCCATAACGTTTTAAAGAATCTTGGCTTGGTCGAACCAGTTGCCCTTTATAAATAAAAGGTTTACCCGCCATACGGAACTGCTGACTGCCTCGGCATACTGGATTCATTGGATGCTCTTGCCAGTTAGGATTTAAAATATCTTCGGTAAAAAATAAATCTAAACGGTCACCGAATTTCTTACAATCACGACGCGTTGAGGTAAAAAGATACCATAAGCCTTCATGGTAAAAAGGAGTGCTATCGACTGCTTCAATATTTTCGATAAGGTTAGAATGCTTTTCCCATTTCAACGGGAAATCAGTACATTTCCAAAGCTCAATAGTTTTGTTGGCAGAAGATTCAGGAACCATGTACCAAGTACTATTTATTTTAAATACGCAAGGATAGGATAGATGATAATCGAGTTTTAAGATTGTCTCAGGTGGTGTGTAGGTGCCATCCTTAAAGACTTCTAAAACAGAAAGGAAACCAACAGGATGCTCATCATCAACTTCTTCAAAGAAGATAAAATGACGATCATTTTCATAAGCATAAAAACTATCTGCAAAGGTAAACTTTCTAGGGGAGTGGATTTCAAAGAGTGATTCTAATTGCTCAAGTGTAGTAAAAGGTTGCTCTAACCAGCCAAAACGCATATACCAATGGGAGTCAAAAGTTTTTGCTTTTTTTGCTTGTTGGTACTTGTACCATTTTTTTTGGATTAGGCGATTTAGCATTAAATTTTACACTCGATATAACTATAATTAGATAGACTATCCCTGACTCATTTTAACATTTGAATGAAATGAAAAAATATTTAATCAGTATTGAATCTACGAATAGTGAACGTTTAAAAAAGCTGTACTCTCAGCCAACATTTTACAAATATCGCGATGAATTTAAGCAATTTGGGGTTATAGGGAAAAATTTAAGTGTTAGTGAGTATTTTCAACAAGGTGTAGCTGGCAAGAAAAAACCGATGACGCCTGGTGAGCTTGGTTGTGCCATGTCTCATATTGCTGCTTTAAAAGATTTTTTAAGCTCCGATGAAGAATATGCAATTATTTTTGAAGATGATGTGATCGAAAGATTTGAAATTGATTTTCAAGATTTAGAAAAACACATCCGTTCTTTGAATTTAGGTCCTTGTTTTTTCCTAAGCTTGGGCGGTATTCAAATGAAAATTTGCAACCGCGTTCGTGGAAAATTTTTACCTGAAGAATTATATAGCCAGAAAATTTTGAAAGTTGATTACGACTATCTTGAAAAACTTGCCTATGCTTATGCCTATGTTGTAGATCGTAAAATGGCACAAATGTTGGTTGATTATCATCAACCGATAAAAATTTATGATCACTGGCAGGGCCTTGTAGGACGAGGGGATTTTAGCTTCTATGTCAGCTTTTTATTCGATCATCCCATTATTGAAAATAATGATGCTTTAAGTTACTTAGAAAAGGAAAGGAGTCTAATTACGCCTCTTTCTCAAGATGACAGTGATTTTTTACATTACTTAAGAGTTAAATTAAAGAAATATATACTTAATAAATATATAATTTAGCCGTTTTTTTTAGGTTTTCTTACTAATTTTATGATTAAGCAAAAAAATATTATTATTGGGTCAGCAACAGGATATCAGGCTGGCCTTATCTCTTCCTTTGTATGTTCTTTGGAAAAGTCAGATTTTAATGGGGTCTTGGTTTTAATTATATATCAAGAGCAACTTGCAGAGTTTGTTACGGCATTTTCTCATATTAAGAAATTTAAAATTGATTTTAAAATTTCAACAATTGGGAAATTTAAATCCAAATCAAAATATTCTGGTATTTATAAATTTAAATTTTTTAAAAATATTCTAAAGAGAATTATTAGCTTAACAGTAAATGAGGAAAACTCTGCATCAAAGATAAAAGCGCTTAAAATCACAGGTTATCCGCATGTGAGCCGTTTCTTTGAATATAAGGAAATTGTAGAAAGCCATCCTGATGCTTCACATGTATTGCTTAGCGACGTTCGAGATGTATTTTTCCAAAGTAATCCTTTTAAAAATCTTGGTAAAGGATTATTTGTAGGAATGGAAAATCCAGCCTTTACGATAGGCACTGAGCAATATAACCAAAAATGGATTCTAGATGCATATGGAGAGAGTTTTTATAATTTTGCAAAAGATAAGCAAGTGTCTTGTTCTGGGGTCACTATTGGGGATTATGAATCAATTAAAGTCTATATTAATAAGATGATTGAAGAATTCTGCAAACAGCCATATCAAAAAATGTCTGAAAGAATTTATGATCAAGCCATGCATAATAAATTATTAATTACTAATGAGTTAGCAAACACAATTCGTTGTCAGCCATTTGAATCTATTATTGTAACGCTTGGGCTGTATCCAATAGATCAAATTGCAGTTAATGATCAAGGTTTTATTATCAATCGCAAACAAGAAATTATTCCGATTGTCCATCAGCATGATAGACATCCGGAATTGCTTCAGTTATGTGAAAACTATATTGGAAAATAGGTTGAGAATTATCTAATTCTTATGAAAGGGCGGATATTAATTTTTATCCGCATTTCCTTTAAGCACCATATAAATGAGTGCTACAAAAATAAGTAATGCACCTGCGAGGCTGCTTACACAGAAATAAAGAATGCGTTGGTTGGTCGTTAAATTAAATAGTTCATGTGAAAGGATATAGCGCATGAAAAACCATTGCGCAAGAGAGAATACAATCACGACTAAAGCATGTCGACGAACGTCAGGACGCATTGCCATAATCAATTACCATGCGGGAGAAAAGAGCAGCTATTATGCCATTTGCCCACTGTCACCTCAATAGACTATGAATTAACGAAATTGTTTAGAAATAATAAAAATATGAAGAAATTGTGAACTTTAATTAACATTAATAAATAGTAATATCCCTCTTATTTGCTAAAACTTTCATTATCTTGTTGAATTTAGCTTAGGGGAGAATAATGCAGCCTATTGATTTTGTAATGATTTGGGTCGACTCAACTGATACTAAATGGCAGCAAGATTATAAATATTATAAATCTAAAGAAGCAAATACACAGGTGACTGAGGTCATTGATGAATGCCGTTATCGTGATTGGGATAATCTTCAATATTGGTTTAGATCTGTTGAAAAATTCTGTCCTTGGGTACGAAAAATTCATCTAGTAACTTGTGGTCATTTTCCAGAATTTTTAGTACAAAATCATCCAAAATTAAACTTGGTGACCCATGATCAAATTATAAATCCAGACTATTTACCTACTTTTAACTCTCATGCTATCGAAATTAATATTCATAAAATAGAAGGTCTTGCAGAGCACTTTGTCTATTTTAATGATGATACTTTTATTAATAGCCCCCTAGAACCTGAGTTTTTCTTTAGAAATGGTCTACCTTGCGATGGAGTTAGGCTACAGCCTTTAATGGTAGTGGGAGAAGAGAACTTTTTAGGTGCTGTTGCTTTGACCGATGTTGCGATTATTAATAAATATTTTGATAAGAGAAAATTATTTCGAAAAAATCCTTACGCACTTTTTAATCATCGTTATTCAATCAGTAATAATTGGGGTAACTTTTTAAGTTTATATAATCGAAAATTCTCAAGCTTTTATAGTAATCATTTACCTCAACCGTTTTTGAAATCGATATTTGAAGAGGTTTGGGAAAAAGAAGAAAACTACTTAAAGGAAGTATCAAGTCATCGATTTAGACAGCCTTTAGATGTTAATCAGTACTTGTTCAGATTGTGGCAGTTATGTTCTGCTCGTTTTTGCCCCGTAAATATATTTGAGCGTGGTCAAAATTTTAATTTAAGAATCCAAAATCTTCCTGAAATTAATCATGTTATTAAAAATGAGCACCTTCCACAGATTTGTTTAAATGATGATGAGCAAGTGGTTGATTTTGAAAAACTAAAAAAAGAAATTATTCAGATTTTTGAACAAAAATTTAATACAGTTTCGAGTTTTGAAAAAGAAATATCTCATTAAAAATTATTTATTAAAAAACCCTGCATAAGCAGGGTTTTTTAATTTCACAATCTAATAATTATTTAGATTCTTCAGCTTTTGGCTTTTCACGTAAGCGGATGCCCAAGTCACGAAGTTGGTTTGCTTCAACAGGAGCAGGTGCTTGAGTAAGTGGACATTCAGCAGTTTTCGTTTTAGGGAATGCAATAACGTCACGAATTGAAGTCGCGCCAGTCATAAGCATTACTAAACGGTCAAGACCAAATGCCAAACCACCGTGAGGAGGGGCGCCATAACGAAGTGCGTTAAGCAAGAAGCTGAATTTCTCTTCTGCTTCTTCATCAGAAATACCAAGCGCTTCAAAAATCGCTTTTTGCATTTCTAATGTGTAAATACGAAGAGAACCGCCACCAACTTCAGTACCATTCAATACCATGTCATAAGCAACAGAAAGTGCTTCGCCTGGATTGCTCTTCACGTCTTCTACGCTAGATTTAGGTAGTGTGAATGGGTGGTGAACAGAAGTCCATTTGCCATCGTCAGTTTCTTCAAACATTGGGAAGTCAACAACCCAAAGTGGAGCCCACTCACAAGTTGCAAGGTTCAAGTCATGACCGATCTTGACACGAAGTGCACCCATAGCATCGTTTACAACTTTGGCTTTATCAGCACCGAAGAATACGATATCGCCATTCTCTGCACCAACACGCTCAAGTAACTTCATTACGATTGGTTCAATGAATTTAACGATAGGAGATTGAAGACCTTCAATTCCTTTTTCGATTTCATTGACTTTGATGTACGCCAAACCTTTCGCACCGTAGATGCCAACAAATTTAGTGTATTCATCAATTTGGCTACGAGTTAATGAACCTGCACCAGGTACACGAAGTGCTGCAATACGGCCTTTAGGGTCTTTTGCAGGACCAGCAAATACTTTGAACTCAACTTCTTGCATTAAATCTGCAACGTCAACGAGTTTCAATGGAATACGCAAATCTGGTTTATCAGATGCATAGTCACGCATCGCTTCGCTATATGGCATGCGGCGGAATTTTTCAAACTTTACGCCAAGCAAGTCATTAAATAGTTTAACAGTCATGCCTTCCATCAAATCCATGATTTCATCGTCATTTAAGAACGATGTTTCAATGTCGATTTGAGTGAATTCTGGCTGACGGTCAGCACGTAAGTCTTCATCACGGAAACATTTCGCGATTTGGTAGTAACGATCGATACCACCAACCATCAATAATTGTTTAAACAATTGAGGTGATTGTGGAAGTGCGTAGAAGCTACCATTTTGTACGCGACTTGGTACTAAATAGTCACGTGCACCCTCAGGAGTTGCGCGAGTTAAAATCGGAGTTTCAACGTCTAAGAAACCGTGATCATCTAAATAGTTACGGATCAAGTTAGTTACTTTAGAACGGAAACGTAAACGCTCTAACATTTCAGGACGGCGAATGTCCAAGAAACGATATTTTAAACGGTGTTCTTCTGACACGTTAATCGTGTCATCATTTAATGGGAATGGAGGAGTTTCAGAAGCAGCAAGAACTTCGATTTCTTTGCCTAAAACTTCGATTTGACCACTCACCATATTTGGGTTTTCAGTACCTTCATAACGGCGACGAACACGACCTGTAATTTTTAATACATATTCAGAACGTGCTTTATCTGCAGTTGCAAATGCTTCTGGAGTATCTGGGTCAATAACCACTTGAACGAGACCATCACGGTCACGCATATCAAGGAAAATAACACCGCCATGGTCACGGCGACGATGTACCCAACCGCATAATGTAACGGTTTGGTCGATTTGGGCTTCAGTTAAAGAGCCACAGTAATGAGTTCGCATCATGATGAAGATTATCCAAACTATATTGGCTGAAAAGACGGATGCGTAAACCGCGCACCGTCAAAAAAGTAAGTTTTCGATTATGCCCTGTTGAATGGCATGCCACAAGAACTAGATCAAAAAACAGCTATAATTTAGCTAAAAATGAGCAATTTGGCAGCAAGTTTACCCTTTAGCCCATTCTTTGTTGTCGATCTAAAAACAGGAATAATAAGCACCCTAAACTAAAAGTGCTTAACCAGCCTTGCATGAATTCATTAATAGATCGACCTGTAAAGTAATAGGTGTCGGTATGCCAAACCTCATGAGGAATGTAACGGGCATAATCCCAAAGTGAAAATAAGCCCAAAAGGGTAGATAAAATAAACAGAGACCATGCAAAAATTTTAATTTTATGACTTATTTTCCAGTGCTGTTTATGTTTTTGATAGTAATGAATACTCATCCAGCCTAAAAAAGGTAATGCTAGAGCAGAAGAACCGAGTTGAAGTAGTCGATGCAAAGGATAGGGACGACCAAAGAAATGAACCGTTTGGGATAAAAAATCTTGGAAGATAAAAGTTCGAAAGTCAGAATGAGTAAGACCATCCCAAATGAGATGAGTGGCAATACCGATAATGAGTGCAAATATAATTCCAATTAAAAAGTAGATAAAACGTTTAAAAGAGTCTAATTTCAAATCATGCTGAATACCAAAAAAACGGTAAACCACAGGTCGATAAAGTAAATACCAAATGACGCAAAACAATAAACCTAATGCAAGGTTTGGGTAAAGCAAACCCTTCCATTGATGAGTCAGCATACCTGACTGAACTGTAAATAAGCGGTAAAGGTCAGGTGTCATGCTGCCAATAGCTAGGGCAGCAACAGGCAAAGTGTTTCGACTTAGTTTAGCAATCGGTGGAGCAAGAACAGCATGAGAGATTGTAAAAGGCATTGGAAAACGAAGCTTCTCACATCATCAAAACAACGAGTCTAACGAAACATGCCTTTGGTTAATGTTTTTTATTGCAAAACATTTGGAATGTTATAATATAACGTAAAAAATATGGGGCATTGACTATGCAGCTCAAAACACAGCTTTTTGTTCTCTCATTATTATCACTTTCTATTCAGCAAGTGATGGCAGCGGATGACACAAATACTAAGGAAGAGAAACCTGCCGAATTGGCAACAATTACGGTTAAAGCAGAACCCACAGCACCAGCCAATAATACGTCTTTAGCAGAAGGTGCAACGAGTATTGGTAATGCCTTAAATGGTCAGGCAGGGGGTTATTCAGCTCAATATACAGGAGGGGCGAGCCGTCCTGTCATTCGTGGTCAAGACGGTACACGTGTCAAGATCGTACAAAATGGTGGAGATGTAATGGATGTTTCATCTGTATCGCCAGACCATGCCGTTACGGTTGATCCAAACTCTGCCCAAGATATTCAGATATTAAATGGTGCTGAAGCATTATTATATGGTGCAGGCTCTGTGGGGGGACTGGTAAATGTTGTTGATGAAAAAATTCCAACCAGCATGCCAGACAAGGGCTATCAAGGAAAAGCCGGTGTCCGCTACAACTCAGGTAGTGATGAGCTACTATATTCAGGGCAAGCGACAGTCGGTTTAGGGGACCATGTTGCGCTACGTGTCGGTGGTTTAAAGCGCGATGCGAATGACTATATTTTGCCTAGAGATTTACAAACAGACGAGCGTCGTCAGGATAGCACTTTTGCCGACTCTAAAAATTATAATGCTGGATTATCTTGGATTGGGGATCGTGGTTTTATCGGTGCTTCATTTAGCCAGCGTCATGATCAATATGGTATTCCTGCCGATAATGAGCTTTTTGGTTCATGTGAACGTGATGGCTTGCACCTTGTGTGTGGAACTGACGACCCATCAACCGATCATGAGCATGAGCATGAGCATGAGCATGAACATGATGCCTCATGGATTAATCTCAAAGAAAAGCGTTACGATTTAAAAGGTGAGTTAAGAGACCCGTTTGCAGGTTTTGCTAAAGTTGCAGCGCAAGCAAGCTATACCGATTATCAACATGAAGAAATGCATAATACTGATGTCGGAACAACTTTTAAAAGCAAAGGGATTGATAGCCGAGTTACATTAGAAAATAATGCTTGGGCGGGTTGGACAGGACAAATTGGCGCGCAATATACCCAACAAAAACTGAATATTGTTGGTGATGAGTCGATTATGGATCCAAGCAAAACCCAACGTTATAGCGTATTTGGTTTGCAACAAAAACAAATCAATAACGTCAATCTTGCAGTTTCTTCGCGTATTGATCATCAAACTATCGACATTGAGTCAGATCAAAAGAATTACACGGGTACTGGATATTCGGTTGCTGGTACAGCAAGCTGGGAATTTATTCCGCAATACAAATTGTCCCTCACAACATCACACCAAGAACGTTTGCCATTTGCTCAAGAGTTGTATTCGGACGGTGTGCATATGGCGACCAATACTTATGAGTTGGGTAATGATGACCTGAAGAAAGAGCGCTCAAATAATGTTGAGTTAGGTTTGCACTTTAATAATGATCTTTTGAAATACAACGTAAGCGTGTTCCATAACCGTTTTGATAATTTCATTTATGCTAATACATTGGATGATTTCCAAGGCTTCCGTCTTATTCAATATAGTCAAGATGCAGCTAAGTTCTATGGTGTCGATGCTGACCTAAGCTACCAAATTTCACCTGTATATAATTTAGGGCTATTTGGTGATTATGTTCGCGGCAAAATTGATAATGAAAATGCACCACGTATTCCGGGTGGGCGTTTAGGTACTAAAGTTAAAGCAGATTTTGGTGATGGATGGGATGGTTCTGCCGAGTATTATCATGTATTCAAACAAGATGATATTGCTAATTATGAAACCAAAGGGCAGAGCTATAACATGCTGAATTTAGGCGTTGGTTATAACGGCAAATATAGTAATATTGGTGATTACCGAGTGTTCTTAAATGCCAACAACTTGCTTGATAGCCGAATTTATCAACATGAGTCTTTCCTTGCAAATGTTCCACAAGTCGGACGTAATTTTACTGTCGGTGTAAACTTTAGTTTCTAAGGCCTAACACGAAACTAAACTTGAAAAATCAAGCTAAAAGACCTAATTTGGAATGATCAAGTTAGGTCTTTTTTATGCGTATTTTTCAGCGAATTCATCAAAAAATAAATTGGTCAGGGCGTCGTTATATGGCGGTATTACTTTGCGTTGTTGCTATTGCATATATTGCATCGGCAATTTACCACACAGTAAAACCATTACCACAGGGCATTAACTTTAGTGGCAAGCTTAGACATGCCGATGTCAAATTTTTAGCAGATAAAACTTATCTGGATGCCAATGGTCAACAGAAGCTTGATCAACATATTTTTGATGAAATTTTAAAAATGATTGATGAGGCAAAGACTACTATTGTGGTCGATATGTTTTTATTTAATTCAGAGGTGGGTGATTCAAAAATAAAGCAAAGACCATTGATGCAGGAACTTACTAATGCGTTGATTAGTAAAAAAAGACAAAACCGTCAAATCCAGATTGTATTAATTACTGACCCGATTAACTCAGTTTATGGCGGTTTAAGTCCGGAGCATTATCGGCAATTACGACAAGCCGGTGTTGATGTTATCGAAACGAATCTGGCACCTTTACGTGCTTCAAATCCACTTTGGTCTGGTTTTTGGTATATTTGTTGCCAAAATATCGGAAATAATCCAGACAAAGGTTGGTTACCCAATCCTTTTGGTAATGAAAAAATTACATTACGCAGTTATCTGAACCTATTTAATTTTAAAGCGAATCACCGTAAAACCTTGGTTGTTGATACTGACGCTGGTTGGAAATCATTGGTCACCTCAGCAAATCCACACGATGGTAGTTCGAGACACTCTAATGTGGCGTTGGTTGTAACAGGAGCCACAGCTACTGATATTCTTCAAACAGAAGCTGCTGTTGCGCAGATGTCTGGAAGTAGCTCACCATCACTCATTTTAGGTGACTTCGAAAAAGATATAACCAAGCCTCAGGTTCAAGTGTTAACTGAGGGCGCAATCTATGAATCTGTACTGAAACTAATTAATTCGGCTAAACCCAAAGAACATCTCGATCTAAGTATGTTCTATCTATCTGAACGCAAGATTATTCAAGCTCTAAAAAATGCACAAGCACGAGGGGTTATGGTTCGGGTTCTGCTTGATCCAAATAAAGATGCATTTGGAAGACAAAAGAATGGTATTCCAAACCGTCAGGTTGCTTCAGAACTACATACTGCTGGTATACCAATTCGCTGGTGTGACACGCATGGTGAACAGAACCATAGCAAAATGATTGTGAAATATAACGACCAGCAAGCTGAGTTGATTGTAGGTTCTGCCAATTTCACTGCTCGTAATTTAAAAAATTACAACCTTGAAACGGATATGTTGGTTATAGGCAAAGTTCAAGATCAAGTTTTTAAAGATGCTCAGGATTACTTCAATACTTCTTGGTCAAATCTACAAGGTAGACAGATGAGCGTCGATTATGCGAAGTATGCAGACGAGTCTAAAGTGAAGTATTGGATTTATCGCTTTATGGAATGGTCAGGGTTATCGACTTTTTAATCACTACCTTTGGAGTTTTCCAAAAAATGCCGTGTGCCTAGAGTCATCCACAACCTGAGCGAGGGAAAGCAAACATCGTTTGCTTCGAGCGCAAGACAAACAAAGTGCGTAGTTCAAACTCAAGCATAGCTTTCGCCTTGCGGTACGGCAAAGATTATTAATCTTTGCTATTCGCACCTCAGGTTTTGTGGATGACAAATGCTTTTGGTTACTTTGGGCAAAACCAAAGTAACGAATTAGCTACTACAAGTAGAACTTAAAGCGGTAAGACCCCGTCGTGCTAATTAAAAATAGAGAATAAAACTTGAAATATTTTAAGGTGTTGGCGGAATCAATTGATCCAAAGCCTTATCATCTAACTTTTCTATTTCACTCAAATCAGTCTTAATCTTCCACTGCGATTCATCATCTACCGGATTAGGTAAACGTGCTTCAAGCCAATCACATACGGCATCAGGGTTAAATTCAGGATGATTACATTGAATAATCCATGACAAAAAGTCTTTTGCTTCGCCATTCATATAAGGCGGTGGTGACACTGGAAAAAATAACGTAGGCAGACGTTCATTCGTCGATAGATAGTTTAAAACATGGCCGAGTTCTTGCACGGTTTGCCATGCAAGTGGGTGTTCTACATCAATACTGAACTTAAACCACCAAGCGTGTTCGCCATCTGCTCCATGCGCCATAATACGGGCTTCTTGTACACTTGGAACTTTGCAGAAAAATTGATGAAGACGTTCAAAACTGATTTCAGACACAGCAATTGACCTAGCTTAGAAAATGCTAATGGTAGCACAGATACAGATTCTTCATATTTTCTTTATAGTCATTACAAACAATATCAATCAAGCCTGTTTTATTCATGGTTTCTCCTTGACTCTCTTTTAATCTAGCTCTATATCAAGACAAAAGGGATGCACCATGAAAAAGCCAATCGTTCTTGTACTTTCAACTTTAATGTTGGGTATGTCTGCTACTGCGATGGCGGATTCAAATAATCGCTGGGATAACTATCACGGTAAAGACTATCGACATTATGAACAGCGCTACGATCATCGTTATGATCGACGCGATGACCATAGACCACCGGTTTGGTCAAATGCAAACCGTGGCCATGAATATGTTGTGTTCAAGCGAGGGGAGCGTATTCCTGTAGAATACCGTGATAACCGTTATTTTGTTTCGGACTGGCGTGCCCATCGTTTATATGAACCACCACGTGGATATCACTGGGTGAAAACACCGAATCAATATTTATTAGTTGATTCACATCACCAAGTTTATCGTGTGCGTTAAAACTAAAATATAAAAATGAAAAGGCCTCAATATTGAGGCCTTTTTTATGCTAATTCGTCATCTTGTGGTTGAGGAGTTTTTAAAGAGTTGGATGTTTTTGAATGCTTTTCTTTCATTACAGATGGGTAGTGCCAAGAAGCAAAACGAACCACTAAAATTGAAATCGCTAAAATTAAAATTGAACCAGTAATAATCACTTGATCGATATCTGCTTTATGGTCATGTTGAATATCTGAAATCAGTAAACGCGTTAAGGCTGTAATCGCCACATAAATAAGAAAACGTACAGGCATATGATTGGTTTTAAAATAAATACCGACCATTGCGCCGAGTTCCAGATAAATAAATAACAATAAGATGTCATCGATTGAAGCATACTTTTTGACAGTTAAAATTTCATAAACTGTATGTGCTGCTGACCATGCCACCATACAACCGATAATGAATAAAGCCAAATAATGAAAAGCTTCAACGGCATAGTGACCAAACCGGTCGAGCGTTCTTTCAAACTTTTTCGGATCAGGCATAGTAAAATCTTTTTAATATGAGTATGCCTAGAAAATAAACAAATTTTATGCCAATAGAAATAGTAAATACAAAATAAAAAACGCCTGATTACTCAGGCGTTTTTTATAAAAATCTTAATTATGCTTGGTTTGTAAAGTAGTCTTCACTAAAGCCCATAATTAATTCTGAACCAGCTTTGATTTTAGCAATACGTGCATCAATATCTGGCAAGATACGTTCAACAAAGTATTGAGCTAAAGCAAGTTTGTTTTGGTAGAAATCACCAGATTTATCTTTAGCAGCAGCTGCAATTTTTGCAAACATATAAGAGAAGCTGAGTAAGCCAACTGCATGTAAGTAATCAACAGCAGCAGCATTTGGGAAATCTACATTTTCAGCAGCTTGTTCAATAATAAACTGAGTGATTGCTTCAATTTCAGTTGCAGCATCTAAAGTTGCATCTTTAATGAAGTTCAAATCGGTGTCTAAATCATTTGCAAAGTCACGGATTTCTGTAATGTATTCAGCAATGAATGCACCGCCACATTTAATAGTTTTACGACCAATTAAATCTTGAGATTGAACGCCGTTGGTACCTTCGTAGATTTGCGCAATACGAAGATCACGAATACATTGTTCCATACCCCATTCACGAATATATCCATGACCACCAAATACCATCTGAGCATCTAAAGTTGCTTGGAATGCGGTATCTGTAAGGTAAGCTTTTGCGATTGGTGTTAAAAGCGCAACGCGATCATTCGCTTTTTTCACAGCTTCTGCATCAGTTGAGAACTTAGTGATATCTAGCTGTTGACCTACATAGACTGCAAATGCACGAGAAGCTTCGTTGTTTGCACGTACATTTAACAACATACGACGTACATCACCATGTACTAAAATGCTATCAGCAGGCTTGCTTGGTGATTGGACACCAGCTGCACTACGGCCTTGTAAACGGTCAGTCGCATATTGAGCAGCATTTTGATAAGCAAATTCAGAAGCACCTAAACCTTGAATACCCATTGATAAACGTTCGTAGTTCATCATAACGAACATCGCAGCAAGACCTTCGTTTTCTTTACCAACGAGGTAACCTTTTGCGCCATCAAAGTTCATTACACAAGTAGCAGAGGCTTTGATTCCCATTTTATGTTCAATAGAACCTGGGCCAACATGGTTGCGGTCACCTAAAGAACCATCTTCTTTTACAAGGTATTTCGGTACGATAAATAGCGAGATACCACGTGAACCAGCAGGAGCATCTGGAGTTTTAGCAAGTACCAAGTGAATGATGTTTTCTGCTAAATCGTTGTCACCGCCAGTGATGAAGATTTTAGTACCTGTAATGTTATAAGTACCGTCTTCATTACGTTCTGCTTTAGTTTTAATAATACCTAAGTCAGTACCTGCATGTGGTTCAGTCAAACACATGGTACCTGACCATTCACCGGAATAAATCTTAGGTAAATAAGTTTCTTTTTGCTCTTGAGAAGCATAGCTACTTAAAGCCATACCAGCACCTACTGAAAGAAGCGGGTAGAGCATGAAAGATGGGTTTGTCGCAAATAACATTTCATCGGCAAGAACGGTCAGCATTTTTGGCATGCCTTGACCACCCCATTCTTCATCTGCGCCTAAGCCAATCCAACCACCTTCTGCATATTGACGAAATGCATCTTTAAAGCCAGTAGGCGTAAAGACTTCGCCGTTTTCATAGCGAGCGCCTTCTTCATCACCAGTACGGTTTAATGGATGAGTCACGTTCTGAGCAAATTTAGCCATTTCTTCTAAAATTGCTTCAGCTGTTGCAGCATCTACATGAGCGAGTTTCTCATTAGACTGCCAAAATTGTTCTGCTTTAAATACATCATTTAAGATGAATTTCATATCAGCTAAAGGAGCATTGTAAATTGGCATAATCGTTCACCTTTTTTATGCACATCAACTTGTGCTAGATATCCTGTAAAACGAAATGGATATTGAATTTAAAGTCTAAATTTATCACTGATCTTATAAAAAAAGGACCGTCAAAACTGAGCAGTCCTTTTTTAGTTTTTAACATTGCATATCGCAACTAACTATGGTTAGAAAGCGAAATGTTCAGCATCTAATGACATCAATGGGTCTAAACCACCAGCAATAACGTCTACGTGAGAACGTACGCGTGGCAAGATTTTCTTGAAGTAGAAGCGAGCAGTCGTAACTTTCGCGTTATAGAAATCAACGTCAGTTGTACCTTCTGCTAATTTCTCTTGTGCTACAAGCGCCATACGAGCCCATAGATAAGCTAAAGTCACGTAACCAGCGAAGTAGAGGTAATCTACAGCAGCAGCGCCCACTTCATCCGGATTTTGCATTGCACGCATACCGATTTGCATAGTGAGGTCGCCCCATTCTTTGTTAAGCGCAGCAAGTGGCTCAACAAATTCTTTCATGGCAGCATTGTCTTTATTTGCTTCTACAAACTTGTGAACAATCTTAGTGAAATCACGAAGCATTGCACCTTGAGTTTGTAAAACTTTACGGCCTAATAAGTCTAGTGCTTGAATTTCAGTTGTACCTTCATACAAGCAGGCAATACGTGTATCACGTACGATTTGTTCCATGCCATGCTCAGAAATAAAGCCATGACCACCGAAGACTTGAACACCGTGCTTAGCAGACTCAGAACCTGTTTCAGTTAAGAATGCTTTTGCAATTGGAGTCAATAAAGACAAGATGTTGTCAGCAAACTTACGCTCTTCTTCAGTTTCGCCTTTTTCAACGATATCTGCATATTGAGCAAGTAAGTAAACAAGTGCACGACCGCCTTCAGCAAATGCTTTTTGAGTTAAAAGCATGTTGCGAACAGCAGGGTGAACAATAATTGGATCTGCTTCTTTTTCTGGAGCTTTAGGACCAGAAAGTGAACGCATTGCTAAACGCTCTTTCGCGTAAGCTAAAGCACCTTGGAAAGATGACTCAGATGCAGATAAACCTTGAACCGCAGTACCAATACGTGCTGTGTTCATGAAGGTGAACATACAGTTCAAACCACGGTTTTCAGGTCCGATCAAGTAACCTTTAGCTTGGTCAAAGTTAATGACACAAGTTGCGTTACCATGGATACCCATTTTGTGTTCAATAGAACCACAACGTACTGCATTACGCTCGCCAATCGTTCCGTCTGCATTGACATTGAACTTAGGAACGATAAATAACGAAATACCTTTAGTCCCTTTTGGTGCACCTGGAAGGCGAGCAAGAACGATATGGATAATGTTTTCAGCCATATCATGTTCACCAGCAGAGATAAAGATTTTCTCGCCAGAGATTGCATAGCTACCATCTGCATTTGGTTCTGCTTTAGTACGGATAATACCTAAGTCTGAACCTGCATGAGATTCAGTTAAACACATCGTACCTGTCCAAACACCTGAAACAAGGTTTGGTAAGTAAGTATTTTTTTGTTCATCAGAACCATGATGTTCTAATGTACGTACTGCTCCGTGAGACAAGCCAGGGTACATACCCCATGCCCAGTTAGAGCTACCTACCATTTCTGAAATTGCGATACCTAAAGAGTTAGGTAAACCTTGACCGCCGTATTGTTCTTCTGCTGATAAAGACGGGAAGCCAAGTTCGATGTATTTTTGATAAGCTTCTTTAAAGCCTGTTGGTGTAGTAACAACACCATCATTCCAAGTACAACCTTCGCGGTCGCCAACTTGGTTTAAAGGAGAAAGTTCATTTTCACAGAAGTCTGCCGCAGCTTCTAAATATTGATCAACCAATTCACGGCTTACGTTACCTTGAAAGTCAGGTAATTTTGCATAGTGTTCTTCAGCATTTAATAATTCATGCAAAACAAATTGCATATCACGTAAGGGCGCTTTGTATTGTGGCATATCGGGTT
Organism: Acinetobacter nosocomialis NIPH 2119; assembly: GCF_000368085.1. Classification (GTDB taxonomy): domain Bacteria; phylum Pseudomonadota; class Gammaproteobacteria; order Pseudomonadales; family Moraxellaceae; genus Acinetobacter; species Acinetobacter nosocomialis. The sequence goes on from NZ_KB849239.1 coordinate 3,682,772, forward strand.
CCTCAATACTGGTGAAACCAGAGTTATAATCCTAATCTACGATAATGTGCCATAAGAGGCACCTTGAACCATTACATCGTGCAACAACTTGCATAACTGTACAAGCACCTCAGGGCCTTTACTTTGTGACTGCAAAGTCAAGAAAAAAATACTTGAACTATGTAAGTGCTTTGAGTGTAAACACTTTTGGTGAAGTTTAGATGAGACAAATAGTCAAAATCGTAAGTAGTTATGTACACAAAAAAGGCGCCGATAGGCGCCTTTTATTGCGGTATTTTTAAAATTATTTTGCTTGTGGTGCTACTGGAGCAGGAGCATTCATTGGTGGTTGAGGACGCTTTGGTTCGAAACGAAGATTACAAGTCCCTTCAAGTGTTCTATCTCCAACTTGGACATTTACAGCTTGACCATTTGCCTTGCCTTCACATGCTTTTTGAATCTGTTCAAAACGAGCTTGACGTTCTGCGCGGTGCTGTTCCCACGCTGCTTTTTGCTCAGGTGTAAATTCACGATGTTTCATGCGGTGATGACCATCACGTGGACCATCTTTCATCATATGATGGTCTGAATTAGGCGTTTGAGGGTTTGATTGACAAGCTGCCAAACTGCCCATAGTTACAATTGCTGCACTGAATAATGCGATTTTAGCCGTCATTTTCATGTTTAAAGCCCTTTAATGTTTGTTTTAAGATGACTTAAAGATTAGATAATAAAGATGAAGAAACAATGGAGAGTTTTTCTTTTCGTTGTTGGTTACAATGCAAAATATAGGATAAAAATGAGAGAGTGCTTTTGAACGTTCTACGTGTTCCCATTGCATTGCGGCTATTTTTAACGGTCTTGCTTACCACGCTGTTAATTGCAACTGCAAGTTTGAGTGTTCTGCACTGGACCATGCAAAAGAACTTTGCCAAATATGTGGCCGATGTTGAAATGCAAAAGCTAGATCGGCTCATGACGAATCTTGGAAATGTTTATAACGTTTATCATGATTGGGGAAACGCGATTCAGGCCCAAATCTTACAAATTGAAGGAACAGCCGCTCCAGATGATTACGATCGTCTTTCACAGTGGTGGTTAAGACGCCAATATGACATTGCCATTCAGCAGCATTCTTTTGATGAACACACTCTCATTAATGTTTCTCCAGATGGTGCATCTCCAAATAAAAATTCTATTTTTAGCGATGAAGAGTTACGCACACTAGAAAAAAACTTACCTTCTGAATATCAACCATTTGAAGGTTTAAAATTCCCGTTAAGTGCTAACCAGTTTCGTCCACGTGATGACAATAAAAACAAGTCAAAAAGAGGAAGTCTCAAAGATATTGAGACACAAAATGGTAAGAAGCGCTTTATTGCTTTACCAGACCGTTTAGGCTTAAGTTCTCGTTTATCCTTATATGATGCCAAACATCAGTTTGTAGTGGGTGAACCGCCATCTTCAGATCAAATGTCGTACCGTCCCATCATCGTCAACAATGAGGTGGTAGGGTACTTAGGACTAAAACCAGTCCTAGATAAAGAAGATGCTTTAAGTATTAATTTCTTTAGTAATCAAAAGCGTTATTTACTTTTAATTTATGCCTTAACATTGCTGTCGAGTTTAGTTGCAGCACTTTTAATGGCAACTTATTTTAAAAAGCCAATTCAGCGTTTATTAAATGCAACAAATGAATTAACTAAAGGTAATTATCAGCATCAAGTTGTGATTAAACGAAATGATGAACTAGGTGACTTATCAACTCAACTAAATCATTTAGCCGAGATTTTACATCAACATGAAGAATCACGACGTCAATGGGTTGCAGATACATCTCATGAGTTAAAAACACCATTAGCTGTATTGCAAGCGCAAATCGAGGCAATGCAAGATGGTATTCGAAAGGCGACTCCTGAACATCTCGATGCCATGATGCGACAAGTTTCAAGCTTAAAGAAACTCACTCAAGATCTTGCAGACTTGGCACAGGCCGATGCCCAGCAACTTAAATGCTATTTAAGTTCGGTCAACCCTTGGGATGTTGTACTGCAAGAAGTCGAAAATTTCAGACCTAAACTCGAACAGGCAGCGCTGGAAATTGAGGTGGAAGGTGAGGGCGTTCCATTATTATTAGACCGTGATCGCTTTAAACAAATTATTGTTAATTTAATTAGTAATAGTATTCGTTATACCGAAACAGGTGGAAAGATTCATATTCATACAAGTCAAACGTCTCAGGAGTGGACTTTATATGTCGATGACAGTCCGTTTGGTTTAAGTGATGAGCAATTATCACGTTTAGGTGAACGTTTTTATCGTGTAGATGATTCGCGCACGCGTAGTACAGGTGGAACAGGACTAGGCTTAGCTTTATCTTGTAAAATTGCGCAAGCGCTTGGTGGTACACTAAGTTTTGAACACTCACCATTAGGTGGTTTACGTTGTGTACTTACCTTTAAAAAGCAGAGTTAAATAAAAGGAAAAATGGCCCATGAAACATGTAATGTTGGTTGAAGATGAAGTCGAGTTAGCGCATCTAGTGCGTGATTATCTTGAGGCTGCTGGTTTCGAAGTAAGCATGTTTCATGATGGTCAAGATGCTTATACGAGCTTTCAACAACGTAAACCTAATTTAATGATTCTGGACTTAATGGTTCCAAGAATGGATGGTTTAACGATTTGCCGTAAGGTACGTGAACAGTCAGACTTACCAATTATTATGGTAACTGCACGTACTGAAGAAATTGACCGTGTTTTAGGGCTAAATATGGGAGCAGATGATTATGTGTGCAAACCTTTTAGTCCAAAAGAGTTAGTTGCCCGTGTACAAGCAGTTTTACGCCGTTTGGAACGTAAGGCTGAGCCAGAACAAAATGATTCGTTCCGCATCGATAAAGCCCAACAAAGAATTTGGTATCAACAAAAATCTTTAAGTCTAACGCCGACAGAATTTCGCCTACTTGAGCTATTTTTAGAACATGTGGGGCAAGTTTATTCACGTGCACAATTATTAGACCATATTAATCCGGATAGCTTTGATGTTGCTGACCGAGTTATTGATAGCCATATTAAAAACTTGCGTCGAAAAATCACGGAAGTGGCGGAAACTGGTAACCGTCATGAGTGGATTCAAGCTGTTTACGGTGTAGGGTATCGCTTCGAATATCCTGAAGAATAATTGCTTAGAAAAGTTATTCTGTGGATAACCACAATGTTATCCACAGAAAATGTGGATAAAAAATTAAGACGAACAGCTCACCGCTACATCAGGTACATCGCTTGGCAATGGCCCTAAGTCTTCAGGTTTTTCCAAATCTGGTTGTCTTGTATAAGGATGATTGAGTAACTTAAACAAACGGTCTACTTCACTAAAATCATCTCGCTCCGCTGCTTCAATCGCTCGCTGTGCCATATGATTACGTAAAATATAAATCGGATTTGCTTCTTGCATGTTCGCATCAAGTTCATCGGTATCTTGATGTTCACGAATATTTTCGTATTGCGTAAGGAAAGCATCAAATTGTCGAATATCAAGGCAATCATCACGTAAAACCTTATATTCTTTATTTTGAAGGCGAATAAAGCTTTGAGTGTAATCAAGCTGCTCTGTTTGCAAAATACGTAAAAAGCTTAAGCCGCATTCAGTACTGTCTTTATGAAAATGAGGAAGCCCCATTTTTTTGCATAACCCAGTGGTGTAATGCTCAATAAAAGTGGGTTCAAATTCTTCTAGACAAGCGGCCAACGTTTCTTTGAATTGCTCCTTTTGCTCAGGCTCAGCAAGTGGAATGAGATTATTTAACCAAGTCCATAAATTCCAGTGCGCAATACTCGGTTGGTTTTGATAGGTATAACGTCCTTGGTAATCAGAATGGTTGTTAATCCAGTTTGGACGGAAACGTTCCATAAAACCGTATGGGCCAAAATCGAGTGTAGAGCCCGTAATATTCAAGTTATCGGTATTCATCACACCGTGAGCAAAACCGACCAGCTGCCATTTAGCAATCATAATGGCTGTATTTCTAATCACAGCTTTAGCAAAAGCTAAAATAGGCTGTTCTTCTTGTTGGCATTCTGGATAGTGCCATTCAATGCATTTTTGAGTGAACTCAGCTAATAACTCTGGTGCATATTGATTGATCCATTCAAAATGCCCTAAACGAATATGACATTCAGATGTCCTAAGCAACATTGCACCGGGTTCTAGTTTTTCACGTTGTACACCTTGGTTAGAGCTTGTAAAACCTACTGCATGACTCGAGGCGACTCCTAGAGCATTTAAGGCATGACCTGCTAAATATTCGCGAATAACTGAACGTAAAACTGCTCGGCCATCTCCCATGCGTGAATAAGGGGTAGGGCCTGCACCCTTCAAATGCAAATCGATGGTTTGACCTTTTTTATTCAGAATTTGTCCAATGAGTAAACCGCGTCCGTCGCCTAGCTGACCTGCCCATTGTCCAAATTGATGGCCTGCATAAACCATTGCCAAAGGTGGAAACTCTGGGAAAGTCCGCTGACCACTACAGATCTCAACCCATGCTTTTTTTTCTTCATCTGTCCATTGTAATTCTTCGGCTAAAGCTAGATTAAAGTGTCCAGCCTTTGCACCGCGAAGAGGGGAAGGCTGCTGTATATGAAAAAGCTTAGAATTGAGTGATGAATAAAGTGGATTAAATTGCATAGGCTGGACTAAATATTTGAGGCGAACTTCACTATACCATAGTTAAAAACGAGCCAAAAAAATAGCGCCTGCAAAGCATGGCTTTACAGGCGCTATTTCGAACTAGAGACGTATTAGTCTGGTACGACGTTTGTGTTCTTTTTAATGTTGCGCATTAAAGTTTCTAGACACTCACGGTGATGACTCAAACGATGTTCAAGCAATTGGAAATCAACTTTTAACTTATGATCCATTTTATGAATCTTTTCAGCCATTGCTGCTTTCTTTGCTTGTAACTCTTGTTCTTTGAGTTTCGCCCAGTCATTTAAAGTATGCGTAAATGCTTCATATTCTTGAGCAATACGTTGCTTCATTTGACTAATGTCGGCATTTACATCGTGACCATAAATCGCAAGATCCTGTTCAGCATATTTAAACTTCATTGCCAATTCTGCTTTTTTAATATTAAAGCTTGGAATACGACGCAGGTTTTTTGCTAAACCAATCTTAGAACATGTCCAAATTAGCCATTTAGTTGGGTCATATTGCCACCATTTCACACCATTACGATAATCGTATTGGAAAATATGGTGATAGTTGTGATAACCCTCGCCCCATGTTGCAATCGCTAACCAGAAGTTATCGCGTGCTGAGTTTTCATCGGTATAAGGACGTTTACCAAACATATGGCAAAGAGAGTTAATGAAGAAAGTTACTTGATGGCTAATGATTAAACGTACTAAACCACCGAGAAGAACAACTCCCCATAAATCGCCAGTTGCCCAGCCGACTAAACCTAAAATACCAACGTGAACTGCTACGACAAGTAAAGCATAGTATTTATGCTGGAACATCACCAGTTTGTCATTGAGTAAATCAGGCGCATTTTTAAAGTCTGGCTCAGATGGAGAATGATCGCGAATCATCCACCCCATATGGGCATACCAGAATCCACGTTCAATTGAATATGGATCTTCATCTACATCGTCAACATGGCGATGGTGGGTACGGTGACCAGATGCCCAAAACAGAATACTGTTTTGTACAGCAAATGTGCCGCCAATCATTAAAAGAATTTTAAGAGGTAACGACGCTTCATAAGCACGATGTGCCCAAAGACGGTGATAACCAGCAGTAATCCCCATGCTACTTAAAGCTAAAAGAAAAAATAAGCTTACCCATGCGCTTACACTAAAATCATAATAATACGCGTAAATCGGGATTATGATTGCAGCAAGAATTGGTAAACCAATTAAGGTAATGCTAGCGGTCCAGTTAATTGGGGCCTTGAGTGGGGCGGAAGTCATATCCGGCAGCGCTCCTAGAAACCTTGTCATACAAGGTAAAAAGACAAAACGACATAGCAAAACCAATCATCAAGATTTATTGCTATTTTGCACACCATATTAGCACGTGCATAGTGAGAATCACTAACATTATTGTACAGATGTATCGAAAGAACCGTAACAGAATTAAACCATGCTTGGCAACATTTCAGATAGGAGAAGTTGTGTAATGAAAATACAGCGATTGAGAAAAAAGAATAGCATTGATATTGCAGGAAAATTGCCATTGAAATGTCTTTTCATCGCAATCAGCCTTGTATTGGCAGCATGTCAAAGCGCGCCGCAACAAAATGTTCAAAAAGGCCATGTAAAACCCATACACCATGCACAAACTCCGGTAGTTAAAAAGAAAGTGAGCCCGGAAGGTGTTCAAGATATTGATTGGCAAATCACTCAGATTAATGGTCATAAGGCAAAATTCTTTAACCAATGGCCGACTCTTTCACTGAACTCAGCAGTCAAAACTGTAACTGGCCATACCGGATGTAACCGTATTTTTGGACGATACACATTTGATTTCAACCAAAAGAAACTTGATATGGAAGTTAATGCGGGACATTCAAGTTGTGATGGTGCTTTGGCTCAAGAAGCAGAACTAGTTGATTCCTTACAACGTATTCAACGCTTCCAGTTGGTAGGTAATACCCTATATTTACTTGATCAGAATGGACAACGCCTGATTCAGGCCGAGAAAAAATAAAAGGTGGTTAATACCACCTTTTTTCATTTAAAGTGTTTCGAGCATTGTTGTAGGAATATCTGTAATTAAGCCCTGAATATCTAAATCACGGAGCTTCTTCGCTCTTTCTACATCATTTACTGTCCAGACACTAATGTTTAAACCTGCTTGGTGAGACAATTGAATCATTTCATCTGTAGCAAGCTGGTCATACCAACCAATATGACAGCAACCAAATTGATGAGCGAGTTCAATCGCTGTAGCTCCAACCGGAAGTTCAACTAACAAACCGCGTTTAAATTGAGAGTTGATATCACGTAAGGCAGTTAGAATTTGAAGATCGAAACTTGTAATAGTCACGACTTTTTCATACCCCTGTAATTCAGACTCAAGCTTTTGAACTAACTTTTCTGCAAATGCCATATCTCTGACAGCTTTAACCTCAACTTCAATATGATCAAAGTTATCAAGTAAATTTAAAACGCCTGTAAGAGTAGGGGTTGGCTCTGAATTTGGCCAATTGGGCCAGTTTTGTCGATGATCAAATGATAAAGCTTGAGCCAAAGTGGATTGCTCAACAATTTGGTTGACTCCAGCTGTACGTAAAAAATTATCATCATGAATAACGACCAGTTCTTGGTCCTGAAGCTGGCGAATATCAAATTCGACACCACGAATACCTAAATTTTTTATGTGCTGAAAACCGCCTAATGTATTTTCAGGGGCTTCTCGGCGTGCACCACGATGACCAATAATGCGCATAATTTTCTTCTATTCAGTTATTGTTGGTTATGGTCTCTTCAAAAGCAGAGACCATACTTAAATTAGTCTATTTTTAAATAATCTCATTAATATTTTTTTGCCAAAGCACTTCTTGTCCACCTTCTGCACGTTGTAAAGCACGAGATGCGACAAATAACCAGTCAGATAGGCGGTTTAAAAGTTGGAGTGCTGTGGCTTGAATATTTTGGTCACGAGTCTGTACCGACATAAGTGATCGTTCTGCACGACGGCAAACAGCACGCGCTTGATGAGCGTAACTGCAAGATAAAGAGCCAGATGGCAGAATAAACTCTTTCAGCATAGGCAAATCTTCATTCATACGATCAATTTCTTTTTCCAGAAATTCAATACAAATGGGCTGAAGCAAATTGTAATTGGGAATACAAACTTCGCCGCCTAAATCGAAAAGCCAATGTTGGATCAAGCTCAGGCTTTTGTCCCATTCTGCTTTATTAGTCACTTGGCTGGCTGTGATTTGTGCACGCAGTACACCAATAATGGCGTTCAATTCATCGACATCACCAAGTGCCGCAATTCGTAAATCATCTTTGGCAACACGAGAGCCATCGCCTAAACCTGTGGTACCTGAATCGCCTGTGCGTGTATAGATTTTGCTTAAACGGTGTCCCATGATGGATATCCTGAACATAAAAAAGGGGATAATGTCGGTCAGAACATTACCCCGAAACTGGAGTTAAGAAAATATTTTTATAATGAGGGTGAAAAATTAATAGCGGAAAGTTACACCAACAGAAGCTTGGCGGCCTGTATTAACATACCAGTCATTTGAAGGATATGTATTTAATACTTCACGATATTGAACATCACCTACGTTTTGAATATTGGTAAATAATTTTACGTTAGGAATAACGTTCCAATAAGCATTTAAATCTACTGTTGCGTAACCTGGTACTCGCATAGAGTTCGTAGAATCTGCATAAGATTTAGCTCTAGCGATTAACGAAGCACTAATTCCATACACTGCATTTTCTAGACCAGTGCTTACAGTGAGAGTCTGGCGAGGGCGATAAGCAATTTCTGTATTGTCTTTTTCATTTTCTGTTTTTACGTAAGCATATTCAGTAGATAAGAACAGATCATCTTGATGCCACTTTACTCCAGCTTCGCCACCAGTAAAGTTCGCCTTAGCTATATTTGTATTAGTGCCTGCATTGTAGGCAATAAGATCTTTAATTTTTGTATGATAAACAGAAAAATTAGTACTCACATTGGAAGTAAGATCATAGTTCACACCCATTTCATAAGAAGTACTTTTTTCTGGCGCTAAGTTTTCATTACCCCCCCATTGTGAATATAGTTCATTCAAGGTCGGAGCCCTGAAAGCACTACCGATATTTGCATATACACTAGCATTAGGTAAGAAGTGATAACGGATAGCACCTTGTCCAACAGTATGAGTACCAAAGCGCTGGTTATCTTCTAAACGAACGCCAACTTGGGTGTCAAAAAGATCATTCTTTAGTTGATGCTGTAAATAATATCCCGTGCTATTTACACTCTTATCTGAGTTAAGAATGGTATTACTTTTATAATTTGCATCGTTATATGTTGCACCAACCAAAATGTTCTGATTTGGAGTAAATTTCCATTTCAGGTTTAGATCGCTTTCATTGTTTTCAGTATTGTAATATGAGTCGTAAGCAGGAACATTTTGTTTATCTTGGACATTTGCATAGTGTGCATTGATGATGAGATCAGGCAAAATATTATAAGCAACTTTTGTGTTGATAACTCGATTTTCGAATAGACGCTGTGCTGTGTTGGTTATGTAATCATTACTGAAAATATTAGTGCCTTTATTTTCACTAATTGAAGCAGAAGCATCTATTAAGTTTTCTTGAAAGAAGCCCACTTTAGCGTGATAACCTTTTTGATCATATCCAGCCTTTTCATTTTCTGGTTGGCTTTCAAAAATACGTGTTCCATCACTTTCTAAGCGCTGTCCGCCTAGTTGCGCATAGAAACCTTGATCACTTACAAGATTGGCATTAACAATAGTCTTATAGGTATTATTTTCACCATAAATACCCGTTAGCTCAGCACCTGTTTTCTCAGGTTTTTTAGAAATTAACTGAACTACACCGCCAATAGCATCACTTCCATACTGAACTGATGCTGGACCTTTTAATATTTCAATTTGTTGAACATCTGTTGTATCTAAAAATGCGGGATATAGTGGACCAAGTTCATTTTGACTATTTAAACGAGCGCCATCTTTAAGAACCAATGTATGAACTGATTTAGTACCACGAAGCGAAATTTCAGAAATCTGACCTAGACCACCGCTTTGTTTTACATAGATGGATGGGTCACGTTGAATAATATCTGAAACGTTTAATAATGGATTCTGCTCAATGGTTTTTTCATCAATCACGGAAATACGAGCCGGAACTTCACTTGCTTTTTCAGCACTTTTAGAAGCAGTTACCACAATTGGATCAAGCTGAGTTGCGTTTATTGTATCTTCAGCAAAAATAATAGGCGAACACCCCATCGCAATAGCGATAGCACCTACCAGACGAGTAGGTTGAAAAGACTTAGACATAACATGCTCCATACATTCACCCCACGTGAATGATCGGGTAGATAGATGAAACAAGCAGGTCTCCGGACTTCAGCGCCATAATTCATTTATGGACATATTCACCTTCCCACATCACTGCAGTGGTGTAAGTCGATCTCGACTTAAAAAATATGCTTTACATTGTTACCGTTGCGGGGGCAGTGCCGGACTTTCACCAGCTTCCCTAAAGCATCAATTGCTTACACTTGCTTCCATTTGAACGCAGTATAAAGTGCTGAATTGCTTCCTACAATGTCATTTCGAGCAATTCCCGGAGAACTTTTACGCAAGGGACTAAAATTGCATTACAATGACACTTATTTTAAAAAATGGTTGTAGTTTAGGCAGATCATGAGCCCATCAAACCAAAAGCGTACTCGAGCAAAAATTTGTGGAATTACTCGTAAGCAAGATGTTCAAGCAGTGGTCACAGCTGGAGCAGATGCGATAGGTTTTGTTTTTTTTCCGCCAAGTCCACGAAACGTAACAGTTGAACAGGCAGAAGAATTGGCAAAACTTATTCCACCTTATGTACAAATGGTTGGTTTGTTTGTTAATGCAAGTGCCACTGAAATTCAGGATGTACTTGATTGTGTTCCCCTAGATGTATTACAACTACATGGCGATGAAACTCCAGAACAATGCCAAGACATCGCTCGCCATTGTAAACGTCGTTGGTATAAAGCAATTCAGGTTAAACCTGATCTGGATGTAGTTGCTGAAATTCAAAAATATCAGGCAGCTGGTGCCAGTGCTGTATTGCTCGATGCATGGCATCCTGAGCTTAAAGGGGGCACAGGACATCAGTTTGACTGGTCTAAATTCCCGAAACTTGATATTCCATTAATTTTGGCAGGTGGTTTAACCCCTGACAATGTCATTGACGCTATTCATACTACCGGTGCTTTTGCAGTAGATGTGAGCGGAGGCGTAGAGTCCGCAAAAGGTATAAAAGACCAACAACTCATTGAAAGATTTATGCAAGGAGTCCAACGTGGATCAGCAAAATAATGTGATTGACTATACCCAATTCCCAGATGCAAATGGGCATTTCGGTATCCATGGCGGACGTTTTGTGTCAGAAACTTTAATGGCGGCATTAGAAGATTTAGAAAATCTCTATTCCCGCATGAAAAATGATGAACAGTTTCTGGCAGAATTCGACCGTGACCTCGCCTACTATGTAGGTCGTCCTAGTCCACTTTATTATGCTGAGCGATGGTCAAAAGAGTTAGGTGGTGCGCAGATTTACCTTAAACGTGAAGACTTGAACCATACAGGCTCACACAAGGTAAACAACACGATTGGTCAAGCACTACTTGCAAAGCTTTCTGGTAAAAAACGTATTATTGCCGAGACAGGTGCAGGCCAGCATGGCGTGGCAACAGCAACAATTGCAGCACGTTTAGGTCTTGAGTGTGTTGTATATATGGGTGCTGAAGACGTTAAACGTCAAGCCATGAACGTTTACCGTATGCGTTTGTTGGGTGCAACAGTTGTACCTGTACAAAGTGGCTCTAAAACGCTTAAAGATGCCATGAATGAAGCAATGCGTGACTGGGTAACTAACGTTGATACGACTTACTATGTCATTGGTACAGTTGCAGGTCCGCATCCTTATCCTCAACTCGTTCGTGATTTCCAGTCGATTATTGGCCGTGAAGCACGTAAACAGATTTTGGAGCAAGCAGGTCGCTTACCAGATGCATTAGTTGCATGTGTAGGTGGTGGTTCAAATGCAATGGGCTTGTTCTATCCGTTCTTAAACGATGCCAATGTGAAAATGTATGGTGTTGAGGCTGCTGGCTTCGGTATTGAAACTGGTAAACACTCCGCGCCTTTAAATGCAGGTCATGTGGGCGTATTGCATGGTAACCGTACTTACCTCATGAGTGATGCACAAGGCCAAATTATCGAGACACATAGTATCTCGGCAGGTTTGGACTATCCGGGTGTGGGTCCTGAACATAGCTTCTTAAAAGATATGAAGCGCGTTGAATACGTGCCAATTAATGATACTGAGGCGCTGCAAGGTTTCCGTGACTTAACCAAAATTGAAGGGATTATTCCTGCGCTTGAAAGCTCACATGCTATGGCATATGTATCTAAGCTTGCACCAACCATGTCTAAAGATCAGATTATTATTGCGACTGTTTCAGGCCGTGGCGATAAAGATTTAATGACAGTTGCACGCATTGATGGCGTAGAAATGGTTGAGATGTAAGAGGAAAAAATGCCAAGTTTGTTTATGGTAATGTTGGGTGGCCGTCATGCGCGTGCCAATACAGAAGTCCATGACATCGTTATGGCTGTAGGGGATACTTTAGAAGAAGTTTACCCTCAACTTAAACAGGCTTGGTTTGGTGAGGCTCAAGGGTTGCATATCGATGCTTGGGCCAAGCTTTCAGGGGTTAGCTCTCAAGGGCAGAACTATCAAATCCAGTTTACCGATGCAGCCCCATCAGCTTCAGATCTAAAGTTATATTTGATTAATCTGGGTGGATATACACCCCAAGCTTTTGGTGAGTTGCATAGTTATCATTTGGTTGTTGCACCTGATGGGGTAAGTGCAAAACAATTAGGTAAACAGTTTATAGATCAAGAGTGGCATAAACCACACACTGACCGTGTAGTGGATATTGATGATTGTATTCCTATTGACCATATTGCGGGTCGTTATATACAGTTAGTGCAAGGTGAGTTCAATCCAACACGTTGGGAAAATACTTATTTACTTCTTTAACTGTTCTTAAAAAAAGCTTAAAGGCAAAAATAAAATATAAAAAGTTGCTGATCTCATGTATAGCTCGCTCAAATCGCAACTTTTTTGTACCACTATTTACAATTCATCTGCTTAGACTAGAAGCTCAACATAAGCTCTTTGGAGTAATCAAAATGGGTCTTCTAGATGAAGTAGGTAAAATTGCTGGTGCAATTATCGCGGAACAAGGCGTCGATAAATTAGATCCAGATGCAGGTTTTCTAGAAAAAGCAGCTGGTGCTTTTGCTGGCTATGAAGCAGCAAAAATCGCTGAGAAAAAATTGGAAAATCAGGACAGTAACGAGCAAGAATCAGAGCCAGAACAGGCAAGTGACGATGATGCTTAACTTTTAGAAATTGAATTACACTTAAATCGAGAGTTGAATTTGATTTTGTTGATGGAGTGGGTCATAGCTACTGAAATAGACCCTCAAAGAGTTTAAGTTATCGTATATAGATTTAAGTGAATATCAGAAAAAAGAGCATATCAATATGCTCTTTTTTTATGGCTAAATAAAAGTCATTTGAAGACCAAAACAGATAAGTAGCCAACTGGTCAGTGATCAGTCTATTATTAGTCAATAGATGAACAGGAAATCAACGGATAATAAATAATGGATTTAATTCAAGAAAATGGACAGCCTCGTTATGGGCGTTTTGAATCTGTACCGTCGACTATTCATGTACAACGTTATATCTATAAAACGCCTTATGGTAAGGTTTTAAAGGGCTGGCGTAAGCAATTAAAGTATAAAAAATTTAAATTCTGTGGCATTCAGCATAAACACTACAGTATTGGTCTAGCTATTGCAGATATTGGTTGGGTTGGACATGGTTTTTTCTATATTTTTGATCATGAAACAGGACAAGTCATTGAGTGGAACGCCATTCAACCTTTAGGTCATAAAACTCATCTTGATGAACAGCCATTATTTAATCAAAGTTATTTTTCTAAATCGCCTTATCAACTAGATATTCAACATGCTAATGGTGTGCGATATATTCGGGTGACTAAATATGGGGAAATTTGCCTGAGTGCCCGTATTTTTTGTGCTGGAACAGATATTTTAAGTTTGTGTACCCCAACAGGTATCAATGGTTGGACCTATACCCAAAAGCAGACTACTTTAGCTGTAGAGGGAATGTTCATGAATAAACAGAATCAACTTATACAATTTGATGAAAAGACATTTGCATCGCTTGATGATACTTGTGGATTTTTACGTCCCGAGACAGCATGGTTCTGGCTTTCATGTAATTTTTGGGATGAACAGGGGCGACGTATTGGGTTGAATTTGGCTTCTGGGGTCAATGAAAGTTTTGGTAATGAAAACTGTTTATGGGTAAATGGGGTTTTATTTCCACTCACTGATGTTTTGTTCGAAAAAATAAATAATGAAAAATGGAAAATTAGCTCTTTAGATCGAAAACTTAATCTAGAAGTGCATATTGGTTGGTGCCGATACGAAAATATAAATTTAAGAATGATTGGCAGTCAATTCAACCAGTGGCAGGCTAAAATTACTGGCACTATTGAACATGAAGCAATTGATACGATTACTTGTAATGAGCAATACGGTCTATTAGAACAACATTATGCAAAATGGTAACAAGCAGGTTATAAACCTGCTTGCCAAAATGCCTCACCCGCTGCGATAGGGTCATTTGTTTTTTCTAAAGTCTCAATCCAAACAGGGTACTGACGAATAACTGGATGTTGGCTTGGGTGAAAATCTTTTTTAAACCAGTCCAGATATTGCTTTTTCATAGCCGTTAATGTGCCATTTCTGCCAAAGAACCAAGGTAAACCTTTGAGTGTCATCGATAACCTTTCTTTAGGGCTAAACCCATCACATTTCAACATGATGTTGGTTCTATAGAGGGTAAAACCAAACATGAGTACAGTTGTTAAAACAAGTACAAAGCGACGGGTTGACTCTGGAACTTCACCCACCTGTCTCATGACATCAAATGCCACATCACGATGCTCCATTTCTTCGATAGCATGCCATGCAAATAATGCGCGAACGTAAGGATGAGCATTTTCCAAGGTTTTTTTATTGTTATAAAAGGTTTCTGCCATTAATGCTGTTAAATGTTCAGCCGCGGCCGTCATTGCAATATTGTATTGTGGTGAACGTTTGGTGAGCTCAAAACGGAAAATTTTTTTAAGTGTGCTTGTGAACTCATCCACAGGCATACCTTGTTCTTTCATGAGCTGATTCATTTTGTCATGGGCAATACCATGTTGAGCTTCTTGTTTAATAAAATCTGCAACTCGCTTTTGTAGTTCCGGATCATCAATTTTGTCACGGAACATTCGCACACATTCAATGAAGTAACGCTCTCCGTCGGGAAAGGTTAAGCTGAGTGCATCAAACATGCGAGTCAAAAAAGGATCGTTATTAAACCAAAAGCGTGGTGCTTCGTTTAAATGAAAATCTAGATCTTTGCGAACCACTGGCTCGACCTGATAAGAAACATGTGCGTTCATCTTTGTATTTCTCGCAACTAAGCTTTTCATTAGTATGTCGTGAATGGTCGGCTTTGTTTTGACAGTTATCGCCAATTTTTATACAGTTTGCGACAATATGGCAGTAAAAAAAGGAAACGCCATGCAAGAGTTTACGATCTCAAATGGATACTTTTACCTTTGGAATACGTATTTAAAAGAAAAGGGAATAGCGTGGCAGTCACTCAATTTAAATGACACTCAAACTCGGCAAATACAAAATATTTTATCTGCCTCTATTGATGCTCAGTCCTCCTTACATCTTTTTACTGAGCTTTTAGAACTAACCGAATCTCGATTGCAAGTGACCAATTTGGCTTTAGAAATGGCAGCCTGTATTACACCTGCCAATTTTGGCGTGTTGGGTTATATGGCCTCCAGAAGTGATACCTTAGGTCAAGTGGTTAAATATATTGCTAAATTTCATCGCCTAGTAATAGATGGGGAGCAAGTTGTACCTATACAAATCGAGCAAGATGCTTCCAAAATTCGCTTATATTGGCCTTTGGTTGATGACAGTAATATTGTGCTTAGTGAGTTAACCTTAGCCGCAATGGTACAGCTTGCTAAAGAGATTGCTCCCTTACATGATTTTCTTTTACAACATGTCGAATTTGTACACCGACCTCGGGGGCCATTGGTTCTTTATCAACGCTTCTTTCAGTGCAAATTGTCATTTGACCGACCGTACTATGCATTAACTTTTGCAAGTGAAAGTTTAAATGTTCGCCCCCAGCATGCAGACCCGACTTTAGTGCAGCTTTTAGTAAAACAAGCTGAAGAAGCTTTGGTTCAACGGAAAATACATACCGATTTAGTTCAGCAAATACATTGGATCGTACAAGAATATTTAAAGCATAAGCAGCAGGCTCCAAAAATAGAAGATATTGCCATCGAACTTAATGTTTCAGTACGAAGCTTGCAGCGTCAACTACAGGCATTAAACACTTCATTTAAATTAATTTTAGATACTGAGCGTATGAAGCGCTGCGAGATATTGTTAAGTCAAAATGAAAGTCTTACTGCGATTGCTGACCAGTTGGGTTATTCCGATCAGTCTGCACTTGCGAGGGCACATAAAAATTTAACAGGGCAAACATTATTAACTCGTAAAAAGCAATTGCAACTCACCCATAAAAATACAGAGAAATAGATTTTTTGATGATTTTTTATTCACATTGCAAACGAATAATGGCTCAAAAATAGGAAGCTTTGATCATTGAGAAAAGTTTCAAAATATTGATAAATGTACGCCATGGGTTGTATGAATCATACAATCGAATATCGCCATAACGTTAGGCCTGTTCAATGAGCAAAAAATAGCGTTAAAATGCGGTGTTCTTGTATTTCTACAAACAACTCCTCAATTTTAAATAATTCAAGGAAAGCACAACCCTATGTCACGTCTTGCCACCCGTTTTGAAAAGCTGCAGTCCCAACAACGTAAAGCGCTTGTATCTTATGTCATGGCGGGTGATCCACAGCCACAAGTAACAGTTCAGTTACTTCATAAAATGGTTGCGGCAGGAGTAGACGTTCTTGAGCTTGGTTTACCATTTTCAGACCCGATGGCTGATGGTCCGGTTATTGCGCTTGCTGCGGAACGCGCGCTTGCGGCAGGGACGAACACCTTAGATGCATTGAACATGGTAAAAGAGTTTCGTGAACAGGATCAAGAAACACCTGTTGTTTTGATGGGTTATCTCAATCCTGTTGAAGTGATTGGTTATGAGAAGTTTGTTTCTTATGCGAAACAATGTGGTGTAGATGGCTTATTACTTGTGGATTTACCACCAGAAGAGTCAAAAGAATTTGGTGCGATCTTAAAACAGCATGATATGGACCAAATTTTCTTACTTGCACCAACTTCAACTGATCAACGTATTCAACACGTAGCAAATCAGGCAAGCGGTTTTATCTACTATGTTTCACTTAAGGGTGTAACAGGTGCAGCGACTTTAGATACTTCTGAAGCGGCTGCGCGTATTGAAAAAATCAAAAGTATAACTAACGTTCCTGTTGGCGTTGGTTTCGGAATTAGTGATGCTGCATCAGCGAAAGCGATGGGTAGCGTTGCAGATGCCGTGATTGTAGGTAGTGCTTTCGTTAAATCTTTTGCAACGTTAACAGCTGATGAAGCTGTTGAACAGACGGTGAATAAAGTCAAGGAGCTTCGAGCAGCGCTCGATGAGTTAGTATGAATCAAGAAGTGAAATCAGGGAAAGTTCTTAGCCCTTCGACGCCATGGACACAGCGTCCAGTTCCAGGTATTGAAGTTGCAGATGAGCAACAGACTCTCAAAGCAACATTTACTGAGCCGACTATTGAGTGCCCTGAATGTCATGCTTTAGTGACACGTACAGCTATATCTTTCAATGCGTATGTATGTCCACAGTGTGACGAACACTTAAAAATGAAAGCTCGCGATCGCTTAAACTGGTTCTTCGACAATGTTGTAGCTGAATTAGGTCAAGAATTTAGCGCGAAAGATCCTTTAAAGTTTGTCGATAGCAAACCGTATCCGGAACGTATGCGTGAAGCGCAAACTAAAACTGGTGAAACGGAAGCCCTCATTGCTATGCAAGGAAACTTAAATGGCGTAGACATGATTGCATGTGCTTTTGAGTTCGACTTTATGGGTGGCTCAATGGGTACTGTAGTAGGTGACCGTTTTGTTAAGGCGGCTGAGCTTGCAATTGAAAAACGCCAACCTTTAATCTGCTTTGCAGCTTCTGGTGGTGCACGCATGCAAGAAGGTATGTTGTCACTTATGCAAATGGCGCGTACTTCTGCTGCAATTCAAAAATTAAAAGATGCAGGTTTACCTTATATCGTAGTGTTAACACACCCAGTTTATGGTGGTGTAACTGCTTCTTTAGCAATGTTGGGCGATATCCATATTGCAGAACCTAAAGCAATGATCGGCTTTGCTGGTAAACGTGTAATTGAGCAAACTGTACGTGAAACATTGGAAGAACCGTTCCAACGTGCTGAATATTTGCTTGATCATGGTGTAATCGATCAGATTGTTCATCGTCATGCTTTACGTGATACTGTATCTCGACTTGTATCGAAATTGATGAACTTACCTTGAAACAACAAGCTCCACTTTCAACAGACTCTTTAGATACATGGCTCAATTATTGGAGCCATGTTCACGTTACAGGGATCGATCTTGGTCTGGAACGTGTTATTCCCGTAGCAGAAAAATTAGGAGTGACAAAACCCACTGCTAAAGTTTTCACTGTTGCCGGAACAAACGGGAAAGGTTCAACTACAACAACACTTGCGTCTATATTAAAAGCACAAGGTTATAAAGTTGGGTTGTATCAATCGCCGCATATCTATCGGTTTAACGAACGAGTCAAATTAGGTGGAGTCGAGGTTGATGATCAAAGCCTGATTGATGCTTTTGTACAAGTTGATCAGGCTCGTCGCGATTGCGATTTAAGCTTATCGTTTTTTGAAGCAACCACTTTGGCTGCTTTTGTCATTTTTAAACAGCAACAATGCGATGTATGGGTGCTTGAAGTCGGTTTAGGCGGACGTCTGGATGTCGTCAATGTCATTGACCCTAATATTGCTGTGATCACCAATATTGGACTTGACCACACTGACTGGTTAGGCGATACCATCGAGAAAATTGCTTTTGAAAAAGCAGGTATCATTCGCCCTGATATTCCAGTCATTTTTGCAGGTGAGCAAGTTTTACCTCAAGCCATTCAAGAAAAAGCCAATAGTTCAAAAGCGACACTATACGCGATTAACAGAGACTATTTCTATAAACTCGCAAATGATGGAAAACACTGGTATTTTGCAAGTGAAGGAACTACTTTAAAACTGCCACTAGGGTCACTTGCAATTGAAAATATTGCAGGAGCAGTTGCTGCTGTCTTAAATAGCGGACTTGAAATCTCACAATCGGCGCTAGAGAAGGGCATTGGAAATGCTCGCTTGGCAGGACGCTTTGAAGTGCGTCAAGTCAATGGAAAAACCATAATTTTCGATGCTGGACACAATCCACATGGTGTTGAATTTTTGTTAAAGCAATTGCGAAATTTCTTAGAATACAATAAACAGTACACAGAAGTTGTCGCAGTATTTTCAATGCTGGCAGATAAAGATATAAAATCAGTAGTCGATTTATTGAAACCTACTGTTTTACATTGGAAAATTGCTGAGTTGAATGTGCCGCGTGCTGCACCGATTCAGCAATTGAATGACGCCCTACAAGGCCAGACAATACAACAATTTTGCAATATCAAAGAGGCTTTTAAATCAGCGCTTGAGCAGACAAATAACAATCAGCTGATTTTAGCCTGTGGTTCGTTTCATACTTTAGAAGCGATTTGGGAGTATTTGGAAGAATGTCAATGAATAACAAACAACGCTGGATGGGTGGCGTTGTTTTATTAGGTGGTGGTGTTTTATTGGCAGCATTACTTCTAAAAGGAAATGAAGAAATAAAACATGTGGGCGCTGAACCACAAACCTCTACATCACCGAAGCCACAAGCTAAGCCAAAGCCATCCGCACAAGAAGGGCAGATGGTACAGCTACAGCCGCTTGCAGTAGATGTGGAAACAGAGAAACGTCTTCTGGAAGAACAACGCCGTTCCCGTGAAAAAGCTGTCGCGGAACAAGAAGCTCGTGCTGCTCAGTTCTTGGCAATGCAACAACAAGCAGAAGCAGATGCAGCGCGTAAAGCCGCTGCAGAATATGCTGCGATTAATGCACGCCGTGCTGCTGCGCAGGAAAGTTCAGATAATATCCCTCCTGAAGTTGCAGGTGGTGAAGGTAAGACAAAAGGACAGCAGACTGATACAAAAAAGCCAGTAGATACAGCTAAAGCAGATGCAGATAAAAAAGCTGCTGAAGCGAAGAAGCAAGCAGAAGCCGACAAAAAAGCCGCTGAGGCAAAGCGTCAGGCCGAAGCTGATAAAAAAGCAGCAGAAGCTAAGAAACAAGCCGAGGCAGAAAAGAAAGCTGCTGAAGCTAAAAAGCATAAGGCTGAAGCAGAGAAAAAGGCTGAAGAAGCTAAACATCAAGCTGAGGCGGAAAAGAAAGCTGAAGCTAAGAAACATGCTGAAGCAGAAAAGAAAACAGCAGAAGCTAAACATAAAGCTGAAGCAGAGAAAAAAGCTGAAGCTGAGAAAGCGCGTGAATTGCTTGAAAATGGCGATAAGAAATGGATGGTACAGGTTGCATTGGCTGCTAATCAGGCAAATGCAGATGCTGTTGTTTCTAAACTACGCGCTAAAGGTTATAAGGTCACGACAAGCCCAACCAGTAAAGGTATTCGCATTATGGTTGGACCAGCAAAAGACCGTGATACTGCAGATGCAGCTCGTAAGAAAATTACCTCTGACTCCAGTTTAAACATGAAGTCAGCTTGGGTGATTGATTGGGTGCCATTAGATCAGCGCTAATCTGATCATAAGTTTATTCAAGATCTAGTTAAGATGGATTCGACAATTGTTGTTGAATCCATTTTACATTTTCAGGGGTGAATAAACGGTCAATATTTTTCCAAATAATATGGTAACCATATCCACCTTGTTTCATTTCTTTAACAGCATCATCAATTGTCCAATCTTCAAAAATAATTCGGTACATTGCAACGCTGGCACCGGTACGGTCTGAACCATGGTAACAGTGTAATAAAACACGTTGGTGATTTTGTTTGGCAATTTTAATTTGCTGCATGACTTTTAATAGATCTTGTCTGTTAATAGCCCATGTGTCGATAGGAATGTGAACAAGATTAAAATTTTCATTTTTAAATACTAATTCATCTGAGTCTTTAGCTCTTAAATTAATAATAGTTCCAATTTGATGGTGCTTTAACTCGGGAATCATTGCTGCATTTGGTTGTTCGCTACGAAAAACATCATTACTCACTTGATAGAAATTATGGGTTTGAGAAACTAAAGTTCCCCAATCTTTGGGTCTATGCTCATGTGCAATGCTTTCATGTTGCATACATCCTTGTAGGTTTAAACACAGAACAAAAGCAATGAGGGAGAGTTTTTTCATGTTTGATACCGTCGAAGCTCATGAGGATCATGGGCACAAATAATTTCAATCGTTGGCTCATGTTGAGCCAAATGCTGTATTTTTTTCAGGTTAACAAGACGCTTTTCATTGTCTTCTGCAAATGTTTTTTCCAGAAGGGTCAGCGATCTTAATTTATTTTTAGGATTTAACTCTAGGTGTGAGTAGTAAGCATCTCCGCAGAACAATAACCACTGATTTTGCTGTTTGATGGCAATACCACAATGTCCTGCGGAATGGCCTAATAATGGCACCATTAAAATTTCGTCTTGGAATAACGGGAAACCTTTGACTTTTTCAAGATTAAACCATTTTTCACCCTGCTGATATTCAACAAAATTCCAGTATCGATGATGATTATATTGATTGGTTCTATAACGAAGCTTACCTTTAAAATTAGGCAATTGTGCAGCATTATATTCAGCGGCTAACACATGAACTGTGGCATGAGGAAAATCCGAAATGCCACCTGCATGGTCAAAGTCGAGGTGAGTCACAAAGATGTGTTGTACATCTTTAGGATGAAATCCTAATTTTTGTATTTGCTGAATCGCGCTGAATTCAAGATTCGGCTCAATTTTCCCCAAACGTTTGACTAAAGAGCCAAGGCGCTGTTGCATGTGTAAATAGTCTTGCAGACCAAATCCGGTATCAATGAGCACAAGGCCTCGATCAGTTTCGACCAAAAGACAATGGCATACAACGTCAGCTTTCCAGCCTTTCTGCCCAAATAATGGTGCGCAGACAGGACACATACTGCCGCATTTCAAATGATGAATTTTATGGATCATGATTTTTGTTTTTTGCACAAACTCCTTGGGAGTTATAACTGATCTCGACAGTAAAAACCATGTATATTCAATAATGCAAAAAAAAGCCATCGGATGAGATGGCTTGGAGATGGAAATATTCGTTTATGAGCTTTAGTTAGTTTTCTTTGCTTTTTCTCATTATTGATTGCGCGCTTTATTGGTTTTTTAGGCAACTTTTCAAATGTCTACCTATGCGCTTCGCTTGTTTTGCAGGGAACCTTTCAGACACTTGCCTACGCACTGCGTTTGTCTTGCAGGGAACCTTTCAGATGCTTGCCTACGCATTGCGTTTGTCTTGTAGTCAAATTTTCAAATGTTTGCCTACGCGCTTCGCTTATCTTACGCTTCGATTAAAGCCTTTTTTAAAGGCTTTAATCTTGCTCAGGCTGTGGTGTAAGGCGTAAATAAGGTTTCACCGCAGTATAACCTTTAGGGAAGCGTTGTTTAATTTCCTCTTCATCTTTTAAAGAAGGAACAATGACCACATCTTCACCTTGTTGCCAGTTCGCTGGTGTAGCCACTTTATGCTTATCGGTTAATTGTAATGAGTCAACAACACGTAAGACTTCATTAAAGTTACGACCAGTCGAAGCAGGGTAGGTGATGATTAAACGAACTTTTTTATTTGGGTCAATAATCACTAAAGAACGAACAGTAAGGGTTTCACTGGCATTCGGATGAATAAAACCATAGAGTTCAGATACTTTGCGGTCTTTGTCGGCAATAATTGGAAAATTAACTGTAGTATTTTGAGTTTCATTAATGTCATTAATCCAGCCTTTATGCGACTCCACGTCATCTACAGATAGGGCAATCGCTTTAACATTACGTTTTTCAAATTCATCTTTTAATTTCGCTGTATAGCCTAATTCTGTTGTACATACAGGGGTATAGTCAGCGGGATGCGAGAATAAAATACCCCAACTATTACCTAAAAAATCATAAAAATTAATTGTGCCTTCGCTTGATTCTTGTTGAAAATCAGGGGCAGTGTCTCCTAATCGTAATGTCATGATCTTTCCTCAGTTGCTTAAAATTTGTTATATGTTGAAATGACTATGCCGCAATTTATTTATTATTAAAATTATTGTTTTTGTATTTTATTATGAACTTTTTATATAAGTGTAAATATATATGACTAAAACTCGTTAATTTATGGCCTGAATCAATGTAACTTTAAGATAAATTTGCTAAATTAGATTTCTCGGAAGTTGTGTTCAATAGATAAGCGTTAATGTTGAGTTTTAGGTGCCAGATGCATTAAAGGGGCTTAGATAAAGGGTAAAACCGTTTATCTAACTATCAGATTTTTTTTATGGGTTTTGTGCAAACCCCTTGTACTTCAAATTTCTGACACCATAATAAACGACTGAGAAAAAATTTATTCATTTGACCAAGCAAGATTTAGAGAGTTTATCCATGTTGGCAAGTCTGATCGGAGGTATCTTCGGTACAAAAAATGAGCGTGAACTCAAACGCATGCGCAAAATTGTTGAGCAAATCAATGCGCTCGAGCCGACGATATCAGCTTTAAGCGATGCAGACTTATCTGCAAAAACTCCAGAATTCAAACAACGTTATAACAATGGCGAAAGTTTAGATAAGTTACTCCCTGAAGCGTTTGCAGTTTGTCGTGAGGCAGCAAAACGTGTGATGGGCATGCGTCACTACGATGTGCAATTGATTGGTGGTATTACTCTCCACGAAGGCAAAATTGCCGAAATGCGTACCGGTGAAGGTAAAACCCTTATGGGTACTTTGGCGTGTTACTTAAACGCATTAAGTGGCGAAGGCGTTCATGTGATTACCGTGAACGATTACTTGGCACAGCGTGACGCTGAGTTAAACCGTCCATTATTTGAGTTTTTAGGTTTAAGCATTGGTACAATTTATTCAATGCAAGAACCGTCAGAAAAAGCAGCGGCTTATCTTGCTGACATTACTTATGGGACCAATAACGAATTTGGTTTTGACTACTTACGTGACAACATGGTGTTTTCTTTAGCAGAAAAGAAACAACGTGGCTTGCACTATGCCATTATCGATGAAGTTGACTCAATCTTAATTGATGAAGCGCGTACCCCATTAATTATTTCTGGTCAAAGTGAAGACTCTTCACATCTCTATACGGCAATCAATACAATTCCACCAAAACTACGCCCGCAAAAAGAAGAAAAAGTTGCGGATGGTGGGCATTTCTGGATTGATGAAAAGCAACGTTCAGTTGAAATGACTGAAATCGGTTATGAAACTGTAGAGCAAGAACTTATTCAAATGGGCTTGTTGGCTGAAGGCGAAAGCTTATATTCGGCAACAAACCTAAACCTTGTTCACCATGTATCTGCAGCTATTCGTGCGCATTTCTTATTCCAACGTGACGTTCATTATATTATTCATGATGGTGAAGTCATCATTGTTGATGAGCATACTGGCCGTACAATGCCGGGTCGTCGTTGGTCAGAGGGTCTGCACCAAGCAGTTGAAGCAAAAGAAGGTTTGGAAATTCAGCCTGAAAACCAGACATTAGCGACAACTACATTCCAGAACTATTTCCGTCTTTATAAAAAGCTTTCAGGTATGACAGGTACTGCTGATACTGAAGCTGCGGAAATGAAGGAAATTTATGGTCTTGATGTTGTTATTATTCCGACACATCGTCCAATGATTCGTAATGACCAAAACGATTTAATCTATTTAAACCGTAACGGCAAATATAATGCGATTATTCAAGAAATTATGAATATTCGTGAGCAAGGTGTTGCACCGATTCTAATTGGTACAGCAACCATTGAAGCCAGTGAAATTCTATCTTCTAAGTTGATGCAAGCTGGTATTCACCATGAAGTGTTGAACGCTAAACAGCACGAGCGTGAAGCAGACATTATTGCTCAGGCGGGTAGCCCGAATGCAGTAACAATTGCAACCAACATGGCTGGTCGTGGTACAGATATTATCTTGGGGGGTAACTGGAAAGCGAAACTTGCCAAGCTTGAAAACCCAACAGCAGAAGATGAAGCACGTCTAAAAGCACAGTGGGAGCAGGACCACGAAGATGTATTGCAAGCAGGTGGTTTGCACATTATTGGTTCTGAACGCCATGAATCACGTCGTATTGACAACCAGCTGCGTGGTCGTGCGGGCCGTCAAGGTGACCCTGGTGTTTCTCGTTTCTATTTATCTCTTGAAGATGACCTCATGCGTATTTTCGCAGGTGACCGTGTTGTTGCCATGATGCGTGCAATGGGCTTACAAGAAAATGAAGCGATTGAACACAAAATGGTAAGTCGCTCTATCGAAAATGCTCAGCGTAAAGTTGAAGCACGTAACTTCGATATCCGTAAGAACTTATTGAAATACGATGATGTGAATAATGAACAACGTAAGATCATTTATTCACAACGTGATGAAGTGTTAGCTGAAAATACTTTACAAGATTACGTTGAAGAGATGCATCGTGAAGTCATGCAAGCCATGATTGCCAACTTTATTCCACCTGAGTCAATTCATGACCAATGGGATATTGAAGGTCTAGAAAATGCATTACGTATTGATTTAGGTATTGAACTTCCGGTTCAGGAATGGTTAGAACAAGACCGCCGTCTTGATGAAGAAGGTCTGGTTGAGCGTATTAGTGATGAAGTGCTCGAACGTTATCGTCAACGCCGTGCGCAAATGGGTGATGAGTCAGCAGCAATGCTTGAGCGTCATTTCGTTCTAAACTCTCTTGATCGCCACTGGAAAGATCATTTAGCTGCAATGGATTATTTGCGCCAAGGTATTCACTTACGTGGCTACGCGCAAAAGAACCCCGAGCAGGAATACAAAAAAGAAGCGTTTAACCTGTTTGTGAACATGTTAGGCGTCATTAAAACTGATGTTGTGACTGATTTGTCTCGTGTACATATTCCAACACCAGAAGAACTTGCAGAAATGGAAGCTCAACAGCAGCAACAAGCTGAGTCGATGAAGCTTTCTTTTGAACATGACGATGTAGATGGCTTAACAGGTGAAGTGACTGCCTCTCAAGAAGCACTCAATGAGCCGGCTGGTGAACAACAAATGTTCCCAGTACCAGAAAGTCGTAATGCACCATGTCCATGTGGTTCTGGTTTAAAATATAAACAGTGTCACGGTAAAATTTAATTTTCGTGATAAAAAAAGCAGAACAATCGTTCTGCTTTTTTTTCATTTGTAGTAAGCCTGTGAATAATGTTTGCAGTTTTAAGTATTAAATGCTATTTACTTCTCATCCAGAGTGTATGTTGGAAAGACAATGAAAAAAGTATTACAACCTTTATTTTTAACTGTTCTTGCTGTACCAAGTTTTGTTTTCGCAGCAGAAACAGCTTCAGCACCTCAAACCACAACGGTTGATAAGGTTCTTGCGGCAAAAGGCCCAACTTCGGCTCAGGCTGTAGTGAAACAAGAGAATACGACGGTAATTAGCCCTCGTACAGGTATTCGTTATACATTGGGTAACACAGGTAATCGCCCAATCATTTTACAAACTGCTGCAATTGCTCCAGCAAACTCTGCAAACATTAATCGTATTGTGGCAACTAACCCAGCTCTATCTGCAAAAAGCCAAGAAAAAGCAAAAATTGCATTAATTGGTGAAGCAGCAGTTGCGGGCGCAGCAGCTGTGGCGGCAAGTAATGTAACTGCTCCTGCAGCGACAAACAGTGTTGCACCAGCAAACCCTGCATCAATGAATTAATTTTCATATATAAAAAAGCCGGTCAATTTTGAACCGGCTTTTTTATATTAGGGTGTTTGAAAATACTTAAATCTGATTATTCACATCTTCATTCTTGGTTTCACGAATAAGTAAAAAGGCGACCAATGATAAAAGTGATGCCGCTGTAAGATAATAACCTACAGCATACAAACCATAAGTTTCAGCAAGTTTTGTGGCAATTAATGGCGCAAACGATGCACCAAAAATACCAGCTAAGTTAAAGGTTAATGCTGAACCTGTATAACGAACTGAAGTTGGGAAAATCTCAGAAAGAACCGTACCAATCGGGCCATAGGTCAAACCCATAATTGATAGGCCAGTACATAAGAAAAGAAAAACGATAAGAGTATTTCCAGATTCTAACATGCTAGAGAAGAATAATCCGAAGATCGCAGCAGCGATACATACACCCACTGAAGTTGCTTTACGTCCAAATTTTTCTGCAAAAATAGCAGATAAAGGTATAAAGGCTGCAAAACAAAGTGTGGCAAAAAGTTGAAGTTCTAAAAACTCACCACGTGCATATCCCAGTTTTGTCGTTCCCCAGTTAAGTGCAAACACTGTGGTCAAATAAAACACCACGAAAGTACAAATTGCGGCAATTGTGCCGAGAATAAGCTTTCCAGTGTGTTTCGTGACAACTTCTTTAAATGGAATATTAACTTCTTTTTGCTTATCTAAAACTTTCTGGAAAGCTGGAGTTTCATGGAGTTTTAAACGGATATATAAACCAACAATAACCAATATTGCACTGGCAATAAATGGAATACGCCAGCCCCATTGCATGAATGCTTGTTCAGGAATAGCTGCACTTAAAAGTAAGAATGAACCCGTTGCTAAAATAAAACCAATAGGGGCGCCAAGCTGTGGGAACATGCCATACCATGCACGCTTACCTTCTGGTGCATTTTCGGTTGCAAGTAGTACAGCGCCACTCCATTCACCCCCTAGACCTAAGCCTTGTCCTAGACGGCAAACCGCTAATAGTAATGGAGCCACAATCCCGATTTGAGCATAAGTCGGAAGTAAGCCAATACATACCGTTGATATACCCATAGTGAGTAATGCTGCCACTAGGGTTGCTTTACGTCCAATACGATCCCCTAAATGGCCAAATAGCGCTGCACCAATAGGACGGGCAATAAAGGCAATCGCAAAGGTTGCTAGTGACTGTAAGACTGCGGCACTGCCACTGCTAGCAGGGAAAAACAGATGTGGAAAGATAATCACGGCAGCAGTTGCATAGATATAAAAGTCGAAGAACTCAATGGTTGTACCGACTAAGCTTGCAAACAAAACCCGTGTTTTTGAATTGGTGGCTACTACAGGAGCAGCTGTCGCAGAGGTTGACTCCATATAAGTCCTTATATCAGTTAAAATTTATTTTTAGTTTACTATTCTCTTTAAAGGCATATTTTTCTTCAAAGAATAGTGTGAAAGAACATCTTCCATGACTCTTTCAGGATCACTGAATATGAGTGAAAAATGGATTAAACAACGTACCAATAGATTGCAAGAAAGTGTGCACCTGCACCTAAAAGTACAAAAATATGCCATATCGCATGGGTATATCTTACCTTTTTTAACGCGTAAAACAATGCTCCAACGGTGTAAGCTAAACCTCCAGTAATCAATAACATCAAAGCATCTTTACTTAAATAGATACGCATATCATCCATTACAAAAACGGCAAGCCACCCCATAAGAACATAAGCGAGCAAAGAGATTTTCTGAAAACGATGAATAAAAACTAACTTGAAAAGTGTACCAATTGCAGCAATGCTCCAGAGTGCAATAAGCAGAATATGAGCTTTTTGTGTAGGTATCGCAATACTCAAGAAC
The DNA here is from genome assembly GCF_000368085.1 of Acinetobacter nosocomialis NIPH 2119. Lineage (GTDB taxonomy): Bacteria > Pseudomonadota > Gammaproteobacteria > Pseudomonadales > Moraxellaceae > Acinetobacter > Acinetobacter nosocomialis. The sequence continues at coordinate 3,711,528 of NZ_KB849239.1, forward strand.
GGGGTATATGTCCCAGCAATTAAATAATAAATAGCAGTGTGGTCGAGTTTCTTATACCAGTAACGTAAGTTTTGGGTCTGGGCAAAATGATAGAGAGTCGAACTGGTAAAAACGAGAATGAGGCTAAATGAATATACCCACAAACCTACCCACTGTGCGGTGGAAAGATAAGAACCTTTTATAATTAAAAGGATAGATGCAATCACGGCCATAACAACGCCAGCACCATGGCTATAGGCATTAAAAAGTTCTTCTTTAGGATCGTAAGTTTCTAACACCGATTTGCTCATAAGTTTATTTTTTTGATTAAAAATACAAATGTATAGAAATACAAAACAGTCGTAAAGTTATTTTATTTTTAATCCTATACCCTTTAAACTTTCACTTTATATGAGTCACCATTCTTTAGGTATATCTGTGTCGGTTTTCTCCTTTGAGCAAGAACAGCAATTCTTTCATGAAATCAAACAAATGCTTGATGAGCAAAGTTTTGAGCGTTTGATTTTGAGCCAATATAAAGGAGAGGTGGCACAGCTAGAAAAAATCACTTTCCGTATTGTGGAGTTAAATGGGAAAAAACAGCTTTCAGCTTTATATCATTATACTACTCAAGATGTGACCAAAAACTATACCTTTGAAGAGGGTTTAGAGCAGATCGCAACACTGATTGTTCAATGCAAACAAGCAAATTTATTTTCAACTCTGCAAGAAATTCAGCTTAAAAAAAATAAGAAAAAAGCCATGCTTAATATGGGTAAAAAGCAAAGTACGAATACGACTCCAACAGTACAAGCGCATGATCGTGAAAAACAGCGTTATGTACAGCAAGGTAGTGCATTTTTAAAAGAGCTTGGTATTACCGATGAAAAAGCTCAAATCATTCCAAGCATGGCTCGTAAATGGAAGCAAATTAATAAATTCATCGAAATTTTTGCGAATGCGTATGAGCAGATCGATGCAGAGCAAAAAGAGTTACGCATCGTCGATTTTGGTTCAGGGAAAGGCTATTTAACTTTTGCTTTGTATGATTATTTGCAGGAACAACAAAAGATACCGCTCATTACAGGTGTAGAGCTGCGCCGTAACTTGGTTGAGTTTTGCCAGAATGTGGCAGACAAAGTGCATTTTAATCATTTGGACTTTTTTGAAGGTGATGTTCGTAGTTATCAGCCAGAAAAACTGGACGTTATGATTGCTTTGCATGCGTGTGATATCGCGACTGATTTTGCCATTCATACCGGAATTCGTTTGAACGCTTCAATGATTATGTGCGCGCCGTGCTGTCACAAAGAATTACGTCCACAACTACATAGTCCTGAAGTTTTACAACCCATGCTACAGTTTGGTATTCATGCTGGACAGCAAGCTGAGATGTTGACCGATACTTTGCGTGCGTTACTTTTAAAAGCGTATGGTTATGAAACCAAAGTTTTTGAGTTTGTATCACTTGAGCATACCAGCAAAAATAAAATGATTTTGGCAACAAAACGCAAAGACGTTTCTCAACCTGATGCGAAAATTATGGCTCAAATTCAAGCATTGAAAGAAATGTATGGGATTAAAAAACAGACCTTGGAATTGTTATTACAAGATCAGTTGCCAATCGAAAATATTGGTTGCAAATGCTAGGAAGGTGAGTGGATGTATAAAATTATAGCGGGTGATTGGAAACAGCTTGAGAAGGACGCCAAATACATCCGTGAACAAGTTTTTATTCAAGAGCAAGGTATTGCACCCGAAGACGAGTGGGATGATTTTGACGCTACTGCTGTACACTTTATGGTGTATGACAAAGAGCAGCCTATCGCTACAGCACGCTTGTTACCGCAGCATAGTGTAGGACGTGTTGCTGTTTTAATACCTTATCGAAAGCAGGGTATAGGTAAAATTTTAATGCAGCATATTATTGACTATGCCCGTAATCAAAAATTGCCTTATTTAAAGCTTTCCGCGCAAACTTATGTGACAGCTTTTTATGAAGCTCTAGGTTTTAAAGTGCAGGGTGAGGTTTACCAAGATTGTGGTATTCCACATATTGATATGACTTTAGCGTTAAGTTGAGATTCCTTTTTAGAAATCTCAACTTTGAATTACTTCATCGCATTCCAGTTTTCGATGGCTTGTAAGCCTGTTTCCAAACCAACTTCATAACTGTAACGAAGCTTTTTCGGATTTGTCGTTAAACGACCTGCCATATTTTTAAGAGGCGGTGGACATACCTCTAAAATTTGCTGTTCAGGGTTACTGCTACGAACAAATTCAACTGAAGCATTATAACGAGCACAGCGGTTACGCAAGCTATTTGCAAAACCGTAATGGTGTTTAAAAGCATATTTTGCAAGGAATTGGTCGCCTCGACTACTTGCTTTAAAGTAGTTCTTCGGGCGAGTACGTAAAACTAATAGCTTTTTGACACCACTTTGCTGAGCCGTCCAGCGAACGGGTAGAGCATCTGCAACGCCGCCATCAAAGTAGGGTTCACCCATAATATCGACGGGATGACGAGTCAAAACCGGAATTGAGCTAGAAGCACGCAGTGCATTTAGCAAATTATCTTTACCAGCACGAAGATACTCAGCATGACCAGTTTTAGCATGCGTTAATACCATATAAAAATCTGGATTTTTGGCAAAAAGGCTCTGTTGATCAAGAGGATGTTCTTGCTCGCCAATTTCCCACATCCATTTTAAATCGAGTAAATCGCCACCTTTAAAGAAGCGCTTATAATCGATAAATTCAGGACGTAATGAGTGGTCAACATAGAAGGTTAAAGTCCGGCCCTGTTGGCCTGCCAAGTAGTTAGCCACATTGGTCGAACCAGAAGATACACCAACGTATAAGTCAAAAGGATTGAACTGTTGTTGTAGAAAAGCATCAAGTACACCACTGGTAAAGGCACCACGCATGCCTCCACCTTCTACAACCAGTGCGTTGCGGGAAAAATCTGTCATTTTAAAAATATCTGATTACTGATGTGAATGCTGATGTTCTTGCATGTCCATTTCAGGCATGTTGTCATGCTGACTTTGTTGATCTGTCGATTTTTCAGCTTTTTGTTGCATTTCGTGCTGTTGAGCTTTGCGCTGAGCACCTGGCATATAGTCAGGTTCATTACTCATTGCTAAATAGAAAAAGCCAAGGAAAATCGCACTTAAAACACCAACGATCAGAACAAATTTCCAGCCTAAAACTGCTGACTCGGAAGAATTTTTATCGGACATAAGGATTTCTCGAATGTGCTGTAGAAGCACAAAAATGAAGTCTATTTATAGCATATTTAGGCAGTAGGCTGAAATCTTAAAGGTCATAAAGAAAAACCCATATAAATAAAATATATTTATATGGGTAAGGTTTATGCAGTTTTTAAATATTTAATAGATTTAAATTATTGAATATTTTGTTTCTGCTCAGCTTTGGTTTTGAGTAACGCTGGGGGCGTGAAGCGCTCACCATATTTGGCAGCCAACTCTTCAGCACGTTTCTCTGCTTTATCAACACCATACTGATTTAGGAATTGAATCGCTCCGCCAGTCCAAGGTGCATAACCAATTCCAAAAATAGAACCGACATTGGCATCAATAACCGACTCCAACACACCTTCTTCGTAACAACGTAAGGTATCTAAGGCTTGTACAAACAAAATGCGATCTATCATATCCTGCTCAGAAATATCGTGATCTTTCTGCCAGCGGTTTAAGCCTTCCCATAGGTGCTTTTTACCATTCTCAGGATAGTCATAGAAACCTGCGCCAGCAGCTTTACCTTTACGGTTTAACTCATGAATCATGGTATGAATTACTTCATCTACCGGTGTTTTCGGTAGCTCTTTGCCTTCGGCTTGCAGTGCTTTACGTGCTTCACTGGCAACATGCTCGGTCAACGTTAAAGACACTTCATCTTGAATCGCAAGTGGTCCCACAGGCATGCCTGCTTTCAGTGCTGCCATTTCAATACGTGCTGGGTGGACACCTTCGGCAAGCAAGCGCATACCTTCTTGAATAAAAGTACCAAACACACGACTGGTAAAGAAGCCACGGCTATCATTAACAACGATTGGCGTTTTTCCAATTTGCTGTACAAAGTCGTAGGCTTTAGCAAGCGTCTCTGCCGAGGTGTTTTTACCTTTAATAATCTCAACCAACTGCATTTTGTCGACAGGGCTAAAGAAATGCAGACCGATAAACGCTTTATCATCCTTGCTTGCTTGCGCTAAACCTGTAATTGGCAGGGTCGATGTATTTGATGCCATTACGCCATTAGGCACTAAGTATTGTTCAGCTTCTTGAGTGACTTTCGCTTTGAGCTCTTGGTTTTCAAATACGGCTTCAATAATCAGATCACAACCTTGAAGGTCTTGAGCAGAAGCTGTAGCTGTAATAAGCGATAAAATCTGGTCACGTTTTTCTGCCGTCATGCGGCCTTGTGAAACACGTTTATCTAGCAATTTCTGAGAATATGCTTTGCCTTTTTCAGCATTTTCAACAGATACATCTTTAAGGATAACAGGAATGCCTTTAATGGCTGTTGAATATGCAATACCGGCACCCATCATGCCCGCACCTAACACACCAACTTTAGTCGCTTGCCATTTGGCAACATCGGCAGGGCGGCTTGCACCAGACTTAATTGCATTTAGGCCATGCCAGAACGTGCCAATCATATTTTTAGAAATTTGGCCTGTTGTTAGTTGAGTAAAATAGCGAGACTCGATGCGCAACGCTGTATCAACATCAACTTGAGCGCCTTCCACTGCGGCAGCCATAATCGCTTCAGGAGCAGGGTAGCAGCCCTTGGTTTTGTCTTTTAACATGGCTGGTGCAATGGCAAGAACTTGTGCAACTGCCGGAGTTTTTGGATCGCCACCCGGAATTTTATACCCCTTCACATCAAAAGGCTGTTGAGATTTCGGATTGGCTTTGATCCAAGCAATCGCTTTATCTAAAAGTTCTTGTTCATTTTCAGCTGTGTCATGAATTAAGCCTAAAGATTTGGCTTTATCGACACCGAACTGCTTACCTTCCATTAAAAATGGAAATGCATTTTGAAGACCGAGCAAACGGACCATACGTACAATCCCGCCGCCACCCGGAAGTAAACCTAAAGTAACTTCTGGTAGGCCAAATTTGCTTTTTGGGTCATTGATTGCAATACGGTGATGGCAACTTAATGCGATTTCCCATCCTCCGCCCAGGGCCGTGCCATTCAATGCTGCAACAACTGGAACTCCTAGTGTTTCAATCGTTCTTAGATGTCCTTTTAACTTCTCAACCATATTGAAAAAGTCAGTTGCATGCTCAGGTTGAACTTGAATCAGTTCATCTAAATCACCACCAGCAAAGAATGTTTTTTTAGCTGAACGGAAAATAACGCCTGAAAGTTCCGTTTCTGCTTTAAGTTTCTGAGTGACCTCATCAACCGAGTCACGAAACTCAGCATTCATGGTGTTTGCAGATTGTCCAGTTGAATCAAGCGTTAAAATGACAATATTGTCGGCATTTTTTTCGTATTGAATTGCACTCATCTTTATCTATCCCTAAATTTTTATACACGTTCAATAATGGTCGCAATACCCATACCACCGCCGACACAGAGCGTCGCTAAACCGCGCTTTTTATCTTGTCGTTCAAGCTCATCAAGTAGGGTGCCTAAAATCATAGCGCCAGTTGCGCCTAAAGGATGTCCTAAAGCAATTGCACCGCCATTTACATTGACTTTTTCAGCAGGGACGTTGAGTTCATTAATAAAACGCATAACAACTGCTGCGAATGCTTCGTTGACTTCAAATAAGTCAATATCATCAATTGTTAGTCCAGCTTTTTCCAAGGCTTTACGTGCAGCAGGTGCAGGACCAGTTAGCATGATGGTTGGGTCGGTACCAACGAGAGCAGTCGCCAAAACTTTAGCGCGTGGTTTTAAATTTTGTTGTTTGACTGCTTTTTCTGAAGCCAGTAAAACGAGAGCTGCTCCATCGACAATGCCTGATGAGTTACCTGCGTGATGAACATGATTTACTTTTTGTGCTTCTGGATATTTTTGTAAAGCAACTGCATCAAAACCCATTTGCCCCATCATTTCAAAACTTGGGTTGAGTTTTGCAAGGCCTTCGAGTGTGGTATTGCCTTTAATAAATTCATCTTTTTCTAAAATCACCACACCTGCGTGATCTTTGACTGGCACAACTGATTGATCGAAATAACCATTTGCTTGAGCTGCCGCTGCTTTTTGTTGCGACTTCACCGCAAAATTATCAACATCTTCACGGCTATAGCCGTCTAAGGTTGCGATAAGATCAGCCCCGATACCTTGTGGAACAAAAGATGATTTAAGGTTGGTTTCTGGATCTAACGCCCATGGTCCGCCATCAGAACCCATTGGAATACGCGACATTGATTCAACACCGCCAGCAACCACTAAATCTTCCCAACCAGAGCGGACTTTCATGGCTGCCATGTTGACGGCTTCTAAACCTGAAGCACAAAAGCGGTTAATTTGTACGCCAGCAACATCATCATTCCAGCCTGCGGCAATTGCTGCGGTTTTGGCAATGTCCCCACCTTGATCGCCAATTGGCGTTACGCAGCCCAGAACAATGTCGTCCACTTTAGATGTATCAAGCTGATGGCGTTGCTGTAATTCATTTAATAGAGTGGTGAGTAATGTGATTGGTTTTACTTCGTAAAGAGAGCCGTCTTTTTTTCCTTTTCCGCGTGGTGTGCGAATGGCGTCAATAATATAAGCCTCGCTCATAACAGTTCCTTTTTTTATTACTTAAACTTTGTCGTGTTTTGAGTGTACTGTTTTTAAGAGGGAGTGCAATGACGATAAGCACACCAGTCAGGTGATGATTTTTGCCAATAGAGATATAAAAAAGCCCAAGTTGAACTTGGGCTAGATGTGAATATAAAGAGATTTAAGAATTAGTGGTAACCATGTAGTTGGCGATATAAGCCAGGAGTTACACCAGTCCACTTTTTAAATGCACGGTGGAATGTACTGGTTTCACTAAAGCCTACCTGTTGAGCAACATCTTCAAGTGTTAATTCAGGGTTGAGCAATAAGTGAATCGCAGCATCTCGACGTAGAGCGTCTTTTACGCCTTGATAGCTTTTACCTTCAGCAGCTAAGCGGCGGCGTAAAGTTTGCGGAGATAAATACAGCATTGATGCAACGTCGTTAAGCGTTGGCATTTCTTCACCAATTTGACTCTTAAGTACGTCACGAATACGAGAAGTCAGCGAGTTGGTGTTCTTGAATTTTACTAAAAGCTGAGCAGGGGCTGCTTTCAAGAACTCTTCTAGCGTTTTTTCATCTTGACGGATTGGTAAATCAAGATAATCAGCTGCAAAGGTTATTTCAGTACGTGGTGCATCAAACTGCATAACTGGCGCAAAGAATAAAGCATCATATTCATCTGCATGTGCAGGGCGCGGATAGCTAAAATGAACACGTTCTAATGGTAAGCGGCGTTCAATCAGCCAAGATGCCAAACCATGCCAAATCATGAGCATACTTTCAGTAATGAAATGATCTGGATCTAATGTTTTTGGAATGAGAGGTACTAAACGTGCTTCGTGTTTGTCACGCTCTAGCGTTACTGACCATTCATCACCAAATAATTTATAAAACTGAGATGAGAGTTCAAGGGCTTGGCCCAAGGTTTTTGCATGAATAATCAACTGACACATAATGGCAAAAGTGCCCAAACGACGCGGCTGTACATCAAAGCCGACGTGTTCATCTTGTGTGACCATCCATAACATTTTTATAAAACGGGTATATTGTTCTGGTGAGATTCGAGCTTTAGGTTGACGTAATAGTTCCGCTTCGATACCCACATGTGAAAGTAACGTCTCGACATCCATGCCAAGGCGTTTTACGCCTGTCAAAGCCGCATTCACGAAGTGGATGCTAATCGTATCGCGACTCATATTGAATCCTTCAGTCTCTTTGATGTTCACTTTAAATTGACCTAAATGACCGTCTAAAAAAATAAATTGGCGATTTACAACAGTGTAAAAGCACTTTTTACATGTTAAATTGCCGAAATGATCAAGGTAAATGGCTGAACATGACATTGTTTTAGAATATTTGCTTAACTAATATAAAAGAAAATTCGAATAATAGTGGTTAAAAATACGATGACGACAGCATTAAATGGACTTAAAGTTCTCGATTTCTCGACGCTCTTACCTGGACCTTTTGCCACAATGTATTTGGCCGATATGGGGGCAGAAGTCATCCATATCGAATCTCCATCACGTCCAGATCTCATTCGGATAATGCCGCCATATGCCAATGGACAGGCGACTGCACATAGTTATCTAAATCGAAATAAACAGTCGATTGTTCTCGACTTAAAAGATGCTGCCAGTATTGATCTGATAAAAGCCAAGATTTCCGAGTTTGATATTGTCATAGAACAATTTCGACCAGATGTCATGCGCCGTTTAGGATTGGACTATGCAACGCTTGCAGAAATTAACCCGCGTTTAATTTATTGCTCAATTACAGGTTATGGACAAACAGGAAGCTACAAAGATCGAGCTGGACACGACATTAATTACTTAGCTTTAGCAGGTATTTCTGGATATAGTGGCCGACAAGATAGTGGTCCACCACCGCTTGGCATTCAGGTTGCCGATATTGCAGGTGGATCATTACATGCAGTTATTGCGATTTTGGCTGCGGTCGTTGAGCGCAGTCGTAGTGGTATAGGCCAATATATTGATATTTCCATGACGGATTGTGTGGCGAGTCTAAATAGTATGGCTGCGTCAGCTACGCTTGCAGGACAAGTTGAACAGGCGCCAGAACAGGGAATGCTTAATGGAGGTATTTTCTATGACTATTATATGACTCAAGATGGTCGTTATCTTTCGATTGGAAGTCTTGAACCGCAGTTTATGGCTGGCTTATCTGCTGCATTAGATTTACCTGTGTTATTGCAAAAAGGTGCATCATTAGATGCCGAAGATCGACAGGAAGTTAAACAAGCCATTCAGGAAAAAATTAAAACCAAAACATTTAAAGAGTGGCATGAAATTTTTGCAAATCTTGATGTGTGTGTAGAGCCAGTATTGAGTTTAAGTGAGGCTTTAAATTCACCGTTAGCACAACAACGTGGATGGATTGTGAATGTACCTTTGCAAAATAATACGGCAGATACAGAACCTCAAATTGCATGCCCAATTAAGTTCTCACGTTCCCAAATGCGATATTCCTTTGTAGGTCAAAAGCTTGGCGAGGGGCAGTGGTAAGGTTAGAGGGCTATTTCTTATACAGTAAGTACTAAGATTATTATCTGATTAATCAATTGATTAACATTTTGAATAATTTCTTTACATAAAATTAGCGTAACCTTTATAAACAAAGACATAAAAGGTTCGTAAACATGAAAACGCATAAATCTTTGATGGTTTCCTGTTTATCCGTTTTATCAATTACTCTTTTTGTTCAGCATGCACAAGCTGCTGCTGCATTTGACCCAAATAGTTCTTGGATGTTGGGTGATTGGAACGGGCAACGTACAGCGTTACAAGCACAAGGTTATGATTTTTCTTTTGGATATACCGGTGAATATGCCGGTATTTTAGATTCAAAGAATACTTCTACACACGGTAGCGCTTATACAGGGCAACTTGCTTTAGGTTCGCATTTGGACCTAGGTAAAATTTTAGGGTGGCAAGATACTGAAGCTCAAATCACTTTAACTTATCGTGATGGGCAATCGCTTTCTGAACATTCTCCAGCTTTAGCTGGACACATTAGTTCTGCACAAGAAGTGTGGGGGCGTGAGCAAACTTGGCGTTTAACAGACTTGTGGATTAAGAAAAAATTCCTTGATCAGAAGTTAGATGTGAAAGTTGGTCGTTTTGGTGAAGGTGAAGACTTTAATAGTTTTGACTGTGACTTCCAGAACTTGGCCCTCTGTGGTTCACAAGTGGGTAACTGGGTAGGCGATCAGTGGTATAACTGGCCAGTTAGCCAATGGGCAATGCGTGTTAAATATAATGTGCAACCCGATTTATATACGCAAATTGGTGTATATGAATATAACCCAGAGAACTTGGAGCGTGGCAAAGGTTTCAACCTAAGCACAGATGGTTCTCACGGTGCAATTATTCCGGCAGAGGTCGTTTGGTCACCTAAATTAGGCGTGCAAAGCATGCCTGGTGAATACCGTTTAGGTTATTACTACAGCACTGCTGATGCAGAGGAAATTACTAATCCAACCAAAACGTCTCATAAGCAAGGTGTTTGGGTAACTGCGAAACAAAAATTATTCCAGCCAGCTGATCAAACTGATCGCGGTTTAACAGGTTTTGTGAACCTTACTTTCCACGATTCAGATACTAATAAAGTTGATAATATGCAAAATGTAGGCTTAGTCTACAAAGGTTTGCTCAATCAACGTCCACAAGATGAGTTGGCACTTGGCGTTGCTCGTATTCATATCAATGATGACTGGAGCGATATTCAAGCCAAAGAATATGACACTGAATACAATACCGAGCTTTACTATGGTATTCATGCCACTAACTGGCTAACTATTCGTCCAAATGTGCAATATGTTCGTCATGTTGGTGCATTAAAAAATGGTGATAACACTTGGGTAGGCGGTATTAAATTCTCAACCGTATTCTAAGTAATTATTCCGAAAAACGGATTGTCGAGGGCTAAATCATTGATTGAAGTATCCAGACCTTCCGTTTTTTTCTTTATGCCTGAATTTTGTTTTATATGTATTGGTGATGCCATTTTTCTATAAGGTTTTTGGCACATCTTTCCGATAAAAATGATGATTGATAAGAGGTGGTTTATGAATCAACCTTCTTCAAGATCAGGATTAACGACGTTTACCGTAATCATTATTGGGTTATTGGCGTTATTCCTGTTAATTGGAGGTATTTGGCTCGCTACACTAGGCGGTTCAATTTACTACATTGTAGCTGGAGTCTTACTTCTCATTGTTACATGGCAACTCTACAAGCGCGCTTCAACTGCTTTGTGGGTTTATGCTGCATTAATGCTAGGTACTATTATCTGGAGTGTCTGGGAAGTTGGAACAGACTTTTGGGCGCTTGCACCTCGTTTAGATATTTTAGGTATTCTTGGTTTATGGTTATTGGTTCCGGCAGTGACTCGTGGAATCAACAACCTTGGATCAAGTAAAGTTGCCTTATCTTCAACTTTAGCGATTGCAATCGTGTTGATGGTTTATTCTATCTTCAACGATCCACAAGAAATTAATGGTGAGATCAAAACTCCTCAACCAGAAACTGCTCAAGCCGTTCCAGGTGTAGCAGAGAGTGATTGGCCAGCTTATGGTCGTACTCAAGCTGGTGAGCGTTATTCTCCGCTCAAACAAATTAATGACCAAAATGTCAAAGATTTGAAAGTAGCATGGACACTACGTACTGGTGATTTCAAAACAGATAATGATTCTGGTGAAACAACCAATCAGGTTACGCCAATTAAAATTGGTAATAACATGTTTATCTGTACGGCTCACCAACAATTAATTGCGATTGATCCGGCTACTGGTAAAGAAAAATGGCGTTTTGATCCGAAACTTAAAACGGATAAATCGTTCCAGCATTTAACTTGTCGTGGTGTAATGTACTACGATGCAAACAATACTACTGAGTTTGCAACGAGCCTCCAAAGCAAGAAATCTAGCTCTACACAATGTCCACGTAAAGTCTTTGTTCCAGTTAATGACGGGCGCTTAGTTGCTGTGAATGCTGACACTGGTAAAGCATGTACTGACTTTGGTCAAAATGGTGAAGTGAACTTACAAGAGTTTATGCCATATGCTTATCCAGGTGGTTATAACCCAACGTCTCCTGGTGTTGTGACAGGTTCAACAGTAGTTATTGCTGGTTCTGTGACAGACAACTATTCAAATAAAGAGCCATCTGGTGTGATTCGTGGATATGACGTGAACACTGGTAAGCTTCTTTGGGTATTTGATACTGGCGCAGCAGATCCAAATGCTATGCCAGGTGAAGGCACAACTTTTGTTCATAACTCTCCAAATGCTTGGGCTCCTTTAGCATACGATGCCAAACTTGATATCGTTTATGTTCCAACAGGTGTAGGTACTCCAGATATTTGGGGTGGTGACCGTACCGAGTTGAAAGAACGTTATGCAAACTCTATGTTAGCGATTAATGCTTCAACTGGTAAATTGATTTGGAACTTCCAGACAACCCATCACGACTTATGGGATATGGACGTACCGTCACAACCATCTTTGGCAGATATTAAAGACAAATCTGGTAAAACTGTTCCAGCAATTTATGTATTGACCAAAACAGGTAATGCCTTTGTTCTTGATCGCCGTAATGGTCAGCCAATTGTTCCTGTAACTGAGAAACCAGTTCCACAAACAGTTAAACGCGGACCACAGACTAAAGGCGAGCATTATTCAAAAACTCAGCCATTCTCTGACTTGAACTTGGCACCACAAGATAAATTGACTGATAAAGATATGTGGGGTGCCACTATGCTTGATCAGCTTATGTGTCGTGTGTCATTCAAACGTCTCAATTACGATGGTATTTATACACCACCATCTGAAAACGGTACTTTAGTTTTCCCTGGTAACTTAGGTGTGTTTGAATGGGGCGGTATGTCAGTTAACCCTGATCGTCAAGTTGCTGTCATGAATCCGATTGGCTTGCCATTTGTAAGTCGTCTAATTCCTGCTGATCCAAACCGCGCGCAAACTGCAAAAGGTGCAGGTACTGAGCAAGGTGTTCAGCCAATGTATGGCGTACCGTATGGTGTAGAAATCAGCGCATTCCTATCTCCGCTTGGTTTACCTTGTAAACAACCAGCTTGGGGATATGTGGCTGGCGTAGATTTGAAAACTCATGAAGTCGTTTGGAAAAAACGTATTGGTACTATCCGTGATAGCTTACCAAAACTGTTCCAATTACCAGCTGTGAAAATTGGTGTTCCTGGTTTAGGTGGTTCAATCTCTACTGCCGGTAATGTTATGTTTGTTGGTGCAACTCAAGATAATTACATCCGTGCCTTTAACGTCACGAATGGTAAGAAATTATGGGAAGCACGTTTACCAGCAGGTGGACAAGCAACACCAATGACTTATGAAATCAACGGTAAGCAATATGTTGTGATCATGGCCGGTGGTCATGGTTCATTTGGTACAAAAATGGGCGACTATTTAGTGGCTTATGCATTGCCAGATAACAAATAAACGTTTGCTATCAAAAAAGCCCAGATTTATCTGGGCTTTTTTATATCGATGTATATAAGCTTATCAATAAAATCGTTATTAAATATGCAAAAAAAGCATTTTATTGATGAATAAAAGCTCGCTATGCTATCCGCCTTAATAATGAATCTACTAGCCATACGCCATGTATTTATATACCGATTTCGACCAGCAGCTGGTTAATGAACGAGTTGCTCAGTTCCGTGATCAGACTGAACGCTATTTAGCTGGCAAACTTTCTGAAGATGAATATCGTCCATTACGTTTGCAAAATGGTTTATATGTGCAACGTTATGCGCCTATGCTGCGTATTGCTGTGCCGTATGGCTTAATGAATTCTAAACAATTACGTAAAGTTGCTGAAGTTTCAACAAAATATGATCGTGGTTATGCACACGTATCAACACGTCAAAACATTCAGTTAAACTGGCCTGCACTTGAAGATGTGCCAGATATTTTGGCAGAACTTGCAACTGTACAAATGCATGCTATTCAAACTAGTGGTAACTGTATACGCAACACGACAACTGACCAATATGCGGGTGTGGTTGCTGGTGAAATTGCAGACCCTCGCCCAACATGTGAATTGATTCGTCAGTGGAGTACATTCCACCCTGAATTTGCATTCTTGCCACGTAAGTTCAAAATTGCTGTTTCTGCACTTGAAGAAAAAGATCGCGCAGCAACTGCATTTCACGATATTGGTGTTTATATCGTGCGTAATGAGGCAGGTGAAATTGGCTATAAAATTATGGCTGGTGGTGGTTTAGGCCGTACTCCAATCATTGGTAGTGTCATTCGTGAGTTTTTACCACGTGAAGATTTAATTGCTTACTTAGAAGCTGTTCTACGTGTTTATAACTTGCATGGCCGTCGTGATAACAAATATAAAGCGCGTATCAAAATCTTGGTTAAAGCATTAACACCTGAAGTATTTGCACAGAAAGTTGAAGCTGAATTTGAACACACACGTGAAGCACTAAAAATTCAGCCAGAAATCTTGAAAAAACTGGATGAAGAGTTCACTCCGTTTGATTATCAAGATTTGGCAGATGAAGATTTCACGGATTTATTCGCTGAGCATCCAAAATTCAAACAATGGTTCAATATCAACACGCATGCACATAAAGTGAAAGGCTATCGTATTGTTACGATTTCTCTAAAACGTGCAGGCATCGCACCGGGTGATATGACCACCGAAGAAATGAATTTTATTGCAGATCTTGCTGATAAATATACGTTCGGTGAGCTTCGTACCACTCACGAACAAAATATTGCTTTGGCAGATGTGCCTCAAAAAGACTTGTTCGATGTATGGCAAGCACTTGAACAACACAATATGGCACGTGCACATATCGGCTTTATTACCGATATTATTAGCTGCCCGGGTGGTGATTTCTGTTCACTTGCAAATGCGAAATCAATTCCAATTGCTGAAGCGATTACACGTCGTTTTGAAGACTTAGACAAAGTTTATGATCTTGGTCATTTAGACCTAAATATTTCTGGTTGTATGAATGCTTGTGGTCACCACCACGTGGGTAACATCGGTATTTTAGGTGTAGATAAAAAAGGCGCTGAGTTCTACCAAATTACATTAGGTGGTAATTCAGACCATGATGCCTCTATCGGTGACATCTTAGGCCCATCATTTGCAGCAGATGCTGTTCCAGACGTTATTGAAGAAGTATTAAATACTTATCTTGATTTACGTACTGAAGGTGAGCGTTTCGTCGATACATATCGCCGTGTAGGAATTCAACCATTTAAGGAGCGTGCATATGCTTAATACAGCTCTACCAGTGCTTTATAAAGACGGCACGATTGCAGACAATACTTATCAAATCATTGCAGAAGATGGTGTGGTTCCTCAAGGTGATGTTGTTGTAACAACAGCTCAACTCGATCAATTAACTAATGTTCAAGGCAAAAAAGCTTTGTATGTGACTGTGAGCGATTCACCAGAAGATCATACATTCCCACTTAGCGAACTCGATGCGATCTTTATTGAGTTTGCTGGCTTTGGTGATGGTCGTGGATATTCATTTGCAGCGTTATTACGTCGTCAAGGTTTCCAAGGTGAACTGCGTGCAACTGGCGATGTGTTTAAGGATGTCTTAAACTACTTAAAGCGCTCAGGTTTTGATAGTTTTGTAATTAAGGAAGGTAAAGATGTGCAAGAGGCGGCAGCTGGTTTGCAAGACTTTACCAACCCGTACCAAGCTTCAACAGCCGTACCGCAAGCAAGTTATCAAACTGGTGCTTAAATAATTTTAAATGAAGAAGCTGAACTTAGGTTCAGCTTTTTTTATAATTACTTTTTAATAAATGAATGAAGAATAAGAATGTTAGGCTTAATTTCAAAAATAAATCCCGGTGCTTGGTGGTTAATATTTGCTATTGCGACAGATGTGCTCTCAACATTTTATTCGGCTAAAGGCAATGGATTAGTTAATAAAACTGCTCAAGGAATTGCTCTAGTTTTATATATTGGGTCTTTTGCATGTGCAGCTATTGCTTTGAAATATATGCAGGCGGGAATTTTATATGTGCTTTGGTCTGGAATAGGTGTATTAGCAACTGCTTTTCTTGCAAAGATTTTTCTTGGGCAGAATATTGATGTAGCTGGATGGGTAGGTATAGGTTTTATTACCGTTGGTTTAATGATTATTGCGCAGTATTCTAATATTAATGTTTAAGACCCTTATAGAAATAGTAAGTGTCTCTATAAGGGGCTGATCTTAAAAAATATTATGTATCAAGCTGACAGTTAACCATCCACTTTATGCCAAACTGATCGGTAAATGCACCGTATAATGCACCCCAGAAAGTTTTTTCTAATGGCATTTCAACTTGTCCATTTACAGATAGAGCATCGAACAGCTGTTTTGCTTTTTCTTGCTCATCTTTTTCAAGGTTGATTGCGATGTAATGATTATTACCTTTAGTAAATACACTATTCGGGGTACAGAATTGATCGATAGTGTCTGATGCCATGAGTACTGTGTACTCATTAATCGGTAGAGAAACGTGCAGCACTAAATTTTTTTCGGCTTCAGATAATGTTACACCCTCATTAGGTGGCATGTCGCTATAACGGCTCAGCATAGCAAATTCACCACCAAAGACCGATTTATAAAAATTAAAGGCTTGTTCTGCCTGACCTTGGAAATTGAGATAGTGATTGAGTTGCATTGTTATTGTCCATTGTTGTTTTCGTTTAAAGGAATAAGTTAAAACTTAAAAGTGATTTTGTGGGTCTTTTTTTGTAAATTTTTCATAAAAAATCCCACCGAAGTGGGATTTTAAACAGATTTTAATTAAAGAATTTCGATGGCAACAGCTGTTGCTTCACCACCACCAATACAAAGTGCGGCAATACCTTTTTTACCGCCAGTGCGTTTAAGCGCATGAATAAGTGTAAGAATAATGCGAGAACCTGTAGAACCTACCGGATGACCTAGGGCACAAGCCCCCCCATTGATATTTACTTTCTCTGCATCAAGTTTGAAATCATCAATTGGACACATGGTAACCATAGCAAATGCTTCATTAATTTCCCAAAGGTCAACGTCCTGAGCATTCCATCCAGCTTTTTTAAGAACTTTCTCGATAGCACCCACAGGAGCGATGGTAAATTCTGAAGGATGCTGAGAATTTGAAGCTGTCGCAATAATTTTAGCAAGCGGTTGTAAGCCACGTTGTGCTGCAACTTCACTTGATGTTAACACCAATGCAGAAGCACCATCAGAAATAGAACTCGCATTTGCTGCGGTAATTGTACCGTCTTTTGCAAAAGCTGGTTTAAGTGAAGGAATTTTATCAATCTTCGCATTTAAAGGTTGTTCATCTTGGTCAACAATCACATCGCCTTTACGTGTAGAGACAGTAACAGGGACGATTTCATCTTTGAAATAGCCTTCAGTAATTGCAGTTTGAGCACGTTTTAAAGAACGAATGGCAAAGTCATCCATTTGCTCACGTGTATAGCCACGTGTATTTGCCATATCTTGAGCAAATGAACCCATTAAACGACCCGTTTCAGCATCTTCTAAACCGTCGAAGAACATATGGTCTTTAATTTCGCCATGACCCATACGGTAACCAGCACGTGCTTTGGGCAATACATAAGGAGCATTAGTCATTGACTCCATGCCACCTGCAACCACAATTTCAGCACTGCCTGCTTTGATCATGTCTGCTGCTTGCATCACGGCTTTCATGCCTGACCCACAAAGCTTATTAATCGTCACTGCACCTGTAGAGTCAGGTAAACCAGCTTTACGCATCGCTTGACGAGCAGGGCCTTGTTTTAAACCCGCAGGTAGTACACAACCCATAATGACTTCTTCGACATCAGTAGGTTGCAAGCCTGCTCGTGCGATTGCTTCTTTAATTGTTACTGCACCTAGTTCAGGAGCAGTTAGACCAGATAGTGATCCTTGAAAACCACCCATAGCAGTACGAGCACCATTAACAATTACGATGTCAGTCATTGTTGTAATCTCCGATTGTTCTTTATCTCAAATTAAGAAAACATTAAAACTTAAGCAGTATATTGCAAAATGAGGGATGTATTGGTCTCGGCATTAGACTGTAGAGTTCTAACAATTTTTTAATTCTTCGACACGCACATGCCCCATTTTGCTAAGAACTAATTTAAAATTTTTAAGCTGATCATAAGAACAGTAAATAAAACTACCATTAGACTCGATTGGAAGTCCCGAGCTTCCTTGAAAAACAATACTATTTTGTTTTTTACCAAAACGTTGTAATTTCATAGAACCATAAGTATGGTTAAGATCTATAGAGGTTAATAATTCTTCATTTAAATCATGCTGTAGATTACGGTTACTATCTATGAAGCTGATTAAGTGTTTATTCCAATCTGTATTACAGATTACCTGATCTGAACTTGGACACAGAACAATGTTCTTATGCTTAATAATTGCGTCCGATTTGGCTTTTTGTATATGAATTGTGAGTACACGCGAAGTATTTTTTAATTCTACAGATGCCATAAATTGATGGTATAAAGGAATGGCTATAACTGACATAATCACAAGAATTACGAGGGTTATAGAGAGCTCAACTATAGTAAAACCAGGAGATCTAAACATTAAGAAACCTTAATATATGTATAAATAGAGCAATTTTATGTTTTCTGACAATGATTTATATTATTTTTTATAATAAGGAAACACAAAATTAAATAAGGGTTATCAGTTGGCTAGAATACTGGTAAAATCACCGTAAGCGAAACAAAGAAGTTATTCATTTTTGCTAGTTGAGTAAAAAATTACCGAATTACAACGGAAATTGTAAGTAATTTTGTCAATAATTTACTTGATTAAAATTATCAAGCACTTGGAAAGTTTATCAAGTGTTTGTATGATTCAAATGTGAATAGCTTAAAAATAATACTGGGGTAAAAATATCTCAGGGGCCAATAAATTTAGGCTGAGCTTGAACAACAATTGTTATCTCTGGAGGATATCCATGAAATTGAGTCGTATTGCACTTGCTACTATGCTTGTTGCTGCTCCATTAGCTGCTGCTAATGCTGGCGTAACAGTTACTCCATTATTGCTTGGTTACACTTGGCAAGACAGCCAACACAACAATGGTGGTGACAAAGGTAGTTTAACAAACAGCCCTGAACTTCAAAATGATTTATTCGTTGGTGCAGCTTTAGGTATTGAGTTAACACCATGGTTAGGTTTTGAAGCTGAATATAACCAAGTTAAAGGTGATGTAGATCCGAGCTACGGTGAATACAAACAAAAACAAATCAATGGTAACTTCTATGTTACTTCTGATTTAATCACTAAAAACTATGACAGTAAATTTAAGCCTTACGTATTGTTAGGTGCTGGTCATTATAAATATGACTTTGATGATGCTCGTTTAGCTTATCATAATGGTGAAGAAGGTACTTTAGGTAACGCTGGTATCGGTGCTTTCTATCGCTTAAACGATGCTTTATCTCTTCGTACAGAAGCTCGTGGTACTTATAACTTTGATGAACAATTCTGGAACTATACAGCTCTTGCTGGTTTAAACGTAGTTCTTGGTGGTCACTTGAAGCCTGCTGCTCCTGTAGTAGAAGTTGCTCCAGTTGAACCAACTCCAGTTGCTCCACAACCACAAGAGTTAACTGAAGACCTTAACATGGAACTTCGTGTGTTCTTTGATACTAACAAATCAAACATCAAAGACCAATACAAGCCAGAAATCGCTAAAGTTGCTGAGAAGTTAACTGAATACCCTAACGCTACTGCACGTATCGAAGGTCACACAGATAACACTGGTCCACGTAAGTTGAACGAACGTTTATCTTTAGCTCGTGCTAACTCTGTTAAATCAGCTCTTGTAAACGAATACAATGTTGACGCTTCTCGTTTGTCTACTCAAGGTTTCGCTTGGGATCAACCGATTGCTGACAACAAAACTAAAGAAGGTCGTGCTATGAACCGTCGTGTATTCGCGACAATTACTGGTAGCCGTACTGTAGTAGTTCAACCTGGTCAACAAGCTCAATAATTTGAGTTTCTGAACAGTAAAAAAGCGACTCGTTAGAGTCGCTTTTTTTATTGCGATTTTTAAAATATTTTTTCATTTCTCTATCTCCTTGATAATATGTACTCAGTTGTTCATGGTTAGATCAGTTTTACCAAACACCTTTTTTTAATTGCTGTTTAGTATCTTGTCTATCTCGACGATGCTGTGCACGAGGTTTTTCTGTCTCATGCATGCCACCTTTTTGAAGTAAAGGTGAAAGGGCTACGTGGTTGCGAGCCTTAATTTTTGGCATTTCTTTAATTTTCATGTTTTAACCTTTAATACATAAAACTTGTTTCAGTGTATGGACCACTTCAATAAGATCTGACTGGTTCGCTATAACTTCATCAATGTCCTTATAAGCGCTTGGAATCTCATCGACAACACCACTGTCTTTACGACATTCAATTCCTTGCGTTTGTTCAATTAAGTCTTGTTGATTAAAAAGTATTTTTGCCTTGCTTCGGCTCATTTTGCGGCCAGCTCCGTGAGAGCAAGAACAAAAAGACTCAGGATTAGCTTTTCCTCTAACAATATAAGAGCGTGCTCCCATAGAACCTGGAATAATTCCTAACTCATCTAAACCCGCTCTAATCGCTCCTTTTCTGGTAACTAAAAGATTTTCACCAAAATGGGTTTCTCGACTTACATAATTATGATGGCAATTAATTGCTTCTTTTGTCATTTGAAAAGAGGGTAGAAGAGGTCGAATTGCTTCTAAGATTAATCGCATCATTTCTTTGCGATTTTCGAAAGCATATTCTTGTGCCCATTCCACAGCTTCTACATAATCATTGAAACTGTTTGAACCTCCAGCAAAATAACTTAGGTCTTTATCAGGTACATGCCCGAAGCGATGTTGTGCTTCTTTCTTGGCGAGTTCAATAAAATAAGTACCAATGACATTACCAAGACCGCGACTACCTGAATGGAGCATGACCCATACATCTTGATTTTCATCAATACATAACTCTATAAAATGATTACCACCTCCTAATGTCCCTAATTGTTTTTGCCAAGTTGCATCAAACTGCCGAAGCATACGAACTAGACCTGGATGTTTCTTTATAATCGGTTGTAAACGCTTTTCGAGTGGAATAATACTCGACGCTTTCGCTTTGACCTGTTTATGTAAAGCAAAACCGACGGGTACTTTACGTTCGATTGCATCACGTAAACGGCTTAAGTTATCTGGAAGTTGTGACGCTTTTAGACTCAAACGAATTGCATTCATTCCACAACCAATATCTAAACCAACTGCAGCTGGAATAATTGCATGTTTAGTCGGAATAACACTACCTACAGTCGCGCCTTTTCCTACGTGAACATCTGGCATAACAGCAATATGTGAGTATATGAATTGCAGCTGTGCCATTTTCTTTAGTTGTTCGATACTTTCACTATCTATATCTTGAGTGAAAATTTTAACCGGCACACCATAGAGCGCCTCTTCGTTTAATATTTTTTGTATGCCCATAATTTTTCTCTTATTTTTCTGTCCGAATAGGCATAAAAAAACCTAGCGAATGCTAGGTCTTAAATTCGAGCATTCGGACAAGTGAATTAAATTTGTACACTTGTCCGTGAGCTGACATCGTGCCAAATCGTTACTGTGTTTTACCTTGTAGTGTTGGCATGATGTCCTCCTTTTTTAAAAAGTGCCGTTGAAAATCTGAACGGCATTTTACCTGTTTTTAACTAAAGATCAAGTTTTTGACATTTAGATATTTTTGATTAGCTCTTTAAGCTTACTATTAATCTTGCTCTGGTTTTACATCCATTTGATCGTAAGGTATTAATTTAGTCTTATTTTTCCATTTATATCCGAGCCAAATTACTAAGAATAAAGGCAAGCTAATATAGGTAGAAAGTAAGCCCATCCAGTCAATTTTTCCACCTAAAACAGCTTGATAGTTCTGGCCAAGGATAATGACAGAACAAAGAATAAAGGCAAACCATGGAGCAAATGGGAAAAACTTAGCACGGTAGGCAAGATCTTCAAGCTTATAACCTTGAGCAATATAACCTTTACGGAAACGATAATGTGAAATTGCAATACCTAGCCAAACAATGAAACCACACATCCCAGACATATTGAGAAGCCAGTTAAAGACTTGTTTTTCCCCAATAAAAGTCGTTAAGAAGCAGAATGCAGCAATAAATGTAGTCGCATATAAGGCATTCATTGGAACACCACGATTGTCGAGTTTTGCAAACCATTTTGGTGCGCGGCCTTGTTGAGCCATATCAAATAACATACGGGTAGAAGAATACATACCTGAGTTACCTGCCGACAAAATAGCTGTCAAAATAACCGCATTCATTAAGCTCGCAGCGAAAGCAAAGCCTACTTTTTCATAAAGCAAGGTAAAAGGAGAAAGTGCAACATTTTCTGTTGTCGCAGCTTGTAATAGGTTTGGATCATCATAGGCAATGAGTGTACCGATAATGAAAATACACAATACATAGAATAATAAAATTCGCCAGAAAATCTGTTTAATCGCAAGTGGTATCGTTTTCTTTGGATCTTTCGATTCACCCGCAGCCACCCCCACCATTTCGGTTCCCTGAAATGAGAACCCTGCAATCATGGCAACACCAATCATGGCTTGTAAACCACCTACAAAAGGCGCATCTTTGTAAGTCCAATTACCAAAAGTGGCCACACCTGGTGTCAACATCACCTTAATAATCATGGCAATACCAATGATAATGAAGGCAACAATAGCGATAACTTTAACCATTGAAAACCAGAATTCGCTTTCGCCAAATCCTTTTACACTCATCGCATTAATCATAAAAATAATGACGAGGAAGAGCGCACTCCAATAGAACCCAGGAATATCTGGAAACCAGAACTTCATAATAAACTGTACTGCAACGAGTTCAAACGCAACCGTGATTGCCCAGTTATACCAGTAGTTCCAACCTAGTGCGAAACCAAAGCCTTCTTCCACATAGCGACTGCCATAGGTGAAGAATGCGCCAGATGTCGGTGTATGAGTTGCAAGTTCGCCCAAGCTGGTCATTAAGAAATAAATCATAATACCAATGAGGGAATAGGCGAGTAACGCCCCACCTGGACCTGCATTTGCAATGGTTGACCCAGAAGCAAGGAAGAGACCTGTACCAATGGAACCACCAATGGCGATCATATTCAGATGACGAGCCCCAAGCTTTCGCTGGAGTTTTTCAGGAGCATGTGTTTCGCTCATGGAGATTCCTTACATAGTTTGTTATGCACAGGCATATAACACCTTAAAGCCTTGTAGATCAGTTTTAATCTCACACTGACCAAAGTGCTTCTCGATTAAGATCGGATAGTTTAAAAAACGGTTTGCTACAATCCATAGCTCACCTGATGCCTTTAAATGTTTTTTAGCGTTCTGGCAGAGTCCTTCACTTGCATCGTAGTTGGTATGAATACCTTGATGAAAGGGGGGATTACTGACAATG
Organism: Acinetobacter nosocomialis NIPH 2119; assembly: GCF_000368085.1. Taxonomy (GTDB): domain Bacteria; phylum Pseudomonadota; class Gammaproteobacteria; order Pseudomonadales; family Moraxellaceae; genus Acinetobacter; species Acinetobacter nosocomialis. The sequence continues at coordinate 3,734,788 of NZ_KB849239.1, forward strand.
GCATCAAGTTCTGTTGGGGCGTCTGCAATTCCTGTAACGGGCTGCAATCTCAACTGGTCTGAACCTATTCCATTTCGACTAAAAGTCATTTCCGTTGACCGTAAAGCGAAGGCATCAATATCTAGGGCATGAATAATATTACTTGAATTTACTTTTGCCAAATAGCAACTGATAATTCCCGCACCACACCCGAAGTCGGCAATTCTACCTGATTTCACCTGATTTAGATAAGGGAGTAAAACAGCAGTTCCGACATCTAGATGATTTTGACTAAAAACGCCAGGTAGCGCGCAAATGGTAAGTTCTTGTTCATTTGCTTGAACAGTATAGGTTTTTAACCAGCTTTCAAGAGGCTTGATTTTTTCAGTTTTTTCAATTTTTAAATGCCATAATTGACAATGGCGTGCACTATCGAGTTTAAGTATCTGGCCAAAACTTTGTAATTGTTTAGCTGCTCTTTCAACACCGCCTTTTTTCTCGCCTACTAGAAAAACTGATTGATCAGCCTTTAAATGGCTCATCACTACATGCAATATATAGTTTAAAAGCTCTTTTGATTTAGGCACAAAAATTAAAGCCTGATCAAATTCTTGTGATGGAAACTCAACTGAGAAATGTGCTGGGGTACCTGTATTAATGAAACCTTGGTAGTCAGCATAATTCCATGTCCAGACTGAGGCATCAACCGCAGTAGGTAATTGACTGACTAAGGCATCATTGGGTGCATTAATCAACAAGAGTCTACCTTTTAAATAGTCTTGCTGTCTTAAAACCACTTCACTTCTAGGATCCATGTACATCTCTCATGAAGAAGAATGCCCAGTGGAAACTGGGCAGTAATCAAAAAATTAAAAAATAGGTTATTTGTGGGTTTCAGGTAGAACAATATTTAAAATTAGTGCTGCAATACCACCTGTTGCTACACCAGAACTAAAAATATTTTTAAATAACTCTGGCAAGTGCTCCAAAATTTGTGGAACTTGGGCAACACCTAAACCGAGTGCAAGTGATATTGCAATAATTAAAAGTGCGCGACGATCGAGATGGATAGATGAAAGAATGTTAATGCCTGAGGCAGCAACTGCACCAAACATTACCATAACTGCTCCGCCTAATACTGCCTGTGGTACAGCTTGTATTACACCCGCTACAGCAGGGAATAGACCTAATATAATGAGTAAAGCTGCAATCCAGATCCCTACGTAACGACTAGCCACACCCGTGAGTTGAATAACCCCATTATTTTGGGCAAAAACAGAACTAGGGAAAGTATTAAATAATCCTGCAAGTAAAGAGTTTGCGCCATTTACTAACACGCCACCTTTAATGCGTTGCATCCACTGAGGGCCATCTACAGGTTGGTTTGAAAGTTTGCTGGTTGCTGTGACATCACCAATTGCTTCTAATGAAGTCACCAAATAAATGAATGCCATTGGAATAAATAAGCCCCATGAGAAGCTTAAGCCAAAGTGCATTGGTGTTGGAATTTGAATGACTGGGGCGTCTTTTAGACCAGAGAAATCTAAATAACCCATGAAGCCGGCAAGAATGTAGCCAATAACTAAAGCAATCAAAATAGCTGAGCTTTTAATCCACACTATGCGTATGCGGTTTAAGATAATAATGATGGCAAGAACTGTACAAGACATTATAAGGTTATCAGAACTTGCAAAAGTATGATCTTGCATGGCTTGATAACCACCACCCATACTAATCAAGCCTTCCTTAATAAGTGTCAAGCCAATCAGAAGGACAACAATACCTGTCACAAGCGGAGTAATCAGTCTTTTTACCCATGGCAGAATTTGTGAAACACCCATTTCAATAAATGAACCAGCAATCACCACACCAAAAATAGCAGCCATAACTTGATTTACTGGCGTACCTGCAGCAACCATTGCACTACCGATACCAATAATTGGTCCAATAAAGTTAAAGCTTGTTCCTTGAACAATGAGCAGACCTGCACCGAAAGGACCAACTTTTTTGCATTGTAAGAAAGTTGCAATTCCTGAAATGACCAAAGACATGGATAAAATCATGTTAGTTTCGGTACGTGAAACGCCCAAAGCTAAACAAATGAGAAGTCCAGGTGTAACAATCGGGACAATAATTGCAAGCAAATGTTGAAAAGCTGCTAGAAAAGCCACGAAGGGTTTTGGTCGGTCATCTAGTCCATAAACGAGGTCAAGATGGTCTTGTGATGGTTGATTGGACATGGGGGTAAGTACGCCGCAATTTCGCAAATTGGCGCTATTCTAATCGAGATACCTATCTTTACAAAACGAAATACAAGCTATTGGGAAATTTTTTTGTCAATGTCAATAAACTGTCACTACTCAAGAGTAGTGTTTTTCTGTATAATTTGCCCTCAAATTTCAGGCGTTTCTAATTTTCATGTCAGATATCAAAAATCTCCGTAATATCGCAATTATTGCGCACGTCGACCACGGGAAAACCACACTTGTCGATAAACTACTTCAGCAATCAGGTGCTCTCGGTGACCGAGCAGGCGAGATTGAGCGTGTCATGGACTCGAATGCGCTTGAAAGTGAACGTGGTATTACCATCTTAGCGAAAAACACTTCTATTACTTGGTTGGATAAGCGTACTGATACAACTTACCGTATCAACATCGTGGACACCCCGGGACACGCCGACTTCGGTGGTGAAGTAGAACGTGTTATGTCGATGGTTGACTGCGTATTACTTCTTGTTGACTCTCAAGAAGGCCCAATGCCACAAACTCGTTTTGTGACACAAAAAGCCTTTGCTCGTGGTTTAAAACCAATCGTTATTATCAACAAAGTTGATAAACCAAGTGCGCGTCCAGACTGGGTAATCGATCAAGTGTTTGATTTGTTTGATAACCTTGGTGCAACTGATGAGCAACTTGATTTCCCAATCGTTTATGCATCAGGTTTACGTGGTGTAGCGGGTCCTGCTCCTGAAGAACTTGCAGAAGATATGACTCCGTTGTTCGAAACGATTGTAGACATCGTTGAGCCACCAGCGGTTGACGTTGATGGTCCATTCCAAATGCAGATTTCATCACTTGACTATAACAGCTTCGTAGGCGTTATCGGTGTTGGTCGTATTCAACGCGGTTCAGTAAAATTAAACACTCCTGTTACTGTAATTGACAAAGATGGCAATACACGTAACGGTCGTATCTTAAAAATCATGGGTTACCATGGTTTAGAGCGTATTGATGTTGACTCAGCATCTGCTGGTGACATCGTATGTATTACTGGTATTGATGCACTTAACATTTCTGACACGATTTGTGATCCGAAAAATGTTGAAGCATTACCAGCTTTATCTGTAGATGAACCTACAGTATCTATGACTTTCCAAGTAAACAACTCTCCGTTTGCTGGTAAAGAAGGTAAATTCGTAACTTCACGTAATATCCGTGAACGTCTTGATCGCGAATTAATTCACAACGTAGCTTTACGTGTTGAAGATACTGACAGTCCAGACCGTTTCAAAGTATCTGGCCGTGGTGAACTTCACCTTTCAGTTTTAATTGAAAACATGCGTCGTGAAGGTTTTGAAATGGGCGTATCACGTCCACAAGTAATCATCAAAGAAATTGATGGTGAAAGACAAGAACCTTACGAAAACGTAACGTTTGACGTTGAAGAACAGCATCAAGGTGCTGTAATGGAACAAATGGGTCACCGTAAAGGCGAAATGACTAATATGGAAGTTGACGGTAAAGGCCGTATCCGTATTGAAGCGACTGTTCCTTCACGTGGTCTTATCGGTTTCCGTTCTGAATTCTTGACTATGACTTCTGGTACAGGGATCATGACTTCAAGCTTCTCGCATTATGGCCCTGTTAAACAAGGTACTGTTGCGAAACGTCAAAACGGTGTGTTGATTTCTATGGTTCAAGGTACTTGCTTGGGCTATGCATTGTTCAGCTTGCAAGACCGTGGTCGTTTGTTCGCTAAACCACAGTTAGAAGTTTACGAAGGTATGATCGTGGGTATTAACTCTCGTTCAGACGATATGGTTGTAAACCCAACTAAAGCGAAACAATTAACTAACGTTCGTGCATCTGGTACAGATGATGCTTTAACTTTAGTACCAGCAATTGAATTTACGCTTGAACAAGCGCTTGAATTCATTGAAGATGACGAGTTAGTAGAAGTTACTCCAAAATCAATCCGTATCCGTAAGCGTTACTTGACTGAAAACGAACGTAAACGTAATCGTGATAAATAATTTTTCTTAAATGAAAAAAGACAAACCGCTAAATTCGTTTAGCGGTTTTTTATTGCTTACTGGTAAAGCTGAAAGTAAACTTAAAATCATATTTTTCTTGTAAGCAAATATGTTGTTAAAGTGTGAAATAGCTTTCTTTTTTTGAAAAAAATATTAAATTATCAATATCATGGCGAGTACTATCTAGACGGATAAGAGGCCAGTGAAAAAAGAAAAATATGATGTGTTCCTCCCCCCTACATCTGGAGATGTTTAGATGAGTATTATTCAAGAATTTAAAGAATTTGCCATTAAAGGCAATATGATGGATTTAGCCATTGGTGTAATTATTGGTGGTGCTTTTGGCAAAATCGTAGACTCGTTAGTAAAAGATATCATCATGCCGCTTATCACTGTAATTACTGGTGGTGGTGTTGATTTCTCGCAGAAATTTATCGTATTAGGTGCAAATCCTAATAATTTACAATCTCTAGATGCCTTACAAAAAGCAGGTATCAATGTACTAAGTTATGGTAACTTCCTGACCATTTTAATTAATTTCCTGATTTTGGCTTGGGTTGTGTTCTTAATGGTTAAATTATTAAACAAACTTCGCCGTGATAAGAATGAGCCAGAAGCTCCAGCTGCAACTCCTGAAGACGTACAATTATTGCGCGAAATTCGTGATGAGTTGAAAAAGAAAGCTTAAGCAGATTTCAAATAAAAAACGGTACTTAGAGTACCGTTTTTTATTACATCGTATTTTATACTGGATTAGAGATATTGATAAAATTGCAAGGTCACAGTTAAGTTTAGCTAAGCATATTGAACAAGGAACATAAATTAATGAATCAGCTTTTTGTATATGGAACCTTATGCCCTAATAAAGCAAATGCTCATATTTTAGAGCAGATTGGTGGAAGCTGGACGAAAGCTAGTGTACGAGGGGTAATTCATATTTTAGATTGGGGGCCAGACAAAGGCTTAAAGGCCTTAGAGTTAGATCCACAAGCAGATTGGGTAGAAGGCTATTTGTTTAGCACAGAAAAGTTAGCAGAAAACTGGCAAATGTTAGATGATTTTGAAGGCTTTCAATACCAACGCGTGACAGCTGATATAAAACTAGAGTCGGGTGAATATATTAAAGCTTGGACATATCAAATGAATGCCCAGGCTAATACTTTTGAAAACGATAATTAAATTAATGAGTCCTAACGTAAGCTGCCCATTCGGAATTTAACTTCTAAAAGATGATAGCCAAACTGACTTTTGATAGGACCTTGTAACACGCGTTCAGCAGCAGTAAAAACGACTTTGTCGATAACAGGTACCAACTGTCCTTTTTTGACTTCACCAAGTTCACCGCCACGTTTAGCTGAATTACAGGTAGAATATTGCTTGGCAAGTTTGGCAAAGTCAGCCCCACTTTGTAGCTTCTTTTTTAGCTGTTCGGCTAAGTCTTTATCTTTGACTAAAATATGTCGGACAATTGCTGTTTGCATGTTGTCTTTCTCCAAAAAATTAAGGCTTTTTCAGCTTTTTAAGCGGTTGGCATTGTGGGCAAAATACACTGGCGCGTTGACCAAGTTTTAAGTTTTCTAATGTGGTTTCACAGTTAACACACATTTCTCCGGCACGACCGTATGCGAGCAATGTTTGCTGAAAATAACCATTTTCACCCATGGCATTGCTGTAGTCTCGTAAAGTCGAGCCGCCTAAATCAATTGCCGATTTTAAAATGCGCTTAATCTCGATAACCAGTTTCTCAATTTGTTGCATAGTCAAATCGCCAGCAGGCTGAGCTGGGTGAATGCCAACATTAAACAAGCTTTCGGTTGCATAGATATTGCCAACACCAACCACTACATGATTATCCATGAGTGCAATTTTTATGCCGACAGCTTTATTCTTGAGTTTGGAAGCTAAATATTCTGCATGAAAGTCAGTACTTAAAGGCTCTGGGCCTAAAGTATCGATGAGTTTGCCTTGAGTTTCAGGGTTAAGCCAAAGAATGCAGCCAAAACGACGTGGGTCGTGGTAACGTAACTGCTGATCTTCAAATTGAATAATCAGATGATCATGCTTTCTCAATTCATCGTTTGGTTGACACAGACGAAAGCTACCTGACATGCCTAAATGCCAGAGCATTTGATCTTGTTCAAACTCTGCCAAAATATATTTTGAGCGACGATTTAATCCAATCAGGCGTTGCCCAACAAGTCTTTGAATATCATCTGGTATTGGCCAACGTAAGCTAGGGTTACGTACTTCAACACTTAAAACTTTTTGATTCAATAAGGGAAATAAACTGGTTTTGGTGGTTTCAACTTCAGGTAACTCAGGCATGCCAACTCGCAGAATTAACAGATATACTGGATTAATCAAGTATAACGTGTGGTATGTAATATTTCAGAGAATACTATGTCAGATATTTTACCATTAAGCTGGTTTCAACGAGAAACTTCGGAAGTAGCATATGATTTAATCGGCTGCGTATTATGTAAGCGACAACCTGATGGACAAGTTATCCGCTGTACAATTAGTGAAACAGAAGCTTATTTAGGCGTGTGTGATAAAGCCTGCCATAGCTACAATGACAAACGTACCGCACGAACAGAAGTGATGTATCGCCATGGTGGTACCATTTATGTCTATTTAATTTATGGCATGTATGAAATGCTCAACATTATTACTCAAACAGAAGGTGTACCTGAAGGAGTGATGATTCGATCAGCATTTTTAAATGGTGCTTCAACTAAAAAAGAATATAAGCTTTTGGCTGGACCTGGCAAACTGACGCGTTATTTAGGCATTAATCGGACTTTAAAAGGCCACACTTTAGGTGAAGAATCTGGACTATGGATTGAGGCAGCCACTACACAGCCAGAAGTGGTTTTAACGCCACGTATTGGAATTGATTATGCCGAGGAAGCAAAAGATTGGCCTGAACGATATTGCTGGAAAGATCATCCATCTTTGAGCCGATAACTCTTAAACTGGAAATCAATTTTTATATCGCAAAACGACTGTTCCAGATTTACAACAATGTAAACCGAATTCTATATCCAGACAAGACACTGCTTTTTGTTATCATAACTACAATATAAATAAAGGAAATAAGCATGTCCTTATTACGCTTAGACCGACTTCATTACTGTATTTTGATGAGTATGGGCTGTATTTCTAGCCCACTTGTTTGGGCAGAAGACTTAAATTCAGACGTTGCCAAATTGCCAACTTTACATGTAGAAGCAACGCGTACTGATACTACTTACTTACAAACACCTGCTTCGGTTTTCCGAATCGAGGCACCTCAGGCGGATAGTTCTTCACAAGTAAATTTAACTGAAGTTGTGAAGGGCATACCGAGTTTACAGATTCGTAACCGTGAAAATTATGCGCAAGATTTACAGCTTTCTATGCGTGGTTTTGGTGCACGTTCTACGTTTGGTGTCCGTGGTATTCGTCTTTATGTGGATGGTATCCCTGCAACAATGCCAGATGGGCAGGGCCAAACATCTAATATCGACTTAAGCAGTCTAGATCATGTTGAAGTCCTAACAGGGCCTTTTTCTTCACTTTATGGAAATTCATCAGGCGGGACTATTTTAACTTCTACTAAAGAAGGGCAAGGGAAAGACTCAATTGAGCTGAGCTATTCGGGTGGTAGTCACGATAAAAGCCGAGCTGGGTTAGTGCTACAAGGTGGAGCAAAAGGGGCGAATGAACCAAGTTATATTATTAGCTCATCATACTTCGATACTGATGGTTACCGAGAACATAGCGGGGCAGAAAAAATATTAAATAATGCAAAGCTCAGTTGGAACCTTAATGATGGAAGTAAAATCAACTGGGTGACTAACTATGTCAAAATTAATGCCGATGATCCACAGGGTTTAACGCATGATCAGTGGAATGCGAATCCAAAGCAACAAGTTCCGTTTTTAAAGCAATTTAATGTTCGTAAAGATATCGAACAAACTCAAACGGGCATGACATGGTCTAAACCTATTAATGATAAAAATGAACTTTATGCCATGGCATATTTGGGTAATCGTCAAGTCACTCAGTATCAATCTATTCCAAAAGGCGATGTAACATTAAAAGATGGTAAACCTATTTACACAGGCCAAGCAAATCCTAATCATGCGGGTGGTGTAATTGATTTTGAACGTAATTATTATGGTGCTGATTTCCGTTGGACAGGTAAAGAGTTACTTCCAAATACCACTGTAAGCGTCGGGGTTGCAATCGATGCAATGGATGAAGACCGTAAAGGTTATGAAAATTTTAATGCGAATAGTGTTTATGGTGTGAAAGGTAAGTTACGCCGTAATGAAGACAATACTTTGTGGAATATCGATCCATATTTACAAGCTTCGTGGCAGTTCTTACCCACATGGCGTCTAGATACAGGTGTGCGTTATAGTAATGTGCATTACAAGTCAAAAGATCATTTTACTTCAGGGCCTGATCAGTATGGGACTGTTAACGGTGATGATAGTGGCAAAACAGATTACGATAAAGTTTTACCGTCGCTTGCTTTAAGTTGGCAAATTTTACCTGAGCTCATGGCTTATATGAGTTATGCCAAAGGGTTTGAAACACCGACCTTTACTGAAATGGCTTATCCAGCCGATACGTCAAAGTCAGGTTTTAATTTTGATTTAAAATCATCGACCAGTGATACCTATGAAGCTGGTTTAAAATCACAAAACCAATTAGGTGATTTTACTTTGGCAGTTTTTCAAACTAAAACCAAAAATGACATTGTTTCAGCAGGAAGCTCAAATGGTCGTTCTACCTTCCGAAATGCGGATAAAACTTTGCGTGAAGGGGTAGAGTTTGCATGGAATAAAAAGTTGTGGCGAGATTTAACAGCGACAGCAAGCTATGCCTATTTAGATGCTACTTTTGATGCGGATATTCCTGCTTTAGGCAATATTGCTCAAATTCCAGATGGCAATGCGATTCCTGGAATTGCTAAAAATCAGGCTTACATTTCTTTAGCTTGGCAACCGAGCCACGGACTATATGGTGGTGTAGATGTACAGTATATGGACAAAGTATACGTGAATGATACCAACAGTGACGCAGCACCAAGCTACAGTGTAACTTCAGCAAATATTGGTTATGCATGGGATTTAGGTGCTTGGAAGGTCAAAAGCTTTGCTCGTGTAGATAACCTATTTGATAAAAACTATGCGGGTTCAGTTATCGTAAATGATGGTAATGATCGTTACTTTGAACCCGCTGATGGGCGTAACTGGAGTGCAGGTTTACGTGTAATTAAACAATTCTAGGAATTTAAAATGGCAAAATTATTTGAAACGGTTAATTTTGATTCGCTACAACTGGTCAATAGAATTGTAATTGCCCCAATGTGTCAGTATTCGGCAACTGATGAAGGCGAAATTACCTATTGGCATGAGCAGCAATGGGCAAATTACGCGTTGTCTGGAGCTGGGTTATGCATTGTAGAAGCTACGGCTGTACAAGCGGAAGGTCGAATTAGTTACGCAGATCTTGGACTTTGGAATGATCAGCAACGTGACCAAATCAAAACTTTATTAGGAAAAGTTAAAACACTTTCTCCTATGCCATTTGGAATTCAGTTAGCACATGCTGGACGTAAGGCATCAACTGAAAAGCCTTGGTTGGGGAAAGGTCAAATTGCAAAAGATCAGCCACATGGTTGGCAAACAGTTGCTCCAAGTACAAGTACTTTTTCAGTTCACGATGCTGCGCCACATGCATTAACAGTTGATGAAATTAAACAAATTCAACAAGACTTTGCAGCTGCAGCAAAACGTGCAGTTGAAGCGGGCTTTGAGCTAATCGAAGTACATGCGGCGCATGGCTACTTGTTGCATCAATTTTTATCTCCAATTGCCAATCAACGTACTGACGAATATGGCGGCTCTTTAGAAAACCGTATGCGTATGACGCTTGAAGTACTTCAGGCAATTAAACTTGCTGTTCCTGCGGGTTATCCTGTAGGGGTGCGTTTATCTGCAACTGATTGGATGGATGGTAACGAACAGTGGGACGTTGAGTCTACAGTTGGGTTATCAAAAGCTTTAGAGCAACTGGGAGCCGCTTATATCCATGTCTCTAGTGGTGGCTTACATGAACACCAAAATATTACCATCGGGGCAGGTTACCAAGTACCATTCGCGGAGCAGGTTAAAAAACATGTATCTATTCCTGTGATTGCGGTAGGTCTTATTACTGATCCACAGCATGCTGAACAAATTTTAGAAAACCAACAAGCTGATGCCATTGGTCTTGCACGTGCAATGTTATATGACCCACGTTGGCCATGGCATGCTGCAGCTACATTGGGGGCAAAAGTCAAAATTGCTCCTCAATATTTGCGTTGTCAACCACATGGCTTAAAACAGCTTTTTGATTCTTTTTAGTTTTTAAATATGCGGGCAAATTAAGATTTGCCCGTTTTTCTTTTGAAATGAGTGAGGAAGTAGTCTGTGGTTTTTCAGGTAATCTTACCAATTTTGATTTTATTATTGATGGGGTACTGTAGTGTTCTCATTAAATTGGTGACACCTGAGCAAATTAAGGCTCTTAGCGCATTTGTTATTAAAATTGCTCTTCCTGCATTTTTAATCCAATCCTTAGCCAATAAAAATTTACAAGATATTTGGCACCCCGCTTATTTTATTGCTTATGGTGGTGGCTCTTTAATCTTGTTTTTTCTGGCTTTTATCATTTATCGGAAATATTTTAAAAACAGCCTAACCCATAGTGCAGTCATATCAATGGGTGCTTCTATGTCAAATACAGGTTTTATGGGTACTGCTATTTTGACTATGCTCATGGGTAGTCATGCTGCAATCTATATATCTTTAACTTTAATTATTGAAAACTTATTAATCGTCGCTTTAATGCTTATTTTGGCAGAAGCGGGATTACATCAACAGCAGCGGCTTTTGCCTTTACTGAAAAAAACATTCATAAATTTAATTAAAAATCCTGTAATTATTGCAATTTTGGTGGGGATGAGCTGTATCTTGCTAGGTATTCATCTGCCTTCAAAACTTGGGCAAGCTTTAGAACTTTTAGGAAGGACAGCTTCGCCTCTAGCACTATTTGCTATTGGCGGCAGCTTGGTTGGTATAGGTATTACCGCCGTGAATTTACAAAGTGTATTGTTGGCTGGGTTTAATGTCATTCTTATGCCAGTTGTGATTTTTGGGTTATTCCTTTTATTACCAAACGTCAGTCAAGAGATGTTATATGCCGGAACATTAATTGCGGCACTTCCAATGCCAATTGCTTTTGGTATTTTTGGGCAAGCATATGGTTTAAATGAAAGAACATTAACACCTTTAATGATAAGTACCATTATTGGTTTTATTGGGGTAAGTGGACTTATCGCTTTGTGGTGGTAAAAGAAAAGCCCCATACGGGGCTATTGTTTCTTTGCTATTTTTTAGGTGCAGGCTGTGTAGGGGCGGCTGCAGCTTGTTTATTCTTCTCAGCAATAATCTTTTCGACTGAAGCTAAAGATTCTCTAGCATTAGGAACATTTTGGTTAGCAAGTTCAGTAAAAATCTGTTTTGCTTGAGGCAAGTTCTGAGGAATGATATTGCCATTTGCCATCATAGTCGCTAAAGCCATAGACGCTGGTGCATAACCTTTTTGTGCAATTGCTTGTAAAGCTTCAATGCCTTGGCGTTTCATGAGAGGGTTTTTATTTTCAACCCCTTGGCTAATATCATAAAGTGCTTTGACCTGAATAGCAGGGTAGTTTCCTTTTCGAATTAAAGGCGCTAGCTTTTGTAAAGCAATTTGATGAGACTGTGGCTTTTTCTGAGCAAATAAAATGGTCGCAATTTTTACCGTTGCATCATCAGAGCCTTGAGCTGATGCTTTTTGCACATATTGGCTAAATTTATTACTATCTTTTGCAACGCCTAATTCACCCGTTTCATAAATCTGTGCAAGTCTATAACTGGCCTGAGCATAACCTTTGTTTGAAGCGTCTTCATAATATTTTAGAGCTTTGGCATTATCTTTAGGGGTGCCTTGTCCCATTTGCGTCATATAACCTAAGTTATAGATCGCTTGAGCATTTCCTGTCTGCGCAAGGCGCTGCACTTCTTGGAAAGCAGCAGGATAATTTTTTGCCGCATACAATTGTTCAGCCTGTTTAAAGACATCATTTTTTGCCACAGATGCTGTAGTGTCTGCCGCAAAGATTGATGAACTTGAAATGGCGATTAGGCTGGCGATGAGTAATTTCTTCATTTCTTTTTAACCTTTTACTTTGTAGCTACATCATTCCATCGATGTATTGAATCAACTCAACTTCTCATCATAAATATTGATAGATGAAAGTAAACAGCCGATTTGTATATAAAACGATGTCTATAAAGCAAACTATGGAGAAAAATAATATGCCACTCTCAGAACTAGAGTGGCATATAGCATTATTTTACTGATTTAAGTAATGCTTCAATTTGTTTTGCATCACTTGGTACACCAGAGATTCTTTGACCATCTTGCAAGAATAGGGTTGGTGTTCCATCGATATTTAATTTCTGACCTAAAGCGATATTCTTTTGAATTGGGCTTGAGCAACTTTTGCTGTTAGTCGGCAATTTGCGATTAAGCATATAACTTGTCCAAGCTTCAGACGGGTTCTTTGAACACCAGATCTGATTTGAAACTTTTTCAGCATTGGGGTGCAAACTGGTCAGCGGATATAAGAATACATATACCGTTACGTTATCAACCCCAACCATATTTTGTTCTAGACGCTGACAGTAAGGACAATCAGGGTCACTGAAAATATAAAGAGTACGTTCTCCTTTACCTTTTACATATTTAATCGCTTGGTTTAGAGGTAGGCTTTTAACATCAATTTTACCCAATTCGGCAATTCGTTCTTCTGTCATATTTTTTTGTTGTTTGATATCAACCAAATTGCCTACAAAAAAGTATTTAGCATCTTGATTGGTATAAACAATACGACCGCTTGTATACACTTCATAAATACCTTGCACAGGTGATTGATAAACACCTTTTACAGGTAAGTCTGGGTAATTTGTTTTCAGATTTTGTTCAAGTGTTTTGACATCAGCATGAGCAGAACCGAAAAAAGCCAGACTCAACATGAGTGTAGCAAGTTTAGTTTTCATATTTTTTCTCTTAGATTTCAATCTGGATTATGATGGCATAGAAAAATTAAAAAATTGATGCCCTAATTAAATGAATTTATTAGAATTTTGTATCTATAGAAAAGCCCGTAGGGTCATCCACGGGCTTTTTATTTGCTAAATCTGTTTATTGTGGTCTAGCAACATCACCACTTAAAGCTTCCGGTAAATCGAGAACTTGAAGGCCGAGTTCAGCTAGAGCAGCTGGTTTTGCAACCACTAACGCAATATATCCGTCAGGAGTTTGGGTACTATTTACTACTTCAATATCGTTATTTAATTGAGTAGCTGGAGCAGGTGCTTCACCTGTACCTTGAACTAGATGCAACCAGTGTTTTGGTTTTGCTTTAAACCAAAGGCGCGCCACAATTTCCTGACCTAAGTAACAGCCTTTATCGTAATTGACGCCTTCACGTTGATGTAAACGTAATTCTTGTGGTTGAAACTCATGTTCGGTCGCTTGAGCAATCCATGCTTGACCGGTCATGATGGCTTGTTTTTGCCATTCGGAAATATCAGTTTCTGTAGAGCTGAACTCAGTGTGACCATTTACAACTTTTGGAAACACAACGCCTTGTTCACTTAAGGTCATTTTTGAAAATGCGCCATATTTTTTAATATGCTTAGCAAACTCTTCAGCTTGATCTTGAGTAACAACAATCTCAAAACTTTCAGCGTTAATCTTTTTCAACCATAGGCCAAAATGAATACGGCCTTTAAGATCACAAATGGCTGTATAGCGTGTTTCATTTTCAGCTAAACGCTCAGTATCGACAGTCACTTGGCCTTGTAAAAACTTCTGTGCATCTACACCGTTTAATGCATATGAGGAGAAAGCGAGCAGACTCATGATTAATCTCAAATTCAATATGTTTCTTTATGATTGCTGACTATTTTGCTCCATTTTTATCAAAAAATCAGCCTTAGTTTTCGTAATTTAGTTTTGTCAGAAACTGGTTATATAAATGGAAAAAACACCAAAAATATACGTTAAATGAAATTCTAGGGTTTAAGCTACTAAACATAATTTCTATAACCTAAATGGACTTAAAATAAGGAGAACATAATGGCAACAGGTACAGTAAAATTACATCGCGTATTTAAAGCACCCGCTGAACGGGTTTATCGTGCTTTTCTCGATCCAGATGCTTTAGTTAAGTGGATGGCACCTCACGGTTTTACTGCGAAGGTTCATAGTTTTGATGCAAAAGTGGGTGGCTCATATAAAATGAGTTTTACCAACTTTTCAACAGGTTCAACACACTCATTTGGGGGAACTTATGTTGAACTCATTCCAAATGAATTAATTCGCTATAACGACCAATTTGATGACTCAAATTTACCTGGTACGATGCAGGTCACTATTACATTAAAAACTGTATTGGTAGGCACAGAAATTCACATTACCCAAGAAGGCATACCAGAAGTTATTCCTGTGGAAGCATGTTATTTAGGTTGGCAAGAATCTTTATCTTTATTGAAGTTGTTGGTGGAAGCCGAAATCCCAGATCAGTAATCGCCTTTTAAAATTTTAAATATTAAATAAGAAAAGAGTGAGTAGAGAGGCTACTCACTCTTTTCTTTTTAAGTACATTAAAAGAGAACAAAATATTAAATCTGTTTATAAAGCCTAAACAATGAGGCGTTCTAGTGAGAAAAAGAGATGAACATACAAATTAAAAGAATTTATGAACAAGCAAGTACCGAGGATGGAAAACGAATATTAGTTGATCGGCTATGGAGCCGAGGGATAAGTAAAGAAAATGCTCACTTGGATTTATGGTTAAAAGAAATAGCTCCCTCAACTGAGCTACGTAAGTGGTTTCATGCAGAGTCTGCAGTACACTGGGATGAGTTCAAACAGCGTTATTTAAAAGAACTAAGAAGCAACCCGGCAGTTAAAGAGTTACAAGACCTTGTGTCACATCATAAAGTCACGCTTTTATATTCGGCAAAAGATGTGGAACATAACCATGCAATTATTTTAAAAGAATACTTATTAGAAAACAGCAAAAGTTAAATATATAAATTTTTTTTTGGTAAAAGTCTTTTATTTAAAACTTTAAAAAATGAATCATATCTCGCATAATATACTTTTTGAGATTTTTTTATGTCTTTACCAAATTGCCCAAAATGCCAATCAGAATATACCTATCAAGACGGCGACTTATTAATTTGCCCTGAATGCTCACATGAGTGGAAGGAAGGGGAAGCCTCAATTGCTGATGAACAAGAAGTGATTAAAGACGCAAATGGTAATGCCTTGGCAGATGGCGATAGTGTCACTGTGATTAAAGACTTAAAAATTAAAGGTTCATCGTCAGTTGTTAAAGTGGGAACAAAAGTAAAAACAATTCGTTTAGTACCAGATGCAACTGATGGTCATAATATCGATTGCAAAATTGATGGTATTGGTCAGATGAAATTAAAATCTGAATTTGTAAAAAAAGCTTAATTTGTTAATTTTAATTACATTTCGGTAGAGGTACCTATCAGTCCTCTACCTTTTTAAACTTTCAACATCCTTATAATTTTATTACGATAATGTATAAAAAGTAGACTATCCAAAGTTACATTGCTCATTTATATTGTCATTAATAACAAATAACTTTCGTCCAGAATAATAACGAAAGTCATACCCACACCAACAAAAAAACGAGGTTCTTATGGCAGGATGGTACGAGATTTCACAAGCGAGTGATGGACAATATCGCTTTGTACTTAAGGCTGGTAATGGCGAAATTATTTTAAATAGTGAGCTATATAAAGCGAAAGCATCGGCAGTCAATGGTATTGAGTCAGTTCAAAAAAATAGTGGTGACGATGGACGATATGATCGTTTAACTGCAAAAAATGGAAAACCTTACTTCAATTTAAAAGCTGCTAATCATCAAATTATTGGTACAAGCCAATTCTATGCGAGCGAAGCATCACGCGATAAAGGGATTGAATCGGTGAAAACCAATGGATCTTCAGCAACCATTAAAGACTTAACGGTTCAGGCGTAAAATTAAATGTAAAAAAAGCAGCTTCTAAAAGCTGCTTTTTTATTTATGTCTTTATTAACGCGCTAACTTAGCTAAAAGTTCTTCTTTAGTTAAATTGCTCGCTTCAGCATCGCGGCGACCTTTATATTCAAACGTACCAGCATCAAGGCCTTTCTCACCAATTACAATACGGTGTGGAATGCCCATTAACTCAAGGTCAGAGAATTTAACACCTGGACGTTCATTACGGTCATCAAGTAATACATCAAAACCTTGAGCTTGTAGCTCAGCATAAAGTGCTTCAGCTGCTTCAAGAGTGCGAGGTGATTTGTGTGCATTCATTGGAACAATTGCGATTTCAAAAGGAGCAATTGCTTGTGGCCAAATAATCCCTTTGTCATCGTAGTTTTGCTCAATTGCAGCTGCAACTACGCGCGTTACACCAATACCGTAACAACCCATTGTTACTGTAAATGGTTTGCCATCTTCACCTAAAACTTTACAGCCTAATGCTTCAGAGTATTTAGTACCAAGTTGGAAAATATGACCCACTTCAATACCGCGTTTAATTTGTAGTGTGCCTTTACCATCTGGAGATGGATCGCCTTCAACCACATTACGCAAATCAAAGATTTCAGTAATTTGTGCATCACGTTCCCAGTTTACGCCTACAGCGTGTTTATCAGCTTCATTTGCACCAGCAACAAAGTCAGAAAGAACAGATGCAGCACGGTCAACAATTACAGTGATACCTTTTTCAACCAAACCTTGTGGACCTGTAAAGCCAGCAGTTAAGCCAAATGCTTGAAGTTGCTCTTCTGTTGCAAACGTAAGAGGAGCGGCAACTAAAGGATGTTTCTCAGCTTTAATTTCATTGAGTTCGTGATCGCCACGTAAGAATAGGGCAACCACAGGTACATTACCTTTTTCGTCTGCAATACCTTGAACCAATAACGCTTTTACTGATTGTTTAGGATCAGCATTTAAGAACTGGCATACATCAGCAATTGTTTTTTGGTTTGGTGTTTCAACCAACTTAAATTCTTGTGCAGGCGCTGCGCGTTCACCTACTAAAACAGCCTCAGCCATTTCAACGTTTGCTGCATAATCAGATTCAGTTGAAAATGCGATGTCATCTTCACCACTTGAAGCCAATACATGGAATTCATGTGAAGCTGAACCACCAATTGAACCTGTGTCAGCTTGAACTGGGCGGAAGTCTAAACCTAAGCGAGTAAAAATACGGCTATAAGTGTCGTACATTACATCATAAGTTTCTTGTAATGATTCTTGAGTTGCATGGAAAGAATATGCATCTTTCATAATGAACTCGCGTGAACGCATTACACCAAAACGTGGACGAATTTCATCACGGAATTTGGTTTGAATTTGATAGAAATTTACAGGAAGTTGTTTATAACTTTTTAGCTCGTTACGTGCTAAATCGGTAATTACTTCTTCATGTGTAGGACCAAGCACAAACGGGTTGTCGTGACGATCTTTGAAGCGTAATAATTCAGGGCCGTATTGTTCATAACGACCTGATTCTTCCCACAAGCTTGCGGGTTGAGTCACGGGCATGAACACTTCCATAGCACCTGAACGATTCATTTCTTCACGAACAATCGCATCAACTTTTTTAAGCACACGTGTTCCCATCGGCAGCCATGTATATAAACCAGATGCCAATTTACGAATCATCCCCGCACGTAACATAAGCTGATGTGAAATCACTTCAGCATCGTTTGGGGTTTCTCTCAACGTTGCAAATAAAAAGCGGCTTGCGCGCATGGAAAAAGTCCTAAAAAGTTAAGCGTTATAAAAACGCAGATTATACGATAGTTGCTGCATTATGACATGAATCGTCGAGTTTGACGCAGCATAAAGTTTTTCAAGTCATCCAGATAAGTGAAAATGACGGGTACTACTACAAGAGTCAATAAGGTAGAGGTGATTACACCACCAATAACAGCATGGGCCATCGGCGCACTTTGCTCTCCGCCTTCGCCCAAGCCTAAAGCTAATGGAACCATACCCATGACCATAGCACTAGTAGTCATTAAAATAGGGCGTAAACGGGTTTTACCCGCTTGTAAAATAGCATCATAACGACTTTCCCCATGTTCCATGGCCTTTTTAATAAAGTCGATAAGTAAAATCGCGTTTTTGGTTACTAGCCCCATGAGCATAATAATGCCAATAATTGAAAATAGGTTTAGGGTACTTCTGAACAAGAACAGTGCAAGAAACACCCCAATCAATGACAGGGGCAAAGATGCCATAATCGCAGCTGGGTGAATAAAACTATTAAACTGAGAACCCAAAACAATATAAATAAATACAATGGAAAGCGTAATAGCAGTTAATGCATAACCCGCAGACTCTGCCATATCTGCATTGGCACCTTGGGTATTGAAGGTATAACCGCCAGGCAACTTAAATGCTTTTTGCATTTTATCGATGTCTTTCCCGATATCCCCACTTGGGCGTCCTGACGTATTGGCTTGGATGAGTACTTCGCGCTCAAGATCGCGTCGGTTAATTTGTGACGCACCGAATTTTTGCTCGGTTGTTGCTACTGCACTCAATGGAACTAATATCGGTTGTCCATTTGCACCAGTTTTGTTTGAGTTGAGATATAGGTTTTGCACGTCTTGCGGAAGCATACGTTTGTTTTCATTTAAACGGATATTTACATCATAAGTTTCGCCGTCACGGTCTTCCCACGTTGTGACATTATCGCCCGCAATGAGTGGTCGAATCGCATTTGCAACTTGGGAAACAGACAACCCTAAGTCACTTGCCAGTACACGATTAATATGAACACCTAAAGTTGGTTTCGGTTCTTTTAACGAGCTTTCTAAATCGACCACACCTTTAATTTTACCCATTTCAGTCATAAATCGATTTGAAATTTTTTGAAGTTCATTCAGGTCAGTTCCTTTAATCGAAATCATGATTGGCTTTTGACCACCAGACACTGAATCTTGAGCCGCAGCAACGGAGGTAACACGAATACCCGCTACGGTTTGCAAACGATCACGGAATTCATTATTGAGCGTTGTTAAATCTGAACTACGCTGTTGTTTTGGTTTTAAAGTCACTCCTAAACCAGCGTGGTTTTTACCAGAGTCTATTGTGCTATTTACAACCCCGTAGGTAGATACCACATCGGGAAATTGCCTAATAATTTGATCGACTTGATGTAACTTGGCTTGAGTATATTCTAAAGAAGCATCGACCGGCGTCTCGAACTGAATACGGATTTCACCTTTATCTGGAACTGGTACAAATTCGGTTCCAATCAATTTAGATAAACCTAAGGCCGCAACCAGTGAAGCAATCGCAATAATGACTGTAATAAAACGAAAGCGCAGAGCAAGTTTCAACAGCTTTTCATAAATATGGGTAAGGCCATCTAGTAATCTAGAAATGTGATTAAAGAAACGTTGTAGTCGACTTTCCTTTTTCTTTACCGGGTCTTTCCAATGTGCTGAAAGCATTGGGTCGAGTGTAAAACTGATAAACATGGAAATAAGAACAGCTGTACTTACAGTTACCCCAAACTGGTAGAAGAAACGCCCAATTAACCCCCCCATGAAAGCAACAGGTAAAAATACCGCCACAATGGTAAGTGTAGTTGCGAGTACCGCTAACCCAATTTCTTTGGTGCCATCTAAAGCGGCGGTGACATGATCTTTGCCAAGCTCGGTATGCCTAACAATGTTTTCTCGAACTACAATCGCGTCATCAATTAATAGGCCAATACTGAGTGATAGAGCTAACAGCGTCATCATGTTAATACTAAATCCAAAAGCCCATATGAACGTTAATGTTCCAAGCAGGGTAATCGGTAAAGTTAAACCTGTAATGACGGTAGATCGGAAAGAACCTAAAAAGAGTAAAACAATTAAAACTGCTAAACCTGCTCCTTCAAGAATGGTACGTACTACATCTTTAATTGAAGCGCGAATACCTTTGGAGCTGTCTGCGACGACTTTATAGTTTAATCCAGCAGGCATTTGAGCTTTTAGCTTCTCTAAGGTTTGGTAAGTCTTATCGACAACTTGAATTACATTGGCATCTGAACTTTTTAAAATATCGATGGAGACTGCGGTTCTTCCATTATAAAAAGCACTGGATTGCAGTTCGGCTTGAGTGTCTTCAACGGTTGCCACTTGTTTTAGAAAAATAGGGGAGCCATTTTTATTAGCAATGACCAAGTCACCAAAACCAAAAGGATGAATAACTTTTGATTGAATCTGTACCACTAGTTCAGAATTCTTTTGCTGTAAAGTTCCTGCAGGTACTTCTATATTTTCATTTTTTAGTGTGTTAATGACCTGATCAATGCCAATACCATAGCTTTGTAATTGTTCAGGATGAACTTTTATACGAATTTGACGTTTCGCATCACCTAGTAAATTGACATTACCTACACCAGAAACGGTTTTAAGTTGCGGCACAATTTTTTTGTCTACATAAGAACTTAATTGAGCCAAGCTCATCGTATTCGACTCAAACACCACCGACATAATCGGGCTAGATGAAGGATCGTAGCGTTGCACAATCGGCGTATCAATTTCATCACGAAATTGAGCGATAACCGGAGCAATTTTGTCGCGAACATCTTGAGCAGCAATTGCTGAAGAGGTGTCTAGATTAAACTCGGCAATCACCATCGATGATCCTTCACTTGAACGTGAAGTAATTTGTTTAATGCCCGAAATTGTATTGATTTGATCTTCGAGTTTTTTTGTAATATCAGACTCAACCGCTTCAGGTGAAGCACCAGCATATTGCGTGGTAACCACTACAAATGGGAAATCTACGTTAGGAAACTCTTCAACGGTCATGCGTTTCCAAGAGGCTAACCCGAGTACCATTAAGCACAGCATCATCATAATGGTAAAAACGGGGTACTTCACACTGATTCGGGTAAACCACATAAGCTATTTGCTACCTTATTTATTTTTTTCGGCTGTAAGCGTCACTTTTTTATTGATATCGGAATCGTCAAACTGGATACGACTTACCTGATCTGTGCTTTGTAGACCTTGTACCAAAGCAATATTTTCATTGTAACGCTGCTCAACTACCCGAATTTTGACCTTTTGAATGGTTTGATTGCGTATCACCCATACGAAAGGATCTTGTTGCAGGTTTTGAATACTATCTAAAGGAATAGTTTGTCCTTGATTGTGATCACTTTGCAAAATAATGCCATTAATAAAAGCGCCGATACTGAGTGAATCAATTGCTTCTTTAGGGCTCGCAAAGAATTCAATTTGTCGACTATCTTGGTCTGCTACAGGTGAGACCCGAGTCAGTATGGCATGTAATTGTTTTGAATTACCCTGAATCTGATATTGAATAGGGCTGCCGACTTTTAGTGCAGATTGTTGTTCAATAGGCAACTTTGCCTGTATTTCTAATTGATCAGGATTAACGATTTCAAAGAGCGTTTGTCCAACCGATACAGTTTGTCCCGGTTCAACTTGTCGTTTAGTAATGACACCTGAAATCGGGCTATTAATAATACCATCTCGATCAGCCTTTTTAGCAATATCAACATTGGCTTGCTGAGCTCTAACACTTTCAAGTTGACCCTTATAATCTACCTGACTCTGTTCAAACTCTACACGGGCAATAAAGCCTTGATTAAGTAGTCTTTGTTTTCGATTCATCAAATTACGTGCAAGCTCTGCTTGTGCCTGAGCTGAAGCAAGATTTGCTTCAGCTTGAGCTAAACGTGCAGCATTATCTTGATTGTTTAATCTGACTAAAACTTGGCCTTTTTGTACTTTTTGTCCCACATTTGCATTAACAGATGTTGCTGTCGCACTGACTTGAGCTTGAATAGAGCTTTGTTGTACCGCACGAATAGTTCCTGTAAAGGCAGTCTGAGCAGCAAGCGAACCTTCTTTTACAGTAATTAAATCTTGAGGAATAAGTTCAATTTTTTTTGGTTCAGATGCTGTGGTTTTTGGTGCTTCTTGCTGATGACATGCAGCTAAAATCAAACTCAAGCTAATTAAGCTTAATTTAAAAAAAGTAGAAGGGGTAAGATGCGTTGTGCGCATACAGCATCATCCTGTAATTCAAATTTTATTTTGCCCCTATTCTTGATAAAGCTGTGCGCTTATTCAAGCTTTTTTAAACGTTCGATAATATTTTCATAGTCTTTATTGGTGCGGTTATAGTTTTTTGAAAGTATTTCAAGTGTTTGTTTAACCTTATTAATATTCATCAGATTGTTTTCAATTAGGGTTTTATGCCTTTCAGGAACCTTTTCACCTTTACGAAAATATTCCATTTCCTGACGTTTAAATAAAATTTTGTCTTGTTGTAATTGACTCAGTTGTTCCTGTTGATAATTCATTTGTTTTTTGATTGCCAATAAAGCTTGGTCTCTTTTAATCAACGCAGTTTTACTATTGCTATATGCTTTTTTTAACTTGTTATCTTCTTCCCTATATCGAGCAGATAATGCACGTTGTGAAGATTGATTTAGATCAGCTTCAGAATTATAGGGATGATTTCTTTTAATGACCTGCATATTTTGGTCAAGTGCCTCATATCCATAGCGAATATGAGCGGGGGTTACAGATGTACTAATATTAGCAATGCCATGCTGGTCGTAATAGCGATACCAAACAGCTTTAGGAGCACCATTTGCAGCTAAAGTTGGGGATGAGAAAAACAGGGCTCCGCAAGAAGCAATGCTTATAAAAATAGACAAGCAGGTCCTATAAAAGGCATATTTCATCCGCTTATTCATAAAATTCCCCAAAAAAGAAAGCTAAACCGCTTATTTTTAAATAATTAATCTTAAATATATTAGTTATTAGACCTCTTGCGAAAGTAAAAACCACCTCAATCTAAATTTCATGAGATATCAGAAATTAAATCGTTTTTCAGATTCTGAATTCCAGCGCTTGGTTGGTGTACCTCGACCAGTTTTTAGTGAAATGATCGAAGTTTTAAAAGAAGTAGAATCACTTAAAAAGAAATCTGGGCGTCCTCATACTTTAGCTATAGAGGATCAATTATTATTAACACTCAATTACTTACGGAATTACAGCACTCAATTGGAGTTGGCTGCAAATTACCATATCGCTGAAAGTAATGTGAATCGAACCATTAAAAAGGTTGAAGATGCATTGATGAAATCAAGACGGTTTACTCTGCCAAAACGAAGCATTACCACAGCAGACGAACAGTTTAACTGGGTCATTATTGATGCGACAGAATGTTCAATAGAACGTCCGAAAAAAAAATCAGAGTAAGTTCTACAGTGGTAAAAAGAAGAAACATACGCTAAAAGCACAAGTGATCTATCATCCGAACAGCAAACAAATCATAGGGCTAGATATATCGAATGGCAGTCAGCATGACATTAAATTGGCAAGAAGAACGGTTAAAAAATTCAAACATTGTAAATATGTTATGACCGATTTAGGGTACTACGGATTAGAGCAAGATGGCTTTAAATTATTGATGCCAATAAAGAAAAAGAAGAATTTACCCTTATTTGATGTTGAGAAAAAGTACAATAAAATGATTGGAAAAATACGAGTTGTGATCGAACATATTAATAGTCAATTGAAAACATTTAGAATATTAAGTGAACGCTATCGAAATAGACGGAAAAGATTCGGTTTACGCATTAACTTAATCGCTGCACTGGTAAATCGGATGAACTTGCAATAACGACTTTCGCAAGAGGTCTATTATTTAACTGAATAAAAATATCGACATTCTAAAAAAAATGATAATTTTTTCGAAAGTGTGATGAGGTTAAAAGTTATTGTTTATAAATGAGAAAGTAGACAAAAACCTTTCATTGAAAATAGAAGTATAGATATGTTAAAAATGCGTATAAATCTGTAAAACAAATTTAAGTTAAATTGCATTTATATTTTATGTTATGGGGATGGAGGATTAAATGGAAGATGCGTTCCAAAATCTGAAAGTAATGGTTATTGATGACTCAAAAACTATTCGCCGTACAGCAGAAACATTATTGCAACGTGAAGGTTGTGAAGTGATTACTGCTGTCGATGGATTTGAAGCTTTATCTAAAATTGCTGAAGCGAATCCGGATATCGTTTTTGTAGATATCATGATGCCTCGTTTAGACGGTTATCAAACTTGTGCTCTGATTAAGAACTCTCAAAATTATCAGAACATTCCCGTTATCATGCTCTCTAGTAAAGATGGTCTATTTGATCAGGCAAAAGGGCGTGTGGTAGGTTCAGATGAATACTTGACGAAACCATTTAGCAAAGATGAATTGTTAAATGCGATTCGTAATCATGTAAGTTCATAATTAAGTAATTTAAGGGCAAAGAAGAAATGGCACGTATTCTTATTGTTGATGACTCACCAACAGAAACTTATCGTTTTAGAGAAATTCTAACTAAGCACGGTTACGATGTAATTGAAGCATCTAATGGTGCAGATGGTGTAACTTTGGCAAAAGCAGAACAGCCTGACTTAGTGTTAATGGATGTTGTAATGCCAGGTGTAAATGGCTTTCAGGCAACACGCCAGATTACCCGTGATGAAGACACTAAGCATATTCCAGTTGTTATTGTAAGTACTAAAGATCAGGCAACTGACCGAGTATGGGGTAAACGTCAGGGTGCTCTTGATTACTTGATTAAGCCTATTGAAGAAAAGCAACTGATCGATGTAATTAAACAATTTCTAAATTAACTCATCCATCCATAAAAACATAAATGGCGGGTCTACACCCGTCTTATAGGATCGAGTATGGCCGCGAACGGATTTATTGAGTTACTTCGTTTGTCTAAACGGGGTAACAAGAATTACGCTTCAGTCCAAAATGAAGCAGAGCGATGGTCAGGAATTGCTTTTGAAATGAGAGGGCAATACTTCGTCGCACCACTTGGGGAAGTGTCAGAGGTTATCTATCCACCAAAATATACACCTGTTCCAAATACCCAAAGTTGGGTGAAGGGACTGGCAAATATTCGGGGAAGATTACTTTCAGTTTCTGACTTGGCACATTTTATTTCAGGGCAACGAAGTTCATTTTCGGCTGCCCAAAAAGTGTTATGTATTAGCCATCACGACCAATATGTGGGATTGGTTGTTGATCAGGTCTTGGGGATTCAACACTTTAATAAGAAAAGCTTTTTTTCTCAAAGTTCAAACTTGGAGGAAAATTTAAAAGAATATTGCCAAGGGTATTTTCACCAACACAATCAGCATTGGCATGTTTTTTTATTTAGTCGATTATTGCAAAACCCACATTACATGAATGCATCGACAAAATTTATAAACTAATTTTTATGCTGTTAATACACAGTGTATTTTTCTGGGGAGAAGCTGTATGGGCTTTAAACTTAAAAAGAAAAGTGGCAATCGTAGTGTAAACGAAAAATCGAGTGTCAACTTTATTGCGAAAATTCAGTCACAAATTGAGCAATACGCCAGTTTATTTGGGGAAAGTAAAAAGTCCAAGCCTATCCTTTATGTAGCGTTGTTATGTTTAGTATTAGCTTCAACTTCGCTTGCTTACTTGTTTTATAGTGTACCTCGACATAACGAATTAACACGTAGTATGGGTGAGTTACGTTTACTATCACAAACGATTTCTAGACAGGCTACAGAAGCGACCGCTTCTGGTTCACCTCAAGCCATGAAAGACTTGGTTGAATCGCGTCAAACTTTTGCCAAAAATATAAAAAATGTCGAAAATATTTATGGTACATCTTCAAAAGAATATAAAAAAGTAGCGACTCTGTGGAAATCTTTGTCTTATGACATTGACTTGATCTCATCACAACAGGACGTAATTAACCAGTTATATAATATGAATATCTCGATTAGTGATTCTATTCCTGAGATTCAAGCTGAATAAACTTGATGGTTGATAAGATGGTCCGCGAAAAAGTATCAAGTAATCAGGTCGTAATTGCTAAAAACCAAGTATTTATTGCGGAACGTATTTTACGATCTATTAACTCGGTTTTCGTTGGTACAGAGAACTCTGAAAACTCAGCGCATGACTTTAGTGTTGATATTGAGACTTTTGGTGTGTACTTAGATGCACAGCTAAATGGAAATGCGGAGTTGGGGGTAGCTAAAGTTGAATCTCCTGAAGTGCGTGAATCTTTGGAAGGTATCAAAACTGAATATGATAAAGTTTTAAAATCTGCTGCAACTTCTGTCCTCAAGCATACAAACCAGATCGTAAACGTACGTCAATCATCAAGTGAGATCTTCTCTCAATCTGATGCAATGTTAACTGCTTTAGGTGATCTTTCAGAGCAAACCCAATATGGCTGGAAGGCTTTTGCGTTAGTTGCTGTACTGACATTATCACTTCTTGGCTTAATTACTTCTGTTTTAAAGCTTTTATCACTTCGTAGTAAAGCAGATAAACAACGTGTAGCTACATTACAAGAAGAATATGATCGTAACCAGAATGCGATTTTACGTTTACTTGATGAAATTGCCGATCTTGCAGATGGTGACTTACGTTCATATGCAACGGTATCTGAAGACTTTACTGGTGCGATTGCCGACTCGATTAACTTTGCGATTGACCAGTTACGTGACTTAGTATCACGAATCCATGAAACTTCTCAGGAAGTTGCACGTTATACGCAAGATACTCAAAATATTACTAACCAGTTAGCAGAGGCATCTGAGCACCAAGCACAAGAAATTGCCGGTGCATCAACTGCAATGAATGAAATGGCATTGTCGATTGACCAAGTATCTGCCAATGCCTCTGAATCTGCTCAAGTAGCACAACGTTCGGTATATATTGCATCTAATGGTGCACAAGTTGTAAACCGTTCTATTGAGGGTATGGATACCATTCGTGAACAGATTCAGGAAACCTCGAAACGTATTAAGCGTTTGGGTGAGTCTTCACAAGAAATTGGTAACATCGTATCGCTTATTAACGATATTGCAGACCAAACAAACATTCTAGCCTTAAATGCAGCAATTCAAGCATCTATGGCCGGTGAAGCAGGTCGTGGTTTTGCCGTGGTTGCTGACGAAGTCCAACGTCTTGCAGAACGTTCAGCTTCGGCAACTAAACAGATTGAAACGCTTGTTAAAACGATTCAAACGGATACCAACGAAGCCGTTATTTCAATGGAACAAACGACAACAGAGGTTGTACGTGGTGCTAACTTAGCGAAAGATGCGGGTATTGCACTTGATGAAATTCAAAAAGTATCGGGTGACTTGGCAAACTTAATTGCGAGCATTTCTGATGCAGCAAAACTTCAATCAGCTTCTGCGAGTCACATTGCTGCAACCATGACTGTTGTACAAGAAATTACTTCACAAACAACAACGGCAACTTTCGATACTGCTCGTTCTGTATCTGAATTGGCGAATATGTCGGAGTCATTACGTGAGTCAGTAACGGACTTTAAATTACCTGACTAAATTGGGGGATGAGAATAGCTATTCTCATAATAGCTATTCTTTTAAAAGTATGAGCAGCGCCAGACAAATATTGGGGAAATAGCTATTTTTCTGGTGTTGACTCTGTAGTTTTCCCCATTCAGGGGGTAAGCAAAAGAAGCCTTTGCTATGAAAGAAATATTAAAAACTTTAACTGAAGCAATGACGCTACCTGAAGATAGCTATTCTGAACAAGATGCTGAGTTTCTTGAAATTTTTGTTGAAGAAATTGAAGAAATTTTTGTTGATTTGCAACCATTATTAAATGAATGGATGCAGTCTGAGAATACTGCTACGCTCACTGAAATTCGCCGCCATTTCCACACTTTAAAAGGTTCTGGAAGAATGATTGGTGCTAAATCTTCAGCTGAGCTTGCTTGGACAGTTGAAGACACGCTTAATCGCGTAATCAATCAAACCCTTAAATTGACTCCAGCAATCCAGAGCTATGTTCAATTAGTATTTAAGTTCTATTTTCTTAAATTAGTAGATAACTTTAAGCAAAAAAGAGCACATGCAGTAGATTTTCGACCGCTTATTTTATTAGGCCAACAACTACAACAACAGCAAAGTTTAGAACCTGCTTTAGAAGAGCTTTTACAGCTTTCAAATACGCTTACTGCCGAAACAATAACTGGGCTTGAGCTAGACTATATTGAGCAAAACTCATTGGCTGAGCCAATTGTTGAAGATGTAGATACTGAAATTGCAATAAATCTAGATGAAACTTTGACCTTGTTTATGGAAGAGGCAGAGGAGCATTTAACTACAATTCATCAGTTCTTAAATCAAGAGCTGCATCAGTATGATAGTTATAATGCCTTAATACGCGCGCTACATACTTTGCGTGGCAGTTCTGCGATGGCACAGGTCGAAACAATTTTTGAAGCCAGTACCAAAGTTGAGCACTTATTTAAAATACTGTTGCAAGAAGAACTTTCTTCTAAGTCAGATGAAATTTTATTATTACAAGAATATCGTGAGTTTATTAGAGATAGCTTAGAGCTTCTATCTAAACATAGTTCAAATGAACAGCTTGAAGCTCGATTGCAGCAGTTTAATCAATCATGGGATGCTTACGTTGAGCAACATGGTGACCGAACAGATCCATTAACACCTTCTCATGGTTTGGTATCACAACTATTGTTGTTAGATGTCTCTGAATTGTTAGATGCAGAATTAGATTTTGAGAAAGGAATTCGTAATGAGTTTCCAGATTATCTTGAACGTCTAAGTGAACAAGCTGATCTACTGTTACAACATACACATTCTCAAGCAATGCTGGGTTTACATGAATATACCAGTCAATTGAAAGAAAGTTATGATGTATTACTTGATAAACCTCTATTATTGCAATCAGACTATATATTTGAAATTTATCAAAAAGCGCATCAACAGCTTATTCAATTGTTCGATGCCTTGGCTGCTGGTCAGCGAGTTGGTATTGTTAAGCAACATCAAAGTATTCTAGAAGAATTAAAACTTTATACCCTACATACTCCGAGCGTACACAATGACCTGTCTCAGCAAGATCCTGCTTCTGTTGAGCCACTACTTAATATCGAACCAGAGCCAGAAGCTGCTGTTACGGTAGAGAATTTATCAGACTCTGCAGACTGGGCAGTATTAAGCCAGAGTGTACAGCAAGATCGCCAATATATTTCCTCTACACAGGTAAATCAAAACTTTGATCCTGACCTTTTAGATATCTTTCTTGAAGAAGCTGATGAGCTACTTGAGGGAATTGATACCGATCTCAATATTTGGGTAGGTGAGCAAGAAAACTTTGCAGCCCTGAATAATCTAATGCGCTATTTGCATACCTTGAAAGGTGGAGCAAATATGGTTCAGGCGACTTATCTAGGTTCGATTACCCATGAATTAGAAAGCATATATGAGCGTTTAATTCAAAAGCAGTTAGTTGCAACTTCACCTTTAATTGATTTTATCCGTTTAGTACAAGATGACTTGGCTGACCGTCTGCAAATCATGCGTGAACAACAATTAGATTATGCAGCTCCTTACACAATTAATGCGTTAAAACGAGCAGGTCAAAACTCTAACTTCCAACCTGTACCAGTGGTTGAAGTATTTGATAGTGAAAGTGAGATCTTCTCTGAACAAGAGCTGATATCTGAAGTATTAATCAATGAAATACCGGCAGAAATTGAGCCTGTTCTTACAGAATTAGAAGTTCATGATGATCAGCTGGTATTTGAGAACGTTGTTTCTGAGTTAGCTACGCCAGTTGAAGCAATAACATCCGTTACATCAGAAGAGAATGAAGCGGTAGTTGAAGAACAGGATATTACGGCTGTTGTTGAGCAGACATTCTTAGAAGAAGCTGCTGAATTGTTAGAAATGGCTGATGGGCTATTGAAACAATGGTTTGAGCAGCGTACAAACCGAAGTATCTTGCTTCAATTACAAAGAGCTGTGCACAGTTTGAAGGGTGGTGCACGAATGGTCGGTTTAGAAGCCGTCTACGCGATTGCCTATCAACTCGAAAATACATTCGAACAATTTGCACTGCATCACTTCAACTCGAATATTTATGACCATTTGCTCGAAAGTGCAATTGCATGGCTAAAAGATGCTATTTTCAAGCATAACTATCAGCATTTCGATGGATTACAACAAAGTTTAGAAAATATTCAATTCTTTGAAACGAATATCCAAATTCCGGCTAAGTTAACGAAAACTGATTTGTTTAGCTCAGAACCTGTGATGACTTTCATACAAGGTGATGGTACAGAACCACCACCAATGATGGGCGCATGGGAGCAAACAGAACGTCTGGATCAGAACAATGAAATGATCCGTGTTTCAGCCGACTTGATCGAGAAGATGATTGACTTGTCTGGTGAGAACTCAATTAACCGTTCACGAATTGAAATGGACTTGAGCCAGTTCGGTCATACATTGGTTGAAATGGAATTAGCTATTCAACGACTGGCCGATCAGTTACGACGAATGGAAGGCGAGTTAGAAACACAAATTATTGCTAAACACGGTATTGAGCATTCTCGCTAT
The DNA here is from genome assembly GCF_000368085.1 of Acinetobacter nosocomialis NIPH 2119. GTDB lineage: Bacteria > Pseudomonadota > Gammaproteobacteria > Pseudomonadales > Moraxellaceae > Acinetobacter > Acinetobacter nosocomialis. The sequence continues at coordinate 3,765,662 of NZ_KB849239.1, forward strand.
ACCGACTTTGACCCTTTAGAGATGGACCAATATTCATCTTTAAACCAGTTATCGAAATCTCTTGCTGAATCTGCATCGGACTTGGTCGACTTTAAAAATACGTTATCTCACAAGATCAGAGATACAGAAAGTTTGCTTTTACAACAGTCGCGTATTCAGGCAGAAATTCAAGAAGGCTTAATGCGAACACGTCTAGTTCCATTTTCACGTTTGTTACCGCGTTTGCAGCGAATTGTGCGTCAAACATCTACAGCCTTGAATAGACCTGCTGAGCTTTTCGTAAATAATACCGAAGGTGAGTTAGACCGTAACATTTTAGAACGCTTAGTGACACCACTCGAGCATATGCTCAGAAATGCAATTGACCATGGTCTAGAAGACCGGGCACAGCGCCAAAAGGTGAATAAACCGGAAGCAGGGCGTATTGAACTGAACATTCAGCGTCAAGGAACAGACGTTGTTGTTGTCTTTAGCGATGATGGACAAGGTATTGATGTTGAAAAAGTGCGCCAAAAAGCACTGCTTGCTGGTCTGATCAAGCCAGAACAAGATTTAGAAGAGCAAGATATTCTACAGCTAATTTTCCATCCAGGTTTAAGTACCGCAGAACAGATTACTCAGATTTCTGGACGTGGTGTTGGTCTTGATGTCGTACAGAGCGATATTAAAGCTTTAGGTGGACATGTTAGCGTTGACTCTGTTTATGGTAAGGGAACAACATTTACGATACGTGTACCGACTACTGTAGCTGTAAGTGATGCCTTAATGGTAAAAGTGGCAGATCAGCAATTTGCAATTCCACTTGCTCAAATTGATCGAATTGTTCGAGTTTCGCCAGCTTCTTTAGAGCAGTATTTTGAAAGCCCTAAAGAACTATTTGAATATGAAAATAAGCGATATCCATTACGTTATCTTTCTGAATTTGTTGGTAATCAACCAATGCCACGACTAAATGGCATGATGTATTCATTACCTGTCTTAATGATTAAAGCGAACAATGGTCAAACTGTGGCGTTACTTGTCGATCAGTTAATTGGTTCTCGAGCTCAAATTGTAGTGAAACCAATTGGTCAACAGTTCGCTAGCATTGGGGCAATTGCAGGCGCCACGATTTTAGGTGATGGACAGGTTTGTTTAATTTTAGACGGGCAAAATATTGCACGACAAATTCAGTCTACACCGCGTCATAAACAGCTCAATGAAGCAGTATATAGACAACGTGAATCAGACGAGCGCCGCCTCGTTATGATTGTCGATGACTCCGTAACTGTACGTAAGGTAACGTCTCGATTACTTGAACGCCAAGGCTACGATGTTGTTACGGCTAAAGATGGCGTTGATGCCATAGAACAGCTAGAAAATATTAAGCCGGATTTGATGCTGCTTGATATTGAAATGCCACGTATGGATGGTTTCGAAGTACTTAATCTTGTACGACATCATGATATGCATCAATACATGCCAATTATTATGATTACATCCAGAACAGGTGAAAAACATCGTGAACGGGCATTCTCGTTAGGTGTAAGTCAATATATGGGTAAACCGTTCCAAGAGGAAGAGCTACTAGAAAATATTGATGCTTTACTTGTAGCGTTTGAAAGCGAGGTCAAATCATGAAAGGTAGTGTAAATACATCTTTGATCGGTAATATGGACCAACAAGAGCTACAGCATCTTATTACGGTTTCAACTGGTTTTATTGATGCCTATATCATTGAATGTAATGATGAGGTACCTATGCTGTTGCCGCAAAATATTGTGTTATCCGCCATGGACGTAAAAAATGGCGTAAAACATATTGAGTGGCATGATGTAAAGCTACCTATATACTCAGTCCATAATGCAACTGATCAATATGCTGTAGCACTGGTAATTGAAGGGGAAGATATCAGCCAACGTTTTGCTTTAATGTGTAAAACTATGCCGATCTCTGTTCGTTTACGTATTTCTGAAATTGTTGATGAAATAGATGAATACCAAGAAGCTGAACAGCACCCTACAGTATTTAAATATGTGCGTATGCAAGATCAACGCTACCACATACCTAACCTAGAATATATTGAAAAAACTCTAGGTTTATAAAGAAAAAAAGGAACTCAAATGAGTTCCTTTTTTATAAAAATTAAATAAATTTTAAAATATAAAATCATATATTCCAGTATAGAGATAAGCATTCAAAAGAATGCTATATAAAGATTCTCAAAAATAAATTATCTAATTTAATAACTACGTATTATATTTCAGAATTTTCAAATACATATTCATAATTAAAAATAATAAAAAAGCATCCTAAAGAGGATGCTTTTTATATAGATCAATGATCTTTAAGCTTTTAAGCAAGTAAGTTTTCTAAAATTTGCTCATAAATATCAGTTAAAGGATCAAGATCATGTACATCTACATGTTCATTAATTTGATGGATAGTTGCATTTAGAACACCTAGTTCTAAAACTTGTGCACCTGTTGGTGCAATAAAACGTCCGTCAGATGTACCACCACTAGTAGATAGCTCAGTCTCAGTACCAGTTACGTTCAAAATAGCAGTTTGAGCGGCATTAACTAATTCACCTACTGGCGTCAAAAATGGCAAACCAGATAAGTTCCAGTCAATCTCATATTGCAAACCATGTTTATCTAAAATTTCATGAACACGCTGTTTAAGCTGCTCAGCTGTAACTTCTGTTGAATAACGGAAGTTAAAAATAACTTCTAAAGTACCTGGAATGACGTTGGTTGCACCAGTACCCGAATGAATATTTGAAATTTGGAATGAAGTTGCAGGAAAGTATTCATTTCCATTGTCCCAAACAGTTTGGCATAACTCTGCTAAGGCAGCCGAAGCTTCATGAATGGGATTGCGAGCTAAGTGAGGATAAGCCACATGACCTTGCTTACCATGAACATGTAGTACGCCATTTAAAGAACCACGACGGCCATTTTTAACAATATCACCTAATTTACTTGTACTTGATGGTTCACCGACCAAACACCATGTAATTTTTTCATTACGCTCTTCAAGTGTTTCAATAACTTTAACTGTACCGTTAACAGCAGGGCCTTCTTCATCTGAAGTAATTAAAAAAGCAATTGAACCTTTATGGTCTGGATGCTTTGCTACAAAACGTTCAGATGCAACCACCATTGCAGCCAACGCAGTTTTCATATCAGCTGAACCACGACCATAAAGTTTGCCATCACGAATTTCTGGTGCAAATGGGTCTGAATTCCATGCATCTAGACGACCTGTTGGAACAACATCGGTATGTCCAGCAAAACAAAACACAGGACCTTCAGTGCCGCGTCGAGCCCATAAATTGTCAACGTCCCCAAAACGCATTGGTTCAATATGAAAGCCAGCTTTGGCTAGACGATCAGCCATAATAGTTTGGCAAGTATGGTCAACAGGAGTAACAGAAGGCTGTTGTAAAAGTTCTAAGCTAAGCGAGAGAGTGTCTGAGTGGTTCATACCGGAAATTGCATGCTGAGTAGGGGAAATATAGTCCAATATAATAGGCGAATCTCTGAAGGTTGGGTATTTAAAAATAAAAAAACCTTATCGAAGTGATAAGGTTTTTCGAAGCTGTGCATAACTTACATTTTATTCTCAGTTTTTTGTGCGGTATTACTTACAGCATCACCAGCTTTAGAGACATCTTTACCAAAACCCTTGAACGTATTACAGCCAGTTAATACAAATGCAATCATTACAGACGCGACTAAAACTTTTTTCATCATTTTCTCCGTTTAAATTTAATAATGAAGTAAATTTAGATTAAAAAACAAACGTAAAAAGAAACATGACTATTTAATAGTAAAAACGTTATAAATTGTTTCTAGAAGTCCATACCTACTTGTAAAGTGGCATTTTTTCGTTGTTAACCGGTGCTAGGCTTAGTAGAGGAGGACGTCTAAACATATAAAACTGTGTATCTTCCTTGTTCTTACAATATAAGCCATCTGTCCACCAATAAGCAGCGTTTGAACTTGCTTGTCTATTAGGACAAAGCCATTCATGTCTTTCTAGACGATAAAATTTAGAGTCAGGAATAGTTGTGCCCCAGTATCCGAGTCGACGTGTTGAATTTACCCAATTGGGTATGGATTGTTTTTGGCCTAAATTCAAAGGTAGGTAGAGCTGGCCTTTTAAAACAGCAAAACGCTGTTGTACCTTAAAATCTAAAGCTTCTGAAAATTGGAACTGCTTATCGGTAAAGTGATACAGCTTTTTGCTCAAAGTATCTTCTCTATTTAAGCCAATCCATTGTTCTAAATTTAACTGACCTTCACCCAAGTAATATTTTAGAGCAACTTCCCAGTGTTCAACTTGTTGTGTTTCTTTATTTAAAATTAAGAAATCAAGTTCACCTAAAGTTCTTGCACCCTCAATTTTTTGAATACTATGGCCTAACAACTGATAAGAATGGTATTGATCTTCCTGTAACCAAAACCAAAGTAAATTCTCAAAACGTAAACCTAAACGTGTACTTTTAAGGCGAGACATAAATTGGAGTAAAGGCTCAGGCATCTCATCAAGCTTGTGTAAACGTGGTAAATAATTTTGAAAATGTTGTTTCCAAGTCTGATCAGAATGTAATTGAAAACTATGCCGAATAGAGAGGCTTTGGGGAAGTTGGCAAAGTAAATTAGGACTAGCAATGGTAAATGCTAATTGTCTTACCATTGGGTGGTTGAACTGTAACCATGGTTCAAAATAGGATGTCTTAACTGAGGCAATATTCATACGTTTAGTACTCGAAATAATTCATCCCAATTTCATGGTCGATCAACAAAACAATACCAGAAAAACACTTTATACTACGATCAACAATAGCTTAAGGTTTATATATGCGAACATTGTTTTGGCGAACTCTGGTCGTGATTTTTATCACGCTTGGTATTATTGGAGCAATTTTACCAGGCATGCCGACAACAGTGTTTCTTATTCTGGCTGCTTGGGCTGCCTCAAAGGGATGGCCTCAAATGGATGCATGGTTGTTAAATCATCCAAAATATGGACCAACTCTACGTGACTGGCGAGCAAATGGCACAGTACCGCGTAAAGCGAAGTGGATTGCCAGTATTATGATGACCGCAAGCGGTATTTTAATGCTGTTTACTTCTGCACCATTTTGGGTGAAAGTTTTCACTGATACTACCATGCTCGTTGTTGCAATTTGGTTATGGCTACGTCCTGAGCCAAAATTAAAAGATTGATAATCTTTTAATTTTGGCTCAGGACAAGCAGTGAAACTGTGCGTAGAGTAAAGACGATTGATAATCTTTTAATTTTGGCGCAAGACAAGCAGTGAAACTGCGCGTAGATAAAAGAAGATTGATAATCTTTTATTTTTGGCGCAAGACAAGCGGTGAAGCCGCGCGTGGATAAAAGAAAATTGATAATCTTTTACTTGCGACGTATGACAAGTTTTCCATTAATTTTTATTAAAGCTCAAAATAGTTGAGTTGATATAAGAGAAGAAATTCGATGTCCCAATTTAAACTTGAAGATGCAGATATTCTTATCGATTTAGCAAATCAAACTTTAAGCCTCCCTAAACATAATAAGTTTTATGTGGTTTCTACGGGTAAGAATGGAATTGGGGAACAGGAAAATACGGGGAAAACCCCACGCGGATGGCATCGGGTTGCCAAAAAATTTGGTATGCAATCTCCCAAAAACGCAGTTTTTATTGCACGACAACCCACAGGTGAAGTCTATAGCAGTGAATTAGCCGCACAATTTCCTGAGCGAGATTGGATATTGTCACGCATTCTTTGGCTAGATGGTCTAGAAGAGGGCTTTAATAAAGGCGAAGGCCACGACACTATGCAACGTTATATTTATATTCATGGTACACCTGATAAAGAACCGATGGGGGTTCCAATGTCACATGGGTGCATTCGAATGCGTAATGAAGAAATTATTGAATTGTTTGATTTAGTCTCTGAAGATGCGCTTGTCTATTTGTCTGAACAATCTTTAACCTAAAATGGGATTTTAAAGATTATTGTTTAATTAGCCGAATGATCAAAATATTAAAATAAGTGCTTAAATAAAATACAAAAAATTGTTTTTTGCTTAATAATGACTTATTTTTAATCATTCATTCGCATTTTTTTGAAAAGTTGTCGAAAAGCGTTTGACACCTGTTAAAGATTCTCTATAATGCACCTCACAAACGATGAAGACGTTAAGGGCGCTTAGCTCAGTTGGTAGAGCGTCTGCCTTACAAGCAGAATGTCGGCGGTTCGATCCCGTCAGCGCCCACCAAGCCTTTACGTTAAGCTCTCAAGTGCAGCGGTAGTTCAGTTGGTTAGAATACCGGCCTGTCACGCCGGGGGTCGCGGGTTCGAGCCCCGTCCGCTGCGCCACTTAAGACTTAACATCGTTTACCCCACAATTGCGATATTGTGAAAGTGCAGCGGTAGTTCAGTTGGTTAGAATACCGGCCTGTCACGCCGGGGGTCGCGGGTTCGAGCCCCGTCCGCTGCGCCACTT
>NZ_KB849239.1:3772172-3772821 GCF_000368085.1 Acinetobacter nosocomialis NIPH 2119
CGATATTGTGAAAGTGCAGCGGTAGTTCAGTTGGTTAGAATACCGGCCTGTCACGCCGGGGGTCGCGGGTTCGAGCCCCGTCCGCTGCGCCACTTTTATAAAACGCTTTTGCAGGGCGCTTAGCTCAGTTGGTAGAGCGTCTGCCTTACAAGCAGAATGTCGGCGGTTCGATCCCGTCAGCGCCCACCATAATTTGTGACCATACTTTATTTTTAAAGTATTGCAAGTGCAGCGGTAGTTCAGTTGGTTAGAATACCGGCCTGTCACGCCGGGGGTCGCGGGTTCGAGCCCCGTCCGCTGCGCCATTCTCTTGATTCCCTGATCTAGAGGATGTAATGTATAAAGACTTCGGTTGTTGTCTTTTTCAATCAGGGCGCTTAGCTCAGTTGGTAGAGCGTCTGCCTTACAAGCAGAATGTCGGCGGTTCGATCCCGTCAGCGCCCACCATAATTTTTCAAATTTAAAAAATTATATGCACTAATTTATTTAGTGTTTTTTGCATTTCTACTATTTATATTTCCTATCTATTTTATCTTTGCTATTGTTGGTAAAAACTTCTCTTTCTCTTTCTCTTTCTCTTTCTCTTTCTCTTTCTCTTTCTCTTTCTCTTTCTCTTTCTCTTTCTCTTTCTCTTTCTCTTTCTCTTTCT
>NZ_KB849239.1:3772831-3906876 GCF_000368085.1 Acinetobacter nosocomialis NIPH 2119
TTCTCTTTCTCTTTCTCTTTCTCTTTCTCTTTCTCTTTCTCTTTCTCTTTCTCTTTCTCTTTCTCTTTCTCTTTCTCTTTCTCTTTCTCTTTCTTAATTTTTAAGTTCAGATTTATTACTTTAAATTGTGATTGCTCTCTCGTTTAATAAAAGCTGCCATACCGTAAAGCAATAGCAGCTTTCTGAACCAAGATTAATACTCGTTTAGAATCCAGCCACTCGCGTACGCAAAGTATTCACGCAGCCAAGCGTTATAGCGACTGACTAAAGGAGTTTCGGCAGCAACTGTATAAATATGGGTATAGCCTTGTTTCTTTGCAATAGCTGCAGCTCTTGGGGTATGAAAGTCACTTGTAACAATTGCAATAGGTTGATCAATACTAATATGAGCTTGCTCAAGTAATGGTTTACTGTTTTTAAGGTTAAGTTCTGTACTTGTACTTTTGTCCTCAAGAATCATTCTTTCTTTGGCAATGTGAAAGTGCTGTTCAAGGTAACGAGACATAACTAATGCTTCGGATTCTTTCTCTGAAAAGTCTAAACCACCTGTTAAAACAACTTTTGCGTGAGGTTGTGAAAGGGCAACTGGAGCTGCTGTATCGAGGCGTTTTGCAAGAATGGCTGAAGGCTGTCCATTTTCGACACCACTACCTAAAACAATGATTGCTTTCACCGCGGGAATATTTTGGCCTGTATCTTTATTATCTTTAATAAAACTAAAAAAATAGCCTAAGCTAATCAACCAGATCCAGAAACATAACCATCCGAAACGCCAAACTGAATGCAGGCGATAGTGATAAAAGAAAAAACGTTCCAGATGATAATAAAATAAGGCATAGAGGCAGAAAAATGCCCCTAAGATTAAAGGAACAATTGTGCCTACATGAATTTTATTTAGGAAAGCTAGAAATAAGCCGTCTAAAAATAAAATTGAACCAATGATGGCCAAGAAAATCCGAATCCACTTAGTGACTTGCATTGTGTTTAGAGTTGCAATTTAAATTGCAGACAGTGTATGCAAAATCATTCCAAATTCAATGCTGATCGCAATAAAAAGCCGAGTAAAGCTTTTCGGCTATTACTCGGCTTTATTATTTATTGATGTTTAATAAACATCACGGCGATAACGACCTTGTTGTCTTAGCTCATCAACTTGTTCTTCACCTAAAATATCAATCAGTGCTTGATCTACTCCGCTAGCCATTCCTTCAATGCTTCCGCAAACATAAAGAACTGCGCCGCGTTCAATCCAGTTGGCCAATTCAACTGCATTTTGTTGAATGATATCTTGAACATAAACACGTTGCTCTTGATCCCGTGAGAATGCCAAATCAAGTCGTTTTAACATTCCCATTGTTTGCCAAGCTTCAATGGTTGATGCATAGAAGAAATCATGAGCGCGTTGGCGTTCACCGAAAATTAGCCAGTTTTCAGTATAGTTATGACGAGTTCGCGTATGAAGTAAACTCATTAAACCCGCGATTCCAGTTCCATTACCAATACAGATAATTGGACGATTATCATCGATCAAGTGAAAAGACTCATTGGTGCGAATACGTAATGCAATACTCTGATTAATTTCTGTGTATTGAGTCAGCCAGCCAGATCCTAACCCTAAATGACCAGATTCATCGGTTTGCTGGCGAACAACCAAACGAAGTACTTGCTGAGAAGGGATACTAGCAATTGAATATTCTCGTGTTGGTAGAGTAGGGAGTTGTTCTAATAAGTGGTCCAGATTAGCAAACGGTTCAATCTCACCCGTTAAATTTTTATTCCAAAGTGCTTTTTCAATGGAGATTTGTAGCGAGTCTACCACTGCATTTCTAAGAATATGATGGTGCTGTAAAAACTCATTAATACGTTCAGGGCTATTGCCCGGTTGTATTTCAGCAATGTCTCCAGCTTGCCATATAGCTTCATGATTTGCTGTAAGTTCAATATTGTAAGCTGGTTGCCCTAGACTATTTGGGTTGAGCAAGTCACGTTGTTGTAATATCCAATTATCAAACACTTTTTCAATATTAACAGCATGCAGCTCTAGTTTAGTTGCTTTTACAAGAGCTTGATTCCAGTTTTGAATATGTGTTGGATTTGCATTATCTACCTCGATAGTATCGAAGTAAGCTTTTGCACCATTGTTTTTAAGCCATCCATCTACAGTGTGACCAAAACTACAATATGTATCTGGGTATTCTTTTGAACCTAAGGCTAATATGGCATATCTGAGATGCTGAAGTTCTAATTTTGTTTTTAATAGCTTTTTTGCAAAATTAGAAGCTAAGTCTGGTGCCTCTCCAGTACCATAGGTACTGATCACAAAAAGAATTTGTTCATGTTCCCGTAAATCCGCTTCAGTTAACTGTTGTATAGATTTAACCTGAACAGGCTGATGTGCTTCTTGTAAGCTGGTTGCGGTACTCCACGCAAGTTGCTCTGCAACTCCTGTTTGGGTGGCATAAGTAATTAACCAAGGTTTCGCATTTTCATCAATGTAGTGACCAGCTAAAGACTGACGAGCTGCCTGTGTCAATTTTTTCTGTTTACGGCGTTTTAGATAAAGCATCCAACCGGTAACAAAGAATAATGGCATGGCTAAAGACGCAAGCATTGCTACAAATTGATAGACTGGTCCAAAAAAGCTGCCACGATGTACAGGTAACATGCTGCTCATGATTTTTTGATTAAGCTTTTTATCTCCATAAAGCTCCATCTTTTCAATATTGGCAGTTTTATAGTTATAGACAGCTTGGTTACGTGCACGCTCGTGTTGTGGCGTTGCATCTACAAAACTTAATTCAACTTTTCCATCGTCTTTTTTCGGTAAGTTTACTGTTAAAGTTGAATAGTCACGTCCAACTTGATTATTAAAACCGCTCCAGGTTTGGTTGAGGGCAGTAATCAGCTGAGTGCTATCTAATTTAGTTTCAGAAGATTTGTCTTTATTGCGTCCAGCTCCGCCATGTCCTTGTATTTTAGGTTGTTCTACACCTAATACTTTGAACATACCGCTACGCCACCAGTCATATGACCAGTATAGACCTGTACATGCAAAAAGAAGATAAAAAACAATAACCCAAGTACCTACGACAGCGTGTAAATCCCAAATAAAATTTCGACCTTTAAGTTTGGGTTTAACAGCAAGCCATTGACGTGCAGAGTGCTTCTTTGGCCAACGTAAATATAATCCGCTCAAAACAAAATAGATGAGCATTAAGGCACAAGCACCAGTAATTTGTTTACCGAACTCTCCAGCAGTTAAGTTTCGGTGAATTTGTTGAATTAATAAAAGTAACTCGCGACCTTTAACATCAGGCAATACCTGTGCTGTGTAAGGGTTGACCATCATATTGTAGCCACGTCGTTCGCCTTCTTTTTCAATATTGACAACAGAGGAGGCGGTAGGGTCTTTGGCAATCGTAATGCTATTAATTTTAATTTCTGGCTGGGTTGTTGCGAAATGTTGGTAAAGTTGAGCGGGGGTAAGCTTAGGAGTGCTTTCTGCTTGAACAACATAACTATCTGTATTTACCCATTTTAAAATTTGTTGATCATAAGAATAAATTGCGCCTGTAACACCCATAATAGATAAGATGAGGCCAGCACTAATACCCAGAAACCAATGAATTTGAAATAAAAACTTTTTAAACATGGTCGAAAATGTAAATATGATGGAGATCTTGTAACGAAGTATAGCCGAAGATTGCGTAGATAATATGGATTTTGGAGATAATATTAATTTTCATTATCATTTATTTTTAGCTTAATAAAAAACCTCCTATAACGGAGGCTTTTTAATGGGGTGAAATTATAAAGTTTTCGGTTCACCTACAGTTTCTTTCAAATGCTTACGAATTGTATTGAAAGAAAAGTTTTTAGAGTCCATGCGTTTAGGCAAGATATACGCACCTTGCTGTTCTTGGCCCTTAGGATCTTTTACTTTAAAGTTAACTAAAATAAAGTCAGGGGTGTTGTACCATTCATAGATGTTTTTCCATCCAATGGTCCCAACGCCTTCTTGTAATCCCATTTGCTGGCGCATTACGATACCGTGAGGTTGTACACCTAAGCGAATACCTTTGATTTCCTGTACAGGAAACTCATTCATCTTACGCTTAACGTACCATTCCAAACCATATGTGCGGCCAAGGTAATAAAGTACTACACCAACAATGGCTACCCAGCAAATCACTGTAGAATAGTTCTTAATAAAAATAAGACCTAAAATCGCAAGGGCTAAAATTACGCCCATAATTGCCCAGATTTTTGTGCTGATTTTATTGGTGCTGCGCCAGATAAGAAGTTGTGCATTACGTTGTTCAGCTTCTGTAACCTCGTAAGGAACTGGCTGAAGCGTATAAGCATATAAAGTTTTCGCGGTCATAGTGCAAATAACAAATTGTAAACTGTTTTAAGTTTAGCATTAATTGGCATAACTCAGGAAAGGATATTATGCCAATTTCATACTAAATTCCGACTCAAATTTATAATGATGCAAGTTCGCTGGCATCATTATCTAGATCATGACTTAGGCGTTGTTTCAACATACTAAATCGATTCAAAACACTTAGCATCAGTGATAACTGCTGTAAAATAATCAGTGATTTCTGGTCATCTTCATCATTTTGGCTTAAACGCTGACGTATCGTCTTAAGCATATTTTGTGCTGTCAAATCAGGCATTTCATCTCTTAACAGCGCACCTTGTATATCGTCTAATGCTTGATCTAAAACGTTAAGAACAGCTTGATCCTGAATCTTTTCTCTATGTGCTCCAAGTGCCGCGATATAACTTAAAAATGTATGATTAAGGCATAAAAATTCAAATATATCTGACTTGCGAGTAGGGTCAAAGTCAGGCTCTGTCGCTAATGTTGAAATAAGCGAGGCGACTTCAGCATCGGTATTATGAGCAGCGCGGCGAACAATACGATAATTGAGGGCATGATTATGTCCTTCGTGATATTGTTTTACCACTTCAGCTAAATAATTACATTGTGCTTGTAAAGAGCGTCGAATGCTGCGCGGTAGACGACGGAATTTCCAGTCAGGCCAAATAAAGGTGACACCAAACCACGCTAAAGCACATCCAATTAGGGTATCTACAAATCTAGGAATAGCCGCAGCGACTGCCGAGCCATCTAAGTTAAAGTTAATTAATGCCAAAATTGTGATGAAAGCGGTTGCTTGAGCATATTGCTTACTGCGTAACTCGAAAAATAGTACGCCGCTTAAGACCAGCATGACTAATTGTCCTTCTACGGAAGGTACGAGGAATACCACGCTTAGTCCGACAATAATTCCGACTAATGTCCCAACTATACGTAAACGTAAACGACGTTTGGTCGCGTTAAAGTTAGGTTGACTAACAAATAACGCTGTCAACATAATCCAGTAGCCATATTCGATTCGGGTGGTTTGAATAAATACATATCCAATAAAAAGAACAATCGAAACTCGAATGGCATGACGAAACAGTACAGATTCAGGTGTTAAATTTTGTTTTATTCGAACAACAATATCATTCCAACCTTTTAAATCATCATCTTTGAGTTGGTTTTCAGCCTGCTTTACTTTGTCTGACTGAATATGCTGTTCCGTTTCTAAGTTGAGTAATTGTGAGTCAATAGATTTTAAATTTCGGTATAAGGCAAAAAGAGCATTTACCCATAACAAGTCATACTGTTGATCTTTTCTTAATTTTTCTAAAGATAAGCGTAAGTTCTCAAAACTCTGTTTAAAACGTTTGTTATGGATATATGGTTTGCGTTGTAAAATACATTCATTCAACTCCTGGCAGGCTTTACCCTGAACCGCCAAAATACGCTGAAATCTGAATAAAATATCACTGTGCTGAAAAATCTTTGCTAACTTTTGATAGTCGATATGAGCAGAGTCTGCACGTTCATGAATATCTTGTGCGACAAAATAATAATGTAGGCTACGGCGAGTGTCTTTTTGTCCTCGGTCACCTTTTAAGCGGGTTAAAAGGGCGGTTTTAAGATCATTAAAAATAGTAATCAATTTGCCATTTTCTAATGAAAGATCAATCATGCTTTGCTGATAACTGGCAGGAGTCATATCAACATCAAATAAATTGGATTTGGCAAATAGGAAGTCACCTAACGAACCATAAGAGGCTGCTAGTTTGTCTTGAAGTTGGCGAACAGGAAATAATAAAAAGCTAATGGTTGCAATAAGTCCGTACCATGCTGCTCCCGCAACTAAAAGCGCTGGCTGAATATACCATTGGTCAAATAAATGAACCCCCAACATGGTATAAACCGAAACAACCAGACATCCATAAGAGATTGTCGCGTAACGGCGGCCTAGTGACCCGAGTAGAATCCAACCAATACAAGAGGCAATCAACCCTAGTGCAAAAAGCATTGGATAAGGGAAAAGTAATTGCACGGAAGCGGCAGTAATGAAGAAACCAATATAGGTGTAAATCAAATTCATGATTCGCACTGAAAAGCGATCATCAATATCACTTAAACCAGCTGCGACCACACCTAAAGTGAGGGGAATTGTTGCTAATTGATGGCCTAGAAAATAAGGCACGAACGCAGTTCCTGAAAAGGCAATCAGCATCCGCACGTTATACATAAATGATGTGTTATAAGTCGCTCTTTTTAGGCGTTTAAACCAAGATTTCAAATGAAGTCCTTGCTGATCAACCTGAGTGATAAAGGATTTGCGTATTTCTACACCAATGTTGCACAAATCATACGATAGACAGTGTAAGCTTGTCTGTATGCAAATGATTGAAAAATGAAATATCGTTATGTCTGAACAAACAGCCCAGCGTCAATATTCTATTGGCTGGATTATGTTGCTCGCTTTACTCACGGCTTTAGGGCCATTATCCATTGATATGTACTTACCTGCGTTGCCTCAAATGGCCCATGATTTTGGGGTGAGTACGCAAATGGTAGCAAATACATTGCCAGCTTATTTTTTTGGTTTAGCCATTGGACAACTGGTATATGGTCCTTTAAGCGACCGTATCGGTCGAAAAAAGCCTCTTTATTTTGGGCTTGCGCTTTATGCAGTCGCAAGCTTGTTTTGCGTGCTCGCTACAAATGAATGGAGCCTAATTGCTGCCCGTATTTTACAAGCTTTAGGTGGTTGTGTAGGTGTGGTTATGGCTCGTGCTGCTATACGCGATCGGTTAGATGTGCAAGGTTCGGCACAAGCTTTTTCTAGCATGATGATTGTAATGGGTTTAGCGCCTATTTTGGCACCTATGATTGGAGCTTGGATTTTAATCTGGTTTCCGTGGCAAGCGATTTTTATTGCGCTTTCAATTGTGGGCGCAATTTGTTGGCTATGTGTACATTTCTTTTTTAAAGAAACTTTGGCAACTGATAAGAGGCTCAAATTAACTCTATATCAAGTGGCTACCTTATATGGTGCTATTTTCAAAGATGCGAGCTTCCGTTTGTCTATGTTTGCAGGATGTTTAACAGGTGCAGCGCTATTTTGTTATATCAGCTCAGCTCCCGCCGTTTTTATGGATCAGTATGGGCTAAATCAACAAGAGTTTGCTTATGTATTTGGACTGAATGCTTTTGGCATTATGTTAATGTCATCTTTAAATAAGCACTTAACTACACGTGTTGAAATTACTAAGCGTTTAAAAGCCGGTTCAATGGTACAGGTGACAGGTGCAAGTATTGTGTTGATTGCTGGTTTAATTTCTGCAGCACCTTTATGGCTAGTAATGTTAGGACTGTTTTTAGCGATTTCAGGAATTGGTTTAACTGGACCAAATGCCATGGCTCTAGCCATGTCAAAGCAAGGTGCTCGTGCAGGAACCGCTAGTGCAATTATGGGCAGTATGCAATTTGCTTGCGGTTTATTGGGTGGCGTACTTCTTAACTTCCTTATTTGGTCTGCATCACTCAATATGGGAGTGATGATGGTGTTATTTACATTAAGTGGTTTTATTGTTGTTTTAAAAGCGACGCGACAAGCAAAAAGCCAAGCACTCTCTTGATTTTAAGAGAGTGGTTTGCTTGAGTCTTTAATCAAGAAAAACTGCAAAATTCTCTACAGGCTCTCTAGGCGTAATAAAAGTATTCACAATGTGTGCAGGGTCGGCATGACCTAGCGCAATTGCACATACCAACTCTTCGTCATCTGCTGCGCCTAAAATATCTAACACTAACGGATGGAAATGGTTCCAAGCGGCTTGAGGGCAGGTGTCTAATCCCCGAGCCTTGGCCGCGACCATGACATTTTGAATCATCATGGCGATATCCATTTTGGAACCAATTCCCATTGCTTTATTGACTGTAAAGAAAATTCCGACTGGTGCATCAAACAGTTTGAAGTTACGTAACTGCTGTGCAGCCATTTTTTCTTTTTCGCCCTTTTTAATTTCTAATAGACCATAAAGTCCCCAGCCATTTTCTCGGCGACGGTCAATAAAAGGTGAAATCCATTTTTCAGGATAATAGGCAAAAGTTTCTTTATATTGTTCTGCAAGTTCTGGATTTTTAGAAATCTCAATCTGTGCTGTACAAACACGCTCTACCATTTCATCACGTTTTTGTCCTGTCACGACATAGACTTTCCACGGTTGAGTATTGGTTCCTGAAGGTGCTCGGCTCGCGACTTTTAAGATATCCTTAATGATTTCGGGCTCAATGGGTGTGTTTAAAAAAGCACGGACAGAGTGTCGAGAGGTAATGGCCTCGTCAACAAGGCGGATTTGTTCCAGATTCATGAGGACTCCTGATCTTATTCTCAATGTTTAATGTTTATAAAAGTCTAATTTTGTGCGCCAAAATTGATGCATTTATAAACAAAAAATATTAGAAAAGTGATTTCCTTATATGTATGATGACTCGATTCGTTTAGACAAATGTCTAATCAATGAGAGTTTGAAAGTGTCATTTTAGATTTAAATAGACAAAATATTGTGACTTGTTTGGTCATTAAATTAAAATGAAAATAAAGTTTGAGTAAAAAATATTCAATTAGAAAAAAGGTAGAATATGTTTAAAAACAGTACAAAACAGATGGTTTTGTATGAAAAATAACCTTAAAGAGCATAATCTTTTAATGAAAAACATACACAAAATTTTAAATTTCTGCATAATACCGACTTTTTTACGCAGGTATGATTTCTCCATACTCACGTTAGGAAAAAGTAGTGGCTGCATAACAAAATACTTTTACAAAAAGGATTTTGTGCAGGAATGGAGAAATACACGAGGTATAAGGAGCTTTACATGAGTTTACCGCTCATCAACAAGCAGTTCATGAAACAAGGATTGGCGATTACCATTGCGACCATGAAAATGAACTTAACTCACGCAACGACTAAGCCACAAAAAATACAACAGCTTGGTACACATCTCAACGCACTCTTCTTGAATAACAAAGAAAGGGGCGCAGATAGTCGCGTCATAGCGATGGCTTGTTACAGTCTTTGAAATTTAAATCCAGTTTAGACATTCGCCCAAAAGTATATGTAAATATGCTTATTGGCTTAAATCCAGTTTTTATAACTCGATTAATTGATGGGAATCATTAATCGAGCTGATTTAGCGGTGGTCATTTGTTAGTTTCCAAGTTTGTAGCCGAGTCGATGCATACTGTTCACCCAAATGGGAATATGTTCAGTAATGCGATGAATTCATTTTATTTGAAGGATGCTTTCTCTCATGCGACCTTCAAAGGCTTAGTGCTGGGCATCATGTTGCTTAAACTTGTGACGATAATTGCTATTCAATTGACATTAAAAGTTTTTTCTTAAATGTACTGAAAAAGTCCCTATTGCTAGGGGCTTTTTTGTTTATTGCAGATTTTGGCTTGTGCTAATAGCACTTTAGCAAGAACGTAAGCGGACCGAGTATGAATGAACAACTCAATGCCACACTGATGTCGTGGGTAAAATTTTTTAATGACCCTTTATGGGATTTTCTGGTTATTTTCTTGCTGGCTGTCGGTATTTTTTATACGGTCTTAACAGGAGCAGTGCAAATTCGCATGTTCTTGCAAAGTATTCGTGTTATGAAAAGCAGTCGTACTGAAGGCGAAGACGAGCATGGTCTTACTCCTTTTCAGGCGTTCGTAACAGGCCTTGCGAGCCGTGTTGGGGTAGGTAACATTGCTGGTGTAGCAATCGCTATCGCAATTGGTGGTCCTGGTGCAGTGTTCTGGATGTGGGTAACCGCTGTTCTTGGTATGAGCTCGGCTTTCATTGAGTCTACACTTGCTCAGCTATTTAAAGTGAGAGACAACAAGAGCAAACAGTTCCGTGGTGGACCGGCTTACTATATTACTCAAGGTTTACGTAGTAAAACCTTTGGTGTAGTTTTCGCACTGGCATTAATCTTTACCTATGGTTTCGTATTTAACTCAGTTCAAATCAATGCGATTGCAAATGCATCTTCACATGCATGGGGTTGGGACAAAGCCAATCTTATTGCTCATTTAGGTGGTGTTGATTTAGAAATTTCTTGGGTTGGTCTTGCTCTTGTTGTGATGGTTGCATTGGCAATTTTTGGTGGTATTAAACGTATCGCTAAATTTGCAGAAATGTTTGTACCTTTAAAAGCGGGTCTTTACCTATCTGTTGCGTTGTATATTGCATTAAGCAACTATGCAATTTTACCTGATGTTTTAAAACTCATTGTAACTGAAGCTTTCCATTTCAATGCTGCGGCAGGTGGTTTCTTCGGTGCTGCCATATCAATGGCAATGATGCAGGGTATTAAGCGTGGTTTGTTCTCAAACGAAGCTGGTATGGGTTCTGCTCCGAATGCTGCCGCTGCTTCGGATGTAAAACATCCTGTAAACCAAGGCTTAGTGCAAATGCTGGGTGTATTCGTAGATACCTTCATTGTATGTACAAGTACAGCAATCATCATTTTGGTTTCTGGTGTTTATCATGATGCAGGCTTTGTTGGTGTTGAATTAACTCAACGCGCATTAGAGACTCAAGTTGGACACTGGGGTTCTGACTTCCTAGCAGTTCTATTATTCTTGTTCTGTTATTCTGCTGTATTAGGGAACTATGCTTATGCAGAAAGTAATGTGCAGTTCATTAATAACAACCCGAAAATTATGTTCATCTTCCGTATTTTTGTATTGGTGATGGTGTATTTCGGTGCAATTGGTAGTGTTCCATTAGTTTGGTCAATGGCTGACTTGTTTATGGGTATCATGGCTACTATTAACTTAGTCGCAATTTTACTATTAACACCTGTAGCTCGTACTTTATTGAAAGACTACCGTGAGCAATTAAAACAAGGTATTAAAGAACCAGAATTTAAAATTAATAAATATCCAGAGTTGAAGAAAAAAGTCGATTCAGATATTTGGTAATTTTCAAAAAAGCCTCTTAGAAATAAGGGGCTTTTTTTATGGAGCATAAAAACACTTGAGTATAAAATTTAAACATGACAAATTAAATAAATTCACTACAGCTTTTCACAAAATGAGCAACTAAAATTGCAATTCCGAAATTAATGTCATAGTGCAAAGATGGGCCATGAAACAGCTTAAATTGTGGGTTCTCGGACTTTCTATGGTGTTGGCTGGGTGCCAGACCACCTCACACTTATCTGCCTTAAAACCACAAACGGCAGAGGCATATTCACGTTTTGTTGACCAGCCTTTTGCACAGCTTAAGAAGCAGCATAAAAAACCAGTTGTCGCATTGGTGTTAGGTAGTGGAGGTGCTCGAGGTTATGCACATATTGGTGTTATTGAAGTCTTAGAGCAACATGGTATTCGCCCTGATTTTATCGTAGGAACTAGTGCAGGTAGTATTGTTGGGGCAATTTATGCCAGTGGAAAAACACCTGATGAACTGCGTGATACCGCATTAAAAATGAAAGCGGGTGACGTTCGTGATATCAGTATTGGTTTAAAAGGTTTTTTTGACGGGAAAAAAGTTGAAGACTATGTAAATCAGCAAGTAAATAATTTACCACTCGAAAAAATGAAAATTCCAATGTATGTGGTCGCAACAGAGCTTAAGCATGGTACCAAAACAGTATTTAACTACGGCAATACTGGGCAAGCTGTAAGAGCCTCAGCCTCAATACCAAGTATGTTTGTCCCCACTAAAATTGGTAAATCTGAATATGTAGATGGCGGTTTAGTGAGTCCGGTTCCTGTTGAAGTAGCACGAGACTTAGGTGCAGATGTCATTATTGCTGTAGATATTCTGGCTCAACCGATTTATACGGAAACCTCGAATGTATGGGGGCTGTTTAACCAGAATATTAATATTATGCAAGGGCGTTTAGCTGCTGAAGAGCTTCAATATGCAGATGTCGTGATTCAACCGGATTTAAGAGAAAAAGCGCATATTTTTGATGTGAAAGGCCGTGAAGCTACTATGCGAGCTGGTGTTGAGGCAGCAAATGCAAAACTGTCGGATATTCAGTTTGCGATTGATGAAAAAATAGCTGAACAGAATCTCTCTACCGATGGATTAAGCGCTCAGTCAAAATAAATTAAAAGCAAGTATATGAAAATTAAATAAAAGCCCGAGAAGGGCTTTTTTGTTGAAAAATAAAAGATTTGTATGTACTGACAAAAATTTTTGTATAGTGGAGTTATGCTGAAAACTACTCATGACAGATATGAGAAATTCATGCTATTTTCAAAAAAATAATTGATTTGTAACATATTGAGGCCGATTAATTAGATGATTCAGCAACAGGTAAAACATGAGTTTCCAACATTAGAAGATATACATGCCGCTGCAGAGCGTTTAGATGGTTTAGTGGTTAAAACGCCTTTTGTTTTTTCAGAAACCATTTCTAAAACTTTAGGGGCAGAAATGTGGCTGAAATTTGAAAATCTACAATTTACGGCTTCTTTTAAAGAACGGGGCGCATTAAATAAGCTTTTAAGTTTATCTGAGCAAGAAAAGCAACATGGTGTAATCGCTGCTTCAGCCGGTAACCATGCACAAGGCGTTGCTTATCATGCTCAGCGTACGGGTGTAACTGCAACCATTGTCATGCCTAAATCAACACCGAATGTAAAGGTACAACGTGTACGTGAATACGGTGCACGGGTTATTTTGCATGGACAAGACTTTTCAGAAGCTGCTGCTGAAATGCACCGTGTTGCCCAAGAAGAATCATTAACTATTATTCATCCTTTTGACGATGCTGAAATTATTGCTGGTCAAGGCACCATTGCACTTGAAATGCTAGGTGCCGTACCTGACTTGGACATATTGGTGGTCCCTATTGGCGGTGGTGGTCTCATTTCAGGTATTGCGATTGCGGCAAAATCGATAAATCCTAAAATTAAGATAATCGGGGTTCAGTCGGTTGTTTACCCAAGCATGGCGAAATTGCTTTGTAACTATCAAATTGCGGTTTCATTAGGTTCAACCGTAGCTGAAGGTATTGCGGTTAAAACTCCGGGTGAGCTTACGACCCAAGTGGCTAAAGAATATGTTGATGATATTGTGGTAGTCACTGAAGACATGATTGAAGAAGCGATTGCGCTGTTGCTTAACATTGAAAAAACAGTGTGCGAGGGAGCAGGGGCGACAGGTATCGCTGCAATTATGTCTCGACCAGATCTATTTTTAGGTCATAAAGTCGGCGTGGTGTTATCTGGGGGCAATATTGATACACGTGTAATGGTTTCTGTATTGCAGCGTCACTTAACGCGTACGGGGCGTATGGTTCGTATTCGTGTTGAATTACCAGATAATCCGGGGGCTTTAGCGCGTTTAACAGCAATTATTGCTGAGCAAGGCGGTAATATTTATGAACTGCGCCATGAACGCTTTGCCGCTACAAGCCGTGCAAAAGAAAGTGCGGTAAGTGTCGATGTTGAGTTAAAAAGTGCTCCAGATCTGGAACCTTTAATTCAGGCTATGCAGCTTGAAGGCTATATTGTTCGTAAAGAAGAGATTTAAACACCCATATTGCTATGATATAAAAGCTGTATATGGCTCTTAAGGGAGTCATATGCAAAGCAATTTAAACGGATTAAATTGCAACAAGGATGAATTTACAAAAAAACGATCAAATCCTTCAATGAAACGGGAAAAACTGACAATTCTCTAAACTTTGCCCTTCACAATTTTAAGGTTTAGGTTTTAGTATTCTCCTCATTGCAAATTTGAAGAAATATAGGGATAACAACGCTCAATGTTCAAATCTTTTTTTCCGTCACCACGGTATTTTTTTATATCGGCGGTTATTTGGATCGCACTAAATATGGTGCTCTGGTACACAGGTGGAAACACATGGGGAACTTTTATCGGCTTTGCTCAAGGCTATCATCAGGCTCAATTACCTGTTGGCGTTAGCCGTTTTTGGTCTCCAACTTTCTTATGGTTTTATGTCTGGTTTTTAGTCTCCACAGCATTGTTTGCCGGTTTTTGGAAAATTGTTTCTAATAATCCGTGGCAGCGTTGGTCTATCTGGGGATCGGCATTTATTTTATTTAATATCTGGTTTGGTGTTCAGGTCAGTGTTGCCATTAATGCATGGTATGTACCATTTTGGGACTTAATTCAAAAAATGCTTTCTGATGGAGGTGGAGACCTCTCAGCATTATACAGTGAAACTCTAGTTTTTCTTTATATTGCAATGGTTGCTGTGACCTTGGCCGTAATTAATGCTTTTTTCACCAGTCATTATGTATTCCGTTGGCGTACGGCAATGAATGAATACTACACAGAACATTGGGAAAAGCTTCGCCATATTGAAGGTGCTTCGCAGCGTGTACAAGAAGACACCATGCGTTTTGCAACTATTATGGAGGACTTGGGGGTTGAACTGGTAAAAGCTGTGATGATTTTAATTGCATTTTTACCTATTTTATTTCAGCTCTCTAAACACGTTCCTGTTTTACCTATTGTTGGTGAGTTAGATCACTCTTTGGTATGGGCCGCAATTGTATGGGCAGCTTTTGGTACCATTTTATTAATGGTTGTTGGTATTAAATTGCCTGGTCTACAATTTAACAATCAAAAAGTAGAAGCAGCTTATCGTAAAGAACTAGTTTATGGTGAAGATCATATTGAACGTGCAAAACCGGCTACTTTAAAAGAGCTTTTTAGTCGAGTCCGTACAAACTATTTCCGTCTTTATTTTCATTATGCTTACTTTAACTTGGTAGCAACTTGGTATAAGCAATTAGACATTTTATATAGTCTAGTTGTCTTATTCCCTGCAATTGCGAGTGGGAAGATGACGTTAGGCTTAATTAACCAAATTGGTGGTGTATTTGATAAGGTTCGTGAATCATTCCAATATTTAATTAGTTCATGGAAAACCATTATTGAGTTACTTTCGATTTATAAGCGTTTAAAAGCTTTTGAGTCTATATTGCATAAATAAAAGAAAACCCGCGAAAGCGGGTTTTTTTATGGCTATTGATTTAATGGGTTGCATTATAAAAATTAAGGATAGGGCCAACCAAAGACTGCTGCGACTTATCTAAGGTGACTTGAATCTCTTTATAGTTAAAAGTGTCCTCATCATCATATTTGGCAATACCATGCGTTTTATTGTTCAATTGAGGAATTTGGTAGCTAAAAAAAGCTACTTTTTTAGAAGGATGAACAATATTAATGAGTTTTTTAGGGTCTTTGAATCCGCCAAATTCATTTTCAACACTTTCTTTTAACAGTTCAGGAAAATAAAGCGTTGCATTTGGTAATCCACAACCAACGCAAAAAGAAGAGTCATAAAGTTCTATCGCTTGTTTTTGATCTGGACTCATTGCTAAAGCAAAACCAGTTCCATTTGCACCTGCATTTGCTTGTACATCTTGCCAATTTCTTGGAACCAGTACTAAACCTGTTTCAGGTAATGCAAGAAGCTTGAGTTGCTTGGCATGTTGAGCATCAAGTTTAAAATTAAAGCTGCAGCTTTTAAGCGTGCATTTTTCAAAATTTTTAAGTAAACCATCTTCTATTGGGTTCTGTGCCGTAACGCCATAAAAAGGGACTGCAACGCCGTTTAAAAAATTTGCTTCTCCAAGCTTGTAGAACTGATTATCTGCTTTGCGGGTTGCAGCAGAGCTATAAAATTGGGGGAAATGAGGAGTAAAGTTTTTTACTTCTGCATAAACAGTTGAATTTAGGCTGACTAATGATGCCCATAAAAAAGAATTTAATTTTTTCATTTTTAGAAAGTAATCAATTTAAAATCTTATATAAATCTAACATATTCTTTTAAACTATAAGGTAATTCAAAATTGAATACTGTTTTTAACTTCATAATAAAAACAGACTTATAGAGATATGGAAAATGAAAAATATACTTTCAATTTGCTGCTTAGCGGCAATAAGTTCTTATAGTTTTGCTCAAGACATTAAAGGCATTTCATTTTCTCATCAAGAATGGGAAATTTATTGTAGTAATACAGGTACTTGTAAGGCTGCTGGCTATCAAAATGAAGACAATGGTGATAATCCAGCTTCAATTTTAGTAACGCGTAAAGCAGGGCCAAAACAACCTGTGCAAGTTGAGTTTGCTTTGTCTGACTATGAACAAAGCATACCTGTAAAGCAGCTTAAAAATATCCATTTTTATATCAATGGCAAAGATTTAGGGCTTGTGTCTGTAGATGGCACTGAGTTGCCAATTATGGGTAAGCTAAACGGTTCGCAAGTCAATGCTCTACTACAGCAGTCCAAACAGAAGACTGAAATAGTATTTAAAAATGCGCAGCATAAATGGAAAATTTCCGATGCTGGAATGACTGCCGTATTATTAAAGATGGATGATTTTCAGAAGCGTATCGGAACGGTTGGGGCTTTAGTCAAAAAGGGCAGTACCAATGAAAATCAAGTGCTTATGCCTGAGCCAAAACTAGTTGTGAAGCGTATTCGTACTTCAACCAAACCTTACTTAACTTTACAGCCAAAAAGTAAACAGTACCAAGCAATATACCGTAGTTTGATGGCAGCTAAGCCGAATCCGAAAGAAGACGGCTTTTGTGAAGGCGTTTATGGTGGGAATAGTGATGGAGCTGAACCACAAGAAATTGAACTATATAAATTAACCAATAAGAAAGTTTTGGCGACTACCTTGTGTTGGAGAGGTGCTTATAACGAAGGGTATGGTGCTTGGGTACTAGATGAGTCTTTAAACGGTAAAGCGACTTTTGTGACTGAGACAGCTTCAGATTTTGATAGCGGTTTGATTAGTAGTGCTCAAAAGGGAAGAGGCATTGGAGATTGCTGGGCAAGTGAAGAGTGGGTATGGGATGGTAAGAGTTTTGTACACACGAAAGATATGTGGACAGGCATGTGTAAAGGCTTGGCAGCAGGTGGAGTGTGGGAGCTTGATCGAATAGAGTCTGTGGTGAAATAAGTATTTTGTGGTTACAGAGTCATAACAGGTAACGTTAGTGACTCTGTGATAAAAAGAACAGATTATTTATTGGAGCTAGACCTATGTCACGTCATCTTTACGCTATTGCTCGCCGTAAGTTTTCACACCTGAGCCGTTCAATATGTGTGGCGGCGGCTGTACTAGGCACAACACAAATTGCAATGGCTGGTCCAACGGTCGATCAGCTCAGTGATTGTTTAGTTAAAGCAACGACAGCTTCAGATAAAACCACGGTGCTTCAATGGACATTTACCGCTTTAGCGGCTCATCCAGATTTAAAAGCATTTAGTAATGTAACGCCTGAGCAAAAAGATCAGTTAGACCAAAAACTGGCTCAAGTTTTACAGCGGATAATTGTAGAGCAATGTTCTGCTCAAACAAAGGCCGTGATTAAAGCAGAAGGTGTGAAGGCAGTTGGAGAAGCTTTCCAGCAGTTAGGTCAAAGTGCTGGTGAAGATATTGTTAAAGACCCAGCCGTTAAACAGCAGTTGCAGGGCACATTACGCTATATTGATTTAAATAAATTGGTGACAACGTTTTTAACACCAGAAATTTGGAATAAATTAGGAATTACAAGATAAAAAATCTAGTTTTCTATTTTAATAATAAAGCCTGCTATCTAAGTGCAGGCTTTATTGTATTTGAGATGAAGAATCTTATTAGATACTAATCTTAGCGCCTAAAACTTTCACAAATTGTGCTAACCAAGCTGGATGTGCAGGCCAAGCTGGAGCAGTCACCAAATGCCCATCGGTAACGGCATCAGTTACAGCAATGTCTGCATATTGCCCACCTGCTAATTTTACTTCGGCTGCACATGCTGGATAAGCCGAGCAGAGACGGTCTTTTAAAATGTCTGCCGCAGCGAGTAACTGAGCGCCGTGGCATACGGCTGCAATTGGTTTTTTCACTCTATCAAATTCACGTACAATTTCGACAACACGTTCATTCATACGTAAGTACTCTGGCGCTCGACCACCCGGAATAACTAGACCTACATAGTCTTTAGTATTAACGGCATCAAAATCATAGTTAATTGCAAAGTTGTGGCCACGTTTTTCGCTATAAGTTTGTTCACCTTCAAAATCATGAATAGCCGTCGCAATATGGTCGCCGTTCTTTTTATTCGGGCAAACAGCATGCACGGTATAACCTAAACCTGTTAAGAACTGAAATGGAACCATAGTTTCATAGTCTTCAGCATAGTCACCGACTAACATTAAAATCTTTTTAGACATGATTTATCTCTCTTTTTAAAATATAAGTGATTTCAATTTTTAATTTAAATTAGCACAGCCGCTATGTGTTTTTTTAGAAAAAAGAATATTCTTTAGTCGAAGTGTATCTTGTAGGTCATATAAAAAAGCCCCGATAAATCGAGGCTTTTTCGTTGAGTTAGCTAATGAAATTAACCAATCAATTTTGTTTGACCAAAGGTGTGATTCAGGCTCAAGGGGATAAGGTACTTGGAGGCGATTTTCAATAGTTAGTCACAATTTTTTTGGAAATATTATTAAATATCAAATTTTTATATTGAGTCTTGCTCTATATTGATTTAAATAAATTGGTAACAATGTTTTTAACATCAGTCGTTTGGAATAGTTTTTGGAATAATTACCGAATAGGTTTTTAAATGATAACCATGAAATATAAATATATCTTAAGTCTTCGTATTTCCTAATGACGAAGACTATTGTGTTGATTGTATAATATATTTTTATTTAAACTTCTCATTAAGTAAAAAATCTTTGAAGTCTTGAATAGAATATAATTTTCCTTCTTGAATTAATGTAATAATACTAAGAATCGAATATGCTAAGTATTTCTTGATCATTCGTAAGTCAGCGGTTTCTATATTTTTATTTCCACCATGAGCGATACCACTTCGCTGTTGATATAAATATGTAATATTTTTAAAAATATTTTTTCTACTCTGTAAATTAGTTGACAGTAAAAAAGCGCAACTTTCTGCTAAATTTTTTGTTATATTTTCACGATGATCCAGGGTGAATAAAGCCTCTAGACCTATAGCATAAAATAAAAAACTTTTACGATTTTCTTTAGAGTTAGCAGCATCAGCAAACCAATTAATAGCGTTTTGTAAATTATTAATTAAATCGAAGTGATATTTTTTACTATAAAGGGGGAAGCTATAGTTTTTATAAATTTTATCAACATTACTAAATTCATTATTTTCTAAGCTAAAAGATGCGCCATGCAGTAACTTTTGAGAAGTCAGACCGATACTATCTTCAGTGTAATTAACTCTTATTTGAATTTCATCTTGATTAGTTTTTTCAAAACCTATTTTATGATTCAAGTTAGAGCTTATGCTGATAGCAAAAATAATCTCATTAAGAAAATTTTGAGCATCTTGAATACTTTGAGCATAGCTTAAATCATCATCACCTAAGTTTGATACCTCAATTACTGAAAAATTATTATATTCTTTGATTTTATCGGTTATTTTGTCTAAATAATATGATCTATTTTCATTTAGTCCATTTTCTTGGATTTTGATTTGTTCGGTAATTTTAAATAAGTGGTTTTCTATTTTTTCTTTAAAATAATTGTTGAATTGAGATATACAAATATTATCAACTTTGACTTTATTATGTACATGTAATCCATAAACTTTGAAATAGTAAGTTGTATTTCTAACTTTAAGTTTTTCTAGCTTGACTAGGATGGAATTAAAATCATCAACATTTACAGGTGTTTTTGTAATTAAGAAATCTTCATAGATCGGTCTAATTTCTTTCTCAATCGTCTTTAGGGAAACAAAATTATTTAACCCTTTTAAAGTTAAAATTTTTAATAAAAAACAATTCCAATATTCTTCGGCTTCTAGACTAAATACATACGCAGTCTTTCCTAAGATTAGACGACCATCTTTTTTTCCATATTCTGTATGATCAAAAGTGCAAGAATCTAATTTTTTAAATACTTCGTCTAAATGTCTTTGATTTTGTAAATTTAATTTTTCAAGTTTCATATAAAAACCCCACATGAAGTGGGGATTTTATATCATTAAATCAATTAACTAGCCAATAAATCAACCAATCAATTTTTTCATTAATTCATTTACTTGCGCAGGGTTAGCTTTCCCTTTAGATGCTTTCATGACTTGACCAACAAGACCGTTAAAGGCTTTTTCTTTACCAGACTTGTATTCTTCAACCATTTTTTCATTGGCTGCAAGTACTTCTTTAATGATTGCTTCAATTGCACCAGTATCGGTTTCTTGCTTTAAGCCTTTTTCCGCAATAATGTCATCGGCAGATTTACCTTCCGATTCCCACATAAAACCAAAGACTTGTTTAGCAATCTTACCGCTAATGGTATTGTCAACAATACGTGCAATCATGCCGCCAAGCTGTTCAGCAGAAACAGGTGAGTCAGCCAAATCTAGGCCTGCTTTGTTTAAAGCACCAGAGAATTCACCCATTACCCAGTTTGCAGCAATTTTACCTTGCTTCGCACCACCAGCCGCAGCAACAACAGCTTCATAGAAGTCCGCCATTTCGCGTGAGAGCGTAAGTACGTGTGCATCGTATTCAGTTACACCAAAGTCTGCAATAAAGCGTGCACGGCGTGCTGCTGGCAACTCAGGCATAGTTGCTTTGATGGCCTCAATTTGCTCATCTGGAATAATTACTGGTAACAAGTCTGGATCAGGGAAGTAGCGGTAGTCATTCGCTTCTTCTTTAGAACGCATAGAACGCGTTTCCATTTTATTTGGATCGAACAAACGAGTTTCTTGATCAATTTCGCCGCCCCATTCCAAAATTTCCATTTGGCGTTCAATTTCCACATTGATCGCTTGCTCAATGAAACGGAATGAGTTGAGGTTTTTAAGCTCACAGCGTGTGCCAAACGGTTGTCCCGGACGACGTAAAGACACGTTACAGTCCGCACGGAATGAGCCTTCAGCCATGTTACCGTCAGAAATACCTAACCAACGTACTAATGTGTGAATCGCTTTGATATAAGCAACAGCTTCTTCAACCGAACGCATGTCTGGTTCAGAAACGATTTCAAGCAAAGGCGTACCAGCACGGTTTAAGTCAATGCCAGACATACCTTCAAATTGGTCGTGTACAGACTTACCCGCATCTTCTTCAAGGTGAGCACGAGTTACGCCAATACGTTTAGTCGTACCATCTTCAAGTTGAATGTCGATGTGACCCAAGCCCACAATCGGGTTATCCATTTGGCTAATTTGATAGCCTTTTGGTGAGTCAGGGTAGAAGTAGTTCTTACGTGCAAACACAGATGCTTGGTCGATGTAAGCATCAATACCTAAACCAAAACGAATTGCAAGATCAACCACTTTTTCATTCAAAACTGGAAGTACACCCGGCATTGCTAAGTCTACCAGGCTCGCTTGTGTATTTGGGTCTTGACCAAATTCAGTCGATGAACCAGAGAAAATTTTAGAATTGGTTGCAAGCTGAGTGTGAATCTCAATACCAATAACGACTTCCCAACCGTCAATCAATTTCAACTTTTGAGCTTCAGCCATTATGCATTCTCCTCAGCAATTGCCGCACGTTTGGTGTGCCAGTCAGTGTTTTGTTGATATTGATGAATAATTGACAACAGTTGTGATTCTGACCAGTAGTTACCAATTAATTGTAAACCTACAGGTAAGCTGTCTTTATCAAAACCAACAGGAGCATTAATGGCTGGTAAGCCTGCTAAGTTCACTGCAAGTGTATAGATATCGCCTAAATACATTTCAGTTGGACTTAAGTTCGCACCGATTTTATATGCAGTTGTTGGCGCAGAAGGAGCTGCAATCACATCTACATTTTCAAAGGCTTTTAAAAAGTCTTGTTGAATTAAACGACGTACTTTCTGTGCTTTCACATAATAAGCATCGTAATAACCTGCAGAAAGCGCGTATGTACCAATAAGGATACGACGTTGAACTTCTGGACCAAAGCCTTCTGAACGAGAACGTTTATAAAGATCCATCAAGTCTGCTGGATTTTCACAGCGGTAACCGTAGCGAACACCGTCATAACGTGACAAGTTAGAAGATGCTTCCGCTGGCGCGATGAGATAATACGTTGGTACATAAGCTTCGGTCATGTTGAGGTCAATCTCAACAAGCGTTGCACCCATTTCTTCAAGCTTTTTCAAAGACTCTTCAACACGTGCTTTTACGTCGGCATCTAAACCTGCAACGTTAAAGTACTGTTTAGGAATACCAATACGTAAACCTTTTACGGATGTGCCATTTAAGTTTGCAACGTAGTCATCAACTTCTTTTTTAACCGAAGTTGAGTCTTTTGCATCATGACCTGCAATTACATTCATGAGGTAAGCACAGTCTTCAGCAGAGCGTGCCATTGGACCCGCTTGGTCTAAAGATGATGCATAAGCAATGATACCGAAGCGAGAAACACGACCATAGGTTGGTTTTAAGCCTGTTAAGCCACAGAAAGACGCAGGTTGACGAATTGAGCCACCTGTATCGGTACCTGTAGCAAATGGTGCTAAATCAGCAGCTACAGCCGCAGCCGAGCCACCTGATGAACCACCAGGTACATGGTCAAGTGCCCAAGGATTGCTTGTTGCGCCTACATATGAGCTTTCAGAAGTTGAACCCATCGCAAACTCATCCATGTTCACTTTACCTAAAGTGACAAGACCAGCTGCTTTAGTTTTTTCAACAACAGTTGCATCGTAAGGAGAAATAAAATTATCTAATATTTTTGAACCAGCAGTGGTTTTAATGCCTTTGGTACAAAAGATATCTTTGTGAGCAAGTGGAATACCCGTTAAAGCAGTTGCATTACCTGCTTTTAAAGCTACATCGGCTGCGTCAGCTTCAGCAAGTGCTTGCTCAGGTGTAACCGTCACATAGCTTTTTACCAGTGGGTCAATTTTAGCAATACGTTTTAAATAGTGTTCAGTCAGTTCGCGAGACGAAAACTTCGCTTGGCTTAAGCCTTCAGCAAGTTCGCGAATTGATAAGCGATGTAAATCAGTCATGAGTAAAATTTCTTTACATTCAAAATAGGGAAGATGGGTTAATTGAGTAAAAGTTATTCAATCACGCGAGGAACAAGATACAAACCATCTTGAGTTGCAGGCGCAACTGCTTGGTATTCATCTCGATGATTGCTTTCAGTTACCACATCAGCACGTAAAGGTTGAGGATTGTCAAAAGGACTCTTTAAAGGTTCTACGCCTTCCGTATCAATGCCTTTTAAGGTTTCCATCATGCCTAAAATTTTATTTAGACTTTGAGCATATTCAGCAGATTGCGTATCATTGAGCGACAATCGAGCAAGATTGGCGATTGCTGAAACTGTTTGTGCATTTAAATCTGCTGAATGCTGTGCATCCGATGTAGACATAACATCACCTAATCAGTATTAAAAATTTTCAAAATATCGTGCGTTATAATAAGCGATTGACTTGTTCAAATCATCACATTTAGTTTAAAGTTGCCACCTTGCATCCACATGAAAGTTTAACTGAGAACGAACCGTGATTCTAAAACGACTAATTGGCTTGTTTTCGCCGGATCTAGCCATTGATTTAGGTACTGCAAATACACTTATTTATGCACCAGGCCGCGGCATTATATTAAATGAACCAACAGTTGTGGCAATTCGTCACAGTGGTTCACAAAAAATTGTTGCTGCTGTAGGGCTAGATGCTAAGCAAATGTTAGGCCGTACACCTGCGAATATTTCTGCAATTCGTCCAATGAAAGACGGTGTAATTGCAGATTTTGAAGTGACTGAAACCATGTTGAATCAGTTCATTGGTAAAGTTCACGAAAAACGTTTGTTCCCACCTGCACCTCGTGTAGTTGTATGTGTACCATGTAAATCAACTTTGGTCGAGCGTCGCGCAATTCGTGAAGCCGTATTTAATGCTGGTGCCCGTGATGTACGCTTAATTGAAGAGCCAATGGCTGCTGCAATTGGTGCTGGCATGCCAGTTGAACAAGCATGTGGTTCTATGGTTGTGGATGTTGGTGGTGGTACAACTGAAATTGCAATTATTTCATTGCAAGGTTGTGTCTATGCCGATTCTTTACGTATTGGTGGCGATGTATTTGATGAGCAAATCATTAATTATGTTCGTAAAGCTCACGGTTGCGTAATTGGTGAAACCACAGCTGAAATTATTAAGAAAGAAGTAGGTATGGCTGTTTCTGATGGTACGACATTAGAAATTGAAGTACGTGGCCGCAACCTTGCAGAAGGTGTACCTCGTGCGATTACTGTAACTTCTGATGAAATTACTCAAGCGATTTCTGACCCATTACAAAGCATTGTAAGTGCGGTGAAATCTGCTCTTGAACAAACTCCTCCTGAACTTTCTTCTGATATTGCTGAGCGCGGTATTGTGTTGACAGGTGGTGGTGCGTTACTTCGTAACCTCGACAAATTGTTAGCGCAAGAAACTGGTTTACCAGTTGTTGTTGCTGAAGATCCTCTTACTTGCGTGACCCGTGGTGGTGGTAAGGTATTGGAATTCTTCGACAACCCGAACCATGACATGCTTTTCGTCGGTTAAGTTTAAGGATTAGGCGGTGCAACCGAATATTTTTTCAAGACAGCCGCCATCTTTCCGCTCGTTCATTATTGCGGTCATTACATGCTTGGTTGTGCTGTTCTTTGATTGGCGCATGCCTTATGTAATTCAGCCAGCAAGGGATGTCTTGTACGCTGCATATAATCCAATTTATGCGCTTGCAAGCTATCCGGTACTGTCGAGAGAATGGCTGAATCAACAAACTAAATCTGAAACACAACTGCGCCGTGAAAACACTGCAATGCAGGCTGAGTTGTTACAGGCTCAGGTTCGTTTGCAGAAACTATCTGAATTATCTGCTGAAAATACCCGATTACGCGGTTTACTTGATACGCCATTAATTATTGATGGTCGTATGGAAATTGCCGAAGTGATTGGAACAGATGCCGATCCGCTACGTCACATTATCATTATTAACCGCGGTTCAATGGATCACCTTAAGGTGGGTCAAACGGTTCTAGATGATAAAGGGATTATGGGGCAAATCATCAATGTATATCCTCATAGTTCACGTGTGATGCTACTTTCAGACAAAGAGCATTCACTCTCTGTTCGTTTAGAGCGTACAGGTATGCGTGCGATTGTTTCGGGAACTGGTGATTTAGGTCGTTTGAAAATGGAATATGTTCCGACTAGTGCAAATATTCAAGTCGGCGATAAAGTATTGAGTTCTGGCTTAGGTGAGCATTTCCCGGCAGGTTATGCAGTGGGTACGGTGGCTAAAATCCGTCGTCATAATTCAGGTGAGTTTGCTGAAATTGATATTACTCCAGCTGCTCAGCTTGCAACAGGACATCACGTGGTTGTGCTTTTCTCTGACTCATTAGCGAAGGAGCAACCTTATGCCGATCGCTAAACTGAAACGTGAGAAGCGTAAAGATCCACTATGGGGAATTATTCTCTCCGTTATCGTGGGTTCTGTGCTCATGGTTTACCCACTTTCCTACGATATTTCTGGCTGGCGTCCATTGTTCATGCTTATGATCATGTTGTTTTGGGTCGTTTGCCAACCAACATGGTGTGGGGTGTGGTTTGCATTTGGCATGGGAATTTTTACAGACCTTTTGCTTGATGCACCTTTGGGCTTAAATGCCTTAAGTTTTGTTATTGTTACCTTTGTTACCCGCTTTTTAATACGTGAACGTCGGATTTTAACTTTCGTTAATTTATGGACGATTGCCATTTTAGTGATTATTGCTCACTTGGCATTTATGTGGGTAACCCAAACGATGGGGGGCATTCATTTTTCGATTGCTCGTCATTGGCAACCATTAATAACAAGCATCTTAACTTGGCCTGTTGTTTATTATTGTTTAGCAAAATGGCGCATTTAGTTTTAGCTTCCAGTTCTCCGCGTCGTAGAGAATTGTTGCAACAGTTGGGCTTAAATTTTGAAATTTATAGCCCTGATATTGATGAATCTATTCATGATGGCGAGCTGGTTCATCAATATGTTGAACGTTTAGCAAGAGAAAAAGCGCAAGCTGTATTAAATATTTTTCCAGATGCCGTGGTTATTGCTGCCGATACAAGTCTTGGGCTTGATGGTCAGATTATTGGTAAACCTGACTCAAAACAGCATGCCTTTGAAATCTGGAAACAATTATCTGGCCGTTGGCATGATGTGTTTTCCGGAATTTGTATTGCGACACAACAGCAAATCTTGAGTCAAGTGGTGCAAACTCAAGTTGAGTTTGCACCAATGACTGCGCAAGATATGGAAGATTATTGGGCCACAGGTGAACCTGTAGGGAAGGCCGGTGCATATGCAATTCAAGGAATTGCTTCGCAATATATTCCCAAAATTCAAGGAAGTTATAGTAATGTGGTAGGGCTTCCTTTGTACGAATTTTCACAGTTATTCAAAAGAGTGAAGACATAAGGGGTTGTTGATAATTCTTGATTGAATTGCATTGTCGATGAATAGTGGACAAAGCGACATTAACAGTCCCTCTGACTCTTTAATAAAAATTTTATAATGCTTTGAGTTTATGTATGTCAGAAGAACTACTTATTAATGTCACACCTATGGAGTGTCGGGTGGCATTAATCGAAAATGGAACTGTTAATGAGCTGTATGTTGAACGTACAGTGAAGCGAGGACTTGTCGGCAATATCTACAAAGGTAAAGTTGTCCGCGTGCTTCCGGGCATGCAAGCGGCTTTTGTTGATATCGGATTATCTAGAACAGCCTTTTTGCATATTAATGATATGGTTTGGCCTCGTTCACAGCCAACTCCCAATGTTTTTGAATTACTTCATCCAGGGCAAATTCTGACCGTTCAGGTGATGAAAGACATGCTCGGTACTAAAGGTGCTCGTCTAAGTACAGATCTTTCTATTCCTTCTCGCTATTTAGTTCTTATGCCATATGGTAATCATATTGGTGTTTCACAGCGTATTGAGTCAGAAGAAGAGCGCGAACGCTTACGTAATATCATCGAAGGTATTCAGGCAGAGCATAATCTACCCGGTAGTGTAATTGTCCGTACTGCTGCTGAAGGCGTAGATGATGCTGAGATTGCACAAGATATGTGTTACCTCAGCAAGCTATGGGAATATATCCAGCGTAAACAAGTGGATGTTGCAGTTCCTTCTTTAATTTTTGAAGAACTACCACTACCACAACGAATTATTCGTGATTTGGCAAGCGAAGAAACAGCAAAGATTTATGTCGATTCGAGAGAAATTCACGGCAAATTGCGTGAGTTTGTAGATGAATTTGTGCCGAATATGCAAAGTCGCCTGATTCATTATCCGGGTGAACGTCCATTATTCGATCTCTATAACGTCGAAGAAGATATTCAAAAAGCTCTACAAACACGCGTTGCTCTAAAGTCTGGTGGTTATCTAATGATTGACCAGACTGAAGCCATGACTACCATTGATGTCAATACAGGGTCATATGTCGGTGGTCGTAGTCTCGAAGATACAGTCTTTAAGACCAATATGGAAGCGACTCAGGTGATCGCACGTCAGCTCAGACTAAGAAATCTGGGCGGTATTATCATTATTGATTTTATTGACATGCAAGAAGCCATTCATCGTGAAGAGGTGATGCGTCAATTTGAAAAAATGCTTGAACGTGATCACGCCAAAACAAAAATCACACAGGTGTCTGAACTTGGCTTAGTCGAAATGACACGTAAAAGAACACGTGAATCATTAGAACACTTGTTATGTGAGTCGTGTCCAACGTGTCAGGGACGTGGTTTTGTCAAAACGGCAGAGACAGTGTGTTACGAAATATTTCGAGAGATATTACGATATACACGTGCATTTGAGTCTACGAGTGGCTTTACTGTCGTTGCTCATCCTTCTGTAATTGACCGATTATTAACGGCAGAAGCCCCTGCAGTGGCTGATTTAGAGCACTTTATCAACAGAGTTATTAAATTTCAGGTCGAAAATTTATATACGCAAGAGCAATACGATATCATTTTAAGTTAAAGTTGTAACAAGATATCGCTTAATCCTTGTTACAACTGAAATTTTACTTTCATTCATGAATTTTAAATACTACTTGCATACAGTAGCCGTAGACGTTCTCCCTGTTTAAAACGTCTTAGCAAACAATAAGAGGTATAACCCATGAATGTAAGTGAAAACCTAATTAGCAACGGTCTTAAACATGTTTTAGAAAGCACGCCAGTAAATAGCTGCTATATGTTGAATGACCAAGGTAAAGAAGTACCGATTACAACTGCGATGATCCGTTCAGTATGTCATCAGTTGCTTAACCAGTGCCGCGCAATTAAAAAATAAGGGGCCATTTCAAAGCCCCTTAATTTTTCTTAACTTGCTGAATGATGTTTCAGCTGTTTTTCCTCAATAATTTCTTCAAACCGTTGAATTTCATCTTCAAGATGGGTTAAAAGGTTTTGCATCTTAGGTAAAGCGTTTCGACATGCTGTTAAACCTACTTCAAGCTTATCCAGATAGCTTGTCATCGTAATATTAAGCGCTTGCCCATCCATGACTATAGAAGCAGGGTAGAGCGCATCTAATTTCGCACCATTCCAATAAAGTGGCTCACGTGGGCCAGGTACATTAGAAATGACTAAATTGAATGCCTGACGCTTAGGGAGCATTCCAGACATGATGTTTAGACCTGCTGGGCCATAAACTACAGCGCTATAGTTTAAAATCTCATTTGCAGTCATTCGGCTAAAGCGTTGCTTTGAATTTTGCATACTACGACGAATAATTTCGAGTCGTTCTAGAGGCTGGTCTTTATGGGTCCCCAAATTCGCTAGAATCATCGTAATGCGATTACTTACGTCAGAGTCATCTGTACGCAGTGAAGCGGGTACCATTGCAATAAGAGGCTTTTTAGGCAAGCTATTATGGCTAATCAGGTATTCACGTAATGCCCCAGAACATACAGCAAGTACGACGTCATTAATGGTCACACCAAGCGCTTTAGAAATCTTTCTAAAGCGACTTAATTCAAAAGATTGGGCTGCAAAGCGACGTGAAGCACTTACGCGTTGATTCAAAATTGAAACTGGCGCCTGAAAAGTCGATACATAATCAGGATTTTTCCCCATTTCTTTAAAGATGGTTTGTGATAACTCATGCATGACCTTCGGAGTAACTTCAAGCTGTGACTTGATGCCTCCTAAAATACTTTTGATTTTACTAGTACTTGGTTTTGGTACTTTTAAGCGTTTTGTTCTTTTACTTTCTACACACCAAAGTGGAACCACATGTTTTTCTTGTGGTGTTTTTGATAGAGACTTCTCAATTAAGCGCATACCCGCAACGCCATCTACCATGGCATGATGTATCTTAAAGTACATCGCGAAACGATTACCTTCGATCCCTTCAATAATGTCACAGGTCCACAGAGGTTTTGCACGGTCAATTAAAGAGCTGTGCTGCTGCGAAATATACACGAGTAATTCACGAATTCGGCCAGGATGAGGCAAGGCAATATGGCGGAAATGATGATCGATATCGAATTCTTCATCTTCATCCCAAAATAAGCCATTTAAACGGTTATTAAAGGGAGGGACAGGAATACTTTTTGATTGGCGAATTTCTTCTACTAAATCACGAACAAAAGTTTCAGGGGCATTTTCAGGAATTTCAAATAAAAACAATCCGCCAACATGCATCGGTTGTTGTCTTTTTTCTAACGATAGAAAAATAAAATCAATAGGGTGTAATGGACGCATAACTCGTTGTGCCTCATGCTTTTTTCTAAGAAGCCCTTAACTGAGCTCTTATTAGAATTATAGAACCGTAAAATTTAGTATATAGAGTTTATTACAGATTAAATATGACTTTGTGTACGAGATATAACTGTAAAAAAAACCACTGATTCATCAGTGGTTTTTTTTATACCAGACTATTTTTTTAAGTTGCCTGCATGTAAGCCACATTCTTTTTGTGTTGCTTCTTCCCACCACCAACGGCCTTCACGTTCATGCTGGTTTGGAAGTACTGGACGTGTACATGGCTCACAGCCAATAGAAACAAAACCACGCTCGTGTAGAGGGTTGTATGGAATTTCCATCATGCGGATGTAACTCCACACATCGGCACTAGACCAGTTCGCAAGCGGGTTATATTTAATGAGTTGCTTACCCGGACCAGAGAAACCAGCATCTGCTTGTACCACCGGAATTTCAGTACGTGTACCCGGACTTTGATCTTTACGCTGGCCTGTAATCCAACCATCTAAAGTCGCAAGTTTCTTACGTAAAGGCTGAACTTTTCGAATACCACAGCACTCTTGGTGTCCATCTTTAAAGAAGCTAAATAAGCCTTTTTCATTCACCATGCTTTGCACAGCTTCAGGTTCAGGGAAGCAAATCTCGATATTAATATTGTAGTGTTTACGAACAGTTTCAATAAATTGATAAGTTTCAGGATGCAGCCGCCCAGTATCAAGACTAAAAACACGGAAGGGTTTACCTAAACGTGAAGCCATATCAATTAAGACTACATCTTCTGCTCCAGAGAACGAAATTGCGATTTCACCTTGTTGGCTTAATGCAAGCTCTAAAATCTCACGTGGGCTTTTAGCTGCATATTCAGCCGCGAGAGCTTCAACGATATCAATAGTCGGAATAACGGTCATGGGTGTTCCTGGCAAAAGGCTTGGGCGCATTGTGTTATGAAAAATATTCTAAAGGATAGTAAATAAATTGCTTAGCACTTTAATTTCGATCCTTATGAATAAAATTGATTTGATCAATAACAACGCAAATCTGAAAATCTTAATGGTATGATACAGCAATTTTTAACCAACGTTGGAAGCATTCATGGAAATCGTATGCCTAGATCTTGAAGGAGTTTTAGTTCCTGAAATCTGGATCAATTTCGCAAAAAAAACAGGGATTAAAGAATTAGAAGCAACAACTCGTGATATTCCGGATTATGATGTTTTAATGACTCAGCGTCTGAATATTTTAAAACAACATGGTCTAGGCCTAAATGATATTCAAGAAGTTATTGCCGAGATGGGGCCATTACCAGGTGCCAAAGAGTTTGTTGAATGGGTGAGCAATCATTTCCAACTGGTCATTTTGTCCGATACTTTCTATGAGTTTGCTCATCCTCTAATGAAGCAATTGGGCTGGCCAACAATTTTCTGTCACAAATTAGAAACTGATGAAAATGGGATGATTACAGCTTATAAACTTCGTCAACCAGACCAAAAACGCGAGTCAGTTAAAGCGCTTCACGGTTTAAATTTCCGTGTAATCGCGGCAGGAGATTCATATAACGACACAACCATGCTTGGTGAAGCTGATCATGGCTTCTTATTTGATGCACCTGCCAATGTCATTGCGGAATTCCCACAGTTCCCAGCAATTAATGGATATGATGCCCTAAAAGAAGCAATTCGTTCAGTTTCGCAGCGTAATATTCCTGCTTAAGAATGGACAATAAAAAAGGCGCTTAAAGCGCCTTTTTTATATGAATGAGTTTGAAACTTAGAATTTATAGCCAAGTTTTAAACCATAGGCGATCGCATTGTTATCAGAGAATTCTGCAACATATTGATCGCTACCCGCTTGTGCACCAGTTTGTGCTTTAGCATCACCCAACCAGAAGTATTTCACACCACCAGCAATAAATGTTTGTGGAGTAGGGCTATATTGAACGCCTACACCTACGTTCCAGTAACCTTCTGTTGGGCCTAATGTAGTCACCGGGTTACCTGCGCCAGAATCCCAACCGACAGAGACATTACCTGCCCATTTATCATTAAGCTTACGACCCACACCAGCATTCACTGTCCATTGATCGTCTGAATATTCAACTAGGTTAAAGCCATTTGGACGACTTGGATCTGCTAATGGTCCAACTACTTTTGAAAGTTGACCGAATTTATATGGTTGAATTGAGAAGTCTTTCCAGTTCACCCAGCGTACATTGGCAAACGCAACCGTATTAGCCATGATACCAGTCTGGAAATCAAAGTTTACTGATTGAGGAGTCGTGATTGTTGTATCTGCTGAACTATTAGCAATTGCCGCTGCCGCCGCATCTTGTCCTAAAAGTGATAAAGCTGAAAGTGTAGGGATTTTTTCGCGAATATTTACGTCATGATCAATTTCAGAACGATATGTTAAGGAAGCTTTAAGCGCAATTTCAGGTATTTGATAAGCAACACCAGCTAACCAACCTGCGCCACCTGTTTCTTTAATATCAGCATCGTAACCATTATAAATACTATACGCTTGTCCGCGGAGACTTACATTTCCTTTTACTGTTTGATATACACCACCCGCGTAGATATTCCAGTTTTGATTTGGTTGGAAACCAAACACAAAAGATAAGTTTTGAGTATCAACTTTAACTTTTGTATTACCAGTTCCAAGTAGACCATTAATTTGTTTTATTCCTGCATCTACTTGTGTTGCAACACCTTGTTTAACAGCGGCATCAATAACTGCTTTTTTTGTTGGATCATTATTGTAGGCATTTAGAGTTGCTATATATTGTTGCTGACCTACTTGTGATGTTAAGTCTACTCCTTGAGCTTTAAGAAGTGCGCCTACACGCTGGTCTGCAGTCAAATTATTAAAAGTTGTATTAATAGTGTTTGTGCGGATACTATCTAGGGCTGCTGGAGCTAAAATAGTATTAGATGGGTCAGAAACAAATACGTTTTGACCACTATATTCAGCGTCAGCTCCAAAAGGTTGATCGTAAAGTAAGCCAAAAGAGAACTTATCAGAAAGTTGTAGTTTTAGTGCGGCATTAGGAAAGTAGTAGTCATTTCCCATATCACTAATATTACGGCGTGTTGCACTTACCCCAGCTTCTTTACCCTCTACTGTTGGATCTAAAACAGAAATACCTGCTTCGAAGTAGTTATTTGGTTGTAAGAATGCGGACATTGACTGTCCAGAGCGATCCAAAGCTGCTGCAAAAACCCCAGTTGCAGGCAGCGTTGCTAAAATCATTGCAGTGCTCAGATGTTTTAATTTCATTTTAATCTTTCCTTGAACTTCAAGACATTTTTTTAAAAGTAACAGAGTTAAACCGTTTAAACTGTGTTGCCTTCAAAGCTTTTAATTACAAGTTTCAAAGCTTTGATAACTCCATGTAACAAAAATAGCATAATTACACTAAGAGTAAATCTGTTATATGAACTGGGGAGTACTCATTTTTTATACAAAAAATGTCAATAATGAATGAAATATGGAGAAATATTTACATTATTAAATTATTTTAAATATTTGATATTTATATTTTTTATCTATTATTGATAAGCTTTATATTTATGACATTTTTGTCATAAATCCAAAAAAAATGGCCAAAGATTTTTTTGTAAAAATATGAATTGATTGGTTATGAATTGAGTATTAGTTATCATTTTTACTGGATAAGTCTAGTTTCTCTACATGTGTATATTATTGATTAAGTTTTATATTCTTAATTATTGGGTGGAAATTGAGCAAATTTTTTTACCAATTGATCAATTTTTGGGAGGGTTTAAAGACTAGTTAAGATCTTTTATATTCCAAAGAATAACCAAAAAATGAGAAATAGGTCTGGCTAGTCTGCTTTTAGAGCTAAAACATACCATTAAAGGGGATATAACTTCTCATCAAATTCTTCAAGTTTGGGAAACTTTAAAGGTTCGAGCTGGTCGAGATGAGTAAGGTACGTTATATAGTCTTCAAGAATGGTTTCTCGTGCCTCTTGGCTAATATAAGGTACATGGTAGGCAATGAATGGTGGAAGAACCTCAAAACCAGTATAAGCCAAGGTGCCGCGTTGAATAGGTGATAGATAATGTTCAATTGGTCCGTGAATGGAGCTCTCACCAAACATATGTGTTCTACCGCCCAGTGTTAAACAGAGCATCGCTTTTTTACCCGCCATACCACCGTGGTTATAAAAACGCTTTCCGCCATAAAAAAAGTCCTGAAACGAATACGCGATCAATCCATCCTTTTAAAATTGCCGGGACAGAAGTCCAGTAAAGAGGGAAGTTTAAAATGATCAAATCTGCTCGTTTTACTTTTTCAATTTCCCCTTGGATATCAGGTGCTAAAAGGTTTTGCTTGGCGGCATTACGTTGTTCTAATGCGTAATTGAAATAGTCGGGTTGATTGAGTTCTAAAAAATCCTCTTTGGAAGCTACAGGGTTGAATTGCATTGCATATAAGTCAGAAACTTCTACACGATGACCCAACTTTTTAAAAGTTTGCTGGGCTGTGGTTTT
Organism: Acinetobacter nosocomialis NIPH 2119; assembly: GCF_000368085.1. GTDB lineage: Bacteria > Pseudomonadota > Gammaproteobacteria > Pseudomonadales > Moraxellaceae > Acinetobacter > Acinetobacter nosocomialis. The sequence continues at coordinate 3,807,436 of NZ_KB849239.1, forward strand.
TAATGATGTTGTAAAAGATAGTGGCTCTGGATGAGCATGAACGATCAGAATATTCATAAGGTGACCTGTATTCTTTTCAGAAATTGTGTTGTCTAGTGCAATTTAGCGGGTTTCGTTTTGAACAACTATGCATCAATTTAAAAGCATGGCATAGTTCATGAACTGACAGTTTTTACCATTTGACGCCATATTTATGATTTCTAGTGGACCAAACCTGAACCCAGAATTACCCGGAACTTATATTAATTTATTAGTCGATATGGTTAAGCGCTTGAATATCTCTGCTGAGCAGTTTTTAGATGGAAGTGGCATAACATTAGAACAATTAAACAAACCGTATTGGTATGTTGAATTTAATTCCTTAAATAACTTACTTGAGCATGCGATTCAACTCACTTATGAGCCAGCATTGGCGGGTTATTTGGCTTTGGAAATGAAAGCGTCTTGTTATGGTTCAGTGGGTATGGCGGCCATGGTCAGTACAAATTTGGGAGAGGCCTTAAAAATACTTGAGCAATTTATAGGGGCCCGTTGTGATGCCTTTAAACCTGAGTTAAAACAAGAACAAGATTATATTTACTGGTCTATACACCAACCTTTGAAAGCTTTTCAGTTGAGTCCAGATGCGACTATTTTTTTGTTATTAGGTTTCGTTCAAATCGCGAAGCATCTCACAGGATTATCTTCTTTAGGTACAGTTAAGTTAAATATGTCTGAACCTGTCGGGTTTTCAAAACTAAAAAACGAATTGTGTGTAGATTGTTTATTTAATGAAAAACAGAATGTCTGGATTTTTCCAAAAGAATATTTATTGCAGCCTATCCTAACGGCCGACCCGATGCTTGCACCTTTACTGAAAGCACAGTGTAAAAAAGATCTCGATAAATTGAAGTTACGCAGCGGATGGAAAGCAGAAGTTAGCCAAGTCATAAAAAAATTATTGATCAATAATCAGCGAGAAATATTAAAAGTTAAGCAAGTCGCTCAAATGATGAATATGTCAGAACGTAGCTTACAGCAGTACTTGGCAACCGATAATACAAGTTTCTCAGCATTAGTTGATTTAACTCGAAAGCAATATGCACATCATCTTTTAGAAAATAGTTCTACATCAATTGAAACTGTGGCTTTAAGTTTAGGTTATGCAGATACATCCCATTTCACTCGCGCTTTTAAACGCTGGATGGGAGTGACACCTAACTATTATCGAACTCAGTTAAAACTAAAAAATTTAGATATAAGTGAATAATCAAGAAGACCACAAAATTGAAAGTGATCTTCTAATATGCCTTAAATTGATGATTATGGTTTCGATGAAAGTGAGTGAATCACTTCAAAATAGCTAGGTGGGACTGGAACATGACCCCGTTCTCTTAATACTTGGTGCATACGCGGTAATTTAAAATATGGTACAGAAGCCATTAAATGGTGTTCCATATGGTAGTTTACGTGGATTGGTGCAACAAAACTTCTCGCAATCCATCCAGCTCGTGTTGTTCGAGTATTGGTTAAAGCAGTATTGCTGGTTTGCATACCAGCGTGTTCTGCCATAGAGCGAATACGTAAAAAAAGTGGGAATGGGGTTAAGTAAGCTAGAGGCCATAACCAATAAAAACGTTGTTGACCAAATGCTTTTAAAACGCCATAAAGTGCTAAATTCGTTGCAATAGCACCTGAACTGTTTTTTGCAATACTCTTTGCATAGTCAACGAAATTTTTATGACTGCGGTCTAACCAAATTTGATCATTGGCAACAGTCCATTTCATAACATCCAGATCCATTAAAACTCGACCTAAGCTAAACTTTAAGCCAGTCATACCTGTTAAGTCGCGTAAGAATTTACGAGTCAGAGACTTTTTACTGATAGGAAAACCGGCAACTAAAGAAAGATCTGGGTCATCTGGGGTAGATGTTTTTGCATGGTGACGAACATGATGTACACGATATTTTTGAAGATCATTCCAGATGGGGCGGGCGCATAGCCATTCACCTACGAAATCATTTATTTTTTTATTTTTGAATAAACTTTTGTGAGATGCGTCGTGCATTAAAATTGCGAGACATAACTGACGACCCGCCAAGATGGCTAAGGCAAGCATACATGCTAATAATTTACCCCAACTTGGCAAGTAGTCCCACATCATTATTAAACTAGCGAATGTTCCACCAATAACAGCCCATGTGCTGGCAACCGCCCAAGCTCCATATGCATCTGAAGGTTCTGTAAGCTCTTGTATTTCTTCTCTGCTAAATAGGTCCGTAACACTTACCTGCGTATTCATTGTTATTCTCCCAAATTAGAGTTCGGTATCTATATTTTTATATTACAAATATAGTCATAAAAAATTAAAAAATGAAATATTTGTTTGTAAAAAAATAAATCAGATGATTATAGATTTAGTTCTTGTTCATATATTTTTTTCCAAAGTTTTTGGCCGATCGCGTCTAACTGCTGTACATCTTGAGCAAATTGATTACGCGCAGACTCATTTACAAATGGTGCTGGTAATAGGGGATCATTCATGAGTAAAGCAATCGTTTCCCTACCTAAAAGAAGGGCTTTAACTGCAGCATCATTTAAGGAGAGGTGAGTATAGTTTTCAAGCCAGTGCGTGATATCTCGACTATACATTTCATAATTTTTTTCGAGTTGTTTGGTATCCCACAAAGAAAAAATTTGCTTAAGCGTTGAGGGGGCGAAATGCTGAATAATACAAATTTTTGCTTCTTTCTCTAGCCCAGCTAAAACGAGCTCCTCACAGGTTTTTTCAAAACTATAAGCTAAATTGTCTGGGCGGATGTAAATACCAGTTTCTAATTCTTTAAAACCAAATTGACGCAGTACACGTTCACGCTTTTTAAGAGCAGTTCGGTCTATACGGCCCAGTGTGCCTGTAAATACAGCAAGATAATGTTGCTGCCATTCTTTAGTTTGTTTAATACCATTTTTACGATTGAGTATTACTTTTGCCCAATCTTTCGTAGAAGGTGAAAGTTGATAAATTCCGCGTTCTACGCTTTCAATCATGCCTTCATTTAATAGACGGGTTGTCGCAACTCGAATACCGTTTTCACTTAAGTTAAACAGTTTGGCAGCCACCAAAATTTGTTTAATCGTAAGTTGAGGGTAAGCAGAGGAAAGAAAGAGATCGATAATCAGATGACGTGCGTTGATTTTAGTATTTTTCATTCTGTTTAAATTTTAAATATAAATGACATATGCTTGAAATAATATCATGTTTGTTTGATGTTTTAAGATGGTTTCTTGGCTTGCTTAAGTTTAAGAGCTTTTATTTATAACTAGAAGACGATTTGTTTTTGATTAAATTTTATCTTTTTACGATAGTTAACCTAAGTTTGTCATAATGATGTGATACATTATTGCACTTTAAATAATCGGTCTTTAATTAAAGGCAATAACCAAAATGCTAGAAATGATCTGATATTGAACATGAACTTAGCCAAAATGTTGGTTCGTTCATGATATAAAACAAATTTTTAGACCTTTCTAGTGATTAACTTTTTGAGCAAGTGATGGAAAATTTTGAAGTTATAAAAGCACTATTTCTAGGGTTTGTTGAAGGTTTAACTGAATTTTTACCAATTTCCAGTACTGGCCATTTGATTTTATTTGGTCATATTATCGATTTCCATTCAGATGGTGGTCGTGTATTCGAAGTAGTGATCCAGTTAGGTGCTATTTTGGCAGTATGCTGGTTATATCGACAAAAAATTATTAACTTGATTAAAGGCTTCTTTAGTGGCGATGTAGAGTCGCGTCATTTTGCTTTTAGTGTATTAATTGCTTTTTTCCCAGCAGTGATTATTGGTGTTTTAGCCGTCGATTTTATTAAAAGCGTTTTGTTTAGCCCAATTGTGGTTGCGATTGCCCTCATTGTTGGTGCACTGATTATTTTCTGGGTTGAATCTAGACAGTTTGAGCATAAAACACTAGATGCGACAAAAATCACGTTTAAGCAGGCACTTTTAGTCGGTCTTGCTCAATGTGTTGCGATGATTCCGGGAACTTCTCGTTCAGGTGCGACAATTGTAGGCGGGATGTTTGCAGGTTTATCACGTAAAGCCGCAACAGAATTTTCGTTCTTCCTTGCAATGCCGACCATGTTAGGTGCAGCGACATTTGACTTAATTAAAAATGCTGATGTGTTGACCTCAGACAATATGATTAATATTGGTGTTGGTTTTGTTGCAGCATTTATTGCAGCTTTATTTGTAGTAAAGGCACTGGTACTTTTTGTTGAACGTCACACTCTACGCGTATTTGCTTGGTACCGTATTGTGCTCGGTGTCATTATTTTGATTGCAGCAATGTTCTTTAACTTATCTGCTTAATAGTCAGACTAAGTGAAAAAACCTAGAATCTTCTAGGTTTTTTTATGCCTAAAAATAGCTTTAACTTGCTTATTTATACAAAGTACTACCAAGAAACGCTTTTTCCTTTTAGTTTGATTGATATAGTAAATCTTAAATAGCCCGTAAAAAATAAAGCAATGCAACAGAATGATCTGATGAAAAGTTTGGTAGAGGCTTTTTTATATTTAGCTCCTCAAGAAGGGCTATATCCCACCTATATTTCAAATATCACCCTGATGAGGGTTGATCATTCCACACAGCCTGTTGCTGTATTACAAGAGCCTTCAATTGTTTTAGTCATACAAGGCGTAAAGCGTGGTTATATCGGAAAAGAAACTTTTCAGTTTCAACAAGGCCAGTGTTTACTCATCTCGATTGCTATTCCTTTTGACTGCGATACATGGGTTGAAAATGAACCGATGCTGGCAATTGCGATTAAGTTTGAAGCGCAAATGATGGCTGATTTAGCTACTAAAATGAATAAAGAGCAGCAGTCATCTATAGATGAACTTGAAAAAAGAGATATAAAGCTCAGTTGTGGTTTAAATATTATAGAAATGAACTCTGTTATATCTGAAGTTGCTTTACGTTTGTTGCATTTACTTCGTTCTAAACAAGACACCGCAATATTAGGAGAGCAGATAAAACGAGAACTCATTTATCGGGTTTTGCAGGCGGGTAGCCGTGATTTAATCGAAAATCTTTCGGCTATGATAAGTCGAAATAGTGTGATTTATACAATTTGTGAAATTATTCAAAGAGATTACTATCATAATTTAACGGTTCAGGAACTTGCTAAACAAGCAGGAATGAGTGTCTCTCTTTTTCATCAAGCGTTTAAGAAAGTCACGAACTATTCTCCATTACAGTACATTAAGATTACTCGATTACATAAAGCACGTGATTTAATCCTAAATAATCAAATGGGTGTTGCGGAAGCTGCCTATCAGGTAGGTTATGTAAGTGCCTCACAGTTTAGTCGAGAGTTCAAACGGCTGTTTGGAGTTCCCCCTAAATCTTCAATGAATTAAAGTAAATCAATACATTTAAAATATAAACCAAACATGGAGCATATCAATGAGTCTTCCAACAACCATGAAAATTGTTGAAATTACGGTTCCTGGCGGACCTGAGGTCTTAAAACTTCAAGATTCAGATGTTCCAGTTCCTCAAGCAGATGAAGTGTTAATTGAGGTAAAAGCTGCTGGAATTAACCGCCCAGACGTATTGCAGCGTATGGGCTTATACCCAATGCCAAAAGGTGTTACGCAAATTCCGGGTCTTGAAGTCGCTGGGGTCGTAGTTGCTGTAGGTGATCAAGTGCAACACTTCAAAGTTGGAGACAAGGTTTGTGCTTTAACCAACGGTGGTGGTTATGCAGAGTATTGTACTGTCACTGCAACTCAAGTATTGCCAATACCTGAGAATTTATCATTTACTCAAGCTGCTGCAATTCCGGAAACATTCTTTACAGTTTGGGCAAATCTGTTTGATATCGGCCGTTTAAAAGAAAATGAAACAGCACTGATTCATGGTGGGGCAAGTGGTATTGGGACCACCGCTTTAGCGATTTGCCATGCTTTAGGGATTAAAACTTTTGCTACAGTTGGAAGTGAAGATAAAGTTGAAGCACTCTCTAATTTAACTACTGCAATTAACTATAAAACCCAAGATTTTGAGCAAGAAATTTTGAAACACACTCAAGACCAAGGTGTTGATGTGATTTTGGATATTGTGGGTGGTTCGTATTTCTCGAAAAACTTAAATCTATTAAAGCGTGATGGTCGACTGGTCATTATTGGTTTTATGGGAGGGCGAATTGCAAAAGAATTTGATTTACAAAAACTGATTTTAAAACGTGCAACGATTACTGGCTCAACCATGCGAGCACGTAATAGCCAAGAAAAAGCCCGGATTGCTCAGTCCTTACATGAACATGTATGGCCGCTCTTAGCTCAAGGCAAGTGTTTACCGCAAATCTATAAAACCTATGATTTTTCAGATGTACAAAGTGCCCATGCATGTATGGAGCAAGGTGACCATATTGGAAAGATCGTTTTAGAAATCAATACTTAATTTAATCTGTGACAGTTTAGGTGAACGGCATGTTTGCCTAAACTGAAATTTATAATTATTAATTGTGCCTATTTCTATATAAAAATTGCCAAATTCTATTGGCGTGTTGCATCAGTTTCTTGATCTGAATATACATTTACTAAGAAATAATAATTGGCTTAAAGCTGTTATTTCGTTCTTCAATTCTAAAGGATGGTAACAATGAATACCCCAGCATCAAATGATAAAAATCCAACTCCAGATTTGGCTGAAGATAATGCGTTCTTCCCATCACCATATTCACTGAGTCAATATACTTCTCCTAAAACAGATTACGATGGCACAACCTATCCAACGCCGTATACGGGCAATAAAAAAGTCTTAATGATTGCAACTGATGAGCGTTATATCCAGATGCAAAACGGTAAGTTCTTTTCTACAGGAAACCATCCAGTAGAAATGCTTTTGCCGATGTTTCATTTAGATAATGCGGGCTTCGAAATTGATGTCGCGACACTTTCCGGTAATCCAGCCAAACTTGAAATGTGGGCAATGCCAAAGCAAGAACAAGTTGTATTAGATACTTTCCATAAATATGCAGATAAACTAAAAAATCCACTAAAACTTGCTGACATTTTAGAAAATGCAGTAGGGGAAAACTCACCATATGCAGCTGTATTTATTCCAGGTGGGCATGGTGTTTTAGCTAAGATTCCACATAGCTTGGATGTCAAAAAAGTTCTGAAATGGGCAGTTGAACAAGACAAATTTATTATTACTTTATGTCATGGTCCAGCTTCGTTATTGGCTGCGGCAGTAGAGGAACAACCTGAGAATTATATTTTTAAAGATTATCAAATTTGTGTATTCCCTGATTCATTAGATAAGGGGGCAAATATTGATATCGGTTATATGCCGGGAGCTTTACCATGGTTAGTCGGTGAAAACCTTGAAAAGCTCGGTGTGAAGATTTTGAACACTGGTATTACCGGACAATGTCATAGAGATCGTAAATTGCTAACAGGCGATAGTCCGCTTGCTTCTAATAATTTGGGCAAGCTTGCAGCTGAAACATTGTTGGCTGAAGTGAAGGATTAAGTTATTCAATATGTGCGCCCTGCGGGACTCGAATTTAATAGTTAAAATTATGTTTTATTTAGTTATTTTATTTTTAATTATTTTTGATACCGTAACTCGTACCGTAAAAAGTAAAACCCTCAAACAAATAAGGCATCCTTTTTAGGATGCCATTCTGTGCTTTTCTATCCAACAGTCTATATCAGATTCAAGCCATCTCGCAATTTTTCTTTTGCCCTCACCAAATAGGATTGAAGGAGGGAAATAACCGGTTCGAATCCAGTCATAGATAGTTGACTTTGGAAGGCTGGTTTTTAATTCAACCGCCTTCAAGTCAAGCAAACGACTTTGCTTTTCTGACATCACCCCTCCTTACTTTCCGCTTTAACTTCTTTTGCAAACAACGCTTCTGCACCATCTTCAGTAAAACCGATCTCAATTAAGAAAAAGCCATGAGGTGCTAGAGGATTCCATTTTGATAAGTCCGATGAGTCCATAATTTCCAAAAATTGATCATCAGAAACACTCCCTTCTAAATAAAGTCGTACGGTGACTATATTGGGGGCCGAAGATGTCACATTCTTGGATTCTCGTTTTATTGTTTTAAATCCTAATTCAGACCAGATTCAGTGGTCCGGACTGCTTAATACAAAGTTTTCGGCACTAGGTTATGCAACAGCGGAAGCTAGCTCGGATAAATTAGTAAGAATCTTTACCCAAAATGGCCAACTATGGCTAATTGGAGAGAAGACTACCGAAATATGGCACAGTACAGGTAATGCTGATCAACCTTTCTTAAGAGTATCTGGTGCATATATTAATTGTGGATGTATTGCGAAGAACTCACTTGCGCAATTTGGTATGGGTCTAATTTGGCTTTCACAGACCGATGTAGGTGATGGTCAGATAGTACTTACAGAGGGATATCAGGTTAAGCGGATTTCTAACCATGCCATGGAGCAGGAGTTTGCAAGTTACTCGCGATTGGATGATGCAGTTGCATACTCTTACCAGCAGGAAGGGCATTCTTTCTACGTATTGTCTTTCCCAACTGCAAATAAAACATGGTGTTTCGATGGTTCGACTGGAATGTGGCATGAGCGTAGTTACTATAACTCCAGTTCACAACATGAGCGTCATAGATCACAAGTTCACTGTTTCCACAAAGGAAAGCATTATGTAGGCGATCACACTAATGGGATTATCTACGAACTAAGCTTGGATGCTGAAACAGATAATGGTCGCATGATCATGCGTGAGAGAACTACACCAGTAATAAACCCAAAAGGGCAACGCCTCATCTTTGATGCACTTGAAATTTTTGTTCAAGCAGGACAAAAAGTTAATCGTGAGCCGATAGTGATGCTTGATTGGTCAGATGACCAAGGTCAAACATGGTCATTTGATCAGCAAGTGACTCTAGGTAAGGTTGGGGAATGGAAAAAGAGAATTATCTTTAGGCGTCTAGGTCAATCATTTAATAGAGTTTTCCGTTTGAGAGTAACTGATTTAAGTCGGCTTGTTATTACGGGCGCTCAGGCTAGAGTGAGATAACAATGGATATTACCAGATCGATTCAAATTCCAAACACTCAAATGTTCAAGAATGGTGTTATGGATCAAGCATGGTATATGTTTTTCTATGCATTAAGCCAAAATGCTAGCAAAGGAGAGGAAATTGATACTGGTCAACTTCTTCAACTTTCAAGTCAGTTACCCGCTGTGACAGTACCAAATGAGGTACTTTCTGATCTTGATAATTTGCAGCGGAACTTCCCTATAAGTCCAACCGCTCAATGTGAAGATATTCAACCGATGCCAACTGCATCGGTTTTTCATTTTGAGGCAGACAATATCTTTACAACAACAAACATCTGTTGTGATGACAAGCCTTATCCCTTGCCAACTGTACAGATCACTAATGATATGCAGGTAATTATAAATGGCACTAATTAACTACACTCAAGCAGTAATTCCTCAAACTCTTCCTGCTGGTGATTTCCTTGCTTATACGGTGCCTGCAAACACAGTAGCGCAGGTCCGAGCTTCAACGTTCTATAACAAGTCAGCAGCGCCTATCACACTTAAAGTTTCAGTTGTTCCGAGTGGTGCCACGCTAGGTGCTCAACATCAAGTTACGCAGAAAAATATCCCAGCAACTAGCAGCTATTTAAATCCTGAAATCATTAACCATGTGCTTAAAGCAGGCGACAAGCTCTATATCAATGGTGAAGGGCTGAATGCTTATATATCTGTAATGGAGCAGGTCACATGATCACAGTAAGGCGTGAAAAGTGGATTGATTGTATAGATCAGATTATGCCGCTTTGCCAGATGGTTCATGAACTTGTTGAAAAAGATATTTATGGTATTCCCTTAGACTTTGATGCAACGCTATACCAACAATCAGAAGATTTCGATGAATTTCACTGTCTGGTGATGCGTGAAAATGGGCGTCCTATTGGGTTTCATTGGATGGTGATGTATCAGCTCGCTAGATTCAAAGGCAAAAAACAGGCTGGAACAGATGCAATATTTGTACATCCTGAGCATCGACAACACTCAATGAAGTTAATTGAGTTTAGCGAGAAATATGCAAAAGACCATGGTTGCACAACATGGGCAATTGCAACACTTGATCCTGAATATCGTGGGCTTTTGTGGGAACGCAAAGGTTTTAAGAAAGCAGAAACTATTTTTATAAAGGTGATGACATGAGTGGTGTTATCGGTGCAATCACCGGATCAAACAAACAGGCAAAAGCTGCACAGCAAGCAGCAAATCAGCAGTATGAGGCTACTAAATACGCTACTGACCAACAAAAGCAAATGTTTGATGAAGTGCGTAAAGATCAGCAACCCTATATGCAAGCTGGCTATGATGCACTCAAACAGCTTATGGGTGGAATGGGCCAGAATGGGCAATTCATGCAAGCTTACAATGGCCAAGATATTTATAACGACCCAAGTTATAAATTCCGCTTAAATCAAGGCTTGAATGCTGTACAAGGAGGTGCTGCTGCTCAAGGTGGTTTGCTGAGTGGGGCAACACAAAAAGCACTTAATGACTACGCTCAAAACTTTGCTAGTCAAGAGTATCAAAACGCTTACAACCGATATAACGCTGATCAGACTAACCAATATAACCGGTTATCTAATCTCGTAGGATTAGGGCAAAGCGCGGCTGCTGGTGTTGGTAATGCTGGTATGCAAACAGGGCAAGCTATTGCTAACAACACTATGGCTGGTGCAAATGCTCAAGCAGCTGGAACAATTGCTGCCGGCAATAAAACAGCAAATAACTTTAACAACTTACTGGGTATTGGTACTGCTGTAGCAGGCATGTTTATTTAAGGAATTGTTATGGCTATTGATCCAAGCATCATTACGAATGCAACACTACAACAGCAAGCGCAGCAAAATGAAATAGGCAATAAACTTGCAGGGCTAACAGGTGCACTTGGGCAATTGGTGCTTGGTCGCAAAGCTCAACAAATGAGCCAGCTAGCTACTCCACAAGAACAGCAGGCCTTTGCCAATAATTCCATTTTTGCGCCATATCTAAACCGTGTCTATAAGGCCAACCAACTTACAGCGCAAAAAAATGCAATTGACCTTTTAAAGGCCCAAGCAGAAATTGGCAAAACCAACAGTGAAGCAACTAAAAATAATGCTCAAGCAGATGGATTTACTTTAGATAACTCCCAAAAGAAATATGGCGCTATTCAAGGAGCATTCCAACAAGGAGCATTAAATGGAGATAAAGGACAAGTTTTATTGGCACTAGATGCTATGAAAAGAACAGGAATGATTTCACCTGAGGATTACGATCACAACGCCAGTATTGTTAGCGTAATGAAACCTGAAGAGGTTAAGCAATATGGATTGAATAGTGGCTTGTTGAATAAAGAGCTTGCACCATATCTTTTCCAAACTAAGAACAATGAAGCAGACAACCAAACTGCAATTGCCAATAATATCAGAACAACTGATGCATCGCGTTATGCAACTGATACAGCAGCATCAACAGCTGATAAAAATCGTGAACAACAGTCGCAACAGTTCAGTCGTGAACAGCAGTTGCAAGAATGGTTGGCAAAGAATAAGCCTATTGATACCCAAGTTGGTAATGATGGTTATTTATATGCCATCTATCCGGGTGGTAAAGGCGTTAGGATTTCGGATCAAAAAGGTAATCCAATCCAACCTCAGTCTAAACGAGATGGCAAACCCCAAATCAGTGACCAAGCATTAAAATCGGTTAATGAGATCAATACTAATCTTTCAACTGCAACACAAAATGCTCAGAAGATTAATAGTCTTATTTCAGATGTTCAAAATGGTAAGCTGAATTTGAGTGCAGCAAATCAGTTAGTTGCAAAGACAAAAAATCTTGTTGGTTTGTCTGATGAAAATAGCCACGGAGTTGAAAACTTCCAGACAGCACTTAATCAGGCTGTTAATGATGTTTTAATGATGGCGAAAGGTACACAAACAGAAGGTGATGCACAGCGTGCTGCACAAGTCATTGCCGCAAACCCACCACGAGATAATGCAGCAGCTTTACAAGTTCTCCAAAGACTTGCAGCTGTACAGCAAAATACTATTGCAGCTCTTAATCAGAATATGAATAGTATTTACGACAACTATGGGGTTTCACGACCACAACCTAAAACACCACAAGCTGTGCAATCAAATGCAGATAAAGCAAAGTTGAATAACATTCTGTTTGGTCGTTAAATATGCTATAAAATCCCTCATCAAGGTGGGGGATTTATTATGAAGTTTTTTTGTTTAATACCAATAATTTTATTATCAGCTTGTGCTACTAGTTATCAAAGTAATGGTTTAACTGGCGGTTTTGAAGATACCGAGTTATCTCCAGGGTATTATCGTATAACTTTCCGTGGCAACGGTGTTACATCCAGAGAAAAAGTGAATGAGTTTGCTTTATTAAGAGCATCAGACTTAATGTTATCAAGAGGATGTAAAAGCTTTCAGGTTTTAAATGGTAAAGATACAGTGAATACTTCTTATGTTGATTTGCCACGTACAACCTCTACTAATGCAAATGTATATGCCTATGGTAATTACGCCACAGCCAATGCAACCACCACCACTTATGGTGGTGGCTTGCAAAGTGTGCATAGAGCAAAAACAACATTAGATGCGCGCTGCATTAATGCAGAAGCCGATCCATCTCAAAATATCTTTGATACCAATTTCATAAATCAAAAGCTTAAACAGAAATATAGAATTAATTGATTTAATTAAAGCACCCTAGGGTGCTTTTTTAATACCCAAAACAAAACCCCGATGTTGACGCATCGGGGTTTTTGCATTTCCACCAACCGACTAAAGCAAGAGGAAAAATAAATCTATATGGAGCATTTTAAACCAATAGTGGAGCTTATGAAAGTGTCTATTGAAAAATATGGGTTATGGCAAACAGTTTTTGCCTTTTTAATATTATTCTCTATCCCAATTTTAATCTGGAAACTTCCTGAAATTATTTCAGCGATTAAAACCTAATGCCGACCTAAAAATGGTCGGTTTTTTATTGCCTGAGGAAAAGGTATGGCAACAAGACAACAGCTAATGCAATTAATGAATAATCCAAATGCAAGAAAAATGCTGGACTTAATTGCGGCCACAGAAGGTGTGAAATATGGCTATAACACTCTCTTTGGCAATCAACGAATAGATGACCTTTCTTGGCACCCAAACGTAAAAAAGCCATTTACACAAACTGACGGGCAAGTGAAATACACAACTGCTGCAGGTCGCTATCAATTCCTTAAAGATACATGGGATGGTGTGGCTAGACAGTATGGACTCAAAGATTTTTCGCCACAATCACAGGATCTTGGTGCCTTAGCACTACTCGCTCAGAATGGCGCATTACCTTATGTGCTAAAGGGAGATTTCAATACTGCAATTAAGAAATCAGGTAGTACGTGGGCATCTCTGCCAACATCGCCATATGCGCAGAATAAGCGTTCTTGGGACTTTATTGATAAGCAACTTGGTTCAACTACAATCAGACCGCAATCATTTGAACCAGAGTTTATAGATTTAAAAAAAGTTGGAATAGGCCAAAACTTCCAACCAGAAATGGTTGATCTTGCAAGTGTAGGAATCGGGCATAAAACAGAATTTCAGCCTGAATTTATTGATCTAAAGTCAGTTGGTATTGGTGGATAATATGGCTAGTCAAAACGATATTTCTGCACGTATTGATGCAGCAAGGAAAGCTGGATTTAGTGATGATGATATTTACTCAACATTAGCTAGCAATCAAGGATTTAGCTCACGTATCTCTATGGCAAAGAAGGAAGGCTTTAGTGATGAGCAAATTGCACAAACACTTGGCTTGAAAGTTCAAAAAGACCTTGGGATGCAGCAACCCATTAAGATATCAGCCACTCGACAACCTTTTGACTGGAAAGCAGCGCAGCAAAAGTCTATGCAAGATCAAGCTAAGAAAGCAGGCCCTACACAGATGTGGGAGTCTGCACTACTTGGAGCATCAGATCTAGGGGCGGGCATTATGCAAGGTTTTGCGTATGCTGGCGATAAGTTAGGACAAGGCCTTAACTCAGTTCTTGGGACAAATTTTGACACCAACGCTTATAAGCGATTTACCAATCAACGCCAAGATATTGAAGATTTCCAACAAGCTCGTAGACAGCAAAATGGACAGGGTTATGACTGGGCTCGCTTAGGTGGTCAAGTTGCTGCCACTGCGCCACTTGGGGCATTGGGTCGTAGCTATCAAGGTGCAAACGTATTGTCAAGAGCAGGCGCAGGAGTAGCAGCACAGAATGCGGCTGTTGGTGCAGCTATCGGTGGTGCAGGGTTTGCTGGTGATGCCAACCAACGTCTAGATAATGCGGTCTTAGGTGGTATTGGAGGCGCTGCCGGTGCAGCACTTGGCGAAAAGGTTGGGCAAGGTGTTTCAAAAGCTGTGAATGCGGTTCGAAATACAGGTCCACAAGCAGCACAACGCACAGCACAAGCAATTGATAAAAGTCTTGATGATGCACTGCGTCAACAAGGTATGTCACTTGGTGAATTATCAGATGATGTTGCTAATGGCTTGCGTAAAGAAGCCACTGATGCATTGAAATCTGGGAAAAACCTTAATCCAGAAGCTGTAGCTCGTAAGGCTGTTTTAGATCAAGTTGGGATTAAAGGGACCAAGGGTCAGGTAAGTGGGAACGCACAGCAATGGCAAAAAGAAGCTGAGTTGGCAAAACTTCAAAATGTTGGCGCACCATTACGAGAGAAGTTTATTGATGATAATAAACAGCTTGCAAGCTTGTTGGATAGTGCTAATGCAAGAACGGGTGGCAAAGCAACTGATCAATACGGGGCAATGCAAAATGCGTTATCTTCTGTTAATTCGCAACTTGCTCAGAACAAGCAGTTTATCAATGCAGCTTATGATGCCGCTAGGAAAGCACCTGGTAATGATGTAGTTATTGATGGACGAGGATTTGCGAATGATGCATTTACTGCTCTTGAAAATAACTATGCAGCTTCTAGTTTGCCACCAAGTGTACAGAAAATCTTAAAAGACATAGCTGATAACCCTGATAAATTTACTTTAGGAAAGTCGGAAGAATTAGTAAAAATTCTCAATAGAGAATACAACTCTTCACTTCAAATGGGACAGCCTACCAGCTCAACATATTCAATTGGTTTGGTACGTGATGCCTTAAATGGTCGCCAAGCTGAAGCAATGCAAGGACTTTTATCTAACGGTAATGACGCGGCAAAAGCATACCAGTTTGCGCGCCAAGCAAACCAATTTAATGCTAGTCAAATTGAAGGCATGCCGCTATTACAAGATGCTAGAAAAGGTGTTGAGCCTGACAAATTGTTTAATCAACATATCTTAAATGGAAATGTTAATGAATTGGCTCGCACTGTTGATTTGCTCAACAATATCAACCCACAAGCCGTTTCAGATATTAAGCAACAAGTTTTAGAGTTCATTGCCAATAAAGCAATTAAACAAAATGGACAATTTAGTCCAGCTGGGATGAAGCGTGCACTTGATGGTATTGGTGATCGTAGACTTTCAACATTATTTGAACCAGATGAACTTAAAAACATCAAGAATATTGGCAAAGCAGGTGAATATCTTGTTTCACAACCAGCTCATTCTTATGTGAATAATTCAAATACTGCTTCAGCTTCAATCAATAGTTTAATGAACTTTTTTAGTAACCCTAAAGTGAAAGCGGTTTTGAATATACCTTATCTAAAAGATTATGTAGTTGATCCAGTTGCCAACTATGGAAGCACTAGGTCTGTAAATAAGGCTTTCCAACCAGATATCTCTGGGGCTCCATCTGCACCTATACAACCTTCACCACAACAGCAATCGCTAATTGATCGGCTTGTACAGGCTGGATTAATTAGCGGGGCATCTGCTGCAACTCAATAAACTAAACATCAATACATAGCCACCTAAAAAGGTGGCTTTTTTATTGCGAGAAAGAAATATGGCATCACTACTTTCTGCCGTACGAACCCGCTTTTTTGACAAAAGCAACAAGCCTCTTGCTGGTGGGAAGGTGTATACCTATGAGGCAAACTCAACAAATCCGAAAGTTACATGGTCAGATGAGGCGCTGACTGTTCAAAACACTAACCCTGTACTTCTTGATAATGAGGGAACAGCCTTAATTTTCTTTTCTGGAAAATACCGCTTTCGGATCGAAGACAAGTATGGAGTTTTAGTTGAGGATAACCCATCAGTAACCAGTTTGGTGGGAATTGATGGTGTCACATCGGACATTGTAAAAGATGGTGATGAAAACCAAAAAACCATCAATGATAAGACCACGCAAAATGTACCTGATATCCAAACTTTGAAACTACTTATTGTCCGTAGAAACGGTCAAAGAGTTCTAGTTAACAATAGATATGTTTATGAATATAAATCAGAAGCTGAAAATGCAATTGATGACATTTACTCTATTTTACCGGCAAATGATATTGGCCGTTGGATATTGCAAAAGCCAGTAAACCTTTTTGCATCTGACTTTTGTTTAACTTCAGTTCAGTCTGAGTTGAGTCAATCTATAAAACTACAAAAGGTTAATGATTTATCAGTTAGCTTTAATGTCCCCTTTATTGTAGATGATGAATTTATGGTTGCTCCTGTTGAGTCCGACCACAACATTTGCTTTTACGTTCGAAGCAATAATGACATTACTTTCACGCCTAAGGGCAACTTTAAAATCATACCAAATGATTTTACAACATATTCAATCCTACATATTGAAAACATTGAGAACTATAAAGTTTTGTTCCCGCAAATTACTGGTGATAGAGATCAGCATTTAGGGACTGAGGGCGAATGGGGATACGGGATTGCTAACTATCAATCTAAGAAGGGCTATATTTATCGACCTAAGGTTATGAATACTTGGGGAGATGGGATATATGTCGGCCGTCGCTGGGGATTGATAACCGATGATACTCCGACAGATATTACTATTTCAGAACCCACTGTCTTAAATGCGGGACGAAACGGTATCTCACTTAGTGCAGGCACGAGAGTAAACATTTTGATGCCTTATGTTTTCGGGGTGAAGGGTAAAGCACCTGAAGCGGGTATAGATATTGAACCAGAAGCCGCTGAAGGATTGCCAAAATCACATCTGAAAGACTGTATTATTTCCTCACCAACTATCGAAAATTGCAAAATTGGCTTGGTTGGATATTTTTTTCCAAATGATTCTACATATGAATTGGAGATTTCAGGTGTCACAACTATTAAGAGTTGTGAACAGCCTCTGGTGCTTTGTGCAGGTGGAGCAAATAATCAAGGTTACATTGATATTAATAAGATAGTTCTATCTGATTTAAAGGGAAACACATTACTTCAAAATGCTTGGCATAAAAGCGGTGGTTTCCGTTGTACTGTTAAAGAGTTGGTTACTGACAAATCACTACCAATTGTCATGAAAATGAATGGGGCTTTTAGCACTGGTAAACTTGGTCATTTTGATATTCGTAAAATCATTAATAACGACCCTAATGGAAAAATTGGTTATTACGTTCCAACTTCAGTGCAGAACTATGAAGATAACTCATCTTACATGTTCGAAGATCCAAATCGTGCATATCTTGATTTTGATTTTATCACACATTTTTTTGGTAAAGACTTTCTATCCAATATCATTACTTTGCATACTGGTTGGACTGCTTCAAGCCGGAACATGGCTAACTATATCTGGCAAGATCCTTCTATTGATACATCTGGCACTTCTGCAATCTATATCGCTACAAACAATGACTATCGACGTTTGAAAATCGGACTTGCAAATACGACAACCATCGTAGGGCAAGGATGTAACATCTCTGGTCTTCGTATACGTAAAGCAGATGGCTCTTATTACACTGAAGCACACACGCAATTTATTGGCGCATGGTTGGATTTTCAAAACAATTTAAACGGTAATACAGAAGTGTTTGGCTCTTATGGCAACTGGACTTTCACCTAGTTTACCCAACAAACAATTGCTAGCTCTAGCTTTTAATAGCTTAGGGCTTTTTTATTGCCAATAATTTTAGAGGTTCATATGCAAGAAAATGCAATTCCATGGGTTTTAAAAATATTTCCAGCAGTTATAGGGGCAATTCTTGCACTTGTTTTAAGTGGGGATATTGATAAAGAAGGGAAAATCAAAGTTTCTATGGGGGTTGTTACTAAATTCACATGTAGCGTGACAGTAAGCCTATATGGGGGGTCAGCATTCATAGAGCATTTTGAATATCTTGATCACTCAACAATGTTTCAAGGCTTCATTATGTTGATATTTGCGGTATTTGGCTTACTAGTAATTGGCATTATTTATCAATCAATTGCATTACTCAAAGGAAAAAGCATGTCTGAAGTAATTGCAGAAGTAAAAGCAGCATTTGTTTCTATTATTGGCGGCAAAGGTGGTAACTAATGAACATTGATCAATATCTTGATGAGTTAATTAAGCGCGAAGGTGGTTATGTAAATAACCCTGCTGATCGTGGTGGTGCAACTAAATACGGTATTACTGAAGCTGTTGCACGTGAAAATGGCTACAAAGGCAATATGAAAGATTTGCCGCTTGATGTGGCTAAATCAATTTATAAGAAACAGTACTGGACGGCTCCGAGATTCGATCAAGTAAATACTATTAGCTCAGCAGTAGCTGAAGAACTTTTAGATACTGGTGTGAACTGTGGTATTAACTTTGCAAAACCACTTTTACAGCGTGCTTTGAATCTATTGAATAATCAGGGCAAAGCAGGGTATGCAGATTTGAAAGTGGATGGCGTGTATGGCTCTAATACCTTAGGTGCTCTTAAAACATATCTGGCTAAACGTGGCAAAGAGGGCGAGAAAGTCTTGTTGCGAGTTCTCAATATTATGCAAGGCCAACGTTACATTGAAATTTGTGAACGCAACCCCACGCAAGAGCAGTTCTTTTATGGTTGGATTAGCAACCGGATCACATAAAGTTATTATGTGCAAACGTACTAAATTTGCATCGATCATTACAATGCTGTGCGTCCTTTTCTCAGGTTGCACAGCTCACACAATTAATAGTAATGTGAATGTCTCAATTTGTGTAAAGGCTTTGTGATGCAAGTCATGATCATGGTTTCAGAAGCAGGCAAGATGGAGCATACATGCAACCTTCTTGCCGAATTAAATAAGAATGGTGAAGTCACAAAACTTTATGACTTCAATGGAAATGAGTTAAAAATTAATTTCTCAAATAATGAAGTTTATTTCAATAAAACTTGGTGGCAGTTCACGAAGGTACAATCGCCTACCTAGATGGTAAAGTCTTGGCATAATCTTCTTTTATTTTATCGCAATAATCTGCCCAACTTTGCATCATCTCTCTTCTTTTCTCTAAATGCTTAGTTCTGTTATATGCTCGACCGTGCATATCTTTAACTTTGTGTGCTAATTGTTGCTCTATAATTTCAATAGGATAGTTGAGTACTTCCTCTAAAATGGTTCTGGCAGATGCACGGAAGCCATGCCCACACACTTGCTCAGATGTGTAGCCTAGTCTACGTAATGCTTGGTTAATTGTATTCTCTGACATTGGCTTAAGTTTGCTAGTCATTGATGGAAAGACGTACTCACTTTCTCCATCTGGATCATAAGTCAGTTCTTTTATTTTCAGCAACAGCTCTTTAACTTGTCTTGGAATAGGTACAAGGTGTTGAACGCCAGTTTTATTTTTTGTTTTAGGTGGCGTATATCTCCAAAGATCAATTTCTAAGTCAATATCTGGCCACTTTGCATAACGTAACTCACCAGGGCGAACAAATACATAAGGAGCAATTTTTAAAGCAATTTGGGTTATGAATGTGCCTTCATAAAAATCGATGTCATAAAGTAATTGAGCAAATTCATTCGACTCAGTTAGAGCTGATAAATGTTTTACCTTAGGTGTTTTTAAAGCGCCTCTTAAATCTTGGGTTACGTCTCTCTCGCATCTACCAGTGGCAACACCATATCTCATGATTTGACCACATTTAACTTTAACCTTTTTCGCTGTTTCTAATTTTCCTTGTTTCTCATAAATGCGGCAGATATTTAAAACTTCTACTGGCGTAACTTTATCAATAGGTTTTTTTCCAATATTCGCGTTTATGACTTGAAGTAATCTTTTATGACCACGGATAGTTGATTCTGCAAAATCTTGTTTGCTTTCCCATTCTGCAGCGACAGCTCCAAAAGTATTTTTTTCGGAGTTTACGTGTTCTTGTTCAACCCTTTTACGCTCAACATGCGGGTCTATATTTTGCGCCAGTAATGTTCTAGCCTCATCTCGTTTAGATCGAGCATCTGCAAGACTTACCTCTGGATAAGAACCAAAACCAATAGTATTTCTTTTTTTTGTATATGGGCGTGAATAATCAAAGCGCCAAAATTTATTTTGGTTTTTATCTATAAGCAAATAGAGACCCGAACCGTCAGATAGTTTCAGGGTTTTTCCATTTTCTGATTTTGCTTTCTTTATCTTTGTATCAGTAAGTGGGACAACGGTTTTAGGCATTTTTGCGGTACCATTTTTGCGGTATTTAATGGGGTACTGTATTAAGTACCGTAAAAAAACAAGAATTATCTCGGTCTATGTCGGACTATTAAAGACTATAAAAATTTAATAATCAATTATAGATAAAGGGTTCCCGTACTATTTCGGACTAAGGTGTAATTTAATTTGGTGCGCCCTGCGGGACTCGAACCCACGTCGGTCGCTTAGGAGGCAACTGCTCTATCCAGTTAAGCTAAGGGCGCATAATTTCATGATTATAAACAAAAAAGCTATTGCTAAGGCAATGGCTTTTTTCATGTTTTAGGTATTAAAAATTTTGCCATAGTGGTTAATAAAAAGTTAGATCATTCAAAGGTTTTATAATTATTCATGTCTTATATAAAAAATAGAGTTTATAAAGCTAAAAAATCACAAAAAATTCATGTTTGCCTTTCTATGATCTGAAGCAAAACACGAAAACATTCAAGGCAAGCGATCGGGTAAGTGAAGCTATTTTCGGAAGGTTGTTTGTTAAAGAATCAGATTTGGCTACAACATAATTTAAAAGGGCATAACATGAAAAAAATTGATGAACAGGACCTATCTAGAATTATTGAAATGGCATGGGAAGATCGAACCCCATTTGAAGCAATTGAGCGAGAGTATGGCTTACGTGAAAGTGAAGTTATTCGTTTAATGAGATATAACTTAAAATCGAGCAGTTTTAAACTCTGGCGTAAGCGTATGGCAGGGCGTAAAACCAAGCATCAGCAATTACGTTCACCAGAAGTTGAAAGAGCTTACTGTTCTCGTCAGTATAAATATGCTTAAGACCATCAAATATAATCAATTGAAATACAACTGATTCAACAATGAAGAGTAGTGTTGAATCAGTGAAAACAACCCGGTGAAATATTTACTTATTCGAGCGGGCGTGTCGTTTACATCTTTCAGAGCAATATTTTACTTCTTCCCAGCAACGCTCCCATTTCTTTCGCCAGTTAAAAGAGCGTTGACAAGAAACACATATTTTCTGGGGTAGATGCTGTTTTTTCATGATGTTAAAGCTCATCAAGTTGATGAATAAGTAACTTTGCATGCTTCATGACAGAAGCTTTATCTTTCATACGATCAAGGTTTTTGTAGATCATCGACATTCTGGGATTCTGACGAAATATGGCTTCATGCTGGCTCATAAAATACCAATACAAGCTGTTAAATGGACAACTGTCTAGTTCAGTTTTGGTTTTGACGTTATATGTACAGTGCTGACAATAATTTGACATTTTATGTATGTAATTACCTGATGCAGCATAGGGTTTACTTGCCATGATGCCGCCATCTGCATACATCGCCATGCCTAAAGTATTCGGTAATTCGACCCATTCATAAGCATCTACATAGACAGCTAAATACCATTCGCAAATTTCTGATGGATTTACACCTGCTAAAAGCGCAAAGTTGCCTGTAATCATTAAACGCTGAATATGGTGAGCATAGCCATGTTCAAAGGTAGTTCTGAAACACTCGGCCATACATGCCATTTTTGTATCACCTGTCCAGTAATATTGTGGCAGCGGCGTGGTGGCATGAAGGGTATTTTGATCGCTATAGTCAGGCATAGACAACCAATAGATTCCACGCACATATTCCCGCCACCCTAAAATCTGACGAATAAATCCTTCTACTGCATTTAAGGGAGCCTGTCCGTTGTAATAAGCTGTTTGAGCAGCGTCACACACTTCTTGTGGCAATAACAATCCACAATTTAAATAAGGCGAGAGCAGACTATGAAACATAAAATCTGAACCATAAACCATGGCATCTTGATAATCGCCAAAGTGGGGTAGGTTGTTAGAAATAAAATCATCTAAAGCAAGCAAGGCATTTTGACGGGTAGTTGCCCATTGAAAGGAATCGATATTGCCGATATGTTGAGAAAATTCTTTCTTGACCAGTCGAATAACATCTATATCAATTTGATCATGCTCAAAGGCTAATTTTGGTGGCAAAGGTGGATCGCCTGACCATGCTTTTCGATTGGCTTGATCAAAGTTCCATTGCCCGCCTATGGGTTGTTGGTCATGTATTAAATATTGAGTTTGCTTGCGCATTTCTCGGTAAAAGTATTCCATTCTTAGCGTTTCATATTTCTTTGCCCATTGCTTGAATTGTTCTACGGTACAAAAGAAGCGATCATCTTCTAAACAAATAACAGATAGTTTTAGTGAGTTAGCCCATGAACTTTCGATTTCATGCTGCAAACGATATTCACCACATTGGGTAATGACGAGAGCATTCGCGAAGAAGTGTTGCTGCTGCAAAGCAATAAAGTCGACTAACTTTTTTATATGACTTTCGCGCTTAAATGTGTGATAACGGATTTTCCAGCCCTGTGCTTTTAATTCTTTTGCAAAGTGCCGCATTGCACTAAAAATTAGCGCTATTTTTTGTGGATGATGGGCAACATAAGATGTTTCCTCAAGCACTTCAGCCATCAAAATAATGTCTTCATTTCGGTTTAAATACTTGAGCGTTGCGAGTTGGTGATTTAATTGATCACCCAGAATTAAACCAAATCGCATATTTTTGCTTCATGAGATGGAACTAAAACTAGTCTAAATTTTCAGAGATCAATTTTATGTGAAGCAGTGCTTCTAAGTTCATCACTGGTCAGTTAGCTATAAAGTCATAGGTATAACTTAAAAGCATAGTATGCGTGAATAAAATGTGATTTTAATCAAAAAGATACAAATTAAATAAATTGAAGGTATTTACCAATATGCGTAAGATTTTTGAAAAATATGTTTTAAGCTTGATCCTTTTGAAGAAGCTATAGAGGCCGTCGAAAGGTTCTTCACTCGAGTATATAAATGGATACCAACAACCTTCCTATTGCTTATATTTTTCAGCAACAACAACTTTTGGTTGATACGAATTTTAATCTGCCTTGCCTTAAACGGCAGGAACATGATTTACATATACAAGCAGACCCTCAAGTAATAGCAAGAGATTTCCAAGAAGGTGAACCTATACCAAATGGATATCAATTCATACCTATTCGCCAACTCTTGCAGTATTGGACTAAACCGCAATTTGAACAAGCGAGTCGTGCTTTTCAGTTACTCGAGTGGCGTCGTAATCATCAGTTTTGTAGCCGTTGCGGACATAAAACCCAGCAGCATAAGACCGAATATTCTATGACTTGTCCTGTATGTAATTTCAGTCAATATCCTAGAGTTAACCCTTGTGTGATTACTATTATTACACGTGGAGAGAACGAGATTTTGCTGGCTAAAAATGCCAGAAATACGGGCCAGATGTACAGTTTAATCGCTGGCTTTGTCGAGGTGGGGGAAACACTAGAAGATGCTGTGCGACGTGAAACATTAGAAGAAGTTGGATTACACATTAAGAATATTCAGTATTTGGCGAGTCAACCATGGCCATTCCCGAGTAACTTAATGTTGGCCTTTAAAGCCGAATATGAAGCGGGCGAAATTGAAATTCAGGAGAAAGAACTGAGTGATGCTCAGTTTTTCAAATTTGATCAGTTACCTGAAATTCCATTTAAGGGCAGTATTGCGCATGCAATGATTATGCATGTTATTCATAGCACACCTGTTGCTGATGACACAAAACAGTGGCTCTAAGCAGACATTCAGATATGCTTTTAATTTTATAGCCTTAAATTTAAATAAAAAAGCCATTGTCGAGACAATGGCTTTTTTCATGTTTTAAGTACAAGGGGGCAGATTATTGTTCTTTAGCATTAAGTACTTTAAACAAAATAAACATAAGAACAATCCAGATCGGAATCATCATTACAGACTCTTTAAAGCCTTGGCTCCACATAATGTAGAGTACAATAGCAATGAAACCTAAAACCAAATAGTTACTAAATGGTGCCCAAAGTGCAGGGAAGTGAGTTTTTTGACCGAGTTTTTTCATTGCTGATTTAAACTTAAGGTGAGTCATACTGATCATCGCCCAGTTTAATACTAATGCTCCAACTACAATGTACATTAAGTGACTTAAAGCATCTTCAGGTACAAAGTAATTTAAAAGAACACAGCCAAAAATAAGTAATGCAGATAATAAAACTGCTGGTACAGGTACACCTTGTTTATTTACTTTCTTGAAAATTTTTGGCGCGTTACCCTGTTGAGCTAAACCGTAAAGCATACGGCTATTGGCAAACATCCCACTGTTATAAACAGAGAGGGCCGCGGTTAAAATAATAAAGTTCAGTAAATGTGCAGCCCAACCAATACCCATTTGGCTAAAAATCATAACAAATGGACTTTTATCGAGACCGCCAAGATCTAACTGGTTCCATGGCACTAATGAAAGTAAGATCGCTAGTGAACCGATATAGAAAATCAAGATACGGAAAACAACTTGGTTAATTGCTTTTGGAATGGTCTTTTTCGGATCTTTTGCTTCTGCCGCAGCCATACCAATCAGTTCAATACCACCAAAGGCGAACATCAAGAAAGCCAACATGTAAAAGAGGCCACTAAAGCCATTTGGAAAAAATCCACCATGAGACCAAAGGTTACTAAATGAAATGCTTGAACCAACATCTGCTGTAAATAGCAAATAAAGGCCAAATACAATCATAGAGATAACAGCAGCAACTTTAATAATAGCGAGCCAGAATTCGGACTCACCATAAAATTTGACGTTTGTTAGGTTAATTGCCGTAATCACGACAAAGAAAAATAAGACAGAAGTCCATGCTGGAATATGAGGCCACCAGTAATTAATATATTTGGCTACCGCGGTGAGTTCACTCATCGCAACCAGAACATAGAGCATCCAATAATTCCATCCAGCTAAAAATCCGGGAAATTTCCCCCAGTACTTATAAGCAAAATGGCTGAACGATCCTGCAACAGGTTCTTCAACAATCATTTCTCCCAGGTGGCGCATAATTAAAAAAGCAATTAAGCCACCAATGGCATATCCTAAAATAATGGATGGTCCCGCAGATTGAATCACTTGCGCCGAGCCTAAAAATAATCCGGTACCAATTGCTCCACCCATAGCAATTAATTGGATATGTCGATTTTTTAGTCCTCGTTGCAGTGTAGAAGATTCGTTGGTCAAAGGTCTTCACTCACTATGAATAAGTAAATTATTCTAATAGATGGATTTATTTTAGCCTAGACTACAAATTAACAAGCGGTGACTGAAAAGTAACACTAAAAAATATTTAAAATCATTAACTTGCTTTTAATAATTTAAAAATGATTAAAAAATATTCTAAAAATATATTTTTGATAGACTCTTTTTTTCATGATTTTGCTTAATTCGGTCATTGCGAGCATGAATCTAAATTCTCAAAATAAGTCTGCGTCAATACGATTGATGTATAAAAGCATAACGCTATCTCTAGATCACAAAACGATTTAAGATGAAGTGGATGACTAAACGAGTCTGTTTGTTTCGAGATATAAAAACACAAGAGTAAGGATAACAGTTGATATGAGCTCAGTACCGCAAATTAAAATTCCAGCAACTTACATGCGTGGTGGAACCAGTAAAGGCGTATTTTTTAAACTTGATGATTTGCCGGAAAGAGCTCAGGTGGCAGGTCAAGCAAGAGATCAACTCTTACTACGTGTCATTGGTAGCCCAGATCCTTATGGAAAGCAAATTGATGGAATGGGTGGAGCGACTTCAAGCACCAGTAAAACCGTTATTCTCGCTAAAAGCACACAGCCAGATCACGATGTAGACTATTTATTTGGACAGGTTTCAATAGATCAGCCTTTTGTGGACTGGAGTGGTAACTGCGGTAATTTAACTGCTGCGGTTGGTTCATTTGCGATTTCAAATGGTTTGGTTGATGAAAATCGAATTCCTGAAAATGGCCTCTGTACTGTTCGAATTTGGCAAAAAAATATTCAAAAAACCATTATTGCTCATGTACCTATCACCAATGGTCAAGTTCAAGAAACTGGTGACTTCGAACTGGATGGAGTGACTTTCCCTGCTGCAGAAGTTCAAATTGAGTTTTTAGACCCAGCCGATGATGGTGAAGAGGGCGGTGATATGTTCCCGACAGGGAATGTTGTTGACCAATTAGATGTGCCTGAGATTGGTAGTTTTCAAGCCACATTTATTAATGCCGGTATTCCAACTATTTTCTTAAATGCAGAAGATTTAGGATACCAAGGTACAGAACTGCAAGATCATATTAATGGTGACGCAGCAGCACTAGCACGTTTTGAAAAAATTCGTGTATATGGTGCTGTGCAAATGGGTTTAATTAAAGATATTTCAGAAGCAGCTGCACGTCAGCACACACCAAAAATTGCTTTTGTTTCTAAGCCGAAAAATTACACAGCTTCAAGCGGTAAAAACGTTTCAGAAAATGATGTCGACTTACTGGTTCGTGCTTTGTCGATGGGTAAACTTCACCATGCCATGATGGGAACAGCAGCGGTAGCAATTGGTACGGCCGCTGCCATTCCGGGTACATTGGTAAATTTAGCAGCTGGTGGTGGCGAGCGTGAAGCAGTGCGTTTTGGACATCCATCTGGAACATTACGTGTGGGTGCTCAAGCTGAACTTACAAATGGTCAATGGGTAGTGAAAAAAGCCATTATGAGCCGTAGTGCACGTGTCTTAATGGAAGGTTGGGTACGCGTTCCGGGTGACAGTTTCTAAAAGTCATTTAAATGAAAAGCCTCTCTACGATAGAGAGGCTTTTTTACTTCTGACATCCATAACTCATCACGCACTTTTTACAGTGAATCGTGTATGATGTAGCACATGAATGTTTCATCACATTCAATAAAATTTCTCTACTGATTTTACGAGGCGACTGTGTCATCACTCTCTCAAGTTAATGCGGATGTTTTAAAACAAGCTCAACAACGTATTCAACAAGATTTATTGACAACACTCGCCGCATTTTCAATTCCTGAACCTTTAAAAAGCGCAGTACACCATGCAGTTATGCTTGGTGGAAAACGTGTGCGTCCAGCTTTGTGTTACGCCACAGCTTCTTTACAAGACAATCCAAATTTTGCGGCTGCTCGCCGTGCGGCAGTTGCGGTTGAACTTATTCATTGCTACTCCCTAGCGCATGATGATTTGCCTTGTATGGACAATGATTTACTTCGTCGTGGTCAGCCAACTTGCCATGTAGCATTTGGTGAAGATACCGCTTTACTTGCAGGTGATATTTTACAGTCGATGGCTTTTGAGGTTTTAGGGAGTCGTTTGTTTGATGAACAAGGGCAGGGAACTGATGCTGCAATTGTATTAAAGCAAATTCAAATTTTAGCAACAGCCAGCTCTAAAATGGTTTGTGGACAGGTTTTAGACCTACAAGCTGAAGCTAAGCAAATTTCTCAAGACGAACTAGAAAATATCCACCGTAATAAAACGGGAGCGCTTATTCAGGCTGCCATTATGATGGGTGCAGTGACAATTTTCTCTGGAACAGATCAGGCAATTCCGAAATTGCGTCAATACGGACAAGCGATTGGACTGGCTTTTCAGGTGCAAGATGATATTTTGGACATTACCTCAAGCACTGAAACTTTAGGTAAAACTGCGGGTAAGGATGAACAAGTACAAAAGTCGACTTATCCTGCTTTAATGGGACTTGAGCAAGCACAGATTTATGCAAAAGAGTTGCATGACCAAGCTTTTGAGGCTTTAGCGCATTTTGGTGAAAATGCAAAAGAATTAGTTGAGATTTCACAATTCCTTTTAGCCCGTACCAACTAATATAAAATCAAATTAATAATCCTGCTTGTATTCATATTCAATGAATAAAGGAGATAAGAATGAATGGTGATCAGCTCCATCAATTTGCAATAGAGATTGCGTGTAATCTTCCTTTTAGTGAGCAAAGCCAACCCTTTGGACCAGAATGCGACGTCTTTAAAATTTTAGAAAAGGTGTTTTTATTAGTAGGGGAAGGAACGGGCACAAAAATGATTACTGTTAAATGTGATCCATATAAAAGTCAGGAATATCAGGAGCTTTATTCATTTATTATTCCGGGTTACCACATGAATAAAAAACACTGGATTTCCATTACTCCACATAAAAACTTAACTCGGGATTTGCTTCAAGATTTGATTCGCGATTCTTATGACTTGGTTGTAAAAAAGCTCCCTTTGAAAGATCAGAAAAGATTAAACAACCAATAATACTCAATATAAAAACGGCGACCATCAGGTCGCCGTTTTTATTTCAATGACTTATTGAAAGCAGTTAAATTAATTATGCTTTCCCATAATGCCACGGATTGTATTTAAAACATCGGCAGGTAATACAACAGTTTTGGCATTACTCGATTTAGCCATGTCTTGCATTGCTTTAACGTACTGTTCACCTAATAGATAAGCGACAGGTGTTTCTTTATCGCCGACTGCGCTTGTTACCATTTCAATCGCTTTTTGAGATGCTTCTGCTAAGACAACTTGTGCTTCTGCATCACGGCGAGATGCTTCTAAACGACCATCTGCTTCTAAAATTGCAGCTTGCTTTTCACCGTCAGCTCTAGTCACTGTAGCACGACGTTGACGTTCAGCAGCAGCTTGAGCTTCCATAGCAGCTTGCATGGTTGAAGATGGCTGAATATCTTGAATTTCTACAGTTTTTAAAGTGATACCCCAATCCGAAATATCATCAGAAATTGCAGCTTTTAGTTTAGCTTTAATGTGATCTCGTGAAGACAGTGCATCATCTAGATCCATTTCACCCACAATAGAACGTAATGAAGTCTGTACAAGGTTTTGAATGGCCCATGTATAGTTTTCAATACCGTACACTGCTTTTTCAGGGGTTGTTAAATTGATATAAGCTACTGCATTCATAAGCAATACAGCATTGTCACGGGTAATCACTTCTTGAGATGGAATATCAAGCACAATATCTTTAGTCGTGACTTTATAAGCTACGTCATCAATATAAGGAATAACGAAGTTCAACCCTGGATTAAGCGTGGAATGATATTTCCCTAAACGCTGAACAATCCATTTATAACCTTGAGGAACAATACGGACCCCTTTAAAAATAGTAACTGCTACAAAAGCCAAAAAGGCTAAAACAATAATGGTACCAACTGGCATGAAAATAACCTCTCTTTATCTTTAATGTTTATGAAGTACTGTGGGGCTGGACAATTAAGTCATTGCCCGAAATATCAATGACACGGACTCGATCACCGACTTTCACATGGGTAGTGCTGCGACAGTTCCATTCATCGGCCCCTAAAATAGGCATAGGGAAACGGACAATAATTTGGTCATGAGTAAGTCCGGTTTGAATCACCATACCAATTTGTCCAATGGTAGCCTCACGAGGTAAACCTGCTTTAGTTCTATCAATTGATAAGGGTTTAATAAATTTGAACCAGAGAATGGTGCATAACACCGATAAAATAATCCACAATACAATTTGGGTTGTAAGGCTAATATCTGGAAATAACCAATAGAGAAAGCAAACCATAATGGCTGCAATACCAAACCAGAGAGCGGCAAAAGCAGGGATAATCAGCTCAGAAAGAATAAGTAAGATACCCAATACAAACCAGTGCCAAGGTTCTACAACAAACTCCATAGATCTGCTCTTTTATATATCTTTATGATGGGTAAAAGTGATCTCATATCACTTTTACCACTGTAGCAGATGATAGTAAGTGTGGATAGAAAAAAACCACCTCAATTAAAATTTAGGACGTGGTGCTGGCTTAAATGCGGCTGGAGATTTTTTGAAATTCGCAATTGCAGTTTCAATTTGACGAATTTGGCCTTGAGCAGCTTTCTCACCCTCTAAAATAGCTTCATTACTTGATTTTAAATCGAGTGTACCTAAGTGCCCAACTTTAGGCTGAATGACTACGTTTGCTAGCTTTAACTCTTCATTAATACTTTGTTGACCCATAATATTAATGGTTTGATCAAGTAATCCCCACATATTCGCCGGGCGATTTCCTGCTGGACGTGCTGAAATATCAACGGCAATCACAATATCTGCACCCATATCACGTGCTGTTTTTACAGGAATTGGGCTAACTAATCCTCCATCTACGTATTTTTGATTGCCAATAGTGGCAGGTACAAATACGTTTGGAATACTACAAGACGCACGTACTGCTTGACCTGCATTACCTTTAATAAAGTCAGCTTTTTGACCATTATCAAGACGGGTTGCTACCGCGGCAAAACGAATTGGGAATTTTTCAATAGGCTTATTGCCCACGTTACGGTTCACATAATCTTGTAGCTTTTGTCCAAGAATAATACCTTGGCGATTAAGCGTTAAATCACGAATATCCGATTCTTGTAATTTAAGTGCAAGATTTTGGAGCTGATAAGGTGTTTGCCCACTGGCATAGATACTTCCTACAAAACTACCGGCACTTGTACCCGTAACAATTTTAGGTTTAATACCATGTGATTCTAAGACCTTAATAACACCAATATGTGAAAATCCTTTTGCTCCACCGCCGCCTAAGGCAAGTGCAATAACTGGTTCGCGTGCTTTAACTGAAGTGGTCGGTGTTGGTGTTTTGCTGAATTTATCACAGCCAAATAGGGCTAAAGAGATAAATCCGATACTGGCAAATTGAGCAATTTTCATCTTTGAAAAACAATCTATAGCAAGATAAATTAAGATGGCCCATCAGACCAGATTCGCTCAATTTTTGCTAGGTTTTTTTCACAAGATTTTGTAAAGGTTCTGCAAGCCAATTACGATTTTTCGGTGATATTTTTCCATCATAACGCTCAAAAATTTTGGCGAGATCTTCATCATAATTTCCGCTAGGAGTTAAATAGCCTAAGCAGTGAATAGTCTTGCGGTCATAATCAAAAGAGAACATCACAATCGGGATATTAGCCTTTGCAGCAATATGGTAAAAGCCACTCTTCATTTTTTTTGCTTTCTTACGTGTGCCTTCTGGCGCCATTCCAATCCAGATCTTGTCATAATCCTGAATGGTTGCAACCACCTGTTCAGTTAGTCCATTGGCAGAGTCACGTTTTACCGGAATAACACCTGCCCAATCTAAAAAACGTTTAAAAGGAGGCTTAAATAAGCTGTCTTTACCTAGTACTGTAATTTGAATGCCAAGCCCAAAAATAGCTAAAAAACCATACCAGCCATCAATATTGGATGTGTGAGGAGAAATAATCGCTACAGCCTTGGGAAAATTAGGAACTTCACCTTCTATGGTCCAGCCTTGAGCCAAAAAAAGTTTTTTAAATAATGCTCGACTTAAAGCATTACCACGTTGAGGGACCTGTGGAGGTAGCTTAGGGAAATGTTGTTCCATATTTTTAAGTTTTAAATCATCCTTTGTTTTATCTTAATCTTTTGAAATCTATGCTTCATTGGCAAAATGTAAGACTACGCATGGTATTTCATGTTATTACCGCACAAAGAAATAAAAGTAGGTATATATGTTTCGACGGCAAAATCTTTATCTTTTGCTATTTTCCTTATATTGGGCGCAAGGTCTACCTGTGGGTTTTATGACCCATGCTTTGCCCGTAATATTAAGAGCTCAAGGTGTATCACTCGCGCATATTGGTGGTTTTGGGCTGCTTATGGTGCCTTGGTCAATCAAAATATTTTGGGCACCGTGGGTGGATCGACACGCAATTTCCCGTTTAGGTCATTATCGTAGCTGGATTTTACCCACCCAGCTTTTGACGGTGGCAGTACTTTGTATTTTATCTTTTTTTCCTATTCAGGCTTTAGATCAGCCTTTGTACTTATTTATATTTTTTATTGCACTGTTATTTATGAACTCGACGGGCGCAACTCAAGATATTGCAACCGATGCTTTAGCTGTCAATTTATTACAACATGATCAGCAACATTGGGGAAATACATTTCAAGTTGTAGGCTCTCGGCTTGGTTTTATTGTAGGTGGGGGAGCTGTGTTATGGTGTTTAGATTGGTTGTCATGGCAGCCAACTTTTTTATTATTAGCGGCTTTAGTATTTATCAATACTCTACCTGTTTTACTATTCAAAGAGCCTCCTCATACTTCTCATTCTGACAATCAATCTAGCCAGCCAAATTTATTGATAAAAATTAAGTCTTATTTGAGTTATTTTTCTCAAAATAAAGAGCTTCGCTCTTGGTTAATGGTACTTATCACTTTTAAAGTGGCAGATGGCTTAGCAGGGCCATTACTTAAACCCTTAATGGTTGATATGGGATTAAGCTTTACCCAAATTGGTGTTTACATCACTATGATAGGTGCTGTAGCTGCTTTAGTGGGGGCATTTATTGCAGGATGGGTATTAAAGTATTTTTCTAGACCAGCCACATTAATTAGTTTTTCAATATTAAAAATTATGAGCTTAGGTGCTTATGTTTATTTAGCTTATGCTTATGAGCAGAAGATAAAAATAAATACATGGCTTATCTATTCTGTAAATGCTTTGGAAGATGCTTTTGCTGCCATGCTATTGGTTGTAATGCTAACCTTGGTTATGCATTACAGTCGAAAGAACTATGCGGGTACCGATTTTACTTTTCAGGTTTCGATTATGGCGACTGTAAGTGGGGGACTTTATACCTTGAGTGGAATCATTGGAGATGTACTTGGTTATTTCCATTATTTGATAGCTATTGTCACTATTGCTGTACTATTTTTAATTCCTATTTACGTATGGAGGGCAGCAAAAGCTGTATAAAAAGTGATATTAAGCTGATGAAATAAAGAAACTTAATTCATATTAAGTTAAGCTAAAAAGTTGTGCTTATAACTTTACTCATTCTTTTAAAAATGTATATTTTTAGCTATTCAAATGGCTTATTAATTGTGCCATCTTGTTTGGGTAGCAAATGGACGCTAGAAAGGAAAAAAGGGTGGAAGTAACAAGAAAAATTATGTGAATCAAGCAACGTCGGTAAAAAAATATTCACTTAGACGGTTTATTAGCCTAAAGTCTAAAAAAGAATAATGAAATAATGATTTAATCATTCTATAAGATAAGAGAGTTGTGTAGGATTCGTTACAACATGAAGTCAAGGTAAAAGTTCTGTAAACAAAAGTATGTCTTGCTTCTTTTGATTTGGAATTTTTAATCTTACCCAGCGTTAAAATTGGTTTTGATTGCGGTAATAAAATTAATGCAATCAAATTTGGAGAATAGTTGATTTTTTAGTGCTCAATGGTCACCGAATCAACTTGGCATGGATAAGCAACATAAAATATATTTTTAGGAGTTTTTGATGGATCTATTCCTTAATCGTAAATCGTTTGTTGTTAAAAGTTTAGCTATTACAGTAACAGCTTTAATGATGAGTGGGGCAAATGCGGCAACCTCTGAAAAAGAGGAAATTCAAAAACTTCGTCAAGAAGTTGAAGCATTAAAAGCATTAGTTAAAGAACAGCGCCAAGTACAGCAGCAACAGCAACAAGTACAGCAACAACAGCAAGTGCAGTTAGCTGAAGTTAAAGCACAGCCTCAACCTGTTGCTGCGCCAGCTTCTCCATTAGCAGGTTTTAAATCTAAAGCTGGTGCTGATGTAAACCTTTATGGTTTCGTTCGTGGTGATGCTAACTATATTATCGAAGGTGCCGATAACGACTTTGGTGATGTTAGTAAAACTGATGGTAAAACAAAAGATAAATTACGTTCGACTGCTAAAACCACACGTCTTGGTTTAGATTTTAATACACCTGTTGGCGATGCTAAGGTAGGCGGTAAACTCGAAGTCGATTTTGCTGGCTCAACAACAGATTCGAATGGCTCATTACGTATTCGTCATGCTTATTTAACGTATAACGACTGGTTATTTGGTCAAACGACGTCTAACTTCTTGTCAACTCATGCACCAGAAATGATCGATTTCTCGACAAACGTTGGTGGTGGTACAAAACGTGTTCCTCAAGTACGCTATGGCTACAAGTTGGGCCCAACTACACAATTGTTTGTTTCTGCTGAAAAAGGTGATAGTACTTCAGCAGCAGCTGGCGATAGCATCAAGTATAGCTTACCTGCATTAACTGCTAAAATTACTCAAGGTTATGCAGACGGTAAAGGTTCTGCATCAGCTCGTGCTTTGGTAGAAAATTATAAATCATCACTTGGCGATGATAATAAAACTGGATGGGGTATTGCTGCAGGTACAGACTTCAAAGTTTCTGATCCTTTAAAAGTTTTTGCTGATGTTTCATATGTAGTTGGTGATAGTAGCTATTTATATGGTAGTAATGCTGCCTATACTTTAGTAAATAATAATATCGAGCAAAATAAATTTGTTGCTGTACAAGTAGGTGGTACTTATAAAATTTTACCTAACTTACGTTCAACTTTAGCGTACGGTGCAGAGTTTGCTGATGACGGCACTGATTATGCAAAAGCATATACAGCTGGTAATGAAAAAGTTCAGCAAGCATGGATTAACTTCATCTATACGCCTGTTAAACCAATTGATTTAGGCCTTGAATATGTCAATGGTAAACGTGAAACGTTTGCTGGCCAGTCTTATAAAGATAACCGTATTGGTTTAATGGCTAAGTATAGCTTCTAATTTCTCAATGCTTCTTAGCTAAGTGAGTCGAGATTCATATGAGTCTCGACTCATTTTTTTAATTGAAATAAATAAGTAGCATAAAGCCGTTAAAAATGGTTTATACCGATCATTCTATTATTTAAGTCATTTTTAAGTTTCAATTTTTACAGTAGAGCATCATAAAAAAAGGTCGTAGTAACCAGAGATGCTGAGTTTTTTTTCTACATTAAGAAATAAGCAGATTTCCCTGTTTATGTTCAACTTCATTATAGCCATTTGGTTAGGTGCAATTCTAAATTTTGGTTTTTATAAGAAAGTTCATTTGTTAACGCCATATTTAGGTATAAAAGCGACCTTTTTCTTAGCGGCTACTGTAGTGATTGTTGTTGCTACCTATTATGCGGCTTTACAAATTTTAAACTGGAAATGGACGGCCAAAATTTTTGCCATTTTACTTGTATTTATTGGTGGTTTTAGCTCGTACTTTGTAAATACTTTAGGTGTCATTATTTCACCTGATCAGATTCAGAATATTGCTCAAACAGATGTTGCTGAAGCTACAGATTTACTGTCTTTGCGTTTTGGGCTCTGGACAATCTTCTTTGTTATTTTACCTATTTTTTTAATTACTCAGGTAAAACTCAAATCAGAAAAAATACTTCCGCTTTTGCTTAAAAAAGTACTTTCAATCGCTCTTGCATTTGCCGTTGTAGGCGGTTTGTTGTTTGCATATTATGTTGATTTTGCAGCGATATTTAGAGAGCATCGTGATTTAAAAGGAATGATCTCTCCTCAAAACACTATTTCTTCGGTGATGTCTTATTATCGTAAAAAAGCGCCTAAGAAAAATCTTCCTCTTGTGAAGTATGGTGAAGATGCCCATCAAGTTCAACAAACTCAAAAAGATTTACCTAAACTCATGGTACTTGTAGTGGGCGAAACTGCACGTGCAGAAAGTTTCTCACTCAATGGGTATGCTAAAAATACAAACCCAGAGCTTTCTAAACAAGATATTTTAAACTTCTCTCAAGTGAGTTCATGTGGTACGGCAACAGCAGTTTCTGTGCCATGTATGTTCTCTGGTATGCCACGTGCTGATTATGATGAGCAATTGGCAAGCCATCGTGAAGGCTTACTAGATATTGCAAAACGCGCAGGCTATCAAGTGACTTGGATTGATAACAACTCGGGTTGTAAAGGTGCATGTGATCGTGTTGAACAATACCAGATTCCAGAAGACTTAAAGCAAAAATGGTGTAAAGATGGCGAATGTCTTGATGGTATTCTCATTGATAGCTTAAAGCAGTATTTGGCCTCTATTCCGAAAGACGATAAACGTCCACGTTTAGTTGTATTACATCAGATGGGTAGCCATGGACCAGCATATTACAAACGGGCACCTGAGGGATATCAACCATTTAAACCAACTTGTGATACTAATGCGATACAGGGTTGTTCACCAGCTGAGCTATTAAATAGTTATGATAATACAATCGTGTATACAGACCATGTATTAAGCCAAATGATCAATACTTTAAAAGAAGTATCGAATTATCAAACAGGTTTATGGTATTTATCTGATCATGGAGAATCGACAGGTGAGCATGGTATGTATTTGCATGGTTCGCCTTACTCAATCGCACCGAGCCAACAAACACATATTCCAATGATTATGTGGTTCTCTGATGGCTGGAAACAACATAATCTTGCTCAAGTAAATTGTTTAAACCAACAAACTAAACAAAAGTTAAGTCAGGATAATCTATTCCCAAGTTTGTTAAGTTTGCTGGATGTACAAACTCAGGTCATCAACCCTCAACTGGACATGTTGCACTCTTGTGCCCATGTAAACTAAAGCGAGCCTAGAACATGACAAAAATCTTGATGATTGAAGATGATTTTATGATTGCAGAATCAACAACGACGTTGCTGCAATATCATCAATTTGAGGTGGAATGGGTCAATAACGGTTTAGATGGTTTGGCCCAATTAGCAAAGAATAAGTTTGATCTCATTCTTTTAGACTTGGGATTGCCAATGATGGATGGTATGCAAGTTTTAAAGCAGATTCGTCAAAGAGCAGCAACACCAGTCTTAATTATCTCTGCACGTGACCAACTGCAAAACCGTGTTGATGGTCTGAATTTGGGAGCAGATGATTACTTAATTAAGCCTTATGAGTTTGATGAATTACTCGCTCGTATTCATGCCTTATTACGCCGTAGTGGCGTAGAGGCTCAACTTGCAAGCCAAGATCAACTACTAGAAAGCGGTGATCTGGTTTTAAATGTTGAACAGCACATTGCAACATTTAAAGGGCAACGTATTGATTTATCGAATCGTGAATGGGCAATCTTGATTCCGCTTATGAGTCATCCAAATAAAATTTTCTCAAAAGCTAATTTGGAAGATAAGTTATATGACTTTGATAGTGATGTGACCAGCAACACGATTGAGGTATATGTCCATCATTTAAGGGCTAAGTTGGGTAAAGACTTTATTCGAACTATCCGAGGACTGGGTTACCGTTTAGGGCAATCATAATTTAAGATTTCGGGACTTCATGAACGTGCATTATTCATTAAAAAAACGACTGATTTGGGGCACCTCAATTTTCAGTGTCATCTTAGGTTGTATTTTAATTTTTAGTGCTTATAAGGTTGCACTTCAGGAAGTCGATGAAATTCTAGATACTCAAATGCAGTATTTAGCGGAAAGAACGGCTGAGTATCCCTTAAAAACAGTAAGTAGTAAGTTTGATTTACATCGGACTTACCACGAAGAAGATTTATTTTTAGATATTTGGGCTTATAAAGACCAAGCGAATTTATCTCATCATCTTCACTTCTTGGTTCCTCCAGTGCAACAAGCTGGTTTTTATTCACATAAAACCGCTGAAGGTGTAGTCCGAACATATGTTTTACCGTTGAAAGACTACCAAATTCAGGTCAGTCAACAAGAGCGGGTTCGTGAAGCTTTCGCATGGGAGCTTGCCGGCAGCATGTTCATTCCATATTTAATTATTTTACCTTTTGCGATATTTGCCTTGGCCGCCATTATTAGTCGTGGTTTAAAACCAATAGATGATTTTAAAAATGAGTTAATGGAGCGTGATTCTGAGGAGTTAACACCAATTGAGGTGCATGATTATCCTCTAGAACTTTTGCCTACCATTGATGAAATGAACCGTCTGTTTGATCGTATTTCTAAAGCACAAAATGAACAGAAGCAATTCATTGCTGATGCTGCTCATGAACTAAGAACACCTGTTACAGCATTGAACTTACAAACCAAGATTTTGTTAAGCCAGTTTCCTGAGCATGAATCGTTGCAAAATTTAAGCAAAGGTTTAGCTCGTATTCAGCATTTAGTGACGCAGCTTTTAGCGTTGGCAAAGCAAGATGTAACTTTAAGTATGGTTGAACCTACTGGCTATTTCCAGCTCAATGATGTGGCTTTAAATTGCGTTGAGCAGTTGGTTAATTTAGCCATGCAAAAAGAAATTGATTTAGGCTTTGTTAGAAATGACCCTGTCGAGATGCATAGTATTGAACCTACCGTACATTCGATTATTTTTAACTTAATTGATAATGCAATTAAATATACACCACATCAGGGGGTAATTAACATTTCAGTTTATACCGACCCAGATAACTTTGCTTGTATTCAAATCGAAGATAGTGGCGCAGGTATAGATCCTGAAAATTACGATAAGGTGCTTAAACGTTTTTATCGAGTACACCATCATCTTGAAGTGGGAAGTGGTTTAGGTTTATCAATTGTAGATCGTGCAACTCAAAGACTTGGTGGAACTCTAACTCTCGATAAAAGTTTAGAACTTGGTGGTCTTTCAGTTTTAGTGAAGTTACCTAAGGTTTTACATTTACATGAAACAAGAGCTTAACTAAGCTCTTGTTTTAATTGTTTTTCGAACTCAAAGCGATGAATACAAATCGCATAAAAGAAAATGTTCACTGCCCAAACAACCCAACCTGTCCATAAGTTATGACTTAGGAAATGTGCTCCTCGCATCATTTGTGCCCAACCCATCATAAATCCTAATAAAATGCCTGAAAATAAATAAAAATAAGCTCGTTTTGGTTGTTCAAGACGATAAACAAAATAACCGGTCATTATGATAAATCCAGCACTGGCATGACCACCTGGAAAACAATGACCATGTTTTGCTGTAAAGTCCCAAATATAGCCACCTAAACTATTAGGATGAACCATATTCCAAGGGCAGGCATGAGCAGATTGCGATTTTAATAAACCAACAACACCGCTACCAATCATGCTGACAAAAAACATATAACCATATTGCCAGCGATAGATTTTTAACTTTTCTACTTTAAATGAAGCAAGCCACAGACCAAAAAAGATGACATAAACCGCAGTGATAATGTCTTTTACGATTTGATGATTAAGCCTCTCAAGATACCAATTTTCCCGATTAAAAAATTGACCAGTTGAATCAATCCAAGGTTGGATAAGATACATATCAATTTTTCCACCCACTGGGAATACAAATAAAAGTATAAAAAAGCTGATAGTAAGAAAAATAAGCTGAAGCTGAAAAAAATGTTTTTGTTGATTCATTGTGTTTTAACATCAATTTAAGCGTGAATTGAAGGCATTACATAAAATAAAACTTAAATTGTTCTTAAACTAAACAGGATTTCATCTTTAAATCTTAGAAAAATATTCAATTTAATATATTTTTCAATATATTAAATTGAATGTATGGAAAACTAAAAGCGTAGTTTTTAATCAAGGAAAGTTATTTTTAAACTAAAAGGTTTTATTTGTAAGAGGTATATGAAGCAGTATATTTAAATCCTGCTTCATAATCATTGAATTAAAACATGCCTTCTTCAGAGTTGGCAGAGATTTTATGAATAGACAAATCTGCACCACGAAACTCATCTTCTTGAGATAAACGAATACCAATGGTCGCTTTAAGGATGCCATAAACAATAAAACCGCCAGCAAGTGCAATAGTAATCGCGAGTACTGTACCAATGAGCTGTGAGGCAAAAGATACACCGCCTAAACCACCTAGCCATTTTTGACCAAATAGTCCCACTGCAATACCGCCGAATGCACCGCAAACGCCATGTAAAGGCCATACACCTAGTACATCATCTACTTTGAGTTTATTTTGTGTATAGGTAAAGAGGTATACGAACATGGCACCAGCTATACCACCAATAACAAGGGCACTCACGGGATGAACAATGTCAGACCCGGCACAAATAGCAACTAAACCGGCAAGTGGACCATTATGTAAGAAACCTGGGTCATTTTTCCCAATTGCATTTGCTGTAATCGTTCCGCCAACCATTGCCATAAGTGAATTAATAGCAACTAGCCCAGAAATAGCATCAAGACGTTGGGCACTCATCACGTTAAAGCCAAACCAGCCCACAATTAAAATCCATGAACCAAGTGCTAAAAATGGAATTGAAGAAGGAGGGTGAGCACTTACGCGACCATCTTTCTTATAACGACCAGAGCGAGCACCTAATAAAATAACCGCAGCGAGTGCAATCCAGCCACCCATTGCATGGACTACAACTGAACCGGCAAAGTCGTGAAAAGCTGCGCCAAAGGTCGTTTCTAACCATTTTTGTAGACCATAGTTACCATTCCAGACCATACCTTCAAAAAAAGGATAGACCAGACCTACTAAAGCGAGTGTTGCTATTGCTTGTGAACGCATTTTGGCGCGTTCTGCAATACCACCTGAAATAATTGCAGGAATTGCCGCAGCAAAAGTCAGTAAAAAGAAGCAACGCATTAAATTATAACCATGATCACTTGCGAGGCTTGTGCCATCATGGAAGAAATGCTGACCATACGAAATGTAGTAGCCCACAAAGAAATATGCGATTGCGGAGAGAGCAAAGTCAGTCAGAATTTTACTAAGCGCGTTCACCTGATTTTTGTGGCGAACTGTACCAAGTTCCAAGAATGCAAAACCTGCGTGCATGGCAAGAACCAAAACTGCACCAAGTAATAAGAAAAATAGATCTACATTTTGCATAGCATGCTCGAAAAAAGTGCTAAATTCCATTTTGGAACAAATCTGGGTCTGTAAATTGCACCAAAATAGATTTAAGGAATCTAAAAACCTAAGTTTGTCGAAACAAACTCAATTGCATAAAAGTGAATATGCAATAAGTGCACCAATTTGGATTGTGAAATTAGTTTTTGGCGATAAATAGTGCGTTAATTTGCTTTAAATAGGCTGTAATGGCACATTTTTATGATAAAAGTCATCTAATTTGTTTATAAAATGACCTAAAAGAGTTCGTTATTAAAATATAAAATGAATTAAATTCTGACTAAATTATTTATTAGACCAAACCTCTTGAGCAACCTCTATAAATGCTTTTACGGCTGGACTGATGTGTTTCTTGTTTTTTACTGCAAGGCCAATAGAGCGTTTAAGATTCGGTTTAAAAGGGCGTTTGACCACGTTTGGATAGAGTGAGAGTAACTCTTTGG
Source organism: Acinetobacter nosocomialis NIPH 2119 (assembly GCF_000368085.1). Lineage (GTDB taxonomy): Bacteria > Pseudomonadota > Gammaproteobacteria > Pseudomonadales > Moraxellaceae > Acinetobacter > Acinetobacter nosocomialis. Next base: position 3,849,020 of record NZ_KB849239.1, read on the forward strand.
TGATGACCATATCAGAGACTATTGAGATTCCTAACTGGTTGTGTACCATACTGACGATACTTAGAATTTGGGAAACATAAAATTTAATGTCTGGTTTCACATTAAAGTTTTTTAAAATTAATTCGACCTGATGTCGACTACCAGCCATTGTCATTATAAAAGGGCAGTTTTCTAGTTGGGCTGGATCAATATAGAGTTGCTGCGCCAGCGGGTAACCACTCGGAATTAAGGCAACAAAACGATCTTCGATTAAAGAGAATGTATCGAATCGCTCATCTGGCATAATTAAAAAACCAACCTCTATGCGCCGTTCTAGTAACCACTGTGCAACTTCTTTATCTTCACCTTCATCAATATAAATCTCGATTTTAGGATAGCGTTGCCGAAAGGTTTCTAAAATTTCAGGCAATAGATAAATAGATGATGAAGCCCCAAAAGAACCAATACGTAATGTTCCTTCATTTAAACCGTGGATGGCAGCCACTTCTTTTTCTAATGTATCGGAAATACTCAATAACTCTTTTACATGGGTCAATAACTGCTGACCTGTCGTGGTGAGTTCAATATCGCTTTGAGTTCTTGAAATGAGGTTAATGCCCCATTGTTGTTCTAATGATTTAAGGGCATGAGAAACTGCTGACTGTGAAATTCCCAGCTTTTCTGCTGTGGCAGTAAAACTTTTTAGTTCAGAAATGAGTGCGAAAATTTCAAGCTGGGTAAAGGTCATATTGGATTTGTTATGAGTAAAAACTCATTTTATCATGAGTTTTCATTATCTTTAATATATGAGTAAGCCAAGCTAATTGCCAAAACAGCAAGCCTCAACAAAACTCGAGTAAAGAAATGAATAGCATTGTTTTATCTCTTTTTCCTTTAGTTGCATTAATTGCATCGGGATACTTATTTAAAAAATATCATTTTTTCAGCGATGAGTTTTGGGTTGGGGCAGAGAAGCTTAATTACTATATTTTGTTTCCCGCTTTGCTTTTCAGTACGCTATCGACCGCAAAAATTGACTTACAAAGCTTGAGTACAGCCATTATTGCGATGTTGATTGTGGTCTTAGCTGTAACCGCCTTTTTATACATACTCCGAATGTTTTGGCATATACCGCCTGCACGTTTTGGTGTGCATGTACAAAGTATGGTTCGCTTTAATACCTATATTGGTTTGGCTCTAGTCACTGCGCTTTTTAAAAGTGAAGGAATGGCAATTCTGGCAATTTTATTGGCACTTTGCATTCCACTGGTAAACGTTATTTCGGTGCTTGCTCTAACATCTAAAGAACATATGGCAATTAAATCTGTTTTGATTGCACTTCTTAAAAACCCTTTAATTGCATCATGTGTGGTCGGAGCAATAGTCAATACGCTTCATATCCCAATTTGGGAAGGCTTTACTCAGTTTATTAAGCTTTTTTCAGCATCGAGTTTGCCACTAGGTTTGTTATGTGTTGGCGCAGCTTTACAGTTTATGCAAATGAAAAAAGACATTGTGGTATTGGTAGCAGATACATTTGTGCGTCTTTTAGCTGTGCCTGCTTTGGCTTATATGGTCTGCATGTGGTTTGATTTATCAAGTTTGCAAACACAAATTTTAGTCATTTTCTTTGCGTTACCGACTGCTTCCGCATCATATATTTTAACTAAGGTTTTGGGTGGTGATAGTCAGCTTATGGCAGCCGTGATTAGCTTTCAAACTTTATGTGCTGCAGTGACTTTGCCATTAGTGATTTGGTGGATTTCTTAAGATATAAATTTTTGGCCTCTTAACACTTAAAGAATGCTTTGCTACCTTCCTCATCTGATTATTGCTACACTTTTTTCTTTTTCAGGTTGATGAAATATGTCCTTTGATCTCAAAGTGAGCTTGCAGCAAAGGTCTGAACCGTCTGCACAGCAGAAAAAACTGAATCGCCTGATTGATAAAATAGAACAGCAAAAAGTTAGCCTGAGCACATGGCAAAATGCACAAGCTGAGATTCAAAAGCACATACGGCAAAAACTGATGCCTGTGTATGGCGATTTGCATGAAGTTTTATTTCAGCAGTTGGATCAACTTTGGAATATGTTGCATAGCCATGAGTTTTCCAAAGTAGACATGCAACAACTAGATGAAAAAATTGCCCAGCTTGCACAAATGTTGAAGCGATCCAAAATGCTATCTACTGAACAGTTGGATTTAGTGAAGCAGATCGATACCTTTTATCAGCAACATACTCAAGATTCGGTAAAAAAGAATAAAAAAACTCAGCCAATAAAATCTGAATACCAAGAAAGCGTTGATCAGGGTTCAGAGTTTGAAGAAGTCTTTGAACGGTATGCGGCTGAGCAACAACAAGCGCGTGAACAAGCCAAACGGCAAAGACAGCAGCAGAAACGTGAACAAGCTGAGCAAATGGCAGCGCAGTCGTTAAAAACAGTTTATTTAAAAATTGCCGCGATGATTCACCCAGACCGTGAGCAAGATGAAACAAAGAAACAGGAAAAAACTGAGCTGTTTCAACAGGCAAGTCAGGCCTACGAAAAGCAGGATTTGTTTTATTTACTCAAACTCCAGTTACAGCTTGAACAGAATAAAGGGCTAGGCGCTAAAGAATTATCTGCCGAGCAATTAAGGTTTTATAAACTGTCCTTAGATGCACAAAGTCAGCAGCTTGAAAGCCAAATAGCTGAGATTTTGGATTCTTTTCAGTTAGCCAAGAATGTGAAAGCAGAACATGTACACATTAGTGATGTTTATAAAGCCATAGATGCCGACTGTGCTGAGTTAAAGCAGCAGTTAAACTGGGAAAAGGAGCGTTTAAAGCATATGAAAAAGGTGAGTGGGTTAGAGACGTTGTTGGGGCATGGGGTGCTTTAATTTTTAAAAGAGCACCTCTCCCTAATATTCTCCTAAAAGGAGAGGAGAATATTGTGTATCCAATAACATGTTAATATATAAATGCTGCTGCCGTTGCCTTAGTGAAAGAGCTAGGATGAAGGTTGTCTTTTAAACGTTATAATATCTTTTAATGCTTGAACTGTATTATTTGAATTCTGAGATTCAATACGATTTTTTTCTAATTCGATAGTCGTTTCATCTTTTTTAAGAATGAAATTACGTTCAGTATTCATAAGCTTTTCGATAACTTTAGCTTTGACTTGTCCATTATTCTGTTCAAAAGCATACAAAACGGCTAAATATTGACTTTCAAGGTTAGTAACTTCATTTTGAAAGTACTTAATATCCTCAAGATTCTTTTTATAGAGATTTAGGAAGAAATATGAAAATACTTCAATAAGTATCGTTAAGCTAATTCTTGGCAGAAAGTAAATTAGTGTATTATTTAGATTTGGTGGATTCGTTGGGGTATATGCAATAAGTGAATAAAAGATAAAACCCAACCCTACTAAGCAAAAAATTAAACCTGATATAAGATTCAAATTAGCCTTACGATTTAAATCAGCTAAGTAACCTTTTAATCTGCTAATAGTTAAAAGCTTTAATTCATTCGTGGTAGAAAGAGTGGCTAAATCTTCTTGATGCTTAATTTTAAGCTTGTTTTCTAGTTCTTCTTGTCTTTTAACTTTATCTTCTTCATTTTCCTCTTGATGTGGCGTCCTAAAAGGAATATCAATTAGAATAAGATTTTGTAAAAGAGTGGAAAGAACAGATGATGCTTTATCCGCATCTAAATATTTTACTAGAGCTGTAATCACAATAGAGAAAATGAAAGTTACAGTTATTAATAAAATTACTATTTCTAATGTACTCATGAATAAATAAAGGGCTGAATAATCAGCCCTTTATATTATAGATTAAATTGTGAACTTTAAAGCTTAAAGCGCAGCAATCTGCTCCATATTCGCTTTAACTTTCTCTAACTGAGCAGCAAATTCAGCAAGCTTTGCTTTTTCACCCTCAACCACCGCTGCTGGTGCTTTAGACACAAAGCCTTCATTTGCAAGTTTGCTCGTGTGGTCGGTAACTCTAAAATAAGAAATCGTTGTGGTTATATTCTTTATAAAATATAGTGGGGAAATTATAAAAAATAAAAGATCGGATTTATGAATGAAAAATTTATTCAATTATCAAAAGAATTTAAACATAGACCTATTTTAGAGAAGGCTTTAGGTTATTTTCGTAACTTACCTTTAGTTGCTATCGATTGTGGCTGTGGCGCAGGCAATGAATCTGCTTATCTACTCTCAAAGGGATTTAATGTTCATGCTTTTGATATTTCAATTGATGCGCAAAAAGTCTGTACTGAGCGATTCAAAGATGACTCTAAATTTATTTTCTATCATGAATCTTTTGAAGACTTTAATTTCCCGTCTGCAAGCTTAATTATTGCTTCATCAAGTCTATTCTTTTGCGATCCAAGTTATTTTTATAGCGTAATTAAACGAATGATAAATGCTCTTTCTGAAGGCGGAATTCTGGTAGTTGATTTATTGGGGACTCAAGATGAATGGGTTACTAGAGAACTTGCAAAATTTATAGGTTTTACTTATCAAGATATAGCCGACTTATTTTTATGTGACTTTAATTTATTGTTTCATAAAGAAATGAATGAAAATTTACCTTTATTAAATGGTTGCATAAAATCATGGCATCTCCATATGCTGATTCTACAAAAAAAGTAATTTTGAAATATAGAAAAACCCAGAACCTGTTTGCACAGATTCTGGGTTCGTTTAACTAAAAAAGATTAAAGCGCAGCAATCTGCTCCATATTCGCTTTAACTTTCTCTAACTGCGCAGCAAACTCAGCAAGTTTCGCTTTTTCACCTTCAACAACCGCTGCTGGTGCTTTAGATACAAAGCCTTCATTTGCAAGTTTGCCCGAGATTTGGTCGTGTTGCTTTTGGATTTTATCCAAGTCTTTTTGCAAACGAGCAAGCTCAGCTTTAGGGTCAATTAAGCCTTTCATTGGTACAAATACCGATGCATGGCTAACAACGCTAGAGCAAGACAAAGGTGGTTCTTGGTCTTTATTCAAGAATTCAATGCTTTCAACTTTAGCCAATGCTTTGAACAATGCTTCAATACGAATGATTTGTTCACGTTCAGCGTCAGATGTGTTTTGAAGTAATACTGGCAATAAGCGTGCATTACCTAAGCCTAACTCACCACGAATGTTACGCACTGCACCAATCAAACCTTGAAGCCATTGCATATCTGCTTCAGCTTGTTCATTGATTTTTTCTTGCTCAGGAATAGGGTATTGAGCAGTCATAATCGTTGGGCCGCCTTGACCAAGCATTGGTGCAAGAGTCTGCCAGATTTCTTCTGTCAAATACGGCATTAATGGATGAGCCAAACGTAAAGAAGCTTCCATCACAGCAAGTAATACACGGCGTACTTCAGCTTTACGCTCTTCTGAAACTTCTGCATCGTTTAGAACTGGTTTAGTTAACTCAACGTACCAGTCACAGTATTCATTCCAGATAAAGTCATAAATCGCTTGAGCAGCAAGGTCTAAACGATAAGTTGCAAACGCTTGGTGTACAGCAGCTTCTGCTTTTTGCAGACGGCTGATAATCCATTGTTCTGGAAGTTCCCATAGATCAGGGCGAGCTTGTTGACCAACAGTTTGGCCTTCAACATTCATCAGAACGAAACGTGTTGCATTCCAAATTTTGTTACAGAAGTTACGGTAACCTTCAACACGTTTTAAGTCGAACTTGATGTCACGACCAGTGTTTGCAAGGGCACAGAACGTGAAACGAACTGCGTCAGTACCATAAGCATTAATGCCTTCTGGGAATTCTTTACGCGTTGATTTTTCAATCTTCGCAGCATCTTTCGGGTTCATTAGGCCAGTCGTACGTTTTGCGACTAAGCTTTCTAAATCGATACCGTCAATCAAGTCTAATGGGTCAAGTACGTTACCTTTAGACTTCGACATTTTTTGACCTTCACCATCACGTACCAAGCCGTGAACGTAAACCGTCTTAAATGGAATTTGAGATGAACCATCTTCATTTTTCATGAAGTGCATGGTCATCATGATCATGCGGGCAACCCAGAAGAAGATAATGTCAAAACCAGTCACCAACACGTCAGTCGGATGGAAAGTTTTGAGTTCAGGCGTTTGTTCTGGCCAGCCTAAAGTTGAGAATGTCCAAAGTGCAGATGAGAACCATGTATCAAGTACGTCTTCGTCTTGTTTAAGCTCAACATCGGCCGCGATGTTATTTTTCGCGCGTACTTCTTCTTCGCTACGGCCAACATAGATGTTGCCATCCGCATCGTACCAAGCTGGAATACGGTGACCCCACCAAAGCTGACGTGAAATACACCAGTCTTGAATGTCACGCATCCATGCCATGTACATGTTGCTGTACTGCTCTGGAACAAACTTAATACGACCATCTTGAACCGCTTCAATTGCAGGCTCAGCAAGAGGTGCAATTTTTACGTACCATTGGTCAGTCAATAATGGCTCAATAATCACGCCTGAACGGTCACCGCGTGGCGCTTTTAAGTCATACGGTTGGATTTGGTCTAACCAGCCTTCAGCTTCCGCTTGAGCAACTAGTTTTTTACGTGCGTCAAAACGCTCTAAACCAGCATAATCTGCAGGTGCAGTAATAGTTTTAGAAATTTGTTCACCAGCTTTGGCAATGTATTCAAACTCACCTAAAACTTCGGCGTTTTTGTTGAAGATATTGATAATTGGCAAGCTATTGCGTTTACCTAACTCATAGTCGTTAAAGTCATGAGCAGGGGTGATTTTTACACAGCCAGTACCGAAGTCTTTTTCAACGTAGTCATCGGCAACGATTGGAATTAAACGACCAGTAATTGGCAATACAATATTTTTACCAACAAGGTGTGCATAACGCTCATCTTCAGGGTGAACAGCAACAGCAGTATCACCAAGTAATGTTTCAGGACGAGTCGTTGCAACTACGAGATAGTCTTTGCCATCTTGAGTTTTAACTGATTTATCTTCAAAGAAATATTTAAAGTGCCAAAGTGAGCCTTTTTCTTCTTTGCTTTCTACTTCAAGGTCAGAAAGAGCAGTTTGAAGTTTAGGGTCCCAGTTTACAAGACGCTTACCACGGTAAATTAAACCGTCTTCGTGCAAACGAACGAATACTTCTTTAACTGCGTTTGATAAACCTTCATCCATCGTGAAGCGTTCACGTGACCAGTCTACAGACGAACCTAAACGACGAATTTGTTTGGTAATTGTGCCGCCAGATTGTTCTTTCCATTCCCAAACTTTTTCGATGAATTTTTCACGGCCTAAGTCGTGACGAGTTACACCTTGTAAGCCAAGTTGACGCTCAACAACCATTTGAGTTGCAATACCAGCATGGTCAGTACCCGGTTGCCACAAAGTGTTTTTACCCATCATACGGTTATAACGGGTGAGGGCATCCATAATGGCATTGTTAAAGCCATGGCCCATGTGCAAACTACCAGTGACGTTTGGTGGTGGAATCATGATACAGAATGATTCACCGTGACCAGAAGGTTTGAAGTAACCTTGTTCTTCCCACGTTTTGTACCACTTCTTTTCGATCTCGGTTGGATCGTAGGTGGTGGCAATATTTTGAGCGGTTTGAGCGTCAGTCATAGTAGCTTAGATCGAATATGCATAAAAAATTGCATCTATTGTAGCAAAAAAATGCCTCGAAATTAATGTGCTGAAAACAGATAAACGGTTTTGTATTTTTTTCAAAAAACGGTAGATTTATGAAGCATGGATCACAATTTAATCGTGTAGCGGCACGGCAGAAAAATTACAAAAGAATTGATAAGGGATGCGATATATGAGCTACAAAGTTTTTTTAAAGATTTCCGATTCAACCTATACCCAATTTGCTTCAATTCGAGAGAAATTACACGCAGGGGTAAAAGAAAGCCAATCTAAAGCATTAGGTAGTGTTCTTTCCGATTTATCTTGTGAAATTATTGAGCAAGTTTTCTCTGTATTGTTAAAGGATGAGCAAGACAACTCTACCATGACTGAAAAACAGCGCCATGAGTCCGAGAAAGTTCTTCAACAAATTTTAGATACTTTCCGAAAGTATATGCCTTGGTCAGTCTCTTTTTTCGGCAATGAACGGCTATTACCTTTAGTTGATTATATGACATCGCTTATGAAAGAACGTGAGCAAGATGTTTATATTACTTACCCAATCACACCACAACTTGTGCAACAGGCCCAAACACTGTCTGAACAAATACGTGCGGGCAATATGCAAAGCGTAGAAGAAGCTTTTCAGACCTTGATTCAAATTGTGGATTTAGGTGTAACAAGCCTAGTACGTGAACCTAAAAAACGTTTAAAATTTAATTTGGTTGTCGACAAAACCCTAAATGGGGTCATTAATATGACAACGCATTTGGGCTATAAACGTTTGGAAAAATTGGGGACGCAGGTTGATCAGACCACAGCAACTCATTATATCAATCATTTTTTGGCCTTCATGCATCAAGCAGCATAATTTAAAAAGATAATAGGAAGTCAAAATGGCCAAACTTGATACTTTGCAAAATAAAGTGGTGTGGATTACTGGAGCATCTTCCGGTTTAGGTAAAGCTTTAGCTGGTGAGTTTGCTTTGCAAGGTGCTCAAGTGATTTTAACTTCGCGTCGCTTTGAAGAGTTAGAAGAAGTTCGCGTTGGTTTACTCCATCCGGATCAGCACTTATCGGTAGTTGCAGACATTACCAATCAAGAGCAAGTTCAAGAGGCTTATGAGCAGATTTTAAAAGCAAAAGGACGAATTGACTGGCTTATTAATAATGCAGGTTTAAGTCAGCGTGCTCTAATTCAAGACACCACAATGGAAACTGAAAGAGCCATTATGGAAGTCGATTATTTCTCACAAGTGGCACTAACTAAAACTGTGCTGCCGATTATGCTTAAACAAAAGTCTGGCCGAGTCGTATTTGTGTCGAGTGTGGCAGGCCTTCTAGGTACGCAATACCGTGCAAGTTATTCGGCTGCTAAAGCTGCTATTCACATGTGGGCCAACAGTTTACGTGCCGAAGTTGCCGATCAGGGTGTTGAAGTTTCGGTTATTTTCCCAGGCTTTGTAAAAACTAATGTTTCGTTTAATGCGTTAAATGGCGCAGGGCAACCTCAAGGCCATCAAGATGAAGCAATCGAAAATGGACTAGAAGCCGATGTTTTTGCAGAACAGTCAGTTAAGGCATTAATGCAAGGACAAGAATATATCGTGGTAGGCGGTACTAAAGAAAAATTAGGTGTGATGGTTTCCCGTATGTCACCGAAATTACTCTATAAAATGATTCGAAAAACAAAAGTGAAATAAAAAAGAGATTTTGCCGTGCTAAATTGATGGAAAAACCCATATAGAAGGTTCACCATGGATCAAGACTACCATCGTATCTTAGACGTTGTTACGCGTTTTCAATTGGTCTTTGACCAGAAAAATTGGGATGCGTTCGATGAGTTATTGGCCGATCAACTTGAGGTGGACTATTTCCAGTTTAGAGGGGAGCCTTTATGTGTGGTGTCTTGTCATGAATATAAAGGTTCGCGGCAACAAGCTTTGTCACATTTGCGACTACAACATAATTTGAGTAATCCTCTTATTCGGATTGAACAAGACCGAGCATGGCTAGAGTGTAATTATCAAATTTACCGTTTTTCTGAAAATGATTATTTTCATTCTTTTGGTCGCTATTATTTTACCTTGGCAAAACAACAGGACAAATGGAAAATCACTGGAATTTGCCAACACTTAACTAAAAATATTGGCAATCCACGTATTCACTTTTCTGCTATGGGGCAGTGCTAGTCTTTGACTGCTGTACCATAAGCAAAAACTTCAACCATTCCGCCTTGCATACCGAGTTCGGTTGTACTCAACCGAACTCCCATAATATGGTTAGCACCCACATTATGGGCTTGTTGTTTTAAACGAATAATCGCTTCACGGCGAGCTCGTTCAACAATGCTTTCATAACTGGTCAGCCGACCCCCTAAAACATTTTTTATAGAAGCCAGTACATATTTAAAGTAGTCGTGAGAAATGACTACATTACTGCTAATAAAATGGCCTAATTGATCACTCGTTGCAAAACGATTGGTATCAATTCTGATATGTGCAAATTGTTGCTCTTTTTCTAGAAGTTCATTTAAATGTTTCCGTTCAATATGGCGGCCAAAAGCCCAACCAATACTGAAAAGAATAAGAAAAATAACAAGCTGAAAAATAAGATTGTCCATTTTCTACCTATGCATTAAATGGATCGGGTAGATGAGGTGCTTGGGGCTGCACAACGACTGCTGTGCCATATACAAATAACTCGGAAGCACCTTGGGCAATGTTTGAAGTTGAAAAACGAATGCCAACAATTGCGTTAGCACCAAGTTGCTGTGCCTTAGCAATCATGCGATCCATTGCTTCTTGGCGGGATTCTTCTAAAAGTTCGGTGTAGCCTGTGAGTTCTCCACCTACAATATTTTTTAAACTTGCCATGAGGTCACGGCCTACATGTTTACTACGAACAGTGCTGCCATATACAACATCAAGTTGTTTTAAAATTTGATGGCCTGGAACGCTTTCTAAATTACTTAATAACATTGTTTTTTATCAATCAAAATTTATTAAGGTTTCAAGATAAAAAATATTCACATTGGTTGCAATAAAAAAGCCCACCGAAGTGAGCTTTTATAAGAATGTGATTTAAAGCTTATTGCTTTTTCAGTTCAGCACTTGATGGTTGATGTACCACTGTATCTGAAGTGTTTGCTTTTAAACCGCCACCTAGAGTTTTATATAACTCGATTTGGTTGTTTAAGTTTGCTTGTTGAAGCAATAACAAACCTTGTTCAGCTGAATAAGATGAACGTTGTGCATCAAGAACTGTCAAGTAACTATCAATACCTGCACGGAAGCGGGCATTTGAAAGTGTGTAGTTGCGGTTAGTTGCTTCTACTAAACGTTGTTGAGCTGTTAAACGTTCACCAATGTTGGCACGTGTCGCAAGTGCATCATTAACTTCACGGAATGCAGACTGAACTGATTTTTCATAATCAGACAATGCAATTTTCTGATCGGTTTCAGAAATTTTTACATTGGCACGACGAGTACCCCAGTCAAAGATTGGTAAATCTAAGCTTGGACCAATTGACCATGCAAAACCACCAGACTTAAATAGATCACTTAAGTCAGTTGATGCATAACCTGCTGAACCCGTTAAGCTAATGGTTGGGAATAAACGTGCTTTTGCTGCACCAATATTCGCACCCGCAGCGCTTAAGTTATATTCGGCCGCTTTTACATCTGGACGGTTATTTAACAAATCACTTGGTAAACCAGCAGTGAATACATTTTGCTGAGCAATACGTTTCACAGGCTGTGTCGGTAACAAGTTTTGTGCAACTGGTTGGCCTACAAGTAAGTTCAACAAGTTTTGTGCTTGAGCAATTTGAGTTTTGTAGTTCGCTACATCGTTACGCGCAGTTTCTACAGAAATCTGTGCCTGACGTAATGGAACTTCACTGTCGATACCTACATCAAAACGTTTTTTGTTGAGATTGTAAGAATCTTGCTGCGCTTTAAGTGTTTGCTCTGCAAGTCTTAAATTCGCCGTTGCAAACGAATAGTTTAACCATGCTTGAGCAACTTGACTGATCAAACTGATTTGAGTCGAATCACGTGCACTTTGTGTTGAAAGGTAATTATCTAAAGCAGCGTCTTTTAGACTACGAACACGGCCCCAGAAATCAAGCTCATAAGCAGTTACACCCACACCTACTTGGTAAGTAGAGTAGGGGTTATTCGGATCACGACTTGGCGTAACCTGACGAATTGCACTACCACTTGCTCCGATTGTTGGAAGCTGGTTGTTCTTCGTAATCTGATACTGCTCTTGAGCACGTTCAATATTGAGCGTTGCTTTACGTAAATCACGGTTATTCGCAAGAGCCAAGTCGATTACTTCAAGCAAACGTGGGTCAGCAAAGAACTGTTTGTAGCCCTGTTCAGCAATAGATGTACCAGAAGCGCTGTTATATGCATAGCTCTGTGGAATATCGGTTTTCACGACTGGTTCTGGGCCGCGCATGCTTTGACAAGCTGCCAAAGCAAGCGCAAGTGCAGATACCGCAATGCTACGACCTGAAATAGACCATACTTTTTGCATCACGATTTATGCTCCTGAGTGTTTATGGTTTTTGGTTTGTACTTAAAGATACTACGAATCCACACATAGAATACAGGGATAAAGAAGATACCTAAGAATGTCGCGCTGAGTACGCCACCAAGTACACCGAAGCCTACCGAGTGCTGACTTCCTGCACCAGCACCTGTTGAAAGTGCAAGCGGAAGTACACCAAAACCGAAGGCAAGGGTTGTCATGATAATTGGACGTAAACGCATTTTTGCAGCATGTAAGGTTGCGTCAAGTAGATCTTCACCTTTCTCTTGCAGCTCTTTTGCGAACTCAACAATCAAGATCGCATTTTTTGCAGAAAGACCAATTACCGCAATAATCGCTACCTGGAAGTAAATGTTATTCGAGAGATTTGGATCTCCTTTAATAATCATACCCAAGTAAGTCAATACGATCGCACCAATGACACCAAGCGGTACCACAAGTAAAACCGAGAACGGAATTGACCAGCTTTCATACAATGCAGCCAAGCAAAGGAATACGATTAACAATGAAAGCGCATATAAGAATGGCGCTTGAGCACCAGACTCACGTTCTTCAAGTGATAAGCCTGTCCATTCATAGTCGAAACCTTGTAAGCCCATAGATGGTAACTTACCAATAATTTCTTCTATTGCTTTCATGGCATCACCAGAACTCACGCCAGGTGCAGGTGTACCTTGAATGTTAACCGATGATACGCCGTTATAACGTTCAAGACGTGGAGAACCATATGTCCATTTGCCAGTAGCAAATGCCGAGAATGGAACCATCTCACCTTTGTTATTACGTACATACCACTTGTTTAAGTCTTCAGGCATCATACGGCTACCCGCATCACCTTGAACATAAACTTTTTTCACACGACCGCGGTCAACGAAATCGTTAATGTATGAACCACCCCAAGCAATACGCATTGTATTGTTGATGTCAGCAATGCTAACACCCATAGCACCAGCTTGAGCCTGATCTACATTAATTTGATATTGAGGCGTATCTTCTTGGCCATTTGGACGTACACCCATGAGGCGTTTATCTTGCGATGCCAAGCCTAAAATAGTGTTACGTGCTGCAATTAGTTTCTCATGGCCTTGACCACTTGAATCTTTAAGCTGCAAGTTAAATCCGGCAGTTACACCCAATTCAGGCATTGCAGGAAGCTGTAACGGCATAACATATGATGCATCTTTAATGATCATGTTTAATGCCATACCACGCTTAATTAATGCACCGATTTGAGTTTCCGGTGAAGTACGTTTGCTCCAGTCTTTCAACTTAACGAAGCCAATACCAGCGTTTTGACCCACACCTGTGAATGAGAAACCAGAAACAGTGAAAATGGATTCTACTGTGTCTTTTTCATTCATAAAGAAGTTTGTCATGGTGTCAATCACTTTACCTGTACGGTCAAGCGTTGCATTTGGTGGTAATTGAACAAGTGTCATTACAACACCCTGATCTTCTTCTGGTAAGAATGAAGATGGGAGTTTTTGGAACAAGAAGACTAAAAGGGCAACTACAACAGCGTACAGCACGCCAGAGAAGATTTTGCCTTTGAGCATGCGGCTAACACCATTTTGGTAGCTGTGCGACATGCGGTCAAAACCATTGTTAAAGCTTCTAAAGAAACGCGCGAAGATATTATTGCTTGGTTCTTTGTTTGGATCATGCTGTTTTAGAATAGTCGCACAAAGTGCAGGTGTGAACGTCAACGCTACAATTAACGACAGTACCATTGCAGTTACAAGGGTAATCGAGAACTGACGGTAAATTACACCTGTTGTACCACCAAAGAAGGCCATTGGTACGAATACCGCTGTCAATACACTGGTAATACCCACTAACGCACCAGAAATCTGCTGCATTGAGCGTGAAGTAGCCGTAACCGGATCAGTATGATCTTCACTCATTACACGTTCAACGTTTTCCACTACAACAATGGCGTCATCGACCAGAAGACCGATTGCCAATACCATAGCGAACATGGTTAAGGTGTTAATTGAGAAGCCAAAAATATTAATAACAGCAAATGTACCTAATACAACCACTGGAACTGCAAGCGTTGGAATAATCGTTGCGCGCCAGTTTTGTAAAAATAGGAACATGACAATGAATACCAAAATCACGGCTTCAATTAATGTGTGTACTACACTTTCAATTGAAAGACGGATAAATGGAGTCGTGTCATAAGCTAGTTTATCTTGTAAACCTGCTGGATAGTTCTTACGTAATTCAGATAAACGTTGTTCAACAGCAGCTGCCGTATCCAGTGCGTTAGCACCTGTAGCAATTTTAATTGCAAGACCACCTGCTGGTTTACCATTAAATTTCGAGTCGAACTGATAGTTATCCGAACCTAACTCTACGCGAGCTACATCTTTTAAACGAACTTCAGCACCAGATGCTGTGTTCTTTAAAAAGATATTTCTAAACTGCTCAGGAGTCTGTAACAAACTTTGAGCATTCACTGTTGCGTTAAGTACTTGACCTTGTACAGCAGGCGCACCACCTAACTGACCTACAGCAACTTGCGAGTTTTGTGCTTGAAGCGCAGTTGCAATATCACTAGGAGTGAGTTGGTAACTTGTTAACTTGGCTGGATCGAGCCAAATACGCATTGCATATGAACCACCAAAGACCTGAACTTCACCAACACCAGCAACACGGCTAAGCGGCTCTTTAATTGAAGAGTTTACGTAGTCTTTAATGTCTGAGTCTGAAAGGCTGTTATCTGGTGAATAAAATGCAATAACTTGTAGGAAGCTTGCACCAGATTTAGTAACTGTTACACCTTGACGTTGTACATCTTCAGGTAAAAGCGCAGTTGCAGATTGCAATTTGTTCTGAACCTGAACTTGTGCGATATCAGGGTCAACACCTTGTTCAAAGTTTAATTGAATAGATGCTTGTCCGTTACCAGCACTGTTAGAAGAAATATAACGTAAACCATCGAGACCATTCATTTGTTGTTCAATGATCTGGGTTACGGTGTTTTCAACTGTTTCAGCCGATGCACCAGGATAAGTCGCAGCAATGGTGACTGTCGGTGGTGCAATCGTTGGATACTGTGCAATAGGCATTTTTGTTAGCGTGAGAATACCCGCCAACATAATGACTAATGCAATCACCCACGCAAATATGGGGCGATGAATAAAAAATTGTGCCATTCAATCTACCCCTTATGCATTTGAAGCTGCTTTCTGTTCTGCTTGAGGTTTACCTGATTGAGCCGGTTTCGCAGCATTTGGCGCTGCACCTTGAGGATTTGCTGGTTGAGCTTGATAAGGTTTTGCTGTTACTTGTTGCCCTTCTTTGACTTTGGCAACGCCATCAACAATGACTTTATCGCCAGCTTTTAAGCCGTTAGTCACAATCCAGTTTTGTCCTTGAACACCTGAGGTTTCAATAGGACGACTCTCAACAGCCCCTTTGGCATTAACAAGCATTGCTACAGCTTGACCTGTAGGTAAACGTGTAACCGCAGCTTGAGGAATCAGATAAGCGTTTGGAACAACACCCTGAACAATTTGTGCAGTGGTATACATACCCGGAAGCAATAAATGATTCGGGTTAGAGAATACGGCACGTAAAGTAATTGTTCCTGTATCTTGGTTTACAGAAGCGTCAGAGAAAGCAAGTTGGCCTTCGATCGGGTAGGTAGAACCATCTTCAAGCTTTAATTTTACTTTCGTATTGTTACTGTTGTTCAAACTGCCTTTACTTAATTGTTGACGTAAACGTAACAACTCAGCGCTAGACTGATTAATATCAACATAAATTGGATCTAACTGTTGAATCGTCACTAACGCATTAGTCTGATTTGCAGTAACTAAAGCACCAGCCGTTACTGATGAACGTCCAGATTGTCCAGAAATAGGAGAGCGAATTGTAGAATAACCAAGATCTACATTTGCATTTGTTACTTGAGCCTTAGCTGCTGCAACTTGTGCTTCTGCAACATTAACTTGACCAAGTAAGTCATCATATTCCTGTTTAGACACAGCATTACTAGAAACAAGTTGTTTATAACGATTCAACTTGGTACGTAGTGAAGCTAGATTTGCCTGTTGTTGTAGGAGTGATGCTTTTGCATTTTCTAACGTTGCACGGTTCGTTCTAGAGTCGAGCTCATAGAGTGCCTGACCTTCACGAACATAACTTCCTTCAGCAAATAAGCGCTTTAAAATCACGCCACTTGTTTGAGGACGAACTTCAGAAATTTGATAGGCTGAAGTACGGCCTGAAAGCTCAACGCTTTGTTCAACACTTTGTGGTTGAGCAACAATAACACCTACTTCTGCAGGCGGCATTTTCTGAGCAGCAGCAGCTTGCTGTTTCTCATCGGAGCCTTTGCTACAACCAACAAGTGCGATACTTGTTGCTAATGCGCAAGCAGTAAGGGCTGGTGCCCAAAGCTTAGCCGACATCATTGTTCCACCTCGTTTAGATAAAATCTAAAAATATATTTGTTTTCTACTTAACCTACTTTGTGTTTGTAATAACCAGAGCCAAAGCAGTGCAATCCAAATAAAACCAATACCCCAACCAGCGAGTACGTCTGTTGGGAAATGAACTCCTGCATATATTCTTGAAAGCCCCATACACACAAACCAAAGACAGGAGATCAAAACAATATAAGGAGAGTTAATGTTGTGCTTACGGCATAACATAATCATTGCCAGACAAGCTAGTGTTGATGCATAAACACTATGTGCACTTGGGAACGATGCACCATAACTTTCAACAATATGATATGCCTCAGGAGGTCTAGGCCGGTTAACACACCATTTGAGCAGCCAACCAATGGTGATACTGCCAAAAACTCCCAAGCTAATGAAAATAACAGTAATATATTTTTTATACCATGCTAAATATACACATATTAGAAAGGATAAAAAACATACAAAAGGCATGCCGCCTATGCGTGCAAGAAAGGTGGTTATAGTATTAAGATAATCTAAACGATGGTGACTCAATGTTTGAACGGTGAGCAAGTCCAAAGATTGAAGACTTGGCACAAATAGACCAAGAATACCTAATCCTAAAAAAACGCAACCAATACAAAGCAATAGATAGGGCATATACACACCTTTGCTTATTCATGTAGTTTTCTGCTACTGAACGCCGTTGAAAGTGTACTTGCCAGTACACTTTTTTTCAAGCCTGATAGATCATCGTAAATTCATTTTGAAATTTTTTTAACATTTGGAAAAACAATCACAACAAAATTGACGGATATCACATTTTGTGTACAAAGCAAAACACTTAGTGTTCTGCTTTTTTTCCACTATTGGCTTGGGCATTTTCTTCTAATTCTAAAGGCTGATTTGGAGGCCAGAAGAAGTCGCTCGGACGTGTAAGAAAATGGGTCATGACCAGTTTAGCCAAAGGTTTCCATTGTTCAAAGCGAACGCGACGTGCGCGTAAAGCCACAATAATCGTTAAAGTGAAACTCACAAATAAGTTCGTAAGACCGATACAGAGTACGCCTAAAAATGAAACTATAATCAAGCCAATATCTGGACTACCGTTTATGGTCATTAAACCTTGAATAAAGTTTGCTGATGCAAAGGCAATATGTCGAATATCTAGAGGTAAACCTAAAATAAAACCTATTGTTCCCATACTTCCTAGCATGACACCAAATAGAAAGTTACCCGCAAGTGCACCTAAATTACGTTCAATATATTCTGCAAAACGATTAAGACGTTCTTGTCCAAATAAATTGCGTAGTCGGCGATGAGCTTTTAAACGCGGTCCTACTTTTCGGTAAACTGCCATGTTATCGAAGTAACCAGCAATCAGGCCTGATAAAAACAAGCAGACTCCCGCAATTGCTGCGTGAGGAACAGCTAATGACGTAAAAGGATTTAAGCTATGTAATAAATAGGTTGCTTTGGTATGGGTTAATAAGGGCTCATCAAGATAGAACTGCCAAGCAAAGGTAATGAGGGCAGCGGTAGGAATCGCAATCGAGATATTCCCCAAAATAGCAATAAACTGAGTTCGAATAATATTGATAATAAGCGCTGCTAATTCTGCAATTTGTGCAGTTTTAGAACCTTTACGTTGCTGTACAGTTGCAGCGAGTGCAGCAGCGGTCATTGCTGGCTGTTTTGTTGCAACGGTAAAGTGCAATACGTGAATCAGAATAAAGCCAAGAGAATAGTTCATACTGAACGTAAAGGCTTGCATGAGTGGCGCCATCGTCATTCGTGCAGCAAGAACCTTTAATGTTGCCATACAGGCGATAATGACACCTGCACCGGCAGCGGCTTTATACATTCCCCAAAAGCCTTTAGTATCTGTACTTACATAGTGCTCACCGGTACGGCTCGCATTTTCTGTGACTTGAAAGGCAATAAGCTCACTAGTCGTGCTAAGTAAAGAACGGACGCTTTTTTCACTATAATGAGCTTTAGTTAAGTCCGAAATTAAGTTTCCTAAAGAAACGTAACGTCCTTCGCTGTTATCAACAACCAAATAGAGCAATAATTCAATTCGGTCTAAACATTGTTCAAGTAAGGACAATAGATATGTCAAACTTAAACTAACACCAATTCTTTTTGTTGCTCGACGTATCTTTAAAACGACATCCCGACATTGTTCCAACATTACAAATGCTTGAGATGCATCTGGAGGTACAGTTACCACAGTGTCATCTTGAGAAATATCTTGTTTTTTATATTTTTCGATAAACTCAATAATTTCACGATTCTGTACTAAAAACGGCGATTCATATTCAGTTAGCTCAGGCTGAGCATTAATAAATTCAGGATAAAGCCCAATACCACTAATACGATAAGATAGAACCGTAATAGCCTTGATCATTTCTCGCTGAATGGCATGTTTTTCTTCAACATTACTATTACTTTGCCCAATTAGACCGAATAAGGTTGCCCAATCCTTATCATCAACATTGTTTAACCAGACTGAATCACTTTCTAAATAGAAAATTTTTCCAATCAAAATTTTGAGTTGGCTTGCATCTTCAATAAGCGGTAGAAAATGGCCGCCAAGTCTTTGCCCAAGCTGGTTCCAGAAACCATCTAAAGACAAAATGCCGCTATCCGCATATAAGCTCACTTGCTTATATTGATTAATTAAACGTAATAAAAAGGTTTGTAAAAGGGCAGGAGCGGTAGGAGTAAGTAATAAGCTGTCAATAAATGCTTGTATTTTTTGCTCTATCTCATCCGTATCGTGAGGATCGGATGGCCGTAAGGCATTGACTAAGTCAATGAGGATATTTTCGTCGATAACAGCTTGAGGGTTTTCAAGCTGTTTCTGGATTTTTAAAAAATGATCTGAAAAATTTATATGCATAGGCAAAATAATATCTACTGTATTCGATGTAATGCAAGCCGAGTGAGGTTAATCAATGCTTGGCGATAAGGTGTATCAGGCAAGATTGATAAGGCTTGCAGTGCTGCTTCTGTTTCTTCTTGGGCACGGCGCTGGCAATAATCTAAAGCACCAGACTTTTGCACAATTTCAATTACTCTGGTTAATTGATCAACCCCACCTGTCGCAATACTACGACGAATAATAGCGTGCTCTTCACCAGTTGAATGTGCTAATGCTGAAATTAACGGTAAAGTCGGTTTACCTTCCATTAAATCATCACCAATATTTTTACCTAATGTTTCAGCATCTGAAGTGTAGTCTAAAATATCGTCAATAATTTGGAATGCATTTCCGAAATGACCGGCAAATAATCTTAAAGGTTCACGATAAGCTTCTTGTCCCGCCAAAATGGCAGCACCTTCAGTTGCAAGTTCAAATAAACGAGAAGTTTTCCCGTGAATAATTTTTAAATATGTTTCTTCGGTTGTATCTGGTTGATGCTGAGATTGAAGCTGTAATACCTCACCTTCTGCAATTTCACATGTACCTGTTGAGAAGTCTTTTAATAAGGTCATGTTGTTTAAATCAACCAATAAGTCAAAAGCACGGGCAATAAGGAAGTCACCCACTAGCACGGCAGTTTGATTATTCCATGTTGCGTTGGCAGTAGGGCGGCCACGGCGAAGACCTGATTCATCGACTACATCATCATGCACTAAAGTTGCGGTATGAAGCATTTCAATAATGGCAGCCAAACGCTGTGCATGTTGCATATTGTCGAGGCCACAAGCGCGTGCTGCAAGTAAGCACATGATTGGGCGCATACGTTTGCCGCCAGCTTCAACGACATGTTTACTCACTGACATGACCAAGCCGACTTTTGAGCTAATTCCTTCATTAATCAAGTGATCCATCGCAGCAAAGTCTGTAGCAACAGGAGCGAGAATGTCTTGCTTAAAATCGATGACCATATGAAGAAAAACCCCGTATTGGTGATAAGTGGCGTTAGTGTATCAATTAAAAGTGCATTAAACAGGGAAACAAGCAATTGATATGAATCATTTGTATGTTCATGAAGAGTTCTTTGTTCTTTATTTCGGCAAAACGGTGTGTTTCCGACAAAACAATAAATTTTAATAACGTCAACATGAATACAGCTTGTTCTTGTTGCAAGTTGTGTTTGGAACTGTATTTTAAATTTCATTCAGAATCAATGAAAAGTACTAAATTCGAATTTAAGCTGTTTTTATTATGTAAGAATAGCGGTCTCTATTGCCCAGATAAAGATAAAGCACTTGTCGTTTGATCAAATTTCACTTAAAATCTGTCGCCTTGTATAACCCCAGTGGCGTTCGTTTTAAGATCGATATATCCCTTTATCGGCACGACGACACGGGCTGATTGGAGTACGTTATGTACGCAGTAATCCAAAGCGGTGGTAAACAGCACCGTGTAGTTGAGGGTGAAACCCTTAAAGTTGAATTATTGAAGGCTGAATCTGGCGCAACTATTACATTTGATGATGTATTAATGGTTGTAAACGGTGACAACATTCAAATCGGTGCTCCAGTTGTAGCTGGCGCTAAAGTAACTGCAGAAGTGATTGGTCATGGTCGTCACGACAAAATCCGCATTATCAAAATGCGTCGTCGTAAACACTACCGTAAGCAACAAGGTCACCGTCAATGGTTCACTGAGTTGAAAATTACTGGTATTTCAGGCTAATCACGAGGAGTAAGAGACATGGCAACTAAAAAAGCCGGTGGATCGACGAAGAACGGTCGTGATTCAAACCCAAAAATGTTAGGTGTTAAAGTTTACGGTGGTCAAACTGTAACTGCTGGTAACATCATCGTTCGTCAACGTGGTACAGAATTCCACGCTGGTGCAAATGTTGGTATGGGCCGTGACCATACTTTATTTGCTACTGCTGACGGCGTAGTAAAATTCGAAGTGAAAGGTCAATTTGGCCGTCGCTACGTAAAAGTTGAAACTGTTTAAGTTTTAGCTTAAGAAAAAGCCCACATTTTGTGGGCTTTTTTTATGGAATTTCATTAATTTTATCTTCATCATGATGAATAAAATTCTACAAACTATATGAACAACATAACAAAATATCTTATTTTCTCAATGATTAGCACAGAGTTTGTCGGTTAATATGAGTCTTGAATGAAGAGCTTGTTTGGCTGAGTTAAATTAAAAGCGAACAAGTTATCTTACAGCAACTAAAAAGGTGATGACATGAATATGCTTCGTAAAACCATGTGTGCTATTACACTCAGCGCCTCAGTGCTTGCTCCTGTAATGAGTACTACAGCGTTTGCTGCACCAGTAGCAGCACCGGAGCAACAGGCAATTGGGAACCTGGTAAATCAGTTATCAGGATTACAGCGTTTAACTGCTGATTTTGAACAAACAACCAAAGCAAATACAAAAGCTGTAGCACAGAAAAAAGGTCTAGGTGCTCAGCATATGAACCAGACATTTAAAGGTTCAATGAAAGTTGAACGTCCGGGGAAATTTTATTGGGAAACTGTGAGTCCGTCTAAACAAACTATTGTGACAAGTGGTAAAACAGTATGGATTTATGACCCTGATTTACAGCAAGCTGTACGTCAAAGCTTAGATTCGCAAGTAGCCGATACTCCAGCTTTATTGCTCTCTGGTAATACTAGTCAAATCATGAAGTCTTACCGAGTGACTCAGCCAGATAAATCTAAATTATATTTCACTTTATTCCCGAAAAAAGAAGATGGAGCTTTCCAAAGCTTAACTATTAGTTTTGGTGCCAACAAAGCACCTACGTTAATGGTATTACAAGATTCTTTAGGTCAAACCACTTACGTGAAATTTAATAATGTAAAAGTGAATGCCTCAATTCCAGCTTCAACTTTTAATTTTACACCACCAAAAGGCACAGATATTATTGATCAATAATTATTGTGCTTCGTTAAGAAAGCCACCTAAAAGGGTGGCTTTCTTTTTATATATCAATCCTAGATACATTTTTTAACCCCGTCTTATTCCTACGCTTTGTATAGTGATAAAACAGATTACATGGGGATTAACATGCGACTTTACGATAAGAAAATTATTTTCATTCTTCCTATGGTGGCTGCCATGGCGGCAGTAAGTGGTTGTCAGCCAAAATCTGCAGCTAAAGATGAGCAACCTGCATCTAGTGCTTCAGTAAAAGAACAAAAACAAGCAGAAGTTCCAGTGATTCAGGCAAAAGTAATTCCAGTCAAATTACCAAAATCTAAAGTTTGTCTTGAAGATGGCTGTACTGAATATGATTTTCAGACAGTACAAACCAACCAAAAATGGATTAATGATTATTTTACGAACCGTATAAAAAAAGCAGACCCGAATGCTTTTGCAAACTTGGCTGATAAACCTGTCGAGGTACCAGAAGGGGAGCCGAGCTCAAGTCAAAGTGCAATTTATGTCCGTTATTTGGGACAAAATTATAATCTTGCAACCTTTGCCTTACAGACATACTCATACTCTGCGGGTGCAGCACATGGCATGTCTCATCAAGAGTTTGTAAATTTTGATTTATTAAATAAAAAACACATTACTGTTGCTGAACTCATTAAGCCAGATGTTGAAAAGCAACTCGTTGATGCACTTTTTGATGCGAATACGAACTGGCTTCAAGACCACAATATTAGCCGTGAAAAACTGCAACTAAGTGATAATTACTATTATGGTGCCAATGGGATTGTTTTTGTCTATCCTGTCTATGAGTTAGCTTCTTATGCAGAAGGAATGACTGAATTAATACTGCCATATTCTGAGGCAGCTAAGTTCATTAAACCTGAGTATTTACCGAGTGTGCCAAACTACAACATGTAAAATATGAGGTCTCTTCTTAGAATTGTGTGAAAGCTATTCGATATGAAGATGATCACTATATTTTTTAGTGTTAAGGGCTTACACTATAGCCAGTTTTTTACCCATATTATGATTAATTATGATCGACCCTAAGTTACTCAGAAATAATATTGAAGTCGTTAATGCAGCTTTGGCAAAACGTGGTGTTCAGTTAGACGTTCAAGAATGGGCGTCTTTAGAGACTCGCCGTAAAGACTTGCAATCAAAAACTGAAAAGTTACAGGCAGAGCGAAATGCCGGTGCTAAACAAGTGGGTCAGATTAAAAAATCCGGTGGCGATGCTTCTGAAATCATGGCACGCATGCAGGCGATTGGTGATGAGATTAAAGCAGCTGAAGTTGCTTTATCAGAACTACAAAACGAGATTGAGCAAAAAGCACTTAGCATTCCAAACTTACCGGATGAATCTGTGCCAGCTGGTAAGGATGAGAGTGATAACGTTGAAATCTCAAAATGGGGTACACCTCGTCAGTTCGATTTTGAAATCAAAGATCATACTGATTTAGGCGAATGGATGGGCGGCTTAGAGTTTGAAACTGCGACCAAACTTACTGGTTCACGTTTCAGTGTGTTGAAGGGGCCTTTAGCGCGTCTACAACGTGCTTTAACTCAGTTTATGCTTGATACCCATACTTTAAAGAATGGCTATACTGAAGCATACGTGCCTTATTTGGTTAATGCTGACTCACTTCGTGGGACAGGACAATTACCAAAATTTGAAGAAGATTTATTTAAACTTCAAGGCGAAAAAGAATACTACCTTATTCCTACAGCTGAAGTTCCTGTCACAAACTTTGTTCGCGACGAAATCATTGATGCAGACCGTTTACCACTAAAATATGCAGCGCATACACCATGTTTCCGTAGTGAAGCTGGTTCTTATGGCCGTGATACACGTGGTTTAATCCGTCAGCACCAATTTGATAAAGTTGAAATGGTGCAAATCGTTAAACCAGAAACGTCTATGCAGGCCCTTGAAGAACTTACTGCACATGCTGAGGGCATTTTGCAGGCACTTGGTTTGCCATACCGCAAAATTTTGCTCTGTGGTGGTGATATGGGCTTTGGTGCGATGAAAACTTACGATTTAGAAGTATGGGTTCCAAGCCAAAATACATATCGTGAGATTTCAAGCTGCTCTAATATGGGTGATTTCCAAGCGCGTCGTATGAAAGCACGCTTCCGTATGGATCAGAAGAAGACTGAATTAGTGCATACGCTAAATGGTTCAGGTCTTGCAGTAGGACGTACTTTGCTTGCAGTAATGGAAAATTACCAACGTGAAGACGGCTCAATCGAGATTCCAGAAGTATTACGCCCATATATGGGTGGTGCAACTTTTATTGACTAAACTTTGCATCTAAATTGTGCACGTTTTTTGCTTAAACATAATCAGATGATTGATGTAGAGGTTTAAGGTGGATATTTTTCCAATCTCTTTGAAGTTGCAGCAGCAACGTTGTCTGATTGTGGGCGGAGGGCATATTGCTTTACGCAAGGCAACCTTATTAGCTAAGGCGGGGGCAATAATAGATATTGTTGCTCCTGAAATTGAAGAGCAGCTTCTGCAATTAGTAACAGCAACAAGCGGTCAGCATTTTGCTGAAGTTTTCTCTGAGAAGTTTTTAAGTACACCCTATCGTTTAGTCATTGCTGCGACTAACGATCCGCAAGTCAATAAAACAGTCTTTGAGCAATGTGAAGTACGTAATTTACTTGTAAACAGTGTTGACGATATTCCACATTGCCGCTTTATGGTTCCTGCGATTATTGACCGTTCACCTTTAGTGATTTCGGTTGCTTCAAATGGGACTTCTCCTGTTTTATCTCGTCAAATCCGTACACAGTTAGAGACATCCATTCCGCATGGAATGGGGAAGTTAGCGGAATTTTCTGGAAAATGGCGAAATCAGGTTAAAGAAAAAATTTCTAATCCTGATGAACGCCGTATTTTTTGGGAAAACTTGTATGCAAGTCCCTTAAAAGAGCAGGTTTTTAACGATAATCATGATGTTGCAGATAGCATGCTTGAACAAGCATTGCTGGAGTGGAAAGCACCTAAAGGTGAAGTTTATTTGGTGGGTGCAGGTCCAGGTGATCCTGAACTGCTTACCTTAAAAGCTTTGCGTTTAATGCAACAAGCTGATGTAGTTATTTATGATCGTTTGGTATCTCAACCCATTTTAGAATTATGCCGTCGAGACTCGACAAAAATATATGTTGGTAAAGCTCGCTCAAATCATTCTGTTCCTCAAGACGGGATCAATGCTTTACTCGTTGAATATGCTCAACAAGGAAAGCGTGTTTGTCGTTTAAAAGGCGGTGATCCGTTTATTTTTGGGCGTGGTGGCGAAGAGATCCAAGAATTGTTCCAAGCTGGTGTACCATTTCAGGTGGTTCCAGGCATTACGGCAGCGTCAGGCTGTTCAGCTTATGCTGGTATTCCGCTCACTCATCGTGACTATGCTCAGAGTGTACGTTTTCTAACTGGTCATTTAAAAGAAGGTTCTCCTGAGCTTCCTTGGAATGAGCTGGTATATGAGAACCAGACTTTAGTTCTTTATATGGGCTTGGTGGGCTTGGAACGTATTTGTGAGCAACTGATTGCACACGGACAGCGTCCAGATATGCCAGTCGCATTAATTTCAAAGGGTACAACCCCTGAACAAAAGGTTGTGGTGGGGTCACTTGCTGATATTGCATCTAAAGTGACAGAACATCAAATTCATGCGCCGACTCTCACAATTATTGGTGAGGTCGTACGTTTGCGCGAACAGTTACAGTGGAATTAGTAGGCCAATTATTATCTACAAAAGAGATGTAACTATTGCCTAAGCTAACCAACAAGTAATTTAAGTGAGTAATTAAGTGATTCATGTTGTTCTATACGAGCCTGAAATCCCTGCAAACACAGGGAATATTATTCGACTATGCGCGAATACAGGGGCTCAATTGCATTTGGTTAAGCCTTTAGGTTTTGAGCTTGATGATAAAAAGCTTAAACGTGCGGGGCTTGATTATCATGAATGGGCAAGAATGCAGATTTGGGACAATATTGAAGCATGCCTCGCAGACTTAAAGTCAAAAGGTGTTGAGCATGTCTTTCCTCTAACGACGAAGGGTTCTGCAACTCCGCATACAGTTGATTTAAACCGACCTGTGGCTTTACTGATGGGGCCAGAAACACGCGGCTTGCCTGAGCATGTTCGCTTGATGTTCCCTCAAGAGCAGTGGATTCGGTTACCCATGGCTGAAAACTCTAGAAGTTTGAATTTATCTAATGCAACTGCAGTGATTGTTTACGAAGCATGGCGTCAGCAAGGTTTTAAAAATTTAGGTTAGTTTCCTAAATACAAAAAATGAGGCCCTAGGTGGCCTTATTTTTTTGATCTAATTTTAATTTAAGCTTGTTCTAGTATTTTTTCGTCATACATGATTTGTGCTGCTAAAACTTGTTCGATGTTTGTTTCAGCCCATTCTTTTAACTGGAATGCCATTGAAGCGACATTTTGGCCTAATAGTGTAAGTGAGTAGTCTACACGAATGGGTGAAGTGTCTTGAATTTTACGTTCGATAAAACCATCTCTTTCTAGCATTTTTAACTTTTGTGATAAGACTTTAGGAGAAATGCCCTGAATATTCTTTTTGAGTAAATTGAAATGCTGAGTTTCTTCCTCAAGAATATTTAAGATGAGTAAAACCCACTTATCTGCAATTTTTTCAAAAAATAAACGAGCAGGGCAATGTTGTTGAAAAATATTATATTTTAGACATTCACTCATACCATCTACCTACTTATTTTAAAAAAAATATACTAGTTACCATATGGTAACTAATTGACACCTAGTTTCTAAAATATATCATAAAACAGAATTTAATAAAACACAGGTTTCTCCCATGTCTAATTCTAATATTGCGGTTGTATATTTCTCTGGTTATGGCCACACGAAAGTAGTTGCTGAAACTTTTGCTAATGAAATTAATGCTCAACTTATCCAGATTGATCAGGAAGGTAATATTACTGAGCAAGATTGGGAAACATTAAACAATGCAAAAGGTATTGTTTTCGGTGCTCCGACTTACATGGGTACAGCACCATGGCAGTTTAAAAAATTTGCTGATGCAACTTCAAAAGTTTGGTTTACACGTGGTTGGGAAGATAAAGTATTTGCAGGCTTTACCAACAGTGCAAGTCTAAATGGTGATAAGCAAGTTACGCTTATCCAATTACAAACTTTAGCATCACAACACGGTGGTATTTGGGTGAGCTTGGGTCTGTTACCAGCAAATACTAAAAATGCAAAACGTGAAGATGTTAATAACCTAGGTGGTTCAGTAGGTTTACTTGTTCAGTCACCATCAGACGCAAGTGTAGATGAGATTCCAACAGGGGATTTGGAAACAGCAAAACTTTATGCAAAACGCGTACAAGGTATTGTAAATAAAATATTTGGATAATAAGTCCATAAAAAAGGCGCTTTAAGCGCCTTTTTTATTATTCATGCTCGTTGTGTTGAGGAGCATTGTATTTAAAGCCTTTGGTTTTGTAAGCAAGATAACCTACACCAACCACTGCCCAAGCCAAGCCGATTTGTAAAGCAAGCTTGTCGATCTCCAACCACATTAGGAACACGCTGGCAAAGCCAAGCGTTGGTACGATAATGTAATTAATAATATCTTTAATAGATTTGTTTTTACCATCTCTAAGCGCATAGCGCGAAATTACTGAGAAATTCACAAAACTAAAAGCAGTTAAGGCCCCGAAACTAATTAAGTTAACAATATGTTCAAGGTCTAAAAAGCCAGCAGATAATGCAACTATACCAACAATAAGAATGTTGTAAGTTGGTGTATGCAATCTTGGGCTAATATGACCAAATAACTTTTTATTGATAACCCCATCACGACCCATTACATACATTAAGCGAGATACGCCAGCGTGTGCTGAAATACCCGATGCCATAACTGCAACTACAGCAAAATATAAAACTAACGTTTTAAAGGCAATACTGCCAATTGCTGCAACCATCACAGGTTGTGATTCATCTAATGGCTTAAAATAAGTATTTGGGTTACTTGGAAAATATAACTGGATAAAGTAAGTACTTATAATAAAGATGACACCAGCAAGTAATGCTGTTGAGAAAATCGCTTTTGGCAGCGTTCTTTCAGCATCCTTTGTTTCTTCGGCAAGTGAAGATAAAGCATCAAAACCTGTAAAAGAAAAACACAGTACTGTTGCACCACCAATCAAAGCACTAATAGAAGTCATATCATTCCAAAAAGGAGTGAGTGACCATAGCTCTGATTTATCTGGATTCAGCGTGCCATCAGCATATACCCCTTGAGTAAGCAAGGTATATACTTGATAAACAAAGTAAAAGATAACACCAAGTTGAATAACTACAATTGTACTGTTAAAACGAGCAACGAAACGTGCGCCGAATAAGTTAATCACAGTCATTAATGCAGTTAAGCCAATAACCCATAACCAATTATTTACTTCCGGAAACAATGCTCTTAAATAAATATCGGCCAAAATGATATTGACGAGTGGTGAAAGTAAATAGTCTAGCCAAGATGACCAACCCACCATAAAACCAACATTAGGGTGAATTGACTTTTGGGCGTAGGTATATGCCGATCCTGAAGAAGGATAGCGTTTGATCATGTGTCCATAACTGATCGACGTCAATAAAATTGCAACTAAGGCAAAAATATAAGAAGTAGGTACATGACCACCACTTCGTTCTGATACTAAACCAAAAGTATCAAATAAAGTTAATGGCTGAATATAAGCTAAACCAATAATAATAATGTGCCATAGCACAAGATTCTTTTGAAGTTTAGCTGTTGGTTTAGTCCCAGATAAGTTTGTCAACGGCGTTATCCTCATAATCGTTGATCAAGGATCAGCTTGGTGTTAAGGATCGTTTGAGACGAACGATCCCCCCTACATAAAAGATAAAGTGCGCCAATCTATCCTAAATTGATGCAAATTGTCAGTACTTTCGTGGAATTTTTAGCAAATTTTTTGCCATATTTCCAAATAAAATGATGAATAAAAATTCATAGATATAAAAAAGGTCTGATTTATTATAAAAATCAGACCTTTAAGTTTTTACTTGAGCTAGCTAAAACTTAAATTACCAAGCTTTTTGTAAGATCTCACGTATATCTTTTAAGCTTGCTTCTTTAGGGTTAAAAATAATAGAGCCATCATTTAGTGCTTTTTCTGCAACTTCATCAAGCTGTGCTTCAGTAACCTTGCCAGTTTCGCGCAAAGTACGTGGTAATTTAGTTAGACTAAATAAGCGATCACGCATCGCTAAAATTGTTGCAATTGCTCTATCTGCACGTTGATTGGCAGGAGTCTGGGCATAAATATCGGCACCTGCAAGTGGTAATAGTAACTCACTAATTTTCTGCCCATTGACTTGTTTATTATATTCAAGCACATAAGGTAGGAATAAATTCATACATAGGCCATGAGGGAGGTGGGCAACTGCACCTAAAGCATGACCTAAAGAATGTACAAGCCCTACCATTGAGTTGGAAAAAGCAATACCAGCCATAGTCGATGCTTGTGCTAGCTCTAAACGCCCTTGTGAGTCATTTGGGTTTTCCAAGACATTGAATAGATTTTCACTAATCTTTTTGATACCTGCACTTGCATAGGCATCACTGAGTGGATTTGCTGCCAAGCATGTATAGGCCTCAACACAATGGGTTAACGCATCCATACCTGTCATTGCTGTTAGGTGGGGAGGTAAAGTTAATGTCATGCGCGGATCTAAAATAGCTGCGTGTGGCATGAGATACGCAGAAGTAAATGCTAATTTAACATTTCTTTGTGTATCCGAAACTACGGCCACCATAGTTACTTCCGAACCTGTACCTGATGTAGTTGGAATAACAAAAAATGGTTTTAGTGGTTTTGGTAAGTTATGTGCGCCTGAATATTGAAGAAGGTCATCTCCACCTTCTGAAACTAAAATATTAGTTGCTTTAGAGGTATCAATAACAGAGCCTCCACCCACAGCAATAATCGCGTCACATTTATTGGTACGATAAGCTTCTGCTGCAAGGCGAACAACTTCAAGACTTGAATCAGGTGGAACATCGTCAAAGATATAAGCGATAACAGCATCAGTTGTGCTAAATGCAGCTTCAATAGGATTTAATAAGCCATTTGCACGTACACCTTTATCGGTAATGATAAGAGGACGCTTTGCACCCAAGGTCGCGAGTTCAAACGGAATATGTTCTAATGCAGCATTACCGGCAATAACTTTTACAGGACAAAAGAATTCGTAATATGGTTTAGCCATGTTATGCGCTCCGCTTGAAGTAAGACTTAGCTACTTTTAAATAAATATTTGCAGCTTCGTTGAATTTTTCTTTTAGGGTAAGTTCGGTTGGATATTGCTTGACTGCTAATGAGGCAACCAATTTAGGTAAGATAAGAATTTCCAACTTATTTAAGCAGCGAACAAAACGGATTCCTGCGGATACATCTCCATCGGCAATCATTCGATCATTTGCATATGCTTGCGCTGTACTTTCCTGAAAAGTAAAAACCAAAAAAGCATGGCTTACATGCTTAAATGTAATGGTTAAATCAGGTTTTTTTTCCGCTCTTTTTAGCAGCTCTAATTGTTTATCTTCTGTCACTCGAGCAAAAAATGCTGGTCCATTTGGGAAGACATTCATTGAAAGTACAAAGTGAACAGGAAATTTGGACACTTCCTCTTGTATTTCACTATCTACTTGACTCGCCATGACTAAGCCACGACCAACAACATCCATCATGAGCTTAACGTAGGCAAGTTGCAGAGTGGGCTTTACAGCTTTTGTCGAAATCACTTGCTATCCCTTCTTAAAATTATGCAAAAGCAAATTTAGAGTAATTACTCTAATCTATTTTTATTCCATCTCAAAATCATTTATTCAATTTTGACTTCAGGGTCATTAAAGAACCCAGAGGCCTTAATATACTCAATAAAGTCCTGACAAAGTTGCTCAAATGATGGATATGGAGTCACTAAATCTTTTATGCGGACCATTTCTAACCCTGCATAACCACAAGGGTTAATAGTTTGAAAACCAGTTAGAGCACAGTCCAAGTTTAGGGCTAAACCGTGATAACTACGTCCACGGCGAATTTTGAAACCTAAGGAACCAATTTTTCTATCATTTACATATACGCCTGGAGCATCAGGTTTTGCATATGCTTCAATATTATATTTCTTTAAAACATCAATCATAAATTGTTCAGCAAAACTAACCAATGTACGTACATTCCACTTTAGTCGATTAAGGTCAAACATAAAGTAAGCTACCAGTTGGCCTGGTCCATGCCATGTCACTTGTCCACCACGGTCAGTTTGAACGACAGGAATATTCGATGGAATTAGAATATGCTCTGGTTTTCCAGCCTGTCCTTGAGTAAGGACTTCGTGATGCTGGAGCAACCACAGCTCGTCTGCTGTGTTTTCATCACGTTGATTGGTCAGGTTCTTCATCAATTCGAATTTGCTTTGATAATCTTGTAAATCGTTCCACTGACGAATAATCAAAGTGGGTTTATCAAGGCTCATTAAACATTTTCCTGTGCGACGTACTAAACAGAAGGGCAGCTCACAACATTAAGTCATGAGAGTATGCTCTTGATGAGTTTAAAGTATTTTGCTTAAACGGTTCTAAATATTTGTGATTATTTATAATAAGGTTGTTATAAATAAAAATGCCATGACATTAAAGTTGTCATGGCATCTTAAAATTAAAGTGCAGTTCTTATTTGCGGACAAGCAGCCAAGTCTGCATACAAAGCATGAACTTGTTCCAATTCATCAAAGCGTAATTGTGCGGTTAATGAATGGTATTTGCCTGTACGAGATTCTTGTACTTTTAACGTTGATTGGTCAAAGTCAGGGAAATGTTTTACTAGAATATCAACTACAGCTATACGTAATTCTTCACCCGCATCGCCAATGAGTTTAATTGGATAGTCCATTGGAAATACCCAAAGGTCTTCACGGAGTTCGCGAGATGGAGTGCGGTCTAACATAAGTAACCTCATCATGTGAAACGCCTGCATCATCGCAGGCGTTTGTAGCTCTTTCTATTAAATGGGGACTAGTGTCGAAATTTCAAGATTTCAAAATTTAGTCATTCTCTAAGAAAGAACGCAAGTGTTCAGAACGAGAAGGGTGACGTAATTTACGTAATGCTTTCGCCTCGATTTGACGAATACGTTCACGTGTTACATCAAACTGTTTACCAACTTCTTCTAAAGTATGATCGGTTGGCATATCGATACCAAAACGCATTTTTAATACTTTAGCTTCACGTTCAGTTAAGTTTTCTAGAACTTCACGAGTCGCTTCTTTTAAGCCTTCTGAAGTCGCAGCATCAATTGGAGAAGTGATGTTCTGGTCTTCAATAAAGTCCCCAAGATGCGAATCTTCATCATCACCGATTGGAGTTTCCATTGAAATTGGTTCTTTAGCAATTTTAAGAACCTTACGAACTTTGACCTCATCCATTTCTAAACGTTCACCTAACTCTTCTGGAGTAGGTTCACGGCCCATTTCCTGTAACAATTGACGAGAGACACGGTTAATCTTGTTAATCGTTTCAATCATATGTACAGGAATACGAATTGTACGTGCTTGGTCTGCAATAGAACGGGTAATTGCCTGACGAATCCACCAAGTTGCATAAGTCGAGAATTTATAACCACGACGGTATTCAAACTTATCTACGGCTTTCATCAAACCAATGTTCCCTTCTTGAATCAAGTCAAGGAACTGTAAACCACGGTTGGTGTATTTTTTCGCAATCGAAATTACCAAACGAAGGTTAGCTTCTACCATTTCTTTTTTTGCACGACGTGCTTTGGCTTCACCAATTGCCATACGTTTAGAAATATCTTTAATTTCAGCAACGCTTAAATTAAGTTCTTTCTCAATATCTGCAATCTTTTGCTGGAATGCTAAGACATCTGGACGAACTTTTTCTAAATGAGCTTTGATTTCTGCAGGAGCTTTAGCAATTTGTTCATCTAACCAAGCTGGATTAGATTCTTGTTTAGGGAAAGATGTACGGAATTGAGTACGATCCATACGGCCACGACGCACTGCATAACGCATAATTTCACGTTCGTTGGCACGGATTTGCTCGTGAGTTCCGCGAATCATTTCTGAAATGATGTCAAATAAACGTGGAGTAAATTTAAACATCATGAATACAGTTGCTAAAGACTCAAGAGCTTCATTTGCTTCAGGGCTATTACGGCCATGTTTTTCAATCACAGCTTTAGTTTGAGCCCATGCAGCTTCTAACTCAGCAAAACGAACTTTTGCAACTTCAGGGTCTGGGCCTGAATCACCTTCAGAGTCGTCATCACCTTCAGACTCTTCTTCTTCATCGTCATCATCAAGCTTAACTTCTTTCGTTGACTTTGTAGATGATTCGTCTTCTTCCTCAAGCTCTTCAACTTCTTCTAAAACTTCAGGAATATCTTCATCAGTTTCAGGATCGAGGTAGCCAGATAAAATATCGGCAAGACGGCGTTCGCCAGTTAAAAAATCATTATATTCTTTTAATACAACTTCAACAGCATTTGGCCAGTAAGCGATTGAGTTTAGGACATCACGAATCCCTTCTTCAATACGTTTGGCAATGCTGATTTCACCTTCACGGGTTAATAGTTCTACTGTACCCATTTCACGCATGTACATACGTACAGGGTCTGTCGTACGTCCAGGCTCATTTTCAACAGATGCAAGTACGGCAGCAGCTTCTTCTTCAGCAACTTCATCAGTTGCGTCAGCTGATTCGCCGAACATGGTATCGTCAGATTCAGGTGCACGCTCGTGTACAGGAATACCAACGTCTTGAAGCATTTGGATGATGTCTTCAATCTGTTCGCTTTCAGTAATCGAGTCCGGCAGATGATCGTTAACCTCAGCGTAAGTTAAGTAACCTTGTTCTTTGCCTCGGCTAATCAGAGCCGCTACTTGAGAAGTAGGGGAATGCATATCGCTCATCTTTGCTTACTCTTTGTTGAATCTGTGGCAGTGAAAAACCGTGCATGATAGCACAATTTGCTTGAAATGTTTCGGCTTTGATCGGTGACCGTTAAATAAAAAATATCTTTGAATTCACGACTATTTTTTGGATATTGGGCTAAAATCATTTTTTTCAAGTTTAAATCATAGAAAAATTTGTAGAAATCTTCGATTATCAAAAGACTGTGCTGTTTTATAAATACACAATTTTTTGGGCGAAAAAAAGTACAAATGAGCAATTAAATGAAAAAAATATAAATAAAACTTGACAAGGAAAAGTAAGACAGATAAATAGCGGCTAGACCCATTCA
Organism: Acinetobacter nosocomialis NIPH 2119; assembly: GCF_000368085.1. GTDB lineage: Bacteria > Pseudomonadota > Gammaproteobacteria > Pseudomonadales > Moraxellaceae > Acinetobacter > Acinetobacter nosocomialis. Next base: position 3,883,780 of record NZ_KB849239.1, read on the forward strand.
CATTTTTTCATTATGAGGTAGTTTTAGTGTCTTCTACAGATTTTGAACTAGATGATAACTACGGCGATGATGATGATGTCGGTTTTGATGAGTCATCAGGCAAAATCAGTGCAAAAGAATCGTTGGAAAAGCGTAGATTAATTGATGATCTATTAGCACAGCGCCGTTTAGAGCGTGAGTTAAAAGATTTCGATTATGATTTAGACGATGATGATCTTGATGATGAAGACTAATCAAAACTAAATAGGGCATCGTCGGCTTAAGTGCTATGCTATCGTCAATTTCTTTTTAAAGTCAGGTAACACAATGAGTGCATTAGATTTAGACCAGTTAAGTGAATATCTAGATGGAGACCAAAATGAGTATGGTCTAGACTTTGCTGCAACTCATGGTTTTTTGTGTGCAATTGCAGTAGGCCCTCAGTTTGACCGCTGGTTAGATGAATTATTCGAAGGTAACCAGAAAAAGGTTCCGGCAGAAATTATTCAGCAAATCAAGGTTTGGCTAGAGTCGATTCGTCAAGATTTAGCAAATGAAAATGGGATTGAATTTCCATTTGAAGTTGAAGAAGCTGATGTTGAATCAAGCCTAGGCGATTGGAGTGTAGGGTTTGTTGATGCAATGTTCTTAAATGAAGAGGCATGGTTTGCTCCTGAGTATGAAGAACAATTGGTTGATTTGACTTTACCTATCATGGTTTTTAGTGGAATTGATGAAGAAGATCCACAAATGGAGTCTTTCCGTCGCAATGGACAGTTAATGGATGAACTGGCAGAAGAAATTCCAGATAATTTGAATGAATTATATTTGATGTACCATACTCCAAATTAATTTATTAGAAGAAATAATAAATAACGTCCTTTCTAGGGCGTTTTTTATTATTAGCACTTATTTAGGAGAAACAAAAAAAGGCATTTAGAAAACTAAATGCCTTTTAAAGTTACTTTTTAATTTTATAGGCGTTTACGCTTAGCAGCAGCAATTTGTGACTGGCGCATACGGAAACCGGCTTTTTGTTTCTCTGTCGTTTTATCGATGCAATATACGCAAGAAACACCATGTTCATAGCTTGGTAGCGCTGATTCTTCAGGAGTTAAAGGCCAGCCACAAGCATGACATTTAATGTTTGCGCCTTCTTCGACACCATGAGTTACCGCAGTACGTCCGTCAAATACGAAACATTCACCTTCCCAAAGACTTTCATCAGCTGGTGTTTCTTCTAAATATTTGAGAATACCGCCTTTTAGGTGATAAACCTCTTTAAATCCTTCTTGAAGAAGTAAAGAAGTTGATTTTTCACAACGAATACCACCAGTACAGAACATCGCAATTTTTTTATCTTTATGCTGTTCTAATTCTTTTTTAACGTACTCAGGAAATTCGCGGAATGTTTCTGTTTTAGGGTCAATTGCACCTTTGAAAGTACCGGCTTTGTATTCATAGTCATTACGTGTGTCGATTAAGATGACATCATCGCGTGCAATAAGCTCATTCCATTCTTTAGGATCAAGATAGTGACCAACTAAATCACGAGGTTTTACTTCTACGCCTAAAGTCACAATTTCTTTTTTAAGCTTAATTTTCATTTTACGGAAAGGTTTGTCAGAGCTATGGGATTCTTTATATTCCATAGCATTGAAGCCTTCATTTAATAAAAATTGATGAATTGTATCAATTGCCTCACGGTCTCCTGCAACCGTACCATTAATTCCTTCACCTGCTACAATCAGAGTTCCGCAAAGGTTAATTGTTTTCACTAAGTCTAAAAGACGTTGTTGAAGATCGGCCGGATCTTGAACTTCTTTAAATTGATATAGTGCTGCAACAACCCAACCCGCGGTCGCTTGCTGTTCTACAGGTGCAAGCTGTTCTACAGTAGCGTTCATGGAATACTCCAAATGTATTAAGATAGAAATTTAAGGCGCGTATTTTAGCGCGAAAATTTGTAATAAGCGAGAAAACCATAAAAAGTATATGGTTTATTTAAGGAGTTTGTTTTGAGTAATGATCATCGAACGCTCTCTCTCACCCCATGTGCAGGGCGTTGTTCAACAGTTTTTGGTGATCAAGTATGTCGTGGTTGTCGCCGTTTTAACCATGAAGTAATTCAATGGAATACTTATACAGTAGAGCAGCGTTTAGCTGTCTGGAAGCGCTTAGATGATCAATTAGACCAAATTTTGGTGCCTATGTTGCCACAGGCAAATATCCAGCATGTGGAAGGGTTTATATTAAGTAAGCGTGTTCGGTTAATGGAAGGGGCGAGTAAAGGCCGTAAACTCTATCATGCCTTAAAAATATGTGAAAAAAATAAGCATCTTGCATCTGAAAGTGGTTTGGGTATTTCAGAAGCACAAGTTAAAGACATATGGACTGAATTTGAAAGACGTGTTTTAGCTCTGGCAAAAGCAAGTTATGAGTTGGCTTGGTTAAGAGCTGATGGTATTAGTCATCACTTGTTAAATATGTTTGAAGAAGAATAACTTTTAAAAAACTTATTTATAAAAAAAGCTGCCATTAGGCAGCTTTTTTACATTAATGTTCTTTCGAATATTAACGCTTGATGTCACGTTGCACTTCACCAGTGTAAAGCTGACGTGGACGACCAATTTTGTAAGGACCGCTGTGCATTTCTAACCAGTGGCTGATCCAGCCAACTGTACGTGCAAGAGCGAAGATAACAGTAAACATTTCTGTTGGGATACCAATCGCTTTAAGGATGATACCAGAGTAGAAGTCTACGTTAGGGTAAAGTTTACGTTCAACAAAGTACGGGTCGTTCAATGCAATACGTTCAAGTTCCATAGCAAGCGCTAATTGAGGATCGTTGATACCTAATGCTTCAAGAACTTCGTCACAAGTTTGCTTCATCACTTTAGCACGTGGGTCGAAGTTTTTGTAAACGCGGTGACCGAAGCCCATAAGTTTAACTTCTTTGCGTTTAACTTTTTCCATGAACTCAGCAACATTTTCAACGCTACCGATTTCATCAAGCATTTTAAGAACTGCTTCGTTCGCGCCACCGTGTGCAGGTCCCCAAAGAGCAGAGATACCAGCAGAGATACACGCATATGGATTCGCACCAGTAGAACCGGCAAGACGAACTGTAGACGTAGAAGCGTTTTGTTCGTGGTCAGCATGAAGCGTGAAAATACGATCCATTGCACGCGCAAGAACAGGGTTTACTTTGTAGTCACGGTCTGCAGGAGTTGCAAACATCATGTGTAAGAAGTTTTCCGCGTAATTTAAGTCGTTACGTGGATAGATGAATGGCTGACCTACAGTATATTTGTAGCTCCAAGCAGCAAGCGTTGGAATTTTAGCAATCAAACGAATCGCAGTAATTTCGCGGTGGTTGATGTCTTCAATGTCAAGGTTGTTGTGATAGAACGCAGATAATGCGCCAACTACACCAACCATGATTGCCATAGGGTGTGCGTCACGACGGAAACCATTGAAGAAACGGCTAACTTGATCGTGAACCATAGTGTGAGCACGAACTTTCGCATCGAACTCAACTTTTTGTTCAGCAGTTGGTAACTCACCATTTAATAATAAATAACAAGTTTCAAGGTAGTCTGCTTGAGTCGCTAACTGGTCAATCGGGTAACCGCGGTGTAATAAAATACCTTTGTCACCATCGATAAATGTGATTTTAGACTCGCATGAAGCTGTCGCCATAAAACCAGGATCAAAAGTAAAGTGACCTGAGGCCAATACATCTTTAACGTCGATTACATCGGGACCTAATGTGCCACTGTAAATTGGTAATTCAATTTCTTTGCCATCAAGATGTAATACGGCTTTTTTGCCAGTTGCTTCAGACATTCAATAGATCTCCTGTCCTGGTGAATGATTATCTGACTCGAAATCCTAATTTTCTCATGTGCGAATCAGACGGTGTCAAAATTTGCTATAAGATTAGTGAGTACTGAAATTTTGTCAATTATACTTATGGATAAAAAATGACGTTCCCACAGAGAGTTAGTCATCAAGACCCGAGCAAAAAAGTCAGTAAAATCACTGCATCGGGATGGTATCATAAGTCAATTCAAGAAGAACGTGCAGAAAAAAAATGAAGCGTGAGTACAATTGTAAGCAAATTTTTAAATTACAATTAAGAATCGGAGGTGGTCATAAAATGCCAATCCGCTTAAAAAAATTATAAAACTCAGTCTGTAATTTTAAATTGCGATTCAAAAATTGTCTAATTATCACTATTTGATAATTCCAAAAGTTGTACTTTTTTTAAGTTTAATTGTTTAAAAAATAGCTTGTTGAACATCCTTAAAAATTTAAAATTCTTTTTTTGTAAAAATACTACTCACTGTTAAGAGTCAAGTAGCTCTTTATTACATTTAAGGTAAATGATGATAGTGGATATTTTTAAAATAAAAATGATTAAAATTAGTATGTAACGGTAAATTTGGTTTATGATTTTGATTAGGCTTGATGAATTATTAACTTTATCTTTAGTCTAAAACTCACTTATTTTAGATAAAGCAGTAGAAAAGATATTTTTTATAAAAGATGTTGTTAAACAAGCACATGTTTTGTTTAGTCTTAAATTTTGGATAGGGAAGACTACTGTTTGGCTGTGTGAATGATTCTTATTTAATGAGTTTTTGCGGAAAAGGCAAAGTGGATTGTTTGTATTTTGATATTTCGCGTTTTATAATTCAGTGTCGTTTATAGGTTAGGCATGAGCTGTGCTTGCCTAACAATGCCAGCTTTCCTTGGAATTAATTCAACAAACTCCGGTCGGAGTTTCTACCTACAGGATGCCCGCTGTGAAAAGCAACAGACCTGTCAATTTGTCCATGGGTCAGGTGTTAGCGGTAAATTTACGCTCACCCGTGGCTATTGCATCAATTTTACACCGTTTATCAGGTGTCATCGTTTTCTTATTAGTACCAGTTCTCTTATGGATTCTAGATAAATCATTATCTTCACCAGAAGGATTTGACTACGTTAAAAATGTCGTTTTCGGAAATATCCTTGTACGTTTTGTCGTGTGGGTATTTGTAGCCGGCTTAATTTTCCACTTTATTGCTGGGGTTAAGCATTTGCTTGCAGATCTAGGTTTTGCTGAAGAACTGCAAAGCGGTCGTATTGCAGCGACAATTTCATTGATCTTATCTGTGGTAGCCATTATCGCAGCCTTTGTATGGATTATGTTCTAATGAAAAGTGCTACAGGTTTAACAGGTTCAGGTTCTCGTGATTGGTTTATCCAGCGTGTAAGTGCTGTGGTATTGGCAGCTTATACTGTTGTTCTTTTTGGTTGGATTCTCTGCAAAGGCGGATTTGACTATCAACAATGGGCTGGCTTCATGATGACATTACCAATGAAGATTTTCTCTTTATTGGCAATTTTGTCGCTTATCGCACACGCATGGATTGGTATGTGGCAAGTTTTCACTGACTATGTCACTACTCGTCAAATGGGTCCTTCAGCGAAAGGTTTACGCCTTGTACTGACTACGGCTGTCATTATTGCAGTGTTTGTGTACGCAATCTGGGGTATCCAGATTTTCTGGGCGAATTGATAGGAAGATATCATGGGCGCGATAAACCCTAAAGAAGATTATTCAAATATTCAAAACCTCACTTTCGATGCTGTTATCGTTGGTGGTGGTGGTTCTGGTATGCGTGCATCTTACCAACTTGCTCAAGCAGGTTTGAAAGTTGCTGTACTTACTAAAGTTTTCCCAACACGTTCACATACAGTTGCTGCTCAGGGCGGTATCGGTGCGTCGTTAGGTAACATGCAAGAAGATAACTGGCATTTCCACTTTTACGATACGGTAAAAGGTTCTGACTGGTTAGGTGACCAAGACGCAATTGAATTTATGTGTCGTGAAGCACCAAAAGTTGTGTATGAACTTGAACACATGGGTATGCCGTTTGACCGTAACGCTGATGGTACAATTTACCAACGTCCGTTCGGTGGTCACTCTGCGAACTATGGTGATAAACCAGTTCCACGTGCTTGTGCTGCTGCTGACCGTACTGGTCACGCATTATTGCACACGCTTTATCAAAGCAACGTGAAAATGGGTACTCAATTCTTCGTTGAATGGATCGCTCTTGATTTGATCCGTAACGAAGCAGGTGATGTGCTTGGTGTGACTGCAATTGACCAAGAAACTGGTAATATTGCCGTATTCCAAGCAAAAGCAACATTGTTTGCAACTGGTGGTGCTGGTCGTGTTTACCGTGCATCAACAAATGCTTATATCAACACTGGTGACGGTCTTGGTATGGCTGCTCGTGCTGGCATTCCATTACAAGATATGGAATTCTGGCAATTTCACCCTACGGGTGTTGCGGGCGCAGGTGTATTGTTAACTGAAGGTTGTCGTGGTGAAGGTGCGATCCTTCGTAACAAAGACGGCGAACCGTTCATGGAACGTTATGCACCGACTTTAAAAGACTTGGCTCCACGTGACTTCGTATCACGCTCTATGGACCAGGAAATTAAAGAAGGTCGTGGTTGTGGTCCAAAAGGTGATTATATCTTACTTGATATGACTCACTTAGGTGCTGACACAATCATGAAGCGTTTACCATCTGTATTTGAGATCGGTAAAAAATTCGCAAACGTAGACATTACTAAAGAACCAATTCCAGTAGTGCCAACAATCCATTATCAAATGGGTGGTATTCCTACGAATATGCATGGTCAAGTGTGCTTACCAGAACCTGGTACAGACAACTACACTAAACCTGTAAAAGGTTTCTATGCAATTGGTGAATGTTCTTGCGTATCAGTACATGGTGCAAACCGTTTAGGTACTAACTCACTTCTTGACTTGGTTGTATTTGGTAAAGCTGCTGGTGAGCACATTATCGACTACGTAACTAAGCATCATGGTGATGAATATGCACCGCTTCCAACAAACGTATTAGAGCAAACTTTAAATCGCGTACGTAAGTTGGATGAATCAACTTCTGGTGAAAATGCACAAGAAGTTGCTGATGCAATTCGTGATATCGTTCAAGACCACGCTGGTGTGTTCCGTACTCAAGCATTGCTTGATAAAGGTGTTAAAGAGATTCTTGCTCTTGAACCGCGTGTGCGTAACATTCACTTGAAAGATAAATCTAAAGTATTTAACACTGCACGTGTTGAAGCGCTTGAAGTTGAAAACTTATATGAAGTTGCAAAAGCTACATTAATTTCAGCTGCTGCGCGTAAAGAATGTCGTGGTGCGCATACGGTAGTTGACTATGAATTACCAGCTGATCACCCAACTTATTCATACGGTCGCCGTGATGATGAGTGGATGAAACATACTTTATGGTATTCATCAGATAACCGTTTGGAATATAAGCCAGTGCGCTTCAAGCCGTTAACTGTTGATCCAATTCCACCAGCACCACGTACATTCTAATCGGGAGTATAAAGATGAGTAGAGGTACTCGTACATTCGAAATCTACCGCTATGATCCTGATAAGGATAAAGCGCCATACATGCAAACTTTCAAACTTGAATTGACTGATAAGCACCGTATGTTGCTTGATGCATTGCTTGCTTTGAAAGTTCAAGACGAAACGTTAACATTCCGTCGCTCTTGCCGTGAAGGTATTTGTGGTTCTGATGGTGTGAACATCAATGGTAAAAATGGTTTAGCTTGCTTGCAAAACCTTAATGACCTACCAGAGAAAATCGTAATTCGTCCATTGCCAGGTTTGCCGGTTGTTAAAGATTTGGTTGTTGATATGAACCAATTCTATGATCAATATGACAAAATTCAGCCATTCTTGATCAATAACCAGCCAGCTCCACCTAAAGAGCGTTTACAGTCTCCGGAAGAGCGTGAACACTTAAATGGTTTGTATGAGTGTATTCTTTGTGCATGTTGTTCAACTTCATGCCCATCATTCTGGTGGAACCCTGATAAATTCTTGGGTCCTTCAGCATTGTTGAATGCATACCGTTTTATTATCGATTCTCGTGATACTGCGACAGCAGATCGTTTGGCTCGTCTTGACGATCCATTCAGTTTGTTCCGCTGTAAAGGTATCATGAACTGTGTGTCAGTATGTCCTAAGGGTTTGAATCCAACAAAAGCTATTGGTCACATCCGTAATATGTTGTTAGATCAAGCGGGTTAATTCTGCACAAATAGAGAACGCACATCCTTGATGTGCGTTTTTTTTTAATTTTATAATAGACGTCTTATACTTTAGTCGTTAAAAGAGGGGTTTTTATATAAAGCACCATATATTAATAGATAAAATTGGATATGTATTTCGCCAATTTATAGATGGTATGTGTCAAAAAAATCAATCGTTCGTTAAGAACATGATACGATTTGCCACAAAGTTGTAGGTAAAAAAAGCGTATACTAGTGAAATTAAATTAAGTGGCACGATCTTAGATCAGTGCTTAATTTTTATGGTCAAAGTCATTTTAGAAAAGTTAATTGTATAGTTAATTTTTCTAAAAAGATTTGCAAAAAATTGCTCGGTTTTAATCGAGTATAAGGTGAGTGATGATGCCATTGAGGGCGTTGTGATTCATTAATTACCTATGGAGTTTTCTCTCTAGGTAGTATGACGCCCCATGGTCTTGAAGACCTGTTGGGTAAGTAGTGTCATTTTTACCAATTTGACATTATGCATCATGGGTGTGCTTAAAAGGCAGCCTGTAATATTTTTTGCAATAGGAAATGGGTCCACAAATGCAAGAAGTTGCTGACGCATTGCGTCTTGACACTGAACTTTCCGCTGATAGTGCAGCGTATATTGAAGAACTTTACGAGCAGTACCTGACTTCCCCAACCTCCGTCGCTGAGGACTGGCGCCAATATTTCGATAAATATCCAAAGGGTGACCAACCACACAGCGCTGTGCGTGAGCAATTCCTATTACTAGGACGTAATGCTAATCGTGTTCAACCTGTTGTACAAAGTACTGTAAGTACTGAGCATGAGCGTCGTCAAATTGGCGTTTTACAACTTATTGCTGCTTATCGCAATCGCGGACATCAAAAAGCTAAATTAGATCCATTAGGTCTTGCTAAGCGTGAAGATATTCCTGATTTAGATCTTTCAGCACACGGTTTAACCAAATCAGATTTAGATACAGTATTCAATACAGGCAATCTTGAGATTGGCAAGAGCGAAGCAACGCTTGCCGAAATGATTGAAGCAATGGAAGCAATCTATTGTGGTTCAATCGGTGTTGAATACATGCACATCGTGGACACAAAAGAAAAACGTTGGATTCAACAGCGTCTTGAAAGTGCCCGTGGTAAATTCAATTTCTCAAATGATCAAAAGAAAGGCTTCTTAGAGCGTTTAACTGCTGCTGAGGGGCTAGAAAAATATCTCGGTAATAAATACGTCGGTGCTAAACGCTTTGGTGTTGAAGGCGGCGAATCTTTTATTCCTATGGTAAATGAGATTATCCAGCGTGCTGGTGCTGTAGGTTGTAAAGAAGTTGTTATCGGTATGCCACACCGTGGCCGTTTGAACCTTCTTGTTAATATTATGGGTAAAAATCCGGCGGACTTGTTTGGTGAGTTCGAAGGTAAATCACTTCATAAGAAAGGTTCTGGTGACGTTAAATACCACCAAGGTTTCTCAAGTAATGTAATGACTCCAGGTGGTGAAGTTCACTTGGCATTGGCATTTAACCCATCTCACTTGGAAATTGTTGGTCCTGTAGTTGAAGGTTCTGTGCGTGCGCGTCAAGTACGTCGTAGAGACATCGGCGGTGATGACGTATTGCCAGTTATTGTTCATGGTGATGCTGCATTTGCAGGTCAAGGCGTGAACATGGAAACCTTCCAAATGTCACAAACTCGTGGCTATACAGTTGGTGGTACGGTTCATATTATTGTGAATAACCAAGTTGGTTTCACAACTTCTGATCCACGTGATGCTCGTTCTACAGAGTACTGTACAGACGTTGCTAAAATGATTCAGGCACCGATTTTCCATGTAAATGGTGATGATCCTGAAGCTGTTATCTTTGCTACTCAATTAGCACATGATTTCCGTCACGAATTCCGTAAAGATGTTGTTATCGATTTGTTCTGTTATCGCCGTCGTGGTCATAACGAAGCGGATGAGCCATCTGGTACACAACCATTGATGTATCAAGTAATTGCGAAGAAAGCAACTACTCGTACACTTTATGCTGATCAACTTGTACAAGAGAAAGTACTTGATCGTGCTGAAGCTGATCAAATGGTTGAAGATTACCGTTCTGATTTAGAAGCGGGTAATCATGTAGCAAATGCATTGATTCTTGAACCAAATACCAAAATGTTTGTTGATTGGACTCCATATTTGGGCCATGACTATACAGACGATTGGGATACTTCATTTGACTTGAACCGCCTTAAAGAATTAGGCGAGGGCATGAGCAAACTTCCTGAAGGGTTTGTAATGCAGCGTCAGGTTCAAAAAGTAATTGAAGATCGCGTGAAAATGCAAACTGGCGAAACTCCTTTAAACTGGGGTGCAGCAGAAACTTTAGCTTATGCGACTTTATTGGATGAAGACTATCTAGTTCGTATTACTGGTGAAGACGTAGGTCGTGGTACCTTCTCACACCGTCATGCGAAATTGCATAACCAAGTTGATGGTTCAACTTACATTCCTCTTTGTCATGTTAAAGAGAACCAACCACGTTTCGCGATTTACGATTCTTTGTTATCTGAAGAAGCAGTTCTTGCATTTGAATATGGTTACGCAACTACAATTCCTAAGAGCTTAATTATTTGGGAAGCACAATTTGGTGACTTCGTAAACTGTGCTCAAGTTGTGATTGATCAGTTTATTGCTTCTGGTGAGACTAAGTGGGAGCGTGTTTGTGGTTTAACGATGTTGTTACCACATGGTTTCGAGGGTCAAGGTCCAGAGCACTCTTCAGCTCGTTTAGAACGTTTCTTACAGTTATGTGCTGAAGACAACATGCAAGTGATCACTCCAACGACACCTGCACAGATTTTCCATGCATTACGTCGTCAGGCTGTACGCCCAATTCGTAAGCCATTAATCGTAATGTCACCGAAATCTTTACTTCGTCATAAACTTGCAACTTCTACTTTAGAAGAGCTAGCACATGGTTCATTCCAGACTGTAATTGACGAAATCGATCAAATTAACAAGTCAGATGTAACTCGTCTCGTACTTTGTGGCGGTAAAGTTTATTACGACTTACTCGAAAAACGTCGTGAACAAAACTTAACTAATGTTGCAATCGTACGTATTGAACAGTTGTATCCATATCCAGAGCAACGTCTTGCAGAAATCTTGGCTGCTTATCCAAATGTGAAAGAACTCGTTTGGGCACAAGAAGAGCCGAAGAACCAAGGCGCTTGGTTGTTTATCGCACCGCGTTTATATGACGATATCTTAAAATCTGGCAAACAAATCCGTATCAGTTTTGCAGGTCGTGAAGCTTCTGCTGCACCAGCTTGTGGCTCACCGTACTTGCATGCAAAACAACAAGCTCAGCTAATTAATGATGCATTGGCAATCGAAGCTGAACAATCAGGAGATTCTCAATAATGGCAACCGAAATTAAAGCACCGGTATTCCCAGAGTCTGTTGCAGATGGCACCATCGCAACTTGGCATAAAAAGGTGGGTGAACCTGTATCACGTGATGAAGTAATCTGTGATATTGAAACCGACAAAGTTGTTTTAGAAGTTGTTGCTCCTGCAGATGGTAGCTTGGTTGCAATCATTAAAGGTGAAGGCGATACAGTTCTTTCTGACGAAGTTATTGCCCAATTCGAAGCTGGTGCTGGCGCAGCTGCTGCTCCTGCAGCAGTAGAACAAGCAGTTGCTCAAACTCAAGCTGGTGCAGCTCCTGTTGTTGAGCGTACAGAAACTGTGTCTGATCAAGCTCCTGCGGTTCGTAAAGCGTTAACTGAATCTGGTATTGCTGCTTCTGACGTACAAGGTACTGGTCGTGGTGGTCGTATCACTAAAGAAGATGTTGCAAACCATCAAGCTAAACCAGCTGCTAACGTTACTCCGTTAAGCGTTGCTGTTGGCGAGCGTATCGAAAAACGCGTTCCAATGACTCGTTTACGTAAACGTGTTGCTGAGCGTCTTCTTGCAGCTACTCAAGAAACTGCAATGTTAACTACATTTAACGAAGTTAACATGAAGCCAATCATGGAATTGCGTAAGCAATATAAAGATGCTTTCGAAAAACGTCATGGTGCTCGTTTAGGCTTCATGTCATTCTTCGTTAAAGCAGCAACTGAAGCGCTTAAACGTTACCCAGCTGTAAATGCTTCAATTGATGGCGACGATATCGTTTATCACGGTTACTATGACATCGGTGTTGCAGTATCTTCTGATCGTGGTCTTGTTGTACCAGTATTACGTGATACGGACCGTATGAGCTACGCAGAAGTTGAAGCAGGTATTGCTGCTTATGCTGCTAAAGCACGTGATGGTAAATTATCTATCGAAGAAATGACTGGTGGTACTTTCACTATCACTAACGGTGGTACTTTCGGTTCATTGCTTTCAACTCCTATTTTGAACCAGCCGCAAACTGGTATCTTGGGTATGCACAAAATCCAAGAGCGTCCTATGGCGGTAAATGGTCAAGTTGAAATCTTGCCAATGATGTACTTAGCGCTTTCTTACGACCACCGTATGATCGATGGTAAAGAAGCTGTAGGTTTCTTAGTAGCAATCAAAGAATTGTTAGAAGAGCCAGCTAAACTCATCCTTGATCTTTAATTTCTTCGAATAAATACCTACCAGGATAGAGCGATCCTCTATCTTGGTTTATGGAGATAAAAATGTCTCAACAATTTGATCTTGTTGTCATCGGCGGTGGTCCTGGTGGTTATGAAGCTGCGATTCGTGCTGCTCAACTAGGCTTCAAAGTCGCTTGTATTGAAAAACGTATTCACAACGGTAAGCCTTCTTTAGGTGGTACTTGCTTAAACGTAGGTTGTATCCCTTCTAAAGCTTTGCTTGATTCTTCTCATCGTTATGAAGATACAGTGCATCACTTAGCTGATCACGGTATTACAACTGGTGAAGTGAATTTCGATCTTGCAAAACTTCTTGCTCGTAAAGACAAAATTGTTGACCAATTAACTGGCGGTATCGACCAATTGCTTAAAGGCAACGGTATTGAGTGGTTAAAAGGTACAGGTAAATTACTTGCTGGTAAAAAAGTTGAGTTCGTTTCTCATGAAGGTGAAACTCAAGTTTTAGAACCTAAATACGTGATTCTTGCGTCTGGTTCTGTGCCTGTAAATATTCCTGTAGCTCCTGTAGATCAAGATATTATTGTTGATTCAACTGGCGCATTAAACTTCCCAGAAGTACCTAAGCGTTTAGGTGTAATTGGTGCAGGTGTAATCGGTTTAGAACTTGGTTCAGTATGGCGTCGTCTTGGTGCTGAAGTTGTTGTATTTGAAGCAATGGATGCATTCTTGCCAATGGCTGATAAAGCTTTGGCAAAAGAATACCAAAAGCTTTTAACTAAGCAAGGTCTTGATATTCGCGTTGGTGCTAAAGTTTCTGGCACTGAAGTTAATGGTCGTGAAGTGACTGTTAAATACACTCAAGGTGGCGAAGAAAAAACTCAAACTTTTGACAAATTAATCGTTTGTGTTGGCCGTAAAGCTTATGCAGAAGGTTTATTGGCTGAAGATTCAGGCATTAAATTAACTGAACGTGGTTTAGTTGAAGTAAACGATCACTGTGCAACTTCTGTAGAAGGTGTATATGCGATTGGTGACTTAGTTCGCGGTCCAATGCTTGCTCATAAAGCAATGGAAGAGGGCGTAATGGCTGTTGAACGTATTCACGGTCATGCAGCTCAAGTAAACTATGACACAATCATTTCTGTTATCTATACACACCCTGAAGCGGCGTGGGTTGGTTTAACTGAAGAACAAGCTAAAGAAAAAGGTCATGAAGTAAAAACTGGTCAATTCGGTTTTGCTGTAAATGGTCGTGCTTTAGCTGCTGGTGAAGGTGCAGGTTTTGTTAAGTTCGTTGCTGATGCAAAAACTGACCGTTTATTAGGTATGCATGTGATTGGACCTGCAGCATCTGATATCGTTCACCAAGGTATGATCGCTCTTGAATTTGTATCTTCAGTTGAAGATCTTCAGTTGATGACTTTTGGTCACCCAACATTCTCTGAAGTTGTTCATGAAGCTGCACTTGCTGTAGATGGTCGTGCAATTCACGCGATTCAACGTAAGCGTAAATAAAATTAAAGAGCGGTTTCTCCGCTCTTTTTCACATTCGATGGTGTGATTAAAAAATCATCAAGTTGATAGACGTAGACAGCAATTTGCACATACAACATGAGAATGTTGCGCAAATTGAAGACAACAAACAAAGTTAAGTAGGTAACTAAATGAACTTACATGAGTATCAAGCTAAAGCGTTATTGAAAGAATATGGTATGCCGGTACAAGAAGGTATCTTGGCAACCAATGCAGACGAAGCAGTTGCTGCATTTGAACAGCTTGGTGGTAAATTCGCTGTAATGAAGGCGCAAGTTCATGCTGGTGGTCGTGGTAAGGCTGGTGGCGTTAAAGTTGCAAAATCTAAAGAAGATGTTATCGAATTTGCAAACAATATCATTGGTACTCGTCTTGTAACGTATCAAACAGATGCAAATGGTCAACCAGTAAACAGCATCATTGTTGCTGAAGACGTATATCCAGTTGAGCGTGAGCTTTACTTGGGCGCGGTTGTAGACCGTTCTAGCCGTCGTATTACTTTCATGGCTTCTACAGAAGGTGGTGTAGAAATCGAGAAAGTTGCTGAAGAAACTCCAGAAAAAATTATCAAAGTTGAAGTTGATCCATTAGTTGGCTTACAACCATTCCAAGCACGTGAAGTTGCGTTTGCTTTAGGTTTGAAAGACAAACAAATCGGTCAATTCGTAAAAATCATGACAGCTGCTTACCAAGCATTTGTTGAAAACGATTTTGCTTTATTTGAAATTAACCCGCTTTCTGTTCGTGAAAACGGCGAAATTTTATGTGTAGATGCTAAAGTAGGTATCGACTCTAACGCGCTTTACCGTTTACCTAAAGTTGCTGCTTTACGTGACAAATCTCAAGAGAATGAGCGTGAATTAAAAGCATCTGAATTTGATCTTAACTATGTTGCTTTAGAAGGTAACATCGGTTGTATGGTTAACGGTGCTGGTCTTGCAATGGCAACTATGGACATCATTAAACTTTATGGTGGTCAGCCTGCAAACTTCCTTGACGTTGGTGGCGGTGCAACTAAAGAGCGCGTAATTGAAGCGTTCAAAATCATCCTTGCTGATACATCTGTACAAGGTGTTTTAATTAACATCTTCGGTGGTATCGTACGTTGTGACATGATTGCTGAAGCAATTATTGCAGCGGTTCAAGAAGTAAACGTAACTGTTCCAGTTGTTGTTCGTTTAGAAGGTAACAACGCTGAGTTAGGTGCTAAATTACTTGATGAATCTGGTTTGAAATTAATTTCTGCGAACGGTTTGTCTGATGCCGCAGAAAAAGTTGTAGCTGCAGTTAAAGCGTAAGGGGAGTATCAATCATGAGCGTATTAATTAATAAAGACACTAAAGTATTGGTACAAGGTTTTACTGGTAAAAACGGTACTTTCCACTCTGCACAAGCTTTAGACTACGGTACAAAAGTTGTTGGTGGTGTTACTCCAGGTAAAGGTGGTACAACTCACCTTGACTTACCAGTATTCAACACAATGAAAGAAGCTGTACGTGAAACAAATGCAGATGCATCTGTAATCTATGTACCAGCTCCATTCGTTTTAGACTCAATCGTTGAAGCGGTTGATTCAGGTGTTGGCCTAATCGTTGTGATCACTGAAGGTGTTCCAACAATCGACATGCTTAAAGCAAAACGTTATTTAGAAACTAACGGTAACGGTACTCGTTTAGTTGGTCCTAACTGCCCAGGCGTGATCACTCCGGGTGAATGTAAGATCGGTATTATGCCTGGTCACATCCATCAACCAGGTCGTATTGGTATTATCTCACGTTCAGGTACATTGACTTATGAAGCTGTTGCTCAAACAACTAAGCTTGGTTTAGGTCAGTCTACTTGTATCGGTATTGGTGGTGACCCAATCCCAGGTATGAACCAAATCGAAGCGCTTCAATTGTTCCAAGACGATCCAGATACTGATGCAATTATCATGATCGGTGAGATCGGTGGTACAGCGGAAGAAGAAGCTGCTGAATTCATCAAATCTAACGTGACTAAGCCTGTAGTAGGTTACATCGCTGGTGTAACTGCTCCTAAAGGTAAGCGTATGGGTCACGCTGGTGCGATCATTTCTGGTGGTCAAGGTACTGCTGAAGAGAAATTTGCTGCATTTGAAAAAGCAGGTATGGCTTACACTCGTAGCCCAGCTGAGCTTGGTTCAACTATGTTGCAAGTATTAAAAGAGAAAGGTTTAGTTTAATAGCTACCTTAAATCTTTAAAAAATACCGCATCTGAAAAATGATGCGGTATTTTTTTGCATCATTGAAAAGTAGCATAAAATGAAATGAGAAATAATAACGCTAAAAAGAGACAAAAAAATACGCAATGATTGGGGTGATCATTGCGTAGAACAACGAATCTGTTAAAAACAGTTTCGGCTTAAGGAGAAATGTCGTGAGGTTCATATCAACCTACTTGAGCTATATTATTGAGGTGTTCATATTTGTTCATTAAGGTTCACGTTAATTAGTGTTACTTCACGTTAAAAGGGTAAGAGCGTGTGAATCATAATAAATATATAGAAATTGTAATAGCTTAAATTATTGAATCTAAATGTAATTATAGAAAAAGCCCCGTAGGGCTTTTTGAATTATATTTTGAATAAAAGAATTAGAATTTAAATAAGCCTAAGCCATCTTTAACTTCATCTAAAGTTTGCTGAGTAATGTCTCGACATTTATCAGTACCTTGACGTAAAACATCCATAATGTAATCAGGGTCTTTAGCAAGTTCTTCACGGCGCTCACGAATAGGAGTAATTAATTCTTTTAACACACCTTCGAGACGTTTTTTAACTGTACCATCACCAAGACCACCACGGCGGTAATGTGCTTTTAGCTCTTCAACTTCTTCTTTATTTGGATCAAATGCATCTAAGTAAGTAAATACGATGTTTCCTTCAACCTGACCTGGATCTTCGATACGAAGATGATTTGGGTCAGTGTACATTGCGTTTACAGCCTTTTTAATGTCTTTGTCAGAAGCATTTAAAACAATGGTATTGCCTAATGACTTAGACATTTTTGCTTTACCATCAAAACCAGGTAAACGAGCCATATTAGAAAGCAATGCTTTACATTCAGGTAAAAGGTCTTGACCAATTTGACGGTTTACACGACGCACGATTTCATTCGTTTGCTCAATCATTGGAATCTG
Source organism: Acinetobacter nosocomialis NIPH 2119 (assembly GCF_000368085.1). Lineage (GTDB taxonomy): Bacteria > Pseudomonadota > Gammaproteobacteria > Pseudomonadales > Moraxellaceae > Acinetobacter > Acinetobacter nosocomialis. The sequence goes on from NZ_KB849239.1 coordinate 3,901,178, forward strand.
ATCTTCACCTACTGGTACTACAGTTGCTTTAAAAGCCGTAATATCAGCCGCCTGTGCAACAGGATAGCAAAGGAAGCCCGCCGGAATGTCACGTTCAAAACCGCGCATTTGAATTTCAGATTTAATAGTCGGGTTACGTTCTAAACGAGCCACAGTTACAAAGTTAAGATATAACATTGTAAGTTCATTCAGTGCTGGTAAACATGACTGAACACAAATAGTTGTTTTAGTTGGATCAATACCAACAGCTAAATAATCTAGAGCAACTTCTAAAATGTTACGACGTACTTTATCTGGGTTATCTGCATTATCTGTTAATGCTTGTGCATCTGCTAATAAGAGGTGTTGATGGTGGCTATCCTGTAAACCTACACGTGAACGCAAAGAACCGACAAAATGCCCAAGGTGAAGTTGTCCGGTTGGGCGGTCGCCTGTCAAAATAATTGGACGCTGATCAACATTACTCATTATTTATTCCACTATCGTATTGGCTTAATCAGGGATAGTAAGCCCTGTAATATAAAAGATTGGCATTATTGTACGGGAAATAAATTTTTTTCGTCAGCGATTGGTTAAACTTTCTTAAAATAATATTGTGAATTTATTCAGTAAAATTACAGAAAACGGAATATTTCATCTTACAATAGCTAGATAAATACAAACCTGGATAAGAAATGGCAAGTGGCTTACTTTTATTACTAGATGATATTGCAACAATTTTAGATGATGTCGCTTTAATGAGCAAAATGGCAGCAAAGAAAACTGCCGGTGTTTTAGGTGATGATTTGGCTTTAAATGCACAACAGGTAACAGGTGTACGTGCAGATCGTGAATTGCCTATCGTATGGAAGGTTGCCAAAGGTTCTTTAGTTAATAAGCTTATTTTAGTACCTTTAGCTTTATTAATTAGTGTTATCGCACCGTGGCTGATTAACCCTTTATTGATGCTAGGTGGTTTATTTCTATGTTATGAAGGTGTTGAAAAAGTTCTTCATACAATTATGCATAGAAAAGCTTCAACCTCTGAGGAAGCAGAAAAAGAATTTAACAATGAAGAGCTGGATCTGGCTACTTTTGAAAAAGAGAAAGTAAAAGGAGCTATTCGAACTGACTTTATTTTATCTGCTGAAATTGTTGTTATTTCTTTAGGAACGGTTGCTACGGCGGCTTTAATAACAAAAATAAGTGTACTTAGCATTATTGCTGTTGTGATGACACTAGGTGTTTATGGCTTGGTTGGTGTGATTGTTAAGATTGATGATTTAGGATTATATTTAACAAAACAGGCTGCTTCTTTTAAACAAACTCTAGGACGTGGTTTACTTACTTTTGCTCCTCTTTTAATGAAGCTACTTTCTATTGTTGGAACTATTGCAATGTTTTTAGTAGGTGGAGGGATTATTAACCATACAATTCCTTTACTTCATCATATTACTGATAGTACCGTCGATCATGTAGAGAATATACCCGCAGTAGGCAATATTATTGGAGCTTTAACACCGACATTAATGAACTTTGCGATTGGTATGATTGCTGGGGCGGTTGTGTTGCTTGTGGTGAGTTTAATACAGAAAATGTGGCCAAAAGCTTCTGACTAATCAGGCCATTTAATAAGAAGAGGGACGTTATGCGCTGGAGAGATCGTAGAGTCAGTACCAATGTTGAGGACCGTCGAGGTGGGGGCGGTGTTAAAGCAGGTGGTATTAGTATTATTGGTTTGGTCGTGGCATTTGTCGCATGGAAATTTTTTGGCGTTGATCCGCAAATGGCTTATCAGGCAACGCAGCAGGTTACTGCTTCACAACAATCAAATGCAACCTCACCAGAAAGTTTAACACCTGAGCAAAAAGAAGCATCGGATTTTGTTGGAACTGTATTAGCTGATACAGAAGATACGTGGACACCTATATTTAAGCAATTAGGGAAAACTTATACACCGCCAACGTTAGTTTTATTTAGTGGAGTGACTCGCTCAGGTTGTGGTACCGCTCAATCTGCTATGGGACCTTTTTATTGCCCAGCTGACCAAAAAGTTTATATTGATACCGAATTCTTTAAAGATATGCGCGAGCAAATGGGGATTTCGGGTGAGCAAAATAAATCAGAGCTTTCTCGCCAAGATCAGGCAGGGGATTTTGCCCAAGCCTATGTTGTTGCGCATGAAGTAGGCCATCATGTTCAAACCTTGCTTGGTATTTCATCTCAAGTGCAACAAGCTCGTTCGCAAGTCAGCCAAAGAGAGGGTAACCAATTATCTGTTCGACAAGAGTTACAAGCTGACTGTTTAGCAGGTATATGGGCAAATCATAATCAACAACGTACTCAGTTTTTAGAGTCTGGTGATGTTGAAGAAGCAATGGATGCAGCTCAAAAAATTGGTGATGACTATTTGCAAAAACGTGCGACAGGACAAGTTGTACCTGATAGTTTTACTCATGGTACGAGTGAACAGCGGATGCATTGGTTTCAAGTGGGCTTAAAGTCCGGTGATATCAACCAATGTGATACTTTTAATAATCCTATCTAATGTTAAAGATGAGTTTATTAAAACACTTTAAATAAGCTCATCTTTTAATACCCCAACTTCATAATTAATGTTAAGAAATTTAACTGATCGATAGAATGATTAAAGTAATTCGTTAAACTTATATTCCAACTTTTAACTGTTTAGGCCCTTATAAGGTGCCTACTTCCTCATTCTGTTCAGTTTAGCTGTCTAGGTTTTTTATTTGGTCATTGACCCAGAAGAAGGGTATTCATGGGTAATTTTTTCTTATTACAAGCACTTACAGTTGTATTTGCTTTATCAATTGCAACGACTATATTCAATAAGCGTATTTTAGGCTTTCCTCAAGCTATTGGCGTGCCTCTTGTTTCTGCAATCTTTGTCTTCATTTTGCAATGGGGAGCTAGTCTCTTAAATGGTAATCAGTTCATTACCATTAATATTCACAATATTGAAGAAGCAGTACGTCATATCGATTTTTATGACTTTTTAATTAATGGCGTCATTTGTTTTATTCTGACATCTTCTGCACTGAAATTTAAAATTTCAGACTTAAGAAGTTATTGGCGACAAATTAGTATTCTAGCGACTATTGCACTAGTTATCTGCGCCGTATTGTTTGGTGGCTTACTTTACGGCTTTCAATTACTGGTTGGCCATCATGTACCAATTTTAGTTCTTCTATTATTAGGCGCGGCATTGGGAGCAACTGACCCGATCGGTATTAAAGGTGTTTTAAGTTCGATTCGTGCGCCCCATCATTTAATTGTCAAATTAGAAGGCGAATCTTTATTTAACGATGCAATGTGTATTGCACTATTTATGACATTGCTGAACGTTTTACAAGGTGAACATTTTTCGTTAGTTGCGACTTTAGAAGCTTTACTTTATGAAATTGTGGTTGCTGTCGGTATTGGATGGGCATTCGGTATAGGAACATTACGTCTATTACGTGGCAAACACGAAATGGAGTCCCTGATTCTAACAACTGCCTTACTTGCTAGCGGAGCATATTTAGTTGCTTTGTTTGCTCACGCTTCTGCTCCGATTGCTTGTGTGATTGGCGGTTTAATTGTTGGTAATAAATGGAAAGAAATCCGTGAAGAGCGTGAGATTAGAGAAGTTAATCATTTTTGGCATACAGTAGAAGGAATTATCAATTCATTCTTATTCACTTTAATTGGTCTTGAGCTATTTATTCTTGATTTGAATTTTAGCCTGATCTTAGGGGGAATAGTTGCTTTCTTTATTTTGCATATTTCTCGTTTTGCAGCAAATTTTATGTCTTTTGCTTTCTTCCCAACAATGCGTAAAACCAAAAGCTATAATGGTAGTTTAACTATCTTATCTTGGGGTGGCGTACGAGGCGGGATTTCACTTGCTTTAATTCTGGCTGTTGCAAATATTCCAGCACTTAGTCCTTATAGTAGTATTCTTATTGGATATACCTTTATTAGTGTACTGTTATCTGGTGTGGTGTGTGGTCTTGGTCTACCGGCAGTAATGAACGCATTTTATTACAACCCTAATGAAGAAACCGAAGGACTTAAAGGCTTTTACCAAAAGTTATGTCACAAAATGAATCGCCGTGGCTTTCAATATATTGTAGGAGAAGATGCGTTAGGAAGAGAAACTATTACTATCTTTAACCCTGATGTTATTGTTGATCAAAAAACAGAAGATGGTATTGCAACTATGCATGACCCTAATAAGTTACAAGAAGTAAAACGTTTTGAGAGTCCAGATAATTTTTAACTTAACTTAAAAATCTTTTTAATTAGTATTAAAAAATTAGGCTTTAGTGTAATAGTAAAATATTATCTGAAGCCATTTTTTTCTATATATATCATTATTAATATATTTTATTTTATTGAGATATTAAAAATTGTTATATAAAAAATTAAATTAAAATAGTTTTCAATAAATTTTCAATAATAAAAAATTAAATTTGTTTTATATATAAAACAGTTGCTAGTTATTTTTCGTAATTTATAAGAATAAGAACGAGAATTTTATTTATATAAAATTTGTATTAATTAAATTTTTTTCTTTAAGGACTTTAGTATTTATTTTTTTTATTTTAAAGTGGTTAATGTAAAAATGATCACATTACTTAATGTTTTTAAGTTGTAGGTCAAAAACTCGAAAACATTAAGTAAAAAGAATTATACAAAAAATCATTTAAATCAATAATATAAAAGGAATATAGATATGCCTGAGATACAAATTATTGCCAAGGACAGTCACAAAACCTTGGTAACAACAGAGGGAACTTCTGCAAAACTTTCAGAAGCGTCAGTTGTATTGGTAAAAGTAGCTGCCAGTGATGTACTGGTAGTCAATAGAGAGGGTACTAATGCAGTAATTCGCCTAAAAAATGGCGAAACTATTGTTATTGAAGGCTTCTTTAGTGGTACTGCTGAACCAGCTGATAACAGTCTTGTATTTCAAGATCAGAATGGTCAACTCATTTGGGCAAAATTTAAAGATGCTGAAAATGATGCAGATGCTGACAGCGATGCAGATGCAGATGCCGACAGTGATGTGGAGCCACAAGCACTTTTAGGTGAAGACTTACCAGCAGCACTACCAGCAGAAGCACCACAGGCATTAGTGTCTGATGTTATTTATCAACCAATTTCTTCAATTCAGCCATTACTTTATCATGATGCAGGTGTGAACCCATGGTTATGGGCAGCAGTACCTCTAGTTGCAGGCGGTATCATTGCTGCTGCATCAAATAGTGGTAGTAGTAATGACTCTTCTCCTGCAGATACTACACCCCCAAATACAAATGGGGTTACTTTCTCTGTTGATCCTATAACTTCAGATAATGTTATTAATTCAACTGAAGCTGCTGGTAACGTTACTGTTACAGGTAGCTTAAAAAATATTCCAGCAGATGCTGCAAATACTGTCGTTACTGTAGTTGTGAATGGTGTAACTTATACTGCAACTGTAGATAAAGTAGCAGGAACATGGAGCGTAGTTGTACCAGGCAGTGGATTAATTGCAGATAGCGATAAAACCATTGATGCAAAAGTTACGTTTACTGATGCAGCGGGTAATAGTAGCAATATAACTGAATCAAAAACTTATACAGTAGATACCACTGCGCCAAATGCACCAGTAATTGATCCAATCAATGCAACTAATCCTGTAACAGGTACAGCAGAAGCTGGTTCAACAGTTA